>OY781044.1:0-1656407 GCA_963676235.1 Candidatus Methanomethylophilaceae archaeon
CCAACCGTAGGCTTAATTATATCTTTGAAACTCATTATAGGACTCTGTGTTCGACCTATATGTAATCACTGACCGCAGATTATCACACGGATTATCTGAAGCAGAAGTCGCAAGACTCGCATATGCGGGAGGGGCAGATATAGTCCAACTCAGAATGAAATCCGAGGATGGAAAGGAAATGCTCGAACAGGCGAAGATCATCAAACAGTACGCAGATGAATATGCCAGATATTTTATTGTGAATGACAGAGTGGACATTGCTATCCTATCGGATGCAGACGGCGTACACTTGGGACAATCGGATATCCCTATCGCGGAAGCAAGAAAATTACTCGGTGACGATAAACTCATAGGAATATCGGTTCACAATGTAGAAGAAGCCATCACCGCATTCAACGACGGAGCCGATTACATAGGCGTAGGCTCCATATTCACGACATCCACCAAACCCGATGCAATACAGGGGCTCGGACTCGATGCGATCTACAGAATCAAACAGGCTGTTGACCTTCCGTTGGTTGCAGTGGGCGGCATAAACCAGGGCAACATCCAAGATGTGATCGCAGCAGGAGCAGATTCCGCAGCTGTTATATCAGCTGTTGTAGGAAAAGAAGACATCTCTAAGGCTTGTCATGATCTGAGAGATCAAATATTGAAGATAAGACCTCACACGGTTGTCGGCCAGTAAAAGATATTAACGATATCTAACATGCACAACCATGGTCGCGGACATCACAGATATATTCGCAGAAGTGCAGAAAAAGAAGCCGTTGGTCCATCAGATGACCAACTATGTCACGGTAAATGACTGCGCTAACATCACCATCTGTGCTGGTGGCTCGCCTGTGATGTCAGACGCTAAAGAGGATGTTGAGGATATGGTTTCCATCTCATCCGCACTGGTTCTAAACATAGGTACATTGAATTCAAGGACGAATGAATCGATGATACTTGCCGGAAAGACAGCCAATGAATTGAATATCCCTGTCATTTTGGATCCTGTAGGCGTGGGAGCGACCAGATTCAGAACAAAGACTGCAGAGGATATCCTTGATTCTGTCAGAGTATCTGTCATAAAAGGTAATGCTGGAGAGATCAGCATTCTTGCAGGTTCAGGCGGTATCGTCAAAGGTGTCGATTCCATATCCGGTTCAGATAATGCGGAAGAAACGGTCAAAGCATTGTCTAGAGCAACCGATGCAATAATCGGAATGACTGGAAAGACCGACTATGTCTCAGACGGAAAGGCAGTGTATGTTCTCAACAACGGTGACAACTATCTCGAAACGGTCTCTGGAACCGGTTGCATGGTCTCATCTGTGGTAGGATGTTATGTCGGAGCTCATGGTGTTTCTGTGGATTCTGTTGCAGCCGCGATATCCGTTTTCAACATAGCAGGAGAGATCGCAGCGATGACAGCGAAGGGCCCTGGCTCGTTCAAAACAAAACTTTTCGATTCGATGTACAATCTTACTGCTGTAGACATAAACGACAGGCTGAAAATGAGGATCTGAATCTATCCTGTGATCACATGAATATCAACGGACAGAACATTCGGATCGTATCGGGAGCCAAATTATCCGATATACTGTTTTCCAATGGTTATGACAGAACAAAGATCTGTGTGGAACTCAACGGGAATATCATTCCAAAGAAAGATTATGAATCCGTGATCGTCAATGACGAGGACTCGATGGAAGTCGTCAGTTTTGTCGGAGGCGGATGATGTTCATAATCGTGAATGGTTCTGAACAGAAAACCGATGTTAAAACGGTCATGCAGCTTCATGATCTCTCGTTCTCCGATTACGATGTGACAATCCTGAACGGATATCAGATATCCGAAGACTCTGAATTGAAAGATGGGGATCAGATATATTTCGGAAAGAAGAATATCTTCCCCGACAGCAAGGAATTGGAGATGTTGATGTCCGCAAGACACACTCCGTTCATTCAAGATAGGATGCGGAACGCCACCGTAGGTATAGCGGGCCTGGGAGGACTAGGATCCAATGTCGCTGCCATGTTGAGTAGAATGGGAGTCGGCCACTTGATCATCGTAGACTTCGACATCGTAGAACCTACGAATCTGAACAGACAGAACTATTATGTCGACAGTATAGGGAAAAGGAAGACCGATGCCACTGAAGATATCCTACATAACATCAATCCTTTCATCACGATCACAAAACATTTCATCAGGATAACGGCAGATAACGCAGCCGATATCTTCAGAGAATGCAGCATTGTCTGCGAAGCATTCGATTCTCCTTCTGAGAAGGCAATGCTTGTTAATGCGATATTGGAAAAATGCCCTGATACAGTTGTTGTAGCGGGTTCCGGAATGGCTGGAACAGATGACTCGAACCTTATCAGGACCGAAAAGAAATTCGAAAATCTCTACATCTGCGGAGACAACACCAACGGTGCAAAGCCCGGCATGGGTCTTATGGCTCCCAGAGTGAACATATGCGCAGGACATATGGCAAATACCGTTGTCAGGATATTGATGGATTAATAATTTTGATGTGATCAACATGAACGATAGATTAGTGATCGGAAAGCACGAATTCGATTCAAGATTCATTCTCGGATCCGGTAAGTTCTCTTTGGAGATGACCAACGCCGTGATAAGGAACGGCGGTGTCGAGATAGCCACATTGGCGGTCAGACGCGCCAATAAAGGCGGAGAGGAGAATATCCTCGATTACATACCGAAGGGGATCACACTCCTGCCGAACACGTCTGGTGCCAGGAATGCAGATGAAGCATTGAGGATCGCAAGACTCGCCAGAGAACTGGGATGCGGAGATATGATAAAGATCGAGATCATAAAAGACTCGAGATACCTCCTTCCCGACAATTGCGAAACCATCAAAGCATGCAAATTGCTATCAGATGATGGATTCATCGCCATGCCCTATATGATGCCGGATCTTTCGGCAGCAAGGTCCATGGCAGAAGCAGGAGCATCTGCGATAATGCCTTTGGGAGCTCCTATTGGAAGCAATAAAGGCCTACTTACAAAAGAATTCATCAAGATCATGGTGGAAGAGATCGATCTCCCTATAATCGTTGATGCAGGGATAGGATGTCCTTCACAAGCATGTGAGGCGATGGAATTGGGTTGTGCGGCCGTTATGGCAAACACGGCCATTGCAACAGCCAAAGATGTACCAGCGATGGCAACTGCCTTCAAAATGGCGATCGAAGCAGGCAGGATGGCGCATCTTGCAGGTCTCGGACGCATATTGGAAAACAAAGCAGAAGCCTCCAGCCCTCTGACCGGCTTCCTAGAGGAATGATATGAAAGAATATACCGATGTCGAAGAATACTTTGACACTATGGAACACATAGAATCCGATATTATGGACAAGGTCCTGGATCTTATGAAGAGATACGATCCTTCCGCTTACACTGCAAAGGACGTTGTGAACGCCATTGCAAAAGAACGTTTGGACATCAACGACTTCGGCGCTTTGCTTTCTCCTGTCGCCACACCTTATCTGGAAAAGATAGCCATCAAGGCGAAAGAGGAAACAGCAAAACATTTCGGAAATTCAAGATGCATGTTCACTCCGATCTACACATCTAATTATTGTGAGAACAGATGCGTCTACTGCGGTTTCAACAAAGACAACAATATTCACAGAGCCAAACTTACTATTGGAGAAGTAGATAAAGAAATGACGAAGATCGCAGAATCCGGTCTTACCGAGATCCTCATACTTACCGGGGAATCAAGAACGAAATCTGACGTAACTTACATAGGAGACTGTGTCAAGACGGCTGCGAAACACTTCTCCAGCATAGGGCTAGAAGTGTATCCCATGAACAGCGATGAGTATCGTTATCTCCGCGAATGCGGAGCGGATTACGTTACTGTGTTCCAGGAAACATACGATCATCAGAGATACTCTGAATTGCACTTGGGAGGCCCTAAACGCGTATTCTCATACAGGTTCAACGCACAGGAACGCGCACTCATCGGAGGCATGAGAGGAGTGGCGTTCGGAGCTCTTCTGGGTCTTGGAGATTTCAGGAAGGATGCATTCGCGTGCGGCATACATGCGTATTTCCTGCAGAGAAAATACCCTCATGCAGAAATATCGTATTCTTTACCGAGGCTGAGACCATTTATCAACAACGAAGAGGACACGAATCAGGTGCACGAGAAAGAATTATTACAGACCGCTTTGGCATATAGATTATTCATGCCATTTGCGGGAGAGACCATCTCTACAAGAGAATGTCCTAAATTCAGGAATAACATCGTCACTTTGTGTGCAACGAAGATATCCGCAGGAGTCTGTGTAGGAATAGGCGGACGTGCGGAAGAAGAGAAAGGAGACGAACAGTTCGAGATCTCCGATCCGAGGAATGTGGAAGAAGTGCGCAAAGCACTTGTGGAACGCGGACTGCAACCAGTATTCAATGATTACGTGAGAGTATGATAATAGCAGTAACAGACAGAAGGCACAGCAGGCTTCCATTCCTGGAACAGATCGACAGTATTGCAAAAGCAAGACCCGATATGCTGATACTCAGAGAAAAAGACCTTTCCGACGCCGAATATAAAGACCTTGCAGAAGAATGCAGGAACATCTGTTCAAAATATAACGTTCCAATTTGTGTCAATTCATTTGCAGATGTGGCGAATGAATTGAACATCGCTGACATTCAATTACCTATGCCATTACTAAAGAAATATTCCTACGAATGCAGCAAGAAAAAGAATCTATACGTTTCTATTCATGGTATCGAAGATCTGAAAGAAGCCATAGCCATGGGCGCTAAAAGTGTGATCTACGGTCACATCTTCGAGACCTTCTGCAAACCCGGAATGGAACCGAGAGGCCTTGATAATCTCAGAGAGATCTGCAACGCATCATCTGTACCTGTATTCGCGATAGGCGGCATCACAAAAGACAATGTGAAAAAGGTCTATGACTGCGGAGCATCTGGAATATGTCTGATGTCGTCGGTCATGCAGACCGATGATCCCAAATCTGTCATAGATTCTTGCCGTATTTGATTCCACATATATGATTGGATCCGCAAAAATAGCGAAGAATAAAACTCCGATCGAAGACATCCTCGAATGCGATCATAGATTCATCAGAATATGGATTACTCCAGATAGACAGACGATTCATAAACCATATTCATATGAACATATCCAAAATCATGGCTGTTGCAATGCAAGTGATACCGATGAACGATGCGAATGATGAAAACCTGAGGAAATTCAGTTTTCTGCGGACTACGACCTCTTTTGTCTTTATGCCCTGCTCCAGATCCTCTACCCTGAGGACCTGCATGCTGAACATGTCCTGCTTATACTTTTCGAAACGATCTGGATCCAGCTTCCTGTAATTGGAATGAGGGAATACGACAACCATCGACAATGATAATGATAGGACCAATGAGATCATACCGAGGGTAAGGATGAATTTGCTTCCATCTCCGTAATCTTTGAAAGATACCAGTGTCGCCGTGGTTGTCAATATGATACTGTTGAACAGAAGTGACACGGAAACACGGTCGTACATCCCGTTATCCGTACTTCTAAGATCATCGTATCTGTCCAATAACGATTCCTTATGGAGGTCGAGGACTTCTCTATCCCAGCCATCATATTGGGATTCTCTGTCTAACATGGTGTGATACATCGCATATCGTATATTTATCTCTACCAGGAATCGATAAGGGATTCTATAAATTACTAAATCACGTAGCTGTTTTATTGCAGAAGAGGACGGGAAACCGTCCCCTTCCTTTTAAAGAGGTATATTCGGGTCTGCCGATCATTCGGCTCCTCTGGACCTCCTGTACATGTACGCTCCGATCCCTGCCAAGATCAATGCAATGGCTATTATCGCGACGGCCAGCGTGTAATCCGCGCCGGGTGCGCCGGCGCCGTCATCCACACTTACGCCGTATTCTATGACGAAATACGAGAAGTGGTCCGTCGTGAATCTCACCGTTTTGTTGACGGAATCGTAGGAACACGATACGGGATCCATGTTGCCTTCGTCATCCATGTACCATACCGTCACCTGCGAGGCATCCTGCCCGTCCTCGAGTTCGTACGGGACCGTTACCGAAACGGTCCCTCCGAGCTCGTGCACGGCGCTGTTGTTCACAGTAACGTTGAACGATACGACGAGGCCGTCTCCGACCTTTTCCTTCTGTTCGTCCGTAAGAGTTCCGACATCCACATCGGCTACGGCGATAACCACGTCCCCGTCGCCTTCTGCAGATAGGGAAGCCAATGTCTCCGGGTTCAGCGATACGGTTCCGCGATCGGTCACGATCCTCAGATCCGCGGACACGTCCGCGAGATCCTTGAGAGCAGATGACGAAACCGTCAATGCGGAAGAACCCGAACTGCCGCCGACGGATAAGTCTGCCGTGACGACAGGCTTGGAATCCCCGCCTGCGCTTCCTTTTATGCTCTTGACGGCAGAAGCTATCTGATCGTCGGTTATCTTGGCAGACGTGTTTCCGTCGTTGTCGGTGACCGGCGTGACCGATATATCAATCGCTTTGACCGCTTTGACGGTGACAGAACATGTTGCTGTGAATCTTCCATCTTCCGTCGTCACTGTTACGACGGCCGTTCCCGCACTCACGGGTGTGAGGACGCCGTTAGATACTGTTACAACGGATGTGTTGCTCGAGGACCACGTCACGTTCTTGTTCGCCGCATTGCCGGGCGATACCGTTGCCGTAAGGACCTCGGTATCCGATGTCAACGTCACCGAACTGCTGCTGATGGATACGCCGGTGACCGCCACGGTCGTATTGCCTACGGTGACGGTGCATATGGCTTTGAAATTCCCGTTGTCCGTTGTGACGGTTATCACCGATGTTCCGTTGGATGCCGCGGTGACCTTGCCGTTACTGTCAACTGTAGCGACGGATGGGTTGCTGGAAGACCAGGTGACGTCTTTGATGGTCGCATCCGACGGCGATACGGTCGCCGTGAGCGTCTCGCTGCCGCCTGCTGTCAAGGACATCGATGTCTTGTTCAATGCCACACCGTTGACGTATGTTATTATCTCCCCGCTAGACGCGGACGTCAATCTGATGATCGAGAACGAACCTCCGTCCGTGTACCATCCCAAAGACAGGTCATTGTAAGATCCGTTGTGGTACTGCGCCCAGTACGTCCATACGCCGTTGCCTTCACTCACATCGCCGAGACCGAACAGGTTGTCGATCCAGCTTTTGAGCAGGCCCCCGCTGTACAGAGAGCATTGGATGTTGTTCTTGTCGCATGCATCCTGAAGCGCCTCTCCCGCGTTGTATCCTTCACCGGTTATGGTGAATCCGGCCTTTAGATCGTTCGCCGAGAACGACGAATTGTTGACCTTGTCCGAATCCACCTGCATCTGGATGAAGAATGAATACGTGTGCAATACCGCCTGCGGTTCTGTGACGATGACTGTGCAGGTCGCTGCATATCCTCCATCTCTTGTAAATGCTTTTACAACGGCAGTACCGACGGAAACAGCGGAAACCGTACCGTTGGAGGAAACAGTGACTATGGATTCATCACCAGATGACCAGATGACGGTCTTGTTAGTAGCGTTTGAAGGCGATACCGTGGCAGAGATGCTCTTCGAATCTCCTACAGCGATGCTTACATTATCCGTATTCAAAGATATGCCTGTCACAGGCACAGCCACTGGTACATCTGACGATACCTGTATGTTACCCTCAGATATGGACAGATTGACATTTGTCAAACTACCATTGAATGTGTTCTTTTGATCACATTCGATGGGGACCTCGTATGTTCCTATGTCATTACCTGCAGTGAAGGTTATCGTGAATACGTCTCCATTCATACCCACACTAGAACCACTGAACCAAGTAACGTCAACATAATCATCTGATATCTTATACTCGAAGACACCCTCCATCAAACTTGACGATACTTTTGACACATCGAATGCATCATCGTATGATATCCTGAACTTGAAAGCAGACAATGATGCATCATGAATACAGAACACCATATTGGCATTCTCTCCGGGATGCACCGATACGCTGTTTGCATAGATCTCGGGTACACCTGTCGAATCTGATATCGTTATGCTCCCATCTATGCATTCAACATCTACTTCCTCAGTCTCATTGAATGTATTATCTGAGTCACACAATGCAGATATGACGTATTTTCCCTCTGCGTCTCCATTTATATTAAAGGAAATGGAAAATAACAGACCGCTAAGCTCAGTATCCTCTGCAGAGAACCACGTTACAGTGGTCTGGCCTTCAGAACAACAGTAGTTGAAATAACCACCAGATATGCCGCTTTCCACCGCATAGGCTTCGAGATCTTCATCATAGGTTATTACAAATTTGAATGCTGAGAGTGTTACATCGGATGTGTAAAAATTCACATCCGAAGATGATCCGGCCCTTGCCGAGTCGTCACTGATGGTCATCATCGGAGCATTTGTTCCTTCTGATGAGAAGGAAATAAAGGGGAATATAGCCGCCACCATGACGATAACCGTCAACATGACTACTACTCCCCATTGTGGTTTGAACATTTTCATCGCTCCGAATTTTATACTCCTTTAGACACAGTCTGTGCGTATAGGGATATATCTGCCCCGGCAACACAGATACTTGCAGCATACGACGTTCCAGTACCATCGAACATAGTATTCCAAGAGGTTATTGTCACTCCAGAAAGATTCAGATATGTCGAAGTATAAAGGGTCAGATCCAAACTCTGACCATCTACGACTATGACCTCTTTCACGAGATTGCTCTCGCCGACATACAATGAGACATAATAGAATGATCCATTCGTTACACCGTATTTTGAATTATCACCATGCGAGTAATAGACGATATTTTCACTGACGCCGTTGAATGCATTGTTGGCTATACTAGGAATAGTACCCTCGAAATAAACAGCGACCAAACTACTGTCGTTCATGAACGCAGAAGAATTGATACGGGTGACATTGTCTGGAATCGTTACAGAGGTCAGGGCTGTACAATTACAGAATGCATAGTTGCCTATGACATTCACAATGTTTCCTATAGCTATGGAGTTCAATGAAGTACAACCGTAGAATGCGTATTGATCTATTGTAGTAACCTTTTTGCCCATTGTTACAGATGTTAATGCAGTACAATCCTTGAAAGATTTATATCCGACAGTTGTGACTTCATCACCGATAACAATAGATTTCAATCCTTTGCAACCTTCGAAAACACTTCTACCGATCTCTGTGATACCGCTGCCGATATTCACTGTTTCCAAATTATCCCCGCCTATGGAATATTGTCCTAAAGTAGTTACATTATCAGATATTGTCAGAGATGTCAAACTACAGTTGTAGAATGCATATGTAAGAATCTCAGTAACAGTCGATGGAACAGTATAAGATCCGGTAATTCCGCCTGCAAAGTAGATTATCTTGGTCTTTGCTCTGTCCATCAATGCATGATCCTCGAAGACAAATACCTTGCTGTTATCGCTTACGCTCATGGTCTCTATCGGGCAGTTCACAAATGCTTTTTCATTGATTGTTACTACGCTGCTACCAATGGTTACAGATTTCAATCCTGTACAGCCTGCAAGAACAGTTTCACCTATCGTCTTGATTCCATTACCTATGTAAAGTGATTCGAGATCAGTACCTCCAATAGAATAACCTCCTAAAGTCGTCACATTATCTGATATCGTCAAAGATGTTAGACTGCACTTGTAGAATGCATATTCCGCTATCTCGACAACAGTCGATGGTACAGTGTATGATCCGGTAATTCCGCTTACAAAGTAGATTATCTTGGTCTTTGCAATATCTGAAAACGCACCGTTCTCGAGAACGAATGCTGTATTGTTGCTATCGACAGTCATGGATTCGATGGGACAACCCGCGAAAACATTCTTACCCAGTGTTGTCAAACCGCTACCTATGCTCACCGATTTCAATGCATCACAGTTTTGGAATGCTGTATCTCCGATAGAAGTCACTGAATCCGGTATATCAACAGAACTCAGAACAGAGCATCCGTTGAATGAGTTCTTATTGATGGTCTGAACTCCGTTACCTATCGTCAAAGAGGTCAAACCTGTACATCCCTGGAATGCACTGGTCCCTATTGATGTGACACCGTTTCCGATGATCACTGATTCGAGACTTGTACATTGATAGAACGAATAATTACCAATTGATGTTATTTTATTCGGTATCGTTATTGATTTCAGACCGGTACATCCCTGGAACGTATTCGAAGGAATGGAAGTCAACCCGTCTCCGATTGTTGCAGACGTAAGACTGGTGCATCCTTTGAACACAGAGTTACCGCAAGTAGTTACAGAATCGGTTATGATGATGCTCTGCAGATTCGTACATCCACTGAATGCCTTGTCACTTATTGATGCGACACCGCTTCCAAGAATCACTGATTTCAGATATGTGGATCCATTGAAGGCAGAAGCAGATATCGTCTCCACCGAATCAGGTATCGTTACAGACTCGATAGTGCTTCCAGCAAGATGAGAGTACAATGTTTTCATATCATAGCTGTACAATGTATCATCTATCATTTTTAGGTGAGTGTTTTTACTATCGATATACACATTCTTTAGATTGGGCGCCGAGATCGTTACCGAACTTACACTGGCTCCAAGATAGACTGTCTCCAAACCACT
The DNA here is from genome assembly GCA_963676235.1 of Candidatus Methanomethylophilaceae archaeon. Classification (GTDB taxonomy): domain Archaea; phylum Thermoplasmatota; class Thermoplasmata; order Methanomassiliicoccales; family Methanomethylophilaceae; genus JALNYB01. The sequence goes on from OY781044.1 coordinate 10,691, forward strand.
AAATGCTGATCCCAAATTCACAGTGGTTATGCTTGAACCAAACGACATTGACTTCAAATTGGGACAATTGTACACAAATACGTTAGATATAGACGTCAATCCGTTAGGAATGACAATCGACTCCAAGGCAGGAGCATTGTATATCAACGCACCATCTACAGATGTCAGTGTATTTGGCAGCGACACATAACTCAAATTTGTTGTATTGTAGAACATATAACTAGGAGAAGTTATCGTCTCTACTCCTTCCATGATTATAGCGTATTTCAAAGATGTGCAATTCACGAATAATCCGTCGGGCAAGTTTTTGATACTTCCCGGGATTGTTATACTCTCCAATGAAGTACAATCCTTGAATGCGGATCTTCCTATAGATGTCAGACCTTGAGACAGCGTAACAGTCTTCAAGGCACTACAGCCTGAGAATGCATCGTTGCCTGTGAATATCACACCTGATTCTATAACGACGTTGGTTAAAGAACTGTGACGATAGAACATACTATTGGTTATTGTAACGCCCGATGGAATGGTTATATCTGTTACATTAGCTGGTAAAATAAGCATAGACATGGTAGATTTTGAATATAATACTCCACTCACGGACATGTATGACGAATTATCTGCACCTGCATTGACTGCTTTTAGAAGTATGCAATTAACAATGGCACCTGATGTCATGGATGATACTCCATTACCGATATTTATCGTTTCCAGCAGTTTGCATCCATTGAATGCTTTGTCTTCTAAGGTGGATATACTATCGCATAGTGTTACAGAGGCTATTGTGTTATGATTAGAGAACGCATATGCACTCAATTTCAAAGGCGATATTCCATTGATGGTATCTGGGATCACAACATCCCCTCCTGGCCCACTATATGCTGTTATATCTCCATCATCGGTTATTGTGTAGAATGAATCTGAAGATTTTTGTGTAAGAGACACGTCAACGATGATATCTTCATCGTCTACAGTGAAACTGCCGTTGTATGTTTCATACCACTCTGAACTTATTGTATAGTAGTACGTTCCAGATGAATAGAGTTTATAATTGATCTGATTACTCAATCCTTCATCGGAGTATATGGTCAATACTGAGTCCGTTGCATCGGATGGGCTTATGTTTATCGTCACTGAATAAGCAGAGCTTTCTCTTTTTGCTATTAACACCGCATCCTTTAATGTGACTGCACCATCATTGTTATAATCTGCAAGTATGACCTGAGCATTTGAAAAACTTACATTACCCACAATATACTGTGAAATGAGAACTGCATCCTTGAGATCGAGTTCCCCGTCTGCATTTACATCGCCGACCTCGGCACCGTCCCATTGATTCGTCTTTGCATAACAATATAAGCATTTTGCATCGTTATGCCACACTAATTCGCCATTGTTACCAAAACATACGGTCTCGGTATTGTATTGTTTAAGGCCCATATTGGTTAATTCTGTACGTTCGAGAACATGCTCCCCATTTATGATTGAATCAGAATATACAGATATCGTACCCGTATCTTGATAAGGTATCACATACAGATAGACCTTGTATCCGTCTGCATCATCGGTGATGTATCCGGTAGACATCGCCATATTACCACGGGCAGCATATGTTCCGCCAATCTGTGCAACGACCTCCATGGTGGATATGTCGATGACTCTGAAATAATCCTGACAGTTCACATAACCCCATCCGTTGCATATCAGTAACGAAGAGTTATTCTTTGAATCTGTCAACTGAAGTATTTTTGTATTTTCAGAATCCAATTGTCCAGTGGCTATATCTACAGGAACAGACACTACTGTCCCTGGAATATCGGTTGTTGAGAATATGCCTCCTGTGTATGTTGTTGCATAGATATGATTCTCATAGTAAGTTAGCTCTGAATTAAAGTTACCACTGATTGAATAATTATCTACAAGTGAACCATCTGATAATTTGAAAGAAGTTAATCCATTATCGATAGTATATCCATAATCTCCTATGAATATTGGATATAGACTTGCACCTATTGTACAATTCCATCCGGAGACTGAACTTTTTACCTCACTCATCGAATTTGTATCTTCATCGACAGCAGAATATTTTACCAATGATGTACCCATTCCGTAGATGTATCCATCATAATATGTCATCTTGGAATATGTGGCATCGAAAGTATAGAGCTGCTTCAGATTGAGATCGTATGCGATCCCGCAAAGTCCATCTAGTATTATACCTCCATTGTAGTCAGCATAATCCACTGTATGACCGTACATGAAATTCCCTGCTTTAGAAGTAACAGAAGCAACAGATTCTCCCGTCTCCATAGAGAGTTTGTAAAGATATCCGTGTATACGCACGTACGCATAATCGCCGACTATGACAGGCGTGCTAGGAACACAATCCCAGTCTTCACTTTTCATTTCAGTCCCTTCGAGTGTTTCTTTGCTTACAATCCATTTTAGAACTACTTCTTCGCTTTTAGTTGGAGTTTCCTGATCTGTTTGCAGATCGAGGCCAGAAGTCATCGTAGTTGTTTCCGATCCTGTATCTGCCGATCCCAAACTGTCTGTTTGTATAGCAATTACAGGTATCGCCAGGACCACTACAAGTAGAATGGTCGCAAACAGCCTTGTTGCATTTTTTTTCATTTTCAATTACCTTCGATTCTTTAGTTTTGATTGATTATGATACATGGATAATACACATCCAGAAATTGATTGAAATTTCAGATATCGATTGATGATTATTACGATGTATCTAATGCCACAGACAATTCTGTGGTTTCAGGTTTCTTTTTCCTTTGTTGTCAAAAACATTCATGAATGCCTGACATCTCCGAAACGATAGACATGCCGTCCAAAATATTGTATGATTAATATTAGATGGATGTATCATCCATTGTCAAGTTTAAAGAATATTTATAATCCAATCGCAGATTAGGCGTAATCATCCATCCAATGAGAAATTAAGTTCTTCAAATTGTGTGAAATGCCCACAGGAGCCTTCGTAAAAACGTCATCTAATTGTTCTTACCAAGGCCATAAAAATATTATAAGTTGTATATTGAATAACAATGTATAATCTCCTTTAATCTCACCCTATGACAGATCATACTGTCTCAAGAAAATACCTACATACTATGATGTTCGAATATCATATGTTCGAACATCTACATTTAAAGGATATTTGTCATTAAAAATCGTAATAATATTAACAAACCAGTCTTTTGATTAAAATATATCGTGCCGATAGCTAAATCTTGATCCAGATAAGGAAATCAAATATCATTGCTCCGTAAGTTCAAAGCATTTTGAGCTCGCCAGTTATCTTATCAAGAACCTCGCTGGAAGCCGGGCCTATACCAAGACATGTCCTTGAACCCGGTTCTATTTGAGTCCTTCCAGCATCCGTTATCAATGAATTGACAAGACCCTGGGCATCTGCTATAGCCTTGAAATCGAAAAGCTCCTGTTCAGAATCTACTCTGAGAACGACCTTCGTCTGTCCACATTTGAACCAATCATCGAAAGTCCTAGAATCTTTCTTTTTACTTGCAAAAGCACAGTTAACTGCTGCATGTGCCGCCTGAGCGGCGATCTTTCCTTTTCCCATTTTAAGATCATTCCTCATAAGGATGACCAATTTACAGTCATCTCCTCCAGAAAGATGAATGCCCATATGCAACATAACACGTCTGATAGATGTCCTTCGTGATAAAGATAACTGGAGTTTTATAGGCATAAACCTGATAAATATATGCAATATACTTTTAATCGTTTATCGCGATTCCCCACTCATGGCAATGATCGATATTGAGTACAGACACTCGGCCGAACCTAAGGACCCCGAAAACATCAGAAGATCTTCCGTCAAGATCATGACTGACTATCTGACGAATCTTGTCTGCGAAATGCAGATGGCAGATATCTCTTCAAAATTCATCAATACCGTACATGACGGCCCCAATATGTTATACATCAACGGCAAAGACGTGCACGACGTCCTCAACGGATTGAAGATCAAAATACTCGATACAGATGAAAGTTGCGACCATGGAACCGTTCAGATAGTAAAATTCGACCGCCCGACTCTCGATTGGAAGAAGGACATCATAGAAGATATCCCCGATATTCTAGTCAAAAATGCCATCTCGAAAGTGTTCGCAGACATAAACGAAAACAGAATCCTTTAAATCAACCGTCCCAATCCCTTGCTTGATGTTTGAGATAACTAAGAGAGACGGACTCGCTAGGATCGGAAAATTCGAGACTAAACACGGAATTTTGGAAACACCTGCATTACTGCCGGTGGTCAATCCCAAGATATGCACCGTCACGCCTAGAGAATTGTACGAAGAATTCGGGTTCAAAGCACTTATCACAAATTCATACATCATAAAGAATACCCCCGACCTCCATGAGAAAGCTCAAGCCGTCGGACTCCACGAAATGTTAGACTTCCCGGGAATCATAATGACGGATTCTGGAACTTTCCAGAGCCATATGTACGGAACTGTAGAGGTCACCAACGAAGAGATGATAGAGTTCCAAAAAAGCATTGGTACCGATATAGGAACAGTTCTCGATATCTTCACAGAACCGTTCTGGACCAAAGAGGAAACTGAGAAATCCATTGAGATAACCCTTGAAAGAACACAGAAAGCGTGTGAAATGAAAGGAGAGATGATGCTCAACGGTGTTGGTCAGGGATCCATATTCCCCGACCTGAGAGAGAACTGTGCCAGAAGCATGGCAGATATGGATATCGATGTCCATCCGATAGGCGGGGTCGTTCCTCTCATGGAACAGTACCGTTACTCAGAACTCGTTGACGTGATATTATCATCTAAAAAAGGTCTCAACCCCAACCGTCCGGTCCACCTTTTCGGTGCCGGACATCCAATGATCCTTGCCCTTGCGACACTTATGGGTTGCGATCTCTTCGACTCTGCATCATATGCTAAATTCGCACGTGACGACAGACTGATGTTCATTGACGGAACATTCCGTCTTCAGGATATGCAATCATTAGATTGTAATTGTCCCGCCTGTCGCGGTCTCACACTTCAAACCTTGAGGAAACTCGATAAGAAGACGAAGATGAAAACCATTGCAAGACACAACCTTTACCAGATAACCGGTGAACTGGCACTTGTGAAGAGATACCTCAACGAAGGACGTCTTTGGGAATTGGCAGAGATGAGGTGCAGGGCGCATCCCGCACTCCTCAGTGCACTCAGAAGACTTGAGGAATATCAGGAATTCATGGAGAAATACGATCCGATCAGCAGGACAAGCGCTATGTTCTATACCGGATCAGAAACAAGAGGACGCCCGGTATTCAGGAGATACATCGACAGAATCGACGACAGATACGTGCCACCAACGAACAAGGCCGCGATCTATTTCGGCGGAGATTCGAAACCTTACAGCAGACCGTTCGCAGCCGAATTCGACAAAGCGAGAAAGGCCGGATACACACCGATAGTCGTATCACCATTTGGCCCAGTACCCGCAGAATTGGATGAGATATATCCTCTGGCACAGTCACTCTTCCCTGAAGAAGACGACATCGATACCGCCATGGAATCAGATTCACTTACATCCGCTTTCCTGGACAAGAACTTCGATGAAGTGATCGAAGGAGAAGATGTTCCTCTAGATGGTACCGAAGAATACGACGCGGATCTTCTGAGAGCAAAAGCTGTCTCCAGATACCAATTCGGTATAGAAGCCACCGATGCGCTGTTCAAAGGAAATATAGAACTCGTTGTCAGTAAGAAGACAGGAAAGATCAGGAATGTCATCTCTGATGGGGAGCACGTCCTTTCAATGCGTGCAGGTGACGGATTGTACACATTGAGAGTGGAAGGAGCTACCCGCATCGCAGCAGCGGTACCTGCACCTCATATGAGAGTCGTCATCATGGACGACGCAGTTCCATTTGTGGCACAAGGCAGAAACGTATTCTGTCAATTCACAATATCATGTGATGAGAATCTCGTCCCTATGGATGAGGCCATAGTCGTCGATAAGAATGACAAGGTCATCGCAACAGGACGCGCGATGCTCATAACAAGCGAGATCAAATCATTCAAAAAGGGTGTCGCTGTCAAGATCCGCAGCGGGGCCGGAGACGACGAAGATGAGGCCTGAGGCCTCTTCAGCGATCTTTATGCAAGCCAGAAGATCGTCGGCGGTATTCTTCATACTGCCGGCGGTCTCTGACCTCATACTCAGTAAAATGTTTTTTCCCTGGAGTTCCGAGTCCACATATCCTTTATTATCGGGCTCGATGGCTGTATAGACGGCTTTCGCCGTCTTCTCATCATCATATTCAAGACGAAGCTCCAGACTAAGCAAATTTATCACTTCTTCTGATTGAGTATGTACTCGCAAACCACTTTTCCTACTTCGGCAGTAGTCAATTTTCCGCCAAGATCGGGTGTGGTCTTATTCTCATCCAGACAATACCTTACAGCATCATGAAGCATTTTACCCTCTTCGGGGAAACCTTGGTTCTCCAAGAGCATCTGCGCCGCCAAGATGGCCGCTATCGGATTTGCTTTTCCCTGTCCTGCAATATCGGGTGCCGATCCGTGAATAGGCTCGAACATGCTAACTCCGTTGGGATTGATGTTTCCGCTTCCGCCCATTCCGAGTCCGCCCTGGAGCTGTGCTCCGAGATCCGTTAGGATATCTCCGAACAGATTTGGTACAGCGATGGTTCCGAATGTCTCGGGACGCACTATCATTGCCATCGCCATAGCATCAACGAACATGAATTCGAGTTTGATTCCATACTCCGCGGATTTATCCTGGAAGATCTGCCTCTGCATTCCGTATGTCGAAGTGATCACATTCGCCTTATCGACAAGTGTTATCTTATCCTCGCCTCTCTCCTTTGCATAGTTGAATGCATAATCGGCGAATCTTGTAATGCCCTTTCTTGAAAGGACACCCAATTCGAATGCGAAATCATCTGGATTGGACGACTTTGCCTTCAGATGGACCTCAAGATCGTAAAGACCTCTCTTGGCGTTTACATTGGCATAGTAGCTATCCGACCTCTTGGAATCGATTGCAGATTCTTCCTCGATGAACATTCCGCCCATTCCCATGTAGAAATCCTCGGTATTCTCTCTTAGGAAATGCATATCGAATGGTACTTCTCTTTTCAAAGGGACGAATGGGAACCATGATGTCACGGGTCTGAGATTTATGTACTGGTCGAAGACCGCCCTCATCTTGAGGAGGATACCCTGTTCCAGAATACCAGGTTTGACCCTCGGGTCCCCGATAGCTCCGAAATAGATGGCATCCTTTGCTCCGAGTTCAGTTATGTCCTCATCAGTGAGGAGCTCTCCTGTACTGAGATATCTCTCGCTTCCGATGTTGAACATCTCTCCGTCATAATCGAATGAGGAGATCTGTGTGACTGCATCCAATACATCTGTACCTACGGCTATTACCTCTTTACCTATACCGTCTCCCGGCACGATCGCTATGTGTTTCAAAACTTTCCCTCCTTGATTAGATTGATTAGACCGCCCGATTCTATCAGCTCAGTGATGAACGGAGGATACTTTGGAAATGAGAATTCTTTTCCGGAATTCAGATCCTTGACCTTTCCGCAATCTATGCAGACCTGTACGGTGTCTCCTTCTTTTACATCTGCCTTGCATTCTATCAGCAGGAGGCCGATATTCATCGAGTTCCTGTAGAATATACGTGCAAACGATTCTGCTATTATGCATGTGAATCCTGCTTCTATCAGAGATAACGGTGCATGTTCCCTCGATGAACCGCATCCGAAATTCTTTCCTGCTACCAGAATATCTCCTTTCTTCACCTCTTTGGCGAATCCTGGCCTTACTTTTTCGAATATGAAATCGTTCAGATGAGTTAAGTTTGTGGAGACCAGACGCTCTGCAGGGATGATCTGATCGGTATCGACATTGTCACCGAACTTCCATACTCTTCCTTCTGCTTTTGCCATCAGAATCCCTCCAGCTTATCAGGTGTGATTATCTTTCCCGCAATCGCAGATGCTGCGACCACTTCGGGACCTGCCAGATACACTTCTGAATCCTTATCGCCCATTCTTCCGATGAAATTCCTGTTGGTTGATGAAACTGCCCTTTCTCCGGCTGCCAGGATACCCATGTATCCTCCCAGACATGCTCCGCACGTAGGTCCTGATATGAACGCGCCTGCATCCAGGAATATCTGCATCAATCCTTCATCCAGCATTTGACGGTATACTCTCTGAGTGGCAGGGACCACCAGGAACCTGACATCGGGATTGACCTTCCTTCCCTTGATGATAGAAGCTGCTATGCGCATATCCTCGATACGTCCGTTCGTACATGAACCCAGATAGGCCTGATCGATCTTCACATCGGTATCTTTCACCGCATGTCCGTTGCTGGGCAGATGCGGGAATGCGACCATCGATTCTATCTTAGACAGATCGTATTTCAGTGTCCTGATGTATTTAGCATCCGGATCGGCCTCAACCGGCGTGTACTCTCCTTTCACGGAGTTCTTGATGTACTCTCTTGTCTTGTCGTCGCATGGGAATATGCCTGCTTTTCCACCAGCCTCGATAGCCATATTGGAAACTGCCAGTCTATCCGCGATGCTCATGTTGGCGATACCCGGTCCGTGGAACTCGAATGCCATGTAGTTGGCACCATCGACACCGATATCGGTGATGATCTTGATTATCAGATCCTTTCCACCGACATATTTGTTGAATTTACCGGTCAGTTCGACCTTGATGGTCTCGGGAACCTTGAACCACAGGTGCCCTGTGGCGAAGGCCACAGCTGCCTCTGTTGAACCGATACCTGTCGAGAAAGCGTTGATAGCGCCGTATGTGCATGTGTGCGAATCCGCACCTACGATGAGCCTTCCGGGTGCTGCGAATCCTTCTTCTATCATCAACTGGTGGCATACTCCGCCCTTTCCTACTTCAAAGTAGTTCTTGATACCATGTTCTTTTGCGAAATCCCTCATCTCCTTAGCCTGCTCGGCTGAGGCTACATCCTTGTTAGGAACGTAGTGATCCGGAATCAGGACCATCCTGTCTTTGAACATCTTGTCTGTTCCGATCTTATCGTACTCTCTAAAAGCTATTGGACCTGTGACATCATTGACCATGACATAGTCTACATCTGCGACTACGATCTCACCTGCTGTTACGTCAGTCCCTGATTTTTTAGATAGAATCTTTTCTGCGATTGTTTTTCCCATTAGGCATTCCCCTGTCTTGCAAAGTCTTTATTGATGGCAGCCATCGTTGCATCTACCGAGGTCTCGACGATATCCAGACCTACTGCATGTCCGACAGCCAGATTTCCATCGTTTTGAACATTCTTCACCATTACAGTGACTTCACATATAGAATCGCTTTTACCGGTTATCGCACTCAGTTTGTACTCTTCCATAGTGATATTGCTGTTAACAGCCTTTTTGATAGCATTGATCGCAGCATCCACCGGACCGACTCCGATCTCTGCCGTGGTCCTCTTCTCACCTTTTATGGTGATCGAAACCGTAGCTGTGGATGTCAGATCCTTTCCTGTCATAACAGCCAACTGATCCAGGGATACTATTCTCCGGGTCATTCCTTTCTTGTACAGAATGTTGTCTGTGATCGCTATCAGTTCTGCATCATCGATCGTCTTTCCACTGATCGCCATCTTCTTTATGGTATCCATCAGTTCAGACATGTGGTCTGCCGGGAATTTGATCTTCAGCTTATCCAGCCTATCCTGTATGGAATGCACGCCGGAATGTTTTCCAATGATGATGTGTCTGTCCTCTCCTACCAATTCAGGCAGGAATGGTTCATAAGTTGCCGTGTTGTTCATTATTCCGTGAACATGGATTCCAGATTCATGTGCGAAGGCATTCCTTCCCACGATAGGCTTGTTGTAAGCCATATTGAATCCTGTGACCCTTTCGACGATCTTCGACGTGGCTGCGATCTTACTCATATCGACAGTTTGAACGCCGTAATTGGCGAATAAGTTCAGACAGACCTCCTCCAAGGCTGCATTTCCTGTTCTCTCGCCGATACCGTTCACGCATACGTGGCAGATCGTTGCTCCTCCATCCACTGCGGCGATGGTGTTGGCAACTGCCAATCCCATGTCGTTATGACAATGCACTGAGATCGGGATCTTCACGGTCTTGTGGATCTCGCTAATCAGATGTTCCATTGCTTTAGGAATTATTACTCCCACTGTGTCCGGAATGTTAACGGCGCATGCGCCTGCATTCTGTACTTCCAGCAGAACCTCTTTCATGAAATCCAGATTGGATCTGGTAGCATCCTCACATGAGAACTGAACCTTCATGCCGTGGGCTCTGGCATACTCTACGGAGTCCACTGCCCTGGATTTGACCTCTTCCGGGGTCATCTTCAACTTGTACTTCATATGCAGATCCGATGTCGCAATGAATGTGTGAATGTAATCCACGCCCGTATCGATCACAGCATCTATATCCGAACGCGTCGAACGTGCTAAGCTGCAGATCGTTGCATTCAGATTCTGATCTGCGATCTTCTTTATGGTCTCTTTCTCGGTTTCTCCTGAAGCCGCAAATCCGACCTCCATTATGTCCACTCCGAGATCGTCCAGAGCCAAAGCTATACGAACCTTATCGTCCTGACTCAATGCTATGCCAGGAGCCTGCTCACCATCCCTCAGAGTGGTATCAAAGATCTGAATGTCCTTGATGGGACCCACACCAGAGAGCGCAAGCTGATTATATGGACTAATTGCTAACATTTGTTCCAAATTCTTAGCGTTTTCACTGGTTTGTTGCTTTTTCATAAAAACCACCAAACCGTCCTAGTTTTCACTGACTTACATAAGAAGAATAAGTGCAGGTTCTAACTTGAAGATCATTTTGAGTCCTCAGACGGTTGCTAACACAATTAGAAACACGCTATTTATAATTTAAGGTACAACTTGATATCAAATCCACGTAGCAGTTAAAACATACGACAAATTAACAACAGTAATTGAAGAAATAAATTCCGTATCGAGTTTCCATCCTAAAAATATAAGATTATCTGTATTATCCAAAGACGGCGGATAATATTCATGTCCAATAACAGCATAAACAGATGGAGTATCGTATACCTCATCTGAAAACATTATCTCAGATAGACCTGGGAAAATACAATCTCCAATCACGCTGTAATACCCACCCAGTTGAATACGTCCATTCAAATCATTAGGAGCATATCCTTCAGGCAAACTGGCATTCCCTGGTGCTCTTATAACAATAGATTGACTTGAGTTTATAGACATAACACGAATCGCATTTATAACATATGTAATACCATCAACGTTAACGATAAGATTTGGACCAAAGGTTACATGATATACACATGGGCTCCATTCAGAATTTATTATAAGATCACATGTAACAATAGACCCAGTAAAATCCCATCTAACAAATTCATATGCAAGCCTTATTGGATCTGATGGTATCATAATTATAGAACCAGATATCTGATAATACTGTGCATGTTGTGCAGAATATCCCATGTACTGGACCTTATATATTGACGGTAATGAAACATCATCAGCGAACATGTATGTGGTGGCTGAAGTATGAGTCGCGCCTGAAATACTTGAGATGGTCGTGCTGTAATTATCCGGAAGACTGTATCCCGCCTTGGCAGAGATTGATGACAGATCTGTTGAACAAACATAAATTACAGAATTCTCACCTGCTCCGTTCACAAGCACATTGTTTCCGACTGTCAGCTTTGATATCGAAGGGAAAGTCACATTTCCTGTGATCTTGTATCCTCCTTCACATGCAGTTATCGAACCTGAGATATTACTCCTAAACGTAGAAGGCAGCGAATAACCTGCTGCTGGCTCTATTGTGATCATATCCTCCACTGTAGCGGTTGAAGCTAATACTCCATTCACCTTGATGACGACATTGTTGCCACCCGTTATCATGTAATCCACTGGATCAACACCTGTGACCATCAATATCTGATTAGCATGGACATTCTCAACTGTGACCGTTCCTGCAGCAAATATCAGACCGACACCGCCGTTGGCAGATATCTTAAATGACGAACCCTGCTCATATCCAGGATTCAGAACATATGTGATCTCATAAGACTGACCGTAATGAATGAGGGTCTCGGATGCTGTGAGCATGTATCCGATCTGATCCTCCGGAACCGTTATAGTGTATGTCCTTTTGTCCAATACGCCGGAAACGGAGAATATCTGGTCCTCTTTCACATCTGAAATGTAAATACGGTTCATTCCGTCATGTTCAACAACAAAACCATTCAGAAGTATGATAAGATCGTCATCCATGTAACCGCTTTTCAAAGAATATGTAACAACGCATCTTCCGCCTTCAGATATTATGGATACATCCGAGGTCAAACTATATCCCAACTGATCTTCAGGTAGGATTATATTGTATGTCGGATCGCCTTCGACCAAAATTATGTTGATCGGCGAAATACCGCTTACAACATATATGCTGTTGGATTTTGAAACACCAACTACATCGAGATGATACGACCTCGATGACGGCTCTAAAGAGAAAGTATCGCCTTTAGCTAACATATGACAAGTATCATAATAATCTGAAGATTTTACAGAAAATATCAGATTGTCGGCCTTATCTATATCTATCGAAGAACCATCTTCCGTTTCGGCATTTATATCAAACAACTCAACAACTCTGAAATCTGAGATGTTGTTCGTAATGAAGGTTATCTTCTTGCTTTCCGTTCCTGAGGAATCGTGTATAATCTTCTTTCCTTCGAATGCTTTCATAGAAGAGCCGTCGTTCGACATTACTGAAAACATGATATTTCCGCTGGCAAGCGCCGATATCTCTGAATCAGAAATAATAGACACCCCCATCGTACCCACATCCTGATCCATGTGATAATTAATCAAAAGCGGCATTCCAACAGGCATCTTGGATGTGCAGTGACTCACTGCATCCTTATCCAAAACAATATCGACCTCATTATCAAAACTCAATTTCAATGAAGAATTCGAATCCGCTATGAGTCTCATAGTATCATACGAGACCCTTACTTTATCAGAATAACCAATGAAACTCGTATCGACATAAACCTGATCTGTATCCGCATGAATTCCTGACAGACTGAAATCGACAAGACTGTTTCCCCTGTCCTTCAGAGTTCCGTCTGCAATCATTGCATATAATTTCAGACTTCGGTCGGTAGATATCTTATCATTGGTAGCGTATCTGATGCCCTTCCCTTCCGGCAATGTGCTCCATCCAAAGAATGTATAATCGCCGTCTCGGTTCGGATTACTGAACTCTGAAGCGATGAAATTCCCTGAAAAATTCTGCTCTTTGATCAGAACATTCCCATCATAATAACCGACCGTATTCCCTGAGGAACCATTAGAATTCAATAATATGAATCCACCAACGGCAGATGCGACTAAAACACATGTCAAAATTAGAATAGTAGTTTTACTGGCCATTCACTTCCCTCTAAGACGCGCGGGAAATGAACCCAATACGACTCACAAGGAGAACATTATCTTTTATTATAAATTATCTGAAATAATATATCTTCTAATGATGACATTTTATAACATTTGAATACCAACATTAGGAGATATTGTAACATCTCCATCATCATCCTCGAATGAATCGAGCTTTTCCACCATGTGTTCTTCTAAAGATACGAAAAGACAATCCTCGAAATACCATTGTTCCATGTAATGTTTATTCCTTATTGCAAATATACGGATCAACCAATATATCCCAAAGGCACCCAGAGTAACTATGGCGTATATCCTGTATTTTTTCATCGGAATATCTACGATATTGACATCCAGTGGAGCTATCCCCAACCCCAAAACGTCAGAAATCTCACATAATTTATCACAGAACTTAACCGTTCCTTTTTCGTGATCCGCAAGGAACGTACTGAGGGAGGGTAAAGCAACCATGACGATACAAATCGTGAGAAGATAATTCAATATCATGAATACTTCTTGATAAAGACCCAGATTTGGTATTAAACTTAACAATATGAATACAATTGCCACTATCAATATGAATAGAAGATTGTCTGTGTCTTTCTTTCTATTCTTAAGATCCACAATGCTCTCATCTATGGCAATAAGATCGGATATGATTGATGACACATCGCATGAATCATCGTCTTGCCTAACCTTCACATACTCTATCAGATCCCTTCTGAGAGCTGATTCGTGTTTTTCATATGCCGTATTCCCGAACATGAGTATCACAACGATCAGAACTATCACAAGAGAACCGATCAGCAAGATGAATGTGTCCCCCAACAGAATATCCGGATCGGATGATGTGAGAGAATGTGTGTGAACCCTGTAAATATAATATGCAGCGTAGAAAATATAGGAAAAGATAACCACAAGGACTAAAGAAGGACGGAAAAAAAGATCTGTCCATGTTCGACCGAGTATGGTCTTGAGAACCTTATCGGTGGCATCGATCAGATCCTTTTTCATAATACTCGTAACAAAGACAGATTATTTTAAATGAATGTCATACACCTTCACATGGATCGATGCATTCCGCCCCTGAACAAGAAAGAATACATGGATAAATTGAATAATCCGCCGAAATCCATGTTGATCGTTATGGCGTTGGCATTGTTTGTTGCTTCCGTATACCTTTACAGAGCGATGTTGGAAGTGGACGAAATCCTATTGACAAAATCGGTGACAGACATAATCCTCTATTTCCTTCTGATGATAATCCTGTTGGGCCTGTATTTCAGATATCTTATAGCAGCATTTTGGCTTCTTTCACGGAATAGGAGTGCTTGGGGATCAATAGTTAGGTTATCTGGGATATACATCTTGCTATCGGGTCTTAGCATGTTGATAAGTTTCTCCGTTTTCGATCTTGATATGAATGTGGGGCCTATTTCCATACGTCCAACAATGATGATGGTGATAATGACGATGGTGATATTGTACATGTTCACCCCCTACGTTAGAAAAATGTTCACTCCATCATATTCAGAAGAAAAGAACATTAAAGATTGGATCTACTTGGTATTCTTCGTCGACCCATTCAGTAAGAATAAAATGTCTTTCAGATATCGTGATCGTTCAAATTAACGTCTGCATACACAAATTACCTAATTTGATTATGTGATTACAATGGTCTATCGATAGCAACAACACATGTTTCACGCAAAAATATCTTACGATATTTCCACTATGACAGATGTAGATGTGCCTTCAACAGCACTACAAAACTCCTCACATGTATGACAATAGGTATTGATATGGGATCGTATATTGATATATCTTTATGAAAACCAATATTGGACCACCAAAATAACTCTAATTTATTTCATATTATGTGAACAAATGTCACAATCGTAAACATATTATCATATTGAATAAAGAAAAGAAATGGTTTGATTACAAAAAATTTGAGTAAGAATCAATTTTTATTTTTTGCAGGTGCTTTGACAGATTTTTTAGAAGACTTTCTCTCGATCTCTTCTTCGACTTCCTCGTCTTCTCTCTGATCCTCTTCGAGCTCTTCTGAAAGCATATCCTTGCCCTTGACATCTTCATCTTCTTTCTCTGCCTCTCTCTCGACCCTGTCTGCTGCGATCATTGCCTTGATTGCTGCTTTATCCTCTTTCTCTGCGATCTTCCTATTCTTGATATCTTCTTTGAGTGCAGCCTTTGCAGCCTTTTTCTCTTCTTTAGGAAGTTCCTTTATCTTATCTCTACGCTTTGCTTCGTATTTCTTTGCAAGATATTTATCTGTGTTAAATTTGTTCTTTGCATCTTCGATCTGCTGCTTCTTGGTCCTGGCAATTTTGGCGTGCCTGACTGTAGCTTTCGGCTCATAACATTTCTTCGCGCTATCATCTTTTTTATTATCTTTTGATGCCATCTTGTTCACCATTTCTTACAGACACGCCTGCAAGTTATAGGAAGGCAATACCCATTATTGAATTTAAAGTTACCACAGAATTACATCAGAATAAATTAAAAAGATTCTACCAAACTTTGCAGTCATAGTAATTATTGCGATATCCAATGCGAGCTTTGGTGGGATGGTTCCTCTGATCCTGAAATGATTCTGAAATATCAGATGAAGCGCTTCAGGCAGCCATCCAAGATAAGTTCGCAGAGCTTTCTGCCGAATACGATTCACAGATGATGGCTGAATATGGTATAACATATGCCGAGTATAATGCCGCCATGGACTATCTTTCCGATAAAGCAATCTCTATAACTACTGAGAATGGAAAACTGGTCGCACACATTGTCGAATCTACGGATAAGGGAAAGACGATGATAGATAGTGAAATTCGTAACGATCAGCTTAGAATTTATATCGATACAGTTTCGATGGCTGGACTCACATCCGCGGGCATAACAAGATTTACAGCTACACTTGGAACGCTCATAGGTAGCGTTGCATTCCCTGGAGAGGAACATTAAGTGGTGCTGTGGGCTTTATCATTGGGTGGGTCGGAGGTAGTATGTTATCTGCCTTTTGTCAATTTGTGGTAGAACAAGAGGCTCTCGATAATGGAATATGGTTGGATATCACAGTTCGTGGACATTTCACAATATTCGGTCATACAAAGTATTACAATCTTCCACCATATATGTGGATTATTGCAGGATATGTTAAACAGTAAACTAGATATTATGGAAAATAAAATATGAGTACTAGCTAAAAACTAGTACTCATATAATTATTGGAGGCATTAAGGCATGGAAATTGTTTGGGATAAAAAGACATTTCTCATATATTTCGTATTGATTTTTATAATCGGTTATGTGAATAACATGGCAATTATTATGTTGAATCTGAACGTGTTTCAGATGATTATCACTACGACGGTCTGTATTATTATTGGTATTGCTATTCTTTGGGCATTGGGAAAACACGGTTGTTTCACCGCTAAAGCGAAAAATGAAGGTGGCAAATCTTAATTTGAGATCTTGCAATAAATAGCTTGAATCAACAGATACCGACAATAGGGTATCTGTTATTTTTTGTCTTTAGGCCATGATAAAATGAAAACGCGCAATCAATTGATTGTAGTTATTTTAATCACCATCACATTCTGTGCCATCGTTGCAGTTTATGCTTTAGAAGGAGGTTCGGAAGATAACGGAAATAATGTTTCTTTTGTCATAGATGAAGATGATGTGAGCATCTGTCAGGCAGAGAATTCTGAACGTACGGCGATGAGCTCTTATGATGCCAGAGCGGACCTGTTCGTGAAAAAAGCACTTTCTGATGACGATTGTAATGGCGATGGAGTATCCACATTGGATAATTGCCTTAATGCCTTAAGGGATAGATGTCCTTCTGGAACTGATTTCCCGAGTTTTGTTCTTTCGTATCTGCAGGAGAATTTAGGATATGTTTCCGATCAAGAATTGTATCACTCTTTCGATTGGGCGGCATACCCAATAGAAACGCTATCGTTGAAAGAAGGAAACTGTGAGGATTTTGTTATACTGTTCGTTGCTCTTATGGAACGCGGAGGATATGATTGCGGGATAGCGTTATTCCACGATCATGCCGTGGCCATGATCGCGATAGAATGCTACACATCTGTTAATTTTGTGGTTTATCGCCACTATATGACGAATGTGGATGATGAACATATTCTGCATTCGAAACCACAGAAAATTGTCCTCCAACATATAATTTCGAGAAGTATTCTTCAACAGATATCTTATCTTTTGATATGACATCGACATGATTGTTCTTTTTATGTTAAAATTTGATTTTTTAATACATTGAAGTTGAAAAGAGTACTACGAGAATGTCTATATTTAATCGATTTAGAAGCGTTTTTCAATACTGTAATCTATCATTGCTACAATCCTCGCAATATAAATAATGTAAATTTATAATTCTGAATAATAAATTTGACGCATCTTGTTGTTAGTGTCAAATATATTCAATCATATGTTAAACTAAAAATACATTAGGCCCATCCATTTGAGGATAGACCTTGGAAAAATAGTTTACTGATCTGATTTCCAAAGTTTATGAACGTTGCACAATTCCCATGCGATTATATTCTTCGCATCTGTTTTGAAGAATGCTTCGGGCTTGTCTCCGGGTTTCAAGAACTTTCTCATGATCATACCGTCTGCGCATATCTCGATGTATACGATATAATGCTCGGCGACCATCGGATGAGGTATCTCTTTCCCAACTTTTACAAGAACTCCCCCGTCCACTTTCTCGATATATGGGACATGTTTCTCTGTTTTGAAATCTGCAGTCTTGGGAATGAGCTCTTCCATGGGATTTCCGCAGCAGATCGGTGCAGGTCCATTCTCCGCGTAGAGTACCTCTACGACATTCTTACATTCAGAACACATGTATACGGATCTCTTTTTCATTGCCATTTGGTCTCCTCCATACTTAATCGGACTGCTACATATATAACTAATTCCTAAAAAGTCCATAATTATATCGTTTATAATTCAAATAATAGAGACAATAGGTATAAAAATACCTACAATCGATGTAATAGATCTTGATAAAACTAGGTGCTTCACTGCCATATTGTAAATCTACATCAATATCTATCAGACTGTTCATGACAATTGCATCGATTCATCCAAAAATCATGATACTTCAGAAAACGGAGACTAAACACGTATTATGATGGAAATGCGTTTCATATCGTTCATTGTAGGATTGATCGTAATGCTTACATCTATGAAAAAATCTGATTGGCCTAAACAGATATGCCCTCATAAGTGGGGCTTAAACCCCGTTATATTTTTTTATTCCATGTAAAATCTTATATCATCGAAATCATACCTCGAAGTATGGACATCCCGATATTCTATGCAGTCTATGACGAAGACGAGTCGATATACATCGGCCCAACAATTATCAAAGACGGCATACCTTCATTCACAGGAGAACTCGTACCCATAAAATCAATACCCAGGATGTCTCGCGATACAAGAGGAATCGTCATTATAGTCGATGTTAAAGGGCTGACCAGAAAGAACCTTGATGACCGTCTGCTCACAACGATTGACATTCCCGGAAGCGACATCTGGTATCTTACACAGATAGATTCCTCCAGCGATGTTTTGGACGGATTCATGGGGAACGTCTCCAGACTCCTGATCCCGTATCACACATCTATATCAACAGCGATGTTGAAAGATGTTTTCGGAATGTCGGATGATTGCATCCCGACCATCTTTGTATCCGATGATCTTGCACTATGTAGAGACGGCAAAAAAAGAAGATTATCCGATGTTGTAGAAGAAATGACAAACATTGGATTCACGAACACCATCGTATTGGACACGGACGGTTCCGTCAGAATAGAAGAATGGGAAGATATCCGTGCAAGATTTCCATCGGTCATACCTTATGTGGGAAACGGTACTAGTATCAATACTATCAAATCACTTATTTTTAAAGATATAATCATTGATCATCTTTACTGATGGTCGTTGCAAGTTCTTTTCCGAAATCATAGGACAAATTCAAAACATCCTCTGTTTTGATCGAATCCGTATCGGAGATCTTCAATTCTCCTACCCATTGCATCTCGGTCGTTATTCCGAACGCCTTGAAGATCGATATCGTGTTGCTGAACTTGGGCTCTGCACTTCCACCGCACATAAGGCCCGCAACATATTTTGGATGCTTTCCTTTCTTGAACCAATACGGCTGAAAACGATCTATCACCATTTTTATTATCGATGTGGGTCCACTGAAACGAATAGGAGTGGCAAGTATCAAAAGATCTGCATCTTCGAATCTTTCGTATATCTGGAACATATCATCTTTCAGAACGCATTTACCGTAAGTGTCACAAAGATGGCAGCCTGTACAGTGTTTGATATTAAGATCCAAAGGATAGATTATCTCGGAATCGATGTTTTTAGACCGCATACCTTCAGCAGTCGCCCTGCACATCTCAGCAGTAAAGCCGTCCTTATTCCCGCTTCCGCAGATAATTAGGGCCTTCATTGATAATTTATACGGACTGTATGCTTTTATATCTTCTTGACAATTAAGGAAGGATAATCAGATGGATGCAATGGATGAATTTACAAAAGCCAAACAAATGGATTTTCCCAGAAGTGTTCTGATCGGACATGATGTCCTCCTGCAAACCGCAGATCTGTGTAAATCACTACAATTCGGAAAGAATGGTCTGATAATAACCGGCGATAATACATATAAAGCCGCTGGAAAGACCGTTGAAGAACTTTTATCCGATAAGAAATACAACATATGCACGATACTCACAAATGATGCTACCGAAGCCAATGTAGATGATGTCTGCAAAAGAGCAAAGGAAGATAAAGCTAGATTCTTACTTGCTGTAGGCGGAGGAAGCAAGATAGATATAACGAAACTTGCTGCAAAGAAACTCAAGATCCCTTTTGTAAGCATACCTACATCAGTATCTCATGACGGCATCGCGTCAGACAGAGCGTCACTTAAATCTGATCTCGGACCTAGATCTGTCGAAGCGATATCTCCTACAGGTATCATTGCGGACACAGCGATCATTAATGCCGCTCCATTCCGCTACCTGGCATCAGGCTGCGCAGATGTCATTTCGAATCTGACGGCATTGAAAGATTGGGAATTCGCCAACAGAATGAAAAATGTTGAGATAAGCAGTTCCGCATACATATTATCAGAATACGCAGCTGAAAACATAATTAGTAATTGCAAACTAATAAGACCGAATATCGAAGAGAGCGTCTGGATGACGATGAGACCTATAATCGCTTCCGGAGTTTCAATGTGCATCGCAGGCAACTCGAGACCTACAAGCGGTTCCGAACATATGTTCTCCCATGCGGTAGACCTAATGTGCCCTGGAAGGGCACTTCACGGCGAACAATGCGGCGTAGGTTGCATCATGATGATGCAATTACACGGCGGAGATTGGAAAAGAATCAGGAGTGCATTAGCCGAGATCGGCGCACCCACGACTGGAAAACAACTTGGACTGACAGATGAAGAAGTGATAAATGCACTCGTGGCTGCCAAGGACATCAGAAAGGACAGATTCACCATTCTCGGAGATAACGGACTTACCAGAAAAGCTGCAGAGAATTTAGCAATAAAAACCGGTGTTATCGAGGGATAAAATGGTATTAATTACTCTGATCGGAGAACCTTTAGCCGAAGTAGGCAAAAAGTTCTATTACATGGGACCGCAAACCGAATGCAAAGAATGTAGACTTAGAGCAGTCTGTTTCAATCTTGAACAAGGATCTATGTACGAGATCACCAAAATCAGAGATCAAGTACACGATTGTATTGCGACGGAAGATCTAGTACATGTCGTTGAAGTGCAGAAAATATCCACTTCTGCAGCAGTTCCGAAAAAATTCGCTATCAATGGTAGCGTGATAACATTCCAGGCACCAAAATGCGAACAATTGGGATGCAAGAACTATCAAAGCTGTCACCCTGTCGGAATAGAAGATGGAAGAAAGAGTTCTGTTGTAGAGATAATCGGAGATACGGAATGCCCCATTGGGGAGAAAATAGTTTTAGTTAAGATAATCTGATCTGAAGATCAGAATTTCTCGCCTGTGATCCTCTCATACATATCGATGTAAAGCTTGCTTACACGATCGATTATGTCCTGAGGCAATGCAGGTATGTCTGGTTCAGGCTTACCTGCTTCACGAGCTGCATAGAGCTTTCCGTGATATCCTGTCTCACGGTAATACTGACGTACAAACTCCTTTGACAGTTCTACGATATTTCCTTTAGCGTACTCTTCAGAGTCCCACCAACGATCCTCATCAAGGGTTCCAAAAGTATCGACGACCATAAGGTGACGCTGTTTGTCGTATCCAAACTCTTTCTTTCCGTCACAGTGAATTAAATTGCGCTTCGCAGCCTCTTTTGCAATGATATTGTCTATCTTGAGAACTGTATCCATGATCTCTTTGTACTCTGCATCAGATAGCCCTGCCATCTTCTTTGCTTCTGCATCAGTAAGATTCATATCTGTGGCTTCAAGCTTTGTTGTGGACTCTAGATAAGGTGTAGGAAGTTTTTCTCCGTATTTTACTACATGATCCTCCGGAAATCCTAGATCCTTTGCTGTGATCTTGCCTGCTTTCACACGATCCATAAGTGACCCTGCTGCATAATGCCTGCAGATGACCTCCAACGGGATAAGATAATTGACGGTCTTTTCATTGATCTTGCTGTAATCTCTGATGATATTGACCCTCTCTACTCTCATTCTGTCGGATGCTGGCTCATCGATGTAATGGTTTCTAATGCCATTCTTGGACAAGATATTGAACCAATACTTTGCGGTCCTGCAAAGGGTTTCTCCCTTGTGTGGTACCGTTGACGGAATTATCTTATCAAAAACTGAAATTTTATCCGTATACGCGAACTCAAGCGTGTTCTCGTCTACAAGATAGACCTCTTTGACTTTTCCGGTCATTATGTGTTCCATGAAAGGGTTCATTGAATAGAGATATTAATATTCAGTGAATGCCACAGACCCTGCATGCAGGATCCTTTTGAAGTTCTATCACTTCGTAGAAATTACTTTCCATGTCTGCAACCAACAATTTACCTATCAGTGTTTCCCCAACGCCAGTTATGAGTTTGATCACTTCCAAAGCTTCGGCAGAACCTATTTCCGATACTGCGGCACCTACCGACGGCATCGGTCTATTGAAATTGTTCACTGTCTTTAGGATGCACTCCAAACATGGCGTTACATTAGGCACGACCACAGTCACCTGACCCTGATATCCACATACTCCTCCGTGCACAAGGATCTTATTGGAATCAACAGAATATCTGTTCAGTATTTTCCTAGCAGGTATACTGTCCAGACAATCCACAAGGATATCGCATCTGCTCAGGAATTCCTTTGCATTATCTGCATCCAGGTCCTTAGGATGACATATTACAGAACAATCAGGATTCAACGATCTTATCCATATCGAAGCAAGGTCTACTTTGCTCTCTTTCTGCCCTTCGTGATACACAAACTGTCTGTTGAGATTCGTGATATCCGGATGATCCCCGTCTATCAGAACAAGAGTTCCCACTCCTGCAGAAGCCAACGCAGTGATTACAGAAGAACCCAGCCCTCCGCAACCGATTATACCTACAGTGGCTTCACTGAGTTTCTTCTGACCTTCATCCCCGAATATCAGTTTTTGACGATCATATCTGGATGTCAAGGAGACCCCTCTATGAATGAGATCAACATCTCACATGCCGTATCTGCAGTTGAATTACGGATCCTTTCACGATCGCCACTGAACACCATTCTCTGAACATGCGTCCTTTTTCCATCCGATACAGCCATGTAGACAAGACCTACGGGCTTCTCCTGACTTCCTCCGTCCGGTCCTGCGATACCTGTCACTGAGATCGAATAATCTGCTTTATAGAGTAATCTTACTCCTTCTGCCATCTCTTTTGCGGTTTGTTCGCTTACGGCTCCATACTTTACTAGCGTTTCATGTGATACTTTGAGAATATCCTCTTTGGATTCATTGCAATATGTGACCGCACTTCCCAAAAAGAACTTGGAAGCGCCGGGAAGATCTGTAAGATGAGAACCTATCATTCCGCCTGTGCAAGATTCCGCTATGGCCACCGTGGATCCACATTCTGTTAATAGGCGGGATAGGTTGTCTGCCGAAAGCGACAGCTTACTCCCCCTCCGCTTTTGAGATCTCCAATATCCTGCCGACCCCGTCGATATCATCGATTACCTCCGAAACCGACTTAGGAACAAGAGACCGCCAATCCTCGCCGGCAATCATCCTCCTCCTTATTTCTGTACCTGAATAAACATCTCTGCTGTACAAAGGCGATGCCCTGACTTCATACCCAGCCTCTGTGAAAAGACGTTTTGTAAACGGATTATTGCTGTATACGCGCGAAAAGGGAGGCGACATTGAAACCACATGTGCCACCCAAACAGAATATCTGTTTAAGTCTTCGATCGGCACTATGCAATAGTTATCTATATTGTCGGCCTTCAAAGCCTCATCCATCATGAGATATCTCTCACCTGCGGTGAAAGGATTGTCTTTCTCATGAGAATACTGCGCACTTCCGATACCTATCGTAAGATTGTCGGATTCTTCTGCACACTTGCGGATAACTTCCATGTGTCCGTTGTGCAACGGTTGAAATCTTCCGATTACTAAGGAGTGGTCTCCGAAGTCATGCTTATAAGCCATACTCCCCCCTATCAGTTCATGAAATAAAAGTATCTTTGTCTGAAATATAAAAAATAGTGATTTTATATTATGTAATGTGCATTCTGACCTATGAACAATACTGATGAACTATATGACAAGATCAAGATCTTAGCTAGAAGTCTCGGAATCGTTGACATAGGTATAGCCGATGCAAAACTTTGGAATACGGATCCTCTGGTAAGCAGCAGGATCAAGACCACGGGAAGGCCCGAATCGATATTGCCTACTGCAAAAAGTGTCATTGTGATAGGCATACCGATCCAACGGGCAATAATTGAAACTGCACCATCGATCAGTTATGCAAACGCCTACAAGAACGTAAACACAATGTTGGATCAGATAACTGAGAGAATATCCCTTGAACTGAATATCTTAGGATACGATTCTATATACATTCCGAGAGACGGATATCATGGCATAGAAGGACTGAAAGATTCGCCTTCAGCTTTCTTTTCCCACAGACATGCGGCATATCTTGCAGGATTGGGCACATTTGGAATGAATAACGTCATTCTTACCAAAAAGTACGGCCCCAGGATCAGATTCTCGTCTGTAATAACAACGGCTGAACTTCCATCTGATTCCCCTATGACAGAAGAACTGTGCATAAAATGCAAGAAATGCACGAAAGTATGTCCTGTCTCAGCTGTTTCGGATCAGATGTATCCTTCGAAAATAACAAAGAAAGAACTCTGCATCGATTTTGCGGCAGAACTCGCTAAAAAAGGAATATCTCCATGCGGAGCATGCATACGTGTCTGCCCAGTGGGACTTGATAGAGATTCACCTATACCAACAGATGAAGCGAAAGAACTCATTCGGAGTTATGTGAAATAAAAAAATTACTATTTGCCCGGATGACCGGGCAAATAAATGAAAATTAATATGTTTACTGAGGGCTCGGATTTGCATCCGTGACTCCGGAATTCGTCACAGTAGGCTCTGAGTCGATTTCCTTTGCCGGTTCCGTCTTGATCTCTCTCTTCGGCTCTTCATGAACATATTTGTGTTCTACCGGAGGAATGATCTTCTTGGCGGTGGATTTTCCGTTTTCTGTCAACGGTAGCAACTTCTCCATGTACTCTGTCTTCTTCGGACAATCAACGAATGCATACTCTATTACATCACGGAAGTTTGCTACGGTGTAGATCTCCATCATGTCGTAATACTTCTGAGCGATCATCACGTCGTTCCTGTTGTCCTCGGGGATCAGAGCGATCTTTATACCGGATGCGGCTGCAGCTTCCAATTTCGCGGTGACTGCACCAACAGGCAATACCTTTCCCCTGACACTCAGGCTTCCGGTCATTGCCATATCCTGACGTATCGGAATACCTTCCATTGCTGAAAGGATTACGGTCGCCATTGTTATGGATGCGCTGTCTCCCTCGACTCCGTCATAAGTACCGATGTACTGAAGATGGATATCGCTGTCTGCAAGGCTTTTCGAGGTATATTTCTTGATGACTGCGGATATATTCTCGACAGCTTCCTTTGCGATGTCACCGAGACGTCCTGTAGCGATCAAGCGTCCACCCTTCTTCACTTGTGAAGGAGATACTTCTGCAACGATAGGCAGAACGATACCCGAATATTCAGACATTCCTGAATCTGCACCTATTGCTGCGAGACCGTTGATCATTCCGACCTCGGTTCCCTCTGTATTGAAGAGTTCATATGCCTTGCTGTGCTCGATGTAACGGTCTGCAACCTGCTGTTCAAGGCTGCGTGCTGTGGCCTTTGCAGTGAGAACATCATCCTTTGTAACGATGCCCGCTTTCCTCTCCACTGCTATGTCACCCGAGACACGTATGAGTCCTCCGAGTTCTCTTAATCTCAGAGTGAGCTCGTCTTTCTTTCCGGAACGGCGCTCTGCCTCTTTGATTATCTCTCCTACTGCATACTTGTCGAAGTGAGGGATCTTTCCATCCTTGGTAACTTCCTGTGCGATGAATCTTGTAATAGACATACGGTTCTCATCGGTCTCAGGCATAGTGCTACGCATGTAGACCTCGTAACCGTATCCTCTTATTCTTGATCTGAGTGCGGGATGCATTCCTTTGATTGCATCCATGTTTCCTGCACAGACCAAGATGAAATCACACGGCACAGGTTCAGATTTGACCAACGCACCGGACGACCTTTCGGACTGACCTGTGATGGACATCTTCTTCTCCTGCATCGCAGTGAGAAGCGCCTGTTGCGATTCCATTCTGAGAAGATTGATCTCATCGATGAACAAGACTCCTTTGTTAGCCTTATGGATAGCCCCAGATTCTAATCTGTCGTGTGAGGGGGTCTCTAGACCTCCACTCTGGAAGGGATCGTGTCTTACATCACCTAAGAGTGAACCTGCATGTGATCCGGTCGCATCTACAAACGGAGGCATATCTGAAAGGTCATGACCGACCAATACTTTCGGTACGATCATTATCTCTTTTGTCTGACCCATCGGGTTCCTTACGAACATCAAGACGATCATAACACCGAATAGTGCTATCAATAGTATCGTCCAGTTATTCCAAAGAAGCATGCCGAGAAGTCCCAGGACCATGATTCCCACGCATGCATAGATGTACATAGAACTCTTCTGATTCTTCATCTGTGCAGCCTGTATCTTCTGTTCTGCGACCACTGCTTTTCCCTGACCTGCAGGGAAGGTCCTTATTCTAGGTTCATTGACGTCTTCTGGATTGTGGTATGCGACTATGTCCTGAAGATCTTCCTTGGGAAGATATTCGATCATAGAATTGGCAAGCATTGACTTTCCGGTTCCGGGATCTCCGATAAGCATTACATGCCTTTTCTGAGATGCGGCCTTCTTCATCACTTCAACAGCTTTTTCCTGACCGATGACACGGTCTGAAAGCTTCTCAGGGATTTTGATCTCTTTGGTAGAAGTGAAGGTCTGTTGCTCGACCCAATCCTCGAGAGGTACAACGGTTGGCTTTGTATTATCAACTGTTTCCATAAACTCCCCTCTTGTAACTAACCTTAGTTTGTACTCGTATATAATGGTTTATGCTAATACTTTCGGTACGCACACCCATTTCTCCTAATTTTTTATAAAAGCCCATTTTATAGCTGAGCCTTCTTGCTTTCTTTCCTGATAGTGTAGATTACTATTCCAATGATGATTATGACTATTGCTGCCGCAACGATCATAGGATAGATATCCGCATTATACCATGGATCTGCATCGTATTTTGTGTCTGCAAGCACCGGATAATCAAGTGCCAACGTCGCTCCTGTAGAAGGCTGAAGACCGGCCTGATGTTCAGCCATGAAAGTATCGGTGCCTACGAGGAAATACGCATTTGATGCTGCATCATTCCACGTGCAATCTAGTGCGTACCACGAATCATTATTCATTTTGATGTAATTCCATGCATGTGCTTCCATACTTGGAATTGCATATCCGTAGATCATTATGCAATCGATATCATACTTCTCACAGAGCGCCAATATTGTCTTTGAATATCCATTGCATACTGCATAATGATCGGATGCCACCAACACACCGTAGATGTCGTGTGCATATGGACTTTCTTTATCTGTTCCTGCATTCGGATCATAAGTCGCAGCATCCATGACATACTTATTGATCGAACCGACCATATCACGTATCGTACCTGATGTTGTGAATGATTCCAATGCGTCATTGACGGCATCGATCTTCTCTTGAAGTTCATTCACATCTGTCGTATCAACATCATCCGCATATGCCGGATCGATATGTGCTGTTATCTCCACTGTTGTATATCCGATCATATCGCCGGATGTCGAATAATTATGATCATACGTTAATTCGCTGTCCCCCCATGTGCATATAGCAAGAGGATCGCTCAGATGAAGAACGTAAAATGCATCATTCAGAAGACCGTCGACTACACTGTGCAAGTATGTCTCGGTATCCGTCAAAGAGCTTCCAACCGAGATATAGATCGGATATGGAAGCGTGACCGTTACAGTGAGTACATCCGCATCGAAATTCAGCAACACATCATAAATTGCCTTCTCATTATCGTCAAGTTGATCATAATATGAAATGAAACCATCGGTTGAACTGTCAACCGATGTATCGGCATCAGTATATGAAGCTACTATTCCCATCGATATAGGCAACAGCAAAGCGACAACAACGGATATTGTAAGAAGGCTGCGAATAGAATTCATCTTGTCTTTTGCATTACATCTTCATTATTAAGACTGTCGGAAAGATTCTCTTTAACTATTTTCAAGACACATGTTTATTAGTGCGAAACCAATCAAAGAATGATATTATGAGAACGGACGAACTCGATATTTTACCGAAATTGGCAGAAGCGCTGATAAAGGAGGGATTCGTCGAACTTCATCCGCCCCAAGCGGAAGCTCTTCCCATAGCACTTTCGGGAAAGAACATCGTTGCTGCGATACCCACTGCAAGCGGTAAATCCCTTATAGGATTCATTCCAGCGATGAACATGATCCTCACGAAGGGAAAAAAGGTTCTTTACATCGTGCCTCTGAAAGCATTGGCTTCAGAGAAAAGCGATGATCTCAAGAAATTCTCATACTTGGGTTTCAAAATAATGATGTCGGCCGGAGATGGCGATCTGGATTCCGACGGAGGAAATCTGGCGGATGCGGATATAATCGTCGCAACATCGGAGAAAGCCGATTCCCTGATACGTCACGGAAGCAGATGGATCGAGAACGTAGGACTTGTCATCGCGGATGAGATCCATATGATACACGATCCGAAAAGAGGACCTACTCTGGAGATAACACTCACAAAGATGATGAGAAGGAACAAGGACCTTCAGATAATAGCATTATCCGCCACCATATCCAACGCGCAGGATCTTGCACTATGGCTCGATGCGGAATTGATATCGAGCACATGGCGTCCGATCCCCTTGAAAGAGGGCGTCTATTACAACGAAGAAATAACATTCGATAATGGAACATCTAAGGATGTGGAAGTCGGAAGCGACATAATATGGTCCCTGATCAAACAGACCATCGAAGAAGGCGGACAATGTCTCGTATTCGTCAATATGAGAAAATCCACTGAATCCCTTGCAGTGAAATATTCTGACAAGATGAAAAAGGTCTCCGGGGGAATGGATCTCAATGAAAGAGAAGTAAAAGCTTTGGAAGGAGATCTCGAATCCACTGCACTCGGAAAGAAATTGGCTGCATGCGTTCAATGCGGAATGGCCTTCCATAATGCGGGACTGATTTACAAACAGAGACATTTCGTAGAAGAGAACTTCAGGAACGGTCATATAAAATGTATCGTCGCAACACCTACGTTGGCGGCGGGCATCAACCTACCGGCAAGAAGGGTGATAGTAAGAGATACCCACAGATTCGAATCGAATGCTGGTAATGTCCCTATCTCCGTGATGGAAGTGAAACAGATGTGCGGACGTGCAGGAAGACCCGGATACGACCCTTACGGGGAAGCCGTCCTTATAGGGAAGAATTACGAAGATTACGAACACCTGATGGATGATTATATAATGCATGATACAGAAAGACTCACATCCAAATTAGGTAACGAAAACACACTCAGAAGTCATATCCTGAGTCTTATAGCTACAGGTGATGCGGATTCTGAAGACAAGATCGCAGATTTCATAAAGGATACTTTTTTCGGCAACACTTCTCAACTTTACGGTATTGAAAGCGTCATAAAAAATGTAGTAGATTTCTTGATAAAAGAAGAAATGGTTCAAAGAGAGGGAGAATTTCTTCGCATACTTCCATTCGGAAAAAGGATCTCCGATCTTTACATAGATCCTAAATCGGCTATGATCCTCAGAGATGCGATAAAAAAGATCGAGGACGACACTGATGATTTTCTGATCCTTCATGCAGTGACTTCGACACCCGACGTACCGGGTCTGTATCCCAAGAAATTGGATGATGAAAGACTCAGAAAACTTGCCGACGATTACGACGGGAAATTCCTTATTGACGTCTACAGCGACGAAGATGAGATGATCTACGATTATTTCATGAGCGATCTGAAGACCGCGGCCCTGATATCCGATTGGGTGAACGAAAGAAGCGAAGAGGATATCACAGAATCCATGGGAATCGGTCCAGGAGACATAAGATCAAGAGTAGACATGACCGATTGGTTGCTCTATTCGATGAATGAGATAGCGTTCATCATCAAACCTGAGGCGACGAAGAGTATCAGACCTCTACTCACACGCGTACGTTACGGTGTGAAGGAGGAATTGGTCGACCTCGTATCCTTCAGAGGCGTCGGAAGAGCGAGAGCAAGAGTGCTCTTCAATTACGGTTTTAAAACAAAGAACGACGTCTCTACAGCAGATTTCGAAGAATTATCCAAACTTCCCAAGATCGGCATGGCTTTAGCGAAGAGCATGATGGCTCAATGCGGAAGAGGTACGATGAAGATCGAGACCCCTGCTCCGGAAATCGAAAAGGAAGAGGAGGAAATGCTGGATAAGATGGCCGAAGAATACGAAGAAAAAGAAAGTAAGAAGGATCCTCAAACCGCTTCTGTTGAAAAGAAGCAGTCGAGGATCTCTGATTTTTAATTCTGTAATAGGATCTTTTCGACCTCTGCCACAGAGTTACCGCATTTGATGACTCCTGGGCAGTTAGCGATGATGGTGTCCGGATCTTTGAGTCCGTTTCCTGTGCAGATGCACACGACCTTCTCATCCCTGTCGATAACTCCGATCTCTCTGAGTTTTTTGAGACCTGCAACAGATGCTGCGGATGCCGGCTCGACACATACGCCCTCTCTCCTTCCGAGAAGCTGCTGTGCTGCTATGATCTCCGCATCTGTGACCGATATTGCATATCCTTTGGTATCATATATGGCATGAAGCGCCTTCCTTCCGCTTACAGGATTTCCAATGCGGATCGCTGTTGCGACTGTCTCGGGACACTCCTCTGGAATGAAGTCGTTCTTCTTCGCTGCGAATGCCTTTACAACAGGCGATGCGCCTTCCGCCTGGATACCGGTGAGCATCGGGATCTTGTCGATCCATCCGACCTCTTTCAATTCCATGCATGCTTTGTAAATAGCCCAAATATTGGCTGCGTTTCCTACCGGGAGTATGATCCTGTCGGGAATATCATACTGCAACTGGTCCATGATCTCGAAGAGAACTGATTTCTGTCCCTCGGGACGGTATGGATTGATAGAATTTAGAAGATACAGCTTTTTCTCTTCAGACATCTTCCTCGCGAGTGCTAAAGCATCATCGAAATTTCCATCGATGGACAAAACTTTTGCTCCGAAAAAGAGTGCCTGTGCCAATTTACCTGCCGCGACCTTTCCTGATGGAAGGAACACAGCACATTTGATATTGGCTTTAGTGGCATATGCCGCAAGCGATGCGGATGTATTTCCTGTGGATGCACATCCGACGACCTTTGCTCCGAGCTCTTTCGCATGTGATACTCCGATGGTCATTCCACGGTCTTTGAACGAACCGGTAGGATTTAGACCCTCGAATTTGACATATGCTCCGGGAACTCCTAATTCTGCACCGAGTGCCTCGGTCTTGTAAAGAGGTGTTCCGCCTTCCTGTATCGATACCTTGTGCGCAGGGTCCACAGGCATGAATGGGGCGTATCTCCATACTCCCAAAGGTGTTTTGTGAAGATCTGCGGGCTTCATTTCTTTGACAGCCTCTAGATCCATCTTAACAGTTAGAAGTCCACCGCATTTAGGACATGTATTCACATATGGATCGCTGACATCAGCTCCGCAATCCCAACATACAACTTTATGATTTGCCATTTTATATCCTCTTACATCCTTCACCGCATTCTGTGACCCATGTGTCACATTTCATGCCATTCTTAGCGTAAAGATCTTTGATGCTTTTTGCGATTATCTCGCCATTGTGTGTGTTCTTGTCATAGAATGACATGACACACGGACCCGATCCTCCCAGAAACGAAATGAGAGCGCCGTGAGACATTGCCTCGGACTCTGCTTCTTTCAGATGTGGGACGAGATGTGTTCTTGCAGGTTCGAATACAGCGTCCTTGACGGACCTTCCGATGAGTGCAAGGTCTCCTTTCATCATCGCATACACCAGTGTAGATGCGTTTCCTACGTGAAATACGAGATCCCTGACAGATACTTCTTTGGGAAGCACCTTTCTTGATTCGATAGTGGGCACCATGACATCGGGAAGTGCAACGACGACTCCGAGATCCTTAGGAGGGTCGATCTTTATGACCTCAAATGGTTCATAGGATCTGATGATCGTGAATCCTCCAAGAATGCATGGAGCCACGTTGTCTGCATGGAATCCACCTGACGTTACATCCTCGGCATGTGCTGCACAGAGGATGATCTCGCTTTCTGACAGTTTCTCGCCGCATAGCAGATGTGCCAGATAGGCGCCTCCTGCCGCAGATGCACCAGATGATCCGATGCCACTGCACGGTCTGATACCTTTTTTGATCTTGATCTCGATTCCGAAATCTGCCTCACACCTTCTGAGTACCTCTGCCGCTGCGATACCTACAGAATTTATCGCAGGGTCTAACGGGATACATTCAGCTCCAGGGCCTGTAACCTCACTTATGATGATGCCATCAGTAAAAGGTATCTTTCTGCCTTCGATGATATCGCAAGGTTCTTTCAAAGCAAGTCCGAAAATGTCGAACCCGGGGCCAATGTTTGAAGTTGTTGCGGGTGCTGCGACTTTGATCCATTCATCAGTCATATTCACGCGTCCTACGTCACTATACTGTGCCTTATTTGATAAAGTTTTGTCCACTACAACACGCAATATTAAAGAACAGGAGAACGGCATCAGGGCCCTATGTCAACAGTGCAGGTCATCGGTATCTCCGGAAACACCAATTTCGAAGATATCATAAGGCATTTCACGGATCTAGGAGGAGATGTAATTCTCATGGATCCTATGATGGTATGTGGAAAGGATCACATTCTTTCAGCCGTGATGCATGCAGACCGTGCCTTTGAAAATGGAACTAACCGCTCCAAGACGATTCTCACGGAGACCATACTTTACGCAGCATGCGAAAGACAGATCGGAAAAGCATTGAAAAAAATGCATCCTAAAGAAAGTTGCACTGAAATGGTCGCAGCCGTCTTCAATATTAATGGAGACCTTCAACTTAAAAAAATCGGAATGAGAAGATGCGACGAGATAATTGCAGTAACTCCTGATAAGATCAAACTTCTGGGCCTTGATAATTATGGTACAAATATACCTTACGAGGACATTATTCTGGAACAGATTGCGCTAGTAGACCTGATGAAACAATAAATAATCAAATACTGTAAACTCATCACCGATTTGTTATCCTTAAATATCGTAATTGCTCTTGATATACTCCAAGACAATTGAAAATCTAATAACCTAAACTTGACAGGACTGGATTCAGATTATAGATCACCGTTGATTACTGAACTAAAATGGAAGTGTCCCAAACAAAATGCTCGGTTATGACACGAAATCGTTTTCGACTATAGATATTCATCCTAGATCCGAATGAAAAGAATCAATACCGATTTATACCATTGCCTACGTGAGAGAATATCGGCAAATTAGGATTCGACCGTATTTTTAATGGGTCGAATAGCAAAAGGTATCCTGTCATCCCATTTATCTCACAATCGTATCATATGAATTGACAGAGAAATTCTCCATGAAATGGTATGACCATTGATTGAAATCTCCAGAGGTCATAACAAACTGAACATTAGCGGAACAGTGAATCATCACATGATCAATTGCGCAGTCGAAATTACAGATAAGATTACGCTGGATATGCTAGCGCATCATCGCAAATAATTATTCTCCTTATATAAACTGAAGCACATGAATGCGAACATCAATCCCACATCTATCGCAGTGTATGCGAAGAACGGGATTGTATGACTTCTGTTATTCTGAGGAACAAACGTCCAGATCTCAGACAAGCGAACTTCGATACCACTGAACTCAGATCTCATCAACATCAACCACGACTTTCACTGCAGATAGCACATATGAGAAAACATAATAAAAAATAAGAAAAATGAAGATGAGGGCTCACGCCCTCGGTTTATTATAGATATTGCAAACTTGCTCTGCGATCAATCCTTCTTGAAGAACACCGTCAGTGCCGCTATCAGGCATATCATCGCCGCCACGACAGCCACGCCTACGGCGACATAGGAGCTGTCATCGGTGCTGTTGCCTGCTTCACCTGGGATGCTCGATTGCGAATATGCCGTTATGTTCACATACGAATCCGCCGTGATATCCGACAGAATGTATCCCGAGGAATAATGGCTGAGCGTGCCGTTCGTAGCGGTCACCGGATTCAGTATGTAACCTTCTGAAACTGAGACGCTGAACGTCACCGAACCGCCGCTGGATACCGTATCGGATGTGTATGACACCGTGTACCCGTATCCCGATGGGAACGACACTGTGTATGTTGACGACACTGGCGAAGGAGGAGGCGAGTTGCCTTGTCTGACCATGCTCTGATACGTGCCTTCGAACGTGTATCCGCAGAGATTCTCTACCGTCTGGGAAAGAACGGTGGTCCCATCCTCGGCATAGAATGTTATGCCTCCGAAAGATGTAGAAACTGTGGGTCCGAACGTTGTGACCGATGAAGGGATCGTTATCGATGTTAACCCTAGACAATCGTAGAATGCATAATCGCCGATGGTCGTCACACTGTCTGGTATGGTCAGGGATGTGAAACCTGAACAATCTGCGAATACAGCAACACCGATGGATGTCACGGTGTTTGGTACGGTAAGAGAACCTGTGAGGCCTGAACAATTAGCGAATGCAGAGTCACCGATGGATGTCGCGCTGTTCGGAATGGTAAGAGAACCTGTGAGGCCTGGACAATTAGCGAATGCAGAGTCACCGATGGATGTCACACCATTAGGTATGTTCAGAGAACCTGTGAGACTTGAACACCCTAAAAATGCATAATCGCCAATGGTCGTCACACCATTAGGAATGTCCAGAGAACCTGTGAGACTTGAACAGTTTCTAAATGCAGAATTACTGATGGATGTCATTGTGTTTGATATTATCAGAGAACCTGTGAAGCCTGAACACTCTGCAAACACAGCAACACCGATGGTAGTCACGCTGTCAGGTATGTTCAGAGAACCTGTGAAGCCTGAACACCCTGTGAATGCATAATCGCCGATGGTCGTCACGGTGTCTGGTATGGTCAGAGAACCTGTGAGGCCTGGACAAGTATTGAATACATAATTACCGATGGTCGTCACGGTGTCTGGTATGGTCAGGGAACCTGTGAGACTTGAACAACCATAGAATGCATAATCGCCGATGGTCGTCACGCTGTCAGGTATGTTCAGAGAACCTGTGAGACTTGAACAATTAGCGAATGCATAATCGCCGATGGTCGTCACACTATCTCCAATAGTCAGAGAACCTGTGAAGCCTGAACACAATACGAATGCATAATCGCCGATGGTCGTCACACTATCTCCAATAGTCAGAGAACCTGTGAAGCCTGAACACAATACGAATGCAGAGTCACCGATGGTCGTCACACTATCTCCAATAGTCAGAGAACCTGTGAAGCCTGAGCAGCGATAGAATGCTTTATCGCCGATGGATGTCACACTATCTCCAATAGTAAGAGAATCCTTGAAGCCTGAACAATCATAGAATGCAGAGTCACCGATGGTCGTCACACTATCTCCAATAGTCAGAGAACCTGTGAAGCCTGAACAATCATAGAATGCAGAGTCACCGATGGTCGTCACACTATCTCCAATAGTCAGAGAACCTGTGAAGCCTGAACAATCATAGAATGCAGAGTCACCGATGGTCGTCACACTATCTCCAATAGTCAGAGAACCTGTGAAGCCTGAACAATCATGGAATGCAGAGTCACCGATGGTCGTCACACTATCTCCAATAGTCAGAGAACCTTCGAAGCCTGAACAATCATAGAATGCACAAACATCTATAGTCGTAACACTGTTCGGAATGGTCAGAGAACCTGTAAAACCTGAACAGTTGAAGAATGTGTGATCACCGATGGAGGTCACGGTGTTTGATATGGTCAAAGAACCTGTGAAGCCTGAACAACCTGAGAATGCATAATTACCTATATTCATAACGCTGTCAGGTATGGTCAGAGAACCTGTGAAGCCTGAACAACCATAGAATGCGTGATTACCGATGGATGCAACGCTGTTTTCAATAATCAGAGAACCTTCGAAACCTGAACAATTAGAGAATGCATAATCGCCGATGACAATCACACTGTTCGGAATGGTCAAAGAACCCGTTAAGCCTGAATAATTAAGGAATGCAGAATCACTGATGGATGTCACAGTATAAGAAACACTGTCGTGCATAACACTCGAAGGTATCGTCAGAGTCCCTGTTGTTATGACCGCCCCTGTCACCGACACTCCGTGATCGACTGCGGATGTGATCGTATAACGCAGATTTCCATCATCGAATGTCGTCAGTGTAGCTTCAGAATCATTGCTGTCCTGACATACGACGAATACAGTCGATAAAGCTACCAGCATGACGACAGCGGCCGCCATGCACATGGTCATTCTCTTCTTTTCAAAAAAACCGGATTTCATGTGTATAACCTCAATGATATCAAAGCCCCGAATGCAGCGGCAGAACCACTAACGTATTCGGACCGAAGTGGTATGATATAATGATTCCCCTAAAATTGATAATAATGTCATAGAAAAAATTTTCGATGACGATGGCCAGAAGATGATCTATATCGAAAAAGATGACTTCATACTAAATCCGACATACAAATGAGGAATCTCCGATACAATATTATTGTCCCGGTATGACAACAGCTTCCGAGCGTATAAAACGGTGTCTTTTTACGCAGATGAAATTAAATCACAAATGAGATCTTAGGTGAGAGCCGTATCGATGCCTTTCCCTATTATATTGGAATGTTATGGCTGAGGGTAATGATTTCCTAAGGGCCTGAATAAAAATATACAATAACAAAACACACCGGCCATGGGCATATGAACATCTATGATTTCATGACGTTGATCCTCTTATACATGGACGACTGGACATCTGATATCATAACTTATTGATATGAATACATCTTCGGGACAGCATGAACTGTCATGTAATAAGATGAAAGAAAGTCTATTCATTGACATGACACACAACCGCAATCTTTCTGATCCAGCAGAATCCGAAAAACTCTATAAGAATGTGTAATATCGGATTCTGAAGGGACTAGTGTAACTATTTCCATAAATATTCTTGAAGAACATTAAAATGAATCCCGTCACAATGACGGGAAATGAGTTTAAACATTCGGTACGAACTTGAATCCGTAGTGGATCACACCGGCCGCGCCGTCTGCATCCAATTTACGTAAAACTGCGCGTACAGGCATTCCGATTTCGATCTTCTCGATGTCCACATCGACCAACTGACCTGCAATGAGCACATCATCTTTCGTCTTTACAAAAACGACAGCGTATGGTTTCTGGCTATTATTGGCTGCAGGTGCATCATGAACTACCGAGTAAGAGAAGACTTCCCCTTCTCTGCATAATTTCACAATCTTCATCTTGCCAATGCTATCTCTACGACATTTAGGACAGAAATTACGTTCCGGGAAGTATACCTTTCCGCAACAGTCACATTTCGTTCCTTCGAGATTGTACCTTCCCGGGATCTCTCTCCACTCTTTCGCTACAGATGCCATCAGATCGCCTCCAGGATACTTACGGTAACTGCTGAACCGGTTCCTCCGACAGATTGCGCCAGGCCGTATTTTGCATTCTTGACCTGTCTCTTGTCTGCTGTGCCCCTGAGCTGCTCTGTGATCTCTACAATCTGTGCGACTCCAGATGCTCCTACTGGATATCCTCTTGCCTTGAGTCCGCCCGATGTGTTGATCGCGACCTTTCCTGCATCGAAATGCGTCTCTCCGTTGAGGAATGCGTTTCCTGCCTCGCCTTTCTTGTAGAATCCCAGATCCTGAAGGGCCATGATACCTGATACTGTATAATCATCGTGGACTTCTGCCACATTGATATCCTTCGCGGTTATGCCCGCCATTTCATATGCCCTCTTTGCGGCGGTTCTTGTTGCCTCGAAAGTTGTGATATCCGGTCTCTGGAAAAGAGCGAGGGTATCGCTTGCCTGTGAGGTTGCAGATACTTTGACATATTTGTCCGTATATTTCTTCGCATCTTCTAGAGGACACAGGATAACTGCTGCGGCACCATCTGTTATCGGCGCACAGTCGAACACTCCGAGAGGATCCGCTACCGGACCTGATTTCAATACTGTGTCGATAGGGATGGCTTTTCTGAATTGTGCTCCTGGATTCAATGCTCCGTGGAAGTGACTGTTCACTGCCACAGATGCTATTCCCTCACGTGTCACCGTTCCTTCGAACATCATCCTTCTCGCGATCATCGCA
The DNA here is from genome assembly GCA_963676235.1 of Candidatus Methanomethylophilaceae archaeon. Lineage (GTDB taxonomy): Archaea > Thermoplasmatota > Thermoplasmata > Methanomassiliicoccales > Methanomethylophilaceae > JALNYB01. The sequence continues at coordinate 49,432 of OY781044.1, forward strand.
TACAATGAAGTGAGTGTGAGTCCCATTCCAGCCTCCCACTCTGCATCTGCCGTAGCATCCATGACCGAATTGATCGATGCATCGTCCAGATCCGTCATCTTTTCCGCACCTCCGACCATCACGGTGTGATGAAGTCCCGATGCGACCGCGATGACTGCTTCCCTGAATGCTACTCCTCCGGATGCTCCTCCTGCCTCTACCCTTGTTGCGGGTATGTGGTTTGTCGCCATTCCGGAATAATCGGCTATGAGCGCATCGATGTGCTGTTGACTGATGAAACGTCCTGCAGACATGTTACCGATATACAATGCATCGATCTCATCTCCTGAAAGATTCGCATCTTCGATGGCCCTTGAGCCAGCCTCGATACCGAGACTCCTGAATGAATTATTCCAAAGCTCACCGAATTGGGTCGCTCCTACACCTACTATTGCTACATCTCTCATCTTATCACCCCGACATTACGATCTTTCCCTTGAATTTGGCATATGTTCCGTAGTCCAGATAGACCACATTTTCCATTACCTTGTCAAGGATGGGCGCGTTATCCCTCTTGTATTTGGTTATCTCATCTGTGACGGTTATATCGAATGCATCTGATCCTGCTCCGGAACCGTATGATACGACGAATATCCTGTCACCTGCTTTTGCTTTATCAAGTATGTGTGCCAAACCTAGAGGGACCGCACCACTGTAAGTATTGCCGATATTAGGTGTAAGAAGACCGCATTCGATCTGCTCGGGCGTAAATCCTAACTGTGTGGCCACCCTTGTCGGGAATTTACCGTTAGGCTGGTGGAATACCGCATACGTATAATCTTCAGGTTTCGTTCCCATTTCATCGAACATCATATTCGCTGCGGAAGTTATGTGTCTGAAATATGCAGGCTCTCCTGTGAACCTTCCTCCGTGCAGAGGATAAGGCTGACCTTCTCTTCTCCAGAAGTCCGGTGTGTCTGTTGTGAATGACAGGGTCTTGTTGATCTTAGCGATAACTTTCTCAGATCCTATTAGGTAGGATGCTCCTCCCGCGGATGCGGAATATTCCAGAGCATCTCCTGGCGCTCCCTGTGATGTATCGGCACCGATGGCCACACCGTACTTTACCATGCCTGAGCCTACTAGGCCCATGCATACCTGGATTCCTGCTGTTCCCGCCTTGCACGCAAACTCCATATCTGCTGCCGTCATTGCAGGTGTTGCATCGATAGCCTCTGCGACTATTGTCGAAGTCGGTTTTACGGCATATGGATGAGATTCGGAACCGACATAGACGGCCCCGATCTCCTTGGGATCCACATCGGGCACCCTTGCCATCATGTTCCTTGCGGCCTCGGTCGCGATGGTCACGACGTCCTCATCCGGTGAAGGAACTGATTTCTGAAATATCAACAGTCCTTTTCCCATTCCTTTGCCATCTACTCCCCAGATCCTCCCGATCTCCTCGGGTTTGATCCTATAACGGGGAACATATGCTCCATAACTTACGATTCCTACATCCATTTAATTCCCTTCCTTTAATGTTTTCATCTTTTCCACGATCTCTTCTACGGTCAACCTGGTCGTTACAAGAGGTATGCCCTCTAATTTTGCCAATTTAACGGCCAAAGGGTCGATCTGATCCGGCTGCTGATATACCACCATGGCAGGAGTGAGAGGGTGGGCACGAATAGCTACCATGGGTGAACGACCGAAATGCACATTTGTGAAAATAAGTGCTCTTTCGATGCTCCACCCATATATCTTAAGATAATCCTCAGAACTCAAACTCAAAATTGCCTTCACAGAGTCCACTATAGTATAACCGTATATCCTCTTGGCAGGCATCCTGTCGGTATTCAGATTCTTTCCACCGATGGACTCTATGAATCTCTGTTCATCGATGCCTTCCGGAAATTCATCCATGGCGATGATGCATTCGAGTTTCACATTAGGCAGATACTGTGATATAACGGGCGACCCGTTCTCAATATCCAATTGAATAAAAGCATCTACCATTTTCTTAATTACTAATACGCCGGGTGATTTTCTGCGCCCTGATTCATAATCGCTTATGACCGAGTGAGAAATGCCCATTGCATCAGCAAGCTGATGCTGAGAGAGTTTGAATTCTTCTCTCCATTTGCGGATGGCTTTCCCGGGGTCAGCAGAAAGAGTTATTTCTCCTGCAATCTTCTCCTTGAACTCATCTACCATTAGACGAGATATTGAATTTTATTATTTAATATTGTCGAAATTATATAACGTCAATCGACGTAATTATTTTTTCTCGTCTTTTTCTTTGTCAATATCAAGAGCTTTTTTCATAGCATCGACGACGGTTTTTAAAATTTTCAACCGGGCATATCTTTTATCATTGGATTCGACAACTATCCATGGAGCATTCGGGGTGTTTGTACTTGCGATCATCCTGTTGACGTATGTATCATATTGATCCCACTTACCGCGATTCCGCCAATCCTCATCCGTTATCTTCCACTGCTTAAGAGGGTCTAACTCTCTGGATTGGAATCTCATAAGCTGTACTTCAGGAGAGATATCTAACCAGAATTTAAGAATTATAGCCCCGCTCTCTGTCAGAATATGTTCAAAATTATTGATCTCCGATGACGAACGCTGATATTCAGCATCTGTACAGAATCCCTCTATAGGCTCTACCATCATCCTTCCGTACCATGTTCTATCGTAGATCACGATATGCCCCATATCCGGTAATGTATTACAAAATCTCCACAGATAGGTGTGTGCTGATTCCTCCTCGGTCGGAAATTTGGTCTGATGAACAACATAACCTCTCGGATTCAAGGCATGACATATGTGTTTTATCGCAGATCCCTTTCCTGCAGCATCCCATCCTTCAAACCCGAGTATCAGAGAACGATTGCTCTCAGCCATCTTTATCTGGAGCTCTGCCAATTCATCTGAAAGTTTGTTTATCCTTTCATTGTATGCAGGCATACACTCTTTGTTGAGATCCATTCCGATGCGCGGATTAGGATATATGGTCTCTATGTAAGCAGTAACAGGTTCAGGAGCGTGTTTAAGTCTGCTGAGAAAACGTTCCTGTATTGTAGTCGCAACTTCTAGAACCGTTTTATCTATGTCGTCTACTTTGATCAGATCCCACGGAGCATGTATCGTATCAGTTGTCTCGAATACATGATCCAACATAACTGCCCTGTATTTGACAGGGTCGATATGATCTATGGACAGGAATGTTTTCTTGGAATCGTGCGGTCCATATTGATCTCCATATTTTTTCAGCACTTCAGGCATGGCTATCAAGAGAACTTTGATGAGATACACACCGTTATCGGTTAGATATTTCTCAAATATATTGCTCATCGTGAGTGCATCATCAAGCCGTTTCTGATCGTCGCCTGATGTGTTGATGAAAAGAGAATACCATGACCTATCGTACAAAGAGATCATTCCCTTTGCTGGAGTCTCTTGAAGACCCTCAAGAACGGATTTGGGCCCATCCCAGCGGTCAGGGTCTATATGAACGTAATTGACCCCTCTGGGTTCAAGACATCTTATGAGTTCATTTATAACGCGCCCGATAACACGTCCGCTACTTCCTTCGAACACTATGATAACAGGAATATTATTGGCGAATATCTCTTGCTGAAGAATATTAAGCTTAGACGACATTTCCTTCGAGATAAGAGCCTTCATGAACGCACCGATGCCTTCATCTGGTTAAAACAGTTACGCTGAAAAATGTTAATGTGTCTATTATATAAACTAATATTGAGATAATCGTTCATGCCTTGTAACAACAACAAAGAATTCGGAGAAATGTGTTCGAACATGGGCGGTTACGCACCAGATACTCTTAAAGCCATCAAAGAATTGGACCCGGACCTCATCAGCCTATTGAAAAAAATGGACGAGGTCATGGTAACAGACTGTGCATTGGACAAGAAAACAAAAAGACTCATGGCACTTTCATGCGTTGCAGTGAGAATGTGCGAGGATTGCATCTACGCACAGGCAAAAGTAGCGAAGAACTACGGGGCGACTAAAAAAGAGATCTTAGAATCCATCCAGGTAGCCGTTCTCATAGGTGGCGTTCCATGTTGGTCCGTTGCTAAAAAAGGAATAGCGAAACTGTTCTCAGAATGGGAAGAGTAAATCAAACGATATCTTCCCCAACCTTTTCTTTTTTATATCTTATACGGATAAGTTCGGATATCTTATATCCAACGTATCCGCATATTATTCCAATGATTATCCCGGCTATAACATCCGTAGGATAATGCACATATAGATACAGACGCGAGAATGCTATCATCGCAGCGAATGCAAATCCGACATAACCTGCTTTTTTATTGTACATGTACACTGCAACGGCCATTGCAACGGCTGCGATCGTATGTCCTGATGGGAACGAAGAACTTGTAGGTGCAGAAATAAGCAGAATGATGTTAGGATTCTCTATGAACGGACGTGGTCGATCCACTAGGAACTTTATCATCCCGTTTCCGACAATGAATCCCAATACCACTCCGATAAGTATGGCGACCCCTATCCATCTGAATCTCTTGGTACATATCAAGATGACAGCTATCACGCCTGCCATGATATCATAATTCATGGTCTGTGTAATGATTGGCATGACCACATCCCCTACTGACGTGCGCAGATTATCTTGAATGAAGTTCAAAAAATCCAATTCTACGCCCAAGAGATATACCTGTTAACCGCATATACGGTCAAAGTTGAAATACAATACTTCTTTACTATCGCGTATAGAGGGGCGTTGCAATGACGGACATAGGCACCTGCATTAAAAAGCTGAAAACTGAAGAAGGCGAGATTACTATCTACAGCCTAAGAGAACTCGAAGAAAAGGGTTTTATAAAGGATCTTAAAAAGATGCCTTACTCCATAAAAGTCATAGTTGAATCCCTTTTGAGACAGCGGGACGGCTCCATCATAACAGATGAAGATGTGAAAACCATCGCATCTTGGAATTCCGAAAAGAACACAGACCGCGATATTCCGTGGATCCCTGCAAGAGTACTTCTTCAAGACCTTACCGGCGGGGCTGCAATCGCAGATCTCGCATCGATGAGGGAAGCTGTTTCAGCGATGGGAAAGGATCCGGAGATCATAAATCCGTTGGTTCCTGTAGATCTAGTCATAGATCATTCAATACAAACAGATTTTGCAGGATGTCCCGATGCTCAAGAACGCAACGAAGAAGTAGAATTCCAGAGGAACAAAGAAAGATATGCATTATTCAAATGGGCACAAAAATCATTCAAGAACTTCCGTGCCGTACCTCCAGGAAACGGCATATGCCATCAGGTGAATCTGGAATATCTTTCTCCACTCATACATGTCAAAGAAAAGAACGGAGTCCTCACTGCGTATCCCGATTCGTGTTTCGGAACTGACTCACACACAACTCAGATCGACGGGCTGGGTGTCGTAGGATGGGGAGTCGGAGGAATCGAGGCAGAAGCCGTTATGGTCGGACAGCCTAGTTACATGAAGTTGCCGGATGTCATCGGATTCAAGCTTATCAACAAATTATCTCCGGGCGTAACAGCAACAGATCTTGTTCTCACTGTGGTACAACTGCTCAGAAAGAAAGGCGTGGTAGGGAAATTCGTTGAATTCTACGGACCAGGCTACAGCAATCTCTGTCTCGCAGACAGATCCACCATCGCGAACATGGGGCCTGAATACGGAGCAACTATGGGATACTTCCCTATCGATGAGAAAACGATAGAGTACCTTAAACTTTCAGGAAGGGATCCAAAACACATAGATGCCGTAGAAAAATACGCCAAAGAACAGACCCTCTGGTATACCGAAGAACCAGAATACACCGACACCTTGGAATTAGATCTTTCAACCGTGGAACCATGTCTTGCAGGATTCAAGAGACCTCAGGACAGGATTCCGTTATCTAAAATGAAGGAAGAATTTGAAAAAGCTCTCAAAGCACTCGGTACGGAACATAAGAAAAAACCTGTCTCGGATATGATGGGGGACGGTTCAGTTGCCATAGCTTCTATCACTTCATGTACGAACACGGCCAACCCTTCGGTCATGGTGGCAGCGGGACTTGTAGCAAAGAAGGCATACGAACTCGGACTGAAACCGAAGGACTATGTCAAGACCTCGCTGGCTCCCGGATCTAAAGTCGTAACGGAATATCTGGTGAATTCGGGTCTTCAGTCATATTTAGACAAGCTCGGATTCCAATGCTGCGGATACGGATGCATGACCTGCATCGGTAACAGCGGACCTCTTTCAGAAAAAGTAAGCAACACGATAAAAGCGAACGACCTTGTTGTTGCCGCGGTAGCATCAAGCAACAGGAACTTCGAAGGGCGCATACATGCTTTAGTGAAGGCCAACTATCTCGCCTCACCGCCTCTTGTGGTAGCCTTTGCGATCGCAGGACGCGTCGATATCGATATGGACAGCGAACCTCTCGCGACTGTGAATGGAAAAGATGTCTATCTCAAGGACATCTGGCCTACCGATAAAGAAATCGAGGATATAACGGAAAAATATGTCACCTCGGAGACATACATATCGCAATACAAGAACATATTCAAAGGTTCCAAAAGATGGGATTCCATAGAATGCAAGGATTCGCCATTGTTCGAATGGGACGAAAAATCCACCTATATCAGAAATCCTCCGTTCTTTGACGAATTGTTCGAAGAACCGGAAATAAAGAATATAGAACATGCAAGATGTCTGGCCAAATTGGGAGATTCCATCACGACCGATCATATCTCTCCAGCAGGATCATTCGGACCCAATTCCGACGCAGGAAAATACCTCATCTCATTGGGTGTCCAGGAAGAGGATTTCAACTCATACGGATCCAGAAGGGCGGATCATGAGATCATGGTCCGCGGGACCTTTGCCAATATCAGATTAAGAAACCAGCTCACTCCAGATAAAGAAGGAAGCTCCTCCATATATTTCCCCGAAAGTGAACAGGATACCATCTACGAAGTCTCCAGAAAATACGATGAGGATATGACCCCGCTGATAATCCTTGCAGGCAAGGAGTACGGAACAGGAAGCTCGAGGGATTGGGCAGCCAAAGGACCCCTGCTGTTAGGCGTAAAAGCCGTCATAGCGGAATCGTTCGAAAGGATACACAGATCCAACCTAGTGGGAATGGGCATAGTTCCATTGCAATTCCTTGAAGGTCAGACGGCAGAGACTCTCCACCTTAACGGTTCAGAAACATTCGACATAGATCTTGAAGACATGGAACCCAGAGAGCCGGTCCGCGTCACAGCATACAGAGACGGAAAGAAACTTGAATTCGACACTGTTTGCAGAGTGGATGTACCAGTTGAAATGGAATATATAGCGAATGGCGGCATCCTGCAGTACGTTCTGAGGAGAATGATCAACGAATAAATTCCGATATCTTTAATAGCAGAAGATAAATCATCCTCTAATGTGGGCCCGTGGGGTAGCTTGGTATCCTTGTAGGTTCGGGACCTATTGACTCCGGTTCAAATCCGGGCGGGCCCACTCAATTTTGCTGGATAATGCATTTTTCAACTTCAATTCCTGATTCAAAGAATCAATTTATACAACATAACCTGACAGAAATGAGTGATAATGTTTCCAGAACTTAAATTTAAATAATGTATGATTTTTATAAGATTGTTAAACACAGACAGAGATATCGCAATCCAGCTGTATTTGTTTTATCTGTGCTCAACTACAATTCAACTTGTCATCTAAGACATTTATATTCATTTGAGATTTTATATACATCGAACCAAGGGCCTAGAGAGATATTCGATAACTTGACTACCTTGAATTTTGGTGGATCTACGAAATCAACAAATGCATCTGCCAATCCCTGATGTTCGGTAAGACGTATTCATCAGATTCTTCACATGATTTAAGATTCCATCAGAGGTACTTTATAGAAAGTTATATATATTGTATAGATTAATTATAGAGCGTCCGACTAAATCGTGGGACAATGACATAAGATAGGCCTACGTATCGGATAGTCGTGGGACAATGCCTATATGGTAGGCCCACGCAACTTTCGTTTGTTTTCGTTTATATATTTACGAGTGACTTCTGTAGATTTTTTCTATTTTTCTTTCACATTGAAACTGCGTCCTATTACCTGCAACAAGGCCGTCCCTATCCTTCGATGAAATTTGACAATCGCGATAGTAACAATACTAATTTCCTCTGTCATAAAGAGTTTCTAGAAAATCTGAAAAATTCATAGATTTGTATCTCATATCGTACAAAGTCGTGTGTTCGCAAAGATAAAATACAAATAATATTCCTTTCTTAATTATCTGATTCCAAACATATCTTAAATCACCGATATACTTTCATGTAAAAATCTGCTAATCTTATCTGAAAGTTAAGTTTTATTTTTTCTATGTATACTACGTCATTGATATGCTTGACCGACACCATAAATTTTCTAATAAAAAAGAAAAACTAACAAAATTCATTCTTATTCAGAACACAATAACACAAAATTTAGCCTGTATGAACTAAAATTAGGAGTTTTGTGACACCAGAGAGTTAAAGTCGATTGCCACATGGTTTCCCGTTTTGTCTATCCTTGTAAAACAAAACTTCACAGGTTTTATGTGGCAATTGATTGAATTATTAAAAATTTTAACTTGTTAACGATAAAATGACTGACACTTCTTGTTGACCGCTGGCTTCGAAAGACACGCCTGAATACCCGCCTGCGATTACAGTGTACGTCTGTGAAGTCGCATCAGACAGGGTGATCTTCAAACTGTATGTATGACTGCCATAGTCAAATGTCAAACCGTTATCGCCGACTGCCCAATTAGATGCTTCACTGATCTCGACGTATAAATAATCAGAAGAGTTATACGCTAAATCTGCGCCGGGAATACCATTAGCTATCAATTGCTCTTGTGTGGATCCAATGTATACATCAAGTGAGTAAGTAATATTTGATTCGCTGACTCCGACATCTGTGAAATAATTTTCAGTCCATTGGGCATATAGCTTTGTTCCGCTAGAGACTGCATTTCCTTCGACATAAGATACACCGCTGCCATTCATTTTTGTGTTCCATCCGGTGAAAATATGATCATCGTAACTAAAAAGATTAGCAACCACCGTGGTATTAGTGAAAGTATATGACGTTGTCCCATCGTTAGATCCCCCGTTACCGTCATAGGTAACCCCGTTAGAACTACTATTGTCATTATTCATATACAGCGCGACACCTACGCCCGCCACTATCAGAATGACCACCACAACCGATGCGATAGCCACATTAGAAATACCAGATTTATTTATGTTTTTCATAAATATCAATAACTAAACCATCTACATCGTTTATAATTTCATGCACTTTAAAAGAGTCGTAAGTCAGTTATTTTTCAATCTTATATTGCATACTATATGCCGGGCATTATTGTAATATCGTTTTAACATTTTTATCGATATTTGTATGATTCTGATGTGAGACTTCGAAACAAATCAGAGTGATATTAAATTTTCAATTTTTAGCAAATTCTCATATCTTTCTTATAATCAATCGAATCGAATTTGAAACGGTTCCTACGATTCCGAAAAATCATTACGATTATCAGAGTGAATGATCTTGTAGAATGTAGGTGCCTCGTTCATAGGAAGCTAACCGCTTACGGAAATCATACGAGCATGGCGAGTTCATGAGTTTCTTCATTTCAGACCTAACCATCATTAATTATCATATTCAGCATGAGATATACTATAGATCGTGATTTACAGTTAGAAAGACATTATCTGCATAAATCTCCAATGAGTGGAAATTCAGATTGTCTGATTGCTATAACTTTCATATCACAACTACCTTACGAGTTCAATGTTGGCTGAGTTCAGATTTAATTATCTCTGAGGCCATCTCACCTATGTATGTCACCGGACCCATGGTGTGACCGTGATTTACACGTGGCATGATAGATGCATCCGCGACACGTAATCCTTTTACTCCACGAACCCGCAGGTGTGCATCCACCACAGCCATCGGATCTTTCTTCAGATCCCCGATACGTGCGGTGCCTACAGGATGGAAAACAGTACTGGCCTCATCACGGATAATGGACTCGATGTCCGCATCGCTGGCATCCAATGCAGGATGCATCATTTCAGTGTACGAAGACAATGTTTGGGTTTTGGTCAACTGCATTGCATAACGGACACCTTTTATGAACTGTTTTATATCATCCCGATCGCCAAGATAGTTCGGATTGATGACTGGTTTATCATGCGGATCACTCGAAGCCAGCAAGACGTTTCCTCTACTCTTAGGAGTCATCAATACTACAGGAATTGAGTAACCGCTCCTGTTGCCTATATCATCTATTCCTGCAAACTCCTTCTCCGAACCAACAGCATTATGAATGTATACGAAAATCGATTCAAAATCCAATTTGTCATGGATTCCTTCACTCGATATCAGACCAGCGGCCGGGCCTGGGTAATAGCATGAAGGGCCAGTGCGGTCTTTCCTCCATTGTGCGATCGATTCCTCACTAACTGGGTTGAAATGAGAATCAGGAATCGGTTTGGGCGAAAGGACTTTTATCGAGAACATCAGATGGTCGTTCAGATTCTCTCCAACTCCTGGAACATCGGCGATGACCGGTATATCGTATTTCTCCAATTCTTTCTTAGGGCCAACTCCAGACAATTTCAGAATCTGAGCCGTATTGTATGTGCCTGCACAAAGAATTACTTCCCTGTTCGCCTTGATCTCCTGTATCTTACCTTCATATTCTACTTCAACACCTGTTGCCGTTTTTTCTTTGAAAGTGACTTTGCGGACAAATGTATTCGGCTGAACTGTCAGATTGGACCTTTTCCTGATTTCTTCAGATAGATAGCTGTCGGCAGGAGTGTGCCGAACATTATTTATGTAATCTTTTTGCACGATATCTGCGCGATTGAAGTCGTCCCCGGAGAAATCCCCGATCTTGCCAAATCCAGCTTCTTCGAATGCATTCAACATTGTATGGACGAACTCTGTTGGATAAGCTGAATCCTCTAGATGGACCATTCCGCCTTTTCCTCTATATATGCTTGGACCGAGGTTCGTATCTTCGATCCTTTGGAACATTTCCAATGCTTTTTCGTAGTTCCAACCTTCTGCACCCTGTTTTTCCCAAAAATCGTAGTCCTCCTTGATTCCTCTCATCCAGAATCCAACGTTGATTGCCGAGGAACCTCCGACAACACGACCTCTGGGCTGATAGATCTTCCTATTGTTCAGACCATTCTGCGGTTGTGTTTCATACTGCCAATCATAATCTGTTCCCCAGACCTTGAAAAAAGCCCCGGGAGTTCTAGAAATATCATTTGTATTTTCTCCGCCTGCTTCCAATAATAATACTGATATGTCCGGATCTTCGCTCAACCTAGATGCCACGATAGGTCCAGACGTGCCTGCCCCTACGATTACATAATCATACGATCTCATTAGATGTTACCTCTTTCTAATTTCAAACTTCTTTATCATTATGTGTGGATTTACTGGTGGTCATTCAACACAATCAGTTGGCCATTCGACTTAAAACAGTATTGTACATTTTAATAACTTTCGGTAAATTCTTTTTATTTTGGAAGCCACATTCCAATTTCATCCATTGTTTTACTGGTGTAACCTTTACAACAATGAATGAATACAACCAAGACCGTTGAACTTCTGACTGTGATCTTTATGCTAATAACCAGATATCGAAGTACAAAGACTTCAGAGCAAATTCTATGATTTTCATATATTGTTATAAAGATCCTAAAAATAAAAATGTTTAAGGCCCGAAGGCCGAAAATATTTATTCCTCTCTCTTGCTGAGAAATTTATCGATTTGGAACATTGCGTTGATGTCGTTGCTGGCTGATTCGAACATATCGACGATATTCCTGGTGTTCTCCTCTTCTTCCACCTGTTCATCGATGAACCATTTTAAGAATGAAGCCGAGGCATAATCGCTTTCTTTGCCAGCAAGTTCATAGATCTTATCTATGGAAGCAGACACCTTCATCTCATGAGCATATGCAACCTTTGCAACTTCAAGAGGTGTGTTCGCAGCCGATTTAGGTGCAGAAATATCAGTCAGAGTGGGCTTAAAGCCTCTTCTCTGAATAAAATCAATGAATTTTTCGGCATGTTTAATCTCTTCACCGTATTGTATGAAAAGCCAACTCGAATAACCCTTGAAACCTTTAATGTCCATTTCTAACGACATTCCTAAGTAGATGTATGCCGAAGCATACTCCATGTTGATCTGCTCATTCATAGCTTTTACTACTTTATCAGAAATCATACGAAACCAACCTGTAGATACGAGGTCTACGGTATATGTATGGTGTCGATTTTATTTAACCTAGTTGAAATAACGCATATTATGATCGATACATGAACTCGATGCCTGATTGCCATCTTGATAAGGTTTCTAAGTAAAACCGATAATACTTCTAGTAGAGTGCAAAATATCACTTCTCGCAATCCATGCTGTCTTTGCTATGAGAATAACAAAGACCTATATCAGATACATAACAGTTCGAAGAGTATGATTTTACAGATGGCATTTACCTGTTTTCTGTTTTGATCTATAAAGATCGTCTAAAGTAGCACTCAATACTTCCTATTACTGTAATCTAGATGTGATGTTCCTCCTTAATACTTGATAATATGTGCCATTACAAATAAACTAATTTGTATATGTCCAGACTGCACCATACATATTCATTTTATATTTACAGGAAGCTAACACAAATGTGAGACTCAGCAACCTTCCGGTAAGGATCGAATATCTAATGGGCACTTTGCTGATCGCCCTTGGAATAATATCGATTTACGGAGTGTCTGGTGATCTCGAACATAATTCCTTATATGCTCTGTCAAAGGTAGTTATGATCGTTCTCGGTATCCTGATTATCATAGATCCGAAGAAAAACGTCATGCGTGCCACAGGTATGTATGCCGCCACTATCGGAATGGGAGGGATGATACGTTCAATAAATGCACTGTCATCCGAATCCACCCTTTATTTCCTGTTTGGTCTTATAACTTTCCTTCTCGGAGTCAATCTGGTTCTTTGCGGCGTATCTTATTTTAGAGGAACATCCAAAAATGCACGCAGAATGACAATGACAGCCTATCTCATCTTCTTGATATACTGCCTCAGAGCGATTGCTACTATTTACTTGGGAACCAATCCCTGGGAATATTTCACCAATAATTATACTGTTGTAACATTCTTGATTATGTACGCCATGTACATATTCGTCCTCACAAGCGACGAGATCAGATATGGCATACCTTTGGAAAAGAACCTTATAGATCTGACCGGACTGAGGAAATCTATCAGCATCCCGAACGATTCATTGATCACGGAATCAGATTTGAAAGCCATATCCGATGGACTTGCCGGTACAGCCTCGTGGAATAAACTGAATTCGGGACCTGCCGAATCAGAATATATGATAAAACTAGGAAAGGAAATGCCCTGTACGCTCATACTTCAAAAATGGAAAGGATCCACCTGTTTGTATGCAACGGTGGTCACAGATCCTAATGGGTCATTCATACAGGGTGCCCGTTTCAGAATAGATAATATGATTCGTGATAAAGAAACGGCCATACTATACGGCAATGACGGGTCCAAGATCAATATTAAGATCGACATTGAGAGGAAGATAAATGAAGATCGATCTTGACAAGCCCTCGATCATGATCATCACGATAGGTGTGATCATCGCAATAGCTTCATCTCTCACCCTTATTGATGAGTACTCGGATGGGTATTTCCCATCCCTTTGGATACCTTATGTGGTCTTTCTTATTTCAGCGATCTTATCTATTGCCGATCCAAAGAGATCGATGATCAGATCGGCAGGCATATATGCTGTAGCCGTAGGAATCAATGACCTTATACTGGGTGCCTTTAACATATACGCCGGTTATGGCGGCGACGAAGATATGTTGTTGGTTAACTTGATCTTCTTGATCAACGGCCTGGTATTCCTTACATTGGGTGTGGCACTCGCTGTAGGAGGTCTGACATATCTTCACGGAAGATCAAAAAGCGCTACCATTTTGTATTACCCTGTACTCCTGACATTAGCTACCGACGCTGTTTCAATTATCATGCAAATACGTTATGGTTACGATATCCCTACGCTGATATCTGACAACAAATTCATGTTCCCGCGCATCATATGCTGTATCGCCATAGCTGTGCTGATGTCTAGGAAAGACATACGCAAGAACACATTGAATTGGAAGATGGAAGAACGTATAACCGGAATCAAAACTTCCTTGTTCACCGAACCGGTCGCATTCATAATTTCGGAAGACATGGCGGCGATCGAAGATTGGCTGTCGAAGACCGAAAACACCGAACTAACAGTGAAACTGCATCTGCCAAATAAACAGATACGGAACTTGATATTCTATCGCATACCAGGAAACGAACAGGGATATCTCACACTATCTGAACCTAACATTCAATCCTACTCCGGAAGTTTCCGTATGCCTGTTAACTCTGTAGTACACATGACAGAGAATAATTCTGTGAGATTGTACGGTACCGACGGCTTGTTCTCTCAAATTCTGATCCACGATGAAGTTCAGAAAAAAAATAAATCATGATGTGACTTGGATACGTTCATATTCTTATCGTATTGAGTTGACTTTGCCTATTCTAGAATCTTTACATATACAAAAAATATGGTCGACAAATATGAACATGCTACATGATTTTAATGTGTAGATCCAATATCATGAAAAATAAAGATTGAGAAATAAGACCATATTCATCTGCTATATCCTCTGATGAAGCCCATCCTTCTATCGGATCTGACCCGCCAATTTTAAAAAAAAGTTTTTCTTTATCCAGACTAGTTCATTAATGTCTGTTAGAATCGCATGCATAAGATCTCCAGTCATGTGACGTATCCTTGCCCATCTATTCTTTATCGAAAAAATATTCCTGTAAAATCACGAACAATTCGTAGTACCTACATTATAAATAAGATGACCTCTTTATAAAGCTCGCCATGATTTACCAGTCATAATCCTTAACTTGGAATGATTCTTTAAATCTGGCGTTCGGAGTAAAGACCACGTTGATCTTTGAAATGCGAGCATAATTACTCAGAAATGTTTGCTTCGAAAGAAGCCCCATACGCTAACTCTAGGATTTACAAGACATCTACAGAACGTAATTGTTGATTCTTGGTAAATCTTGAGAGCTCCTCGAGTTAGGATCTCTATGCTTAGCGGTAGCTATCTTTCTCAAAAAAGTGAATGTATCATTCCGAACAAAAGACGAAGGTAATGATAATGTCCTTGAGCATCAATAATAAAAGACCGATAAAGTCCATAGACGATAAATTCAGTGAACTGATCACAAAAAAAATAAATTCGTTCAAATATAAGATCAAAAAGCCGATCAAGCGTGTGTCAGAGAATGCACGTACATCAAATTATGAAAAACAACTATCGAAGAACATATTCGAAAACATAAATTGCCCTACGGACTCAGAAGGCAATGAGATTATGATCCGGGTGAAAAATCTTTCCAAAATCTTTGGAAAACATCCTGAATCATCCATGAAGTTGCTTAAAAACGGAATGGACAAAGAAGAGATACATCGCACCACTTCGAATACTGTAGGACTCTATGACGTATCATTCGATGTGAAGAAAGGAGAATTATTCGTATTGATGGGACTTTCTGGATCGGGTAAATCAACACTCGAACGCTGCATGAACAGACTTATAAGACCAACATCTGGAAATGTGATCATTAACGGATTGGATATCACATCCCTCGATGAGGACGATCTTCGTGCCGTAAGAAGAAAAAAAATGTCCATGGTATTCCAAAACTTCGGACTCCTCCCTCATAGGGATGTGAAGAACAATGTCGCATATGGCCTCGAAATCCAAGGTGTCCCTGAAAAGGAACGTATGGAAAAGACCAAACGAGCAATAGACATAATCGGTCTTTCCGGCTATGAGGATAGTCTTCCCAAAAATCTAAGCGGCGGCATGAAACAAAGAGTAGGACTTGCACGAGCACTCGCAACTGATCCAGACATACTCTTCATGGATGAGGCTTTCAGTGCCCTCGATCCGCTTATAAGGACAGACATGCAGGATGAATTGCAGAGAATACAATCAGAATTGAACAAGACAATTGTTTTTGTTACTCATGACTTGGACGAAGCCCTGAAACTCGGAGACCGTATTGCTCTTATGAAAGACGGAAGGATCGTTCAGATAGGAACCGCCGAAGAGATACTTCAGAACCCAGCCGATGAATATGTATGCCGTTTCATCAAGGAAGTAGACCGTACGAAGATACTTACAGCAGGAACCTTCATGAAAAAGCCTCGCGGAGTCATACAGGCTTCACAAGGACCCAGAACAGCAATAAAGATGATGGAGGAGTATGACCGCAACACTCTGCTGGTAATCGATAAGGGCAATCATCTCATCGGCATGATAGAATCTGACGATGTTCTCAATGTCATTAAATCGGGAGGTGTTCTAAACGATGCCATAATACGAGACCTTCCGAAAGTCGGCATAGAAACACCTATGAAAGATGTCATACAGATAATGATCACAACCAATTTCTCGATACCTGTCGTAAACGAAAATAATGTTTTACTGGGTGTCGTAAGTCCTTCGGTGGCCGCCGAGGCTCTTAATGCTGGAGGCGATCTGTGATGACATCATGGGTAGGAACATTCGCAGAAGACATGGTGAACTTCATTGAGACTTACTTCCAATGGCTTCTTGATATCATCAAAGAGGTTATAAATTGGCCTCTGGAAGCATTGGGCAGCATACTTTACAATATAGAGCCCGCAGTCTTCCTTGTCGTACTCTTCATCATATCCATACTTATGACTAAACGTCTGATCGTATCGATATTGATCGTATTCGCATTCTACATAATAGATTGGATGGGATATTGGAATAGTGCTATGATCACTTTGAACATGGTCATCATATCGGCGTTGATAGCAATCATAATTGCCATACCTCTAGGCATATGGTCTGCAAGAAGCGAACAGGCAAATCCGATAATCAAGGCACTTATGGATTTCATGCAGACGATGCCTGCTTTTGTATATCTGATTCCAGCAGTCATATTCTTTGGACTGGGGATAGTTCCAGGAGTTGTTGCCACGGTCATATTCGCTATGCCGCCGATGGTGAGACTCACTAACCTAGGCATCAGGCAGGTACCCACGGAAATAAACGAAGTCGCAGATTCGTTTGGATCTACAAATTGGCAAAAACTTAGAAAGGTGCAACTACCCACAGCCATGCCGTCTATAATGGCTGGGATGAATCAGTGCATCATGTTATCACTCTCCATGGTTGTCATAACCGCTATGATAGGAGGAGGAGGTCTTGGTGAAGATATCGTATATGCTCTCAGCAGAGTAGATGTCGCACTTGGCTTCGAGGCTGGTCTTGCAGTAGTCTTGATCGCCATGACCTTGGACAAACTCACTCAGTCCCTGAATAAGGGCTGAGAATTGTCCATAAACAAAATAGGTGAAAAAATGAACAGCAAATATATAAAAATCGGAGCAGTCGCAGTGATCGTCATATTATTGGCAGCAGGCGTCATGCTATTCGCGGGTAATACCGACGATAAGAAGATAGAGAAAGTTGGAACAGTATTGGACAGTGGAGCCAAAAGCGGACTTGTGATACCAACTTATGTAGCAACCGAACTGAATATATCCAGTATTTCAGACCTAGAACAATATTCTGATGAATTCAACAATAAGATCATAGGTATCGATGCAGGAGCTGGCATAATGTCCATGACAGAAAAAGCCATTGAAGACTACAATCTGGATTCATTCACGTTGCAAACAAGCTCCGAATCGAGCATGCTAGCAGCGCTGATAAGTGCATATGAATCTCATGAAGTCATAGTAGTGACCCTTTGGACCCCGCATTGGGTCGGAGGAGAATACAACCTGACATATCTTGAAGACCCAGATTATGTCTATGGAACGGCAGAATCCATCGAATCTTGGTCGAGACCAGGACTTTCAGCCGATGACCCTGTGTTGGCAGAGATCATGGGTAACTACGAATACAGTCTTTCAGAATTCAACTCCCTATTGTCTTATATAGCAAACAACAGCGACAAAGACATACAGACCGCTGCAGGAGAATGGGTTGAAGCACATCCTGATCTTATGAGCAAATGGATCGGAAGTATCGAATATCAAGAAGGACGCGGAACTATCAAGATAGGACTTGTCGATTGGGCATGCGCGATGGGATCCTCTAATGCTTTGAAATATGTTCTGGAAACATATGTAGGATATGATGTCACACTCATGTCACTCAACGTAGGCGTGATGTATGAAGGATTGAGCAACGGAGAAATAGACCTTATAACGACCGCGTGGCTACCGATGACCCACGCACAGTATATGGATAAATACGCATAAACAAAAATGCCATATGGATCTCAAAACCTCTTAACTATTTTTTCAAATGAATAATCAAGCTCCATTCAGATTTAAAACAATCCATGATGATTAAGACTGATGCGTTGATAAATATGAGAATAAGAAAATGGTTTTGTACCTCATGCTTCCATAATGATCTATGACTTTCTCTGTGATCAATCCTTCTTGAAGAATATCGCCAATGATGCCACCACTGTCACGATCATGGCTCCAGCAGCCACACCTATGGTTACATAAGAGCTGTCGTCTCCATCCGTGCCTGTTGGAGTATCAGGACCGATCTGCTGCACGGAAACCGATATGTTCACGTATGAATCCGCCGTGATATCCGATATTATGTAACCTGAGGAATAATGGCTCAACGTACCTCCTGTGGCGGTCACTGAATTCAAAACGTAGCCGCTGGATACGCTAACCGCGAATATCAGGGAACCGCCGCTGGATACGTTTGTGGATCCGTCAAATGATACGTTGTAACCTGGTCCTGAAGAGAACGTCACTGTGTATGTAGAATTCTCAATCCAATGAGCATAGAACGTTGTCGCTGCCGTTATATCGACCGAAGTGGATGCCGTTATCTGGTTTCCGCCTTTTTCCGTGGTATACCATCCTGCAAACATATATCCCATTCTTGTCGGATCCGTTGCCGGCAAAACATATGGTGAACCGTATGTTTCAATCACATCCATACTGTATGTTGTTCCATTACCGACGAAGGTAGCTATTGCAATCTGCACCCATTGAGCATATATCATAGAATTAGAGGAAAAAACCATAGATGTTGTTACTTCTGTACCGCCTATCGCCTCGGTATACCAACCGGTTATGGCATAATTCGCACGATATGCCATCGGAAAAGATATTATTGATCCTCCCGTGTTTATGTAGATGAATGATTCGGATGAATATCCTCCGTTGCAGTTGTACAATACGACTACTTGGGAAGGCGATACAACAACATCCCATGCTATCCCATTGTGTTCATAAGACTGGCCTTCAGCATATACAAGCTTCAACCCAGAAGTTCCATATATGTTGGCAAACGGCACCGAGACCTCATTTGTTCCTAGAATAAGTGTAGTTATCGTCCTAGTTGTTTGACCTGGCAATTTCCACGATGTAGAAGAAAGATTGAAATATTTATCTAAAACTCCATCTGAAGATGTACTTGCTGATGAGAATGTTATGATCATCGTCTTCAGAGAGGAACAACCACTGAATGAATCTCCGCATATGTACAAAAGATCGTCTGGAACTGTGATAGATTCCAAGTGATGACAGTTTTGAAAAGAATTGCTGCCTACCGACTCTATACCTTCCGGAATAGTCACTGAAATCAGATTTGAACAACCATAGAATGCATAATGATTTATGGTCCTGACGCCCGCAGGCACCGAATATGATGAATCCTCTTTTCCAGCGGGATAGCATATCAATGTTTTTTGATCAGAACTGAACAATACACCATCTATCGACGAATATATCGTACTTCCATTCAATACTGTTATCGATGTCATCGAAGAACAGTTTTCCATCGCGAATCTGCCTATTGTCTTAACGCTCGCAGGAATAGTGAGATATTCTAGATTCGACGAACCATAGAATGCATAATGGTTTATGGCAACGACTCCATCTGGTATGACATAAGTGTTATTCGAACTCCCAACAGGATAATTCACCAGTACTTTTTGTTCATCGTCATAAAGTACACCATTGGATGAAGAGTAATTTGCATTACCTTCGGATACTGTTATGCTCTCTGTCGAAGGGCAATTATAAAATGTATACATTCCAATCGAAACAACGCTTTCGGATATGCTGATTGTTTTCAAAGAATGACAGCTTGCAAACGCATATTCTCCGATAGAAATGACTCCTTCAGGAATATTCATGGAGATCAAAGAAGAACACCCATAAAAAGCCCAACTGCTTATGACTGTGATGCCATCACCCATTGTCACGCTCTCCAAAGATGAACAACCAGCAAACGTGTGATCGTTTATCGCCGTTACACTGTTGGGTATTACAATGGATCCAAGCTTATGACAACCATAGAATGCAGAATCCAATATGGTTGTCACGGTGTCGGGTACGTCAAATAACGCATCCACCTTGCCAGCAGGATAACATATCAAGGTTGTTTGATCCTCGTTGAACAACACGCCGTCGAAAGAAGAATAGTCCGCATCACCATTGGACACAGTTATGGATGTGAGATATTTGCAATTACAAAATGCGTGCCGACTGATAGATGTGACTGTGTTGGGTATGATGTAAGAAGCATTCGTTTTTCCCGAAGGATAGCACATAAGATTAGCAACAGCTTCATCGAACAACACACCGTCAAAAGAAGAATATGACGTATTGCCTGCAGACACCGTTATATTATCCAATGAAACACAGCAGTAGAATGCATGATCACCTATCGATGTGACCGTATCTGGAATTAAAATCGAAGTAAGATGAGTACAATATGTAAAAGCATCATTACCTATTGATTCTAGACCATTTGGTATGATTATGGATGTTAAATCATAGCAACTATCAAAACAATAATTTCCCACGGAAAGAACGTTTGATGTGAGCTCTAAAGAAACCAATTTAGAACAATGATAAAAGGCATAATTATCGATGGATGTGACAGTAAATGGTATTGTGTATGCCGAATCCGTCTTACCCGCAGGATAGCATATCAGTGTAGTTTGAGCCTTGTTGAAAAGAACCCCGTCTGAAGATGAATATATTGGACTGGAATCAGAAACAACAATATTCCTTAGTGATTCACAATTGAGAAAAGAATTGATCCCTATTGACATGACACTATCTGGAAGACTGATCGATAAAAGACCATTACAATCTTCAAAAGCTCCATTCCCTATAGTGACTACGCCACTAGAAACAATTATAGAAGTTAAATAAATCGAATCGAAAAAGGCATAATCCTCTACAGTCACGGTATCGATCGGAATCGAATAAGATGTTTTCATCTTACCTGCCGGATAATGAATCAACGTGCTCTGATCCTTATCGAACAAGACCCCGTCTGAAGATGAGTAATTCTGATTATTACTCGAAACCTCGATGGATGTCAAAGAAGAGCAATTAAAAAAGGAAAAACTGCTTAGAGAAGTTATACTGTCTGGAAGTACTATTGCTGAAATGTATTGGCAACTGTAAAACGATCTACTACTCAAAGACGTGACACTGTATACTGCATTATCATGCATCACAGTAGAAGGAATTGTCAGTGTACCAGAAGTATTCGAATCGACTGCAACATTTGAACCGCTGCCTACTTGAACTTGATGTAGTGATTCTGATGTTACGATGTATGTGACCTCGATCCCCTCTATCGTTTCAGAAGTAAATATATTGCCAACGGGATCTGACGATGCAACATTATCACTAAAAATTAAACACGATGTAATTATCGAGAAAAAAAGCACAATCGTTATTATTGTTAGAAATCGCAAATTTGCTGATTTGGGAATGCTTGAATATAATTTGACCTGCACTTTATGAGCGATTCCTTCAATCATATGATGTTATGGTTTTTTTAAATATATATGATGTACCATCATTACTTTTAGATGACTTAGACAAATTGAAACATTCTTAAGATTGAACTGACTCATACTATTGGAAAGTAATTTAAAATCATAGGTAGGTAATTTACACATGATGCCCTCGAATGAACAAAAAATAACCATAACCGAGAACGGACCATACATAGTATCCGGTAATATCCCCATATCGGAAAAAATCATAACCGCCAATGGTAGAGGATACATCTGGACCGAGGGAAAACCCCTTCCGCAAAGCGAGGCCTACGCCCTGTGTCGTTGCGGACACTCATCGACCGCACCCTTCTGCAGCGGAGAACATGTAAAGATAGGATTCGATGGCACAGAAATATCCGGAAAATCAAAGTATGAAGACAGAGCAAAACTCTATCTCAGTCCAGAACTAAATTTACTGGATGATGATAGATGCGCGTTCGCGCGTTTCTGTCACAGAGAAAAAGGAACCGCTTGGGAACTCCTTGAAACATCAGATGATCCTCATGATAAAAAAGAGGCCATAAGGGCTGCAAGTGAGTGCCCAGCAGGAAGACTCACTGCGATGGGATTGGATGGATCTCTTATGGAGGATGATCTAAAACCTGAGATCGTGGTTATACAAGACCCTATGAAAGGAGTGTCAAGCGGATTGTACGTCAAAGGCGGAATCAAACTGATAAGTTCCGATAAAACTGAATATGAAACACGGAACAGATATGTACTCTGTCGTTGCGGAGTATCATCTTTAAGGCCGTTCTGCGATGCTACACATGTAGACGAACAATATAGAGACAAAAAATGACCGCTAGATCATATCTTAAATCATTTCACCTTAACTGCGAAATGCGTCCAGCCATCTGGGGATCATGTTGAAGATACACATCATATGCGTTTCGGTGAAATTTAATATAAGTTCCAACATGAGAAAATCAAGAACCAGTATAACAAAAAGACCGATCACAGGAAGATCCAATCTGTGAAAAGATCCAATATGTTATAAAAAGAGGATTTCGAAATGAAAGAAATACATTTGAAATATGGATGTAACCCAAATCAGCAACCGTCAAGAATATTTATGAAAAACGGAGAATTGCCCATTGAAATCCTAAACAGCAAGCCTGGTTACATCAACCTTCTGGATGCTTTGAACGGATGGCAACTTGTTACAAATCTGAAAAAAGCAACCGGATATCCAGCCGCCGCATCATTCAAGCATGTAAGCCCGGCGGGTGCCGCCATCGGTACCCCGATGAGCGATACATTGAAGAAGATCTGTTTTGTCGAAGATATGGAATTATCCCCCATCGCAATGGCCTATGCAAAAGCAAGAGGTGCTGACAGGATGTCCTCATACGGAGACTTCGTTTCACTCTCAGACATCTGCGATGTACCTACGGCCAAACTCATATCCAAAGAAGTCTCTGACGGTATAATAGCTCCAGGATATGAAAAAGAAGCATTGGAAATATTGAGGTCCAAACGCAAAGGGACATACACAGTGATACAGATGGACGAGGACTACGTTCCTGCACCAATAGAACAGAAAGACGTCTACGGCATAACATTCGAACAGGCAAGGAACGATGTGGAGATATCGGAAAAACTCTTCGAGAATATCCCTACTGACAACAAAAACATACCCGATCATGCAAAGAATGACCTAATGGTATCCCTGATCGTACTGAAATACACTCAATCCAATTCCGTGTGCTACGTAAAGAACGGACAGACGATAGGCATAGGTGCCGGACAGCAATCCAGGGTCCACTGTACACGTCTGGCAGGAGATAAAGCAGATAAATGGTATCTCCGTCAAAACCCCATGGTGATCGATCTTCCGTTCAGGAAAGATATCCACCGCCCCGATCGCGATAATGCGATAGATGTCTATCTTTCGGATAATTATGAAGATATCCTGGCAGACGGTGCATGGGAGAATGCATTTACCGAGAAGCCAGAACCTCTGACAAGAGAAAAAAGAGCAGAATGGATCAAAACACTCAACGGAGTATCTGTCGGTTCCGATGCATTCTTCCCATTCGGGGACAACATTGAAAGAGCACGCAGAAGCGGAGTTGATTATGTAGCACAGACTGGTGGATCAATTCGCGATGATAATGTAATAGAGACCTGCAACAAATACAACATAGCAATGGCTTTTACAGGCGTCAGACTATTCCATCATTGATGGCCAGCTCGATAATCCATGATCGGATACTGATTGCATATAGAGTCGATCGAACTCATTATCGCAGAGAATAACAGATTTTCTTATGCCAGAAAAAACATCTCTGTACTGATAAAGAATTGTGAAATAAATCAGACCTATAACCTGAACGCGTATTGTTACTAAACATAAATTTCCATATAATACATGAGACCATGTAACATCATATAGAATTTAAAAATTAGAAATGTTCATAATACGCAAAGGAAAGCATTCTGATGACGTAATCATTAGAATCATGTGCCACCTAAGAATAAACCGTTGTGTATCATTACAAGAAGAAATCTGTGTACATCTCGACAGGAATAATCTAAAAGAATCGCTCTGCATTGATTGTTTTAATTTTCTCTTATCACCCAATAATATAATACGCTCATCAAAATTATAATTACTAACACAAGCATTATAGCATATATCCAAATATAATCATCGAAGCTGGCATGCGCAGATGGATACCCTATCCATACAGCATTGAATGTAACGTCATATGTTCCCATGAGATATGTTGATCCTGGAGCATAAGTGTTCGTCCCATCGTCCCATCCACCAAACGAATATCCCACTCTGATTCCAAGATAGGATGCAACTGCAAAAGTACTTCCTTCAGCAACTAACGATTGATCTGGTGCAACTAAAGATCCGCCATTTATGTTGTATATAATATTATGAGTGGTTGCAGTGACTTCGATCCAGACGGCTGTAAATATCACACTGGTTGTTCCCATTGCATACACGGATCCGGCAGCATAGGTATTCGTTCCATCATCCCATCCACCGAATAAATACCCTGATCTAATGCCAGAATATGGCGCAACAGTAAATAATTCCATATCTACAACAAGGAATTGAACAGGCCCCGATACAGAACCTCCATTCACATCATATGTTACTGTGTATTCGCATACCGACCCATGTCTGATCATTTCAGCATCATGGTCATTGACAATATAATCATTGATATGATAATTCATGAACGTATACCCGCAAAGATTGTCGACGGTTTGTTCAAATTTTGTCGTCCCATCCTCGGCATAAAAAACCCCTATAAATGGCGATGACGTCTCGAATTTTACACTGGATGGTATTACAAGATAGGTTAATCCACAACAGAAAAGCGCCCTATCACCTATCGTTACACCATCTGGTATTATCAAATTACCTGTAAATCCTGAACAACCGAAGAATGCATAATCGCCGATTGTCATAATACTGTTACCGATAACAAGCGAACCGGTGAATCCTGAACAATTAAAGAATGCATCGTGGCCGATTGTCCTGACGCCGTCACCGATAATAAGCGATTCTGAGAATCCCGAACAATTGCAGAATGCCCAGTCGCCGATCGTAATCACGCTGTCTGGTATGATCAACGAACCCATAAATCCTGAACAACCACAAAATGCACATTCGCCGATCATCGTCACACTGTTGCCAATAACAAGCGAACCAGTGAATCCTGAACAACCAAAAAATGCATAATCGTCGATCGTTGTCACACTGTCCGGTATAATCAATGAACCTGTGAATCCTGAACAATTAAAGAATGCATAATCGTCGATGCATATCGCGTTATCTGGTATTACCAGCGAACCTGTATTTCCAATAGAACACGCTATAACCGTCTTCCCATCCTTGCTCATGAGAAGACCGTCAACAGATTTGTAGTAAAGATTATTAGAATCGACAAAGAATCCTGTTCCGCCACAGCCTACGAATACCCAATCACCGATTTTCGTAATATTATCACCAATAATAAGCGAACCCAAGAATCCCGTACATCCATAGAATGCACAGTCGCCAATCGTCGTCACACTGTCACCAATGATAAGTGAATCTGTAAATCCTGAACAACCGAAGAATGCATAATCGCCGATCATCGTCACACTGTTGCCGATAACAAGCGAACCTGTTAATTTTGAACAACTGAAAAATGCGTAGTCACTGATCGTCGTCGCACTATCTGGTATTGCTAGAGAACCCGTCTTTCCGATCGGACATGCTATGACCGTCTTCCCATCCTTGCTCATGAGAAGACCGTCAATAGATTTGTAATAAAGATTGTTAGAATCGACAAAGAATCCTATTCCACCACAGCCTGCAAATGCCCGTTCGCCGATGAAGGTCACACTTTTTGGTATGATCAAACTGCCTGTGAATCCTGAACAACCGAAGAATGCCCCATCATCGATAGATGTGACGGTATAGACCTTTTCATCGTATGTCACATTCGATGACAATATCAGAGGTCCTGATGCGATGACCACACCCGTGACCGAAACCTCATTCTCAGACGTTACTTCATAATAAAAATTACCGTCAGTGAAAGTCGTGCTACCTTCTGAAAATCCAACATCGCAATATACTGCAATCACGACGGACACTGTCGCCAATAATACAACCACCCCCGCCGTACACATAATCTTTCTTTTTATTGATGAATCGAAACACATTAAACCATCTCGAAAGTCCAATCTTTAATGACGACATGTGTCTGCGAATCCAGGATAGATATTGTACCAATCCCCATATAGAGTCCGTCTAATGATCTGCCGCGCCCGATCAAACACCAATACGTTCTACCGACTCGCAGATTATATAAACTTCGGCCTCATTAAAATTCTTTTTCTTATCTATTACCTTTCATAAATTATACATTGTTTTAATTTTCCTACATAAGCGATGATATATCTATAATCTTGCTGTAAAAATGACTTATTAAAGAATATGCATATAATATTGAAAAAAATCGTCCTACTCATTTTAAAATATATATGATCACATAACATAAATTCAAATATATGCTAATAAATACATGTCGTTCTTTTAATCTTATTTGTGAGTATCAATTACCATAATTTCAATGCTCTTTTTGAAATTTATAGATATATCTAACATATTCTCTTACCTATATCACCAAAATATAAAAAATATCAAATTCAAAATATCTTACTTACACTTTACCTACTACCTATCTAGATGTCAATTCAGAATACATAATCTAAAAGAATATGTTTTAATGATCGTGGGGTCTTTCAGATATCTGACCTTAATTAAAGGTCTATTTTCATTATTTAACATCAATAAAAATATAGCATGTAGAATTAAACGCGATTATTCATCCACTTAAATTCTGAAAGAAATAAAAAAGAAGTGCCTAACGGTCCAGTTTGTATCATTTATTCTTTCTTACATACATGCCAATGTACCATTGCAACAGCAACTATTATGGTGATAACCACTGCAACGATATACAGAACTGAATCACTGTTATCACTGCTTTTAGAGTTTATCGCATAGTATTAGAAATAATATGTCGGAACGACACCATTCCGTCAAAACCAAATATCATAAACGACGCTGCATATCTCTATCGTCCCATCATCCTTCGGATAAAACATCTGAATGCTGTAGAAATTCTCTCCGGACTTCAGCTCATATGACGTAGCGGATACTATTGTAGATGTCATATCTTCAGCCACTTTCTATTGCGCCTCGATAATAGATAATGTACATACTTCACCTATGTAATAGATCGAAGAATTGCTTTGACATTAGATATCTTTTAATCTCAATTTATGATATTTCTGCGTAGAAGAGTCTCCTGTAGCAAGTGCCAAAAGCTCTATTATATGTAGAACAGGAACACCGTCTTTCACATTATCGTACCTGAACATACACGACGGACATCCAGTAATCACGGCATCTGCGCCTTCGATGTCTTCCTGTCTTTCTTTCATCAACTTCTCAGAGATATCTTTCACGGATTTTCCGCAGCATCCTATCCTGTTGCCTATAAGTGTAGCACCTGTAGCACGAACCAAATCTTCGAATTCTTTTGGATAATGGATCATTATATGACATCCAGGTTGCAAAGCGACCTTTAGCTTGACCCCTTTGAATTTAGAAATTGAATCCAGATGACTATGAAGCAATTGAACAATGTGCTTTGCATCCATTCCCGTCTCTTCCAGTTCTGCCGCACAGCCAGGACACAGTGTGACTATCCCCTTTCCATCATTAGGATTCATCTTCTCTTTGTAATCATCACGTTCTTCATCTGTCATGATCCTGAACGGAACAGGGAACATGCAGCATTTGGAATTAGGGATCTCACAGCAACCGACACCAACCGCATTCATTACAACTGATGCAGCATATTTGAGAAACGGGAATTTACCTTCAACGAAACATCCTGGCATAAGATAGACATCATTACCATTCCATTTCGGAGGAAGTTCGGTTCTAGACAGTTGCTCCGTCTGTTTTATCGAATAACCTATATCATAGAAGAGATCTGGAATCTTGGCTCCCGATTCTATACAATTGAGATACATTATCACCCTCGATGGGTCTGTTACATTACATACATTGGAACAATTCAAACAACCGATACAGCTGGTAACATTGCCGTTCCCTCCGATCATGGCTTCCATCGGATTGACACCGCCGTAACGATGAGAAGGACAGACGTCGAGACATGCTCCGCATTCTACGCAAGCTGACATCAAACTGCGGATCCTCTCAGGTATATCATTCATGAAAAGAGAAAGTGTGTAATGCATTATCATTGTTTGTGTCAAAGAATAGGATTCGTCTACCCTCTAGAACTTATGAATATCGGTTGAGATTATCAATATGTAAAATAATGACTATATTTAGTCCATTTGTAATATTTAAAACAACATCCACTAAGAAATATTCATATTGAAATAAATTATTAAATAATCCCTTACGAGTGAAAGCGCATGAGTTTGGTATTGAACGATTACTACATGATCATTGTCGGAACCATATTAGAACTGTTGATCGTATGTGTCTTCACGTATGCACTCGCACAGACAAGATGGTTTCATTCGACGGTAAACGGAAAACTCAATCCCCAGAACTGCGTAATACTGATAGCAACTTTTGCGATATTAGCAATAATGGCCACTACATACTTCTCTTTCAATTATATAGACAACACGAAGATAAGTGTCAGGGATTTCCCTGCAATGATTTCCGGGCTCATAGGCGGACCTGTAGTCGGCATATGCGTTGGATTAATAGGAGGTCTAGAAAGATACTTTGTCGGGGGGCCTACAGCCATTCCATGCATGATGGGCACAATCTTCGCGGGTCTAGCAGGCGGCATCATATGGTATATCGGAGGAAAGAAATTTCCTAAATTCTACATCGCTGCGATTGCAATACTCATCGTAGAATTCATACACATGATCTCAATATATTATCTATCCGACACTGTATCCGGAGAACCTTCGGGGATGGATATCGCTTCAACAATAGCACCTGCAATGATAATATGTAATGTCTTGTGCATTCTTGTATTTTCGATAATATACAAGAGGATCATCGAACCGAATATCAAATACAAAGAATAAACGAGATGTATCGAATATATGTAGATTTGTAAAATTTCCACATATATGCATACCTCCATCTCATTTATTTGAATATTATATGTTGATTTCACAAGGCCTGGATGTTAATTACAATAGATTTTAATACTGTACAAAGACTGATATGAATCATGAATTTGGATGACTACATTGTACTTCTGCTTGGAGTATTTTTTACTATCTTATTGATTATAGTTTTCACTTTTGCATTGTACAAAGCCCATATGACGAGATCATTCAAATACAGTGGAAAGATCAATATCAAAAACACAATAATAATGATTCTGACTTTTGGACTGATCGGAATAATGGCAACAAATTATTTCTCATTAGATTATAATGATGCACACATTCAACTAAGGGACCTTTCGATAATGATCGGCGGACTCATCGGCGGACCCATAGTAGGTATCGGCGCAGGACTTATAGCGGGTATCGAAAGATTCTTGCAAGGCGGGTCTATAGCACTCCCATGTCTGATCGGCACAATATTATCGGGAGCGATCGGGGGTATGATCTGGTATTTGGCAGGAAAGAAATTCCCTAAACTCTGGATAGCCGTCATTATAATGGCAATCACAGAGATCATTAACATGCTGATGATAACTCTTATCTCGAACCCTGTATCGGCAGGGCAGGAAATATTCGATCATATAGCTTTCATTATGATAGATTTCACAACCCTGGGAATGTTGGTGTTCGCATATATCTACTTGAAATACATCAATACCGACAAAAGATGAAAAGAGGGATTGACCCTCTTTAATTTGTTTTACTGTTTTACAGAGGCTTTAGCTTTATCAACGTAGCTCTGCCATACTTTCTCAAGGTCAGATCTTTTGATCGTGTCCATCACATACTGTGCGAACTCGTCGCCTGTTGCGCCTGTATCCCTTCCGGTCATGACCAATTTCTTCTCGAACTGAACACAGACATCCAAAGCCATGTCCAATTTCTTTCCTTTCTCGGTCTCGCCGATATGATTCATCATCATTGCGACAGCTTTGATCATGCTGCATGGGTCTGCATACTGTGCCCTTCCCTCTGTTACCATCCTGGGGGCGGATCCGTGAATGGCCTCGAACATTGCATATCTCTTTCCGAGATTCGCACTTCCTGCTGTTCCAACCCCTCCCTGGATCTGCGCTGCTTCATCTGTTATGATGTCACCATACAGATTCGGAAGAACGAATACACGGAAACTGCTTCTCCTTGCAGGATCTATGAGTTTCGCGGTTGCGATATCTATGAACCAATCATCCCATCTTACCTCAGGATAATCCTTGGCTACTTCTTCTGCGATGCTCAGGAACTTTCCATCCGTTGTCTTGATGATATTGGCCTTTGTAACAAGTGAAACATAATTCTCGCCTGTCTTCTTTGCATATTCGAAACCTGCACGGATTATTCTTTCCGTTCCCTGTGTGGTTGCAACACAGAAATCTATTGCAAGATCGTCTGTGACATTGATTCCATTGCTTCCTACTGCGTAGCTCCCTTCTGTATTCTCTCTGTAGAAGGTCCAGTTGATGCCTAGTTCAGGAACTGATACCGGCCTTACATTTGCAAAAAGATCCAACTGTTTTCTCATAGCGACGTTCGCACTCTCGATATTAGGCCACGGGTCCCCTTTCTTAGGAGTTGTGGTCGGACCTTTGAGAATAACGTGACATTTCTTAAGTTCCAAAAGCGTATCATCAGGGATTGCCTTCATGACCTCGACGCGCTTCTCGATGGTGAGTCCTTCGATCTGCTTAATCTCGACCTTTCCTGCTTTTATCTTTTCTGCAAGGAGGAATTCCATTACTTTCTGTGCAGATGCGCATATGTAAGGACCTATTCCATCTCCGCCGCAAACTCCGATCACGAGTTTATCGAGTTTGGAATAATCTGTCCAATCTCCTTCTTTCTTAAGTTCTTCGACCCTTTTCAATTGCTGCCTGAGAAGTTCCCCATACTTTTCCTGCGCAATCTGAATTGCTTTTTCGTCGACCATTTTAATCAGTTGGAAAACTGTATTTGGATAATAAAGATAGTGGTAGGTACACAGAAAGAAACAAAGCTTTATTATTGGCTTGGGAATGTATTTATTGTATGATATTGGAAAAGCTATCGAACATAATATCGAAGCACGCTAAATTGATAATCATCATCTGGATCCTGCTTCTCATATGTTCGGTTCCTTTTATGATGCAAGCCAAAGATAAAATGAGCTACGATACATCCAGTTTGGCTGGTACAAATTCAGAATCAGTCCAGGGACAGACGATCATCTCCGAATATTTTATCCAATCAGATATAGATATGAATCAGGTAGACCTAATTATCGTTGAATACGATACAGATAAAGGTGTCATAGATTCAAAATTATTTTGGGCTTCAATGGAACTTTCACTCAGTTCTTATGTAGATGACGATGGAAATGAAAAAATATCTTATCTGTTGCCATATCATGAATATGAAAATCCTGATGATGAATCCAAAGGAATGGTAATATATGCAGCCATATACAACACAAATATGATCGAGAAAAATCTGGTATCGGATGATACCGGAAATTTGAGAACATTAATATCCAACATAATATCCGAAAACGGATATCAAGATCTAACTACATATGTGACCGGTTCACCCGCTCTATCATATGATATACGAAACAGCGCAAGTGCAGATCTTGCAAAGATAGATCCTGTTTCAATCCTGCTTATACTTGTCCTTGTGGGATTATTCTTCAGATCATTCATTACATCCGCTATGCCCCCTATCACAATTGGAGCAGCATTCGGTATTGTGATGTGCATTCTATACTTTGTTGGATCGGTGATGAATGTATTCTACATCACTGAAATGTTCCTATTGGTATCCATGTTGGGCGCAGGTTGCGATTATTGTATCTTCATATTGACAAGATATCGCGAAGAACGCATCAAAGGTCTAGATCATGATCATGCGTTCAAAGAAGCATTCGTGTGGGGAGGAGAATCTATCATCACATCAGGAGCGTCCGTTATCATAGGATTCGGCTCTATGTCCATATGTTCCTTCTCTTTGATCTCAACTATGGGTCTAATGCTTGCAATTGGAATAATCATAGCATTGCTTGCTGCTCTGACCTTCATAACATCTCTGATAGCGATATTCGGAGAAAGACTGTTCTGGCCTTCAGAAATAAAATCACTTCAGGAAGGAGGAAAAGCAACAAGGGGATGGTATAAGGCCGCATCAAATTTGGGTCAAAGATACTTTCATAATTCTGTACATTTCTCAATGAAACATGCCAAAGCGATCATCATTTCTGTCATACTCATTACGGTTCCGATGGCATATATCGTAATGACTGCTGAAACATCATATGATATGCTCGGAGCAATGTCCTCCGGAGAAGCATCAGAAGGTCTCAGCGAGATCGGAGATTACACAAACGGCGGCATGATCATGCCCGACTTCACTGTAATGGAATTAACTGAGTCGTTAGGAACCCTGACAATATCTGATCAAATAGGATTCCTAGTTTGGAATACTAACGAATATGCAACGAAATGTATCACCAGCATAACAAATCTAACTGATTCTCTGAAAAATAACGATGACAACATAGGAAGCGTCTACTCAGTATATATTTGGCAAGATTACATAGGGCCTGCAATTGTTGCAGTAGGTCCTCAAGAACACCTTGAAACAAATATGGATTACGCTATACGCATCTACCATTATATCGATGATAATTACCTATCTGATTCAGCTGCGATATATCCAGACATCATATTACTCAAACTTGCAATCAGAGACATACCGATTTTCACAGACGATACGACATATGACAATGCGCAGCTCATATCACTCATGAATTATGCTGCCAATTATATGGCAGGTTCTGTAGGCGGAGAAAGAACTGTAACAGAAACAGAAACAATATCTAGCATAACATATGTGAAGATCACTGTAATAACAAAAGCTGAAGCCATGGCGGATGTATCCATGGACACCATTCATAGACTAAATTCGTCTATAACTGAATTCAAAAATAATAATCAAGATCTGATATCACAGACTTGGCTCACTGGCTCTGCAGTTGTAATGTATGAAATATCAGAACAAGTCAACGGTGAATTCCAACAAGTAGAGATATTGGTAGTTGTGTTGATTTTCTTACTTCTATTCATTGTAATGAAATCATATCTAACGCCATTGCGTTCTATCCTCTCTATTCTAATGAGCGTCATTTGGACCGTCGGACTAACACATCTGGTGTTCGGAAGCTTATTGGGAGAGGGTGTAATCTGGCTGATCCCTATCATACTGTTGGTGATATGTTTGGGACTGGGAATGGATTATGATATACTGCTTACAACACGTATCAAAGAGAACCATATGTCCAAAGGCATGACCAATGACGAAGCGATCGAAGCCGCGGTTATGCACTCCGGTTCGGTAATCACCATCTGCGGATTCATTATGGGTGGTGCGTTCGGTGCTTTGATGTTATCCAGTACCACGATGCTTATGGAATTCGGATTCGCATTGTGCTTCGCAATACTCGTGGATGCATTATTCGTCCGTACCTATGTGGTCCCTGCTGCGATGCATCTTATGGGTGAATGGAACTGGAAAGGCCCTAAATTCATGCATAAAAAGATCAATGAATAAACCGAGGGGATCTTCCCCGACCTTAATTTTTTATTGCTGTAGATTTTCATCCTATCTGTATATCGTAAATATGGATTCGGAACCTTTTTATTTTTAATGATTCCTTTCAGAAATGCTCTTGAATCCCCCGATTTCTCGAAAGATTCAGGACACATAATCGAATATGATTACACATTCAACTCAAATCCCTGAATGATCGATTATTCAAAGCTGATGGAAATCCTTCATACATCTTACAGTGAAATTACCGTTTCTTGCAACGGTGATCGCGCCTACCGCTGCATCGGCTCCCTGAATGGTAGTAAGGAACGGGATTTCCAATTCTACCGCAAGTCTACGCATCTTGTGCCCGTCTCTCACTGCACCAGATTTCTGTGACGGCGTATTGATGATCAAATTGATCTTTCCCTCTCTCATCAAACCGATGGCGTTTGGACTCATGTTATCGTCTATCTTGAAAACAGTCATTGTTTCCACACCGTGTTCTCTGAGATAAGTGGAAGTTCCTTTTGTCGCATAGATCTTAAAGCCCATTTTCATCAATTCTTTCGCAGTGGGAAGCACACGTTCTTTATCCGCATTGTTAACGGTGATGTACACTCCACCCTCTTTGGGAAGTTTGTTTCCTGCAGCGGTCATTGCTTTATAGCATGCTATGTCGAAATCCTCATCGATACCCATGACCTCTCCGGTACTCTTCATCTCAGGTGTTAAAATGGAATCCACTCCTGGAAGTTTGAGGAACGGGAACACAGATGCCTTGATAGCAAAATGATCAATGGCCTTGTATTCTGAAAGTCCGAAATCATTCAAGGTCTTTCCAAGCATGATCTTGGTTGATATCTTAGCGAGAGGAATACCGGTTGCTTTCGAGATGAAAGGCACAGTACGTGATGCTCTTGGATTGGCTTCGATCATGTAGATCTCGTTATCCTTAACTGCGAGTTGAAGGTTCATGAGTCCTTTGATACGAAGTGCCAGAGCTACCTTTTTAGTAATATCTACGATACCTTCTATGATCTCTTTGCTGAGTGTAAAGGGAGGCAATACCATCGTTGCATCACCCGAGTGGCATCCAGCGTATTCTATATGCTCCATGATACCACCGATGTAAACATCCTTCTGATCGCAAATGCAATCGACATCGATCTCTATTGCTTCTGTGAGATACTTATCAACAAGGATCGGGTGCTTATGCGATACTTTCACCGCTGTTTCAACATAGGTCTTCAGTTCTTCAACCGAATACACTATCTCCATTGCCCTTCCGCCGATGACATACGAAGGCCTTACCAATACGGGGTAGCCGATGTCCTCTGCGATATTCTTCACATCTTCGAATGAATGACCTGTTCCCGATCTTGGCTGTTTTACGCCGAGCTCATCCATGAGTTTGGAGAAACGTCCCCTGTCCTCTGCGACATCCATGTCATTGGGAGATGTCCCCAGGATCTTTGTCTTGGTCCCTTCGAGTGCTTTCTCGATATCCAAAGCAAGATTGACACCTGTTTGTCCACCGTATTGAACGATTACTCCGTCTGCCTCTTCCTCATCGATGACATTGAGGACATCCTCAAGATCCAGTGGATCGAAGTAAAGACGATCAGAGATATCATAATCTGTCGAGACCGTCTCTGGATTATTGTTTATGATGATAGCATCAGCACCTTCCTCTTGAAGAGCCATGACGCCGTGAACACAACTGTAATCAAATTCGATTCCCTGTCCGATCCTGATAGGTCCGCCACCGACGATGACGACCTTTTTCTTATTATCGTTGAATTTCTTCACTTCGGATGACTTTCCGTAAGTTGCATAGAAATATGGTGTCTCCGCTGCGAATTCCGCTGCACAGGTATCTACCATTTTGTATACTGGCACAATTCCTGCTGCCTTTCTCTGCGTGCGGATATCCATCTTATCTTTATTGGTCAGATCTCCGATGGTGTCATCCGAGAATCCCATGTACTTCGCTGTTTTCAAAAGCTCTTCGGTAAGAGGTTCGGATTTGAGTCTGTTCTCCATGTCGATTATGTTCTTCAGTTTGCGGACATAGAATGAATCCCATTTAGCAAGATCCGATATCTTATCGATATCCCATCCGTTCCTGATTGCCTGACCAATGGCGAATATGCGTCTGTCTGTTGCATGCTGGAGTTCCTCAGTGATCTGATCATTGGTCATATCTATTGGATCAAGACCTTTGACACCGATCTCCAACGATCTGAGGCCTTTCAGAAGCGCCTCTTCGAACGTACGTCCGATGGCCATCATCTCTCCGGTGCTCTTCATCTGAGTGCCGAGATGTCTGTCCACTGTGCGGAACTTGTCAAAAGGCCAGCGGGGGATCTTCACCACTACGTAATCAATAGAGGGTTCGAATGCCGCATATGTCGTTCCAGTGATCTTGTTGGGTATTTCATCGAGAGTGTAACCGACAGCGATCTTCGTTGCGACACGAGCGATTGGATATCCTGTTGCCTTGGATGCCAACGCTGATGAACGGGACACACGAGGATTTACTTCGATAAGCCTATAATCACCATTAGCTGGATTGAATGCGAACTGCACATTGCATCCACCTTCGATGCCTAGTGCGCGAATGACCTTTAACGAAGCTGTTCTTAAGCGTTGATGATCTCTATCTGAAAGTGTGAGACACGGAGCACAGACGATGCTCTCACCTGTATGGATCCCCATTGCATCTAGATTCTCCATGTTACAGATTATGATGCAATTGTCATTGTGATCCCTCATGACTTCATATTCATACTCTTTCCATCCAAGCACGCTCTCTTCGATGAGTACCTGGTGTATACGTGAATAAGCAAGACCTCTGGCACATATATCAACAAGATCTTCCTCCGTGTATGCGATACCTCCTCCGGTACCTCCCAACGTATATGCCGGACGTACAAGAACCGGATATTTCTTGATTACATTGTTAACAGCTGAAACGGCTTCTTGAATACTGTTGACCGATCTTGATAGCGGAACCGGTTCTCCGATCCTTTCCATCGTTTCCTTGAACAATTCACGATCCTCGGACATTGCGATCGCATCCGGCTGTGTTCCGATCAATGCAACGCCCAATTTCTTCAATACACCTGAATCGGCAAGTTCAGAACAGATGTTCAATGCAGTCTGTCCTCCCATTCCCGAAAGTATTCCGTCAACCCCTTCCTTCTCGATGATCTTGGCAACAATTTCTGCCTGAAGAGGCTCGATGTAAACAGCATCTGCTGTATCGGAGTCCGTTTGAATTGTTGCAGGGTTTGAGTTAACAAGGACTGTTTTATAGCCTTCTTCTCTTAGAGAACGGCATGCCTGTGTACCTGAGAAATCGAATTCTGCTGCCTGTCCGATAATGATAGGTCCAGAACCTATAACCATAAGTTTCTTGTATTCTTTTCTCACAGGTGTCCCTCCTTTACGACCTTCCCGAATTTATCGAAAAGGAATGATGTATCCCAAGGACCAGGTGAGGCCTCTGGATGATATTGTGATGTGAAAATGGGAAGGTTCTTGTGTCTCAGACCTTCCACTGTGCCATCGTTGACATTGATCTGATCGACTATCAGGTCCTTTCCGTCAAGGCTGTGCTCATCCACTGCAAATCCGTG
Organism: Candidatus Methanomethylophilaceae archaeon; assembly: GCA_963676235.1. Classification (GTDB taxonomy): domain Archaea; phylum Thermoplasmatota; class Thermoplasmata; order Methanomassiliicoccales; family Methanomethylophilaceae; genus JALNYB01. The sequence continues at coordinate 87,410 of OY781044.1, forward strand.
ATTCTGTGATGTGATATAGACATGGCCGTCATATTTCACAGGTTGATTGCATCCACGGTGACCGAATTTCATCTTGTAGGTCTTACCGCCCATCGCGATACCTGTTATCTGACTTCCGAAACAGATACCGAATAACGGCATCTGGGTCGAAAGATCGCTCACTGTCTTCGCAGTTGTTCTTAAAATGTCAGAATGTGCAGGGTCTCCGGGTCCGTTGGACAGAAGCACTCCTTCCACCTTTGAATCCACGATTACATCCGCTGGCGTATCATACGGGAACATTACGACATTGAATCTTGAAGACAGATCTCTGAGGATCCCTGATTTCTCTCCGCAGTCCAGAAGTCCGACTGTGAGTTCCTTTCCGTTATTGAATTTCTGAGTGATCTTTGTAGATACTTCAGCGACTAGATTGCTCTCTGAAGGCGCTGGCATCTTCTTGAGATATTTGACAAGTTCTTCGATTCCATCCTTATCTGATGTGATGGCGCCTTTCAATGTTCCCATCGTTCTGATCTTGATGACAAGGTCCCTCGTATCGATTCCCGAGATTCCCGGCACTTTGAATCTCTTGAGGAATGAATCGATGGTCTCTCCACCGTACATGGGTGACGGCTCCTTGCAGTATTCCCTGACGACGAGGGCTCTCGCATGAATGGCAGCGGATTGATAGAAATCATCTGTGATTCCGTAGTTTCCTATCAATGGATAGGTCATTACGAGTATCTGTCCTTTGAACGAAGGATCTGTGAGGCTTTCCTGATACCCACACATTCCTGTTGAAAAGACGACTTCACCAAAAGCAGATGCGTCGTATCCGAAAGGTTCTCCTTCGAATACGCTCCCATCCTCAAGGACCAAATAACTGCGTGCCATTGAGGATTTATCAGAGTTACGAACCATATATAATAGCTTGGTAACCTCTTTTACAAGCAGTATCAGGGGTTGTCCGATTTACGACAACATTTCGCACAATGAACGAATGAGAACGAAATAAGAATAAACGGTCACCGCATATGGTCCAAATATGCGTATCCTCGATCAAGATGCGAATGCAGGTTGCATCCGTGTGCTTTTGGAGACAGATGAAGATATCTGGCATTTGTACAATGTAATAGAAGTAGGTGATCTTGTCACCGCATCAACGACCAGAAGAGAGGATAAAGCCGTCGATAAGTTGAGGGCGGAAAGAGCAGAGAAAAAAAGGATGACATTGGGTGTAAGGATCGAGAAGATAGAATTCTCCCAAGATGATCTTATGCTCAAACTGTTGGGAATAATAGAATCCGGTCCACAGGATATCGGGCAGCATCATACATTGATCTTCGAGATAGGAGATAATCTTCTGATTACAAAGAAAAAATGGAGAGATACACAGCTGGAAAGACTGCAGAGGGCCATACACGACTCGAAAAAACCGAGGATCGTATTCGTTTCCCTAGACCAGGATGAAGCAACAATCGCAATCCTAAGACAATTCGGATTGAAAGAGGTAACCACATTACGTTCTAACAGATCCGGAAAACAGTATGATGAGAAAACAAAAGGCTGTAGCTATCACAGCGATGTCATCGAGAAACTGAAACCGCTTATGGAAGAGAACATGCCTTTGGTATTACTCGGTCCTGGATTCGAGAAAGAACTCCTGGCCGATGATATCAAGAAAATTAACGATCCTATCTTTCAGAAGATCTATGTTTATCATACCGGGCAATCCGGAATGGTCGGCTGCAACGAACTCATAAAAGCGGGAATGGGCGCCGACATACTGAGAGAATCTGCTGTCGGCGTAGAAATGGAAGCCGTAGAAAGACTTATGGCAGAGATCGGAAAGGAAGGATTGGCCACATACGGCCCCAAACAGATAATCGATGCCGCCGATTCAGGAGCTGTAGAGACCCTTCTGATCTTGGATTCAAAACTGAGAGAACAGGACCTCGACGGCGTTGTGCACGCCGTAGAATCCCAAAAAGGCAATATAATCGTCGTATCTGAACAGCATGATGCGGGCAGAGAACTGGCAGCACTGGGCGGAATGGGCGCCATTTTACGTTACAAAATCTGATTTTATCGTATTTTTGTATAGTTTTATATCAGTATAAATCACATGTTTATAAAAAAACTTTAATAATAATCTTGTACTAGTCTCTCTCGTTCATTCATGAATAATGTTTTGAGCCCTTTTCGAAATAAGAGAAATGAGGAAATTACATGAAAACCAAGGACGAAGTCACCAGAATACTGGGCAAAGTCGATGTCTGTGTTTGCGATACCACCTTAAGAGATGGGGAGCAGACTGCAGGCATTGTATTCTCTAACATAGAGAAATACAGGATCGCTCAGTTGTTAGATGATGCGGGAATACAGCAGATTGAGGCAGGTATCCCAACGATGGGTAACGACGAACAAAAAGCCGTCAAACATATTGCCCATATGGGACTCAATGCGTCTGTCCTCGGATGGAACAGAGCAGATATTGCCGATATAGACACTAGTATAGACTGCGGCGTGGATTCCGTTGCAATATCTATGTCATCATCGGATATTCACATTCAGCACAAACTCAAAAAGAGTAGAGAGTGGGTACTTGAAAAAATAACCACAGCAATAGAACATGCAAAAGAACATGGATTATACATCTCCTGTAACGCAGAGGATGCTTCACGTGCAGATCTTGATTTCCTCATTCAGTTCGCACAAACAGCAAAGGATGCAGGTGCAAACCGCTTCAGATACTGCGACACAATCGGAAGGGAAACTCCATTCAACTGTTACGAGAGAGTGAAAAAGATCATCGATACAGTAGGAATAGATGTGGAAATGCATACTCACGATGACTTCGGAATGGCTACTGCAAACTGTATGGCAGGAGTTCAGGCCGGAGCAAGATTCATGAGCACGACTGTCATGGGAATCGGAGAAAGGTCTGGAAACGCACCTTTGGAAGAAGTTGTCATGGCATGCAAACACCTGTACAACAAAAGTACAGGCATCGATCCGCTCAAAATGAGACCACTGGCAAAATTCGTATCGACTGCTGCAGGACGTCCGATAGATGTTTCAAAACCGTTCTTGGGAGCAAACTGCTTCGCACACGAAGCTGGCATCCACGCAGACGGTATCATAAAAGATGCCAAGAACTACGAACCTTACGATCCTGAAGAAGTAGGACTTGAAAGGCGCATCGTCATCGGAAAACACTCCGGTAGGAACACTCTCGTTACCGATCTCTCGCACAGAGGAATCGTTCTTGAAGGAGATGATGCATCGGAACTTCTTGAAAGGGTCAGAAGGACCGCAGTGAAACTTCATCGCAGCATCAGTTCGGATGAATTGTACATCATGTACAATGAGATGAAAGCCGGCGTAGATCCGTTTGACGACGAGAACTGAATAACTTTTACACCTGGGGCGAAAGCCCCGGATATTTACATTTTACAATCATTGATTGATAATATATTGAAGACGACATTCTCAGCTTCTTATCCAGTACTTGTAGAAGTATATCGCCAATACCACCAACGAACCACCCAACATGACCAAGAAGTGATCCCAGAACTCCACATTGTTCGGGACTGCCATCAAAAATATGAAATCCGCGAAGAACACCACCAGCCAGGTGTTCACCTTGATGAATTCCTGGAACACCCTGATCTGTCTGCGCTTCAGATTTCCTTTACCGATAGCTTCTGCCCTTCTTTCGATATCTACCATTACCTTCTCGACGAACTTGATGTTCTTGATTATCTCATACAACGGCAACAATAGTATCAAGAAATTAAGGAACAGAACTATAATGTAACAGTTGTAGTAACTCAGTGAGGTGTTCTCGAAGATGATGCGAGTCATACTATCTGTGAACACATAGAATATGAATTCCAATACGAAAACTACCAATAACTCAAAATAAGCTAACGTCAGCCCTCTCTTGAATTTAGATATCGTCGTTTTTGATGAAAGTGCTATCTTCGCGTACTTATCATCCCTTATATCCTCCATGCGGTGCACGGTCTTATGTACTATCTTAGGTGCATGATGATCTATGAAATCGTATATCTCCTCGCCGTTCTTGGATATTATAGGCAATAGTATCATCGAAACCAACGCGGCCCCTATGACCGATGTATAGAATGACTGTGAGACAACATCTGCATCGAGTGCAGCCTTGGCGATGATAAATGCGAACTCACCCATTGCTACAAGGCTGATCGATGACAAGAATGACAGCTTGAGAGGTTTGTCCCCGATGAAATATGCAATGAATACACTGGATGTTTTCAAGAACGCATATATAAGGAAGATTGCAAAGACCATGCCTATGTTGGCCAAAAGATCGGATGCAGATATCTCCAATCCTATGGAGATGAAGAACATCGCCATGAAGATATCCTTCATTGGCGTCACATCACGTTCTATGATTGTCTTGGTCTTCGACTGAGATACTACGATACCCATCATGAATGCACCGATGGCCATGGACATGCCGATAGCCACGGACATGAACGCCATTCCGAAACACATTCCCAATGATGCCACCAAAAGGACTTCCTCCGGCATCTTGTGTCCCAACCAATCCAATATACGGGGCACGAACATAAGTCCTACAGCCATGCTGATGATCATGAACGCTATGATTATGGCAAGCATCCAGATTATAGAATCAACGGACATAGCGGTCCCCACAAGAAGCGGAGATGCCATGGACAGGATCAATACCTGTGCAATATCTTCCACGACGGTAACGATCACTATCGTCTCGATATCATCTTTAGAGATCTTGTCCTGCCCTTTCAGGACAGTGGTGACAACTGCTGTCGAAGAACCTGATATGATGGCACCGAAAAAGATGGCTTGCAGAGAAGAGAATCCCAGCAGAAGGCCGAAAAGATAACCGCCGACGATCATCAGAGGCACTTGTATAAGCACAACCACCAATGCGAAGATACCTGCTTTCCTCAATTTCTTGAGGTTGAGTTCCATTCCGATACAGAACATCAGAAGAACCAGACCCAGATCAGATAACAATGTAACGATCGTCTCGGTGTCTGTTGATTCTCCCACCCAATAATTAGCAAGAATTATACCTGTTACCAAATAACCGATGATGGTTGGCATCTTCAGTTTTTTGAATATGATTGAACATATAGCTCCGACTAAGAGCAAAAACGTCATATTCAAAAGTAACACTGATTCTTCTACTATTTGCACATCCCCAAATGGGGTATGCATAGTTCTAGTTAAAATATGTAATCAGGAGACTGACTTCTAGCTACAAGACATAGCACATCAAAATATTGAATCGAGTTCATCGATATCACTTTTTATTATGTGTATTTTGACAAAAATATACACTAAAAATTGAAGAAATGTGCATACAGAAAATCACGATGCGGGTTTATTATCTTGTGTCTTTGCGACAAGGACCTTCTTCCTCTGTCTTCCGCCTGTCTTCTTTAATTTTCCCTGATCCAACGCCCACTGAAATGTCTCTGTTTCCGCAGGAGCTATGAGGATCCTGTCGCCTTTTCCGTATTTCTTCCCCGTTGTCCAATTGGTGAATGGAGAAAGCACACGGTATTCGTCGGCATCCATTACCACTTCTTTGATATTCGGACGTCCTTTCATCTCAGAATACGTTCCGGAGAATACCTTTACGCGATGATCCTTGACCTCTATGACCTTTGTACAAACAGAGTCCAAAAAATACCTGTCGTGCGTGATGGTGATGATAGTTCCGTCATAATCATTCAATGCCTCTTCGACCGCATGTTTAGCAGGTATATCGAGATAATTTGTCGGTTCATCGAGAACTAGTACATTTGTGGCATCTAGAAGCAGCGTGCAGAGGGCTACACGGGCCCTTTGACCCCCCGACAAGGTTCCCATAGGTCTGTCGACATCATCTCCCGTCAGAAGCATTCTAGCAAGTATAGAACGCGCTTCGCCTCTGCGTTCTTGACCGATCTTCTGAAGTATCTGCTCCTCTGCCGTAAGGCGTAGATCCAAACCTTCGTGATTTTGCGAATAGTAACCGATCTTGGCCCCTGGAGCTACCCACAACTCGCCTTTACTGGGTATCTTTTCCAATAATGCTTTTACAAGAGTGGATTTACCTTCTCCGTTGGAACCAAAGATGCCTATCTTCTCGCCTTTATGAATTTCTAAATTGATATGTTCCAAGATGATCATGTCTCCGTACTGGATGGACATGCCCTTAGCGGTTATGACGTTCTTTCCGGATTTAGGGGCAGACTGGATCCTTACGGTTATTTCCTTGGTATCCTCGGGCTTCTCCTTCTCCTCCATCTTGGCAATCATTTTCTCACGCGTTTTGTAGGTGATAGCATACCACTGATCCTTGTGAAGCTCTTCGGCTATCTCCTCCTGTTTCCTCTTCTGATAGGAGAATTTCTGATATTCCTTTTCCATACGGTGGATATCCAACATCTTCTTGGTGATGAAATCGGTATAATTCCCTTTGTATTCGCGTGTCTTTCCGTTAGAGATCTCGGTCATGCGTGTTGCGATCTTATCCAAAAAATAACGATCATGACTTATGACTAATACAGAACAATGTGTCTTGAGAAGATAATCCTCAAGCCATTCAACAGTATTGATATCCAAATGCGAAGTGGGTTCATCCATGACGAGAATGTCACATTCATCGGCTTGAACCAGGATACGTGACAGCATGACCTTGGTACGTTCCCCTCCGGAAAGAGAGTCCATAGTGCGATCCATTATGCTCGGTTCTAGGCCTACCTTCCTAAGACAACTCCTAAGCTTGTTCTCATCCTGGAAATCACATTTTTCAAGAGATGCTTCAAGTTGTGAATATTCTAATGCAAGGGCATTCCAATCTATATTCCCTCCAATTGCCATTAGATCGTCTATCTCATGCATACGGCGTTTGATATTCTCGATGTGTCCGTATGGACGGCCCAGAACATCGTGAACCGTGAATTCTTTAGAAGATTCAGCGAACTGCTCGAGATATCCAATACGCGTAGTATTGCGTATGATCTCTCCGGTATCATAGCTCATCTGACCTAGCAATATCTTAAGAAAAGTGCTCTTTCCAGCACCGTTTATACCTATGAGGCCAATGCTGTCACCTTCGTTGATCTGAAGGTCTGCACCAGTGAGGACCTTCACGGGCCCGAAGGACTTGGTGACGGCCGTAGCCTTTAAGAGCATAAATGACCAGTAAGTATTGAAGATATTTGATTTTGGGGTATTAAAAATAAAAATCCTACATTATACTATACAGATCCCTTGGATCCTTGCGCATACAATCCATGAGGTCCTCGGCGACCATAGATACTTTGAATTTATCAGTATTGTTGAGATCCAGATATCTATCCATTGTGCAATATGCTTCGTTGTTACAGACAGTGGTTATCATAGTCAAAAGAGTTGTGTTCTTCCAATTCCTATCAGAAATGAAAAGACCATTCGAAAAACGGTGTTTGATATCCCTATTATCACAGAATTTTACGAAGGAACTTTTTGATATCTTTTCAGTAAGAGGATAGCCAGTCCCGAGAATCGATGATACATTTGCCTCAGAAAGATTTCTTTTGTATAGAGACATTATTCTTAGAAAGTGATTATAAGTATTTAAAGTGAGGAAAACAAAAATCAGAATTTAAAATACGTTTAAACGATGTTTTAAACTCTAAAAAATAAAATATGCGAAAAATATGTTTTTATTGTTATAAAAATTGTTGTAATTTTAAATATGCTTTTAAAACATGACAGAAACGTTGATTTTGTGTTTCAACAGATTTTTAATGAACTGACTGATCGTCAAAATTGTATTTAATCACACAATGACCAAAAATTAAGATTGGAAAAAATTTTTGACCTGTGTTTATGATCTGTTTCTTGTCTTGATCACGATCACAATCGCCAATATGATCATTATGACCACCATGACGATCAGCAATATCTCTACGAGACCTATACTGAATCCACTGGGCTCCTCGTTCTGGACGATACCTGTTACAACCGCAACACAATCGGCATCCACAAGAAATTCTTCCCCTAATTCCACTTCAATACCGTCAATTGTAAGAACAGGTGTTCCTGAATATCCCTTTGTGATCTGAACGGTTATAAAATGTTCTCCATATCCTACAACAGCATCACCACCGGTGTATGCCTGAGAACCATCAATTACCCAGGTTATACCTGCATTGTATGACAGCGTGATCTTGTATGCGAGATCAGAAGTATGTCCATATAACGCAATATATTCTCCGATATGATGTGAAGACGATATTCCTATATAGGTCCCATCCTCGGTATACCATCCTATGAAACTTATTCCTATTAGCTTCGGGATATGAAGCACTAAAGGCGTATCATCTGCTCCGTACTCTGTGGCGTACAATTTATTAGCAGAATCATTAACGTCATTGCTTAGATAGAGCAATGTTTTCACCATTGTACCGTTGAGATTGCTTACTGTGAATCCTGCACAGTTACCGTAAACAATAGCATAAGCACTGCCTTCGAGCGTGATCTTTCCTGTAACAACCGCATTGTTTGTATAAGGAACGCTTGCAGGTGCCACACCCATATTGAATGAACCCGTGGTAACAATCACTACGGTTCCTGTAGTAACTAGCTTTCCTGTAACCGTAAGACTCTTTACATTCACGATACCCGAATTGGTGAATGTCCCTGCAACCATTATTGCTCCGGCATCAGCCATTATAGCAACTGTGTTGGTAGCTTCTCCTCCGGCGAGGATATTTAGTGTTCCTATTACAGTCGAATTGTAATTGAATACGATATTCCCCGAAACTGATAGTGTGATCCCCTCGGCGATAGTGAGTTCGTATGTACCCATTGTGAGTGTCACTCCTGCAGGTATAGCGGCATCCTCGTTCAGAGTGGCTGCCCTGCGCAAAGTATAGCTATCTCCCGATACAGATGTACTGAGCATGTTGTACAAACTTGCAAATTTAACTGCTTTGGATATACTGTTATAATTCGTGACATCCGCGTAGATAGTACTTGTATCTGAACCTTTCACGGTTAATATACCATAAACCAGGATGTATCCGTCGTTGTCGATGGTGCCGTTGGTGAATGCATCGATCTTTGCACCTGTTGAGATGATCGTTCCTGACCCTGAAGTGTTCTTAAGCGTTCCGCTTACAGTCAATACCGAACTTTTGTCTATGTATAGTGTTCCTGTGAATGTATATTGTGTGCTTGCGACCGTTGTCAGATTTCCACCTACATTCAATACAGCTGACATGCTAGCATCGGAATTTACCGTACAGGAACCGATGATGTATACATTGCCATCACCCGAAGATGACGCAGAAGACAATGCCTTTGAAAGTGCGGTGAATCTCCATGTTATCCCTGATACGTAAAATGCAGAATATACACTGACATCGCTACTCATGAGTCTTACCGGTATCCAGAGATCTCCATCGGATACAACCGTACCTGTTGCGGTAGCACCTATCGTGGTAAGTGTCTCTGCATTGGAAAGATTCATGACACCCGATACAGAAAGACTTCCAAGAATTGAAATATCAGACTCTGCAGCTGTCGATACTGTTGCATCGCTTTCTATGAAAACCGCAACAGACGACGATGATGAGAATGAATCGATGACAACTGTTCCTGCCATGGTAATAGAACCAGTTGTTCCCGTTATAGAGGGCGTAACTGTATCTGTAGATTTGGCCAGCCTAAGGCCTGATATGTCCAGAGTGATACCGTTGATGGTTATCACATCTGTATTGGATGAAATATAGATAAGATACTGTCCACCGAGATCCACTACATGATCGGTCGTGACGATATCAGAAGATGCCCCTGAATATGCGATCAATATCCCGTGAGTTGCTGTTGAAGCTCCTGCGAGAGCATCGAATAATGTTCCGACAGATGATCCTCCGGTCCTGTCGATATACGAAAGAGTACCTGTTAGAACTATCAGACTTATTTCAGATGTGTTAGTCACTTTGAGACTGTTTCCTAACATGAGATTACTGACGGTTCCATTTATCACTATCGAATTGTCATTAGCTCCTGAATAATTCACTGTTGTCGATGTCGATGATATGACCGAGAAACCTACTCCATTAGTTGTTGTTATTGTCTCTTCATCTGTATTAGATATTGAAAGACCATATATTTCGATAGATAATGTGCTCCCGATAGAATCGCTGAATGTTATTGTTCCTCCAGAACCAGTGACAATCCCCGAAAATGTACTCGCACCGTTACCGATCTGAATGGAACCTGATGACAGCGTCATGCTTCCCATTGATGTTCCAGATGTGAGATTTCCTGTTATATATGGATCATTTGCACCATTACAGGTTATGACCACTCCGGACACATTGATAAATGACACCTGCGCGATAACGGCTGTAGACTCCATGTTTTCATAAAAAGTGACCGTTCCTGTGTATATTCCCTTTATGACAAGCGAACCGTTAACTGGAGGATCAGAACTAACCTCAGAACAAAGATCGTAATCCTGTGTATCTGTATTTCCAGCATTGATCTGAACAGTTCCGCTCGTGCGTGATGCAGCGGAATCAGATGATGAGTCATCATCAAGAACGATTATACCAGCGAACACCACAGTCGCTAATGATATGATAATAAGTATCGCAAGAAGCATCTTGTTTTTATTGCTTTTTAACATTTTCATTGATTCTGCGTCCTACCGTCTCCTCGGCCTGAGTCCCACTGAGAAACAAAGCGTTAAGGACGTAGACATTACAACTATTTAATATCTTAAAATAATAAGTAAAACATAGTATAATGAATGTCAAAGGCGACATATTTTTAAACTATTGTATATGTTTTCATCGCCTTCGTTGATATCTGAAGAGTTCTATCCCTTTGAATGTGTGTTAGTATATTGAAAAATTACTGAATCACATCTAACTTATTTTTAATTCGTAAATGATTGACATGTATACGAAACACGCAGAAAATAATCCTTAACCGAAGTTGGATATTGAATACATAGGAATTTTGAGTAATTATTTTAAATATAGAAAAATGTCCTGACAGGGGTTATATTATATACCACTGATCAGAACGGCCAAATATATTTATCATCCAAGAACATATTCCAACTCCAGATACCGAATTTCGACTGACCACTAGATATTTTATTCAGACATATGGTGAATTTAGGAAATCCTTCGAATTCCATTATCATCCTGATATCATAATTCTGACAATGTTCTTTTAGAACCTTGAAGAGTTCCTCTTCGGTTATATCGGTGGGAGAGATCTTCAAATCATTTCCTCTTGTATTAGCCGCTCCTGGTTTAAGAGTCTTTACGAAGAGATCACCTACTTTCTCATAGACTGTCGGAACATCGTCCGTATCGATATGGTATACTGTTGCCTTTCTGAACAGTTCCTTTTTCAATATCTTTTCAACCATAATTTATTACTTACATGTAAGTATTTAAATTGAGACTTGAAACGGAGTTTAGTACTGATAGAAAAGAAAGCTATGATGCTTAGTTTGATATCAGATTTCATTTTTGAAAAAGAACTAACATTCAGAATTGTAGTGATTTAAAGTAAATGCTTCCATTACAATAATAACAAAAATTTGAAAATCATAATCAGATTCATTGATACTTATCCCGGACTCAAAGGATAATGTTGATTCAGTCAGACTGAATTTCATGCATTTGAATGATCTTATCATCATGAACATTGATGCAGACAGATCCTGAACTTGATTCGTCTTTTTCTGCTACATTTTAATTGAAATGATTATACTGACCGAAAATTGATTATAAGCAAGGATTAATTGAACAATAAAAAGTTAAATAGGGGCGTTAGCCCCGTGTTTGTTATCTGTTAAGGGATGATTCCTTTATACCTTTACCAGATCAGCTTCTCATCAGTTTGAAGATGACAACAACTGCGATTATCGCTATGATGATGACCAATACAACCAACAAAATGTCAGAGATTGTCCATCCTCCAGATACATCGTCATGGCTAACACCAGTGGATGTTACTGAAACATCCTGAGTTGCTGTGAACTTGCCATCAGAAAGGGTTGCACCGGTCATTGTGATTTTCACAGTTCCCTTGTATCCGCTCGCTGCCTGAGCAGTGAGTGTGTGCTCTCCGTAGCTGATATAACCGTTGTATGAGCTTCCTACATTGGCTCCGTCAAGAACATATGTCACTCCGACATTGTATGTCAGAACGAGGTTGTATGTCAATTCGGTCAACTTCATGTAATATGACTCTCCAACAGCTGACGCTGGAACAGAGCTGACGTAAACGTTACCAATGAACGATGGGTTGGTATACCATCCCATGAACGTTGTTCCCGTTATTTCTGGAACAGCAACAGTTACATTTCCTGCTGTTGCTGCCGCCATATATGCAGTTCCGTATACTGTAGTAGAATCCATGTTCATTATTGCCATGAATAAGTGACCTGCTGTTTCAGAAGATATTACTACCTTGCCTGTTGCAGGTGATCCGTATACGATCGCAGATGAACCGTCAACCATGACGAACTCAACAGCTACAGCATCTGTCTTTACAGCTGATGTTTTTGCAGGTGTACCGATAACGGCTTTTCCTGTAATTTTCAACACGCTGCTTGAAACGCTTTCAACGATACCGGTTCCGGTAACATTGAGATTGTACAGATATTCTGCCGCTCCATAGTTGAACTTTCCAGTAACATTCATCGTTACCTTGTTGTTTACTCCTGTTGGGAACATGCTGGTGGAACTGGCGATTTCACCTGTGACGTTGACGGTCATGTAGAAACCATTGCTTCCGATAGTACAAGCAGAATCAGAGATTATTCCTGCGATGTTGAGGATTGCAGGGCTGGCTGCTGTGCCTTCAGTGCTGGTGATTACAAAGACTAACGCAACAGGGGCAGTAGACGTACCGACGCTCGACGAAATCGTCAAGACACCGTTAAGTACAACTTCACCGGCTGTATATACTGGCATCTTGTTGATAACGAGTTGACCTGCTGCTTTTGCAGAGGTTCCTGTCGTTGCTGCACTTACTGTTATGTCGGCACCCATGTTGAGGGTTCCGGTAACTGTAAGGCTTCCGCCTGCATTGATTATTATTGTGTTAGAACCAGTGGTAACGGTAACTCCGCTTGCAATTACTGCACTTGTTGAAATAGATGCATTTCCACGGAGTGTGACTGTGTCACCGCTTGTTGCAACTCCCAATGCTGTTGCAAGATCTGTGTATGTGTAAGAGGTTCCCTCTTTCATTCCGACAGATGCCTGTACACCTGCATTGCATGAAGGTGCGGTGCTCTTCTCTTCAAAGATGAGCTTTCCGTATACGACTACTACGCAGTTTGATGCGCCGGTTATGAGTGTTGTTGTGCTTGGTACTGTTACATTTACAAACGTACTTGCGTTGCCGATCGATACTGTTGCGTATGAATCAACTGATACTTTCGTGGTTGTTGCACCAGTCAAGGTAGATGCGAGTGTTTTGTCTGTAAGGATCACGAGTTTTCCATAGATTGTTACATCTGCGGATGCTGCGAGTGCTTTGTCAAGTGTTGTGTAATTGTGTGTGTATGGTGCAGTGCTACCTGTTCTGTAATAGGTGGCATTGACATTTTGTGTTGAGGTTATTGCTGTGTTGTCAACAGATATTATTCCATTGTTGCCGAAGTTGACCTTGGCTGCCGAATCGATCGAGATCGTGGATCTGATCGAGGTGTAAGGCTGTGTGAATGTTATAGATCCATTGACTGTGAGTTTTGCTCCGCTAGCTACACTGAACACGATTGTGTTCGAAGCTGCTGTCAGGTTTGCATCTTTAGATGATGATACACAGCTGACAACGCTACCAGATGCAGCAGGAGTGGTTATTGTACTAACATAGATAGAATTCTCAGTTGGTAATACAGAACCGGTCTTTTGCGAAGATATGACTGCACAATATGTGCTGTTGACTGCAAACTCAGAACTTGTGAAAGTCAATGTTGCAACAGGCGTGACAACCGAGACGGCCGCGTTAACTACAGTACCATCATCGAGAACGATGAATCCTGTTATTGTGTAGTTGTCGGGTGAAGCTACTGAGACTTCAATTGTCTTATCTGTGGCGACAGTGTAATTACCTGCGGTTATACCAGCAGCGGTAAGTGTGCCTGTCGTCGTGTTAACAGCATAGATTCCAGCTACAGAGAAATCAATAGTTCCATATGTATACATGTCATTGGTGACTCCACTGTATGTGTACACATTGTAAACCGATGATGTATCAAGTGTGAATTCTATCAAATTTGAACCAGCAGTATATGTACCTACAACAGCTGTTGAGCTTCCAGTGGCGATCGCGTATGCGTATCCGCTTGCTTCCATAGCTGTTGCCGTTGTAACTGTCACGGTTCTGACGTCATTCATGCTGTATACCTTTGCACCATCTGCAACGATCATTTCAACATAATCTGAAGTTCCATCTCCGATAATGAGGTTACCGATATATGCAGTTCCGGAAACAGTCAGAGTAGCATAGTATGCATCTGTGGAAGTCCAATCTGTCGGTTGGTTACCTGCTGCAGATGTGACCTGATTCGAGAGTACTGCTTCGCTGTTCTGAGCTGTTACAATCAGACCATATACATTTGCAGATACGATTGTTGCACCGTTGCAAATGATAGTTCCGTTGTATCCATAATAGACTCCATCGACTGCTACTGAATCAGTTGTAGTGATGGATCCCATTGTGAGCTCGGTTGTACCAGATACTGAGGTTGCACTAGCCTGTTTCAAGAAGTATGAACCGTTAACGTCTACAGACACTGTAACGTTGGAGACACCTTTAAGATTAACAGACCCTACTGCAGCGAACACACTGTCCTCGAATGATCCAACAGATATTGTACCTGTGTACGTCATGGTGGACGGGATTATGATTGTAGTCGAGTGATTATTTACGACGTGAATTTCTATATCGATGCTCTGCGTATCAGACTGAACTGTATATACGCTACCGCTAGTTACTTCAGCGGCTGCGCTTGAGTCGTCGCTGAGTACAGCTACACCTGCAACGGAAACCATTGCAAGAGCAGCGACCACGACGAGCGCGAGGAACATCTTGTTGTTCTTCATTTTCATTTTCATTTTCATATGGAATCATCCCCTACTGTACATCCAATGATTCTTCCGAGGGAAGAGTACCACCCTGCACAGTACGTAGTTCCTTCCTTGATATGATTGACCGTTGAAGAGTAAGCTGTCGGTCGAACCCTAAAGTAAAAGGCGAAAAATGCTTTTTTCAAAACTTGTTCGATACGGCAACGTGGGTCACCGAACCTCCCCCGTTCTTTTTTGCTTTTCCATCCCTTCCCTTATGTTTCCGTCCGATCGTTTTTACCACACCGAAGTGCGGGCAAACTCCTACCAGACCATTTCAAGGCATGTTCACAGCGATAGCATTATACTATGCGCCATGCACGGAAGGAATGTAGTACATGGAAGTATTTAATAATAGGGGCAAATCGTCTTAATTTTATTATTTTATACGCGTCAATCAATTACAACTGACCTGAGCAGAAGGCGCTGGCATGCGCACCCGCATACGATTACGCGACTCGCGCACAATACCCAATCACGTATAAAGCGCACGTATGAAGACGCGTATCGATTCACAAAAACGCTTACCTGATAATGATGCTCGCAACGCCACGGGACTGTCTTATCATAGGCAGCACTTCAGAAGGAATGACCCCATCTATTACGATTATCAGATGGGAATCCATCCTGATTCCCTGATCGTCAACAACGGCCTGCCTCACGGAAAGGCCCTGCTTGTAAATGATATCGGTTATGCCTGCCAATATTCCAGGCATGGTAGCATCCGTAGGAACGATCTCCAATGTGGAACACCCGATCTCTGAAGCAACGTCTGCCATCAATAGCATGGACTGCAGTTTCGAGAACAACGCTTTAAGTTCAGGTGTCCTGTCGATCTTCTCTATGGCGGTCCTCACGACTCTTCTGTCAACATTAGCGGCCCTTGCTATGGCAACATCCGACTGCTCTATATCTCCGCAGTAAGCAACACCGTTCTCGACACGTATACCGTGTTTAAGCATTAGCATTGCGACCTTTTCCTGCGACGGGTACTGCTTGAACAGTTCGCGGATCCTTTCCATATCATACTGAAACACCGTCTTGACTTTAAAACGTTCGGATTGACCATGCTCCTGACATGTTCGAATGTGTTCGTTTTTCCGAATGGATTTAATACAATCGATTCCGTAAGTGTGCTCAAGGTGAAGTTTTTTGCCTAACACAAAAGAACTCAGAGAGCAGATCGAGACTATTGATGAGGAGATCATCGATCTTATCGCTACCCGTATGGAGATAGCTGACGAGCTCGCAAAAGCGAAGAAGCAGTCTGCACAGGGCTATTGGGATGAGGAGAAAGAGCACGAGGTCATTCAGAGATACCGTGAGCTCTGCGAAGAAGTAAGTCTTTCCGAATCGGAAGCCGATATGATCGCAGAGGTACTACTGGCGATATCCAAAGAAAGACAGAAGCACCTCTTCGAGTCTAAGTAAAACCTTTTTTCAAATTATTAATTTTCGCAGTTTTTAAAAGACCATCTCATCATGATGATAGCCGAATCTGCGAAATATTCCGTTTCCTTCCTGACATAGTCGTTTCTTCGAATATGCTCAATTTATGCCCATCATTTTTACGAAATACGTGAAATTAACACAGTAATCTGCGGTCATTCTCCCATAATTATAATATATTCCGTGCCTTGCCTCCGCTCATAAGTATTACGGAGCAAATCGTATGAGCAAGATAAGCGTAGCAGTTCTGGGCGCCACCGGAATGATCGGTCAGAGATTCATTCAGATGCTCGAAGACCACCCCTATTTCGAAATAGAAGGCCTCTACGCTTCCGAAAGATCGGAAGGGAAGAGACTTGGAGATGTACTGAAGATCAGAGATCATGTGTACAAAGATGACACCATGAACAGAAAGATAGAGGTCATGGACATCAAGAAGATCTCTAAATGTGCCAGAATAGCATTTTCTGGTATACCTTCAGAGCTAGCAGGCCCTACCGAAACAGAATTGGCAGAGAGCGGTGTAGCGGTATTCACAAATGCAGGTTCACACAGGATGGACAAACATGTGCCTATCATAATCCCGGAGATCAACGGTGCACATCTGAATTCCATCGAAGATCAAGAAACCTACAAGAACGGTGGATACATAGTCACCAACGCAAACTGTTCCTCCACCGGGATAGCGATCCCGTTATACGCGATCGATCAGGCATTCGGACTCAACGAAGTATTCGTATCTACATATCAGGCACTATCCGGAGCAGGATACCCAGGAGTACCTTCATTAGATGCCGTAGGTAACGTGGTTCCGTTCATATCACATGAAGAAGAGAAGATGGAATCCGAACTAGCAAAAATGCTCGGTACCTATTCCGACGGTGAATTCCACTTCGCTGATTTCAAAGTCATGGCAAACTGTGCCAGAGTACCGGTTATTGACGGACATTTGGAATCACTTGTACTCAATCTCAAGAAGTCCCCATCATTAGCAGAACTCGAGGAAATCCTAGTCAACTTCCGCGGAGAACCGCAGAACCTCAGGCTCCCTTCCGCACCCGAACAGCCTGTTATCGTGAGACACGAGGAAAACAGACCTCAATCCGCCTTCGACGTAATGGCAGGAACTCCGGAAAGGGCAAGAGGAATGGCCTCCACCGTGGGCAGACTGAGAAAAAGCAACGGATACTACAAAGCATTCGTGCTCTCTCACAACACCTTGAGAGGCGGCGCAGGCGGATCCGTTCTCAACGCAGAACTTGCCAAGTCCAAAAACTTCTTCTGATCGACAGCTCATGGCGGTCGGGACGCTATCCCCGACCGCATACCTTTCATTTTTCCGTTCTGGCTCATTTAACCTACAATTTAACAAACCTTATTTACTTCTTTTTTATACTAAAAGAGAAGAGGCCCAATAAATGACAGTCAAATTAGCGATTCCCAACAAAGGAAGGCTCAACGAAAGAGCCGTCGAACTCCTTTCCAAATCAGGCATCGACCTGGGAGAGGATTGGGGAAGAAGACTTTATGTTACAGCAAAGGAACAGGATCTGGAAATCATGTTCATCCGTGCTCAGGATATCCCGGCATTCATACACTCGGGTGCTATCGATTTCGGCATAACAGGACAGGATATGGTAGCCGAATCTGGATACGGAGACTATCTGGAAGATGTCCTCGACCTTGAATTCGGTGTCTGTCGCCTTTCTATAGCAGCTCCCGAGGCCTCAGGGATAAGATCTGCGAAAGATATCAAGGACGGGAGCCGCATCGCAACATCATTCCCCAACCTGACGAAGAAATATTTCGATTCATTGGGAAAGAAAGTGGAGATCACCGTAGTATCCGGCGCGGCAGAGATAATGCCGTATCTCGGAGTATCAGACCTTATCTGCGACCTCATAGCAACCGGTTCCACGCTCAAGATCAACAGGATGGTCGAGGTCTGCAAGATAATCGACTCTCAGGCAGCGGTATTCACATCTAAAAACATAGCATACATGTCCTCTCCCGACAGAAAATACCAGGAGATCATGGATGTCGTCGAAGCCATCAGAAGCGTTATGTCCGCAGAAGACAAGAAATATCTCATGGCCAACGTCCCGAAGAAGAAGATCACTCAGGTGGAAAAGATCGTGCCCGGAATCAACGGACCTACCGTCCTTGAACTGGCCGGCAACGAGAACATGGTCGCCATCCAGGTTGTCGTATCCTCCAAAGACATGTACAAGACAATCAGCAAACTCAAGAAACTCGGTGCGGAAGGCATACTCTGCATGTCCATCGACAGGTTGGTGAAGTAAATGATAACCAGGGACATCATGAGGGATACGACTCGTGATTTCCAAAAGTATTACAATCCGAAACTCAGAGGTGAGTTAAGGATGGATACCAACACGAATGTGTTGGGTTCCAATCCGGCAGCCATGAAGTATCTCAAACACCTCGAAATAGAACTGGACGGATATCCGAATACCTATTCCGACGGATTAAGACAAGCCTTAGCAGAACTTTACGGACTGGAGACAGAGAATTTCGTAGCCGGTAACGGTTCAGATGAGATGCTGGACGTCTCGTTCAAAACATTCACCAACTGGGGAGACAACTGCGTCGTTCCCGTTCCTTCGTACACTTTATATGAGTATTTCGTAAGCATGAACGGCGGAAAGCCCGTTCAGGTGGATCTCACAGAAGACTTCCAATTGGATGTTGACGGGATCTGCAAAGCCAATGCCAAAATAGCCATCATGCCTTCGCCCAACAATCCTACTGGAAACACATTCAGTCAAAAGGATATAGAAGAGGTCCTGACAAGATTCAAAGGCATTGTGATAGTAGACGAAGCATATGGGGAATACGCCAAGAATTCCATGCTCAAACGCGTCAACGAATTTGAGAATCTGATAGTTCTCAGAACATTCTCCAAAGCATATGCGATGGCCGCTTTGAGAATAGGTTACGCCGTGACCAACTTGAATATCTCAGATATGATGAATTCAATAAAGATACCGTACTCCCTCAACAAGATCTCGGAATGTGCGGCGATAGCCGCCGTGAAAGATCAGGCATTCATCACAAAGAGCGTAAGGATGGTCACGAACGAGAGACCTAAACTCGCAGCCGGCCTGAAGAAACTCGGCTTTGAACCTTATCCTTCCGATTCCAATTTCATATTGGCTAAATGCCCTATAGACCACTCGAAAATGGTCTCTGAACTAAAAGAAAAAGGAGTTCTGATAAGGGACTTCGGAAATAAACGCAGGACCGAGAACTGTGTGAGGATGACCGTCGGAACAGAAGAACTGAACGACTACATGCTCAAGAAGATCTCAGAAGTACTGGAGGAATCCATATGAAGATAATGATCGCAGATTACGGAGTGGGAAACCTTCACTCCATCAAGAAAGCACTGGAGAAGAACGGTGCTTCCGTTGACGTGGTCAATGACATGAAGAAACTCCTGGATGCAAAATGCATAGTATTCCCGGGAGTCGGAGCATTCGACAAGACCATGGAGATGCTCCTTCCTTACCGTGAGATCATCTGCGACCGCATACTTTCAGGCATACCTGCATTGGGTATCTGCATAGGAACCCAGATAATGTTCGAATCCAGCGAAGAGGGAAAATCCCCGGGACTCAGCATATTCCCTGGAAAGGCGGTAAAACTCAAAGCGAAACAGATACCGCACATGGGATGGAATCAGGTCGTGAGCGAAGACCCTCTCATGGACGGCATAACTGACAGGTACTTCTATTTCGCACACTCTTACTACTGCGAACCGAAAAACAAGGATATGATCATCGGTGAAACAGAATACGAAGGAGTTAGCTTCCCGTCGTTCTTCAGGACGGCCAACGTTTACGGCACTCAATTCCACCCTGAGAAGAGCGGAGATTCCGGCCTTAGGATATTGAACAATTTCATCAACTTCGCTGAGGATTGCATATGATAATAATTCCGGCCGTGGACGTACTTGATCACAAAGTGGTGCAGTTGGTCGGCGGGGTGCAGGGCACTCAACAGATAGTCCTTCCCGACCCTCTGGATGTGGCGAACTCATGGGTGAAGAAGGGCGCAACTTATATTCATCTGGTCGACCTCGACGGGGCATTCGGCAAGAGCAACAACATTCCTGTTTTCAAACAGATAATCAAAGAGTGCGGCGTACCTGTGGAGATCGGCGGCGGGATCCGTTCCGAGGAAACTGTGAAAGAACTGATCGATGCAGGTGCAGACAGGATCATCTTAGGCACCAAAGCAGTGAAAGAACCCGATTGGCTTGTATCGATGTCCAGGAAATATCCTGATAAGATCGTTCTCGGAATGGACACCAAAGGAAATAACATCACTATCAAAGGATGGCAGGAATCCGCAGATCTTACCATCGATACCATGTTCAATATCATAAAAGACCTGCCTCTTGCTGGTGTCCTCAACACCAATGTGGATGTCGAGGGACAGACAAAGGGCATCGATGCCAAACAAGCCAGAGATTTCATCTCCAGATGTCCATGCGATGTGATCGCATCCGGCGGCGTGACGTCTGAAGAAGATGCCCGGATTTTAAGCAAAGCAGGCGCCATAGGTGCTGTAGTGGGGCTCGCTATCTACACTGATAAAATTAGACCATGGGACTGGAAAACACCCTGGAATGCATAATATTTCAAACAGCAGCCTTATTTACTGAATAGCGACTTATGATTACTATGGGAAAAATCACTTCGTTACTTAAAAAAGCAGCTATACAGAATGATGATGCTTTGATTGCCAAAACACTTTGGAAAGGCACCAAGAAGGTCGGCGCGGGTATTGCGGCCGTCACCGTTGCCGGAGTTGGAAAACTCACTAAAAAAGATGACGAACAGGAAACTGAAAAGACCATCGAAACAGCAGAAGTCACCGATGTACCCCAGGATATCGAAGAGAAATCTGCGACTAAAGATATAACTGAAGAGAATGTGAATACTTCGACCGATAAAAAGGAAAAAGAAACTCCAACCTTCAATTATTCTCTCGACGATAGTCAGATAAAATGATTTTAATTCTATAAAAAAAACCCTTTAATCTTCTTGATTGATTTTTAAATCTATTTGTTTTCAATAATGTTGTATTTCATTATTAGGCTGATGATTCATTTGATCACTAACAAACAAATTTATACATATAATGTGTATGATTGCTTAACGAGCGTGATTTTATGTCCGATTCTGATGTTTTGAACCATATATATCAAGAATATGGCAAAAATGAGCCTATATTCGCCAAAGATATCACCATTATTGGAAGGTCTCCAAGCTACATCAGACAATCTTTGACGCGTCTTACCGAACAGAAAAAGATAACAAGATACTCTCAGGGGATATATTTCATCCCGAAAGAATCGGTGTACGGAGAAAGATCTGCACTCAACTTCAACAAGGTCATAAAAAGAAAATACATCTCCGAGAAAAAAGAAGTCTATGGATTCTACGCAGGAACATATTTCAAGAATTCCATAGGATTGACAGAAGAGGTCCCGTCCGTGATTGAGATAGTCACCAACAGGGAATCCACCAGAGGAAGGCTCGTGGATATCGGGGATCGACAGGTTAGGATAAGATGCCCCGTCATTCCGATCAACAGAGACAACGCGAAGATGCTGCAGTTTCTGGATCTCATGAACAGGATGGGCAAAGAAGAAGCATCCTCTCTGAATAAGGATCCCGACCTCAAAAAATATCTTAAGAGATCGGAATTCAACGGATCGGATGTCCTCGAATACGCCGGACTTTACCCGGCGAAGACCTTGGCCAACATGTTCAAATGCAACACGTTCAAGTATTTCGATTGAACTCGACCGGATCGAACGATTGCACATCGCGGTCATCCTGATGTCCGGAGATGCGACAGAACCCCGACCCGATAGACTGGCATATGGTTTCAGAATACTAGATCCCGGACGCCTGACTTCCTGCCATTCTTACTATTGGATCTGCCCGATCGTTCCAGATGCTATGTGAATGTCAGGCCAGATGTCTGAGTCTATGCCGTCCTTCCGAGTACCGCTATCGTGATCCCCACATAGTTTGAAGTATTTACAAAAGCGAAGATCGTCGATGGCATTCATCCGTCGAAATATGGGATCTTCTGCAGATACGGTTCTATATTCAGAGAAATGAAGATGTCCGCATATGCAACGGAAAGCGATATCATCCATCGACATGGACCGCGCCTCTCGCTGCGGATCGCACATGTCAGGTAAGAAAAATGAAGATGAGGGTGCTCACGCCCTCGGTTTATTATAGGTATTTGCAAACTTGCTCTGCGATCAATCCTTCTTGAAGAACACCGTCAGTGCCGCTATCAGGCATATCATCGCCGCCACGACAGCCACGCCTACGGCGACATAGGAGCTGTCATCGGTGCTGTTGCCTGCTTCACCTGGAATGCTCGATTGCGAATATGCCGTTATGTTCACATACGAATCCGCCGTGATATCCGACAGAATGTATCCCGAGGAATAATGGCTGAGCGTGCCGTTCGTCGCGGTCACCGGATTCAGGATGTAACCTTCTGAAACAGAGACGCTGAACGTCACCGAGCCGCCGCTGGATACCGTATCGGATGTGTACGACACCGTGTACCCGTATCCCGATGGGAACGACACTGTGTATGTTGACGACACTGGCGAGTTGCCTTGTCTGACCATGCTCTGATACGTGCCTTCGAACGTGTATCCGCAGAGATTCTCTACCGTCTGGGAAAGAACGGTGATCCCATCCTCGGCATAGAATGTTATGCCTCCGAAAGATGTAGAAACTGTGGGTCCGAACGTTGTGACCGATGAAGGGATCGTTATCGATGTTAACCCTAGACAATCGTAGAATGCATAATCGCCGATGGTCGTCACACTGTCTGGTATGGTCAGGGATGTGAGGCCTGAGCAATAACAAAATGCATTATCGCCGATGGATGTCACACTGTCCGGTATAATCAGGGATATTAGTTCTGAACAGCCTAAAAATGCATCAGTACCGATGGATGTCACACTGTTCGGAATGATCAGAGAACCTGTGAGGTGTGAGCAATAACAGAATGTGTTATCGCCGATAGTCGTCACGCTGTCTGGTATGATTAGAGATGTTAGGCCTGAGCAAAGATAAAATGCGCCAATACCAATGGATGTCACACTGTTGGGAATGCTCAGAGGACCTGTGAAGCCTGAACAGCCATCGAATGCACCATTACCGATGGATGTCACACTGTTGGGAATGATCAGAGGACCTGTGAAAAATGAACAATCGTTGAACGCACCATTACCGATGGATGTCACAGTATAAGAAACACTGTTGTACGTAACACTCGAAGGTATCGTCAGAGTCGCTGTCGTTGTGATCGCCCCTGTCACCGACACCTTGTGATCGACTGCGGATGTGATCGTATAACGCAGATTTCCATCATCGAATGTCGTCAGTGTAGCTTCAGAATCGTTGCTGTCCTGACATGCGACGAATACAGTCGATAAAGCTACCAGCATGACGACAGCGGCCGCCACGCACATGGTCATTCTCTTCTTTTCAAAAAAACCAGATTTCATGTGTACAACCTCATAATATCAAAGCCCTGGATTCAGTAGTAGAACCAATAACGTATTCGGAGCGAAGTGATATGATATAATAATTCCCTTGAAAAGATTGATAATGATGCATCAAAAAATCTAGTTCTTCAAGAATTGTATGGAAACAGTTGCATAAGCTCCTAGATCATGTTATATTACACGGTCCCGCAGGGATCCTTCGGACCCTGCCAGACAGTACAATGATGTTTCCATGAAGAGCTCGCGCGATCGTCTCCACATGATCCATGAATAACCAGGAAAAACGAAAATGAAGGGGCTCATGCCCCTGTTTATGATCGGTATCGCGAACGTGTTACACGATCAATCCTTCTTGAAGAACACCGTCAGTGCCGCTATCAGGCATATCATCGCCGCCACGACAGCCACGCCTACGGCTGCATAGGAGCTGTCATCAGCGCTATTGCCTGCAGGTGTATCCGGGGTACTCGATTGCGAATATGCCGTTATGTTCACATACGAATCCGCCGTAATATCCGACAGCATGTATCCCGAGGAATAATGGCTGAGCATACCGTTCGTCGCGGTCACCGGATTCAGTATGTAACCTTCTGAAACAGAGACGCTGAACGTCACCGAACCGCCGCTGGATACCGTATCGGATGTGTACGACACCATGTACCCGTATCCCGATGAGAACGACACTGTGTATGTTGACGACACGGGCGAGATTGGAGATGGAGTATCTTGTCTGATCATGCTCTGATACGTGCCTTCGAACGTGTATCCGCAAAGGTTCTCTACCGTCTGAGAAAGAAGAGTGATCCCATCCTCGGCATAGAATTTTATGCCTTGGAAAGATGAGAAGAGTGCCAATCCAAGAGTTGTGACCGATGAGGGGATCGTTATCGATGTTAATCCTATACAATTTTGGAATGCACGGTCACCTATGCTCGTCACGCTATCAGGTATGTTCAGACCTGTAAAACCTGAACACCTAGCGAATGCGTAATCGCCTATGGATGTAACACCATTCGGTATGGTCAGGGAACCCGTGAGACTTGAACAATCTGCGAATACGTAATCGCCTATGGATGTAACACCATTCGGTATGGTCAGGGAACCCATGAGACTTGAACAATAATTGAATGCGAAATCGCCGATGGATGTCACGCTGTCTGGTATGGTCAAGGGACCCGTGAAGCCTGAACAACGATTGAATGCGTAATCACCGATGGTCGTCACGCTGTCTGGTATGGTCAAGGGACCCGTGAAGCCTGAACAAGACATGAACGCAATAGAACCAATGGTCGTCACGCTGTCTGGTATGGTCAAGGGACCCGTAAAACCTGCATAATTAAAGAATGCATCATTGCCGATGGATGTCACAGTATAAGAAACACTGTTGTGCGTAACACTCGAAGGTATCGTCAGAGTCCCTGTCGTTACGAACGCCTGTGTCACCGCCCCTTTCACAGACACCTCGTGATTGACTGCGGATGTGATCGTATAACGCAGATTTCCATCATCGAATGTCGTCAGTGTAGCTTCAGAATCATTGCTGTCCTGACATACGACGAATACAGTCGATAAAGCTACCAGCATGACGACAGCGGCCGCCACGCACATGGTCATTCTCTTCTTTTCAAAAAAACCGGATTTCATGTGTATAACCTCAATGATATCAAAGCCCCGAATGCAGCGGCAGAACCACTAACGTATTCGGACCGAAGTGGTATGATATAATGATTCCCTTGGAAAATTAATAATAATGCATCAGAAAGATACTTTCCGATGACGATGGCCAGAAGATGATCTATATCAAAAACGATACTCCATACTAATCCGATATACAAGATGGAGGAATCTTTGATACAATCGTACGATTGTCCTGATAGCTCGGCGGCTTCCGAGCATGTGAAGCGATGGCTTTCGTGGGTGAACAGGAAGGAAGAAGCACCGATGAGAGCTATCGGCAGAACAGTATCCAGGCATTTCTACAGGATACTGTACTGGCACATCCATAATATTAGCAACAGTTTCCTGGAAGGTCTGAACAGGATGATACAGACTACCAAGCGTATCGGCCGCGGATATCCAAACACTCAGAACTTCATGACGATGAATTTCTTCAGGCACGGACGTCTGGATACTGATATCCGGACTTCTCGGTATTGGGTGCATCTTCTCCGAAACAGCACGAACTGTCGCATGATAAGACGAAGGAAGATCGATCCATCTGCCTGACTCATAACTCACAATATCTTTCCGATCCGGCAGGGTCCGAAGGATTCCTGCGAGACCATACAATGATATTTCCATGAAGAGCTCGCGCGATCGTTTCCACATGATCAGTGAAGAACCAGGAAAAACTAAGATGGGGGCTCACGCCCCCTGTTTATGATAGATATTGCAAACTTGCTCTGCGATCAATCCATCTTGAAGAACACCATCAGTGCCGCTATCAGGCATATCATCGCCGCCACGACAGCCACGCCTACGGCTGCATAGGAGCTGTCATCGGTGCTGTTGTCTGCTTCACCGGGAATACTAGATTGCGAATATGCCGTTATGTTCACATACGAATCCGCCGTGATATCCGATAGCATGTATCCCGAGGAATAATGGCTGAGCGTGCCGTTCGTCGCGGTCACCGGATTCAGTATGTAACCTTCTGAAACAGAGACGCTGAACGTCACCGAACCGCCGCTGGATACCGTATCGGATGTGTACGACACCGTGTACCCGTATCCCGATGGGAACGACACTGTGTATGTTGACGACACTGGCGAAGGAGGAGGCGAGTTGCTTTGTCTGACCATGCTCCGATACGTGCCTTCGAACGTGTATCCACAGAGATTCTCTACCGTCGGGGAAAGAACGGTGATCCCATCCTCAGCATAGAATGTTAGGGTAAAGAAAGATGGAAAAATCATCGCAAGAGTTGTGACCGATGAGGGGATCGTTATCGACGTTAACCCTTCACACCCATAAACTACGAACTCGCCAATGGATGTCACAGTGTTCGGAATGGTCAGGGATGTAAGACCTATACAAAAAGAAAATGCATTATTGCCGATGGATGTCACATTATAAGAAACACTGTTGTACGTAACACTCGAAGGTATCGTCAAAGTCCCTGACACTGTCCCTGTGATCGGCCCTATCACCGATACTTCGTGATCGACTGCGGATGTAATTGTATAACGCAGATTTCCATAATCGAATGATATCGGTGCACCTTCAGAATCATTACTGTCCTGACATACGACGAATACAGTCGATAAAGATACCAGCATGACGACAGCGGCCACCACGCACATAGTCATTCTCTTCTTTTCAAAAAAACCAGATTTCATGTGTATAACCTCAATGATATCAAAGCCCCGAATGCAGTGGTAGAACCACTAACGTATTCGGAGCGAAGTGGTATGATATAATGATTCCCTTGAATGATGATTCTGTCATTAGAAGGGTCCTTTCTCCATCGATTTGAATCTAAATGCCGGAATTTTAAAACTGTTTCGTTTGATGATTAATATCATCTCATATAGCATATCATTATCCATCTTCACTGGCAATCGTGAACCTCCTTCACACTTGACAAGTAATTGTTTATGCCTACAAGGGAAGACTGATGAATTCCAACTGATCGACCTGATATTAACTTGGATACATCAATACTGAGAGCATTCCATATCATGCTCAAAACGAACATTTGTAAATCGATGGACGAAAAAGTAAAAATAAAAACATAGTTCCTGCATAGCGGTACCGAAAGCTATATCAAATCATATCATTTCAAAATAGAGAACGAACGATTTCCATGATGATGTATCTAAATCACGAATGCAACTGAAAATTTCCGGGTCCTCGCTTTGAATTATACCCAGATTTAAAAAAATTAAAGTGAAAATCGTATTTTTGATATTATAAATCTGTATTTTATGATATCTTTTGATTAACATATTACCTTCTATTTCGAATTTTCCATATCATAAATATTTCGTAAAATCAAATATCGGTTGAGCTGTTATTATATTTATTTTCCGAAAAATATATATCATATGCTATTCCATCCCACACTCTAATCGTGGTGGTTAACATACGCTTAAATAACGATAAAAAAGGAATAGGAATGGTAACAATCGCAATAGTCATTGCGGTCGTCATCATAGTGATTGCGGCAGGTGCTGTAATGCTGATTAACAACAATAACAGTGATGCAAAGACATTTGCACCCGGAACAACGTTTTCTTACGATGTTAATGGAACATATACATATTCTGGATATGAATTCGTTTTAACAGGGACAATAGAGCACAACTTGGTTTCACAGAATGATAAAGAATATTTCTTCAATGACAAAATGGTCGTTGATATGACGTATAATGCTGAAACAACTAATATAATCGACCAAGAAAATGTTGATATGTTGAATAAAGTCAACATGGTTTCTTTAGATGCTGTGAAGATAGGTACGGCTGACATCAATACCATAGATGGAAAGAAAACAGTTGACGTGTGGCAGGAAACGGATGCTGATACTGGAGCCGTCGGAACAGATTACATAGGATCCGACAACAAGATCTTGTACAAAAGCACGATGCAAATGCAACTGGATGAATCCGGCATCATAGAGATCACTTCTGTATTATCAGATTCAGAATTGAAATGGCAAACATCATACAAGGAGTCATCTTCAATAGGCACAACATACAATTATAATGTCACCGGCGACATAACAAACCATTCTGATTCGAATATCACAGGATCGTGCACATACAAATGCGTTGGAGAAGGCTCAAATCAATATTGTTTCCAGGTCGACACTGAACTTGAAGTTACGATCGACGGACAATCAAATACTGAAACAGATACAAATTACACATTGAGCGATTACATAAGCGGACTTAACGAGTCAGCTGTGATGACAGGAACAATCGAAATGGAAACGATCGATGGAAAGTTAACATTGAATGTATGGGAAGACTTAAATGAAGATTCGACCGAGACATATTACGTAAGCCAAAATGGAGATGTAATATATTGGGGGTCCGCTTCAGTTTCTTCAGATACTTATGAGCTCAATATCGTGATGACACTAACATCCAGATCTTGATCCAAATAATATCGACAAATAATTTCATATTGAAGGGGAGACCATCTCCCCTATCTTTTTAATTTCATTTTGACTCCTTTATGTGAAATGATTAAGAAGTTTATATGCATAGGAATATTCATCTGGATTTCAATTGCAATGAACCTTTTAAATCGGATTGTATCCGGAACAAACTTTTAGAAAATCATAAGCAATATCCGGATTCGAATAATAATAAATGTGCGGGAATCCTGCGACCAGGTTTCCAGAACAGTGAATGCAATCGTATTTCCTTCCGTTCGAAGACTTGATCGCTTCGCAATCCTCTCCGCAATCCTCACTGTCCCAGTAATGGAACTCGTGCCCTCTCACCACACAATTGGCAGGGAGTATCTCTGACCTTCCCTTCGGATGTATCTCGATATAACCGAAACGCGAGAGCCTTCCTTTGTTGGACACCTTGGCATCGATGACCCCTGCCATCTTCCAGAACTTCCCCTCGCTGTCCTCGACCTCATTGTTGAGATACATGAAACCTCCGCATTCGGCCATGCATGGCAGTCCGTTCCTTATCTTGACCTGGACATCCTCCAGCATACTCTTATTGCTGCTGAGGGCCTCCGCATGCATCTCTGGATATCCTCCAGAGAGGATGAGTCCCTGGATTCCGTCCGGAAGCTTCTGATCGTAGATGGGGGAGAACCTTACTATCTCCGCACCGCACTCTTCCAACAATGATATGTTATCCTCATAAGTGAAACAGAACGCCTCGTCTGCGGCCAATCCTATCCTCACCTTGGAATCCAACTTCTTGATCTTGGGCGCGGTGTATTCCAATTCCGGAGCTTCGCCTGCTATATCCAGAAGTCTGCCGATATCCAGCGTTTTCTCCAAAATATCGGCCAACTGATTCAGCTTTCCTTTGAGATCGTCTATCTCTCCAGGAAGCACCAACCCCAGATGTCTGCTTTCCAAGACCAACTCCGATACGTTGGGAACATATCCTATTACGGCTATCCCCAACTCCTCTTCTATCTTTTTGCTGATCTCTTTGAAGATCGTGGGCGACATGTTGTTGAGGATGACGCCTTTGATATTGTTCTCGGCATATTCCTTGAATCCTTTTATTACCGGAACAACCGACAGACTGGCACCTTTGCAGTTCACAATCAGTATCACAGGACATTCCAGCCTCTGAGAGACGTCGTACGTGCTGCCTTCCAATACGACCGAACCTATTCCATCGTAGAATCCCATAACACCTTCTATGACGGACATCTCGACCTTCTCCGCAGAACGTGCGAATAGATATCTCATCAACTTCTCATCTGTGAAATACGGATCGAGATTCTTCGAGGGCATCCCGATGACCCTGCTGTGAAACATGGGATCTATGTAGTCGGGCCCGCATTTGAAAGAAGCCGTCCTTATACCTCTGTTCACAAGCGCCTGAAGTATCCCGCATGTTACGAGTGTCTTACCGCTTCCGCTTGCAGGTGCGGTTATCATCACTCTTGGTAACTTCAACTTCCAGGCCCCCTGCAAACAGCTATGTAAACTGGATTCTGAGCGGTCATAAGATGATACCTTCCTACCTTTCTCGCTTTAGAAACTGTTATGTTCGTCATCTCTTCCTCGATCAACCCTAGTTCTCTGATGCAATCAGAGGTCTCGGCCAATGTTTCCAATGTGACGGAATTGATCACTATCCTGACATCAGGATTCTTCTTCAGGATGCACTGCAGTATCTCCTTGAGATTTCCTGAAGAACCGCCTATGAAAACATGTGTAGGCGCCGGAAGGTGCTCCAACGCCTCGGGTGCAAGACCGCACCTTATATCGAGATTCGGTACTTTGAATTTCAATTTGTTCTGTTCGATGAGTTCGACGGAGACTTCTTCCTTTTCTACTGCGTATACTTTGCCGTTGACTGCGACCAATGCCATTTCGACGGATACGGAACCTGTTCCTGCGCCCACGTCGTAAACGACAGAATCATCGCATAATTTCAACTTCGCGACAGATAGGGCCCTGACCTCGCTCTTCGTCATGGGAGCATCCCCCCTGATGAATTCTTCATCCAGAATACTGATGGGATCGACTGTGCTATAATGCGGATTCTCTATGAGTGCCACACATAATTCCGAATCTACCTTTCCTTTAATTTCTGAAGGACATCCTGTGATGAATCTCTCTTCGTCGCATCCCAGATCCTGACCTATCGTGACAATGACATCGTCAAGACCGTATCTGATCAATTGGGAGCACATCTCTTCCGCTCCCTTGGAACCGTTTAGCAGCAAGAAGACCTTCTTGTTTCTCCTGACCGCACCTACAACGTTGACATCGCGTCCGTGGGCACTGATCGGACATGCATCCTGCCATGAGGTATGAAGTCTTGAACACATGTACACCATTGAGGATATGCCGCATTTGACGTCCAATTCATACGATGAATCGTCGATTTTCTCTATGAGATTCTTCGCTGCACTGTAGAATCCTACATCTCCGGAGACCAATACGACGATGTTGCTGTATTCCCTGTGCTCATCGACATATGCCATGATCTTGTCCGCGTTGTACTCCTCGAGCACATCCTTTGATTCCGAACATACGGACTCGATCATCCTTTTTGCACCGACAAGCAGATCTGCTTCGGAAACCGCGTTAACAGCTTCGACTGTCATGCCTTCCGGAGTTCCCATCCCGATACCTACGATGGTTATCTTCCTGACTTGAACATCAGCCGTCTTGAGAACTTCCGGAAGATCGAACTTTTTCCCCAGATAGGCTACGACCTCATCATGGGTCATACCGCTATCTGCCGGCCTTCCCACCAGGATCGTCTTTACGTGCGCCCTTTTAGCAGCCCTGATCTTCTCGTCGAATCCTCCAGGCTGTCCAGAATCCTTCGTGACCATGTATCTTATGTCGAACTGCTTCATCATTCCGTAGTTTATGTCTTCGTTGAAGGGGCCCTGCATGCATATGAGATTCCTTCCTTCGAAACCCAATTTCGCACATGAAACGACTACTTCTGGCAAGGAAAGAACTCTTGCGAACACCCGCTCTCTGTAATTGTCTATCACAGTGTACTTGTCGATCTCTTTGCTGCCTGTCGCGGCGAGTATGTTTCCTTCGGTACCCTTTAGGTATTCCACTGCCGAAGCAACATCTGGAACACATACCAGATCGCTGTCGTGCGCGTTGAGTCCTTCCGGCCTTAACAGACGTATGTACTCGGCACCTGTCTCCGCACAGGCCTTCTTTATGTGATCTGTAACGGTCACCGCATAAGGGTGCGTGGCATCTACTACAACAGGATACTCTTTCATCAACTGGCACATCCCTTCCATGCCCAGCCTGTTCGATGAAACCTCTACGAATTCGCTCTGTCCTATGAGTTGTTTTCCGTAGTCCGTTATGACGCATGCATGAACGTCGACCTTCTCCTTAGCCAGATATTCTGTGAGGAGTCTGCCTTCTGTCGTGCCTGCGAAAACGAGTACCTTGTTCTTATCGGTCATCCGTGTTTACTCCATGAAATTCACTTTGAACGTTTCTTTGACGACGGCTACGGTCACACCGTCCAACACCGTCTTCTTGACGATCAGCTTGCCGTCGTTCGAAGCCGCGACCGCCGCTCTTTCGCATACACAATCCACATTCGTTACGGACTGCACGAACTGTGAACTCGAGAAATCCTCGTTCTCCAGGACATTAAGCTCTTTCGCAGTGAAGAACACACATGGAATGACATATTTCTCGCAGAAATCCAAAAGGCCCTTTTCTTCCTTCTTCATGTCGATACTTGCGACCTTTTTGACATTCTTGATGGAGATGTTGGCCTCGTCGAGAACACAGTCGACCAGTAATTCGATCTTCTCGATCGGCGTCCCCTTCTTGCATCCTATGCCTAAAGTGTAGCATCTGGGCCTCAATATCAGAGTGCTGTCGAACGGCCCGACCTCGCTCTTTTTAGATGTTATGAATATGCCCAGATCCCCGAAATGAGAGGATACCAATCCGCTGGGTAATTTTCCTTCTATCGGGAACTCGGATGAGAAACCGACATCTTTCCCGTCGAGTATGCATGCAGACACGTTCTTGGCGGCTTCCCTGTCCCCCAGATACATATCCTGGTTGATTGCGAACACATCGACGGCGAAACATCCGTTGATATCTGTGGCTGTGGAAACAACAGGTATGGCGTTGAGCCTTTCTGCGATGAGTATGGTATAATGATTTGCACCTCCTATATGTCCTGAAAGAAGTGATATGACGAACTTCCCCTCTTCGTCTATACATAGAACGGCGGGATCCGTTCTCTTATCCTTGATATACGGCGCGATAGCCCTGACGGCGATACCTGTGGCACCCACGAAAATTATACATTCGGCTTTGGCCATGGCATCCTTTGCCCAATCGGATAGCGATTCTTTGACCTTCTTTGTACCGATGACATCCGATGATGTCTTGGAATACACTTCTACGTCGTGAACATATATGACACTGGCGATCTTCTTTGCATATTCGCATCCTCTGTTGGTAAAACCGATTACATATACGACCATTTCACTGCCTCAATCTCTCTCTAAGATCCGTTACATTGGCTGATTCGCATAATTTTCCATACTTAGATGAGAAGACCACCGTTCCTACCAGCATCTTCCCGCCCGTGCGATGTTCCATGCTGTTTTGGATCTTCTCTGCGATGAGGTCCATCGTCGGCTTCATCAGCCCCGCCTCGTTGATCGCATCCAATGCATCATCCGTTGTAACGCAACCCAGTATCTCCTTTGCAGCATTAATATCTGCGCCAGCCAATATGCTGTTGGCGGCCAATATCTCCATCCTGGCATCGGCATTCCTCGAATGGGTGTTCATTATCCCGCCTGCGATCTTGACCAATTTTCCAAGATTGCCTACCAAAAGAAATCCTTTTACTCCCAATTCCAAAGCACAATCCAAGGCTTCTCCTATGAAATTACTGCACTTTATGGCAGAATCTTTACCGATGAAATCCATCTCCTCCAAGAAATCCTTTCCATAATTGCCTGGAACAACAACAAGATACCGCGCACCTTCCGCGACATGCATCTTCATCTCGATCCTTATCGTGTCTATGAGGGCGACCTCGCTCATCGGTTCTACTATCCCCGATGTTCCGAGGATCGATATGCCCCCTATTATCCCGAGATTGGGATTGAATGTCCTCTTTGCTATCTCCTCGCCTTCAGGCACTTCGATTATAGCTGTGAATCCTAAATTGTGATTGTTCTCCTTTCCGACGCTTTCCAATGCCTCGTAGATCATGTTCCTCGGAACATGGTTTATCGCAGCATTACCGACAGGCTGGTCCAGACCTTTCCTCGTGATCCTTCCGACGCCTTTTCCGCCGTCGATGACGATCTTTCCGTCATCTCTCAGCAAAACCGTCGAGAATATCAACGTACCATGAGTGGCGTCGATATCGTCTCCGCCGTCCTTCCTGACCGCACATGTGACGCTTTCCTTCTTTATCGTTATGCACTCGACCTCCAGTGTCAGTGTCTGTCCTTTTGGAACTGTTATCCTCACACTGGTCAATGGAACCCTGCTGAAAAGCATCTTCGCTGCCGCTTTTGATGCTGCTGTGGCACATGTACCTGTTGTGTACCCGCATCTCATCAGTTTGTTGTTGACGAATACTTTGTTCTCTTGCGTCATCTGCTTTGATTGGATTAATATGCCAACTTATAATACTTAGTACAGCCATCCGTGCTTCTAAAATCTAGCCAAACATCAGAATAACAAGACGATGATGCTTGCTTGCAGACAGAATTTGTCATGTACATCTGAATGATTCGAAAACAACGACTGTATCGCGATCTTCAACACAAGATGCCTTGTCGCAGAGACTGAAACAAAATGCTCGAAAGATGCGCTCCCTTTATTTTTCTCATGGATGATTTACTCGCGCGACGATAATTATTATACAGTCAAGCCGTACTTACCTTTATTATTATGACAGGAAGGGCAGCTAAATTGGAACGCAGTACCAGGGAAACGCAGATTTTCGTGGAACTCGACATCGACGGAACAGGAAAATTCGATGTTGAATGCGATATTCAGTTCCTCAAACACATGGTAGAGACTCTCGCAAGGTACGCCTCATTCGACATAAAGATGAAGGCCAGCGGAGACAACGAACACCACCTGATAGAAGATGCTGCGATCACACTCGGAACCGCGTTCAAAAAGGCTCTGGGTACCGCACCGGTAGAAAGGATGGCGACAGCCATCCTGCCCATGGATGATGCGCTTGTGATGGCGTCGATAGACATAGTCGACCGCCCCTATGCGGACATCGACTGCCCAGATCAACTGTACCACCACTTCTTCAGAAGCTTCGCCATGTCCGCAGGCATAACGATGCATATAATGCAGATCAGAGGATTCGATGAACACCACATTATCGAAGCTTCATTCAAAACACTCGGAAAAGCATTGAATATTGCTGTGATGCCCAGGAAAACGGAGCTCAGCACAAAAGACAGCGTAAAGGTGGACTGAATGCTTACGAAGAGGATCATACCCTGCCTTGATGTCAAGAACGGAAAGGTTGTGAAAGGTGTGAACTTCCTGGGTCTGAAGGATGTCGGATACCCGCCCGAACTTGCGGAGGGATACAGCAATCAGGGAGCGGACGAGATAACATTCCTGGATATCGCGGCATCATTGGAATACCGGCAGACCACATTGGACCTTGTTTCAGAGACCGCGAAGCGGGTATTCGTACCTCTGACGGTAGGCGGCGGCATCAGAACAGCTCAGGATATGCACGCGGCACTCAGCGCAGGTGCAGATAAGGTGTCCGTAAATTCTGCGGCGATCTTGAATCCGGATATAATCACAGAATCGGCAAGCGACTTCGGCAGACAGTGCGTGGTCGTCGCCATAGATGCGAAAAGAGTGAAGGATCATTGGGAGGTCTTCTCACACGGCGGAACCAAACCGACAGGATTGGATGCGGTCGAATGGGCACAGAAAGCTCAAGACCTCGGTGCAGGTGAGATCCTCCTAACATCCGTGGATGCAGACGGTGTCAAAAAAGGTTATGACCTTCCTTTGACCAATGCGATCGCCGATGAAGTGACCATACCCGTGATAGCTTCCGGAGGATGCGGTTCGATAGAGCACATCTACGAGGTATTCACAAAAACGAACGCCTCCGCAGCATTGGCGGCATCAATATTCCATTACAATGAACACACTGTCGAAGAGATCAAAACATATCTCAGAGAAAGAGGAGTAGCAGTAAGATGATAGAACTCACATACGATGAGAAAGGATTGATACCCGTTGTTGTCCAGGATTACCTGACAAATGAGGTGCTCATGGTCGCATGGGCCAACGAAGAGGCGGTAAACCTCATGGAGACCACGGGCTACACCCATTTCTGGTCCAGAAGCAGAGAGAAGATGTGGCAGAAAGGAGAAGAATCGGGTCACGTCCAGAAGATCAGATCCATTCAGGCGGATTGCGATTCCGATACGTTGTTGGTACGCGTGGAACAAACAGGCGCCGCCTGTCATACTGGAGCTCCTTCGTGCTTCTACAAGACGATCTACGGAAACCCGGATGCCACGATGTCCATCATCCCCGACCTCTGGAGGGTCATAAAGGACCGCAAAGAGAACCCTTCCGATGACAGCTACACCTGCAAACTCTTCAACGACGAGACGAAGATGTGCAAGAAGGTCATCGAGGAAGCGGGAGAATTCGCCCTTGCCATAAAAGACGGAGACAAGGACGAGATGGCGTGGGAACTGGCCGATCTAATCTACCACTCTATGGTGGCAGTTGTCAGTACCGGTCTTTCCATGGAGCAGGTGTACGAGAAACTTGTGGAGAGGAGACAATGAGAATAGATCTGCATACACATACGATATTCAGCGACGGGGAACTGATCCCGTCGGAATTGGTTAGAAGGGCGATGTATCTCAACCACAGTGCCATAGCTATAACAGACCATGTGGACGTCACGAATGTGGAATTCGTTGTCACCAATCTGGTAAAAGCGATAGAGTTGTGCGAAGATTACATAAAGGTCATTCCTGGAGTGGAGATCACGCATGTCCCTCCTAACAAGATCGATTCTGTCGCGAAGAAAGCCAGGAGATTCGGAGCACAGTGGATCGTTGTCCACGGAGAGACCGTGACGGAACCCGTCATGCCCGGTACCAACCTCGCATCCGCACAGAATCCTGAGATAGATATCCTGGCCCATCCCGGATTTATAACCTTGGAAGAAGCTCAGATCGCCAAGGATAACGACGTCATCCTGGAGATCACCGGAAGGATGGGACACAACATAACCAACGGTCACGTTGCAAACATGGCAAGAGCTGTCGGGGCCAAGATGGTCATCGATTCCGATACCCATGCACCCGAGAATCTCATGGATGAGAAAGCAGCTTGGACTGTGGCCTTGGGAGCCGGACTCACGAGAGAAGAGGCTGAAAAAGCCATAAATGTCACGCCTTTCGAAGCTATTCAACACCTTTATTGAAACTCCTTTTTTTTACATTTTAGTTGATTTTAACTCAACAGTCGATTTAAAAACATCTTAAAATAATGCAAAAACAGACATCATAGCTTGAATATCTTCCTCCAACGCTCATCAGATGTATAATGTTTTAACGCGCACCCGTAGTTTCTCTTTAATCTTCTGAACTTGAATGAAACACTCAAACTCAAGACGACGTATTCAAATATGGCCGATATTGTTTTTCTGACACTACGTTTCGCAATAAAACCCCTCTTGCCATCTATATCATATAGAACCTTGCCCACCCTGTAAAAATGAGAAGAATCCATATCATCCACATATGATACGATTTCTCCTCTGGAAGGTAGAAGAAGACCATTGATTGATACGGCACGCTTCCAATATCCTTTGTTTGCTATGATTGCAGAATCGCCTATACTCGATCTCAGCTCATTCAAATTACCTGTATTCAACTGATTGGTGATGATGATTCCATTCTGACAAAAATTGAATACGAATTCGGGTCCTTTGATGAAATCTTTTACTCCTTTGAACATCATATCGGCACATTCATATCTATAGCAAACAGCCTCGAAAAGTGCATTCTTCAGCATCCATCTTGCATCGCTAACAGATATTTCACCAGTTGTGCATCCTATGATCAGATGATTACGTGCATAGTAGTAATATGTGGATGTCGAGAACTTATTCCTGAACGAATCATGCCAAACCGATATATTCCCGAGTATTATGATCTCAGGCTTGGACCTGAGACTATACTCTACATCGTCCTCTTTTATGAAAAGAGGAAGCGGGTATCCTTTACCAGATACACTGGAACATGGCACCAAACAATACCACCAACCAAGATAATCTACAAGTTCCTCATCTTCTAATTCAAAACAATCCTTTATATCTGACAGATTCAACCCGTTCTTGTTCGATATCAACTCTCTTTTGAAATATCTTGCACCTGATTCGTGAACCACCTCTGGATCGTCCATAAGAAGCATTGTCCCGCCTATCCATGCATCGACATGGTCATGAGATAAGAAAGAAGCTAAAATCCAGGTACGATAGAGAGCTTCTGGATCGAAGACGGCATCATCATCATTGATCAGAATATGAGAGAACCTTTTCGTATCGATGATCTCCATCATGCCTCTGGTGAACCCACCGCTTCCTCCCAGATTCTCTGAAGCGATCAGATGGACCCTGTCATCACTCGAAACCTTGCCAAAAAGAGTATTACTGTTATCAATAACAAAAAGTTCTACCGACCTTGAAAAGGTTCCACCTATTCTGTCCAAGTAAGCCAATATATAATTCAATTTATCAATAACAAATTGTTCACGGTTGAATGTACAGATGTCCAAGCCTATTCGTATATTGTTTCTGAATTCAGATTCACATGAAAATCCACCGCTGTACACCATGGACCCATCGGATCTTGAAGAAATTATGATGCCAAGAAGTCCATTTGATGGACAGTTCTCTATCTTTATATCCGTGGTATCTGAAATGTCCGATATCTTGAGCAGACGCTCTTCAATCCCATCATAACAGTATATGGATATCTTGAATGTACCTTTGATCTTCAGAAAGACTCCGAATGATGATATCCCTGTATATTTGACCCATTTATTCAAAGATAACAGATTGAAATAAGACCGCAGATCCAATTCCTGTCCTTTGTCCAATGATATGGGAAACGATATCCCTGATTGACCATGCCTCGTATATAGCCGATCAATATTATCAATGAAACGATCCGGAAGAATAAAATTCTGCAGTATCATGATCTCTTCTTCCGTATTACGATATGATACATTAATTACTCAGTGCTGAGAAATGATCGCTTCATGCATCTTTTTCTCCCAAGCATAAGCCGTCTCGATACTATCTTTAAGACTGCGCACTGGTTTCCATCCCAAGACCATCTTAGCTTTTGAATTATCTGCAACAAGCACAGCAGGATCTCCTGGACGTCTCGGCATCACCTTCAAAGGTATCTTTTTACCTGTGATGCTCTCACACTCTGAGAACACTTCTTTGACTGTGTTGCCGTCATTGGTACCTATATTGAAATAATCTGTACTTCCGCCTTCCAACAGATATCTGAGTGCAAGCACGTGGGCGTCCGCAAGATCCTCCACGTTAACATAATCCCTTATGCACGTGCCATCCTTTGTAGGATAATCATCGCCATACATCTCAAAGGTCCTTCCGTCTCCGAATGTAGATTTCAATATATTGGGAATCAAGTGGGTTTCTGGATCATGCCATTCTCCGACTCTGCAATATCTGTCAGCACCTGCGACATTGAAATATCTTAGACGAACACTCCTAAGGCCGTATGCCATATCGTAATCGTCCATTATCCTCTCTATCATGAGCTTGGAACGTCCGTAGGGATTGATCGGCAATTGAGGATGATTCTCATCTATGGGAGTGTATTCCGGTTCTCCGTATGTAGCGGCAGTGGATGAGAATACGATCTTATTCACGTCGTGAGACAGCATAGAATCCAAAAGATTTAGAGTGCCGCAGATATTATTACGGTAATAAAGATCTGGTTTTTTCATTGATTCAGCGACCTGGGACAATGCAGCGAAATGAACAACGGAATCTATCTCTTGACCTTTGAATACATAATCTATATCGGAGATTTTTCCAAGATCTCCCTTCACGGTGCCAAGGAATTCTCCTTTGGATTTGATGCCCTTGAATATATCAGACATCACAGAATGCCCTGTATTGAAATTGTCGAAGGTTATGACATCATATCCCGCATCCATCAGCGCTATGACGCAATGGCTGCCTATGTACCCGTTACCGCCGGTCACCAGAACTTTCATTCGAACACTTCCTTGAATACCTGCATCGCCCTGAGAACCGCTTTGTCCATATCGTAATATTTGTAATCTCCCAACCTTCCTAACAGATGGAGATTTCTATATTTCTTCAATGCAGCTTCTTTATACATCTCGTAGAGTCTTTGATTCTCTTCGCATGGTATCGGATAATATCTTTCATTGCGACCGAGCTCGAAAGCCTCAGAATACTCTTTTGCTATGACGGTCTTTTCGGATCTGTCGTTCAGATAATACTTGTATTCATGTATTCTTGTGAAATCATAATTATTGGGGTAATTGACCACCGAATTAGATTGATAATGCTCACAGTCGTGAGTCTCCAATTTAAAATTTACACTCCTATATGGTAATTGACCCAATGAATAGTCCATCAATTCATCTATGGGGCCAGTGTAGAATATATGATCGTATTGATCCAGATCTTCGATATCCTTGAAATCAATATTAAGCCTCAATTCTATATTGGGATGATCTAACATCTTTTCGATCATATTTGTATAACCTTTCAACGGGATACCCTGATATTTATCTTGAAAATACCTATTGTCTTTACTTAGATAGACTGGAACTCTGGCTGTAACGGCCCCGTCGATATCTTTTGATGACGTACCCCACTGTTTTTCAGTGTAATGAAGGAATACCTTTTCATAGATATATTCTGCAAGGAATCTAAGATCTTCATCGTCTTGCTGCATGAAATCCCTTATAGGTATCTTTGAATTGTATGGAAAATTAGAAAGTAATTTACTCTCCAGCCTTTGAGACAAAAACTCTGGAAAAACATCATTAATTGTGTTGAAATTAAAAGGTATGGTAGTCTCAATACCATCTATTATTGCAATCACCTTGTGCATATATGTATTAAAATCTGTGAATTGGGAGATATATTTCCAAACGTCTTCATTAGACGTGTGAAAAATGTGTGAACCATATTTGTGAATCATAATTCCATTGTTATCAAGATAATCAAAACAATTGCCACCCAAATGAGATGACTTATCGACGACGGTAACTGTTTTATTAGTTTTTGATACAATATAATTTGCAATCGTTGAACCAGAGATACCTGCTCCAACAACAAGAATTGAATCGCTCATGACACTAGTTAAGAGTTGATCAATATTTATCAATTCACAACGAATTTTCAAACGCCGACATCGGACTGCTACTTGTCGTTGTCTATATCAATAATATTAACACACAGCCATACAAATTTAATTAAACAATAGAACAATAATGCCACGCAACATATCGGTGAGAAATTGAATAGTCCAACATTCGTGTTACAAAAAATATTACTTCCACATGACTTAAGATATTATGATTGCTTAGAAGATATTTATTCTGGTGATGGCGTTTTTTTTACTTCAAATAAAAATTGTTTCACCATATGTAAAGAAAAAACATTAACATTTCATAGATGCGCTAACTCTTTTTCGATAAAAAAATGGAAAAACTATATCAATTCTGCATTACTTAAAATAGAAATAATTGGTGAATTCGTTTTAAAAATAATAGAAACAGATGATGATTCATACCACACAATAAAAGAATCAGAACACAAATGTTCTACTATAACAGAAATCACTATAGAAATACCAGATAATTCGAATTACATAGGTTTTGAAATAACAGCAAAAGAAAACTGTGAATTATATTCTGGAAGTTATTGTTCATTATATTGTGATTTAAAAGATGATTTTTGGAAAATAGAATCATTTATAAACGATAAATGTTTGATAATAGTAGATGAGGAAGTTCTTAAAATCCCTAACTGGATTACACATCACATATATCTAGATGGATCTAATAATAATAAAATCCATATGATTGCTTGTTTTAATGATTTAGATGATTCTAGAAAAAAAATATTTACGACGAATAACCATGATGTACTACAAAAACTGCAAGACATTATAATCCCAACAGATCACAAAACCTCTGAATACTATAGCGGCCCCCTAGAATATAATACAGAATGTAACTATCATCTTTTAAAAGATGGAAATAAATTAGAATTTAATTCACTTTATAATTCTTTTGCATGGAATAAGTGGAGAAACGCGGTAGGCATACAGTATGTCGTATTGAGCTTATTTATTGAAGGTATATTTGAAATTAATTTGGTTTCACAAAGA
Source organism: Candidatus Methanomethylophilaceae archaeon (assembly GCA_963676235.1). GTDB lineage: Archaea > Thermoplasmatota > Thermoplasmata > Methanomassiliicoccales > Methanomethylophilaceae > JALNYB01. The sequence continues at coordinate 130,223 of OY781044.1, forward strand.
ATAGACGGATCAGGAATTACTAGAAAAGATACGATAGCCCATAATACATACTTTGCATACCAAAAGAAAAAAATAGATATAATGTACCCAACATTTATTGACGACAAAATGACTATTGGGTTTGAAATTTTTGCTATTTCAGACTGTAAATTATATAAAGGATATTATTCAGCAATGCTTAACTGGTCTTCTTGGAATTATTTCTTTGATATTATTATTAAATACAACAATCAAAAAGTGCCAAAAAATTGGATTAAACTATTGGATGACTGCATTTTTAAAAAAAATGATTTAGAAAATTACTTAACAGAATTTAAGTTTGAATTTAACTACAATGGTGCTCAAGCTGAATTTTACCGGTTTGCGTGTATTCATGAAAATTTTGAAAACGCAACATTGATCGATGAAAAACCAGAGATTAAAGTTCAAAATTTATTGTTTCCTAAAGAAAAAAAATATGACCAACATTGGTGGATGTTTTATCAAGGAGATAGATTGAACTACAATGATTACAAAAATTGTTTTGTTCTTAATAACAAAATGGAAGCTAAATTTGGAACATATTTTAATTCTTTTTCGATAAAAAAATGGAAAAAATACTCCGATATAGAAAACGTACAACTGCATCTTAAAATTCGTGGTAATTTCTCAGTGACTGTAACATCATATACTGTGAATAATTTTGAAGACGAAAAATCACTAATTGAAAAATGTCAAAAAAAATTATTTTATTCTTCGTTCGGAGAATACATAAAAATAGACATACCTGACTCGGAGGACACCATAATTGGATTCAATATTGAAGCATACGAAAACATAGATATTTACGGCGGTTATTATACAATAAAAACAAAAAATAATGAAAAAAAGCACGTACATCTTACTGTAGCAACAACAACATTCAAAAAAGAAGATTTTATAATACCCAATTTAGAATTGATAAGAGAAGAAATACTTGAATGTAACGAAGAGATTTCAAATAATTTTAATATACATGTAATAGACAACGGACGTTCACTTGATTGTCCTACACTTGAAACCGACAAGATAATAATTCATCCAAATAATAATGTTGGAGGGTCTGGTGGATACGCTAGAGGAATGATTGAAGCCCTTAATCAGAACATTAAGCCTACACATATACTTCTAATGGATGACGACGTACTAATACTGCCTGAGAGTATTAAACGTCTTTACAACTTACTTACAGTAATAAAACCTGAATATCAATCTCATTTCATAAGTGGAGCCATGCTATATTATGAACAAATGAATGATCAATATGAAGATGTTGGATTTGTTCATAAAGATGGATCATACGGACCAATAAAACCGCGTATGGGTATGCATACCACATTTAATACGGTTAAAAACGAAGAACTTGAAATAAACAAAGATAACTGTTATTGTGGATGGTGGTTCTGTTGTATTCCAACAACAATTGCAAAACTGGATAACTTACCATTACCTCTTTTTATTCGTGGTGATGACGTTGAATATAGCTTACGCAACAATGCTAAATTTATAACAATGAACGGCATATGCATTTGGCATATGGGATTTGTAAGAAAATTTAATGCCGCAATGGAATTTTATCAAGTTCATAGAAATAGTCTCATAATACAATCAACAAGTAACATCTGCAATGATGTAAACTTTGTTAACCGCATATTCGATTTTGTAGAGAGGGAAATAAAACGTTTCAATTACGATCATGTCTCGTTATTACTTGATTCCATAGAGGATTACTTAAAAGGCCCATCCTTTATTGAGACAACAACTGGAGAAAAAATAATTAATGAAAAAAGACAGAAAAATGAAAAATTGTTACCTATAGAACAAATATGCACAGAAAATTTAAACTTTGATGAAATATATAAAAATACAAACAATTTATCAAGAATACAAAAAATAATATATGATCTTTCATACAACGGACAAAAATTTCCATTTTCAATCAATAAAGATGTGGGCATTATTGCATATGATTGGTTTGACTGTCCAAAGAAACAATATCTAAAAAAAGAATTACTGGCAGTAAATCCATTCGAAAAAAGTGGCATTATCAGAAAAATTGATAAACTTAAATTTAAAAAATTAATGAAACGTAAAAAAAATTTACTAAAACTATACAAGAAGACCAATATTTCTGTAAAGAAAAAATATTCAGATAAAAAAGCAGAAATGACCTCTACTGATTTCTGGGAAACATATTTAAAATAACAATATAATTCTCGTCATCAATATTTAAACGAAGAATAAATAACTAGACACATCTCAATTCAATATAAAAATATAATAAAATCGGATGAAAATGAACATGAAAAAAACCATAGAATCTTTAGATAAAACAAAATGTACGGGATGTGCAGCATGTTTCGCATCGTGTAATGGTGCAATTTCGATGAAGCAAAATAAAGATGGTTTTTTATATCCACAAATTAACCAAGAAAAATGCATCTATTGTGAAAATTGCTATAATATTTGTCCTGTTATCAATAAAACTATTTTAAAACTTGACATACCTAAATGCTTTGCAGCAAAATCCAATAAAGAGATTAGAGAACATAGTTCATCTGGTGGTATATTCACAATCCTTGCAAAATACGTATTAAATCACGATGGTTATGTTTGCGGTGCTTGCTTTGATGATAACTGGAAAGTTAATCATGAAATAATATCAAACATCGATGAATTGGATAAATTAAAACGTTCTAAGTATGTACAAAGCAATATATCTGAAGTATATTCAAAAATATCAGATCTTATAAAACAAAATAAATTGATTTTATTTGTTGGATGTCCATGTCAAGTTGCAGGTTTGAAAAAATATATTGGAAAAAATGAAAATCTGATAACTGTAGACTTGGTTTGTCATGGCGTACCATCTCCACTTATATTTAATCAATATTTAAATGAAGAATATAAAGATGTACATAACATTAAAGATATCAATTTTAGACCCAAGAAATATGGATATACCAGTTCTTTTTATGAAATAACTACCAATGACGGAATAATTCACAACGGAACTATTGAAACCGATCCATACGAACTCGGTTTCCATAAATCGATTTTTTTAAGAAAATCATGTGAAGAGTGTAATTTTTCAGAAATTCCTCGTTGCGGTGATATAACATTGGGTGATTTCTGGGGAATAAGTCAATACGATGCCACCATCAATGATGGTATTGGAGTGTCTCTTGTATTAGTAAATAATGGTAAGGGAGAACAAATTCTTGAATCCATTAAGAATAATTTAGATTATTGTACAGAAGTTCCAATAGATTATGCCCTGAAGAATAATAGATTTTCAAAGAAAATTGATTTCCATCCAAACAGAGACTTATTTTTTGAAGAGATATTTAAAGGAAAAAATTTAAAAGATTCGATTTATAATGCATATTTTGGACATTACGACGTGGCAATATATGGTATGTGGTATGGAGAAAACTATGGTAGTGTGGCAACATATTATGCACTTAACAAATTAATATCTGATTTAAAATTGTCAGTACTAATGATTGATAAACCAATAGTTGTTAAAAGTGATGCCGAGCTAAAAACAACTCATTCTCGTAAATTTGCAATGAAAAATTATCACATTAGCAGACGTTATGAAATTAAAGATTTGAAAATGTTAAATGATCAAGCTGACATTTTTATTGTTGGATCAGACCAAGTTTGGAATTATGGAGTTAACAAAGGTCTTGGTAAAAGCTATTATTTTGATTTTGTCGAAGAAGATAAGAAAAGAATATCTTGTGCTTCTTCGTTTGGACATGATACAGATTTTACTCCACCTAATGAAAAAGTAAAAATCAAGAGTTTACTCTCTCAGTTCGATTATATTTCTGTAAGAGAATGTGATGCCATAGATATTTGTAAGAAAAACTATGACTTAGATGTTGTTCAAATACTTGATCCTGTTTTTCTAATTGATAAATGTGAGTATTTAGATTTATTCAAAACATCTAAAATCGTCAGAAAAAATTACATACTAGCTTATATTCTTGACCCAACTCCTGAAAAAAGAGAATTACTATTGCATTTAAAAAATAAATTAAAGATAGATTTGATTATAATTCTTGATGGAAAATCTCAACTATTTAATAAAAACAAAGAATTAATGGGAATAGATACAGTTGTATCAGATGTAGATGTATGTTCGTGGATTGAATATATTGCTAATTGTGATTATGTTATTACTGATTCGTGTCATGGTGTAAGTTTTGCATTGATTTTTGAAAAACAATTCATTGCTGTTGCAAATGAGAAAAGAGGACTGTCAAGATTTTTCTCATTATCAAACACATTCCCAATTTCTAACAATATAATTTGGGATGAGAATGAGATAATCTTATCAAAAATACCAGAGTTTAATATTGACTATTCGAAGATTAAACTGATATTAAAAAAAGAAAAACAACATAGCCTATCGTGGATTCGTAATGCTATATTTTCACCAAAAAAAATTATAAAAAATTGTGCTTACGATATTGATATAAAATCAAACAGAAAATGACCAACTAATAAAAAGGTTCTCATAAATTTGTGTGGAAACGATCGTGCAAGATCTTCACGAAAACATCATCATACAGATTGGGTAAGAGTCAGAGCACATTCAGAAATCGAACAATGTGCTCTGACAACCTCCCACAGAACCCACCGTACGGGACCGTAGTGGACTCCTCGGAAACCTTGCCTGTACCTTCTCCAATCGTCGGCCATGTAGTACATTCTCGTTTCTTCGCGCGGATTACCGTTGTTCAGGACGGAGTTTATCGTGGGCGTCATAAAGGATGCCCATACGTGTTTCTTGTATGATATTCCCTTTACAAAATCCCATCTCCTGTCTTTCCTATTGAGCCTGAGTTCAACAAGAACTGATGCAAATGATCGATCGACATCGGATGACTGGACGTAAAATAGAAGTGTCCCGAGTGAATCTGTTCTGTTGTGACACCAAGCAATTTTCGACTCAGGACATTCGTCCTAGAGCCGAACGAGAATAAATCATTGCCGATTGGCACCATCGCTTGCGTGAGGGAATATCTTGGAAAATTGGGATCGGACCGTGTCTTCATTGATGCCAAGAACAGAGGGCATCCGCTTTTTCCATTGGTGTGCGCCATCATCTCGTATCGGCTAACGGAGAACTTCTCCGTGGAGGGATGCGGAAGATGGCTGGAGTCCCCGGAGGTCAGGAACGAGCTTGGTATTCGCGGAGAGATGAGCCATAGGATGATCAACCGCGCGGTGGAACGCTGCGGGGAGATCATGCCGGAGGTGCTGGTGCATTTGCGTAGGGGATTATTCTCGATTTACGATCTGGAACATACCGATGTGAACATCGATACCACATCCGTAGCTGTGTACGCCAAAGGGACGGGATTGTACGACTTCGATTATTCCGGGGACAAACGTCCGGATCTCAGACAAGTTAATTTCGGCGCCGCCGAGCTTCGCGATCCCATAAATATCCCCATAGATCTCTCGGTGGATCGCTGGAACGCATCCGATTCGGTTCAATTCGTGAAGATCGTCGACGATATCTCGGCGACCTCCGCGACGATTCCATGTTCGTGTTCGATGCCGGAGGGGATGCCAAGCAGATCCTGGACAGGATGACCGAGAAGAACATGAGGTATATCACCAGGAAGCGCCTGAACGTCACCGACGACGCATAGATATCCCGTTTCGACAAGGATGAGGCGTACTGCGTCGACGATAAAGACAGCGTGTACTGCCAGAGGAAGACGTTCGAGTCGTCCTGGAGGACCGCGTACCTGTTCTATTCCGAGAAATCGTACAGGGACAAGATGGCCGCTCGTGGAGATGCGTGGAGGATGCCAAGAATGTCGTGCGCAGGAAGAAGGACGGCACGCTGCGCATATCCAAGACGGTCGTGAAGCGGTTGAGGAATCCACTGATATCGTTGAACGTGAGCGTCCAGGGCAAGCTATTATTCAACGATGTGGACAGCTTCGAGTACGTCCGCGGACAGCTTTCCAACCATCGCGAGGGATACTTCAAATTAGAATGCAGCAGGAATTTGACACCGTCCGAGGTGTTCTCGATCTATCGCAGACGCGATACCGTGGAGAAGCTAATGGACTCGCTGAAGAACCATATCGACCTGAAATCGATGCGTGTCTGTCGGAGAAACAGCGTGAAAGGTACCCTTTTGCTGTGTTTTCTTGCTCAGGTCATAGTCTCGATGGTGCGGTATGAGATGCCGGAACTGAGGAAGCGTTCGACGAGATTCATCATAGATTCCCTGCAGAATTTGACAGTTACCTATGTTCACGACCGCAAGCAGGCGACGAGGCGCGTATATTCGAACTTCGAGCCTCTCAATTCGCGCATTCTCGGGGACATGGTGATCGTTTCGGGTGTTTTCGGGGGCTGAAAGCACCCAGGAAGACCGATGACGACACGAAAAACATGATGGAAATGCAATGTGATCAGCGGATGCTCAAGTGTCAAATTCTTCCGAAATCAGAATCAAATGTCGAGCTCAGGATTGAACGAGCAATATGGCGCGCATGCGCCTTCTCACCCATCAGTCGAGTTCATCAAGGAATGTCAAGTTAGGCCCTATCGCAAAATATGCGAACCAATCCTTCATGTCTCGAATTTGACACTTATGTGAGATAATAGACTGGCTTTCGCTGATCATTGTTGTCTTTTCATGCCCGATCCACGTTCTCAGTTAGCATCAAGAACCATCTATTGTGGTCTGTCCGGGTACCTTCGGCACCGGAATAGCCACTTTCCATACCAAAGACGTCGAATGATATCCCCGAAATTGCTGAAAACACGCCTCTTTTGCTCCCCGTCAGCGACCAAGACCATAAGTGAGAACGAAGACAGCTCTTCGGAGATGGATTCTGTCGTCTTCGATCTGAACTCGGGATACAGGAAACGGACCATCGACATAAAGAACAACGCCAGGAACGAGATCAGGATACGCCCCCTGACGGCATCCTCGGATGTGCATTTGGCCGGCCTCCAATCTATTCCGTGTTTGAAATCGCGGAATCCTGTTTCGATATCATTCCTGGCCCTGTACAGTCCGAGGATCTCGGAAGCTATCAACGGACGGTTCGAAACGAGCACGAATAATCCCTCTCGGCCTGTCATCATATTGTTCATAGCCATTTTGACAGCTTATGCCTTCTCCCGTCCACCTAATGGGAACAGGTAAGACAGCTTCGTATCCACGAAACAATTGGAATTGCGGTACTTCTTACGCGGTCTCTTCTCGGAATCTATATTCTTCCGTATCGTCTGTATCTCGCCCCAGTCGTATTCCGCCTTTCTGCAGTAACGGTACATGATGTCCGACCTGAGCTTCATGTTCCTGAAGATATATCTCGTACGGCCGAGGACGAGGTCGACGCATCATATATCCAATTCGACGAACTCACGGCTGTCGTTTAAAAAAACCAGCGTCGGTAGGAAATCAATTCACAGAGGACGGGAATTGGATCTGAACGGCCGTTCTACCCAATCATAAATACCTTTTAGGCGCGACCGCGGATATGCGCGGTCACATCCCTGGCCACATTCATCGAAAGTATCTGGAACAAACTGTCCTCTGGTTGCATCCCGACGATTACCTCCGACGGTTATAAAGTATACAGATCGGAGATATTGGCACATTTCCATGAAATAGAACGTGCACCGTATTCCGCACGCGGCAGACCGCCGATAGAACAGGATGTGCCGATTAAAAGTCTGAGATACGGGCAGGTCGTCAAAACCCGAAACGGAAAAAAGACGGAGGTCGTGGAATACAGGTCGGTATATGGGAATGTCCCATCCGCACTCCTGAACACATCATGCGTCGAGAGGATGAATCTCTCGATGCGCAATTCGATGGCACGTCTGAAACGCAAATGCATAACATTCTCTAAATCGGAACCGATGTTGCAACACGCCCTAGACTCGTTCAGGGCCATATACAACTTTTGAAGACGCACGGAAGCCTCTGCAGAACTGCCAACAGCATCAACAAACATGTCACACCGGCGATGTCGATCAGAATGACAGATCATGTTTGGTCATTACATGAATTACTGGCATATCCTTATTGACAAAACACGCACTATAAATTATGACATTACCAATCAAGTTAAAAATTTTTAACTCTAACTCGGTGATGTTGGGTATAACGATCTGATACTTTGCGATGATCCGTTCAGACGTCTGGGTGAGTTCTTTCGATGGTAATTTTTTATTTCTGTATTTAAAACAATAAGTGTTATATAGTTATACCCCATGTGGTATAATATGGGATGCAGACCCGATCAGTGGGCGAAGGACTGGCTGGACGAACAGCGGACTCAAGGCGAGACAGGACTGACCGTGGAGAAACGCGGCGGCATGCATATCGTCAGGTGGGCGACCACGAAGTGGGACCCGGAGACCAAGAAACGCGTGAAGGTCTCCGAGTACCGCGGAGTGCTAAGTCCCGACGGGATATTGACAGAACCGAGACCGCGGAGGAGCAGGGTCGATGTCGTGCAGATAGCCGACAGCGGGAACGCAAGACTGCTGTCCAAAGTAACGGAACCGTTGCTCGGACCTTTGAGATTCGCCTTTCCAAAAGATCATCCGGAGATCGTGGAACTGGCATTCGCGAGATGCCTGGGTAGGGGAGAATTGAACAAGGCCGGAAGGTGCTGGAACAGGCTCGAGGATGTGCTCGGGCTTCGCCCCAACACCTCCGCCAAGAGCCTGTCTCAGACATTGGAGAGGGTGGGGCTGTCCAGAGGTTCCCAGGATATGTTCTTCAACAGAATACACGTAAACGAGGGGGAGATGGCCGTCGACATGTCGGTGATATTCTCCAAGGCCAGCGGGGCCTTCATGCTTAAAACCGGCTACAACCGCTTCAGCATGTCCAGCCCCCAGTTCAACCTGCTTATGGGATGCGGCCTGGCCTCCGGCCGGCCGCAGTACATGAAGGTCGTACCGGGAAACGTCAAAGAAGGTTCAGCCGTCAGCATGCTGGATGAATTCGAAATCCCCGAAGGCACGATACTGGTGATGGACCGCGGGTACTCCGACAGAACCCTTCTGGAACAGATCAAGGAGAAAGGACTGGATTATATCGTAGCCGTCAAACGCAACTCCAATGCCTACAAGGTCACCGATACCAAGGAAGGCGTATTCAGATGGAGGAGATCGGCGGTGGCGTACGGCCGCCATTCTTTCGGAGAAGGGGAATGGGCGTACAGGTTCGAGAATCTGAATCACCGCAACGACGAGCTTGTGGACACCCTCTGGGCACGGGAACAGGGTAAGAAAAGAGAGCTGGGACTCGACAAAGCAGGCAATTTCGTGATGATATCATCGAAGGAACTGGACCCGAAGGACGTTTACAGGCTGTACAAGACCAGATGCGAGATCGAGAACTGCTTCGATGCCGCTAAGAACTGTCTTTCGGCGGACAAGATGCACATGCAGGATGATGCGCATGTGATGGGACATCTTTTCATAACATTCCTGGCGATGTCGATAAGATTCGAGATCACTAAACTGCTGGATGATGCAGATCTGCTGTCAGCATACAGTCCGGAGGATGTTCTGGACATCTATGCGACGATTAAGGTCATGACCGGCGATGCGGACATAAGGCAAACGGTGCCGAAGGACGTCAGGGACCTGGATGCCAAGCTGGGGATGTTCATGTACAGCACCCGGGAGGATCTGGATAGACTCAACGGGGTCAAAAAGAAGAGGGGCAGGAAGCCAAAGGCTTCCGAACCCTCTTCGTGAACTTATACCCCAATTTACCGAGTTAGAGTTTTAAAACGGATTAACTCCAACGTGGCATCAGAATTACCATTTTCAAATGCAAATTTCAAGTACTCATAATATTTGTTTTTATCGATTTCTACGCCTAATCCTTCTTTATACATCATAGCGATTTTATATGATGCCGTTGCATTCCCATTTAACGATGCACGTTCAAAATAATGGAATGCTTTATCAATATCTCTCTCAACACCGATACCTTTGAGATAAATATCTCCGAGAGCAACCTGTGCATTTAGGTTGTTACAATCCGCCGATATCGATAACCATTTTATTGCTGTATCCATGTTGATTTTAGATATTTTATCCCTATATTGCATTCCTAGCTTATACATAGCAAGAGGTGAGTTCAGTAATGCTGCCCGTTCATACATAATTTCGCTATCACTATTATTAAAGGTTACATTCTTTAAAATGTCTCCTGCCAAAATCTGATAACTCAAATATGATGAACATGAAAAAATACGGAACCATTTTTTCGATTCTTCTGAATCGATATCGACCCCTATACCATCACGATACATAATAGCGACTTGGTATTGTGCCTTGGTATTGCCTGTTTTTGCCGATTGTAAATACCACTTAAAGGATTCTATCTCATTTTCTTCAGATTTATTTCCAGATAATAATATCTCTGCTAAAACTAACTGAGCCTTTGAATACCCTGACTCTGCAGCGCCCCTTAACATCTTTGTATAAGAATCAAAATCCGTCTTAGTACCTATACCATCACGATACATGATCGCAGTTTGATATTTAGCATTCAGATTACCTTTATTGGCAGACGATAGGAACCAATTGAATGCCTCTTCACGATCCTTTTCGTTCCAAGCAGTCTTTAGAAGCAAATCTGCATACCTATACTCATTCACAGGATTGCCCTCTTCTGCTAATCTCTTAAAAAAGTAAAGAACCTCTTCTCTGTCAGAATCGATATCAAAACCCACCAAAGATGCGACCTTGATGCGGGCGTCATTATTACCTTTGTCGGCAGCCATCTGATAATACTGTATAGCGGCCATAGTGTCCTCTTCGGTACCGATGCCGTCGAACAACATATCAGCATACTCGACCTGTGCCTGAATATGCCTCTGCTCCGCTGCCTTTTCCATCCATTTGAAAGCGATAACAGAATCAGCCTCTACGCCTTTTCCATCCCTATACATACATGCCAATCTATATTGAGAATCAATAACTCCGGCTTCTGCAAGTTCAGAGGTTATATCAAAAGACTCGGTCATCTCCCGACGATAATGCTCACAAATCACTTTAGCAACACCACTTTCTCTAACCTTACCATCCTCTATCCATATGGCCTTACTGCACATCTCAGTTATGCTACTGATTGAATGAGACACAATCAATATCGTCTTTCCGTTCTTAGCTGCATTTCTAAAATGCTCAGCTGCCTTTGCAGAAAATGAAACGTCCCCCACACTAAGAATCTCATCCACCAAGAATATATCTGCATCAACATTGACCATTATCGCATACGCTAGTCTGCCGATCATACCGGAGGAATACGTTCTTAACGGGTTATCAATATACTCGCCAATACCAGAATAATCAATTATACTATCGAGTCTATTTTGGATCTCACCTTTACTAAAACCATACATAGCTCCTTTTAGAAAAATATTTTCCCTTCCAGTCATATCAGGATGGAATCCCATCCCTAATTCCAAAATGCTGGCTATCTTTCCATTAACATTCACTATACCTGAATCAGGTTCGAGAATACGAGATATGATCTTTAATAGAGTACTCTTGCCTGATCCATTCCTTCCCAGTATGCCTATCACTTCTCCTTTCCTTACATTGAAAGAAATGTCATCCAACACAATATGATCTTTAGAGTTCCCCATTGGTTTTAATGATAACAAACGTTTGTGATTCTGATCTACAGTAACCTTTGACCTGAATGATTTAGTCAAATTCTTTATCTCTATAGCAATTTTATCATTCATCATAATCTCTCCGCAAATTTACCTTTCAATCTATTGAAAACAAAAAGCCCTGTTATAAATAACGACACTGATAATAAACAGCAAATCCCAAACTGCAACATATTTGGTACATGATGATAATAAAGAATATCATGATATGTCATTATGTAATATGCAAATGGATTAAAAAGTATGATGTATTTTAGTAATCCTGTTACTCCTTCAACCAAATAAAATACAGGAGTGACCCAAAAAATTATTCTAGAGATGGCTTCCACAAAATATTGAACATCCCTTACATACACTGTGACCGCAGAAAGGATCAGAACATATCCAACCACGAACACAGCAGAAAGTACCAACAATATTGGTAAAAACAACAAGGCTGGAATATAAAAAGGATATCCTGACAAAAACATAAGACTAATGACCACAGAATAAGCTATAATCATTGTAACAAATGTACTGATAACCTGGGACAGGACTATTATTTCCCTCGGAAAATACATCTTCTTAATTGTAGCAGCATTTAACACGAGGCATCCTGAACCCTGACCCATATTATGTTGAAAAAATGAAAATGGAAACATACCAACACATAGATATACCCAATAATTGTCAATTTCTCTCTGCATTATACCTGTGAACACAACATAAAAAATTGTAATCATGATTACAGGCGTGACAAAATGCCAAGCAAATCCCAAATAAGAATTCTTGTATTTTCCTTTCAGATTCCTAACTACCATAGAATATAGAATATTCTTATTTTCGTACACCTCTTTTAAAGAGCCAACGATTCCCATACAATATCAAATATAGGACTGCTTCTTATTATATAACATATGTCTTGACGATTGTGTTTGTACTTCACATTCCTTAGATCCCGTTGCTTTGCATACCGTGTACATAATCTTCACAAAAATAAATAAAACCATCCAAAATATGTCGTATGTTTTCAATTATTTTCAAAATACCCTATATAAAAGCCTTATGAAAAACATCATATAATACATAGAATACTTGGTCTGACATTCATTCCGAGAATCATCATCCCGACATCTCTTCACGATATTTCTTCATAATCTCTACATTATTATTCTCCGAGGGCCTCAAATAGATGAGGAGCAACGCAGAATTCACAACTACCAGCACAGACCCTACATTGTGTATCAGAGCACCGCCGATAGGGCCTATTGTTCCCAGCATCGCCAATGCTACTGCAAAGAAATTCCAAAACATCGAGAATACTATATTCAAACCGATCTTTGACATCGTCTTCTTGGAAAGCATCTGAAGGAACGGGATCTTACCAAGATCGTCACCCACCAGTATCATATCCGCGGCATCTACGGCAATACCGCTTCCTGTACCGCCCATCGCTATTCCCACCCATGCTCTCTTCAACGCAGGTGCATCGTTGACACCGTCTCCCACCATGCAGACATGGAAACCTTCCGACTGACGCTCGACTATCGCTTTCATCTTGTCTTCTGGAGTGCAATTCGCCTTCACTTCTGTTATATCGATCTTGTCTGCAACGTATGATGCTGCATATTCATTGTCACCCGTGAGAAGCATGCATTCTGCTCCGAAAGATCTGATATCCTCGATCGTATCGCCAATACCTTTGCGTAAAACATCTGAAAGGACCGCATATCCGACGGCCTTACCATCTATCGCCACGAATATGAAAATGAATCCTTTTTTGCTGCATTCTTCCATCATCTCGATTATATTATCCGGAACGGCTATTCCTGCCTCCGACATCGAAGCCTGTTTTCCCACGAGGACCTTCTTTCCGGATACCGTTGCAGATATGCCGCTGCCTGCTTTCATCTCAAAATCCGACGGATGATCGGGCTCTCTGTTGAATCTGCTCCTATAACTGCTGACGACAGCCTTTCCAAGCGGATGCTCGGAACGCATCTCTGCAGACGCAACATAACTGAAAACATCATCATCGGTCAACTCGTTAACGAAACTTCTGATCTCGGATACCGTGGGTTTTCCTGTTGTCAATGTTCCAGTCTTATCGAAAACGACCAGATCGACATGCGACATCTTCTCCAATCCATCCCCGTTGCGGATCAGTATCCCATGCTTGGCCGCGTTCCCCATGGCGGCTACGATGGCTGTAGGTGTCGCGAGAATGAATGCGCAAGGACAGAATACTATCATCACCGTGACCGCGCGTTCTGCACTTCCGGAAAGAACGTATGTGGTAAGTGCCAGAGCAGCCACTATTACAACAAGATATGATGCCCATCTATCTGCCAAACGGACTATCTCGGTCTTATCCGCATCCGCAGAATCGACCATTGATGTCATCCTCTGCAACGAAGAATCGGCACTGAGTTCTGTGGAGATCATATAGAAGGTGCCCATCTGATTTATCGTCCCGCTGTAAACAGGGTCTCCGACCTTCTTATCCACCGGCATGGACTCCCCTGTTATCACTGCCTGATCTATGGAAGTGGTGCCCGAAGAGACCTTACCATCCACCGGTATGACCTCTCCCGCCAGGATCATCATCATCTCTCCGACACGTATCTCTTCGGAAGGGACGATGCATTCCTTACCGTCACGTACCACCCTTCCGGTCCTAGGGATCATTTTGATCAGTTTCTCTATGCCTGCATTCGATCTTGCAGCAGAATAGTCTTCAAGGAGGCCGCCTATTGCCATTATGAATGCGACTTCGCCTGCAGCGAAGTATTCGCCCAATGCGATGGATGCAATGATCGCCATGGCAACGAGCACGTCTGCTTTGATGTCGAATCTGGTGACCACCCCGGTGATCGCATCTATGAAGATAGGTGCACCGCATAGCATTATTGCGATCCATGCGGGATCGATGATCATGCTATCACCGTAGAAGAATGATACGATCAATGATGCTGCAGATATCATCAGAAATAATGTGCAACGCTTCAGATCATCCTTTAAGAAATCTATGACCGCAGACATTTTTATTCAAAACATCTAAAACTGTTTCGTAGATTTAAGACTATTTCTTATATGCTGGCACTTTGCATACTTTTTTAAAAAGGTTATTATTCACATACTATCAATCCAAAAATAGTAACATTCCGTACCATCTTTCTGCATAACTTATGTTGGCTCACACACAAAAGAAATTATCCTAAACAAACAACAATATGATGTTATCTACACATCGATCATGACCTGTTCGGAATATCTACGACCTGCAATTCTATTCCAAAATCTTTCAAACGATCCACGGCGGAGATTATTTGATCCTTCATATCCGCATCATACCAGATTTTTTATTTAGATCTTGTATGATATAAACATCTGAAGCAGTGAAAAAACATTGCATGGATTTCATCGATGCTTTTCATTTATCATACAGACTAGCACATCTTGATCGAAGGCTGTATCTCCTCTTGGAGCCACATATATGTTATTATGTACCGCTTTTCTGGCCTGTCTGCCTGTATGTTCATATATATTCAAGCTTGAATCGTTTCGTATGATTGAACATCCCTTACTGTTCCGATGATAATTTTATCTTGATAGCTTCAAGCATATCTTTGAATGTGGTCTTTTCAGGAATGATATCGGGGATCCTTCCCAACTCCTCCAATCTCATCGCGGTCGGACCTCCGATCGCCGCGACATGCGTTTGACCGAGGATGAACTTTGAATCCTCAGCACCGTATTTGGCTGCAAGATCCGAAAGGAACGTTTCCGCAGACATGGGACTTGTGAATGCCATGACGTCCAATTCGCCTTTCTTCAGACATTCCATTATGGCATCCGACTGTTCCGTCTCACCGACGGCCTTCAGTTTGTATGCCGCGAATTCTTTTACTTTGGCACCGTTCGATTCCAATCCGTCTAGAAGCACTTTTGAACCCTTATCGGAACGTATCAGAAGCACGGTTTTTCCTTTTGCATCGTTCTTCAAAAGATCGATGAGCCCGTACGAGCTGTAATCCTCCGGTTCTGAATCCACACGAACGTTTGCTCTTCTCAGCGCCTCGGTCGTGTTGGAACCTATGGATACCACTCTGACCTTGCATAGAAGCTCAGGTAATCCTGCACCGTAGACGCGCGTACATTCCTCGACCGCTGTCGCGGAACCGACGATGACGATATCTATCTCGCCGCATCTGATCTGTTCCTCTGCCCTTAGAAACTCCTCTGCATCACCGTCCATGATCTCGAGAGACGGTGCCGCTAAGACCTTGAATCCCATGGATTCCGCTAATTCGACCGATTCCTCCAGCCTTTTGGCGGGACGGGTGAATGCAACCGTGATCATTGAAGATTCCCGAGTTTATCGTGAAGCGTGGCGACGCTTCCTATCACTATTATTCCAGGAGCGCCCATCTTCTCTTTGTCGATGGTCTCCTTCATCCATGCGACCGTGGTGGTAGCTACCTTCTGCTCGGGCGTGGAACCGCTTGTGATGATAGCAACCTGAGTATCCGGAGACATTCCGCCTTTGATGAGCTCTTTGGATATGTTGTCCGCATTCCCTATACCCATCAGGATGACGATCGTGCCGTGTCCGTTCACCAGAGACCTCCAATTGATGCGGTCTTTATCGCGATCTCCTTTCTCGTGACCTGTGATGAATGTGACCAACGGTGCATGATCCCTGTGCGTCACCGGTATGCCTGCCAATTCCGGAACGGATATCGCCGAGGATATTCCCGGTACAACGTGCACTTCGATCTCTTCCGCCCTGAGTTCCGCGACCTCTTCCGCGCCTCTTCCGAACATGAACGGGTCTCCTCCTTTGAGACGGACGACGTTCTTGCCCTCTTTTGCTAGTTTCACCAGAAGCTCGTTGGTCTGTTTCTGGGTCAGAGTGTGATTCCCGCCTCTCTTTCCGGCATCGATCAATTCTGCATCAGGCTTGCAGACCTTCATGACATCATGATTCGCCAATGCATCATACACGACAACATCTGCGACCTTGAGCAATTCCATTCCCTTTATGGTCATGAGTCCTGGATCTCCGGGACCCGCGCCTACCAAATATACAACTCCGGTCATAGTTTCAAATCCTGTATTTTTCCTATAAGATAATCAGCGATCCTCTTCAGATCCTCTGATGTATGATCTACCGGAATGACGACTGAAAGCCGTCTCGGCTCAACTGTGAATGAGAAAGATACTCCCTTTACAAAGTATCCGTTGTTCTTAAACTTGACATTGATACCGACGGGAGAGGAGCAGCCTGCACCCATGTACCTCATTATCGCACGCTCTATCTCCACTGCCTTGCGTGTTTTGGCATCATCGATCTCTTTCAGAAGCGCCAATGTCGCCTCGTCATCATTCCTGCATTCCACCGCTATGGCACCTTGTGCCGGTGCCGGTATGAACACATCGGGATCCAAGATGAACATCGGCCTGTCTATTCCCATACGGTCCAATCCTGCCTTTGCGAGGATTATCGCATCGCATTCCCCTGCGTCCAATTTTGCCAATCTGGTATGAATATTGCCGCGCAGGGGCTTGGTCTGAAGATCTGGCCTTATCGATTTCAATTCGGCTTCTCTGCGCACGGATGCCGTCCCAACCGTAGATCCGATCGGAAGATCCTCCAATGAACACGGGAGAATCACATCCTCGACGGAATTCCTGGGAAGTATCGCACCTATTGCGATACCCGGAACCGTATCGATAGGTATATCCTTGAGAGAATTCACCGAGACGTCGATCTCCTTCCTCAGGATGGCATCATCCAATTCTTTGACGAATGCCCCGATGTTGTTCAATTCATTTAGCGGTGAAGTGAGGTCTATGTCCCCGAGGGATTTCATTCCGACGACCTTGAATTCCGTCTCGGGCCTGAATCTCTTCACGCGATCCATGAACATCTCGGTCTGTTTCATCGCGAGTTTGCTTTCCCTGGACCCTATTATCATTGTCCTGCCTCTTTGGTGAAATCATCGAATGCGCAAGCTATCTTATCCACGGCATCCTCGCCGTGCACAAGCGACATGAATGAGACCTCTAGAGCAGACGGTGCGAGATAGATGCTTTTCTTGAGCATGTATCTGAACATCCTGTCGAACATATCCCTGTCTGCAGTCTGCGCCTGTGTTCCGTTCTTCACATGTTCCGGACCGAAGAAGACGGAGAACATGGATCCTGCGGATTGTATGCATCCTTCGACCCTGTTGTCTTTCATGGAATCCCTCATCCTATCGACGAGAGCCTCTGTTCTCTTGTTTAGGATATCATAATGGCCTCTTTCGCCCATTATCTTGATAGTCTCCGATCCGGCCGCCGCACTTACCGGATTTCCCGCAAATGTTCCAGCTACGTAGACCTGACCTTCAGGGGCGACATTCTCCATGATGTCCTTCCTTCCTCCGAATGCGCCTGCTGGGAATCCGCCGCCTATGATCTTGGCCATCGTGGTCATATCGGGTTTTACGCCGTAGACCTTCTGGGCTCCGCCCTTAGAAAGCCTGCAACCTGTTATGACCTCATCGAATATCAGAATCACATCATGATCTTCGGTGATCTTTCTGACGGTCCGAAGATAGTTCTTCTCGGGAGGCACCACCCCTACGTTACCCATCACGGGTTCCATTATTACGCATGCGATATCCTCATTGCGATCGAGAAGCTCGTCCATCATCTCCGGATCGTTGTATTCGACCGTGTAGGTGTTCTTGACCGCATCCGCCGGAACTCCCTTCGAACCTGGGACTCCGCTTGTCGATCCGGAACCTGCCTTCACAAGTACAGCATCATGAGCGCCGTGGAATCCGCCGTTCATCTTCACGATACCGTTCTTGCCTGTGAACCCGCGCGCCAGACGGATTGCGTGCATGGTAGCTTCGGTACCGGATACCGCCAGGCGGACCATGTCCAAGGACGGCATGTTGTTGCAGAGTGTCTTGATGAGTTCCAGTTCCGGTTCCGAAGGCGCTCCGTAAACAGACCCTTTCTGCAATTGTTCATATGCCGCATCCACCACCCTTCTGCAGGCGTGTCCCACTATCAGAGGACCGTATGCCATGCACATATCGATATACTCGTTGTCATCGACATCGGTGATATGGCATCCGTGTCCGCTCTTCATGAAAAGCGGATAGGGATCGAATGCACGTACCGGACTGGACACTCCTCCAGGAGTGAACGCAGACGATTCCTTGTAGAGTTCGGCCGACTTAGTTCCTTCCATTCTTTTCCCTCAAGACCTTTGCTGCTTCTTCTGCGAAATATGTGATTATTATATCGGCACCTGCTCTTTTTATGGCGAGTAATGATTCCATCATAACCCTCTTCTCGTCGATCCATCCGTTCTGAGCGGCGGCCTTGATCATCGCGTATTCTCCGGATACCTGATATGCGACCAGAGGGAGATCGAATGTGTCAGCCGCGTCTCTTACGATATCTAGGTATGGCCCTGCCGGTTTGACCATTATCATATCTGCACCTTCTGCGACATCCATCTCGATCTCGCGCATTGCCTCCTTCCTGTTGCCGCAGGGCATCTGATAACCTGCTCTGTCTCCCTTTCCCGGAGCTGAACACGCAACATCTCTGAAAGGGCCGTAATATGCACTGTAGAACTTCGCACTGTACGCCATTATTGGGATCTTCTCGAAGCCTGCATCATCCAAAGCGGCTCTGATAGCCGCTATCTGCCCGTCCATCATTCCGCTGGGCGCGATGATATCGGCACCTGCCTCTGCCTGAGAGACAGCGGTTTTCCCGTAAAGCTCCAAAGTGGTATCGTTATCTACGTATCCGCATCCGTCCAGCAATCCGCAGTGTCCGTGATCCGTATACTCGCAGAGACACAGATCCGCAATGACCAGAAGATCCGAATTCTCCTTCAGCCCTCTGATGGCTTCCTGCACGACACCGTCTTCTGCATATGCTCCTGAACCCTGCGCATCCTTGTGTTTCGGTATTCCGAACACCAGAACGGAATTGATGCCGTTCTCCTGTATCCCAGATGCGATCTCCTTGTATCCTGAAAGAGGATATGTCTTGACACCCGGCATTGAATCCGTCATCTTCACTTTATCGATATTCTCATCGAAGAACAGAGGCAATACGAACTCGTCGGCGTGTAACCTCGTCTCTGTTGTCAGATCTCTCATTCTCTGACTCTGTCTGAGCCTTCTCATGCGTAATTCAGGAAACATCATCTCTCTCATCCTCTAACCCGAAAATGGTCGTTGCTGCATTAAATATGTCCGTATGCCCTTCACGGGATGCTTCTCTCAATCTGACGAACATTTCTGATGTGATATTGTTTATCAATGCTCTGGAAAAATCCTCTAAGACGCAGTCGATATCGCACTGAGCAAGTGCGCGTATCTTCGCCTGAGTCAGTTCCTCCTCTCTGATCTGCGCCAACTTGATGCTTATCGCACGGATAACTTCATTGGCTGCCTTCTCCTTCTCCTCCTTGTCTATCTTCATGAGCTCTTCTGTTATGATGTGCTCAGCTTCGGAGATCTCGTTGGTCCTGCGGGCCACGTTCTCCATCGCGATAGATTGGAGGGAATCCATCGTATCCACTTCAACATCATGTACCTCGAGTACATCTTCAGCGATGTTCCTCGGAACAGAGACATCGATCATCAGGAGTTTGCGTGTCCTCCCGGTCATCGCCTCTTCCACATTGGACCTCCTTATGACGACATGAGGCGCGGATATGGCAACAAGCACCAGATCGCTTTCTCTTATGGCCTCGTTCATACGGTTCATTGTGATCGCGGTTCCGCCTAATTGTCCTGCCAGTTCCTTGGCGTGATCGAAAGTACGATTGGAAACGAATACGGTCTTCGGACCTTTTCCGACAAGATTCTTGGCAATGACGCTTGCCATATCCCCCGCACCGAATATCGTCACTGTCTTTCCTTCTAATTTTCCGATCTTCTGTTCTGCCAGTTCGACAGCGGCAGAACCTACGGATACTGCACCTTTGTTCAATGCGGTCTCCGATCTGACACGTTTTCCCACCGTGAGTGCATGATCGAAGACATATGCCAAAGTTCCGTTGGCATGATTCTCTTTCCTAGCCTGGATGTATGATTCTCTGATCTGATGCTGGATCTGATCCTCCCCTACGATCAGAGAATCCAATCCGCAGATCACTCTGAAAAGATGTTTGACGCAATCCCCATCCTGAAGTATGAAGGAGAACTTCTCGTCTGCGGTGTATGGAACACTCATTTTCACAATGTAATTGAGCATGTTCTTTGTCTTTTCATTGTCATATGTTGCAACATAGACCTCGAAACGATTGCATGTCCTGACCACCACGTATTCCTTTACGAACTCCAATGTTCCGATGCGAAGATTCACATTCTTCTCCAATTCCGGAATGACCTCGTTGAGTCCATCCACGTTTCCTACGGATACATGAGTCACATGGAGACTTACTATCACGCCTTCAGACCTCCGATCTTCAATGCATATCTTTTTGCAGATTCCAGATTACCATCGCGGAGATCGTGCCAGATATTCTCATCATTCAGAACGATCTCCAGATACTTGGCGCGTTCTGTCTGCGTCGGGATCTGCACTCTTATCAAAGCCCTCAGATAGATCAGAAGATCCATCATGCGATCATAACTTTCATCCAAGAAATCATCCAAAATATCTATTACATACGGAGGGAACGCCGGCACTTTGCCTTCCGTGGATATCGCGATCGTATAATTCTCTTTCTTGAGAACCGACGGGATTAGGACATCTCCGCCTCCGTGCGCTGAATTGACCGCGATTCCTGCTTTGAAGGCAATATCGCGTATGGAATCGTTTAGTTTCTTATCATTGGTTGCTGCGATGACGATGTCTGAACCATCGATCATCTCTTCAACGGAATTCAGATCGATGCGTTTCTTTACAACCTCTTTGACGATGCTTTCGATCTCAGGAAGGATCTCGTCAGCTATAACAGTCATATTGAATCCATGGAAATGCATGCATTTTCTCAATGCTACTTTTCCGCCTCCGAAAATTACTATCTTTCTATTCCCTGGCGAGAGGAATATCGGCGTCATTTCATTGTTTTCCACGTTCTCACATTCTTCAGTATTACGTATGATATACAGAAGTGTTACTATAATTTTCCGTTATCAGTCCCGCGGAATAACACCTCCTGATGATCTCTTTGTTACCAATTATTGTAAATTCATCGACGTTCTGATCAACACCGATTAACTTGGTACTATCATCCAATATAATCTTTCACATATTATATTTTGATGCACATATACATGTGAAAACAAGGGATAAATTGTAAAGGTTGTATATACGACACATATCGTTACAAAAAAGATTATGAAATGTGTAGATTGATGTGGATTTATTATTCTGAATCCAATTCCTTTCTTATCTTATCTAACAATTCCTTCAGATATATTTCTCTGCCTTCATCCTTGCATTCTTCATATTCTTGCAACAAGATCCTGTACATCTCTTTCTTGGAAAAAAATTCTGAAATATCATCCGCCATAGTAACACTACATAGCATAAGTTAAATAACAATTTTCTTAACATCACTCGCGTGATATTCACACAATATCCCTGTTCTGCAGAGATCTGCTCTTTTCAATATAAGATACAAAGATGTCATGAAGACGATGAGCCTGATGCTCACACGATCATGAATACAATATGCTTCAAAACCGATATACAAGCGTAGATGCGTATTTCAAGATCGCTTCTGAATCAATATCCGCTTTATATCTTCAATGATCTGAAAACAGCACCAACCGTTTGTAAACGGATATTGCCCGTTTCATTGCTTTCGCGCAGACCGCACACTTTGCAAACGCTTTGGATCGGAACTTCACTGGCTGTGAACTTCTCTTTTGCATCCATAAAGAATTGAAAGAAAAATATCATCGCAGGGTTTGACCCCTGCGGCTTTTTGTTTAACGATTTCAACCGGTCTCGACCGATATCACGGCCTCCTCCAGTAGAATATCGCTCCCGCGACCGAGATGATGCCTATTATGCCGATGAATGACAGCACCAACAGCGTGGTGTAACTCAATTCGGAGGATGCGTTAGGCTCCCATACCGCATAGAGCGTGACAGTCGATCCCAAGGATTCGATATCCAGCACCTTCTGACCATCGGTATAGACAACGTCCCCTCCGGATGTTATCGCCCATCCCTGGAAGGTGTATCCTGACATCGTGAACGAATTGCTCTCCAATGCTTGAGATACCCCATATGTCAGGGTCTGATCGGGCATGTATCCGGTTCCGCCGTTGGCATCGAATGTAACAGTGTACGTCGTTGTCCATTTAGCATACAGATTGATAGATGCAGACAGGTTGACAACAGTTGAAGACGTGATCTGCGTCCCGCCTAAGTTATCAGTGTACCATCCGGCGAATATGTATCCGCTCCTCGCAGGATCGACATCCGGCAACGTGTATGTGTTTCCATTCGTTTCGGATATACTGACGAAATACGATGATCCGTCATAGTTACCGACGAAGGTCACGGTGTACGTATCCGTGTATGGGAACCAACGGGCATATGCGGTGATGGGTCCCGACAGATCCACTACGACCGACGATGTTATCTGCATACCGCCAGAGGCCTCGGTGTACCATCCAACGAAGTAGTATCCTCTTCTCACAGGATCGATATCCGGCAATATGTATGTGTTTCCATTCGTTTCGGATATTATGACTGAATACGTGGATTCAACATAATTACCTACAAAAGTCACATCATAGGCTATTATGTTCTCTCTCCATACTGCGTAAAGCACAATGGTTGATCCAGAAGTTGCAATATCGGCGACCACTTGACCGTCGGTGTAGGCGATATCACCATCCGAAGTCGTAGACCATCCCCGGAAGATGTAATCTCCGTTGATGAATACATTCTGCTGGAGCGCCTTTGCCGTACCCGATGTGAAGTTCTGAGCCGGCATGTATCCTGTTCCGCCGTTGCCATTGAACACTACTGTATAAGACGATGCATTCACAGCCCATACCGCGAACAACGTCATATCGGCTGTCACGGTGATCTTCTGACCGTTAGCGTATACAACAGATCCTCCCGAGGATGCGGACCATCCCTGGAATGTGTTACCGGACTTGGAGAAGGTGTTCTGCCCCAATGCCTTCGCGACACCGGATTCAAAGTTCTGTACAGGCATGTAACCCGTTCCGCCGTTGGCATCGAAAGTTACGGTGTATGACGAACCTGTTGCAGACCATACCGCGTAGAACGTAACAGTGCTTCCTGCGGATGCTAGATCCTTGATCATCTGACCGTCTGTGCACAGTACTGATCCACCCGATGTGATAGACCATCCCTGGAATGTGTTACCGGACTTGACGAAGATGTTCTGCTCCAATGCCTTCGCGACACCGGATTCGAACTTCTGCGCCGGCATGTATCCTGTTCCGCCGTTGCCGTCGAATACTATTGTGTAAGACGATACGTCCACGGCCCATACCGCGAACAACGTCGTGTTGGCTGTCACGACAATCTTCTGACCATCTGTGTAGACTACCGGTCCGTTGAGAACGGTTGACCATCCCTGGAATGTACTTCCGTCCTTAACGAAGATGTTCTGCTCCAATGCCTTCGCGACACCGGATTCGAAATTCTGAACCGGCATGTAGCCTGTTCCGCCGTTGCCATCGAATACTACTGTGTAAGACGATGCGTTCACAGCCCATACCGCGAACAATGTTGTGTTGGCCGTTACGAATATCTTCTGACCGTCTGTGTAGAGGACAGGTCCTCCTGAAGCGAGCGCCCATCCCTGGAAGGTGTATCCGCTTCTGGTGAAGACGTTCTGCTGTAGCGCCTTCGCGACACCCGAGGTGAAGTTCTGTGCCGGCATGTATCCTGTTCCGCCGTTGGCATCGAAAGTGACGGTGTATGACGAACCTGTTGCAGACCATACCGCGTAGAACGTAACAGTGCTTCCTGCGGATGCTAGATCCTTGACGATCTGACCATCTGTGTAGACTACCGGTCCGTTGAGAACGGTTGACCATCCCTGGAATGTGTTACCGGACTTGTAGAAAATATTCTGCTGGATAGACTTTGCCGTGCCTGTTGTGAAGTTCTGAACCGGCATGTAGCCTGTTCCGCCGTTGCCGTCGAATGTCACGGTGTACGATGATACTGTCGTAGACCATACCGCGAACAATGTTATGTTGGCTGCCACGACGATCTTCTGGCCGTCGGTATAGACGACATCTCCGTTGAAAATAGTCGCCCATCCCTGGAATGTGCTACCGTCCTTGGCGAAGATGTTCTGCTCCAATGCCTTCGCGACACCAGATTCAAACTCCTGCGCTGGCATATAACCTGTTCCGCCGTTGGCATCGAAAGTGACGGTGTATGACGATACTGTCGTAGACCATACCGCGAACAATGTTATGTTGGCTGCCACGACGATCTTCTGGCCGTCTGTGTAGACTACCGGTCCATTGAGAACGGTCGCCCATCCCTGGAATGTATTATCCGTCTTGACGAAGACATTCTGCTCCAATGCCTTCGCGACACCGGATGTGAAGTTCTGAACCGGCATGTAGCCCGTTCCGCCATTAGCATCGAAAGTGACGGTGTATGACGATCCTGTTGCAGTCCATACAGCAAACAATGTTGTGTTGGCTGTCACGACGATCTTCTGACCGTCGGTGTATACGACTGGTCCGTTAAGAACTGCAGACCATCCCTGGAATGTGCTACCGGACTTGACAAAGATGTTCTGCTCCAATGCCTTTGCGACACCGGATGTGAAGTTCTGAACCGGCATATAGCCTGTTCCGCCGTTGCCGTCGAATGTCACGGTGTACGATGATACTGTCGCAGACCATACCGCGAACAATGTTATGTTGGCTGTCACGACGATCTTCTGGCCGTCAGTATAGACGACATCTCCGTTGAAAATAGTCGCCCATCCCTGGAATGTACTTCCGTCCTTGGCGAAGATGTTCTGCTCCAATGCCTTCGCGACACCGGATGTGAAGTTCTGAACCGGCATGTAGCCTGTTCCGCCGTTGCCGTCGAATGTCACGGTGTACGATGATACTGTCGCAGACCATACCGCAAACAACGTCGTATTGGCTGTCACGACGATCTTCTGGCCGTCTGTGTAGACTACGGTTCCGTTGAGGACGGTTGACCATCCCTGGAAGGTATTACCGGACTTGAAGAAGATGTTCTGCTCCAATGCCTTTGCTACACCTGATGTGAAGTTCTGAACCGGCATGTAGCCTGTTCCGCCGTTGGCATCAAAAGTGACGGTATATGACGATCCTATTGCTGTCCATACTGCGAACAACGTCGTATTGGATGTCATGACGGTATTCTGACCGTCGGTGTATACGACTGGTCCGTTAAGAACTACAGACCATCCCTGGAATGTGCTACCGGACTTGACAAAGATGTTCTGCTCCAATGCCTTCGCGACACCGGATGTGAAGTTCTGAACCGGCATGTAGCCTGTTCCGCTGTTGCCGTCGAATGTCACGGTGTACGATGATACTGTCGCAGACCATACCGCAAACAACGTCGTATTGGCTGTCACGGTGATCTTCTGGCCGTCAGTATAGATGACATCTCCGTTGAAAATAGTCGCCCATCCCTGGAATGTGCTACCGTCCTTAGCGAAGATGTTCTGCTCCAATGCCTTTGCGACACCGGATTCGAAATTCTGAACCGGCATGTAGCCTGTTCCGCCGTTTCCGTTGAAGGTCACGGTATATGACGATCCTGTCGCAGACCATACCGCGTACAGGGTAACAGTACCATTTGCGGATACAAGATCCTTGACAATCTGACCGTCGGTGTATACGACCGGTCCGTTAAGAACGATTGACCATCCCTGGAATGTACTTCCGTCCTTGACGAAGATGTTCTGCTCCAATGCCTTCGCGACACCGGATTCGAAGTTCTGAGCCGGCATGTATCCTGTTCCGCCGTTGCTGTCAAATACTGTTGTGTAAGATGATATGTCCACGGCCCATACCGCAAACAACGTCGTGTTGGCTGTCACGACGATCTTCTGGCCGTCTGTGTAGTCTACAGGTCCGTTGAAAACGGTCGCCCATCCCTGGAATGTATTTCCGTCCTTGGCGAAGATGTTCTGCTCCAATGCCTTCGCGACACCGGATGTGAAGTTCTGAACCGGCATATAGCCTGTTCCACCATTGCCATCGAATGTCACAGTATACGATGACCCTGTTGCAGTCCATACTGCATAGAGTACGACAGTACTGCCTGCTGATGCAAGATCCTTGACAATCTGACCGTCGGTGTAGTCTAACGGTCCGTTGAGAATGGTTGACCATCCCTGGAATGTGTTACCGGACTTGGAGAAGATGTTCTGCTCCAATGACTTTGCCGTGCCTGTTGTGAAGTTCTGAACCGGCATGTAGCCTGTTCCGCCATTGCTGTCGAATGTCACGGTGTACGATGATGAACTGTTGACCCATACAGCGTAAAGTGTCGTAGACGATTCGATGACTATCTTCTGACCATCAGTGTAAACAACTGGTCCATTGAGAACGATTGACCATCCCTGGAATGTATTACCAGACTTAACGAAGATGTTCTGCTGGATAGACTTTGCCGTGCCAGTCATGAAGTTCTGAACCGGCATATAGCCTGTTCCACCGTTGCCATCGAACGTTATCGCATAGGACATTGCGCTGGTCCATACTGCGTAGAGCGTTACCGAATAACCTGCAGCAGCCATGTCTATGACAGACTGCCCGTCAGTGAACACGACATCTCCCGCCGGGAGAACTGCCCATCCCTGGAATGTGTATCCGCTTCTCGTGAACACGTTCTGCTCCAATGCCTTCGCTACACCCGATGTGAAGTTCTGAACCGGCATGTAGCCTGTTCCGCCATTGCCGTCGAATACTACTGTGTAAGACAATGCGTTCACAGCCCATACTGCGAACAATGTTGTGTTGGCTGTCACGAGGATCTTTTGACCATCTGTGTAGACTACGGTTCCGTTGAGGACGGTTGACCATCCCTGGAATGTGCTACCGGACTTGGAGAAGATGTTCTGTTCTAATGACTTTACTGCACCCGATGTGAAGTTCTGAACCGGCATGTAGCCTGTTCCGCCGTTGCCGTCGAATACTACTGTGTAAGACGATGCGTTCACAGCCCATACTGCGAACAATGTTGTGTTGGCTGTCACGAGGATCTTTTGACCATCTGTGTAGACTACGGTTCCGTTGAGGACGGTTGACCATCCCTGGAATGTGTTACCCGAATTGACAAAGATGTTCTGTTCCAGCGCCTTCGCAGTGCCTGAGGTGAAGTTCTGAACTGGCATATAGCCTATTCCGCCATTAGCATCGAAAATGACGGTGTATGACGATCCTGTTGCAGTCCATACAGCAAACAACGTCGTGTTTACTGTGACGGAGACCTTCTGGCCGTCGGTGTAGACAACTGGTCCGTTGAGAACGGTTGACCATCCCTGGAATGTGCTACCGGACTTGGAGAAGATGTTCTGCTCCAATGCCTTTACTGCATCTGATGTGAAGTTCTGAACCGACATGTATCCTGTTCCGCCATTAGCGTCGAAAGTAACTGTGTATGACGATCCTGTTGCAGTCCATACAGCAAACAATGTTGTGTTGGCTGCGACAATGATCTTCTGACCATCTGTGTAGACTACGGTTCCATTGAGGATCGTGGACCATCCCTGGAATGTGCTACCGGACTTAACGAATACATTCTGCTCCAACGACTTTGCAACATCGGATTCAAAATTCTGCGCCGGCATATAGCCTGTTCCGCCGTTGGCATCGAAAATGACGGTGTATGACGATCCTGTTGCAGTCCATACAGCAAACAATGTTGTATTGGCTGTCACGACGATCTTCTGACCATCTGTGTAGACTACCGGTCCGTTAAGAACGATTGACCATCCCTGGAATGTACTTCCGTCCTTGACGAAGATGTTCTGCTCCAATGCCTTCGCGACACCGGATTCGAAGTTCTGAGCCGGCATGTAGCCTGTTCCGCCGTTGCTGTCAAATACTGTTGTGTAAGACGATACGTCCACGGCCCACACGGCGAACAATGTTGTGTTGGCCGTTACGAATATCTTCTGACCATCGGTGTATACAACTGGCCCGTCGAGAACTATAGCCCATCCTTGGAATGTGTTATCCGTCTTGACGAAGATGTTCTGCTCCAATGCCTTCGCGACACCGTATGTGAAGTTCTGAACCGGCATGTAGCCCGTTCCGCCATTAGCATCGAAAGTGACGGTGTATGACGATCCTGTTGCAGTCCATACAGCAAACAATGTTGTGTTGGCTGTCACGACGATCTTCTGACCGTCGGTGTAGACTACAGTTCCATTGAGGATCGT
Source organism: Candidatus Methanomethylophilaceae archaeon (assembly GCA_963676235.1). GTDB lineage: Archaea > Thermoplasmatota > Thermoplasmata > Methanomassiliicoccales > Methanomethylophilaceae > JALNYB01. Next base: position 159,353 of record OY781044.1, read on the forward strand.
GGACCATCCCTGGAATGTGCTACCGGACTTGACGAATACATTCTGCTCCAACGACTTTGCAACATCGGATTCGAAGTTCTGTACAGGCATGTACCCTGTTCCGCCGTTGCTCGAGAAAGTGACGGTGTATGACGATCCATCAACGGTCCAAACAGCATAGAGTGTCGTGGATGACTCGACAATGATCTTCTGACCGTCGGTGTAGACGACCGCACTGCCTGATACCGCAGACCATCCCTGGAAGGTGTATCCGCTTCTCGTGAACAAATTCTGTTCCAACGACTTTGCAACATCGGATTCGAAGTTCTGTACAGGCATGTACCCTGTTCCGCCATTAGCGTCGAAAGTGACTATGTATGACGATCCTGTTACAGTCCATACAGCAAACAATGTTGTGTTGGCTGTCACGACGATCTTCTGACCATCTGTGTAGACTACGGTTCCGTTGAGGACGGTTGACCATCCCTGGAAGGTATTACCGGACTTGAAGAAGATGTTCTGCTCCAATGCCTTTGCTACACCTGATGTGAAATTCTGGATCGGCATGTAGCCGGTTCCGCCGTTGCTATCGAAAGTGACAGTGTATGACGATCCTGTTGCAGTCCATACCGCGAACAACGTCGTGTTGGATGTTATGAATATCTTCTGACCGTCGGTGTAGACAACCGGTCCGTTGAGAACTGTTGACCATCCCTGGAATGTATTATCCGACTTGGCGAAAATGTTCTGATGAAGTGCCGTTGCTATTTCAGCAGTGAAATACTGATCTGGCATGAATCCGGCCGTACCGCCATTGCTATCGAATGAGACCTCATATGTTATCGCATCGGTCCATACCGCATACAAATACACGACAGAACCTACCGCGGAAATATCAATGACCGACTGCCCGTCAGTGTATGCCACAGCACCATCCGGCATAAGGGACCATCCCACGAATGTACGCCCGGCCCTGGTGAACTTGTTCTGCTCCAATGCCTTCGCGACACCGGATGTGAAATACTGATCTGGCATTACGCCAGACCCGCCTTCTGAATTGAATGTGACGGTGTATGACGATGCGCTGTCAGCCCACACGGCATACAGAGTGACCATACCACCTACAGATGCAAGATCAAATACGGTCTGTAAATCTGAATAGAGGACATCTCCATCAAATGCAGTAGACCATCCCTGGAACGTATATCCGCTTCTCGTGAACACGTTCTGCTCCAATGCCTTCGCGACACCAGATGTGAAATTTTGAGCTGGCATATAGCCTGTTCCACTGTTGTTGTCGAAAATGACGGTGTATGACGATGCACTGTCGACCCATACGGCGTACAGAACGACTGTATTGCCTGCAGGCACTAGACTTAGCACTACCTGACCATCAAGATAGATTACTTCTCCATCAACGACAGTTGACCATCCTTGGAATGTGTTACCGGACTTGGAGAAGATATTCTGCTCCAATGCCTTCGCTACATCGGATTCGAACTTCTGTACCGGCATGTAGCCTGTTCCGCCATTGCTTAAGAAGGTCACGGTATATGACGATCCTGTTGCAGACCATATTGCGAACAATGTTGTGTTGGACGTTACGAATATCTTTTGACCGTCAGTGTAGACTACCGGTCCATTAAAAACGGTCGCCCATCCCTGGAAAGTGTATCCTGTCATAGAGAATATGTTCTGCTCCAATGACTTTGCTGTACCTGATGTGAAGTTCTGAGCCGGCATGTAGCCTGTTCCGCCGTTTCCGCTGAATATCACAGTGTAAGAGGATGCATCTGAAGTCCATACAGCATAAAGTGTCGTGGACGATGAGACTACGATCTTCTGGCCGTCGGTATAGACGACTGGTCCGTTGAGAACGGTCGACCATCCCTGGAACGTGTTGCCAGTCTTGGCGAAGATGTTCTGCTCCAATGCCTTCGCGACGCCTGATGTGAAGTTCTGGGCCGGCATGTATCCCGTTCCGCCGTTTCCGTTGAATGTCACGGTGTACGATGATGCGTCAGAAGACCATACAGCGTAAAGTGTCACGGTGCCGCCTGCGGATGCTATGTCCTTAACGATCTGACCATCGGTATAAATTACAGTTCCATTGAGAACGGTTGACCATCCCTGGAACGTGTTGCCGGACTTGGAAAAGATGTTCTGCTCCAATGGCTTCGCGACACCGGATGTTAAGTACTGATTAGGCATCATACCAGACCCGCCTTCGGCATTAAATGTCACAGTGTATGAGGATGCTATTCCGTTCCATACTGCGAACAATGTTGTGTTAGCCGTTACGAATATCTTCTGACCGTCGGTGTAGACAACTGCTCCGTTGAGAACGGTTGACCATCCCTGGAACGTGTTGCCGGTGTTGACGAAGATGTTCTGCTCCAAGGACTTCGCTGTGCCTGCTGTGAAATTCTGATCAGGCATATAGCCGGTTCCGCCGTTTCCATTGAATGTCACTGTGTACGATGACGCGTCGGAAGACCATACAGCGTAAAGTGTCACGGTGCCGCCTGCGGATGCTATGTCCTTAACGATCTGACCATCGGTATAAATTACAGTTCCATTGAGAACGGCTGACCATCCCTGGAACGTGTTGCCGGACTTGGAGAAGACGTTCTGCTGAAGAGCCTTTGCTGCACCTGATGTGAAGTTCTGGATCGGCATGTATCCCGTTCCGCCGTTTCCGTTGAATGTCACGGTGTACGATGATCCCGTTGCGGACCATACCGCATAGAGTGTCACGGTGCCGCCTGCGGATACCAGGTCCTTGACGGTCTGACCGTCCGTGTAAAGGACGGATCCGCCGGATGTCGAGGACCATCCCTGGAATGTGCTGCCGGACTTGGAGAAGACGTTCTGCTCCAATGACTTCGCGGTTCCCGAGGTGAAGTTCTGAACCGGCATGTAGCCTGTTCCGTTGTTGCTGTCGAATGTCACGGTGTACGAGGATCCTGTTGCGGACCATACAGCGTAGAGCGTGACCGTGCCGGTCGCGGATGTGAGATCCCTGACGGTCTGACCGTCGGTGTAGACTACTGGTCCGTTGAGTACTGCCGACCATCCCTGGAACGTGTTGCCGGTGTTGACGAACGTGTTCTGTTCCAAAGACTTCGCAACACTAGATGTGAAGTACTGGTCGAACATGATGCCGGTTCCGCCGTTGCTCAGGAAAGTGACGGTGTATGACGATGCATCAACGGTCCACACGGCGTAGAGTGTAGTGTCAGCTGTGACGACAATCTTCTGACCGTCTGTGTACATCACAGGTCCGTCGGAAGCCGTGGACCATCCCTGGAACTTGTATCCCGTCATGGAGAATATGTTCTGCATGAGCGCCTTGGGTCCGCTGGTGAAATTCTGATTGGACATCACGCCTGTTCCGCCGTTGCCGTTGAATGTCACGATGTATGATGTGGCATCCGACCATACGGCGTACAGTGTAATATCAGCTGTGACGACGATCTTCTGACCGTCGTTGTACTCCTCTGTCTCCACAGAAGATGTGGCCCATCCCTGGAAAATATATCCTGACCTAACAAAAATGTTCTGCTCCAATGACTTGGCGACATCCACGGTGAAGTTCTGAGCCGGCATGTAGCCGGTTCCGCCGTTGCCGTTGAATGTCACTATGTAAGACGATCCTGTTGCAGTCCATACCGCGAACAATGTCGTGGACGATGAGACAACAATCTTCTGACCATCTGTGTAGATGACCGGTCCGTTGAGAACGGTCGCCCATCCCTGGAAGGTGTATCCGCTTCTGGTGAAGACGTTCTGCTCCAATGACTTCGCGACATCAGATTCGAAATTCTGGATCGGCATGCAGCCTGTTCCGTTGTTGCCGTTGAAGGTCACGGTGTACGAGTCTGCGGACCATACTGCGTACAGTGTGACCGTGCCGCCTGCGGATGCGAGATCCTTGACCATCTGACCTTCTGTGTATATTACGGATCCGTTGAGGACCAGACTCCATCCCTGGAAGGTGTATCCCGTCTTGGCGTAGATGTTCTGCTCCAACGCCTTCGCGGTGCCTACGGTGAAGTTTTGTATCGGCATGTAGCCGGTCCCGCCGTTGCCCAGGAAGGTGACGGTGTACGATGATCCTGTGGCGGTCCATACTGCGTAGAGTGTCACGGTGCCGCCTGCGGATGCTATGTCCCTGACGGTCTGGCCGTCGGTGTAGACTACCGGTCCGTTGAGGGCGGTCGACCATCCCTGGAACGTGCTGCCGGACTTGGCGAAGACGTTCTGGATCAGGATGCCCGCTTCACCTGATGCGAAGTTCTGATCGGACATGTATCCCGTTCCGCCGTTTCCGTCGAAGGTCACGGTGTACGATGATCCTGTTGCAGACCATACTGCGTACAGCATCTCGGTGTATCCCGCGCTGACGAGATCCTTGACGGTCTGCATGTCGGTGTACACCACCGTGTCTGCCGAGCTGTCGGTGTCCCATCCGAGGAACGCCTTCCCTGCGAAGGAATAGGCGCAGACATCGATCTGAACGGCCGCGCCGGACGATAAGTACTGGTCGGGCATGTATCCCGTTCCGCCGTTTCCGTTGAACTCCACCGTGTACTTGGAATCCTCCCATACGGCGTACAGGATCACGTTACCGCCGCTTACAGCCGTCAGGTTGACGACGCTGTCCCTGTTGGAGTATGTCGGGATAGTGGCTGAATCGGAAAGGGACCAGCCTATGAACGCGCTTCCGCTCTTGAAGAAGGCGTTGGACGTCAGAACGTATTCCGTGCCGTACGTCATGCTCATCTGCGGCATGGATCCGGAAGTTGATCCGTTGCCGTCGAATGACACCGTGTACTGATTGATCGTCAGGGTGAGGTTCTTACCTGTCGCGTTTGCTGCGAGTGCCGTGACCGATGAAATCACTGTCTGGTTGTATCCTGTTATGGCTGCCGTTATGTTTCCAGATGTTCCATAGGGGACACTGGATATTGTGTAAGCTCCGCCTGCCATGGTGACCGCGGTGTAATCGGTTCCTGTCGTGTCCAGAGTTATCGTGACTCCTTCGTTCGAAGCAGTGCCGCCTGTGACGGTGAGCGTACCCGACACCGTGTAGATGTTGAGGTCGAGGTCACCTGTCGTTATCACGACTGCGCCGAGTATGGACGTTCCTGTTATGGTGTAGGTGTCGCCTGTCGGGCTGCCCAATGCATATGTTACTCCGCCTATCTTCACCGATACGCTGAGGGTTCCCTGATCGTAACCGGTGTTCTTGACGGCCGTGAACGTGTAATCAGTTCCATACGTTGCCGGTGTTGTGAACGTTATCGTCGTTCCTGTTCCCTGCACCTTGGTGACAGTGTATGTGTTGGGAGCGATGTCTGTCGTGGTTATCACGACTGCGCCCAAGATCGATGTACCCGTTATGGTGTAGGTGTCGCCTGTCGGGCTGCCCAATGCATATGTTACTCCGCCTATCTTCACCGATACGCTGAGGGTTCCCTGGGTGTAACCGGTGTCCTTGACGGCCGTGAACGTGTAGTCAGTTCCGTAAGTCGCAGGTGTTGTGAACGTTATCGTCGTTCCTGTTCCCTGCACCTTGGTGACAGTGTATGTGTTGGGAGCGATGTCTGTCGTGGTTATCACGACTGCACCGAGTATGGACGTTCCTGTTATGGTGTAGGTGTCGCCTGTCGGGCTGCCCAATGCATATGTTACTCCGCCTATCTTCACCGACACTGCGAGCGTTCCCTGATCGTAACCGGTGTTCTTGACAGCTGTGAACGTGTAGTCAGTTCCGTAAGTCGCAGGTGTTGTGAACGTTATCGTCGTTCCTGTTCCCTGCACCTTGGTGACAGTGTATGTGTTGGGAGCGATGTCTGTCGTGGTTATCACGACTGCACCGAGTATGGACGTTCCTGTTATGGTGTAGGTGTCGCCTGTCGGGCTGCCCAATGCATATGTTACTCCGCCTATCTTCACCGATACGCTGAGGGTTCCCTGGGTGTAACCGGTGTCCTTGACGGCCGTGAACGTGTAGTCAGTTCCGTAAGTCGCAGGTGTTGTGAACGTTATCGTCGTTCCTGTTCCCTGCACCTTGGTGACAGTGTATGTGTTGGGAGCGATGTCTGTCGTGGTTATCACGACTGCACCGAGTATGGACGTTCCTGTTATGGTGTAGGTGTCGCCTGTCGGGCTGCCCAATGCATATGTTACTCCGCCTATGGTGACCGAGACGCCGAGCGTTCCCTGATCGTAACCGGTGTTCTTGACGGCCGTGAACGTGTAGTCAGTTCCGTAAGTCGCAGGTGTTGTGAACGTTATCGTCGTTCCTGTTCCCTGCACCTTGGTGACAGTGTATGTGTTGGGAGCGATGTCTGTCGTGGTTATCACGACTGCACCGAGTATGGACGTTCCTGTTATGGTGTAGGTGTCGCCTGTCGGGCTGCCCAACGTGTATGCCGTTCCGCCTATCTTCACCGACACTGCGAGCGTTCCCTGATCGTAACCGGTGTTCTTGACAGCTGTGAACGTGTAGTCAGTTCCGTAAGTCGCAGGTGTTGTGAACGTTATCGTCGTTCCTGTTCCCTGCACCTTGGTGACAGTGTATGTGTTGGGAGCGATGTCTGTCGTGGTTATCACGACTGCACCGAGTATGGACGTTCCTGTTATGGTGTAGGTGTCGCCTGTCGGGCTGCCCAATGCATATGTTACTCCGCCTATCTTCACCGACACTGCGAGCGTTCCCTGATCGTAACCGGTGTTCTTGACAGCTGTGAACGTGTAGTCAGTTCCGTAAGTCGCAGGTGTTGTGAACGTTATCGTCGTTCCTGTTCCCTGCACCTTGGTGACAGTGTATGTGTTGGGAGCGATGTCTGTCGTGGTTATCACGACTGCACCGAGTATGGACGTTCCTGTTATGGTGTAGGTGTCGCCTGTGGGGCTGCCCAATGCATATGTTACTCCGCCTATCTTCACCGATACGCTGAGGGTTCCCTGATCGTAACCGGTGTTCTTTACGGCTGTGAACGTGTAATCAGTTCCATACGTTGCCGGTGTTGTGAACGTTATCGTCGTTCCTGTTCCCTGCACCTTGGTGACAGTGTATGTGTTGGGAGCGATGTCTGTCGTGGTTATCACGACTGCACCGAGTATGGACGTTCCCGTTATGGTGTAGGTGTCGCCTGTGGGGCTGCCCAATGCATATGTTACTCCGCCTATCTTCACCGACACTGCGAGCGTTCCCTGATCGTAACCGGTGTTCTTGACGGCCGTGAACGTGTAATCAGTTCCATACGTTGCCGGTGTTGTGAACGTTATCGTCGTTCCGGTTCCCTGCACCTTGGTGACCGTGTATGTGTTGGGAGCGATGTCTGTCGTGGTTATCACGACTGCGCCTAAGATCGATGTACCCGCTATGGTGTAGGTGTCGCCTGTCGGGCTGCCCAACGTGTATGCCGTTCCGCCTATCTTCACCGACACTGAGAGCGTTCCCTGATCGTAACCGGTGTTCTTTACGGCTGTGAACGTGTAATCAGTTCCGTAAGTCGCCGGTGTTGTGAACGTTATCGTCGTTCCTGTTCCCTGCACCTTGGTGACCGTGTATGTGTTGGGAGCGATGTCTGTCGTGGTTATCACGACCGCGCCCAAGATCGATGTTCCCGCTATGGTGTAGGTGTCGCCTGTGGGGCTGCCCAATGCATATGTTACTCCGCCTATCTTCACCGAGACTGCGAGCGTTCCCTGATCGTAACCGGTGTTCTTGACAGCTGTGAACGTGTAATCAGTTCCGTAAGTCGCAGATGTTGTGAACGTTATCGTCGTTCCGGTTCCCTGCACCTTGGTGACAGTGTATGTGTTGGGAACAATGGAAGCTGTTGTTATGACCACGGCGCCTAAGATCGATGTTCCCGCTATGGTGTAGGTGTCGCCTGTCGGGCTGCCCAATGTATATGGTGATCCGCCTATCGTCACCGAGACTGCGAGCGTTCCCTGGGTGTAACCTGTGTTCTTGACAGCGGTAAAAGTATAGTTAGTTCCGTATGCCGCCGGTGTTGTTGAGGTTATCGTGGTCCCTGTTCCTTGCGATTTTGTCACATTATATGTATCGCCAGAAAAATTCACGACTACTACGTAATCTTTTAATACAGAAGAAACCGCCTCGAACGTCCACGTCGTGGTACTTTCTCCTGTAACTGGAACAATCACACCGTTGATAGAATAAGATGAAACATGATAATGTTCAAAAGCAGTGAAGACCATCGCAACAGAAGAATGTCCTGTATCTACTACCTGATTTCCGTTGGTGGCCGATCCTCCTCCTTCTACATTTCCTGTCAACGTGTATGTTCTTATCAGGAAAGCCGTTATTGTCACATCACCCGTGACATAAGTTGCGGGTAAAGTACAGACATCGCTTGAGTTCGGGTCTATGGTATATGTATTGCTGCCTACTGTAGCTTCTACACTCACCCTGTAATTATCAAACCCACTGTACTTAACGGCTGTAAATGTTAAATCATATCCCGAATACACAGTACTGCCTGTAGTAAGACTGACGTTGACATTGGTGGAGTTTACAGTAATCTCGCACAGCGTACGCCATTGTCCGCCTACATACTTGTACAGCACAGAATCCCCATCGTAAATATACGTCAGATTATGATTGAGTAATCCAAAGATTTCACTGGTGGGCACTATCTCCTCGGAGGTCTTCAACTTTAGATCAATTACATCTGTAGTACCAGATAATGAACATATGCGCCAAGAACTGAAATCAAAACATGTGTCGATTACACCTCCTGTGGTTATACCTGTAGTAGGTGAAGAAAATGTAACTGTTACAGATACTACTTTCTCGAATCCACAACTGCGAACCGATGCTACCCTATCTGGTATTGTAATGGAAGTTAGACTGTTGCAACCCGTAAACGCGCTGGATCCGACAGAACCGACAGAAACAGGTATATCTATAGAAGTAAAACCAATGCAACCATTGAATGCCGAGGCCCCGATGGATGTCACATTGGTAGGTATTGTGAATGATGTGAGACTCGAACAACCATTGAATGCCGAGGCCCCGATGGATGTCACGGGAGTTGGTATCGTTATAGAAGTGAGAGCGGTGCAACCCTGAAATGTTGAGTCCAAGATCAATGTCACGCCAGCTGGTATTGTGAAAGATGTCAGACTTGAACACCAGCGGAACGCCGAGGCCCCGATGGATGTCACGCCGGTGGGTATTGTAAGGGAAGTGAGATTTGTGCAACCATTGAAAGCTGAATCTCCTACAGATGTTGCGCTACCAGATATTGTAAGGGATGTGATCTTCGAACAACCAAAGAACGCCGAGGCCCCGATGGATGTTATATTACCCAATATTGTAAGGGAAGTGAGACCTGAACAATTATAGAACGTTGAATCCTTAATAGATGTGACGCCAGTGGGTATTGTAAGGGATGTGATCTTCGAACATTTATAGAACGCCGAGGCCCCGATGGATGTCACGCCAGCTGGTATTGCGAGAGAGGTTATGCTACGACAATCGGAGAATGTCGAAGCCGCAATAGATGTCACGCCGGTGGGTATTGTGATATCGTTTAGACTGATACAACCAGCGAACGCCGATGGTCCGATGGATGTCACACTGCTAGGTATATCGATTGACAAAAGACTGCCGCACGCACCAAATGAACTATCTCCGATAGATGTCAAATTACTGAGTATTGTGAAAGATGTGACGCTTGAACAGCTGTAAAAAACTGCATAACCTATGGATGTCACGCCGGTGGGTATTGTAAAAGATGTGACGCTTGAACAGCTGCGGAACGCCGAATCCCCGATGGATGTCACGCCGGTGGGTATTGTGAGAGAGGTCAATCCTGAACATTTATAGAACGCCGAGGCCCCGATGGATGTCACGCCGGTGGGTATTGTGAGAGAGGTTAATCCTGAACAATTATAGAACGTTGAATCCTTAATAGATGTCACGCCGGTGGGTATTGTGAGAGAGGTTAATACTGAACAATTATAGAACGCCGAGGCCCCGATGGATGTCAAGCCGGTGGGTATTGTGATAGAACTAAGAGCGGTGCAACCATAAAATGTTGAATCCAAAATAGATGTCACGCCAGTGGGTATTATAAGGGATGCGATCTTCGAACAACCATAGAACGCCGAGGCCCCGATGGATGTCACGCCGGTGGGTATTGTGAGAGAGGTCAATCCTGAACAACCGTAGAATGTAGAATCTCCGATGGATGTCACGCCGGTGGGTATTGTGAGAGAGGTTAATCCTGAACAACCGTAGAACGCAGAATAGCCTATAAGTCCTACGGTTTGAGGCACAGTAATCGAAGTTATATTTGAACAATTTTTAAACGCACATGATTCGACTTTCACCACAGTATATGTTTCGCTGTTATACGAAAATGTGGAAGGTATATCAACAGCACCAGCGTATGTTTGCGCAATAGCTGATGTTTGTCCATCGTATGATCCTACTTTTACCTGATTTGTGTCTGCAATGACCCAACAGTCTACTGGTGTTGAACCACCGACGTAAAAATATACCTTGGTCCCTATAACTGAAGCATCCGATGTATTATTCCCATCCTGCATTTCTGTACATACTGAAACTATTGAAATACATGTTATTAAAACAACAAGTAACACTGTAACAGGCCGCACATATTTCTTAAATTTTGAATTTATATGTAAGCTCATTTTTTCGCCTCTCTCCTTGAATTCGTTTTAGCTTCCCAAATGCATATGCATTACTACGTAAACCACTGTATGCTGAATTGTCTTTATACTTGAATAGATAGTTTGATCATATCTATTCGACTACATATCAATCGTTCATCTATTTGAGACCTAAAATAGATATCGGTTCTAAATCTAGCTGGAGTACTTGAATTATATGGATTCGTCTCGTACAATGGTTCGTTTTTGCACACATCTGCTGCTAATACTCAAAAAACTAATTTTGATCAGATATGCGATAAATATAAAATCGTAATAGCAGCCTTGAAATAATATCGCCTCCAGCATTAATGAGAAACCACATATCTTATCATGATTATTGCGAACAGCATGTGTACAATCTGGCTTCCTCTTACGTTATATTGGTGAGTTTTATCTGCAACGATATCGACGCGACGATGAGATCGTTGCCGATCTGAAACTTCTTTTTGAACTTCTTTACCTTATCGATGTCTTCCTGAAGTTGCATGATATCGTGATACTGCTTGTCAGCCTTATTGGCAACCATGTTCGGATCATACTGTTCCCGCGAATAGAAATAATAGTTGATTGACTCTGACGAATAATTCTTTTTCGGGCGAGTATTCTCGCATTCCACATCTATGTACTGCCACTGCCTTTGGAGAATTCATAAAACAATCTGGCATCGGATCCTGTTCAACTTTTTTATTGTCAAGAAACTATCCCCGTCATCTATCATCCGATCTAAGATATACTTGCAATATGCTCCCGCGCCTAAAATATATTTTCCTACCTCAGATGAGGACACTGTGTGAAAATACTTTGACATGTGATTCTAAACTTTGGCTTAATACTCGAAAACAAAGACTTCTTTTGTGATATCATATCGACTTCACACAGTTTAAATTTAAAATGCAAGAAAAATAAAATTGTTGAACAGGGGCTTGCGCCCCTTGTTTCATTGTCTGCCTGTGCAAACCTATCCTAAGATCACTCTCCCATCTTCCTGAAGAAGATGACCAATGCCGCCACCAGTGATGCGATGATCGCTACAGCGGCAACCGCTATGATCGTGCTGGAAACACTGTCGCCGCCATCCGTGCCCGTGGGAGTCTCCGGAGTGCTCTGTGGCGAGACCGATATGCTCACGTACGAATCGGCTGTGATGTCCGATAGCATGTATCCCGAGGAATAATGGCTTATGATTCCTCCTGTCGCAGTGACCGAGTTCAAGACGTAGCCACTTGAGACGGATACAGTGAATGTCAGGGAACCGCCGCTTTCCACAGTAGCCGATCCGCTGTACGACACATCGTATCCCGTTCCAGAAGAGAACGTCACAGTGTATGACGCCGCTGCCGGGTTCAAGGTCCAGTGGGCGTAGAATGTTGTCGCCGCGGTCATTCCGACCGTGGTGGATGACGTTATCCGGCTTCCGCCCGTCGCCGCTGTGTACCATCCGTCGAACGCGTATCCGCTCCTCACGGGATCGTCGGCCGGCAACACGTACGTGCTTCCGATCACTTCGGATATCGTCACGGAGTATGCAGATCCCGAATAGTTGCCCACAAAGGTCGCATCGTAATGCGCCGTGTTCGATCCCCATACGGCATAGAGCACGATGGTCGATCCGGCAGATGCGATATCGGTGACGGTCTCGCCGTCTCCGTATTCAACGGCACCGCCGAGGGTGATCGCCCATCCCTGGAATGCATATCCCGACTTAGCGAAGATGTTCTGCTGGAGCGCCTTCGCGACACCCGAGGTGAAGTTCTGTGCCGGCATGTATCCTGCTCCGCCGTTTCCGTCGAAGGTCACGGTGTACGAGGATGAGTCGGCTGACCATACCGCGTACAGCGTCATGGACGACGAGACGACTATCTTCTGACCATTGGTGTAGACGATGGACCCTGCTGGAGATGTAGACCATCCCTGGAAGGTGCTTCCTGCCTTGGCGAACAGGTTCTGCTGGAGCGCCTTCTCGATGTCTGCGGTGAAGTTCTGGGCCGGCATGTATCCGGTTCCGCCGTTGCGTTCGAATGTGACAACATAGGAACTTGCGGACCATACGGCGTACAACGTCATATCTGATGTGACCACGATCTTCTGTCCGTCTGTATAGATTACATCTCCAGTCGGGGCGATCGCCCATCCCTGGAAGGCGTAACCGTCTCTTGTGAACGCGTTGTGCTCCAATGCCTTGGCCGTGCCTATTGTGAAGTACTGAGCCGGCATGTATCCGGTTCCGCCGTTTCCGTTGAAGGTCACGGTATACGAAGACGAGTCGGGAGTCCATACTGCGTACAGCGTCATGTCAGCCGTTACGAATATCCTCTGTCCGTCCGTGTATACGACGACCGATCCTCCTGGGGATGTGGACCATCCCTGGAAGGTGTTGCCGGACTTGGCGAACAGGTTCTGAGCGAGTGCCTTCGAGACGCCTGATGTGAAGTACTGGTCGAACATCAGACCCGTTCCGCCATTTCCATCGAAAGTAACGGTGAACGATGACGCGTCAGAAGACCATATCGCATACAACGTCGTGTCGGCAGTAACGAATATCCTCTGACAATCGTTGTAGACCACAGATCCTCCGGGGGACGCTGCCCATCCCTGGAACGTGTTGCCGGTGTTGACGAAGATGTTCTGCGCCAACGCCTTGGCCGTTCCCGATGTGAAATGCTGATCGGGCATGTATCCGGTTCCGCCGTTTCCGTCGAAGGTGACGGTGTAGGAGAATGCGCCGACGGACCATACCGCGTACAATGTCATATCTGATGCGACCAAGATCTTCTGTCCGTCGGTGTAGAGCACAGATCCTCCCGAAGCGAGCGACCATCCCTGGAAAGCGTATCCGCTTCTGGTGAAGACGTTCTGCTCCAACGCCTTGGCCGTTCCCGAGGTGAAGTCCTGATCGGGCATGTATCCCGTTCCGCCGTTTCCGTCGAAGGTGACGGTGTAAGAGGATGCGTCAGGAGACCATATCGCATACAGCGTGACCGTGCCGGTCGCAGATGCTATGTCCTTGACCATCTGGCCGTTCGTGTAGAGGACGGATCCTCCCGAAGCGAGCGACCATCCCTGGAAGGCGTATCCGCTTCTGGTAAAGATGTTCTGCGCCAACGCCTTGGCCGTTCCCGATGTGAAATGCTGATCGGGCATGTATCCCGTTCCGCCGTTTCCATTGAAGGTCACGGTGTACGATGATGCATCAGAAGACCATACCGCGTACAGCGTCATGGACGATACTATGGAGACCTTCTGAACGTCGATGTACAATACAGATCCTCCCGAGGTGAGTGACCATCCCTGGAAGGTGCTTCCCGACTTGACGAAGATGTTCTGCGTCAGTGTCTTATCGACACCAAATTCGAAATTCTGAGTCGGCATGTATCCCGTTCCGCCGTTTCCGTTGAATGTCACGGTATACACATCGGCGGACCATATCGCATACAGCGTCATGTCGGCCGTAACGAATATCCTCTGTCCATCGGTGTACAGGACGGATCCTCCCGAAGCGAGCGCCCATCCCTGGAAGGTGTATCCGCTTCTGGTGAAGACGTTCTGCTGGAGCGCCTTCGCGACACCCGAGGTGAAGTTCTGGGCCGGCATGTATCCCGTTCCGCCGTTGCTGTTGAATACCACGATGCACGATGATGCGTCGGGAGACCATATCGCATACAGCGTTACCGTACCGGTCGCTGGTGCGAGATCCCTGACCATCTGGCCGTCAGTGTACAGGATATATCCTCCTGGAATGTCTGACCATCCTTGGAAGGTGTATCCGCTTCTGGTGAAGACGTTCTGCTCCAATGCCTTGACTGTACCCGATGTGAAACTCTGATCGGGCATGTAGCCTGTTCCGCCGTTTCCATTGAAGGTAACGGTGAACGATGCCGCGTCAGGAGACCATATCGCATACAATGTCGTGTCGGCCGTAACGAATATCCTCTGCCCGTCTGTGTACAATACAGATCCTCCTGGAATGTATGACCATCCCTGGAAGGTGCTGCCGGTGTTGGCGAACAGGTTCTGAGCGAGTGACTTCGAGACGCCTGATGTGAAGTTCTGGGCCGGCATGTAACCGGTTCCGCCGTTTCCGTCGAAGGTCACGGTGTACGAAGACGCGTTGAGCGTCCAGACCGCGAACAGGGTCGTGTCGGCTGTCACGGATATCTTCTGGCCGTCGGTGTAGAGGACGGGTCCTCCCGAAGCGAGCGACCATCCCTGGAAGGCGTATCCGCTTCTGGTGAAGACGTTCTGCTCCAGTGCCTTCGCCGTTCCCGAGGTGAAGTTCTGAGCCGGCATGTAACCGGTTCCGCCGTTTCCGTCGAAGGTGACGGTGTAAGAGGATGCGTCAGGAGACCATACCGCGTACAGCGTGACCGTGCCGGTCGCAGATGCTATGTCCTTGACCATCTGGCCGTTCGTGTAGAGTACGGATCCTCCAGATGTCAGTGACCATCCCTGGAAGGTGTTGCCGTTGTTGACGAAGATGTTCTGCTCCAATGCCTTCGCGACACCCGAGGTGAAATTCTGTGCCGGCATGTATCCTGCTCCGCCGTTTCCGTCGAAGGTCACGGTGTACGATGATGCATCAGAAGACCATACCGCGTACAGCGTCATGTCGGCTGTCACGGATATCTTCTGTCCGTCGGTGTAGAGGACGGATCCTCCCGAAGCGAGCGCCCATCCCTGGAAGGTGTTGCCGTTGTTGGCGAACATGTTCTGAGCGAGCGCCTTCGAAACATCCGAGGTGAAGTCCTGGTCCGGCATGTAACCGGTTCCGCCGTTTCCGTCGAAGGTGACGGTGTAAGAGGATGCGTCAGGAGACCATATCGCATACAGCGTGACCGTGCCGGTCGCAGATGCTATGTCCTTGACCATCTGGCCGTTCGTGTAGAGTACGGATCCTCCAGATGTCAGTGACCATCCCTGGAAGGTGCTGCCGGTGTTGACGAAGATGTTCTGCTCCAATGCCTTCGCGACGCCTGATGTGAAGTTCTGGGCCGGCATGTATCCCGTTCCGCCGTTTCCGTCGAAGGTCACGGTGTACGATGATGCATCAGAAGACCATACCGCGTACAGAGTCATGGACGATGCGACGACTATCTTCTGTCCGTCGGTGTATTCGACCGTTCCGTCGGAAGCGGTGGACCATCCCTGGAAGGTGTATCCCGACTTGACGAAGATGTTCTGCTGGAGTGCCTTCGCCGTGTTCTCGGTGAAGTTCTGGGCCGGCATGTATCCCGTTCCGGTGTTGCTGTCGAATGTCACGGCGTAAGATGCCGCGCTGGTCCATACCGCGTACAGAGTGACGGAATATCCTGCCGCCGCCATGTCCTTGACGGACTGGCCGTCGGTGAACACCACGTCCCCTGCCGCGAGGACCGCCCATCCCTGGAAGGTGTATCCGCTTCTGGTGAAGACGTTCTGCTGGAGCGCCTTCGCGACACCCGAGGTGAAGTCCTGATCGGGCATGTATCCCGTTCCGCCGTTGCTGTTGAATACCACGGTGTACGATGATGCGTCGGGAGACCATATCGCGTAAAGCGCCATGTCGGCCGTCACGAATATCTTCTGGCCGTCGGTGTAGAAGACGGGTCCTCCCGGAGCGAGCGCCCATCCCTGGAAGGTGCTGCCGGTGTTGGCGAACAGGTTCTGAGCGAGTGCCTTCGCGGTGTCTGCGGTGAAATACTGATCTGGCATCAGACCCGTTCCGCCGTTTCCGTTGAAGGTAACGGTGAACGATGACGCATCGAAGGTCCATACCGCGTACAATGTCATATCGGATGCGACCACGATCTTCTGGCCGTCGGAGTATACGACCTCTCCGTCCACGACGGAGGACCATCCCTGGAAGGTGCTGCCGGTGTTGGCGAACAGGTTCTGAGCGAGTGACTTCGAGACGCCTGATGTGAAGTTCTGGGCCGGCATGTAACCGGTTCCGCCGTTTCCGTCGAAGGTCACGGTGTACGAAGACGCGTTGAGCGTCCAGACCGCGAACAGGGTCGTGTCGGCTGTCACGGATATCTTCTGGCCGTCGGTGTAGAGGACGGGTCCTCCCGAAGCGAGCGACCATCCCTGGAAGGCGTATCCGCTTCTGGTGAAGACGTTCTGCTCCAGTGCCTTCGCCGTTCCCGAGGTGAAGTTCTGAGCCGGCATGTAACCGGTTCCGCCGTTTCCGTCGAAGGTGACGGTGTAAGAGGATGCGTCAGGAGACCATACCGCGTACAGCGTGACCGTGCCGGTCGCAGATGCTATGTCCTTGACCATCTGGCCGTTCGTGTAGAGTACGGATCCTCCAGATGTCAGTGACCATCCCTGGAAGGTGTTGCCGTTGTTGACGAAGATGTTCTGCTCCAATGCCTTCGCGACACCCGAGGTGAAATTCTGTGCCGGCATGTATCCTGCTCCGCCGTTTCCGTCGAAGGTCACGGTGTACGATGATGCATCAGAAGACCATACCGCGTACAGCGTCATGTCGGCTGTCACGGATATCTTCTGTCCGTCGGTGTAGAGGACGGATCCTCCCGAAGCGAGCGCCCATCCCTGGAAGGTGTTGCCGTTGTTGGCGAACATGTTCTGAGCGAGCGCCTTCGAAACATCCGAGGTGAAGTCCTGGTCCGGCATGTAACCGGTTCCGCCGTTTCCGTCGAAGGTGACGGTGTAAGAGGATGCGTCAGGAGACCATATCGCATACAGCGTGACCGTGCCGGTCGCAGATGCTATGTCCTTGACCATCTGGCCGTTCGTGTAGAGTACGGATCCTCCAGATGTCAGTGACCATCCCTGGAAGGTGCTGCCGGTGTTGACGAAGATGTTCTGCTCCAATGCCTTCGCGACGCCTGATGTGAAGTTCTGGGCCGGCATGTATCCCGTTCCGCCGTTTCCGTCGAAGGTCACGGTGTACGATGATGCATCAGAAGACCATACCGCGTACAGAGTCATGGACGATGCGACGACTATCTTCTGTCCGTCGGTGTATTCGACCGTTCCGTCGGAAGCGGTGGACCATCCCTGGAAGGTGTATCCCGACTTGACGAAGATGTTCTGCTGGAGTGCCTTCGCCGTGTTCTCGGTGAAGTTCTGGGCCGGCATGTATCCCGTTCCGGTGTTGCTGTCGAATGTCACGGCGTAAGATGCCGCGCTGGTCCATACCGCGTACAGAGTGACGGAATATCCTGCCGCCGCCATGTCCTTGACGGACTGGCCGTCGGTGAACACCACGTCCCCTGCCGCGAGGACCGCCCATCCCTGGAAGGTGTATCCGCTTCTGGTGAAGACGTTCTGCTGGAGCGCCTTCGCGACACCCGAGGTGAAGTCCTGATCGGGCATGTATCCCGTTCCGCCGTTGCTGTTGAATACCACGGTGTACGATGATGCGTCGGGAGACCATATCGCGTAAAGCGCCATGTCGGCCGTCACGAATATCTTCTGGCCGTCGGTGTAGAAGACGGGTCCTCCCGGAGCGAGCGCCCATCCCTGGAAGGTGCTGCCGGTGTTGGCGAACAGGTTCTGAGCGAGTGCCTTCGCGGTGTCTGCGGTGAAATACTGATCTGGCATCAGACCCGTTCCGCCGTTTCCGTTGAAGGTAACGGTGAACGATGACGCATCGAAGGTCCATACCGCGTACAATGTCATATCGGATGCGACCACGATCTTCTGGCCGTCGGAGTATACGACCTCTCCGTCCACGACGGAGGACCATCCCTGGAAGGTGCTGCCGGTGTTGGCGAACAGGTTCTGAGCGAGTGACTTCGAGACGCCTGATGTGAAGTTCTGGGCCGGCATGTAACCGGTTCCGCCGTTTCCGTCGAAGGTCACGGTGTACGAAGACGCGTTGAGCGTCCAGACCGCGAACAGGGTCGTGTCGGCTGTCACGGATATCTTCTGGCCGTCGGTGTAGAGGACGGGTCCTCCCGAAGCGAGCGACCATCCCTGGAAGGCGTATCCGCTTCTGGTGAAGACGTTCTGCTCCAGTGCCTTCGCCGTTCCCGAGGTGAAGTTCTGAGCCGGCATGTAACCGGTTCCGCCGTTTCCGTCGAAGGTGACGGTGTAAGAGGATGCGTCAGGAGACCATACCGCGTACAGCGTGACCGTGCCGGTCGCAGATGCTATGTCCTTGACCATCTGGCCGTTCGTGTAGAGTACGGATCCTCCAGATGTCAGTGACCATCCCTGGAAGGTGTTGCCGTTGTTGACGAAGATGTTCTGCTCCAATGCCTTCGCGACACCCGAGGTGAAATTCTGTGCCGGCATGTATCCTGCTCCGCCGTTTCCGTCGAAGGTCACGGTGTACGATGATGCATCAGAAGACCATACCGCGTACAGCGTCATGTCGGCTGTCACGGATATCTTCTGTCCGTCGGTGTAGAGGACGGATCCTCCCGAAGCGAGCGCCCATCCCTGGAAGGTGTTGCCGTTGTTGGCGAACATGTTCTGAGCGAGCGCCTTCGAAACATCCGAGGTGAAGTCCTGGTCCGGCATGTAACCGGTTCCGCCGTTTCCGTCGAAGGTGACGGTGTAAGAGGATGCGTCAGGAGACCATATCGCATACAGCGTGACCGTGCCGGTCGCAGATGCTATGTCCTTGACCATCTGGCCGTTCGTGTAGAGTACGGATCCTCCAGATGTCAGTGACCATCCCTGGAAGGTGCTGCCGGTGTTGACGAAGATGTTCTGCTCCAATGCCTTCGCGACGCCTGATGTGAAGTTCTGGGCCGGCATGTATCCCGTTCCGCCGTTTCCGTCGAAGGTCACGGTGTACGATGATGCATCAGAAGACCATACCGCGTACAGAGTCATGGACGATGCGACGACTATCTTCTGTCCGTCGGTGTATTCGACCGTTCCGTCGGAAGCGGTGGACCATCCCTGGAAGGTGTATCCCGACTTGACGAAGATGTTCTGCTGGAGTGCCTTCGCCGTGTTCTCGGTGAAGTTCTGGGCCGGCATGTATCCCGTTCCGGTGTTGCTGTCGAATGTCACGGCGTAAGATGCCGCGCTGGTCCATACCGCGTACAGAGTGACGGAATATCCTGCCGCCGCCATGTCCTTGACGGACTGGCCGTCGGTGAACACCACGTCCCCTGCCGCGAGGACCGCCCATCCCTGGAAGGTGTATCCGCTTCTGGTGAAGACGTTCTGCTCCAACGCCTTGGCCGTTCCCGATGTGAAATGCTGATCGGGCATGTATCCCGTTCCGCCGTTGCTGTTGAATACCACGGTGTACGATGATGCGTCGGGAGACCATATCGCGTAAAGCGCCATGTCGGCCGTCACGAATATCTTCTGGCCGTCGGTGTAGAAGACGGGTCCTCCCGGAGCGAGCGCCCATCCCTGGAAGGTGCTGCCGGTGTTGGCGAACAGGTTCTGAGCGAGTGCCTTCGCGGTGTCTGCGGTGAAATACTGATCTGGCATCAGACCCGTTCCGCCGTTTCCGTTGAAGGTAACGGTGAACGATGACGCATCGAAGGTCCATACCGCGTACAATGTCATATCGGATGCGACCACGATCTTCTGGCCGTCGGAGTATACGACCTCTCCGTCCACGACGGAGGACCATCCCTGGAAGGTGCTGCCGGTGTTGGCGAACAGGTTCTGAGCGAGTGACTTCGAGACGCCTGATGTGAAGTTCTGGGCCGGCATGTAACCGGTTCCGCCGTTTCCGTCGAAGGTCACGGTGTACGAAGACGCGTTGAGCGTCCAGACCGCGAACAGGGTCGTGTCGGCTGTCACGGATATCTTCTGGCCGTCGGTGTAGAGGACGGGTCCTCCCGAAGCGAGCGACCATCCCTGGAAGGCGTATCCGCTTCTGGTGAAGACGTTCTGCTCCAGTGCCTTCGCCGTTCCCGAGGTGAAGTTCTGAGCCGGCATGTAACCGGTTCCGCCGTTTCCGTCGAAGGTGACGGTGTAAGAGGATGCGTCAGGAGACCATACCGCGTACAGCGTGACCGTGCCGGTCGCAGATGCTATGTCCTTGACCATCTGGCCGTTCGTGTAGAGTACGGATCCTCCAGATGTCAGTGACCATCCCTGGAAGGTGTTGCCGTTGTTGACGAAGATGTTCTGCTCCAATGCCTTCGCGACACCCGAGGTGAAATTCTGTGCCGGCATGTATCCTGCTCCGCCGTTTCCGTCGAAGGTCACGGTGTACGATGATGCATCAGAAGACCATACCGCGTACAGCGTCATGTCGGCTGTCACGGATATCTTCTGTCCGTCGGTGTAGAGGACGGATCCTCCCGAAGCGAGCGCCCATCCCTGGAAGGTGTTGCCGTTGTTGGCGAACATGTTCTGAGCGAGCGCCTTCGAAACATCCGAGGTGAAGTCCTGGTCCGGCATGTAACCGGTTCCGCCGTTTCCGTCGAAGGTGACGGTGTAAGAGGATGCGTCAGGAGACCATATCGCATACAGCGTGACCGTGCCGGTCGCAGATGCTATGTCCTTGACCATCTGGCCGTTCGTGTAGAGTACGGATCCTCCAGATGTCAGTGACCATCCCTGGAAGGTGCTGCCGGTGTTGACGAAGATGTTCTGCTCCAATGCCTTCGCGACGCCTGATGTGAAGTTCTGGGCCGGCATGTATCCCGTTCCGCCGTTTCCGTCGAAGGTCACGGTGTACGATGATGCATCAGAAGACCATACCGCGTACAGAGTCATGGACGATGCGACGACTATCTTCTGTCCGTCGGTGTATTCGACCGTTCCGTCGGAAGCGGTGGACCATCCCTGGAAGGTGTATCCCGACTTGACGAAGATGTTCTGCTGGAGTGCCTTCGCCGTGTTCTCGGTGAAGTTCTGGGCCGGCATGTATCCCGTTCCGGTGTTGCTGTCGAAGATGACGGTGTATGAGGATGTGTCGGCGGTCCATGCAGCGTAGAGCGTTGTGCTAACCGTGATGAATGCTGTCTGACCGTCCGTGTATGCCACTGCTCCTCCCGGTGCGAGCGACCATCCCTGGAAGGCGTATCCCGCTCTGACGAAGGCGTTCTGCTCGAGCGCCTTGGCGATACCCGATGTGAAGTACTGGTCGAACATCAGACCCGTTCCGCCGTTGCTGTTGAATACCACGGTGTACGATGATGCGTCAGGAGACCATACCGCGTACAGCGTCTTGTCAGCCGAGATCACTATCTTCTGGCCGTCGGTGTAGAGGACGGGTCCTCCCGGAGCGAGCGACCATCCCTGGAACGTGTTGCCGGTGTTGACGAAGATATTCTGCTCCAAGGACTTCGCGACACCAGATGTGAAGTGCTGATCGAACATCACACCGGTTCCGCCGTTTCCGTTGAAGATGACCGTGAACGATGACGCATCAAGGGTCCATACGGCGTACAGCGTCATGGACGACGAGACGACGATCCTCTGACCATCGACGTATACTACATCTCCGTTGAGAGCGGTCGCCCATCCCTGGAATGTGCTTCCCGTGTTGAAGAAGCCGTTCTGATGGATTGCCGTCACTGTCTCAGCTGTGAAATTCTGTATGGACATGAATCCGGATGTGCTGCCGTTGCCGTCGAACACGACCTCGTATGTTATCGCATCGGTCCATACGGCGTAAAGCACCATAGAGGAACCGGCGGCGGCTATGTCGATGACCGATTGACCATCCGCATATGATGCAACGCCGCCAGATACTAGAGACCATCCGGCGAATGTGCGTCCTGCTCTTGTGAACTTGTTCTGCTCCAACGCCTTGGAGACACCGGACGTGAAATTCTGAGCCGGCATGTAACCGGTTCCGTCTTCGGCGTCGAATGTCACTGTGTACGATAATGAGTCAGAAGTCCATACAGCATAGAGCGTGACCGTGCCGCCTGCGGATGCAAGACCAAGAACGACCTGTACGTCGGTATAGATCACCGCTCCGCCTGAAACGGTGGCCCATCCCTGGAAGGTGTTGCCGGTGTTGACGAATATGTTCTGCTGGAGCGCCTTCGCAACACCCGAGGTAAAGTTCTCATCGGGCATGTAACCGGTTCCGCCATTGCTGTCGAATACCACGGTGTAAGAGGATGCATCGGCAGACCATACAGCGTACAGAACGACCGTGTTGCCTGCGGATACGATATTCAAAACCATTTGGCCATCCAGATAGACAACGTCTCCATCGACTATCGCAGACCATCCTTGGAATGTGTTGCCGGTGTTGACGAACACGTTCTGCTGGAGCGCTTTGACAGTGCCCGTGGCGAAGTTCTGTGCCGACATATATCCTGTTCCGCCATTGCTGTCGAATATCACGTTGTATGAAGATGCTGCTACGGACCATACCGCGTACAGCGTGATGGTGCCGGTCGCAGATGCTATGTCCTTGACCGTCTGGCCGTCCGTGTAGAAGACAGGTCCTCCCGAAGCGAGCGCCCATCCCTGGAAAGTGTATCCTGTCATGGAGAAGATGTTCTGTTCCAACGACTTGGCGATATCTACGGTAAAGTTCTGGGCCGGCATGTAGCCGGTTCCGCCGTTTCCGCTGAATATCACAGTGTAAGAGGATGCATCTGAAGTCCATACAGCATAAAGTGTCGTGGACGATGAGACTACGATCTTCTGGCCGTCGGTATAGACGACTGGTCCGTTGAGAACGGTCGACCATCCCTGGAACGTGTTGCCAGTCTTGGCGAAGATGTTCTGCTCCAATGCCTTCGCGACGCCTGATGTGAAGTTCTGGGCCGGCATGTATCCCGTTCCGCCATTTCCGTTGAATGTGACGGTATACGATGATCCTGTTGCCGTCCATACTGCATACAGCGTGACGTTGCCGCCTGCGGATGCAATATCCTTGACGATCTGGCTGTCCGTGTAGAGAACCGATCCTCCCGAAGCGAGCGCCCATCCCTGGAAGGCGTATCCGCTTCTGGTGAAGACGTTCTGCTCCAGTGCCTTCGCCGTTCCCGAGGTGAAGTTCTGAGCCGGCATGTAGCCTGTTCCGCCGTTTCCATTGAATGTCACGGTGTACGATGATCCTGTTGCGGACCATACGGCGTAGAGCGTGACCGTGCCGGTCGCGGATGCTATGTCCTTGACGGTCTGCCCTTCGGTGTATATGACGGAGCCGTTGAGGACCAGACTCCATCCCTGGAACGTGTTGCCGGACTTGGCGAATATGTTCTGCTCCAATGCCTTCGCTGTGCCTGCTGTGAAATTCTGATCCGGCATGTAGCCAGTTCCGCTATTACTGTCGAAGGTGACGGTGTATGACGATGCATTCGAAGACCATACCGCGTACAGCGTTACGGTGCCGGTCGCAGATGCTATGTCCTTGACCATCTGGCCGTTCGTGTAGAGTGCGGGTCCTCCCGAAGCGAGCGCCCATCCCTGGAAGGTGTTGCCGTTGTTGACGAAGATGTTCTGCTCCAATGCCTTCGCGACGCCTGATGTGAAGTTCTGGGCCGGCATGTATCCCGTTCCGCCATTTCCGTTGAATGTGACGGTATACGATGATCCTGTTGCCGTCCATACTGCATACAGCGTGACGTTGCCGCCTGCGGATGCAATATCCTTGACGATCTGGCTGTCCGTGTAGAGAACCGATCCTCCGGATGTGAGCGACCATCCCTGGAATGTGTTGCCGGACTTGGAGAAGATATTCTGCTCCAACGACTTGGAGACACTGGATGCGAAGTTCTGAACCGGCATGTAGCCTGTTCCGTTGTTGCTGTCGAATGTCACGGTGTACGAGGATCCGTTCGGAGCCCATACAGCATAGAGTGTGACCGTGCCAGTCGAGGATGCTATGTCCTTGACCATCTGGCCGTTCGTGTAGACGGATCCTCCAGATGTCAGTGACCATCCCTGGAAGGTGTTGCCGGTGTTGACGAACTTGTTCTGCTCCAAGGACTTCGCGACACCTGATGTGAAATACTGGTCGAACATGACGCCGGTTCCGGTGTTGCTGTCGAAAATGACGGTGTAAGAGGATGAATCGGCCGTCCATACGGCATAGAGGGTCGTCGATGATGTGACGATTATCTTCTGACCGTCTGTGTACATCACAGGTCCGTCGGAAGTCGTGGACCATCCCTGGAATGTGCTTCCGCTGTTGACAAAGATGTTCTGCATCAGAGCCTTGGGTACGCTGGTGAAATTCTGATTGGACATCACACCTGTTCCGCCGTTGCCGTTGAATGTCACCACGTAAGTTGTGGCATCCGACCATACCGCGAACAATGTCATGTTGGCTGTCACTACAATCTTCTGACCGTCGTTGTATTCCTCGGTTCCAGCCGAAGATGTAGCCCATCCCTGAAAAGTGTATCCTGTCATGGAGAAGATGTTCTGCTCCAAGGACTTCGCGACACCTGCTGTGAAGTTCTGGGCCGGCATGTAGCCTGTTCCGCCGTTTCCGCTGAATATCACAGTGTAAGAGGATGCATCTGAAGTCCATACAGCATAAAGTGTCGTGGACGATGAGACTACGATCTTCTGGCCGTCGGTATAGACGACTGGTCCGTTGAGAACGGTCGACCATCCCTGGAACGTGTTGCCAGTCTTGGCGAACAGGTTCTGCTCCAGCGCCTTCGCGATGCCGGATGCAAAGTTCTGGGCCGGCATGTAGCCTGTTCCGCCGTTTCCATTGAATGTCACGGTGTACGATGATCCTGTTGCGGACCATACGGCGTAGAGCGTGACCGTGCCGGTCGCGGATGCTATGTCCTTGACGGTCTGCCCTTCGGTGTATATGACGGAGCCGTTGAGGACCAGACTCCATCCCTGGAACGTGTTGCCGGACTTGGCGAATATCTGCTCCAATGGCTTCGCCGTTCCCGATGTGAAATTCTGGATCGGCATGTATCCCGTTCCGCCGTTGCCCAGGAAGGTGACGGTGTACGAGGATGCGCTCGCGTTCCATACTGCGTAAAGGGTGACGGTGCCGGTCGCAGATGCTATGTCCTTGACCATCTGGCCGTCGGTGTAGAGGACGGGTCCTCCGGATGTCAGTGACCATCCCTGGAATGTGCTACCCGAATTGAAGAAGATATTCTGCTCCAATGGCTTCGCGGTTCCCGAGGTGAAGTTCTGATCAGGCATGTATCCAGTTCCGCCGTTTCCGTTGAATGTCACGGTGTACGATGATCCTGTTGCGGACCATACGGCGTAGAGCGTGACCGTGCCGGTCGCGGATACCAGGTCCTTGACGGTCTGACCGTCGGTGTAGACGACGTTTCCGTTGAGAGCGGTGGCCCATCCCTGGAACGTGCTGCCGGACTTGGAGAAGCTGTTCTGCTGAATAGCCTTTGCTGCACCTGATGTGAAGTTCTGGGCCGGCATGTATCCCGTTCCGCCGTTTCCGTTGAATGTCACGGTGTACGAGGATCCTGTTGCGGACCATACTGCGTAGAGTGTCACAGTGCCGCCTGCGGATACCAGGTCCTTGACGGTCTGACCGTCGGTGTAGACGACTGCTCCGTTGAGAACGGCTGACCATCCCTGGAATGTGCTGCCGGACTTGGAGAAGACGTTCTGCTCCAATGACTTCGCGGTTCCCGAGGTGAAGTTCTGAACCGGCATGTAGCCTGTTCCGTTGTTGCTGTCGAATGTCACGGTGTACGATGATCCCGTTGCGGACCATACGGCGTAGAGCGTGACCGTGCCGGTCGAGGATGCTATGTCCTTGACCATCTGGCCTGACGAACTTGTTCTGCTCCAAGGACTTCGCGACACCTGATGTGAAATACTGGTCGAACATGACGCCGGTTCCGGTGTTGCTGTCGAAAATGACGGTGTAAGAGGATGAATCGGCCGTCCATACGGCATAGAGGGTCGTCGATGATGTGACGATTATCTTCTGACCGTCTGTGTACATCACAGGTCCGTCGGAAGTCGTGGACCATCCCTGGAATGTGCTTCCGCTGTTGACAAAGATGTTCTGCATCAGAGCCTTGGGTACGCTGGTGAAATTCTGATTGGACATCACACCTGTTCCGCCGTTGCCGTCATATGTAACAGTGTATGATGTGGCATCCGACCATACCGCGAACAATGTCATGTTGGCTGTCACTACAATCTTCTGACCGTCGTTGTATTCCTCGGTTCCAGCCGAAGATGTCGCCCATCCCTGGAAAGTGTATCCTGTCATAGAGAATATGTTCTGCTCCAATGACTTTGCTGTACCTGATGTGAAGTTCTGAGCCGGCATGTAGCCTGTTCCGCCGTTTCCGCTGAATATCACAGTGTAAGAGGATGAGTCGGCCGTCCATACGGCATACAGCGTCATGGACGATGAGACGACGATCTTCTGACCATCGGTATAGACGACTGGTCCGTTGAGAACGGTCGACCATCCCTGGAACGTGTTGCCAGTCTTGGCGAACAGGTTCTGCTCCAGCGCCTTCGCGATGCCGGATGCAAAGTTCTGGGCCGGCATGTAGCCTGTTCCGCCGTTTCCGTTGAATGTCACGGTGTACGATGATCCTGTTGCGGACCATACGGCGTAGAGCGTGACCGTGCCGGTCGCGGATGCTATGTCCTTGACGGTCTGCCCTTCGGTGTATATGACGGAGCCGTTGAGGACCAGACTCCATCCCTGGAACGTGTTGCCGGACTTGGCGAATATGTTCTGCTGGAGCGCCTTCGCCGTTCCCGATGTGAAATTCTGGATCGGCATGTATCCCGTTCCGCCGTTGCCCAGGAAGGTGACGGTGTACGATGTAGCGTCAGAAGACCATGCGGCGTACAATGTCATGTTGGCTGTAACGACGATCTTCTGACCGTCGGTGTAGACAACTGCTCCGTTGAGAGCGGTCGCCCATCCCTGGAATGTGCTACCCGAATTGAAGAAGATATTCTGCTCCAATGGCTTCGCGGTTCCCGAGGTGAAGTTCTGATCAGGCATGTATCCAGTTCCGCCGTTTCCGTTGAATGTCACGGTGTACGATGATCCTGTTGCGGACCATACGGCGTAGAGCGTGACCGTGCCGGTCGCGGATACCAGGTCCTTGACGGTCTGACCGTCGGTGTAGACGACGTTTCCGTTGAGAGCGGTGGCCCATCCCTGGAACGTGCTGCCGGACTTGGAGAAGCTGTTCTGCTGAATAGCCTTTGCTGCACCTGATGTGAAGTTCTGGATCGGCATGTATCCCGTTCCGCCGTTTCCGTTGAATGTCACGGTGTACGAGGATCCTGTTGCGGACCATACTGCGTAGAGTGTCACAGTGCCGCCTGCGGATACCAGGTCCTTGACGGTCTGACCGTCGGTGTAGACGACTGCTCCGTTGAGAACGGCTGACCATCCCTGGAATGTGCTGCCGGACTTGGAGAAGACGTTCTGCTCCAATGACTTCGCGGTTCCCGAGGTGAAGTTCTGAACCGGCATGTAGCCTGTTCCGTTGTTGCTGTCGAATGTCACGGTGTACGATGATCCCGTTGCGGACCATACGGCGTAGAGCGTGACCGTGCCGGTCGCGGATGCTAGATCCTTAACGGTCTGACCGTCGGTGTAGACGACATCTCCGTTGAGAACGGTTGACCATCCCTGGAACGTGTTGCCGGTGTTGACGAACTTGTTCTGCTCCAAGGACTTCGCGACACCTGATGTGA
The DNA here is from genome assembly GCA_963676235.1 of Candidatus Methanomethylophilaceae archaeon. Taxonomy (GTDB): domain Archaea; phylum Thermoplasmatota; class Thermoplasmata; order Methanomassiliicoccales; family Methanomethylophilaceae; genus JALNYB01. The sequence continues at coordinate 187,583 of OY781044.1, forward strand.
AATACTGGTCGAACATGACGCCGGTTCCGGTGTTGCTGTCGAAAATGACGGTGTAAGAGGATGAATCGGCCGTCCATACGGCATAGAGGGTCGTCGATGATGTGACGATTATCTTCTGACCGTCTGTGTACATCACAGGTCCGTCGGAAGTCGTGGACCATCCCTGGAATGTGCTTCCGCTGTTGACAAAGATGTTCTGCATCAGAGCCTTGGGTACGCTGGTGAAATTCTGATTGGACATCACACCTGTTCCGCCGTTGCCGTCATATGTAACAGTGTATGATGTGGCATCCGACCATACCGCGAACAATGTCATGTTGGCTGTAACGACGATCTTCTGACCGTCGTTGTATTCCTCGGTTCCAGCCGAAGATGTCGCCCATCCCTGGAAAGTATATCCTGTCATGGAGAAAATGTTCTGCTCCAAGGACTTCGCGACACCTGCTGTGAAGTTCTGGATCGGCATGTATCCCGTTCCGCCGTTGCCGTTGAAGGTCACGGTGTAAGAGGATGCGTCGGCCGTCCATACGGCATACAGCGTCATGGACGATGAGACTACGATCTTCTGGCCGTCGGTGTACATCACAGGTCCGTCGGAAGCCGCAGACCATCCCTGGAAGGTGTATCCGCTTCTGGTGAAGACGTTCTGCTGCAGCGTTTTTGCGGAAATGGATGTGAAGTTCTGGGCCGGCATGTATCCTGTTCCGCCGTTTCCGTTGAAGGTCACGGTGTACGAGTCTGCGGACCATACTGCGTACAGTGTGACCGTGCCGCCTGCGGATGCGAGATCCCTGACGGTCTGACCTTCTGTGTATATTACGGAGCCGTTGAGGACCAGACTCCATCCCTGGAAGGTGTATCCCGTCTTGGCGTAGATGTTCTGCTCCAACGCCTTCGCGGTGCCTACGGTGAAGTTCTGTATCGGCATGTAGCCTGTTCCGCCGTTGCCGAGGAAGGTGACGGTGTACGATGACGCATTCGGAGTCCATACTGCGTAGAGTGTCACGGTGCCGCCTGCGGATGCTATGTCCCTGACAGTCTGGCCGTCGGTGTAGACTACCGGTCCGTTGAGGGCGGTCGACCATCCCTGGAACGTGCTGCCGGACTTGGCGAAGACGTTCTGGATCAGGATGCCCGCTTCACCTGATGCGAAGTTCTGATCGGACATGTATCCCGTTCCGCCGTTTCCGTCGAAGGTCACGGTGTACGACGATCCTGTTGCGGACCATACTGCGTACAGCATCTCGGTGTATCCTGCGCTGACGAGATCCTTGACGGTCTGCATGTCGGTGTACACCACCGTGTCGGCCGAGCTGTCGGTGTCCCATCCGAGGAACGCCTTCCCTGCGAAGGAGTAGATGCAGACATCGATCCGAACGGCCGCGCCGGACGATAAGTACTGGTCGGGCATGTATCCCGTTCCGCCGTTTCCGTTGAACTCCACCGTGTACTTGGAATCCTCCCATACGGCGTACAGGATCACGTTACCGCCGCTTACAGCCGTCAGGTTGACGACGCTGTCCCTGTTGGAGTATGTCGGGATAGTGGCTGAATCGGAAAGGGACCAGCCTATGAACGCGCTTCCGCTCTTGAAGAAGGCGTTGGACGTCAGAACGTATTCCGTGCCGTACGTCATGTTCATCTGCGGCATGGATCCGGAAGTTGATCCGTTGCCGTTGAAGGACACCGTGTACTGATTGATCGTCAGGGTGAGGCCCTTGCCTGTCATGTTGGCGTTGATGGCCGTGACCGACGGGGTGACGGTCTGATGGTATCCTGTAATGGATGCCTTTATGTCGCCGGTGGTTCCGTAGGGGACGTTGAGTATAGTGTATGCCCCGCCTGTTCCGGTGGTCGCGGTGTAATCTGTTCCCGCGGTGTCTAGGGTTATCGTGACTCCTTCGCTGGAGGCTCCGCCTGTTACGGTGAGCGTACCGGATACTGTGTACAGGTTGATCGTAAGCGTGGGATCCTTTCCCGAGACGTTATCTGTCATGGATGCTACGGCGACCGTGTTGGTCTGATGATATCCTGTCATGGATGCGGTAACGTTTCCAGACGTTCCGTATGGGACGTCGGTTATGGTGTATGTACCGCCTGCGACCGTTGTCGTGCTGTAGGCGCCGAGCGATACGGTGACACCGCCTGCGGATGCCCCGCCTGTTACGGTGAGCGTACCGGATACTGTGTACAGGTTGATCGCGAGGGCCGGATCCTTTCCCGAGACGTTATCCGTCACGGATGCCACGGCGACCGTGTTGGTCTGATGGTATCCTGTAATGGATGCCTTGATCGTTCCGGATGTTCCGTATGGAATGTCAGATATTGTGTAATCTCCGCCTGTCGTCGTGACCGCGGTGTAATCGATTCCTGTCGTGTCGAGGGTGATGGTCACTCCGACATTGGAGGCCCCGCCTGTTACGGTGAGCGTACCGGATACTGTGTACAGGTTGATCGTAAGCGTGGGATCCTTTCCCGAGACGTTATCTGTCATGGATGCTACGGCGACCGTGTTGGTCTGATGATATCCTGTTATGGATGCCGTTATGTTTCCAGACGTTCCGTATGGGACGTCGGTTATGGTGTATGTACCGCCTGCGACCGTTGTCGTGCTGTAGGCGCCGAGCGATACGGTGACACCGCCTGCGGATGCCCCGCCTGTTACGGTGAGCGTACCGGATACTGTGTACAGGTTGATCGCGAGGGCCGGATCCTTTCCCGAGACGTTATCCGTCACGGATGCCACGGCGACCGTGTTGGTCTGATGGTATCCTGTAATGGATGCCTTGATCGTTCCGGATGTTCCGTATGGAATGTCAGATATTGTGTAATCTCCGCCTGTCGTCGTGACCGCGGTGTAATCGATTCCTGTCGTGTCGAGGGTGATGGTCACTCCGACATTGGAGGCCCCGCCTGTTACGGTGAGCGTACCGGATACTGTGTACAGGTTGATCGTAAGCGTGGGATCCTTTCCCGAGACGTTATCTGTCATGGATGCTACGGCGACCGTGTTGGTCTGATGATATCCTGTTATGGATGCCGTTATGTTTCCAGACGTTCCGTATGGGACGTCGGTTATGGTGTATGTACCGCCTGCGACCGTTGTCGTGCTGTAGGCGCCGAGCGATACGGTGACACCGCCTGCGGATGCCCCGCCTGTTACGGTGAGCGTACCGGATACTGTGTACAGGTCGATCGCGAGGGCCGGATCCTTTCCCGAGACGTTGTCTGTCACGGATGCCACGGAGACCGCGTTGGTCTGATGATACCCGGTCATGGATACCGTTATGTTTCCAGACGTTCCGTATGGGACGATCATCACGTAGACTCCGTCTGCCCTGGTTACCGAGGTGAAGTAATAACTGACTCCTATCGGGTAGAAGGTGATGGTCACTCCGGCATTGGAGGCCCCGCCTGTGACCGTCAGTGTACCCGTTACTGTGTACTGGTTGATCGCGAGGGCCGGATCCTTTCCCGAGACGTTGTCCGTCATGGATGCCACGGCAACCGTGTTGGTCTGATGATACCCTGTCATGGATGCCGTTATGTTTCCGGATGTTCCGTATGGAATGTCAGATATTGTGTAATCTCCACCTGTCGTCGTGACCGCGGTGTAATCGATTCCTGTCGTGTCGAGGGTGATGGTCACTCCGACATTGGAGGCCCCGCCTGTGACCGTCAGTGTACCAGATACTGTGTACAGGTTGATTGCCCATTTTGCATAAAATGTGATATTATCTGCGTAGATCCACTTGCCATTAGAATCCGTATAAGGACTGATGGAAGGAACAAGACTACCGTCGTCATTGATCACCTTGACAGTAAGGCCGCTGGTCGTATAGTATCCTTCCAATGTATACCCTATTCTAGAAGAATTGACTATCGAAGACAGCACGCCGTCATACGTCGCCGTAGCAGAACCGTCCGTTCCTAATCCTCCTTCCAACGTCACAACGTAAGTATTAGCTGTGGATGCAGCGGAAAGCGCTACATCAGAAGAAATGGTGACAGTGAGTGGATTATCCATACTGGATATATATCCAGACCACGACGAAAAACTATACCCTGTAACAGAGTAAGCCGTAATCACCAGAACATCACCACTCGAGACCGTGAACGCTGAAACGTAAGCATTAGAACTCCCTCCATTGACCACGTAAGTGAATGCCGTTATTTCAGAATCCCCCGTCAAAGTGAGAATACATGGAACCAACCACATACTTTCACTAACACTGTAAACACATTCTTTTACATTTCCACTATATTGATAAGAAAGCTGCAGACCCAAACTTCCATATATTCCAGAAGTTCCATTGGGATTGTATGTGTTACTTGATATGTTCTCTAACGCAAGTCTAGTCAATGTTATTGAGGATTGACCAGGAAGCACCCAGTTTGTGGATGACTTATCAAAATATAGATCAATAATTCCACCGGTTGTAATTCCTGTGGCTGTATCAGAGAATGTAACGTGCATTGTCCTCATAGAATTACAAGCATTGAACGTATTAGTCCCTATATTTGTAAGTGTATCTGGTATTGTGACAGATGTCAGAGCGTAACAGTTTTGGAATGAATAATCTCCGATGCTTGTAACACCACTGGGTATGATAACAGATGTCAGAGCGTAACAGTTTTGGAATGTATAATCAAAGATGCTTGTAACACCACTGGGTATAGTAACAGATGTCAGAACGTAACAGTTTTGGAATGCGTCAGATCCGATGCTTGTAACACCACTGGGTATAGTAACAGATGTCAGAGCGTAACAGTTTTGGAATGCGTCAGATCCGATGTTTGTAACACCACTGGGTATGGTAACAGATGTCAGAGCGTAACAGTTTTGGAATGTTCTAATTGCGATGATTGTAACACCACTGGGTATGGTAACAGATGTCAGAGCGTAACAGTTTTGGAATGCGAGACCTGCGATGTTTGTAACACCACTGGGTATGGTAACAGATGTCAGAGCGTAACAGTTTTGGAATGCGTCAGATCCGATGTTTGTAACACCACTGGGTATGGTAACAGATGTCAGAGCGTAACAGTTTTGGAATACGTAAGATCCGATGCTTGTAACACCACTGGGTATGGTAACAGATGTCAGAGCGTAACAGTCTTTGAATGCGTTACCTCCAATGCTTGTAACATTATTAAGTATTATACTAGGTAGGGCAGTACAACCTCTAAATGCATAATTTCCGATGCTTGTAACACTATCTGGTATTGTGATTGAAGTAAGAGCAGTACAACCTCTAAATGCATAATCTCCGATACTTGTAACATTACTGCCACTGGCAAAAACAACAGAAGTTATAAGACCGTCAAAATACATGCCAGATCCTTCCCAATGCATACTTTGACTTCCTGTAAGCGCACCACTCCCACTAATCGTCAGGACCCCATTCGAAAAGTTCCATGACAGTGCTCCGATAGTACCTGATCCCGAAATACCGCCAAGAAGGGTGGAGCCTGTAGCAAGAACTGTATAACTTGAAGTTGTGTCACTAAATGTAGAACTCGAAAGAGTGGTTCTTATACTAAGACCTAACAAACATCTTGTATCGAAACAATATGTGCCCAATGATGTGAAAGACGTAGTACGTTCGATAACCATGAAGTGCAAAGCCGTACAAGATTGGAATGCACCACCTCCGATGCTCGTTACGTTAGCAGGTATCGTAATTGAGGTGAGTGCAGCACAACCGTAAAATGCATAATTTCCGATGCTCGTTACGTTAGCAGGTATCGTAATTGAGGTGAGTGCAGCACAACCGTAAAATGCATAATCTCCGATGCTCGTTACGTTAGCAGGTATCGTAATTGAGGTGAGTGCAGCACAGCCAATGAATACCTTCGCTTCGATGCTCGTGACGCCAGTAGGTATGTTAACAGATGTAAGCGCAGAACAATATGAAAAAGCACTATCACCTATACTCGTGACACTAGTAGGTATGGTAACAGATGTAAGCGCAGAACAATATGAAAAAGCACTATCACCTATACTCGTGACACTAGTAGGTATGGTAACAGAGATGAGGGCAGTACAGCCGTTGAACGTATAATTACTAATACTCGTGACATTAGGTATATTGATGGAAGATATGCTAGAACAACCGTCAAATGCATTGAGCCCAATGAACGTGACACTATTCGGGATAGTGAATGAAGATAAAGAATAACACTTTTGGAATGCATAGTTCCCGATACTGGTAACACTGTTGGGTAGTATGATGGAGGAAACCCCGCTACAGTCTGTGAATGCATATGCGCCCACAGTCTTGACTGTATAAACATTACCGTTATAGGATACAGTCGAAGGTATTGTAATAGTACCAACTGTATAATTGGACACTGCATTGGAATAAGCACCTATCTGTACGGTGTAATTACCTGCGGACTCTGTCAGAACCTCGTAAGTGACCGTGACGCCTTCAACGGTATTCGACTGAAAAGTATCATTAACTGCCGCAGATGATTGCCCTCTCTCATCGTATAATGAGGAAACGGACCACACAGCGAGAATAAGAAGCAACAAAACAGATACGAAAGCAATTGCACGTACTGTACGCCGACATCCCCTGGTATTCTTTACACTGTACTTCATATTAAAACCTCTGACAAATATCTAGCAAAATCCAATCCGTAAACTGTCCGACTGTCATGTGCATTATTATTCATGTTAATATCCTCACGGCCTTTTCATCAATTGGTATGCCACCGATCTATAATCATTTATAACTTGCTACAAATCCAACAATATAAATCAAAATATCGTACGCATCAGATACGACCAATAATTACCGAACACAGTTCTTCAAACAGATAATATTTTACATGAATGAACGAAAACAATTAAAAAAGAGCTCTAAGTCCATGAGAGTTTTGTTAGAACTAACATGAACGCAGACATTATATATCAAAAAATTTATGTTGGACATATCATCCAATGATTGAATATATGGTATGATTTTGAAAAATCAAAGATTATCCGAATATATGCTTGATAAAATATGAGAATGGTGAACATATGGACAAAAAATACATGGCGATAATTGCTGTCGTGATCCTCGTTGTCGCAGGAGTTGCAGTATATGCGCTCACAAACAACGGATCATCAAACACCGATGGAGATACAGTAACAATCACACAGAATGATGGGACCACAGTGACCGTGTCTACACCTATCACGAGCGTGTGTGTTGTGAATACGAATGCAGCCGAATTCCTATCTATTCTCGGACTGAGTGACAAGGTTGTCGGCGTAAGTTCTACGATGAAAACACAGGCAACAGAAGATTGGTGGGCAGAACGTACCGATATAGGGTCGTATAACACACCTAATGCAGAAGCGATCCTCAGCACAGGTTCGAAAGTCATAATCGGACAATGTACATCGATGACGATAACCAATGTGGATGCCTTGAACGCGATGGGCATAACTGTCATACTTTTGGATTGCTATGGATATGAAACACAGGTCGGCGATCTCAAACAATTAGCCAGCTTATTCAAGGATAATGATGCCACGGCCATTGCTGATTCGTACGAAAGTTTCTTTAATGACTTGGTAGACACTCTGAAATCTGCAACTTCAAAATTGACCGATGATGAGAAGAAGACATTCATATCTACAATGGGGACGAAAGCAAGCTCCAAGTATTACACAGGAAGTGCGGAACTCTCCAAAATGCTCGAAGAGATATGCGGTCTCAAAAATGCAGTTGCAGAAATAGACAGTTCCGCTACATCATCTTCAGCATCAATATCCGAAGGACCTATAGTCGAGTATTACGCTGAAAACGGAATAGACCTGTTCGTTCTGCGTAACAGCACCACATACGACCAAGGAGAATCTGAGATCAACACATTCCTATCCGAACATACCGTGATCAAGAATAGCAACATGTTCAGCAACATAGATGTCATCAAGACCGTCGATTCCAAGGTACTTTCTGGACCTCGCTGTTTTGTCGGAATGATCTATTTCATCACATTGATGTATCCTGATCTGGACCTCGATGGATTAACCGTCGAAAGTGCAATATCTGACTACAATTCAACGTTCGGAACGAATTGGACATCCAATGAATTGTTCTATGTTTACAATTAAGGAGGCGGGTAAACCCCACCTCACTTTTTATTGATCAATATAAAGCAGAATTAACATGACGACCTCTGAAGACGCGGAAAAGATCGATGATGCAGATCAAACTTATCTGGAGGATAGAAGATCGTACATAAGAACCATTTACAACGCATCAACAGAGAAGAAGAAGACTTTCATAATCATAATGACAGTTGTTCTACTGGTAGCAATAGTGATCTCTCTGAGTCTCGGATCGGTGATGATCCCTATTCTTGATATCCTTGCATGTCTTTTCAATCAGATAATTCCCAATTCGTTCACTCTATCGAAATCCTACTTCTCAAACATAATAATAAACGGCCGTGAACCGCGCATTCTCCTTTGCATCCTCACCGGTGTCGCACTCGGTGCATCCGGTACAGTCATGCAGAGTCTTCTCAGAAACCCGTTGGTGAGCCCTTTCACATTGGGGGTCTCATCCGCTGCAGCATTCGGTGCAGCAATGGCGATAGCGTTCGGCGCCACCATATTCGGATCTGCATACTACGGCATCGTAGAGATAATAGGCATCTCATTCTCAGCGAAAACTTTAATCACGATACTGTTCGCATTCATATTCGGAACACTCAGCATGGTCCTGGTTCTGATAATCTCGAAGAATAATATAGCGTCACAATCTGTATTGGTGCTCTCTGGAGTCGTTGTAGGGTATCTTTTCCAAGCCGGAGTATCATTTGCAAAATACATTTCGGATGACGCCGCCCTTCGCGAGATAGTGAATTGGCTTATGGGGGGGATGTGGGGAGCAACATGGAGCAGTATAGTGTTCATTGTTCCGATTGTCTTGGTAGGATTCATCCTATTAGAACGCCGGGCGGTCGATATGAATACCATGTCGGGCGGTGATGATGTCGCGAAGAGTCTGGGAATCGACGTCCACAAGATCCGTAGAAATCTTCTGATCGTATGCACTCTGATAACCTCCGCATGTCTTGCATTCACAGGAGTCATCGGTTTCATCGGTCTTATGGCCCCTCATATCTGCAGGATACTCATAGGTAACGATAACAGGTATCTCATCCCTGCATCTGCATTGATGGGGGCCATAATTCTTCTGATATCTGATACGATAGCCAGGATAGTGATGAGCCCTCAGGAACTTCCAGTCGGTATTCTTCTGTATCTGGTAGGAGGCGTGTTCTTTATTTGGCTGGTATCAAGAAAGAACGGGAGGTATCTGGCATGAAACTCTCTGTGGAATCTCTTTTTCAAGGATATGACGGCAAAACCGTTATAGAAGACATAGATTTTCAAGCTGATACAGGCAATATCCTATCGATATTAGGTCCTAATGGATCTGGCAAATCTACGCTTATAAAAACACTGTGTAATCTTCATGACCCGATGAAAGGACAAGTGAATATCGATGACCATAATATCAAAGATTACACCAGAGAAGAACTTTCCAAGATCCTGGGTTATGTTCCTCAATATTACAATTACACTCAATTCACATCAGTATTGGATACTGTATTGATGGGCAGAAGACCATACATTAATTGGGATTATACAGAAAAAGACCTAGATATAGCCGAACAAGCCATGATGAGGATGAATATCGTTGACCTTGCCCCAAAATACATAAATGAGATCTCCGGAGGTCAACTTCAAAGAGTATTTATTGCGAGAACCCTGTGCCAGCATCCGAATTTCTACATATTCGATGAACCCACGAGTTCTTTGGATCTCAGACATCAGATCGAGACCATGAAGATCATGCGCGAGATCGTTCACAAAGAGAACAGCGGAATGATAATTGCACTGCACGATCTTAATCTGGCACTTAGATATTCTGATAAAATTCTCATGCTCAGTGGAAAGAAGATATACAGTTACGGTACACCCAAAGAAACGATCACGCCCGAAGCAATAAAGGATGTGTACGGTGTGGAAGCGGAGATAATCGAGAATGAAAGAGGACCGTTTGTTCTGTCCTATGATTCTTGCTGATAGAAGATAAATAATTTATAGACAACATATAGAAAATAAAAGAGGGAACAAAAATGATTTCATTCATAGGCGCAGGACCGGGAGACCCCGAACTTCTTACCATCAAAGGTAAAAAATTGATAGATGCAGCAGATGTAATCGTATATGCTGGCTCTTTAGTTAATCCGAAGGTCCTATGCAATGCTAAACCTTCTGCGAAGATATACAACAGTGCATTGATGAATCTCGATGAGGTCATCGATGTAATGGTTGACGCAGAAAAAAGAGGATTGAAGGTCGCCCGCGTGCACACCGGAGACCCTGCGATATACGGAGCGCATAGAGAGCAAATGGACAGATTAGAAGCCCTCGGCATAGACTTCGAGGTCATTCCTGGTGTAAGCTCTGCGTTTGCATCTGCTGCTGTCCTGAAAAAAGAATTCACTCTACCAAACGTGAGTCAGACTGTGATTCTCACAAGGATGGAGGGGCGCACCCCCATGCCACCGAAAGAGAAACTCCTCGATCTTGCTAGGCATAACGCCACAATGGTCATCTTCCTGAGCATAGGGTTCATCGATGAATTATCAAAAACACTCATCGAAGGCGGATACAAACCTGAGACACCAGTAGCTGTCGTATACAAAGCATCTTGGCCGGATCAGAAGATTGTCATCGGCGATCTTACAAATATTGCAGAGAAAGTGAAAGAAGCTAAGATCGAGAAAACCGCGTTGACACTCGTCGGAGATTTCCTCGGAAACGAATACGATCTCTCGAAACTCTATGACAAGAAATTCACCACCGAATTCCGCAAGGGAACGGAGGACTGAGGATGTCTAAGGGAAAACTGTATGTCGTGGGCTTCGGACCCGGCAGTCTGGAACATATGACCATCAAAGCAGAAAGAGTCATCAGAGAAGCCGATGTCATCACAGGATACACGACATACGTGAAAATGATCGAAGGCTTCTTCCCTTCTGACAAAAGATACATCTCAACAGGAATGATGAGGGAAGTAGAACGCTGTAAGATGGCAGTTGAAGAAGCAATGAAAGGTCAGACGGTAGCAATGATCAGTAGCGGTGATTCCGGCATATACGGAATGGCCGGCATCATCTACCAGGTGGCAGATGAACTTGATGCGGATATCGATATTGATGTAATACCTGGAATGACCGCAGCAAGTACTGCCGCATCTGTTCTCGGAGCACCTCTCATGCATGACCTTGCGATCATCAGCCTCAGCGACCTCATGACACCTTTGGACCTTATCATGAAAAGAGTGGACCTCGCAGGACAGGGAGACTTCGTCATTGCGTTGTACAATCCTAAAAGCAAGACAAGAACCGACTATCTGGCACATGCAACTGACATTCTCTTGAAATATCACTCCCCCAATACTCCCGTGGGTATAGTAAAGGATGCAGGTAGAGAAGGAGAAAAGAAGAATATCACCACGCTCGGAAAGCTCAAAGATGCAGATGTCGACATGTTCTGTGTTGTGATCATAGGAAACACCAAGACATATGTGAAAAATGGAAAGATGATCACGCCGCGCGGATATGATATGAGCAGGATCTCTGGGGAATGATATCATGAATGGAATCCTCTACGGAGTCGGCATAGGTCCCGGAGACCCCGAACTTGTAACCCTTAAAGCGAAGAAGACAATCGAGAATTGCGAAGTGCTCGTCGCTCCGATAAAGAAAATCGGAGAGAAGAGCACAGCATTCGAGATCATCAAACCTGTAGTGAACATTGAAGGAAAGAAGATCCTCGAGGTCGTCTTCACGATGTCCGGTGATGATTCCGAATACATGGCCTGCGGAAAGGTCGCCGGAGATGTAATCGCTGAAGAACTGAAACATGGAAAGAATGTTGCGATGATCACGCTTGGAGATGTCTCCATCTATAGTACATTCATGTATCTTCAAAGATACATCCGCAGCATCGGTTTCAAGACCGAGATAATCCCGGGAATACCTTCATTCTGCAGCGGAGCCGCTTTGGCAGGACTTCCTCTTACACTGGGTAACGAAGGACTTGCGATTGTTCCCGCAAACAAGAATGAACCTCTTGTCGATGAAGCATTGGACAAATTCGATAACATGGTCTTCATGAAGGTCGGCAACAGTGTTAAGAATATCTCCGATAAGATGGCAGAGAGAGGCATCGATCAGAACTGTGCCACGATCATAAGCAATGTGGGCATGAAGGATCAATACATCGGACCTATAGACCTTTCCAGAGATTATGGTTACTTCACAACCATGATCGTTAAGAAACATATGAAGTGATATCTTTTGAAAACTCTGAGGTTGGCTCTGGTCAGTATGCAGTCGTCTGTAGGGGATACAGATGGGAATCTGAAAAAAATGATGACGTTCATCGAACAGGCCACCGAAGAGAAAACAGATATCATATGTTTCCCGGAAATGTCTCTCACTGGATATTCATCGGAATATGATCCTGAGGACATCCTTTCTGATGATGACCCACGCATCACGTTGATAAAAAGTATCTCTTCGACTAAGAACATCGATATCATATTCGGATTCATGGAGAAGAATGATGCAAATATGCCCTATCTGACACAGTTGACCGTATGTCCTGACGGAACCTCCATGAAATATCGTAAAACACACTTGGGAACAAGAGAGGACGGACATTTCACAGAAGGGGATTCCATAGCTGTCCTCGAAACAGAAAAAACTGTCATCGGTATCGCATTATGCTGGGAAGCACATGTTCCAGACATATTCACAGTTCTCAGGAAGAATGGTGCAGAATTGATACTGATACCTCACGCATCTAATCTCGGAGGCATAAGAAGGAAAGAAACATGGCTGAGATATCTTCCTGCCAGAGCTTGGGATAACGATGTGTACATTGCCGCATGCAATGCAATAGGGAATAATGGAAGAGGATCGAAATTCGGAGGCGGATCTATTATCCTTAACAGAAAAGGTATTACTGTCTTCGAAAATTTTAATGAAATTGAATCTATGGATATCGTAGAATTAGACGGGTTCGATCATGACGACGGACTGCCTAGCAACATGCGCAATATAAAATTTTTCCAGAGAAGACGTCCTGAATTATATTGATATGAACATCTTTAAGTTTGATAGTATCAGATTTATTTCCTGACTTTAACAATGTGTCTAAGTCGGGAATCTCCATAAATATGTATCAATGTGAAACAACACTGGAAGTTAGGTTTATATCAACGTACAAGATTATTGGATATATACTCCAATAGAGGTTTTACATGAAAAATACAATTCCAGAAATAAAAAATATGGCACTTGTCGTCGTAGACGTTCAAAACAAATTCTTAGACAAAACATCAGATCTTACGAAGGCGATCTATGATCATATGGACATAATGAATGAAACGATAGAAGTTTTCAGAAAATATTCACGCCCTGTGATATTTGTTTATTACGACGGGGAAACACACAGCATCACATATGATGGCCCTGATAAAGAAGGCTTGATAAAAGGAATATCAAAAAAAGATACAGACTTAGAGGTCCATAAACAATTCATGAACTCCTTCAGAGAGACAAATCTGGAAAAAGTCATAAAAGACCATAACTGCAACAGTATTGCAATCATTGGAATAGTATCTCAATATTGTGTTTTATCTACATATTTCGGTGCTTTTGACAAAGATCTGATACCATATATGATTCATGGCGGTTCTGCAGCCACAGATGAGAACACAGCCAAAGCTGTGGAACAAGTTTGCAAAACTCTTACTACCAAAGAACTAGAAATAGAACTGCATAAAGCAATGCGCTCATAACTGGAGATTCTCATGTTGAACAGATATAGTAATAATCGGTCTGAATGTGAAAAAAAGTTGAAAATAATCAACATCTCAGCAGGATGCATGGATGCAGATATCTTAGGTGATGCTTGCCTAATGCTGAAGAATATAGATGTGGATCTGAGTTTAATCAGTGTCAATTCCGAAGGATTGGACGCTAATGAAGAACAGTTCATGGAGATACTAACCGAGGCAAGACACGCAAACATAGTTTTCTTCAAAATACACAGCGACCCATCATATTTTAAAAAATATGACAGACTGAAAGAAGTCACAGATCGTACAGGCATTAGTGTGTTCATCGACTGCAGTTCACCTGAGGTGATGAAAGAAACTAGATATCTCTTCAATTTCCCAGATAAAGAATACAATATTGTTAGGGCATTCATAGAACTAGGTGGAAATGAGAACAATAAGAACCTACTCATTTGGGCATGCAAAAATGTAACAAAAATTGATATCGATGTGCCTTCACCATCAAAACCGAAAGCTGAGGGCTTATATCATCCGAGAATGCCTAAAGAAATTGAAGAACAGAAATACTTGGATGATCTGAATTCCAGTAAACCAACCGTTGGAATAATGTTCCCTCAAGCATACTGGATCAAAGGTAACCTCGAGCCCATAAACGAACTTATCAAAATAACTGAAGATATGGGCGCCAATACCATACCTGTATTCTTTATAACTTCCCCCAGTGAAATAACTAACTCGATCGGTATCACTGGAACCATAGAAAAATACCTCATGAATGGAAGTGTTCCGCGTGTTGATTCTGTGATCATGGCAATGGGCTTCTCCCAGGTATCACTATCTGATCCTGGAAACGGCAAATACTATGAAAAAATCCATAATTTTTTCGCAGACCTTAACGTTGCGGTGCTTCAAGCCAATGGAATACATAGAAGTCGTGATAACTGGAAAGAGGACACCGTCGGAATGGGCCCTGCAGAGCTTGTCACAGGTGTGGTATCTCCTGAATTCGACGGACAAATCATCACCGTACCACTGACCTTCATGGAAAGAGATGAAACTGGAAATTACAAATACAGATCAGTGCCAGATAGAGTCTACAGAATCGCATCACTGGCTATAGAATGGGCCATATTGAGGCGCACGCCCATAAATGAAAGAAAAATCGCAATAATGCTGAATATGTACCCCCCAAGTAATGATAGATTAGGAGGTGCAGGTGGCCTTGATACATTCCAAAGCATAAAAGACGTTCTGATCAAGATGAAAAAACTCGGTTATACCATTGATCATTTACCTAACGACGGAAAGGAAATCCTCGATGAAATGCTCGCTGGACTTACCAACGATCTCGAATGGATACCTGAGGATGAGATACCAAAACGTGCGTATGATATGACATCTCTTGAGAAGTATATGGAATGGTTCAACAGCATTCCAACTACCCCTAGAAAGGCGATGTGTCATAATTGGGGTGAACCGCCCGGAGAGATTACGACATACTGTAACAAATTCATCGTACCAGGAATAAGAAATGGAAATGTATTCATCGGTATTCAACCGAACAGAGGTCATCATGCCCATGCTGAACAGCTATATCACAGTACAGATGTTGTGATGCCACATCAATATCTTGCATATTACAAGTGGATAAAATATGATTTTCACGCAAACGTCCTAATACACATGGGAACCCATGGAACGCTAGAATGGCTTCCAGGAAAGGGAAATGGCCTCTCAGAGAACTGTTATCCCGATGTTATATTGGATACCATGCCTAATGTCTATCCATATATAATCGACGATCCGGGAGAAGGTATAGAAGCTAAAAGAAGAACAAATTCTGTAATAATTGAGTATATGGTAGCTGCCATGACACGCGCCGAAAACTATGATGACCTTATGGATCTGGATTCGTGTCTACAACTATATCTTAATTCTGAAACAACACATCAAGATGAGAAATCGAAATCTACTGCAGAGAAAATATATGACATAGTATCCAAATTATCAATGTTCAAAGAACTTGGATTGAAAGACGATGCTACAATTGAAGATGTTACAGAAAAAGCAGAATTGATTTATGACTATATCTCAGAAATGAAAGACGCATTGATCAAGGACGGCTTACACATATTAGGACACATCCCTGAAGGAAACAGGATGCAGGAGATGATATATTCTCTATCGCGTCTGAGAAATGGAAATATACCATCTTTAAGAGGATCGATTGCGGAGGCAATGGGTTTTGATCTGGATCTGCTATTGAATGATCCTTCTGCAATAAATGAAAGAACTGGCAATCTAAACGGAACTATTATAGATAATATAGATTCCAAAATGCAGGATATATTGACTAAAATGTTAGATTTAGGATTTGATAAGAATGTCTGTCCTGAGGCTGTTACCACGATTTTAGGAAAAACCTCTGAAAAAATCAACACCGTTATTGAATACATATTGGAAACTCTATATCCAAATGTCCTAAGAATCGAAGATGAGATCAACTATCTACTTCTTGGGACAGATGGCAGATTCGTACTTCCTGGACCTTCTGGATCCCCAACAAGGGGAAATGCGCATCTACTTCCAACTGGAAGGAATTTTTACTCTATTGATCCTGATTCTATACCAAATGAAGTCTGCTGGAAGATCGGTAAGAAAATGGCAGATGACATGATAGAACGTCACGTCAAAGATGAAGGGTCATATCCAGAAAATGTAGGTATAATTGTTTGGGCAACAGATACTATGAAAACTGGAGGTGATGACATAGCATACATCCTGTCTTTGATGGGGCTCAAACCCAAATGGGGATCCATGGGTGGAAAAGTAGTAGGCTTAGAGGTAATTCCACTATCTGAATTAGGAAGACCCAGAATAGATGTCACACTTAGGATTAGCGGGATGTTCAGAGACTCTTTCCCTAATCTTGTATATCTTATCGATGACGGTGTGGAGATGATATCTAAACTTGAAGAATCCGATGAGAACAATTTCATAAAAAAACACCTGGAAACAGATATCAAAAAATATATCGCTGACGGACTATCCAAAGAAGATGCTGAATTGAGATCCATGATACGCATATTCGGAGACCCACCAGGAGAACACGGTGCCGGTGTTGATGTCCTAATAGAATCATCAAAATGGAACACCATAGATGACCTTGCAGAAACCTATACAACATGGGGTGCTCATGCATACGGAAGAAAATGGAAGGGCGAGAAGGTACCTGAACAATTCAAAACTAAAATGGCTTCCCTAGACGTTACTGTGAAGAATCATAACGACCGCGAATTCGATCTTCTTGATATCGATGATGATTATTCTATATTGGGTGGAATGAATGCCGCGGTTAGAGTATACGGCAACCATAAACCATATTCGGTCATGGGCGATAGTTCTGATCCGGACCGTCTTAAAACAAGAACTTTGGAAGAAGAGACCGCGTATGTCATGAGAAGCAGGGTCCTTAATCCAAAATGGCTTGAGGGGCTTAAACCCCATGGATTCCGCGGAGCCATGGAGCTATCCAAACTTACAGAATATGTACTGGGGTGGGATGCAACCTCTGATAACATAGAGCCGTGGATGTACCAATCAATAACTGATAAATTCATTCTTGATAAAGAGACAAGAGACTGGATAGAAGATAGCAACCCATATGCATTGAAAGAGATGCTGGAAGACCTCCTCGAATCTATCGACAGAGAACTCTGGGACGCACCGGATGACGTAAAAGAAAAACTTAAAGAACTTTATCTGGACTCGGAAGGAAAGCTAGAGGAAATCGGAAGTAAAAAATGATTTAAGATTACCAACTATTTACCTGATCCGCCAATAAACCATCGTATTGAGCGGATCATCGAATCATAACATCTGAATCATTGATAGCTTCAGTAGCAATTGCGAGTACAATCTCATTCATCAGATTTCCCTCTGGCCTAACATCTGATATCGTAGCACATATTATCTTATGCCCAACCTCATACCCAGATTCAAAAGGTATCAGACCCCATGAAATTTCATCTATGATCTGAATAATAGCGGAAACACAAGCAATAGTATAGCTATCAGAAAATATGCCGCTGAGTTTTTTCCAAAATACTTCATCTGTTATCCTGTCGGTATATTCTACACAATTCTTGAATGAATCTTCGGTTATTCCAAATCTCTCCAAACGCTTAAGAACATGTGTCTGTGAATCAACAGTTGCACCATTCATGTTCATAGATGACATAACAGCAGATATCGATGCCTTACCGATGAGCTCTCCCAATTTCGAATGCTTACCTGCACTGTAAAGCCTCTTTCCACAATCAATATTGCTAAGAACTGTAACACAGACGGAATCACTTCCGGATCTGGGATCGTCCGAATTATGATCTCCAACCATTAACTGTTGAAACGAACATGTAATTGCCTCGGTAACAGTGATTGCAGCACGAGCCATTGTCGCCTGAGGTAACTCGGCATCCACCATTAGAACAACAGATACAGCATATCTATCTGCATCACGGCATTCCGCATCAGCAATTGCCAATGCAGTCACATGAGTCTTTCCGAATTCCATCGAAACTATCGAAGCACTTTCAATATCTGCAGAAACCCTAATCATGAATCCGTCTTCTGTAGAAATATCTCTAACCAATGAAATGCACCCTATATTTTGCAAATAGCCACCACCATCTGCTGATGACATCATTGAACATCTCCCTTTTGGATTGTCAATATGTATCTCAGAATCATTCATTCTAACACGAAAACCACCATTGTACTCTTGAGATTTATTCATGATGAAATCTCCTTTGCCTTGTCATAAAGCATCATTGCAATTGCTAATCTCAACATCTCTGATGGCGTATCAGTACAGGTGAAACGTTTTTTTAATACAGGATCATTCATAGAGGGCCCTACCATCATAACAGTTATGATCGCCCTACAGGAATCTATTCCCTCTTTCTTAGAAATCAAACCCCATTCCATCTCATCCATTATATGAAGTACCGCTGAAACTACAGTAGCAATCTTTGAATCTTTTGAAATAGAATCTCTAGCATCACACAACGTCTTCATTGTAAATGGATACCTGATCTCATTATGACAACTCTTTTCAGTTATATTGTACCTAGACATCATAACATATGGGTCACATTGAGTGGATAGATTCATCATTGTTTGCTTATCTAGTGCTTCTGTTAATGTATGTTCTACACATTTCATTATCGTTTTTGCCAGCTCTGAACCGTTACGATAATTCTCTATCTTTGTACAGCTACCCTTATTACAGAGAACCGCTACTTGATCTGTACCAGAACCTGTGGCAATACCATTGGAATAAAGACTTCTGGCCATAAGTTTCTGTATAACGCGACTCTTAGCCTCAGTAGCAGTCATCATTGATCCCATCAATGCACTGTCTGACAAGTTTGCATCTATCATCAAGATTATTACAATAGTACCATTGCGAGATCTGTTCCTCTCCATCTCATCAAAGGCCGCAGGATCTCCTGCGCGTCCTCCGTTGCCTCTTATCCCCCCTGTAATGACCGCCGATATCTCGATACCATGCCAGTCATAGGATCCGATAGCTGCGTTATCCATATTTGCAGCTGTCCCTAGACCAATAACTGATTCCGGTTCTAATCCTATCAATCTGGCACATTCAATTGAGTATTCGTTATGAACCTCTCTGGGTTCACCCATCATACCATATTCCGCCTGACCGCCAATACTGGTAGTATTGAAGACAGCAGTAGGAGAAGACATGAATCCACCATTATAATTCCCCGAAGACAAAGCTCTCCAACCTTCAGACGGAGGAATGATTATCAATGATCTGTTCTGTCTGCATACTGATATTCCAGAAAGAAATTTATGGATCGGTCTACGTTCTTCCTTCTTTTCTGCGGAAATTATATCCTTCCAAGTTATTGTCACATCAGCACCACTTTTTAAGATCAGTCAACATTCATCACAACGATAGTCTGCACCCTGTATATTCTTGATCGAAGGGATACTGACATTGGTAAGATTCTCTTCGATCTCATTCATATCGAAAGTCTTGCAAAGAATATGAGCGGCCTCATCATACATCGGATCTGTTGCAATCGTCCCTCCGATGAGTAAGTAAGAACTTATGTCGTAATCAAAAGCACCATAATATGTTCCGATGACACAAAATTGAGTGACCATACCACAAAGTAAGATACTGTCACAACCGCATTCTTTAACAACATCAGCCAATTTGGTTCCAGTAAATGAGTTCATATGCTTCTTGTGGACTGTCGCGATCCTTGGATCCAACTCAATACCACTAAGGTACTCATCACCATCATCCTTATCGTAAACAGAACACTCACAAGGACCGTCATAATGAACAAATATCACCGGCCTGTTATTGTCATTAAACATTTTTACTGCCTTGTTTATTGTCTCTATGATATTGACGTTACCTTTCTCTGAAATGGATCCTCCAGTGAATTTTCTCTGAACATCGATGACCACCAACGCAATCTTTCTCTCTTTTTTCTCAGGCATCTTTGAGACCATAATTGGAATATAGCTCCAATAGTTAATATTAATGATGACCACAGTAACTTTTGCGTGACTATTAAATTGTTTAATTGGATTATACCTCCATATGAACATATCTTCTGAAAATAAAATTGCTATCGCATCGAATAGATCAAGTGAATTAATCAGTGCTGAAGGTTTGGTAGTAAAATTCGGAGATAGTACAGCAGTAGATAACGTTGATATCTCTGTGAAATCGGGAGAAATATATGGTTTTTTAGGACCAAACGGTGCTGGAAAAACTACAATGATAAGAGTTTTGACTACACTATTGAGTCCAAATTCAGGTAATATCTATATAGATGGCTTTAAAATTCCAGGAGAAAACAGAGAGATTCGAGAAAGAATAGGTATAGTTCAACAAGTAATCAGTCTAGATAAGGACATATCAGTCAGAGAGAACATAATATGTCACGCGCTTCTTCATAAAGTACCGAAAAAAGATATTGATGAAAGAATGAAAAATATATCAGAAATATTAGGACTTACACGGTTTTTGAATTACACTGTTGTAAATCTATCTGGTGGATGGCAAAGAAAAACGGCTATTGCCTGTGTGCTTATGCATAATCCTAAGATCCTATTCCTTGATGAGCCTACTGCAGGATTAGACACACAGTCTAGACATATGCTTTGGGATATGATACGCCAACTCAATAAGATGGGGACCACCGTATTTCTAACCACACACTATATAGAAGAAGCAGAGAACCTATGCGACCGGGTAGCCATACTAAACCACGGCAAAATTATTACATTCGGAAGTCCACAGGAATTATGTAATGATTTGGGACGTTTCACAGTCGAATATAATGGCAAAGACTGCACCCGCATGTACAAATATTTCTCTGATTGGGATGAAGCAAAGAAGTTTGTAGCCTCATTCAATGAAGATGGTGATGTATCTCAAAGAAAAACATCGCTAGAAGATGTTTTTCTCGAATTAACTGGAAGGAACATACCTGTGGATTTCGTTAAGGTTGTGAGAATATAATGTTTCAACTACTTGATGACATCTCCAGAGTGGCACGTCCAGATCTATACTACTTTAAACGCAATTTCATTTCCATAATGATAACCATTCTAGTTACTCCGTTATTATATTACATATCGTTCTGTTACGGTATCGGATCCAATATCGATAAGATCTCGGGAGTATCATATGTTGCTTTTGTTATCCCAGGTGTAATATCTATTTCGACTCTAACATCATGTTTCTCATCTATAGCAAACAAAATAATGGTCCAAAGAGTCTATTACTCATCATTCGATGAAACAATACTGTGTCCTATATCAACATCAGCTGTAATCCTTGGAAAGGCATGTATAGGATTTTTCAAAAGCCTACTAGGGTGCGCCATTCTGATTTTTATTGGACTAATGATGACGAACGACATGCATATTACCCTGTTGTTCATATTATGCATAATTGTATCATGTCTAACTTATTCCCTCCTCGGAGTTGTTGTAGGCTTCCTATCTAATAATCTATCAACGATCATCATGTTCACAAGTATAATCGTGGTCCCAATGACATTCCTATGCGGAACCATGTTCACTGTATCTTCACTTCCGCATGTCTTGCAGTATGTGATTGCGGCGATGCCTCTAACATATTCCACAGATTGTATCCGTGCTGCGGCACTCGATTGGTCATTCCCTCTATTATCATTGATAATCGTAATAGCCTTTGGAGTCGCATTCTTCATCATCTGCTATTATCTAATGAAAAAGGGCAAAGTCTGAGGTGTATCCATTATTTCTTCTTAAATAACATAATGATACAGTTAATAATCATAGTTGGATTTATATTCCAACTTAGTATTATCTGCCTATATTGAAGAGAACTTCGTTAACGATAGCCAGTAAAGATGTGATTATATGACGACGATATTCAAAAATAAACCTAAAGATGCTGAAAGAACAATACATATCATCTATCTCAGTATAATGAATCGCGATAGCATATTTTTTGGTAAAGCCTGTTCAGAATTAAATGACATACCACTGAATGTCGAGATAACATGTGCCGATTCAGAAGATCTGGATATTAACGAAGATGAATTTTTAAATTTCCTTTTGACGGTGAGAAAAACCGATATGATTTTGATAAGATCGCATGGGAACGAATCAATGTTCAAAAAATATCCCCGTATGAAGAATATCCTGGATGCATTAGAAAAAGATGTATTATTCACCAGCAGTATAACGGAGTCAAATGAAGAAAACAGATATCGTTTCAAACATCCTGATGAAGATTATAAGAAAGCTATGGCTTTATCTCTCATTGGCGGACCTGAGAACATCAAATCCTTAGGAATACTTATTTGCAAGGCCCTCGGCAATATAAATGAGATAATCGTACCGGATCCTGTTTTTAATCATACAGAAGGATTGTACACTCCGTGGACATCCGAAGATGTGGATCCTGATACTTATCTCAGATCTCTAAACCTTTCAATTCCGACAATCGGCATATTGTTTCATCAATCAACTTGGTTAAAAGAACGTACTCAATCTATAGATGATACTATTGAAGATTTGAAAAGAAAAGGTGCCAATGTCATTCCTGTTTTCTTCGAATCATCACCCAGTGACATAACTGGAAGCATGGGAATCAGAAAAACTATAGAGAAATATCTATACTTGGATGGAAAACCGATAGTGAACTCTGTGATAATGGCTTCGGGTTTCTCACAGATCTCCTTGAGTGACCCTTGCAGCGATGAGGAGAAAATACACAATTTTTTCAAAGATTTGGACGTTCCTGTGATACAGGGTATAAATGTTATGAGATCTCCTGAAGAATGGGCAAATGACACTGTGGGATTGAATTCCATGGAACTGGGGACCAGTGTCATATGGCCGGAATTTGACGGTCAGATCATATCTGTCCCCATTGGATTCACAATCAGAGATGAATCTGGAAAATATAATTCTATATCCATTCCAGACAGGATCGACAGAATCACCACTCTGGCACTTGCCTGGGCAAAACTTCGTTGTAAACCGGTAGAAGATAGGAAGATCGTCATTCTTCTCAACATGTATCCACCTACAAATGACCGTGTGGGCGGAGCTGCCGGCCTTGATACATTCGAAAGCATAAGACAATGTATGATTGCGATGAAGAAACACGGATACAAGATAGACCATATTCCTATAAATGGAAATGAAATAGTCAATGAGGTCTTAGCGGGAGTTACCAGTGATCTTGAATGGATTCCTGAAAATGAGATACCTGAACGCGCGGCCGATCTCCTGGGAATGGACAAATATATGTTTTGGTTCAATTCCATATCTGCCAAAGCCCGTGAAGGAATGGTTCGTAGTTGGGGAGAACCGCCGGGAATAATATCAGTTCATAATGGAAAATTTATCATTCCGGGTGTTAGAAATGGCAATATCTTTATAGGCATACAACCCAACAGGGGACAGCATGAACAAGCAGAAACACTTTATCACGATCCGCGCGTGGTTATGCCTCATCAATACTTGGCATACTATAGATGGATAAAATATACCTTCGAGGCAGACAGCATTGTTCATATGGGCACCCATGGTACTCTCGAGTGGTTACCAGGAAAGGGTAACGGACTTTCCTGCGATTGCTATCCTGATGTCATATTGGATACAATGCCGAACGTATATCCATATATCATCGACGATCCAGGAGAGGGCATACAATGTAAAAGAAGGATCAATTCGGTGCTTATAGGCCACATGTGCCCATCTATGACGCGTGCAGGAAACTATGACGAATTAATGGATCTAGACGGAAAACTACAAGAATACCTCAATTCTCAAAACGTAGGAATTACTGAAAAATGTGTATCCTTGGGCGAAGACATATTCAAAATCATACACGATTTGGATATGTTCAAGGAACTTAATTTGAACTCCGAATGCACACTCGATGATGTAATTGCTAAGATGGATCTTATCTACGACTATGTGTCCGATCTGAAAGATGCTATGATCAAAGACGGACTCCACATATTGGGAGAGATTCCTGTTGGGGAGAGACTACTTGAGATGGTATACAGCCTCTGTCGTTTAAGAAATGGAAAAATCCCCTCCCTCCGTAGTTCTGTTGCTGAATGTAAAAATTTGAATCTCGATAAGCTTCTTGATAATCCCTCGGCAATAGACCCCGAGACAAACCGTCTCAACGGCACTCTTATTGAAGAGATTGACCGGGACTTCAATATACTCCTTGACCAAATGTACAAGTGTAACTTTGAAGAAGAATCTTCACTTTTTTCAGCATTCAAGATGTTAGGAAACATTACAGATGGAATCAAAAAATCCATCTCATATGTCTGTAACCATATATACCCAAGCATAGTGAGAATGACTGATGAGACCGATAACTTTGTTTTAGGTATTTCTGGCAGATATGTTCCGCCTGGACCTTCTGGATCGCCGACCCGCGGAAACGCACATCTTCTGCCCACAGGCACTAATTTCTATTCCATTGATCCAGATGCTATCCCCTCAGAAGCCAGCTGGCGTGTAGGAAATAAAATGGCAGAAGACATGGTTGCACACTATGTAGCAGATAATGGTCATTATCCTGAAAATGTAGGCATTGTCATATGGGCTACAGATACGATGAAAACTTGCGGTGATGATGTTGCCTATATTTTTTCATTGATGGGCATAAGGCCTATATGGGGTGCGGTTGGCGGTAAAGTGCTTGGAATTGAAGTCATACCTGCAAACGAACTAGGCAGACCAAGAATAGATGTGCTCTGCAGGATATCGGGCCTGTTTCGTGATTCATTCCCTAATTTAGTAGATATGATTACTGAAGCCACCGAAATAGTATCTAAATTAGATGAATCCGATGATATAAATTATTATAAAAAACACCTAAGTGAAGATATTAAAAAATACATTCGTGAAGGACTTTCGGAGAATGATGCATCCGATATGGCGAGTATCAGAATTTTCGGAGACCCACCTGGACAACATGGAAACGGAGTCTCTGTACTGATAGCTTCATCCAAATGGGATACTATTGATCAAATCGCAGAAACATATGCCACTTGGGGTGCTTATGCATATGGAGGAAAATGGAAGGGACAGAAAGTTACAGCTGCCTTCAAAAAACGCATTGGAGACCTGGACATAACAGTCAAAAACCACAACGATCGGGAATTCGATATGCTGGATATAGATGACGATTATGACAGCCTCGGTGGCATGAACGCAGCTGTAAGAACATTCGGCAAACACACTCCATATTCAGTCATGGGTGATAGCTCAGATACAGATCGCTTAAAAACCCGTACATTAGAAGAAGAAACTGCATATGTTATGAGAAGTCGTGTACTCAACCCCAAATGGGTAGAAGGACTAAAACAACATGGTTACAAAGGGGCAATGGAGATATCCAAGCTTACTGAATATATCCTTGGATGGAGCTCGACCTCGGATAACATAGAAGATTGGATGTTTAAGGCGGTCACTGAAAAATTCATTTTTAACGAAGAGAACAAACAATGGATCGAGGATAACAACCCCTATGCACTAAAAGAGATGATTGAGGATATGCTGGAGGCCATAGATCGTGATCTGTGGGATGCCCCTCAAGAAATCAGAGACAGACTCAAAGATATGTACTTGGAATCTGAAGGAAACCTAGAAGAACTTGGTACCAAACATAACTGACTTACATGATTTTATCATCATGATAAGAATAAAAAAACTCTTTATCTTTAATTTAAAGGTGATATGTAATGCTATTTACGATCGTATATCCAACAAATTTGAAATTAATAGAGATACAGATGAATATATTTTCAAAATGCAACAACCCGCAGACCGCGGATGCACATTATAAACAACTCGAAGGGATCTTACAATGAAAAAATATGTCAACAAAAACTCCTGCTCGGACATGGTAAAGATAACATATCTTAGAGTGGGGGGCTGTGAACAATCCTCAACCTTCGGAAAAATCTGTGAAGAAATTCAGGATGTCGATCTGAATATAGAATTCACTAGTTTTGAATCAGAAGATACTATACGTGATCCTATCGAATTCAGAGAACTGATCTCTTCTTCCAAATCGTCCAATATACTTATAATCAATGTACATGGCGATGTATCTGGATATAAAAAATATGATGATTTGAAGAAAATCCTTCAAGATGAGAACATAGACACGGTATTGTTCTGCTTGATGGAAGAGACGATGGCAGAAAACCGCCATCTATTCAAACACTCCGATAGAGAATATCTTACATTAAGAACCTATCTTCAATTGGGCGGTTCTCAAAATAGAAGATCGTTTATCCTATACCTATGCAAAATATTCAAACATGATTGGATCAACATTCCTGAACCTGTAAAGAACCGTACACAGGGAATTTATCATCCTGATTTTTCAAAAGAAATTACAGCTGAAGATTATTTTAAAACACTCGATCCGAAAAAACCTACTGTTGGCATAATGATCTCTCAAAACGTTTGGATAAATGATAAGCTAGAACCTTATGACCTGCTGATCCATTCAATTGAAAATATGGGAGCGAATACAATACCTGTATTCTACATCACCACGCCGAGTGATATCTCTGGATCGATCGGTGCAATAAAAACAATTGATGTGTTCTTCAAAGATGGCAGTATCTCTAGAGTCGGTTCTATCATAATAACACAGCCTTTTTCTCAGTTAACACTGGCAAATCCTACTGATGGCTCTCAGAGAGGCAATACTTTCAATTTCTTTCAGGACCTTAATGTTCCAGCTCTTCAAGCCATACCAATATTCCGTTCACAAGAAACCTGGAAGAATGATGGTATAGGGATGGAAGGCGGAGAATTGGCTATATGTATCGCGATGCCTGAATGTGACGGCCAGCTAACAACAGTACCTTTTGTATTCAGTGAGAAGGATAAAAACAATAAAGAATACAACAGTTTTATAAAAGAACGCATAGAACGTATTGCTGGAATGGCCGTAGAATGGTCTAAAGTCGGACGTGTTCCTGTATCCAAAAGAAAGGTTTCCATACTCGTTAACGGAAGCCCTATGACTAATGCTTCACTCGGAAGTGCAGGAGGCCTAGACTCATTTGCTAGCATATGCAACCTACTTCATAAGATGGCAGATGCAGGATATGTAATTGACAGAATACCTGAGAACGGTCAACAGATCATTGATGAGATGTTGAACGCTCTCACTACGGATCTGGAATGGAATTCCGAACAAGAGATACCGAAAAAAGCAATAGCACTTCTTGAAAATGAAAAATACTGCACATGGTTGAATGATATACCCAAAAATTCAAAGGAATGGATCTGCCGTAACTGGGGTGACCCTCCGGGCGAAATAATGTCACAAAATGGAAAATTCATAATTCCTGGTGTGATGAACGGCAACATATATTTAGGAATAGAACCAAACAGAGGAAAACATGACAAAGCGGAAGAAATGATTCATGATCCAGACATATCTACACCACATTCATATCTTGCATATTATCGCTGGATCGCCAGAGTACTAAAACCTGATATCCACATACACATAGGAACACATGGTTCTGCAGAATGGCTTCCTGGCAAAGGTAATGGCCTTTCAGAAGAATGTTTTCCAGACATAATGATGTTCAATACACCAAATCTGTATGTTTATGTTATAGACGACCCATCTGAAGGAATAGTAGCAAAAAGAAGAAAGAAATCCGTACTTGTAGACCACCTCATGCCTTCTCTGAGAAGAGCTGACACTTATGATGATCTGATGGATTTAGAAGCCCACATACAAGATTATCTTTTCTCAAAACAGACAATGCAACCTGAGAAAATGAATACGATCGGAGATTCTATTTACGATATAATCAAAAAACTTTCAATGTGGAAAGAATTGAAATTAGAGCCTGATGCATCTAAAAAAGAGGTAATGTCCAAATGTGAATTGATCTACGATTATGTATCTGACCTGAAAGACGGCCTCATTACCGATGGACTGCATATACTTGGACATGTTCCAGATGGAAGACATATGGAAGAGATGATCTACTGCCTCACAAGACTCAATAACGGAAAGATGCCCTCCCTAAGAAAATCGATTGCCAACAGTATGAATTTCAATCTTGATGAATTGATGGATAATATCTCATCTATTAATGCATCAACCAGAGAGGTCAATGGAACAATTGTGAACAGAATAGACGACAGAACTCAACAACTCATTTACAAAATGCAAGACCTCGAATATGATACAGAAAAATGTATGAATATGGCCTGTGCAGAATATCCAAAAAATAATGAAGACGTATTGAATGTGACAAAATACATTTGCAATACAATTCATCCTAATATCTTGGGTATATCAGACGAACTCACCAATGCCATGAATGGATTGGAAGGAGGCTATGTACCTCCTGGGCCTTCGGGGTCTCCCACAAGAGGAAATGCACATTTGCTCCCTACAGGTAAAAATTATTACTCCCTTGATCCTGAATCGGTTCCCGGTGAATCCAGCTGGAAAGCTGGAATGAAAATGGCCGATGAAATGATCCACCATTATGTCGAAGAAGAAGGAAAATATCCAGAAACCGTTGGAATCGTTATCTGGTCTATTGATACGATGAAAACAGGTGGTGACGATGTTGCCTATATTTTGTATCTTTTAGGAGTGCGCCCGATATGGGGTTCCGTCGGAAGTAAGATAATCGGATTAGAAATAATACCACAAAAAGAACTTGAAAGACCAAGAATAGATGTTACCGTAAGAATGAGTAGCCTTTTTAGAGATACATTCCCCAATCTATTCCAACTCATTGATGAAGCAGTCGAAATGGTTGCCGATCTAGATGAAACGGATGAGAATAACTTTATAAAAAAACATTTGCAACAGGACATCATTGAAATGATCAAAGAAGGAATGTCACCTGAGGATGCTAAGGATGAATCGATGATCCGTGTATTCGGTGAGCCTCCTGGAACTCATGGCGCAGGCGTAAACATTCTCATAGAATCATCCAAATGGGATTCCATTGATGATCTAGCACAGATATATATCTCATGCGGATGCAGCGCATATGGAAGAAAATGGAGAGGAGAAAAAAAACCTAAACTCTTCAGACACAGATTGGATCAACTTGACGTGGCGGTTAAAAATCAAGTAGACAGAGAAATAGATCTTCTGGATATAGATGATGGATATGCATACTTAGGTGGGATGAATGCTGTTATTCGTAGTGATGGTAAAGAAAAACCAATGAATATTATTGGTGACAGTTCAGACCCAGATAGACTCAAAATAAGAGATCTTGAAGGAGAAATAGCATACATGATGAGAACAAGAATCCTTAATCCAAAATGGATAGAAGGGCTCAAAGATCACGGATTTGTAGGTGCAAACCTTATCGCAGATAATATAAATCATGCATTAGGCTGGGATGCTACATCAGACGTTATAGAAGACTGGATGTATGAATCAATGGTCAATCATTTCCTTCTTGATGAGAATAACCGCAAATGGATAGAAAATAATAATCCATACGCTCTGAAAGATATGCTGAGCGATCTATTAGAAGCAATCAATAGAGAACTTTGGGAAGCTACCGATGACATGAAAAGTAAACTTCAGGAGATGTATCTAGATGCCGAAGGTTTATTAGAAGAAATGTCATCGAAAGATACTTCCAAGCTATGAATTACTTAGTTGTTGAATGAATAATCGATTAAAGAAGAGGGCATACGCCCTCTGTTTTTTGTGGTCTTCAGCTATTCAGATCCTCTTGGTCTTCAGAAGCCTCCATCCTATCAGATAGAATGCGATACCGAACGCTATGAGCACCGCGAGAGACCACCACGGGAACGCCGTTCCGAGACTTGCCGCCCTTATGCATTCGCTGGCATGCGTCAGCGGAAGGCAGTACAGCAGGACCTGGAAGAACGCCGGCAGCGAAGATACCGAGAAGAACGTGCCGCAGAGGAACGTCATCGGGAGTATGACCACGCTGCTGAACGTCGCCATGCTCTGATGGGATTTCGCCATCAAAGCCGCCACTACCCCTAAGAACGAGAACACGAAGCACGATATTATCAGGCACACCAGGAACAGCGGCGTGAACGTCAGGTCCGGCGCCAGGAACAGCCCCAGCAGGAACAGCGCCAGACAGCTGAACAGTCCGCGCAGCACGCCGACGATGGACTTCCCCACCATTATCGAGGACATGCTCAGCGGGCACATCATCATCTCGTCGAAGCATTTGTAGTACAGCCTCTGCACGTTCAGCCTCGTCGATGTCGCCGAGAACGGCGCCGACAGAGCGGTGAGCGCTACTATACCGGGGATGACGAACGCTATGTACGAGAATCCCGAGTCCGTCTCTCCCGTCCTGAGACCGTATCCAAAGGCGACAAGATACAGCAGGGGCGTCATCAGGCTCATTATAAGCACGTTGATCCACGTGTGCCTGAGGAAGCGCACGTCCCCCCATGCTACGTAGTAGACCTCTTTGAGAAAGTTGCTCATTGGAACTCCCCCGCGGCCTTGCCTGTGAGTTCCACGAAGACGTCCTCGAGATTGGTCTTCCTGACCAGCAGGTTCTCGTAGCTTCCGAGTCCTTTCGCGAATTCGTCGGCCTCGTCCCTGTTCCTGAAGCATCTGTATTCCGTGGTCTCGTCCTCCTTGGTGTACTCCACCACGGTGGATCCCACGGTCTCGCACAGTTCCTGCGGCCTTCCGACCGCGATGAGTCTCCCGTGATCTATTATCCCGACCCTGTCGCATAGTATCTCGGCTTCCTCGATGTAATGCGTTGTGACGAAGATGGTCGTCCCCCGTTTGTTCAGGGCCCTGACGAGGTCCCACAGCAGGCGTCTCGCCTGTATGTCCAATCCGGCGGTGGGTTCGTCCAGGAACAGCACCTTGGGGCTGTGGAGCACCGAGCATATTATCGCGGCCCTCTTCTTCCATCCGCCGGACAGAGAATCCACGGTGCGGTCCAGATAATCCTCGAGGCCGACGTATTTGGACAGTTCCGCGATGCGTTCCTCCCTTTCCTTCTTGCCCATCATGTGGTACATGCAGTGGACGATCATGTTCTCCCGTATCGTCAGGTCCTTGTCCAGGGAGATCTGCTGCTGTATCACTCCCATGCATTCCTTGGCCTCGTAAGGCTCCTCCTCGATGTCGTGGCCGTCCACGACCACCTTGCCGGAATCGTAATCGGTGAGCGTCGATATCACGCGCACCGTCGTCGTCTTCCCTGCCCCGTTGGGTCCGAGGTATCCGAATATCTCGCCTTCGTGTACCGAAAGGTCCAGGCCGTTGAGGGCTGGTTTGTCCCCGAATCTTTTGACCAGGCCCTCGATCCTTATTATCTCATTCAAGAAGATACCTCCGGCAGACCTTCGATCTATGGTTATTGTACATGTGCTCACTCATCCTTTGTAGTACATCATCGCGTTGCATATCGTGGCAGCTATGTTGCTTCCGCCCTTCCTTCCGCGTGCGACGATATACGGGATGCCTGCTTTCATTATCAGTTCTTTAGATTCCACGACGTTGACGAAACCCACCGGGACTCCTATAATGAGTGCCAGCCTTATGATCTCAGATGTCATTTCTTTCCTCAGAATCTGTATCCTCCGAGTACAGTCGTTTGATAAATATCATTGACTGGTTTTCAGAACGTTCAGACGTAAGATTGTGAACACAACACGCATATTATAATATTGGCATATATATCCAAGTAGAATAAACTAACATGTTCATAAGAATCTCTTTATCTTCAGAACAAACTGTAAACCTCATCTAAGAAATACATGGCGCCCAATGATCCGAGAATCGGACGTGGTATGAAATTAATACGCCCAAGACTCGGTGCTCCGATATCTATGCCTTTATCACATATTCCCAAGAAACGTAGAGTCTCTGCGGTTTGACCATCGGAAAACACATAATTCAGCTTTATTTTATTAATATCCTTTCTAAGGACATCTTCCATTTTTATCTCTTTTAGAAATGCTTTCAATGATTTGACCGATTCCTCGTCTGCTCCTGGATCCAATATAATACTTTCTGGAATCATGCATAAGAATTCATACAACCATTTTGCAAGTGGTAATGCAACAGAACTGTCAGATGTTATCGCGAACGTTTTACACTTCGCTTTCTGAGAAAATAACGATCCTTTGATTTTCTTATATGCACGCCATCTATACACATTGATGATATCCACTGCCGCTGTTGGATTCTTCTTTGTAGAAGTAGCTATCTTTCTAATCCAATTTTCAGTATTGTTGAATCCTACCGGTGCACCAGTATCGCACAAGATATATGGTATTCCATATTTCTTTTCATAATATCTCGCAGTTTCCAATCCATATTCAGGACATACAATAATATTGAATGCAGCATTTACTGAATCGATGAGACCATCCATGGTGCATCCTGCACCTGGAGATGAGATTACATTTAGACCTATAGCACCAAGAAGTTCTTTGAATTCATCCAGAGAATCCTGCCAATCATTAAATGTTATTGGAAGACCCAGTATGTTTACAGAATTTGAAACTACATCTCCTCTCTGAGGATTCTTCCAAGCTAGCATTTCTTTTATTGTCCTATCATAACTGCTTGAGAACGGCGCAGAAATCAGAGATTCCTCGATTGCCATAGCCTTATTTGAATATCCTAATCTTTCAATGGCATCTGTGATGTTATCCCCTATAAGCGAAGCCCCAGGAGATTTTATGAAAACTGCGGCTTTGCCGTCCATATCACATATGATGGGGATTGATTCTTCTATCTTCGGCATCGCACCGTTGATGTAATCATTCTCATCTATGTATGTACATGGCACTCTGCGCTGACCAAAGAAATATGAACCCTGATATTCTTTGAAATCATCAGGCCGCATTCTTGGATAGCATTGTCTGGATAATGAGGTCATATAAGACCTACAACCGCCTGGACCATGCAATACCGCACGCACGTCTTTAAAACTCTCAACAGCTAATATGGCTCCTGTAAACCCATCCATATACATTTTCTCAAAACTCATTCCACTCCCCTCCATCCCTCTCTTTGCGGAACTCTGAGAATATCTGTGAACAACCTTGCATATCTGATCGGGCCAGCCAGACCCACACCTGGATTAGAATATACAGCATGCCTTATACCCAATTCTGTGGTCAATAGACTATCCCCCAGAATCATATCTGGTTTCATAACCTCGATATCGTTTATTAAATCCAAATACGTATAATCAAATTTGAATCTTAATCTATCAGAATATTTGGATTTTTCCAACTTCTCCTTCCACATATATTTAGGGCCGACGCCTATCAATATTATCTCTGCATCCATATCTTGCAAAAGTTCGATTAACCAATCAATATCCTGTGTGAACTTATCTTCGATTATTATCTTCTTACCGCCCATTGTCTTTTTTAATTGAACGATGACGGATTCATAATTCTCTTCTGTCTTTCTTATGATCTCTTCTGCTAATTTCTCCTTACCGAAAAGATGACCTATCGCTGAGGCCCACAATTTATATTCACTCATACTTGCTGGCATCGTCAGAGGGTTGATTTTAATTCCTGCCTTTTCCTTAAGAAGTCTTGCAACACCTACAGACGTCTCATCTACTGTTACTATGAAATTAGCACATGCACGCTTCATATTCCTTATAGAGTCCAAATCTGATTCGTACATAAATCTACAATTTATATCTATCCCGAATGGTTCAAAAAGACTGCGCGCATCATCATCTCCTTCTTCCTTGAAAAAATACCTTTCAGCAATGATGTTCACGCAGTCACCTTGTGGCTCCACACTCTGATCTATAAAATCGATGAGCATCTCTGCCGCACCGAGATAGCCTTCGGTCCAATCACCCATTATATTCCCGTCAGCTTCTACAATCCTTATGCATGAGTCTGGATATTCATTACTGATCCTTTCTACTATGTCTACAGAATTATCTCCAATGATACCTGAAACACAAGATGTCACCACAAAAATATTCTTATGACCATCTAAAATCTGATCGCGAATCTTTTGCTCCAGAAGACTTCCTCCTCCAAATACTGCAACAGAATCGTTCATATCTGTACTGTAAATCCTCTTTGACTGCAGATCTGCCAAAATACCGTTCTTTCTGGCCTTCTTGAGTTCACTATAATTCTTTCCTGATGATATGATATGCGCACAGCTTTTAGGACCGTGAATGACAGTTATGGCATCGGATATAGTACTGCAAGCATAGGAAGCACCACTGGTCGCACAAGACGACACTATGTTGTTCTCACGTGTTATCCTATCAGATTGCTTTAGAGAACATGCCCGACACGAAGATAATATGTTCTTTGTTATTCGACAATCTTCATAGGGGACACATTCGCCTTTTGCTAATTGCCCCATTTGCTCATCATCCAGAGGATGCGTGTCTCTTAACAATTTACTATCTTTAGATATCTTGATGATGTAATCCGAAACTTTTCTCAACTCGCAGGCAACAGATGACTCTGGAAACATCTCCATAACGGTACATCCTTTTGCCTCTGCCTGTAAAAAAAGATCGCTGCGCGGAATACATGCGATTATCGGTAAACCAACAGCTATTGCAAATCTTTTCACAATTTCTTCTTCATCTTTGAGTCCACGAGAGTTATGTATTATGCCTGCTACTCTCGGAATGCCTTTATCGAAATTCCTTATGCCCTTCAGTATATTGTTAGCAGCATATAATGACATGAATTCACCGGACGATACTAAGAAAACAGCATCGGCATATTCATTCCTTAGAGGAACAGCGAATCCTCCGCATACAACATCCCCCAACACATCATATACTTTAACATCAAAATCCATATCGTCGAGACCGAGTTTTTTCAAAGTGTCAAATGTGCTTAATATTCCTCTTCCGGCACATCCTATTCCTGGTTCTGGTCCCCCCGCCTCAACACATTTTATTCCCAATGAACCAGTAAGAACGATATCGTCCAATTTTCTCTCATAGGGAGGTGTGTCCCGTATATAACTTAATACTGTGGTCTGTGTTTTACCATTAAGAAGAGACCTTGTAGAATCATGCTTAGGATCACATCCGATCTGTATGACCTGCTTATTATTCTTTGTTAATGCATACGAGACATTCGCGGCCATTGTTGATTTTCCAATGCCCCCTTTACCATATATTGCAATTTGTATCATTATATCACATGTGATGTTTGTATTTTTTATCGCAATGTTCCAATACCAGAATTGAACTGGATAATACCAGATTTGAAATCAAATTATTTTTAAAATCAAAACCTATACTTTCTAAATGATCTTCAGGAAGATTCTTAAGTAGTAAATTCCGTATTATTTTATTTCCTATCTCCGTGCCTTCTTCTAAAGGGACCAAGCCCCAACCGATTTCATCTTGGATATGTATTACAGAGCATACAATGGATACTAAAGACGGGTCCACTGACATATATTTCAATGTTTCATTGAAAGATGCCATGTCTACTTCAGACGACATTTTTTTAATAGAATCGAAATAGGATTCTGGTTTAACTTTATAGCGTTCAAGACGTCTCACTAAACTCATCTGTGTATTTGGATTAAGATTCCCGTGTTTATCCAATGCCTTAGTAACGCCTTCCAATACGCATTTACCGATCAATTCACCCAACAAAGAATGCTTTCCCGCATCGCTTAATTCCAAAGAGCTGCCACGATCGCATATTATTCCGATTTGATCAGTACCTGAACCTGATGCGATTCCTGTAGAATAAACACTAGAAGCCATTAATTGCTGAAGAGCACATGTTTTAGCTTCTGTGGCAGTCATTATTGCTCTAGCCATTGTTGCAACAGAAAGATTGGCTTCTATGAACAACATAATAACAATGGTTCCTTTATTTTTCTGATATTTCTTCGATTCATCATATGATGACGGATCTCCGACCCTTCCGCCATTTCCTTCTACGCCCCCGGTCACTATGGCTGATACAGTGGTCTCACCAACAGCCTTGGTGACAATAACCGCATTATCCATATGAACTGCTGTTCCGAACCCTACTGAAGTTTTTGGATCGATATCGACATTCTTAGCACATTCCACAGAATATAAGAGATGTTCTGCACGACCTCCAGTCATTAATTTCATTTCAGCAGGACCACCGATACCGGTTGTGTTGAAAATAGCAGTCGGGCCTTCAAAAACACCACCATTGAAACTGGCAGATGACAAAACCATCCGTTTAGAATCAGGAAGTGCAACTATCAATGACCGTCCCTGTCTGAATACTTTTTCATTTCCGGGAAGTACTTTGATAAGTCTACGTAAATCCTTTTCTTCTTTGCTCAATACTTCTCTCCAATCATCTGTCATATTATTCCTCTGACTTTTTTTCTTCGGGAGGTTTGGGGAGAACATACACTATACCGCCTATCTTGACGCATATGACGTCTGTTTCGAAGATCTCCTTCATAGACCCCTCGTTTATCACTTCTTCCGGAGTTCCATAATCAAGTATGTGTCCCTTTCCCAGAAGATATATCTTATCGCAATATCTGGTAACAAAATTTACATCGTGAGATGCCATTATCACGGTGATGCCTTTTCTTGAAAGGTCTTTAAGCAATTCCATCACTTGTGCTTTGTATTTCATATCCAAATGTGCACTGGGCTCATCCACCAACATTACTTTTGGATTTTGTACAACACCTTTTGCAAGAAGTACCCGAGCTCTCTCTCCACTGCTCAATTCGAAGAGTTTTCTGTCACCATACATCGTTACGCCGAAATCCCACATAGCCTTCTCTACGATCATCTCATCTTCTTTTTCCTCCCACCACCAATTGGTGATGAATGGCGATCTCCCTAGTGCAACGAATTCTTTTACAGAGAGTGAAAAATCGGTGGGTATGTCCGCAGGAACTGTTGTACATAATTTGGAAATATCATTGCAGGTCAAATCCTTTGTATCCTGACCTGTGATAATTACACTGCCATCTCTATGCTTCAATATCTTATTGATGCATCTCATCAAAGTTGTTTTTCCGGAACCGTTGGGTCCCATCAATGCAACGAATTCTCCTTTTTTTGCTTCTATGTTTATTCCAGCTAAATTATCTTTATTCGTATAGCCAAAACAAAGATCGCCTACTGTCAGTGTTACTTCGTTTGCATCAAACCATGATGATTTTACATCTTCTTGAATGTCATCACATTGCATACTTCTTTCCCTCCCTTATAAGCAGATATAGGAAGAATGGAACGCCTACAACAGCTACAACCGCACCTATTGGCAATTCAGCTGGTGCCATTACTGTCTTACAGAATATATCCGCGACAAGCATTACCAAAGCACCTAATATTGCAGATGCAGGAATCACCAATCTGTTGTCGCCACCCAATATCATCCTACAAACGTGTGGTATTATAAGACCAATAAATCCTATAACACCACAGTATGCCACGCAGAACGCCGTCAGAACCGCCGTCAGAACCATCATTCCGCGTTTGAATAACCTTGTATCCATTCCCAGATACTTTGCGTGTTCATCACCCAGAAGAATAATGTTCATCTTTCTTGAATATACGAGTGCTATCAAAATTATAGGAACAACAGTGAAAGCAATAACCAATGCATTGGACCATGAAAGATCCATGAAAGATCCGAACATCCAATGCATAATGTTTGCGTAATCCTTTGAATTGAAGTAAATGATCAAAGTGGTCGCAGCGGAAAGACCTGTGGATATGATCACTCCGGCCAACACATAGCTCATTGCCTTCCCACCTGTAGCTTCAGCGATCGCCATTGTCAGAGAAAATGCCACAATAGCACCTATTATGGCTGCAATCGGAATTGCCAGTCCAGAAGATACTCCGAATGAGAAACCCCCCAAAGTTACCAGAACAACAGTGAATGATGCACCTGATGATACACCTGTTATGTATGGATCTACAAGAGGATTACGTATCAAAGACTGCATTATTGCACCAGCAACCGCCAATCCTGCACCTACACAAAGTACCGATATACTCCTGGGCATCCTCAAAAAATAAATTATCTTTTCGCCCATATCATTCGAAGGACCAAAATGCAATATTATATTGACAACATTATTGAGAGCTTCTGTAAAGCTCATCGAGTATACACCCATCGTTAATGAAAAAATAAAAAGTAAAACTATAGAGACAGATCCGAGTATCAATATAGCCAACAACTTTTCTTTAGGATGTTTGTTTACCCACTTGTGTTTAGATGCGCTCGTATCTTTTGGCGACGCATCTGCAATCATCGGACCTGGGATGTCTTCGTTCATTCGTTGATCAAACTCCAGAATTGTGATAGATATTCTGTGAAATTATCGTCATCCATTATGTTGGATATATCGAATCCCAAATGATCTGCATATACAAACATCGCAGTCATTGCAATTGCAGAAATATAATTAGGCGATGTGATAGACATTGCTGTAGATGCGGCACCTAGTGTCGCATATACTTGATTATTTTCAACCGCCTTTAAACTTCCCAGAATTGGATCACTCGATATACCGTTTAAAAATGCTATTGCGGAATCATTCGAATCCCCCATAGCCAAACTTGTGTAAATTATTACATCAGGATTTTCCTGTGCCAATGATTCCGATGATACTTCTGCATATTTGGTAAAATCATAAACATTAGTAGCACCGATCAGATCGAGTATTGGTGTTCCTGATATGTATCCACCGCAAGCATATGTCTTCGTCATCATGACTGCAACCGTGGGGGACCCATACTCACTACTTATTTTTTCACACCATGTAGAGATCTTTGATACCACATTCTTCATCTGAGATACCAGATTATTTGCCGTAGATACTTTTCCAACAGCCTCTCCCATTATCTCCACATAATCATAGATCTCACCGATAGACGTTGCTGTACCAAGTACAACACACGGAATGCCAAGAGCCTCCAGCTGATCCCATGTAGACTGGCTTGTTCCAAAATCACGACAGAAAACAACCGTCGGGTTTGCAGAAACTATCGTCTCTGCAGAAATATTATACATTGCTCCCAAATCCTTTATTGTACCATTTGCCAATCCAGTAACTATGGCTGCAGGATAATCATCATCATCGATTCCTATGATAGAGGAATTTGTATCATATGTGCCACTGTCACTTGTTGTTCCAACTATGTTACCAGACATTCCCAAAGCACACAATATCTCTGTTGTCGTTGAATTTACTGTGACTATCCGGTCTATCGATGAAATGGTGACTTCTCTACCCATGCTATCTGTAACAGTGACTGCTGAGAAACCTTTGTCACTGTTTCCAAAGACGCCGCTCAAAGCAACACCTGCGCCTGCTATCACGATGATAACAACAGCGACTATTGCTATGATCTTTGTATTTTTTTCCATTTGATTCTCTCCTCCTAATGCTATACATGTTGGATGTATAATCCAACTTATTTCGTAAATATACGCCACAAATCAAGACATTAATTATGTTGGACGTATAATCCAACTCGATAACGGAAATGAGATATATAAACATTCTATCTCAGCATATTTGAAGATAAATAATATCTCTCTCAAACTATCAAAAAATCAAACATCTATAAACAATTCAACTATCTTGTTTTTATGTTGATATTGAATACAATATTGTTGTAGATCATTTCCTTTCATTATCCATGACCAATCTAACCGAGCGCTCTAAGTAATCTGCGTTGAGCTCTTCGAGACGCAAATATGTTCCATTGAGATTTCTGCATAAATCTATTGCAAGACCGAATTTCAAAGCCCCTGCCTCGGTATCGATCACCACAAATCTTATTCCAGTACCAGCCAAAGATCTGGCTGTTGATATCATTTCATCCAGGGGCTTTATTCCCTGAGTAAATGAAACATTATTCTTCCCATCTGTGAGTATAATCATTATGGGATGACAATCCTTTGTAATACAACTCTTAAGTGTCTCATACCCTTTCAAAAGTCCATGAACCAACGGTGTTCTTCCCCCTGTGGGTATCTCTTCCAACTTATTGTATGCCCTGAGCACACTCTTCGTCATAGGAAGAACTTCTTCAGCGACATCCTTACGAAAAACGATCATTCCAATCTCGTCACGTTTCTGATATGCATCCTTCAAAAGAGACAATATTGCACCTTTCACTGCGACCATACGTTTCTGTGCACCTATTGAACCACTTCCATCCACAAGGAATAATATCCTATTGCCCTGTTTCTTCTCTCTGACCTTCTCGCGCAAATCATCTTTAGACATTACTATTGCAAGAACCGAATGATCTCTAATTAGCTGATAAGGTGCTGCGGCACGAATACTCGGACACAATGCAACATCAGTTATCTTTCCCCTGGGGATCATGTACCCTATACATCTCCCGGTGTGATCCTCTGATCTTGAATCTGAACGACGTCCGGAATTGCTTCTTTTTGGTATCCTTTCTTCATCCGGAAGGTAATCTTTCACCCGGAATGTATCTCCCACAGAGAATACCTGTTGCTCGACACTCATATCTGATGGCGGGGGAGGCAACGGAACATCTTGAATTTGATTATCAGCATCGTCTGGAGATTCGTTATCATGATTCTCATCATCCTCGCCCTCATTATTATTCGAATCCTCGTTCTGATCATTATTATCTTGACTATTATCGTCTTGATCTTGATCGTTGTTCTGATCCTGAGACTGTTCTTTGCTATCAGGCGGATCGTTCCTTCTATGCTCTAAGCATATGGCCGCCGCCTGTTTGAGGTCGTCCAGATTTGCAGCATCTCTACCATCCATTGCAGCGAGAACACATGCTGTATTCATCATAGAAATGTCGCCTCTGTGTCCTGAAACATTCAGTTCATTACATATGCCTGATATGGCGCCACAATATCCATCTGGTACTCTGGTAAATCTAACACGTTTAGAAGCCATATTTATTTGATCAGAAACTTTTTTATCTTCTTCAGAATATTTTTTCATAAAGTATTCAGGATCACGATCAAATTCCATACGTCTTCTTATGATCTCACCACGTATGTTTTCATCTTCGATTTTAGATGTGAATACACATAGATCAAACCGGTCAAGCATATGATCTGAAAGCTCTCCCTCTTCGGGATCCATAGTGGCAATAAGGAGATATCTGGAATCGTGTTCACAAGATATTCCCTCTCTCTCGATAATATTCACATGGCCGCTGGCAATATTCAATAATTGATATACGATTGCTTCGGGCATCAAATTGATATTATCTATCAGAAGCATATTTCCGTCGGCACGTACAAGTACGCTGTTAGAAAGTACTCTTTTACCATTGGATAATGTTTTTTCGATATCCATCCCGCCGAATATCTGTTCTTCGGTGGAATTTAACGGAACAGTTATGATCTTTCTATCTGAAACTATTGTCTCTATGGATCTTGCCAATACTGATTTTCCTGTACCTTTATGACCACATATCAGCACAGAATCAATATCTTTTGAAGATAGGGCACAGATCAATGCTTTCTTTGCATTATAATTCTCCAATATAGCGGAGAATGGAAAGGTTGCTCTCATTGGCCTTCAACCACTGATTGTAGCCATTTGTCTAACTCATCTGTATTGAGTGCTGAATCTTGAAAAGGATTTCTTCTCATACGATGCGTAAGAACCAATTTTGAAACATGAACAATATCTGATGGAGTGACTTCGGTTCTTTTATTCAATGCAGCATATGCAATGCCTGCCTTGATCAACGTGATGTCCGCACGGTGTCCATCGACATCTAAATGCAAAGGAATCTTTACTGCAACATTTATAACATCTTTTCCGGGTTCAATACCCTTCACCAAATTACGTGCGGCAACAATGTCATCTCTCAAACGATTCTCCTCTTTAGAATAGTCCTCTCTGAATCCTTCTGGATCTTTCTCAAAAGCCATACGCCTTTGAATTATTTCCATCCTCTTTGTTTCATCATGTTCAGCCTCAACATCGACCATTAGGCCGAATCTATCAAGTAATTGAGGCCTTAGATCGCCTTCTTCTGGATTCATGGTACCAATCAAAATAAATCTTGACGGATGTGAATACGAAACACCCTCTCTTTCGATGAAATTGACACCCATCGCTGCTGCATCTAGAAGCAAATCTACAATATGATCATCCAACAAATTTACTTCATCTACATACAATATATTTCCATTAGCTTTTGCAAGTACACCTGGTTCGAATTTCTTCTTTCCTGTGCTTATTGCATGTTCTATATCTAATGTTCCGGCTACACGATCCTCTGTGGAACTCAAAGGAAGTTCTACG
Organism: Candidatus Methanomethylophilaceae archaeon; assembly: GCA_963676235.1. Classification (GTDB taxonomy): domain Archaea; phylum Thermoplasmatota; class Thermoplasmata; order Methanomassiliicoccales; family Methanomethylophilaceae; genus JALNYB01. The sequence continues at coordinate 230,348 of OY781044.1, forward strand.
ACTCTCATGGGCACTACACATTCTTTGAGACGACTCTCATTGAATTTTTCAGTGCATTCAGGACAAAATGTGTTTGTATTACCCCATTCACATCCACATGCGCATCCAGAAACCACATGTCTGTCAGGCAAAAGATCAGCTAATGCACGTACTGCTGTGGATTTTGCTGTTCCTTTCTCTCCTCTGATCAAGACTCCACCGATGGATGGGTATATCGTATTGAGGAGCAGAGCCTCTTTCATATTCTCCTGACCTACAATCGCTGCGAACGGATATACGGACCTCTCTGTCATTTTCTCACCCAAATATTAGATGGATATATATTCCAACTTATAACCTCGCATTGATAGCGTCATATTTGAAAGTTCTTATTTGAAGACAAAAAATAATTTGTTGAATCCAACCACTTCCAAGATCTTTAGTAAAATCGAATATGTGAAAATAAATTGTATTGAACATTAGACTTTAGTAAAAATTCAAAAATCATACTTATATGAATTATTATGATGACTTTGATTATCCTTCCTATTTTATATTTCCACAATAATCTCCGCCTTATGCCAAAGATAGCAATAATCGGCGGAACCGGGATCTACAATCCTGATTCCTTCGAACTTATCAAGAAAGTTTTCCCTGACACACCATACGGAAAACCTTCCGATGAAATCCTTATCGGAAAGATCGCAGACGTTGAGGTCGCATTCCTCTTCCGTCACGGAAAAAATCACCAGCACCCGCCGTCAAGTGTTCCTTACAGAGCAAACATGTGGGCACTGAAAGAACTAGGTGTTGAATATGTCATCTCAGCGTGCGCTGTTGGTTCATTGAAACTCGACTACAAACCTGGAGAACTTGTCATCGCCGATCAATTCATAGACTTCACAAAATGTAGAGACTACACGTATTTCATGGACAAAACAGTTCATATAGCGATTCCGGATCCATTCTGTACTTATCTAAACAATATCTTTGCAAACACCGCCAAAGATATGGGAATCCCTTACCATTTAGGTGGAACATATCTCTGTATCGAAGGCCCCAGATTCTCTACTAGAGCGGAAAGCCACATGTTCAGACAGTTCGCTGATATCATCGGAATGACCGTCGTACCTGAAGCTCAACTCGCAAGAGAACTCGGAATGTGCTATTGCAGTCTGGCCACCGTAACTGATTACGACATGTGGAATGATGAACCAGTTAGCATCGATATGGTCATCAAGACCATGAACGAATGTCTCGAGAAAGTTCTGAAACTCCTCGAACTCGGACTTCCGAAGATCAAGAAATCAGACTGTGATTGTATCGAAGCCGCAAAAGGCTGCGGTTCAATTTAAATTCTTTATCTCAGGATGACCTCCTGAGACCTTTACTTTTTTATAATTCCTACACGAAATCGAACGTAACTTTATACGAGAGTATCAAACATATATCGATTCGTTACTATTCTGTAGCGATTTCTAAAAAATCAACAAGAAACATATAGAACAAAAAAATCTTTGAAAAGAATTCTGATTGATACAAATTTTAACCGATAGTTAAAAACCGTTAACAACAATCGCGGTCTCATGAGGATCGTCATAAAAGGCACCGTTCAAGGTGTCGGCTTCCGTCCCGCAGTATACCGCACTGCCGTATCCCTAGGACTTTTCGGAAGAGTTTGGAATGACGGTTCCGATGTTATCGTCGATATAAACAATGGAGAAGATTTTCTTAAAGAATTCGAGAAAAATATACCTCCTCTTGCAAATATAGAATCCATTGAGAAAATAGAATACCGTTTGAACGATGATGTAAAAGATTTCTCGATAATCCCTTCGCAGAAGAATTCCAACGGCATATCCATACCGACAGATACGGCAATATGTGCCAGCTGCCTATCTGAGATCAAATCCAAAGGCAGACGCGAGAACTATGCTTTCACATCGTGCACGAATTGCGGACCCCGTTTCACACTTCTGTCCGGACTCCCGTATGATAGGGACCTTACATCAATGAGGCAATTCCCAATATGCCAAAAATGCGGTATGGAATTCAAAGATCCCAAAAACAGGAGATTCCATCACCAAACGATCTGCTGTCCAGAATGCGGACCTTCTTACTACCTTATCGACAAAGAAGGGAAAAATATCGACGGAGACCCCATCATAACATTTTCCAGAATGTTGGAGAAAGGAAAGATCGGTGTTGCAAAAAGCTGGGGCGGAATGCATATCTGCTGCACCCTTGACAATATACCCCACATGAGAGAATGGTACAGAAGAGAACAAAAACCATTCGCAATAATGGTCAAAGATATAGAAACCGTAAAAAAATATGGTTCACCCACTGAAAAAGAAACCGAACAGCTCACTTCTCCCTACAAACCTATCGTACTCATCGAGAAAAAAGAATCCGAATTGACCGAACTCATTTCACCGGGATTGAATAACATCGGAATATTCCTTCCTTACACCGGGATGCAACATATCCTATTCGATTGTCTGAAAAATGATGCACTCATAATGACATCTGCGAATATTCCCGGAGAGCCCATGATACTCGATGATGAAGCCATAATGGAACTGGGGGCAGACATGTACCTCTTGCATACACAATCTATCCTGAACAGAGCGGATGACAGTGTTATGAAGATATTCGAGGACAACACATGCTTCATCAGAAGGTCAAGAGGACATATCCCGTCGTATCTTACGACAAAATACAAAGGATCTGCCGTAGCGGTAGGGGCACAGGAAAATCTTGCAGGTGCGATCGCAAAGAACGGAAGGATCTATCCTACACAGCATATAGGAAACGCTGAAGGTATAGGTGTTGTAGAATATCTTGAAAAAGCGATAAGATTCCAAATGTCTCTTGTAGACTGCAAACCTCAGACCGTTGCGATGGACCTACATCCATACTATATAAACCGCAAATTCGCAAAAAAGCTGGCAAATGAATACAATTCACAATTGATCGAAGTGCAGCACCATTGGGCTCATGCAGCATCGCTTATTGCTGAAAATGATCTTGATGACATAGTCGCACTAACTCTTGACGGAACAGGTCACGGAGATGACGGCAACGCATGGGGAGGAGAAGTACTCGGTGCGGATCTAGCATCATACAAAAGACTGGCACACTTAGAATATATTCCACTTCTGGGATCTGAAAAGGCACTATACGATCTTAAAAGATTGAAATTTGCAATCGATTCCATGAACGGAACGGAGAATACAGAATTCAACGATAGAGATGCAGCGGTCCTTAACAAACTAATGAACACAAGTGTGAAATGCTCTTCCATGGGAAGGCTCCTTGATGCCCTTTCATACACTCTCGGCGTATGCACACATCGTACTTACGACGGCGAACCCGCAATGAAACTGGAGACACTGTTGAATAACGGAAAACTTATTCCTGGATTCGAGACCGAAACAATAAATGGCGTGATAAAGACCGCCGATCTGTTCTCGCGCATCACACCAGATCTGAAACCTGCCGATGTTGCATATTCTGTCGTATACAACGTGATGAGGGAATTGACCAGGAATGCGATTGATTATGCAGATTCCGAAGGTATCGACAATATAGGCATCACCGGCGGAGTATCGTACGATATTCCCATCTGCAAAATGTTCAAAGAACTGACCTCTGGCTGCGGACATGGCTATATATTCCACCACAACGTTCCCAATGGTGATGGCGGAATATCGACAGGACAGATTGCCATCGCGCTGAAGATGATCGAATGAATACGCTTTTCGTACTTTTAGATGGAATGGAAGATGATCCCAATCCTCATTTGAACGGTAAAAAACCATACGAAGTGGCAAAGATGCCATTCCTGTACTCGAAAGCAAAACATAAGATGTACACCACAGGGCGTGGATACACACAGCTTTACCTTAACGAATTCTTCACTGGATATCCTCCTGACACTTCAAGAGCGGCATTAGAAGCACAAGGTTTCGGTCTTAACATGAAGAACAGCCGTACCGCTTATCGCCTCAGTCCCGCTTACATCAACAATGGAATGATCCATTGGGCATACGGCATGAATGACGCAGATGTAAAGAACATCGTTATCAACATGAAGAAACACCTTCATCTTCTGGATAAATACGATCCCGATATCAGATTCTTCACAAGCGGCAGAGCTGTGCTGACAATGCAATGCGATAATTCAGTAGATTATCCCGCTCCTCCTGTGGATGCCCCTTACAAAGAAGTCCCAGGAGAACTCAAGACCGTTTTCGATAATATCGCGAAGGACATGAACGGACTCACTTACAATCCTTGGGGTGTCGGAAAATTAGGAAAACAATATCCTCCTTTTCCCTGCATAGAGAACATGACCGCCGTATCCGACAGCCCCACAGCATTGGGTGTTGCAGCGGCGTTAGGTCACAAAATACATCTTATCGATAACGTTGATGAAAGATTCCCTGTCGCCAAAGAAGCATTGAAACACGGCCACGTATTCCTTCATATCGATGAAGTTGACGAATACAGTCATGAGAAGGATCACAATAAGAAAATCAGAATCCTTGAACATACCGATGAACTGATGTCGGAATATTTCTCAGATGAAGATAACATAGTTTACTTCGTTGACCACGGAACATCCTGTGTCACCGGAGAACACATATTAATGACGGTCCCCTTCTGGACCAGTATAGAGACTGATATGAAAGATGGGGATATGATCCCGCTCGATCAGATCGTAAAAAGGATCCTAAAACAAAACTAAGGTGAACAAATGTCAAAAAACTTCGAATTACCGCCATCACTGAGTATTAACGGCAATGAAAAGATCGCAATGGATATCTTATCCAGGATCTGGGGAAAGCAAGGCATATTCACCTGTACTGTCGCCAACACGCTCACATCTACTATTCCGGGTCTCTCTGATGCCGGAGATACACCTGAACTTACGATGTTCACTCCCGCAGCAGATGCAGAATTATTGGTCTTGGGAAAGACCGTTTGTATGAAGGGCATCCCTATAAATCCAGGAGGAATCCCTACCCCGGCAACACTGACGCAAGCGGCACTTGAACTATCCAAGATGCCTTATCTGATTGTCAATGGCGGATGCAAGATCGTCCCGAATATCCCCTGCATAGAAGTAGGCGGAGAATACGGAGAAAAGGTCACCACCGGACATGCCGTAAAACATGTAAAAGAGGTCTTCGAAAAAGGAAAGGTCTTCGGAGAATTACTTGCAAAAAGTTATGATTTTATCGTCATCAGCGAAAGTTGTGCAGGCGGAACAACAACCGCACTTGCCGTCCTTATGGCGATGGGTGTTGTGAAGGAAAATCTCGTAAGCAGCAGTTCACCTAACAATCCAAAGGAATTGAAAACGAATACCGTCCTTGAAGGATTGAAAGCGGCAGGCATAAACATCGGAGATCTCGAAGACGACCCTCTGAAAGCAATAGAATGTGTCGGCGACCCCATGATACCCGTGAACGCAGGTATCTTGATAGGGGCCGCGAAACATATACCGGTCATCGTAGGCGGAGGAACTCAGATGGCGGCTGTGATCGCGGCTGCTGTTAGGTTGGATCCTTCTGTTGTCGGAAATATCTTCCAGGGAACCACCAGATGGCTGCTTAATGATCCAAATTCCAATATGATAAAGATAATGGATTCCATTTCTCCCGATATACCTATAATCAATGTGAACATGGATTACAGCTCAAGCCCTTACGAAGGCCTTCAAGCCTATGAATGGGGATATATCAAAGAAGGAGTGGGATGCGGAGGATCTTCTGTTGCAGCTATCATCGAAAGTGAAGGAAAGATCACATGCGATGACCTTCTTGAAAGAGTTCACAAGATCTACAAAAATATAATGAACTTCGATTGAATCGAACAACATAATATTTCTTTTTATCCTTTAAAAAGAATTTATTAGTGCTGTAGAACATCTGGTCTACTCTTTGATATAAAGACGGCCGGATTAATTTGTAGATAAATACCTTACAATTTACATTATTAGTATCTATACGATAATTCGGTCACTTTGTAGTAAATGATGGTGTCACGGCTCACTTGAAAATCCTTGACGTTGTTACGTGTGAATTTTATCTCTGAAACAACTGCTTTCATTCCTTCAGGCGCATTTATGGTCGATCCTACAGGGCTTTTACTCTTTTTCGCAGGAGCTCCGGAACGTGTCTCATCGGATAATTCTGCAGCTACCAATTTGCCTTCACGATAGAAGATGATACCTTCCGGAACACCGTCGAATATCGTTATACCAATAACTGATATCTCAAATTCAGACAGGACTTCTGTAACTGCATTTACTATCATTATGAATGGATGCCGATACGATTATAAAACGATTCAGATGAACATGTCCTTCGCGAGTTTCAACTCTTTTTGAGTATTTACATTTACAGCGAATTCCGGACACTCCGTCTGATAGTATGATTCTTGAAGATATTCTCCATTCAAGGTCCTGTTCCTGCTCATTATTGATATTCCTGAAACAACCCACTGATGTCCATATCTGTCAACAGTGTACGAAGGCGTTATCCCCAAGCTCTTAACCGTACTGCATTTTACCAATGCGATAAGGGATTCCATGTTATCAGGATCGAAAGAATCGATGAACGTATTCACCTCATTCGTAGAGATAAGAGGAAGATCAGAAGGGCACACGAGAACATATTCACCTTCCATTTTCTTGAATGATTCGTGAAGGTCATCCATGAAACTCTCACCGGATGTCCTTATCGTCTCAACACCATAATCTATGAGATATCTTTCTGTCTCGATGGTATGATCGCTTACGGAGACTAGGACCTTATCAATGTACTTGGAAGCCATGAGTGCATCTACCACACGCACGACCGCAGGCTTTCCGCCGATGATCTGCATGGGCTTCTCGATGCCACATTCTCCCATACGGGACCCCTTTCCTCCTGCATTGATAAGTGCTTGCATTATATCGTTCCGCAAATTATGAGTGAGAACACAACGATCACGGCACGTGAAATCTCGTTTGTTGCCCCCAGTATGTCTCCGTTAACATATCCGAATGTCTTATTGGCTATCCTTGCCATAAACATACCTACTATCAATGACAATGCAATCGCAACCAATACTGCAACACTGATGATCGACATTGCGTGTAAAGTAAAATAATTGATATCTTCGAAGAAATAGACCAATCCACTGCTTATCAATAATGCAATAAATGCCAGCATCAAAGTGAAGACGGTCGACATCATCATCGAATAGGAAGTGGTATTACGGACCTGATCTGCTGCCATCCCATTACCGGGTTCTCCGAAATATGCCGCAGATACCATTGCATTCTTCACAATGACCTCTATAGGCCATATAAGAACAACGAGCATCCAACCCATCTCTGTGAGTCCCGCGAACGAGATAAGTGTAACAACAAATGCTACGCCGAATCCTCCGGCACCTATATTGGTGTCTTTCAAGGCCCTAATATGTTTTTCCCTGTCGCCTGTAGCGATCATCCCATCACCGAAATCGGTCAAACCGTCGAAATGAAGGAATTTAGTAATGATGAATATTGTTGCAAGAACAAGTGCTGCCCCCAACAAAGAAGTGCATCCCAATTCAAGCAACATCAAAGCAACGATCGCAACTATGAAACCGATAATGAACCCGATAATAGGGACAATATAGAACTTCTTCTCCATGGTCTTGATTTCACGTTCTCCGACATTCAAGCGGAATATCGTGAAGAATGAAAGCATTCCCTTTATTGCATCTGATACACTACCTGACGAAGGATCGGATGTTTTCTTTTCCTTCTTTGGTACTTCCTTCTCATCAGAGAGCTCCTCCCTGTAAGACTTCTGTGCCGACTCGGTATTCTTCTCTTCAGCTATCTCATCTTTCAGAGGTTTTCCGGAAGCCACCACAGTGGGCGTACCCTCAGGTATGGACGGCAGTATGTCTTCGCCGGAATAATCAGATTGATGATCGTCAGACATCATTATCGAATCTGGTAAGGAAACAGACAATATAATACCTCTTACAACCGTGCAAAAAGAAAAATTCAGGTAAGACCCAGTCCCATAACATCATAGTGATTTACTGAATCTCGCTGTCGAACAGATCCGTGTATATTGCAGACATTATCCCGCCAACCAATCCGCATACCATGTCATCGAGGAATGGTCCCAACTTACCGATGATACCAGGCTTGTGTCTGTCGAAACGATGGAACTCGAAGATCCCTCTTGTGCCTGAAATATATTGAGCGATCTGCATTCCGATTATCTCGTCTGCGATCAGATGTATGGGATCTTCAGAGAACATGCCTCTTGGCATGGCACATATGCAATCCTTGATACCCAGATCCTCCAATGCGATAGCACCCTGGACCAATGACGATATATTGATATCTTCACAAAGGACACTCAATTTCCTATCGAATCTTGAACGCATATCCTTGATATCCCACGCCGGATTCGGAAGATAGATCTCCATCGCTGCGTTCCACATCTCATCCTTTGTTATTCCGATCTCATCCAATCTGTCAACGAATGTTCCCATCGCAGGAAGATCTCCGCGTTTCACGAGATTGGAGATGACAGCCGCTTTTACAGACCTTGCCATGGAGATCCCCAACGGGACTCCGGTCCCCGCGTATTCCACTCTATTCTCTCCGATCGGAGAAACGATGGCGATCGCGTCTGAAGTTGTTCCGGTCTCCTTGTATCCCAGAGTAGCCAGAGCAGAAGTTTTTGCCTCTATCATAGGCATGAAGATGTTGACCTTTGCAACATCTGTAAGAGGCACGGGAGAGACACCGATGATGTTTATCGTTCCACCTACAAGGATCCTATATCTTTCCTGTGAGAGCTTGAAACGTTCTTCCCAGTGTTCTAAGAGTTCCCCTGCGATGACCTGATTACTCAGTCCTGCAGTAGCTGCAGCATATGTGATGCAACCTTCATGTTCGGATTCGATTCCGGTGAACACGTATTTAACTTCAGCCGCGGTCATGAAACCTACAGAATTCATCGGAAGTTCCAGCATATTCCTTACTGTGACTATATCTCCTAATGGATCATCTGATCTGTAACCATGAGAAACCTGTGTTATGAATAACGTATCTGTTATTATATGTCCTCCATTCAGGACCGCACTGCTAAGAACCTCCATCTTTTCTGTAAGATAGATAACAGCTGTAGCCAATCCTCCATGCTCGAATATCTTGGTGTCTCTTACATATTTCATATTAATCCTCCAAACAGACCACGAATCAGATCCTCGGCGAATATTTCGACATGTATCCCTATGAATACGAATAATGGTATTGTGACTATGATCATGAATAGTATCGATGTCAATTCAACAAGATGATAACATCTTGTGACGTCATCTATGGTCGGCATGGGACTGCCAGCTCCCATGATGTAGACTCCTTTCTTTTCCATGGATATGCCCAATGCAGCGGCGACGGCTGTCATCGGCCATCCGCTGTTAGGACTCGGCGTCATGGCGTGATCCCTTCTTGCCGCCTCGATTATACCCGGATGAGGGGGCATGCGCATCAATTTTGCTGCCAACCAGACAAAAACCGGCGATACTCTTGATGTTATGAAACCCAGAACGTCATCGAACTTTGCGGGGAAGAATCCTAAATTACGATATTTGTCGTTTAGATACCCCCACATCGCATCCATGAGATTACAGCATCTGAACATTACAGATCCTGTGAGCCCTAGTAATCCAAAATAGAAAGTGGGCGAACAAACGCTGTCGACTAGATTCTCTGATACGGTCTCACAACATGACGATGCTATGTGCTCTGCATCCATTCCCTTTGTTTTGCGGCTGACGATCATCTGCACTTTTGCGGCCGCTGCTTCTGTATTTCCTTCGCGAAGGTCCTTCTGAATAGGCATACAGTGTTTTCTGAATGAGAATACGGCAAATGATATCTTGAAGAAGAATCCGCACAATATGATCCAGAGTATCTCTCCCCAACATACAGTATAATTTCCGATCTCTGATGTCCAATCTCCGAGCTTGACACGCACTAGCATGCACACTGTAATCGAAATGAACCAGAATATACAAAATACGAGAAGATACGATAATAATCCCCACAGGTGCGCCCATCCGGAAGCTCTGTTCTTCACGCGTCTGTCAAGCCATCCGAGAATATTTCCCATCCATCTCAATGGATGAATTGCATTGGGAACCTCACCTATGAAACGATCTATCAGCAACGCAACAATGACGATAAATATCGCATCGATCCAAAGTTCCATGATATCACCTTAACGCTTTCATCGAATTCTCGACCGCTTTGATGAACAGATCATTCCTCTCGCGGTCCTTCACACTGAACCTTACATACCACTCGAACGGATAACCGAATGATGCGCAATCTCTGACCATGACATTATCTCTGAGCATAAGCTTCTGAAATTCGGCACTTTTTATACATAATGATCTCAGAGGATCGAAATAAAAGAAAGAATCCGATAATTCTCCGACTGGGAAATCCAAAGCTTTCAGTTCTTTATTCATCACTTTTGATTCATCGAACATTATCCTTGCCGCTGTGTGGACATAATCCATCCTTTCTCCAATAAGGACGCGAGCGACTGTCTGTTCGATCTGACCTACATTCCAGGTCATCCTAACTTTTTCCATCTCTGCTATCAGATCTTTATCTCCGAATCCAAAACCGATCCTTATTCCCGGGATCGCGAATGATTTTGTAAGCGAACCCGCAACTATCAGATTCTTGTATTGTTTTACATATTTGGCACACGAGATCTTATCGTAATCTGCGACCAGTTCCAAAAGAGTCTCATCCAAGAACACTAAGGTATCGTGTTCTTCGCATTCCTTGACGATCTTCAAGATTTTATCCCTGGGTTCAACCCGTCCTGTCGGATTATTGGGATTGCATATGTACAAGGCCTTGATGCCCATGTCGATGAACTCGGAGATCTTATCGGCATCCAATCTGAAATCTTCATCCTCTGTGAGGTCGTTCCACCAGATATCTGCTCCGACTATCCTGCACTGCTGACCATATTCCGCGAATGACGGACGGCTCAAAAGGACCTTGTCACCTGGATTTATGAAAGTATTAGGAAAATTCCTTATGATATCAGAAGAACCTGCTCCGATCGTTATATTCTCCGTATCCACGGAGAACGTTCTTGCGATCGTCTCCTTGAGTTTTATACATGAATCGTCCGGATAGTGACCTATCTCGTTTACGGCAGACAGGATTATCTCATCCAGATCCGCCGGAGGCCCGAAAGGATTCAAATTATGACTGTAATCCTCTACGCCGTCAAGTTTCCATGCCTGACCGCCGTGAACTGTTTTGGGAAGTCCCCTCAATGCGTTCCTTGACCTCATTTTATTCACTGGGTGCATCGTGGTTGGATTATTAATCCTATCGCGTGGATACAATTCTATCCATCATTTGCATCAAAGATGGTAATCGCCGACATATTTCTTGGGGAGTACGAATAATTCCCCATCCCTGTCGAATCCTACAGAAGCACTGACCTCATAGACATCTTGAATGAGCTGTTCGGTTATGATCTCCTTGGGATCCCCCATGGATACGATCTCGCCCTTTTTCATGATGATACATTGATTACAATATCTTGCCATAAGCGAGATATCATGCTCTGCAACAAGGATCGTCATATCTTTCTTGACCATTGCCGTAAGATATTCCATCACATCTAGCTTGTATTTCATATCGAGATGCGCAGTAGGTTCATCCACGAGCATGAGCCTCGGTTCCTGAACGTATGCCTTTGCGATGAGGACACGCTGCCTCTCTCCGCTTGAAAGCATGTTGAGAGGCCTGTCCTGCAATTGGGTGACACCGAATTTCTTCAGCGCATCTATAACAGAGCTTTCATCAACATCTGTCTCCCACCACATATTCTTGAGGTGAGGATACCTTCCCAACATCACTGTTTCATAAACGGTTAGACCGAAACTGTTCTTCAATTCGGCGGGAACGTTGGCTACTTTCTTTGCGATCTCGGATATGGTCAGGGAATGAACTGATTGCCCGTCCAACATAACATCTCCTGAGGACATCGGATGCATCTTGTTTATGCATCTCATCATGGATGTCTTTCCGCAACCGTTGGGTCCTATTAGACCTACAAGTTTTCCTGGTTCTAATTTGAATGATACATCGCGCACTGCATGATACCCGTTCTCGTAATATTTGTTGAGACCTTTCAATTCCAACAAAGGTGTTTCATCCATCGTACATCCTCCCTTTCTTGATAAGAAGATAAGCAAACAGCGGTATTCCTATGATCGTCGTGATAGCTCCTACAGGCAATTCCTGAGGGATCATGATCATCCTCGCCAATAGATCTGCGAACAACATGAGTGCTCCTCCCGTTGCTATGGAAGCAGGCAGAACAAGCCTGTGGTCCCCACCCAGGATCATACGGCACATATGAGGTATGACCAATCCGACGAATCCGATGATACCGACGAATGCCACACACACCGATGTTATAACAGATGCTAGAATGAGCATCCATCTGTTGAATCTCTTTACATTCAGACCCATCTGCCGCGCCTGATCCTCTCCCAAAAGAACAAGATTCAATTCTTTGGCCCAAAGCAATGGAACCAACGACATCAACACAGCAGGAATGAAAACCAGCCAAACCGTATTCCATCCTATATTGGCAAAACTTCCGTAAAGCCATGATATGGCACTATGCAATTGCGCAGACGACGTGGTTACAAGCATGATTGTCTGAACAGACGAGAATGCCAATCCTATTACAACTCCCGCCAACACATAGTTCGTTGACGAACCGCCTGATTTCTCCGCGATCAACATCGTAAGTCCGAATGCTATCAAACCTCCGAATACCGCAACGATAGGTGTTGCAAAGTTGCTTCCTGCCAATAATCCGAAGAATGTGAAATCAGCTGCGATGACAGCAACTGCGAACGTGCCTGCTCCCGCGGATACTCCCATTATATATGGATCCACAAGCGGATTCCTGATGATCGCCTGATAAATGCATCCTGCAACAGAAAGACCTATTCCCACACCCAGTGCCGCAATGGCTCTCGGAAGACGCGATTCGTATACTATTATCTCATTATAGGAGAGATTCTGCCCGTGTTTTCCTATCGCAGAGATAAGCGCTGAAAATGCATCCGAAAGAGATATCGTGCCCGAAGGTCCGAATGCCAAACAGCACATGAATGTGATGAATGTCAATACTACGCCGAATATCAAAACGATCAATAAACGACGTTTATTCTGTTTTGTTTTGGATACTCTATCATTATTGAATCCGCTTTTCTTCGACAGATACCCTGCGATATAGGCCATAGGCGGAATATTTTTCGTCTTTTTTATGTAAACACAATATGCAACAAATGATATTACAAGACATATCAAAATCACTAATATTATCATTGTAACACTGATGCCTCCAGAACTCGGAGAATTCACAGTGAGTTCTCCGTTTACAGAGTAAAATCCTCCATCTGTTCCCGCATAGATCCAATCATCGATGATAACGACCGGTGACATGCACCATGCGGCCACATTATCAGGCTGCTGGAACTCTCCGATTATATTTCCATCCATATCGAACTGGTACATATAGCCTGAACTGTTGTACTCTGCAGCATAGATTGTATTACCATTGACGAGGACTAATCCTGCTTTTATCGATTCAATGCTAGAATTAGATACCTCATACGAACCGTCAATGAACATTCTTCCTAGAGATACCTTCGAAGATGTGAAATAAACTCCTGTGAAGCCATCTGACACCACGGGTAAAAGATATGTGCCTGTACGACCCATATCATCAGTGAATGCAACTTCTGTTAAGACGCCGTTGGAATATGTGTAGACCGCGATCCCGCCATATACTGTATTCATTCCCTGTCCATCGGAGAATGGAGCGAATATGTATCCATCGACTATCACCGGCACAGACACGAGTCCGTATGTCTTCCCTGATTTCTCATATGAATAGACATCTGCTGAAGCTAACATCTCTCCCGTCGAAGAGTTCATGACATAAAGATATCCGTTCAATGCTCCTGCGTAGACCAAACCGTCTTGAACTGTTACAGATGAATAGTATATGCATCCGTCGACCGCGGTGCTCCAAATAACATTCAAAGACAGATCCACACAGTAAACATACCCATTACTTGAACCGAAATACAGAACTCCTGAATCATATGTGAGTGTAGAAGGACCGGTAGCATAGGTATTTCCTATCAGGGTGTGATCGTATGCCTTAGATATTTCAAGCTGTATGACCTCACTGTTGTTCTCTCCGGGACCGTCAAGCGGAATTCTGTAAAGTGTTCCGTTGGTAGCCGGAAGATAGTAATAATCTCCCACTATCGCACCCGTTGCGGTCTCGTATCCTGCACCTATATCATAAGAGAACGACCAAGACTTGTCGCCCGTGATTCTGTCATAACAATATAACGTGGGGCTTGAAGAAGATGACGAATTTCCTCCTCCCGCAACAACATACACCTTATCTGCAACTACAAGAACAGAACCGCAAACATAACTATCTTTCCCGTACGAATATGAATATGGAGAAATAGCCTTCGAACTCGATGAGGTCTCTGTCGTTTGATGTCCTGATTGTATGGCATCTCCTCTTGCCATTATCCACGCTGTCGTGTAATCGGGTGTCTCAGAAGGAAGCACTCCAGACGGATAAAATCCTACAGCGATACTTCCACCAGAATAAGATGCGGTCGCAACAAAGGTCGATGCGATCCATCCATCATCTACCCAAGTATATGTTTTCCATATTGTTGAGATAGAACCTATCATCTTGTTACTGATTCCGTCGATTATCAATTCTGACCCGTTTATTGTATAAGTAAGACCTAAAGAACTCAACGCAGATCCTATAACACCTCCTATGGTTGTCTGAGATGTGTCAACAGAAGCCCAATACGTCTCTCCATTACCCAGGTCTATGAGTACCATATCCGAAGAATCCGATGTACCGTCGGCATTTGAAACTGCAACACCTGCAGCCGTAGATACCAATACAAGTATCATCACTATTATTACAACCTTATCAATTCCTTTCATCGAATGCCTCAATTGAATCCTAAATCTTTCGTATAAGTTAGATAATCGACATAATCATCCCCGATATAATGCGGAACAATGATGTCATCAAATGCATCAGAATGCATTATCCTAGCTACTAATTCCGTAAGCTGTGCTACACGAACCGATGGACGGGATGCCAAATCCGTAGCTGACTCCGTGAACAGGTAAATGTTGCCATCTTTATATGCATCTGTGCTCTTCCATTCCGAACTTAAAGAATCTAACATCGCCTGATAACTTTCCTCTGTATCCTTGTAGTCCGAACTCACAATTATGATGTATTCTGGATTGTATTGAACTACAGTCTCGCTGTTGACCATCGCCCATCCGGATTCTCCTGAATAACTGTTGATACAATATGTGTATGAAAGTATATCAGAAATGTACGTATCCGACCCAGCTACCCATGGTGACTTAGATGCTGACAAAGACACCATCACAGATGGATATTCTATCTGAAAGTAATTAGAAAGTACATCGTTTATGTCTTGCAATCCGCCTTCCAATTCATCCAGGGTTGCATGTGTCTTCATATCATATCCCATTGACATTCCGACAATGTATGTATTATCCAATATCGCATCGATACTCTCCCCACCGTATGTCACAACAACATCGATACCTACGGCCCTTAGCTTCTCGGCCGTTGTCAAATGTCCAGTCTGAGTGGCGATACAAATAACAAGATCGGGATTAGTTTTTATTATCAACTCATAACTTGGATTGGTATATCCTCCTACTATGGCGATCTTTCCATTTTCTTGACCTTCTACCACCGCCGAAGGATAATTGCTATATTGATCCGTACCCACTATGAGATTCAAACCCCCGTCAGCACATATTGTTTCAGTACAAGACGGAGCCAAACTAACCACCCTTGTCGCCTGACCGTAACCATAATAGCAATACCCTGTAGCATCAACCGCTGTAGTTGGCAATTCACCGTCGATGCATAATCCCCACGCAACCGCTGAATAACCATCGATCTGTATATCGGCAGGATCTCCGGTTATCTTTGTCCACTCCGTAGAGCCTGTTGTTGTAACATACAACGCCCACGTGGCAACACTTCCCGAAGATGGGAATGAATTGATAGAAATAATAGATGAACCCTCAACGATCAATTCGAATCCGCTGTATGAACACGCATACTCCAATGCGGACATAGCATTAGGACAAGAATTGACATCAACAGAAACATATGTTATGTCTCTGTCTCCAAAATCTATGATAATCCCATCAGTCGATGCCGATGCCGTAGATGGAACCATGACGAATGCCAGTAAAGCGCCTAATACTACTAAGAAGACAGATATTGCCACTTTGATCTTGATCTTTTCCATTGGTCTCACAATTTTCATGTTGAATCGATTTAAAAAAAGGTTTAGAAAGAGTTTATTTTGTATTTAACAGAATTACGCGGAATAAACTGGTGCTGTGGGCGTTCCTACACCTGTGGCGTACAAAAGACATATCTGTGCATTTTCAGAAGATGTGAGATTTCCCACAATGAATTCAGATGTTTCCCAGGCAGTTCCATCATCAGATAGAACTTTAGTATTCCAATACGTGTACACACCATCATTGTTGACGGTTCCAAGATCGAAAATCGTCTTTATAGCTTTTCCAGAACTCCAATCTGCACCTGTGAACTCTATTTTATAATTTGATGTTGCATTGAATAATGCATCATACACTGTGGTTCCCGTTCCATTGACACGCAGATACATACCAGACTGAGACTGAATTGTAAACAATACCCCGTTGGTGTTCTTAGTCCATACTTTAGCATCCTGTACACTAGGAATATTATCAGGCAATACAGGATCAGATGGATAATTATTTGCAACGTAGAACAATGCAATATAATCATGATCTGATGATTTCATTAACGAGAGACCATCCTCGGCATATGTCCACACACCATCAGAATATGTGTATGTGGCCCAATAATAAGACCAATCTGATTCACTTTCTAGTCCATTGATCCCGTTTATAGAAATACCATAACTCGATTCAGAAGAATCGAGATCTACAGCACTTTTACCTACCGCATTTTCAAGAGCATCATCCGTCATTTCTCCCGATCCGGAAATCCAGAAATATATTCCATCATTATCTTCTATGAGGAATGTCACTTTATTTGAATCGTTTTCATTATTTTTTGTGGCATACCAGTAAATTCCTACTGCAGCCACAATTATGATTATGACCGCAACGATCGCGATCAATTTTTTATCTACAGCCATTTTATCTTCCTAAGGTATAAACCTGTTGGACAATATATCCAGCTAACGTATATAATAATTTTGTGAATTTGTAACAGTTCTATCTCGATGAAAAAAATTGCTGGCATTGAACGGTGGATATATAATCTAAAATATTATCTAAGAGATATATAATCAGTAAACATGGATAATTCCGATTATGCGATTGTTGTGGAAGACCTTACCCGTACATTCAGTTCACATCATAACGGAAATACAATAAAGGTAGCTGTCGACAAAATATCATTCAATGTAAAAAGAGGAGAGATATATGGTATTTTAGGGCCCAATGGTGCCGGAAAGACCACCACGATCAAAATGCTCTCGACCCTTCTTATCCCTACATCAGGAAAGGCCACGATCCTCGGATTAGACGTAACCGATGAGAAGAACGTCCGTACTCTTCGTAACAGGATCAATGTCGTATCCGGCGGAGAAAGAGGACTTTACTACAGATTATCGGGCAGACAGAATCTTGAATTCTTCGCAGACCTCTATAATATACCGAAAAAGAAACAGAAGAAACTCATCGACGATCTTTTGGAACTGGTAGAGCTCACCGATGCAGCCGACATCAAAACAGAGAATTATTCAAGAGGAATGAAACAGAGGATCCATATTGCCCATGCATTGATTAACGATCCTGAGATACTCTATCTGGACGAACCCACGATCGGATTGGATCCCGAGATATCCAAAGAGATCAGATCACTCATAAGAAAATTATCAGACGGCGGAAAGACGATCATACTTACGACCCATTATATGTTCGAAGCTGAAGAACTATGCAATCATATGATCATAATGTCTAGTGGTAAGATCGTCGGAAAAGGAAACGTCACTGATATCAAAAATTCAATATCTAACTCGTCTTCTATCCGGGTGGTTACAGAGCGTGAGCCTGTTTTTGCAATCGAATCCATGAGAACGCAGATGAATGTTGATTCGAAGGTGACAAAACTTCTAAACGGAAGATTCGTGACCAAATTCACAATCCCTATCGAATATAACGATCTCTCTGTGTATGAGAACATCTTCCGCCATTACACCATCAAAAATATCGGTATAGAAGAGATAACACTCGAAGACGCGTACCTTGCACTTGTCGGAGATGGCGAAGAATGAGTTTCCAGGCGGTAAAAGCAGGATTCAGACAGCAGGCCATTCAATTCATAACCGACCCTCAGTGGATAATTCCAAGCCTCATATTGCCCTTCCTTTTCACAATGGTCATGCTCTTCATCTACAAGGATGTGACCGGGCCGATTGTGCTTCAGGCAGTATTAGGGGGAGGAGTGTTAGGTATGTGGGCCAACACATTGTTCGCCTCGAGTTTCACCATAGCTTATGACAGAGTGAACGGAACATTCGAACCTATGCTGTGCTCCCCTACGCGCATATTCGATATACTTTTGGGAAGATCTTTGTGGAACGCATTCATAGGATTGATGAACGCCATGCTTATTTTCATCGTCGCAGAACTGATCTTCGACACCGGACTCAGTCTCATGAACCCGATAGGATTCTTTTTTATGCTTGTCCTGACGCTGTTCTCGCTATCATCTGTGGGGATGCTCATCTCAACATCGTTCGTATTCACAAGGATGGGTTCTTTCTTCTCATCCATCTTCGAATATCCCATCTATGTGCTCAGCGGCGCCCTTGTACCGATAACCATGCTTCCGACTTCCCTTCAATACATCTCTTACATCCTGCCTCCGGCATGGGGAATAGATGCTATGAAATACTCTGCGATAGAGGGCTATGAAAGTATGATGGGCGTTTCTGTCTACGTAGACATACTTGCCATTTTAATCCTATCGGCATTGTTCCTGACGGCCTCATTCCTTGTGATGTCGAAGGTCGAACGCAGGATCCTGTCTGACGGCAGCGCTACGAGGTACTGATATGTCTGAAACAACTACATTACAGGTACTGAAAGCAACTGCAAAGAACTCATTCATCAATAAATTCACACTCACTCCGCCGATATATTGGCTGATACAGATACTCGTAGTATCTTTCTTCTCGATGTATTTCTTCGTTATTCTTGCAGATTACATCGGAAACCCGGAAGTCACTGTCACTTACGTGGTCATAGGTAATGCTGTACAGAGCGTGGCTATCACCACATTGGCATCCGTATCGCAGGTACCGGGTACAGAAAAACACACAGGAACCCTCGGTGGCCTGATACAAACTCCCACTCCTCTGTTCACCATATTCTTGGGAATGTCAACAGTCGGTATCTTCACTGGATTCTGTTCTATGCTCGTATCTCTCGCGTATGCCGCGTTCGTATTCAATGTGAGTTTTGCAGCCTGTAATTTCCTTTCTGTTGCGATCATAATGATATTTACATGTCTGTCGTTAACCGGATTGGGATTGATGGTCGGAAGTATCGGTATCCATCTGAGAACATCTGCGATAATTGCAAACATAGTCTCATACATCGGACTTCTGATCAGCGGGGTCAATTTCCCGATATCCTACCTTCCGGATTGGGTACAGGTCATTTCCAATTGCATGCCTCTGACATACGCTGTAGAAGCCACACGCAGTGCAGTGAACGGAGCTTCTCTTGCTGATCTGTGGTTACAGATTGTTATGATGACAGTGCTTGGTATCATATTCGCGATTGTCGCGTGGTATTCATTCAGATTCTTCGAGAAGAAATCCCGTATATCGGGAACTTCGGATAACTTCTAAAAAACCTTTTAATCAAACATACTGTTTCTTGCATCACATGAGCATACTTTCAGACAAAGATATTCTGGCCGGAATGGCCTCAGGCTACCTTGGCATCAGCGACTACCACGAAAGAGGACTCACTCCCAATGGATATGACCTCAGAGTGGCGGAAATATCGATCAGAGGAGATACAGAAGTAAAAAAAGAAGGAACGGTTAAGATACCTCCAAGAACCATGTTCTATGTCTCTACAATGGAAAGGGTGAAAATGCCAACTGATGTCTGCGCACAACTGTGGCTAAGAACCACATGGATAAGAAAAGGTGTGATTTCAGCATTCGGGAAGATCGATGCAGGATTCGAGGGAACACTTACACTCGGTTCATACAACGCCACTGATGATGTCATCGAGATACCTATCGGAGAAAGATACTGCCAGATGGTATTCGAGACTCTCACAACAGTCTCCGACAAGGATTATGCACAGAGAAGCGGAAACTATCAGGGACAGACGGGCGTAACTCTGAAACCTATCAAAAAGTGATCAATCCCTTATAATATCCAACACATAGACGCTCATCGTGGGCGAATATGTCTTCAATTCGGATGTGCGCGCAATATGCATGTCATATCCGAATCCTTTCATTTTAGATACGAGTTCTTTTGCGAAATCATCGAAATCTGATCTTTCGATTATCTTATGCAGATGGACCGTAGCTCCTACCTTAGCCTTTTCCAAAGCATATTGAAGGAACTGATCTGCCATCTGCGGAAGATTCATTATGATGCGATCTGCCTGTGGAAGGTCCTTGACCGCTTCTTTTGCATCTCCGGTGATGATGACAAGATTCCTGATGTGATTCATCTCAACATTCCTTTTTGCAAAATATTCAGCTTCTGGATTAAGATCAATGGAATACATGATCTTCGGATGCGCATGTTTGCATATGACAGTTCCAAATGGTGCTACACCTGCGAACATGTCGATTATTATCTCCCCGCACTTCACTTCTGAAGTTATCCTTTCCCTTTCCGTTGCCAATCTTGGATTGAAATATACTTTTGCCGGATCCGTCAACATCCTCGTTCCAAATTCTTTATGGATGGTCTCGGATGTCCCTGTTCCCGCTATCTGTTCAAGATCCCTTATCCTGAATTCTCCTTTGACTCCAGAATCCAGCATCACGGTCCTCAGACTTGGGATGACTGCCATGAGTGCCTTGCCGATCTGCCCCTTGTATGAAAGCAATTCATCTTCTAATTTGATAAGTGCCACGTCACCGATGACATCATATGAGTTCGGTAATTTTCCCTTTAATTCCGATGGGATCTCAACGAGCTCTCTATAATCGGTTTCCGTGTGTTTTTGAACTTCCAATTCTTTGTCGATTATCTCATAATCCTCGAAATGATCGCAAACTACCGGAAGCAGGATATGATCACCATCTGAACGTATTCTGAAATGCAGGTCCAACAATCCCACTGAGATTAACTTGGATCTGACGGGTTCACCGTCCTTCTTCAGAACACGTATACATCTGACCATTGCACTGCCATCAAAGTGTCATATATTAAGAATGACCCCTTGCTGAATAAACAATATTAATATGAATGGATGATATATCCATTACATGAAGCGGATCGCGATCTATGGAAAAGGTGGTATCGGAAAATCCACCATTTCTTCAAACCTTACTGCAGCCTTATCTGAAAAAGAAATAAAGGTATTGCAGATCGGATGCGATCCGAAACACGATTCCACCAGACTTCTAGAAGGAGGGGTGGATTCCCATACGGTTCTAGATTATCTTAAGAATTCCGTTCCCGGAGACAGAAAACTCGGCGATATCATCGGACAGGGTTACAAAGGATGTCTTTGCGTCGAAGCAGGAGGGCCGGAACCCGGAATAGGCTGTGCAGGGAGAGGCATCATATCCGCATTCGATCTCCTGCATGAACTCGGATTGGATTCCATAGATCTTGATGTGATAATATATGATGTCCTCGGAGATGTTGTATGCGGAGGCTTTGCCGTTCCGCTCAGAAATGATTATGCTGACACTGTATATGTTGTAACTTCCGGAGAATTCATGTCCATCTATGCGGCGAACAACATCCTCAGAGGAACTGCAAACTATAATCCGGACAGGATCGGAGGGATAATATTCAACAGTCGCGGGGAAGACGAAGAATTGGAAAGAGTGAAAAGATTCTCAGATGCCGTGGGAATCCCGATAATAGCTAAATTCTCCAGATCGAGAACATTCATGGAAGCCGAACAGATAGGAAAGACCGTTGTAGAAGCTTTTCCCAAATCCGAACTCCACAAGGCATTCTCTGAACTTTCAGACCATGTGATGAATGGAAAGAAATACACAGCTAGATATCTGAACGAACAAGAATTAGAGAAAGTCGTCCTAGGTAAAACCACCACTACAAAGAAACTTATCAAAACAGACATTGGAAAAACCGTCACACCCGTTCCAAAACAACCATACACCTCAAGAAATGTAGAAAGAAAGGAGGAATTGCACGGATGTGCGTTTGCGGGAGCTGCCACTGTCACTGATTCCGTAACAGGACTAACGACCGTACTCCACTCTCCTAGGAACTGCGCACAATTCGCATTCCAGATGTCCTCCAATGCCGTTAGACGCTCATATATAATGAAAGACAAACCGATCAAAGGATTCCTTGAACCTGATATCGAATGCACGGATATGTCTGAATCAACCATGATATTCGGAGGAAACAGCAAACTGGAAGAGACGTTCGACCGTCTGATAAAAACAGGGAAGAATAATTTTGCCCTGATCACATCGTGTACGTCCGGAATAATCGGTGATGATGCCGAAGGGATCTCCAGAAATACTGAATCGAAATACCCAGGTGTCAAGATATTGAATTTGATAGAGGACGGCAATGTCAAAGGCGATTTCATGCAAGGAGTCATCGATGCCAGCATCGGACTCATGCGCAGTTATTCCGTAAAGGACCTTCCTAAGACAAGAAGTGTGAATATCGTAGGCATAAAAACGATCTCCACAAACTGCATCTCGAACAATTCTAAAACTGAAAAACTTCTAGATATGATAGGAATAAAGATCAACTGCAACTGCATCGGAAATACCGATATAGAAAGCATAAAATCCATGACCGCCGCGGATCTGAATATATTGATCTCACCGGACAGGTTCGCACTGATGCTTCAAGACTTCATGCAGAACGAATATCAAATGGATTTTACAAAGAATGTCGTTCGTCCAGGACTCAAAGGCACGGAAATGTGGCTTACGGAGATCGCAGAGTACTTCGGTATAAGAGAAAGAGCCGAACAGACCATGACCGAGATCAAAAACGCATATTCGGATCGCCTAGCTCTTATGAAAGACGAACTTATCGGACAATCTGTTTACATTATGAGCCTGCACAAAGACATCGATTGGATACTTGAGACGATCAAAATGGCAGGTATGAATATCAAAAGAGTAGTTGTCCTCGATCGTTCTGATTATTTCAACGATTACAATACGATTAATGATTATCCTGAGATAGAATTCGTGAAAGATTTCAACATACCCGAGATGCTGAAGGATATAGAAGAAAAAGAACCTGATCTCCTTCTTACGCAGTCGCATGTAGAACTGAAAAAGAACATCCGCCAATCATACATACCTTTGGTTCCAGACATCGGACCGTACACCGGATTGGATTTTGCCGAATCGTGGATCAGAGCAGATAAAGCTCCAAAAAGAGAAGAATGGAGGAACGATGTCATTTAATTATGAAACCCCCGAAGGGATGATGGGTGCACTTTTGGCACTTGAAGGCATAAAAGACGGATGTACCATAGTACACGGACCCACAGGATGCAAATATTGCCCATCCTCATCATCAGAATTCGCATACACTAACAGATCGGATAATGATCCTCAATTCTGCAATCCCTACAGATTCTTCAAAAAATACTACTTCGGACAGCCGCGCATCCCATGTACATACCTGCAAGAGGATGATTATATCATGGGCGCTTCAGAAAAACTCACAGATCTTTCCGATATTGTGAAAAAAGACCAACCGAGTTTCATAGGTATCGTGAACTCGCCCGGAACCTCACTCATAGGCGAGGATGTTGGATCGATAACATCTAAGAATATCCCTATCTTGGGAATAGAGACACCAGGATACTCCGAATCTCAGTGTATCGGTTATCAAAGAACGATAATAAGCATATTGAATCTTATAAAACCCGAAAGAATACCAAAAAAGGATACTGTAAATATCCTAGGACTATCCATCTCGCACCTTAACTGGGAAGATGACCTTGAAGAAATGACCTCTATGTTAGATATCTGCGGCATATCCGTATGTCAGAATGTCGGTACAGGCTGGGATACAGCGGGCATCAGAAGATCCGCAGATGCTGAACTTAATGTTATGATGTTCCCCGAATACGGAGATGATACGGCAGATTGGTATGAACGGACATACGGCATACCTTACCTGTACTCCGACAGCGGAGCTCCGATCGGTTTCAAAGCTGTTGAGGATTGGATCTCCAGGATCTGCAAGGCGCTCGACAAAGACCCGGCACCTGCATTGAACAATATCAAAGAAAAAAGGACCCTGACAGCAAAGACACTCTTGGATATGGAAGCACAACACAGACTTCCAACAGGGAGAACATTCTCTGTAGAGGCAGAAGGGTCCATGGCATATGCGATAACAGAATTCCTGTATTCATACCTGGGAATGATCCCTGTAGCGATCCATACCGATTCTGATAGCCTTTGGAACTCCAGAATCCAGAAATTCGTCTCGTCGAAAGGACTGACCGTATCTGATGATGTTTTCAATACCCCTGCAGATGTGACCATAGGCAGCGGGAATATGATCTCTGCGATGATGATGAGAAAAATGACGCTGGGAGGCGTTGATGTCACACGCCCCTGCAGGAAAATGGTGAAGATCGAAAAAGAACCTATCATCGGACTTTCGGGAACGATGAGGCTTCTTGACCAGGTATTGAATATACTCTGGCCAAGAAATTGATCATTCGTCTTCGATTATCTCTTTCGGTGCACCGGCAAAATCCACCAATGCATAAGCTTCCATGAAATGCATGTTACCTGGAAGAACCACTGTTTGTAACGGTGTTCCCAGATCCATCTTCAGAAGATCCTGAGGATATCCTGCAAAGATCTTCTCATCTGGAGCTCCCACATGTGTTGCAACACAGATTAGCGTCTTATCTGTGATCAGGCCCTCATTCCACTTGTTCTCGCCCTCTATGAGCCATTCTATGGCCTGATGTGCCGTCATATAACGTAATTCATCTGCACGAATGTCCAAAAGGATCATCGTGTGAAGCCCTCTGTCTTTATTCTCCTTGATATGATCGTATGGAGACTTGGGCTGATAATCCATTTCCAAAAACGGCAGTGTAACTGTCCTTCCGAACTTATACGGTTGCAACCCCAAGGACGTGGGACACGCTCCGAAGATCGATACCCCATGGAATAATCTAACGGGTATTCCGTCCTCTTTTGCCTGGATCCTGAGATCCACATGAGTCGTAGCGAGCATTGTATCTCCGGCTGTCACGAATCCGACCCTCATCTTCGCCGCATCGCTTAAGATATCCTCGCCTTCTTCGACCTGTGATCTGTATACGACATTGATCTTCTTGTCAAGCATCTTCTCTAGATCCTCTACGCTGGCACCTATAAGAGTTGACGTATAGAATTCTGCATATATCTTATCGCATTCTTTCAGTGCCTGCAAGGCTTTTACGGTCATTCCGTCTATGCCACTGAGGCCCAATCCAACGAAGACGAGTTCGGATGTCATCATAGGTCGGATTGACATCATCGGATTAAATAATTCGGTTCAAAAATAATGAACAGGTCTGAGGAACTCCTCAAACCTGTATTGAAGTTTACTGATTCAGAGTACAGAGAGCGTCTACTGCCCAGCAACCCTGTCCTTCTTTACCGACTATGACGGGGTTGATCTCCAACTCGTATATCTCGGGGTTCTCTTCAGCAACAAGGACCA
Source organism: Candidatus Methanomethylophilaceae archaeon (assembly GCA_963676235.1). Lineage (GTDB taxonomy): Archaea > Thermoplasmatota > Thermoplasmata > Methanomassiliicoccales > Methanomethylophilaceae > JALNYB01. Next base: position 256,487 of record OY781044.1, read on the forward strand.
TTCTTCTGATCATATCCTTGATAGCAGTGATATCTGACGCAGGTATTCCCCTTGCACCGGACATGAGCCTATATGCTTTTGTGGATGTGATCATGTCATCGAGCTGCTGCTCGGACATGGGCACGTGCACCTGTGCGATCTCCCTTAGGATCTCTACATAGATTCCACCCAATCCGAATGAGATGACGGGCCCGAATTGCGGATCGCGGATCATTGAAAGGATTACTTCCTGACCGAATACCATCTGCTGTATCGAAACTCCGTCCAATCTTGCCTGTGGCTTATTTTTCTTGCAGTTCTCCATGATCTTATTGAATGCAGTAGCTGCCTCTTCTGCGGATTCGACACCGACGACGACTCCGCCGATATCGGTCTTATGCGGAATATCAGGAGACACGATCTTCATGACAACCGGGTAACCGATCTTATTGCATGCTTTGACCGCTTCTTCAGCGGAATTGACATGTGCCTCTCCAGGGGTCGGCATTCCGTATGCATTGAAGATCTGTTTTCCTTCGGCCTCGGTGAGTCCGTATCTTCCTTCTTTTATGTCAGCATCGATTATATGTTTCGATACTTTTCTTCCAGATATCACTGGAACAGCAAGCTGATCCTGTTTCTCAGATGCGTTGATCGTATATTTTCTGAGGATGTTCAAAGCACGTACTGCTCTGTCGGGTGTTGGGAAACACGGGATCTTTCCTTCAACTAGAATCGCATTTGCTTCTGCACACTTCTTTCCGCCTGCGAAACAACATGTTGTCGGTATAGGTATGATATCTCTCATTTCGACAATGATCTTTGCAATGCTGTTGAGATCTGCTGTATCGAGAGGTGATCCCATGATGACAAGGCCTCCCACTGACGGATCTTTGATGACCGCTTCGATAGCTCCCCTGAAATATTCGGGTTTTGCATCTCCTCTGATATCGATGGGATTGACGATACCCGCAACTGTCGGGACTGCTTTTTTGATAGCTTCTATGGTCTCTGGCGCAAGCTTTGCTGCCTCAATATGTGATGCATCGAATGTCGCATCTGCAGACATGACTCCGAGTCCTCCTGCGTTGGTGATGATCGCGATACCATCCTTTTTCATCGGACTGCATGTGCTGAATACTGTGAGTGCATCGTACATCTCTTCGAGATCGAGTGCCCTGTGAATGTTCAGTTTCTTGAAAACGACATTGTTGACCTCATCCGAACCTGCCAATGAACCAGTGTGGGAGGATGCTGCTTTAGAACCTGCCTCGGTCTTACCTGATTTGAATATGACGATAGGTTTCTTCTTCGGCATATGCTCGATAGACTCGATGAATTTCTCACCGCGGGGGATACCTTCACAATACATTCCGATTACCTTTGTATCCGGATCTTCGGAAAGGTATTCCATCATGTCTGCCTCATCTACATCACATTTGTTTCCGAATGTAACGAATTTTGAAAGCCCAATACCATTAGAACAGGACCAATCAAGAATCGATGATCCCACAGCACCGGACTGTGAGAAGACGGACATGTTTCCTGCTGTCGGCAGAAGATGTGAGAATGTGACATTGAATCCTGCTTTGACATTCATATTTCCAAAACAGTTGGGTCCTAAAATCCTCACGCCGTATTTCTTTCCTGTTGCAACAAGCTCCTTCTCGAGTTTAGCTCCTTCGGGACTGTCCTCTTTGAAACCTGCTGTGAGAATAGAACATGCTTTGCAACCTACTTTTCCGAGTTTTTCCACTTCGGATGCAACATAGATGTTCTTAACAGCAATGACACCTAATTCGATAGGCGCATCTATCTCTTCAATGCTCTTGTATGCTTTCAATCCTTGGATCTCTCCACCTTTAGGATTTACAGGATACAATTTTCCTTTATAGCCGGCGTTGATCAGATTTCTCAACAACATTCCGCCAAGTTTTGTTATGTCCGATGAGGCACCTATTATGGCAACCGAGTCGGGATTAAAGAAACACTTCATAAGAGCCGTAATCAAATTATCTTAGATAAAGTTAACCTTACGCTTTGTAGAGAAAATCCTGATATCGCACATATATTTGCGAATATCGTATTTTTTTAGGAGTATGGCTCCGAATTTCGACAAAATTCGACAAAAAATATACATTTTTCGTACTTTAAGGCAAAAAGTAACCTCTTTATACGTCAAATGTCGAATAGCGACTATTTTCATGGCAATCCCTTATATCATAAAACAACAATACGAAAGTTCCGAAACGGCCAAGGGGCGCGATTTCATGAACGCCATACGCACGGATCGGAATATAGTGACCTTATCCCTTAGTAATAAGGGCTCTTGCGGTAGCAACGATGAGTCATCGTAGCCATGACCGGAAGCCAACGTAGGGTCCGACACATACTCCAGGCGTCAGTCAGTATCTCGAGGCCGGTGTCACATCGGACAATGAAAAGATGTGTTAGCGCTCTGGAGACAATTTTTGCTACAAATTTTATAAAAATCACGGATGATTGTCGGGGTTTGCCCCCGACTTATAATTTATCAGAGATACATACATAACCTCTTCAGCCATTCTTCCGCCTCCGCCTGATTTGGATATTTGGCTTCCAATGAAACGAATTTCTCCCCGTGTTTATTTGAAAACGAATCGAATCCGACCAGAAGATGGCACAATTCGTGATACACACAATAATCTAGAACAATATCCGGGATTGCGTCTGTATCCAATACATTGGAGATCGATACTACTCTCATCAATACAGAGCAGTGCCCGACCTTTCTGATATTGGATTCCTTGGTCCAGGTCAGACATACACTTGGATCCCTTTCCAATAATCCCATATTTATCAATCTATCATATGATGCGGAAAGATCTTTCACATCACCTTTCTGAGATCTTGTTATATTCCTGCTCCTTCTGAGATAAACCGGTTGTTTGTATGTCGAGAACTCTGGCGATGTTATCCATTCTACCATTGATTCTGAATAATTCTCATCTCCTTGTCCCATTATCCTTGAGAACAGTGATCTTGCCAATCCGTTAAGAACCTCTTGCGGTGCATCGGCAAGATAATCCGACACCTTGAACTCGGCCCATTTATAGCTTCTCTGCCAACGGACCTTGAATTCCTTGAATGCCATGAACTCTGCTTCTATTTTCTCGAACCCGTATTCTTTGCCGACCTCGGCGAATGTTGTCCTAAGGGACTCTTCTGCTTCCATTTATTATTTCTCCTAACGAACAATTTTGTCGTATGGATCATTATACTTCTCAAAAAATGTTTTAAATACTTACATTACTGTTAATATAATTCCGATTTTTATCGATAACATTTCCATTAGAAAGTTTGTTAAACATCTGATACTGTTAACATCATATGCAAGAGGATCCCAAAGAACGTGAGATCGCAGATAAGATCTTGAAAGCCATAGAAGAACAGTACGGTTTCATACCGGTTGTCAACCAAGTATTATCAGAACGTCCGGATAAATTCATAGGTGCAGCCAACTTCGGAAAGATCGTTATGGAAGGCAGAGGAGAATTGGATCAGAAGACAAGATACCTTGCTGCTGTCGCCGCTTCTACTGCCATAGGAGGACAATACTGCATCAAAGTTCAGATGGACCACGCAATACAGGCAGGCGCAACAAAAGATGAGATCCTCGAAACGATGTTGATAGGATCTTACATGGCTATGACACGCGCACAATCCTATGCTTTCAGAGAATATAGCGATATGTTCAAGGATAAGAAGGAACAAGAATGACATCACTTTTTTTGTTTAAGTAATTCATTATTTATACTCAAAAACGATTGCAAGATACGATCACCATGGTAAAAATTACCCCTGATGCGGAGAAATTCATCGACGAACTTCTGGAAAAAAACCAAAAGATCGGATTCGGTATCAAGATATATCTCTCTGGATTTGCGTGCTCAGGCCCTCAGTTCGGTATGTCCTTCCAGGAGAAGGCCGCCGAGAATGAGAAAGTCGATAAGTCCGCAACCAGCTTCGAAATATTCTACGATGCAGAAACAGAAGAGGCATTGAAAGACTGTGTCATCGAATTTGTTGATGACCCCAACTTCGGAACCGGACTTAGCATTAGCAACCCTAACTTTAGCGGATGCTCTTCATGCGGCGGCGGATGTCACTAATTTCACTTTCGGGGTGATTCGGTCACCCCTCAATCAACTTTTTATTCTATTTTCTAGGTATGCGTTCTTGATATGAGCTATATTTCGCACCACAGGATAGTTCCAGACATGGTCGAGGAACGCAAATATCAGATCACCATGGCAAACGCGTGTCTGAATGCAAATACTCTCATCATTCTCCCCACAGGACTCGGAAAGACGATTGTCGCATTATATGTGGCGGCAAATATCCTTGAGAAGGGAAAAAAAGTCCTTCTTCTGGCACCTACTAAACCTTTGGTCGATCAACATTCAAAGGTGTTCTCGGAACTTCTCATTAACACGAAAATAAGCGTGATGAACGGACTGATGAAACCTGAGAACAGGGCCAAGGTCATTCGTGATAACGATCTCGTAGTTTCTACGCCTCAATGCATCGCCAATGATCTGGAATCGGAAAAATATGATCTTACCGGATTCGGACTCATAATCTATGATGAGGCGCACCGCAGCACCGGTAATTATGCTTACGTTACAGTCGCAGAACGTAGCGACCCGAAAACATTGTCTCTTGGGCTCACTGCATCCCCCGGAAGCGATATCAATAAAGTGGAAGAAGTGTGCCGCAATCTCAACATAGAGAGAATAGATATCAGAACAGACGACGACCCCGATGTCGCTCCGTATGTTCATGATACATATGTCAAAAAAATCGAAGTTAACATGCCCCAGGACTTACTTGACATCATCAAATATCTGAAACAGATGCTGGATCACTATTTCTTAGAACTTACAAATTTACGTTTGACGCAAACGAATTGGCCAGTGTCTACAAAACATATGCTTATGGTCGGAGAATCATTGCAAAGAAGATTGGCCAGAGGTGAAAGTACATCTGTTATCTTCAGAGGCCTTACTGTCCAATCGATCTGTGTAAAACTATTACATGCCATCAATCTTGCGGAAACACAAGGAATGAATTCACTGAGACTGTACTTAGGAAAGATCATTGACGAATCGAACTTGGCGAAAGGTGCCAAAGGAAACAAAGAACTCGTTGCCCGTAATGAGTTCAAAAACATGTGGAACATCGTGGAGACCACGAATGTAGAACATCCCAAGATATCCAAAACAATGAGCCTTGTAAGTCAAGTACTAAATGCAGAAGGTTCATCGAAAGTGATGGTATTCACTCAATACAGGGATACTTGTGACCTCTTGGTCAGCAAATTATCCACAATTCCCGGTGCAAATGTCGGAAAACTCGTCGGACAGTCCAACGGCGGACTGAAACAAAAGGAACAGATAGGCGTCCTTGACAGTTTCAGAACAGGAGAATACAATGTCATCGTATCGACCTCGGTCGGAGAGGAAGGATTGGATATCACAAGTACGGATGCAGTCATATTCTATGAACCTGTACCGTCTGAGATCAGAACGATCCAAAGACGCGGACGTACTGGCAGAAAGAATGACGGAGAAGTATTCGTCCTCATCGCCAAAGGCACGATGGATGAGGTGTTCGAAAGATCCAGCAAGAACAAAGAAGACCAGATGCGTTCCAAACTAGAGAAACTCAGCAACGATCTTAGTAAAAACAATCCCGCACTTCTCTACAAATGTCAGACCGATCTCGGCAGTTTCTGAATACGTACAAAATATAACATTGAATGAGATACCCCAACTGTATGCTTTACTCTGAACTTGCGAATACATTCGATAAATTGGAAAAAACTGGAAGCCGTCTCGAGATGACGGCAACATTTTCAGAATTCTTCAAAACGGTAGACGCTGGAGACCTCAAGAATATAGTCTATCTTTCACAGGGAAAACTCCACCCGGATTTTTATCCCCAAGAACTGGGAATGGCAGATAAACTCGTCCTTGGTGCGATATCTTCTACATCGGGTATACCTGAATCGGTAACAGAGGCTACATGGATCAAAAAAGGTGACCCCGGAGCAGTAGCAGAGGAATTCATCGGCATCAAAAAACAGATGACGTTGTTCTCAGAATCTCTCACATTAGACAGAGTTGTCAGGAATCTGCTTTTGATCGAGAATTCAGAAGGAAGGGATAGTCAGGATAAAAAGATGAAATACCTTTCCCAACTGCTTCATGATTCAACTCCTATCGAAGCCAGATATCTCTGCAGAATAGTTACCGGAAGAATGAGAGTAGGTGCGGGATCGATGACGATCCTTGATGCACTCGCAGATGCATTCGCTACTAAAGAAGACCGTCCGGAAATAGAAAGAGCATTCAACATAACATGTGATCTGGGTCTTGTTGCAGAAACAATATCCATAGGCGGGATTAACGCCATAAAACAAATGCAAGTCACTGTTGGAAATCCGATAAAAGTCATGCTTGCAGAACGTCTGCCTTCCATCGCTCAAGTGATAGAAAGAATGGGCGGAAAATGTGCTATGGAATACAAATATGACGGAATAAGGATACAGGCACACATAAGCAAGAATTCCGTGAAATTATACTCTAGAAGGTTAGAAGACCTAACTTCGAACTTCCCGGATATTGCCGCATCTCTCAGAGCCCAATGCAGAGTGGAAGAAGCTATCATTGAAGGCGAATGCGTGGCAGTCGACAGAAAGACCGGAGAAATGCTACCGTTCCAAACCGTCACTCACAGAAGAAAGAAACACGGAATGAAAGAAGCCATAAAAGAATTCCCTGTGAAGATATTCATGTTCGATATCCTCTATGCAGACGGCATCGACATGACCTTATATCCATTCATAGAGAGAAGGATAAAACTCATCGAGACATTCGATCTTTCAGAAAATGTCAAAAAATTACATCTTTTAGAGAATATAAAAAAACTAAATCTTCCAGAAGATGTCAAAAAGCTCTATCTTTCAGAAGATATCGAAAAATCAAATCTTTCAGAAGATGCCAAAGAATCAAATCTTTCAGAACAGATAGACCTTACGACGATGAAAATCGTAGAATCTCCTGAAGAAGGAGAAGCATTTTTCAATGAAGCCATAAGTGCCAGATGCGAAGGAATAATGGCAAAATCGATTTACCAGGATTCGGTTTACCGGGCAGGATCCAGAGGATTCTTATGGATCAAATACAAGAAAGATTATGAGGCTTCACTAACAGATTCGTTCGATCTTGCCGTGGTGGGAGCATTCTACGGAATGGGAAAGAGAGCCGGAAAATACGGAGCACTCCTCATGGCAGCATTCGATGCAGAATCTGGAAAATTCTGTACAGTATGTAAACTGGGTACAGGTTTCGACGATGCCTTCCTCGGAGAACTCCCCAAAATGCTTGATAAATACCTCAGCGAAACAAAACCGCAGTTGGTGGATGCGGAAATGGTCCCTGATGTATGGTTCCAACCGACAATCGTTCTTGAGGTCGTTGCAGCTGAGATCAGTATAAGCCCCATACACACTGCGGCCATAGGATTGGTAAGCGATGACGCCGGCCTCGGATTAAGATTCCCCAGATTCACAGGACGCGTAAGGGCCGACAAAGGCCCTGAACAATGTACCACGGTCAATGAGATCTTTGAAATGTACGAACTTCAAGGTAAGAAGGATACGCATCTCACAGAACAATAATATGGACGTTTCCGCGAAACCTTTAAAATAGGGATTACAATGAGGAATTATGCAGACCTATACCGTCGAAAAAACCGATAAGACAATCACACTCGGTTTCAAAGATGTGAACCTTACACTTATTTCACCCATGATCAAGGCGCTAAACGATGATAAGAACGTCAAGATCGTAAGGTTCATCGATCAGCATCCTGAACTCAAAGACAGAGTGCTTTTTATTGAGGTCCATAAAGGCAAACCGGAAGCAGCAGTTGAAAAAGCTTCCAAAGCCGTTTCTGAATATTATTCCTCGATCAAAGAGTGAAAATGCAATACAGGGATTGCAAAACTGCGGAAGCAGATATCGGAATGCTCTATTACATGAGCGGAGCCGATGGAACCGGCGGTCGCCTTAAGACTGAACCGGAAGATTTCGTAGTCACTGAGATCTCCGATCATCCTGAGCCGAAAGAAAACGGGAAATACGTTATTGCAGAAGTCACGACCAGGAACTGGGAAACGAACAGGCTTGTGAGACTGATGTCCAGGAGCCTCGGAGTATCGAGGGAGAAGATCGGTTTTGCAGGAACCAAAGATAAAAGAGCTATCACAACACAGCTAATGTCCTTCGAAGTGCCCTTAGAGCAAATGGACAAGATAACTCTTAAAGATATAGAGATCAAGAATGCTTATCTCGGAAGAAGATCCATTCAGATCGGCGACCTTATAGGAAATACATTCAACATCCATGTCAAGGAATGTGATAAGAGCCAGGAAGAGATCCCGGCCATTTTAGAAGATGTTCTTAAAGACATCAAGAAAATAGGCGGATTCCCCAATTATTTCGGTGTACAAAGATTCGGTGTTATCCGCCCGATAACCCATAGAGTCGGAGAACTCATAGTACGCGGAGACCTTGAAGGAGCTGTTAGAAGCTACCTTTCATACCCTTCTGATTTCGAAGAAGAAGAGGTACGCAATGCAAGAAACGAACTTGCAACGAGGAACGATTGGTCCGAACTTGTGAAGATCATGCCGGAATCGTTGTCATTCGAGAAGATGATGGTCTATCATCTCATCGATAACCCGGACGATTGGGCAGGGGCGATAGATCAGCTTCCCAAGAACCTTCAGATGATGTTCGTCCACGCTTATCAGTCATACCTTTTCAACAAAATGCTCAGCGAGAGAATGAAACGCGGATTGCCGCTCGATCTCCCTATCGCCGGAGATATAGTCATACCTCTTGATGCGAATAAGATACCTCTTCATGAGAATCCCATAATAGCCACAGATAAGAACATAGATCTTGTGACAAGACAGGTTCGTGCTGGAAGGGCGTTCGTCACCATAACCCTGTTCGGAAGCGATAGCGTACTTGCAGAAGGCGAGATGGGAGATATCGAGAAGAAGATCATCGAGGAAGAGAAGATCAAAGGCGAGGATTTCATTGTTCCTGGTCTAACGCATTGCAGTTCCAAAGGAAGCAGAAGAGAGATCGTCTGTCCGATCAAAGATATATCATATCATATGGGAGACGAAGGATACAGTATATCGTTCTCCCTGCCTAAAGGAAACTATGCAACATGTCTGATGAGAGAATTCATGAAATCAGATATGAACAGATATTGATCATTTGTTTTCTTTGATCGATTTCGCCTCATATACTCCGATATGAAGATCCCTTACCAGTTCTTCTATCGATGAATCCGGTTTGGCCTTCTCGGCGATCTTTCTGAGTTCAGGCGTATATGCATCACCATTTACCTTGGATTTCATTACCTTGTAGATATAAGCAACAAGCAATTTTGCTTCATCTGCATCTTTGGTCCCGCCTGCAACATATGCACATGGAATGGATATGATCGGATCTGTTGAAAGTCCTGTTACATTCCCTTTGACTATCGCATTCGTTGATAGCTTTTCCATCCTGTTGAAATCAGAAGTTCCTATATAGATCTCTCCGTATTCTTTGATATCCGCAAGATAATCCAGAATCATCTTCGCAGTTGAAGGATCGAGATCCAATGCACTTACAAGATCGGGGTCGCTCAGGGGTGTCTTTGAGACGTATGCACGTCTCAGCAGACGTTCCGAATATCTCTTTATCTTATCAGGAACGATCTGATCTGATTTATTGGCAGAACTCTCAGTACGAGGATTTTTCACAGAACTGTTGACCTCTTTTTCAAATCCTGAATCCTTCATCGCATTGACGATTATGCTTTTGCTTTCCTGATCCTGATCTTTGCACATGAGGAACATCTTGTAAGTGTTTATCACTTCATTCTTATCCCCGACAGCGAGATATATCTGTGCTCTGACCGCCAGGGTCTTTGCTGAAGAATCCATTGTCATAAGAGTTTCGATACTCTTCACCGCCGCAGAATTCTTCTTTAGCTTCAATTCTATTAACGCTTTCCGTCTGTAAGCGTCGGGATCATTCGTATCATTTGAGATTGCTAACGTGAAACTTTCAAGGGCGGCATCATTCAAACCCATGATCTCTTGAAGTGTGCCGCATTTTGTATACAAGCCAGGTGTTGATTTTCCACACCCTAGCGCGGATTCATAACATATCAGTGCTCCGCCGACATCTCCGATCTTATGTTTGAGGTCCCCATCCGCTTCCCACAGTTCGGCGATCCCCTTGTTCTTATTGATCATGTCTGATAGGAATGCCTCGGCTTTGCTGACCTCTCCTGCCCTTTGATATATCCTTGCCCTCAACAATATGTACTCTGTCTTATCGGGCCTCAGATATAGCGCACGGTCGGCTATACGTCCTGCGTTCGACAGGTCTCCTGAATCCAACTTCGATCTCGCTATATTGTAAAGTGCCGTATCATTTTCAGGAGTTTCTCTCGAATTATCAGTTTTTTGCTGCGAATGCTTCGATACTTCCCTGTCATCGTATTGCATTTCAGAATGCAGACGGTTTGCGGCATTTATGTTTCCTGAAATTTCATATGCTTCTGCAAGATCGGTCTTGACAAGACGATTATTGGGCTGTATACTCAGGATATTCTCACATACTTTTATGACCTCCAGAACATCGCCCATAGATGTGACCAATTCCTTTTTGATCAGTAGCAGAGGAATAGATTTGGGATCTTTACGGAGCGCCCTCTCAATGATCTCCAAGGCCGCATCCTTCCTTCCAGATGCAATGTAAGCGCGAACAATATCTGCTAAAGCCTCTGTGTCCTTTGGATTCATCTTTATTATATCCTCGCAGAGAGCAACTGCACATTCATTATAACCTGCAGCCAAACATATATCCCTCTTGATCTTCAGAATATTGCTGTTATCCGGTTCTGTTACGATCGCGAGGTCTATGAAGAACAATGCTTCATCGAAATTCCTGATCTTTGCGAATATCATTCCCTTACGGACCAACGCATACACCGAATCTGGTCTGAGTTCTATTGCTCTGTTGAGTGATTCGACAGCGCCTTTTAGATCGCCTTTCTTTTCTTGTACAGATGATCTCGATATCCAATATTCTGGCTGATTGAGATCCATGAGTACCGCTTTATTATACGCTTCTTCTGCGGAACGGAGGTCTCCCGACATCTCATCCGCCATTCCTTTAGAATGCCAGATGATTGGATCCCCTGGATCCAGAACCAAAGCGGATGCGAAAGATGCGGAAGCCTTGACATATTCTCCCATAGCATATTCCGCATTTCCTCTGAGCCTCCTTACCGTTGCGATATTACCGAAACGTCTTTCTTTCTCATAACAGAGTGCTGCGGCCTCTTTATGTCTTCCATCCTTTATCAGTACAGACACAATTTTGATAAAATTCTCAGGTCTATTATCAGAATCGACAGCCTCTCTATAAGAGTTGTATGATGCTTCGATCCCCTCGGTGGACAGCGTAGCGTCAGACATAGCATTCATCGCCTCTACGTTGCCGGGATCTATCTCCAGGACCTTCTTGCATACTGCGATAACATCATTATCCTTCTTCTGTAAAAGATATACGTCCTTCATAAGAAGTAATATGCCTATATTTTCTGGATTGAGATACTGAGCCTTTTCGAGTTCTTTCTGTGCCCTGTCGTATTTTCCCATCTTCATGAAAACGACAGAGACCTGCATCCTGCAGTCCGGATCCTTTGGATCGCATCTCACGGCCGCTGTTGCTGCATCCAATGCAACGTTTAGATTTCCATTTATGACCTCTAATTTGGACATCAGGACCATCGCCTGAGATTCTTCAGGATATGACTGGAGGATCTTATTGATGACGACCATTGCTTCGGAATACATCTTGTTATCCATCAGCAATTCTGCCCCCATCATATAGGATCCCAATGATGCGCTCTCTGCATTCATAAAATCGTGCAGATACTGAGATACCTTTTCTTTCATTCCCAATGACGAATACGTATTGATGAGCCCCTTCATCACAACCGGCGACCCGGGATCCAATGATTCTGCATCCTTGTACAGCGCCAAAGCGCGATTATGATCATTTCCGCGATAATAGGAATTGGCTGCCTCACATATTATGTAAACGCAGTTTGAACTTTTGGACAACAGAGATTCGTACATGATCTGCGCAGAATGCCAATCTCTTTCATCCATGGACATCCTTGCCGATGCCAGAACATATTCAGAATTCTTGATCTTGTATTCCTCGGAATCTACCATCGCACGCGTGGCATCATCCTTTCTGCCTCTGTACCAATCAAAATAGATCTTGTACAGCGCCTCAGATGGAGTGATATTCCCGTTGTTACCGCATACGATGGGCTCTTTTCCATTCACTAGCAATTCGATATTACGGCGGAACATCCAGCCTTCGGTCGGCTCTATCTGTTGTATGATATCATAGAACATCGGATATGCCGGATCGCTGCAGCGTGCTTTCATAAGCTCTTTCTTGGCCTTTACAAGATCTCCGTCCGCTACCGCTATCTTTGCACGTACGCAACACAAGAATGGGATATCTCTTCCGTTCTTAATCGAATCCACGATTTCATTGGCCTTTTGCAAATCCCCCATGCCTAAATATATCAAAGCAGCGATAAGTGCAGGATTGCAATCGTTCGGTCTCTGCTTAGAAAGCAATTGCGGGATCAGAATTAAGATGTCGCTGCTTTTACTTTCTTGCAGTTTTTCTATGAGCTTGACCAAAATCGGAGAACTCACTTTTCCATCATATCTTATAACATGTCCGGCCAAATCTGAATAATAATTTCCGTTCTTGACCGATGGGGGCTGCGCGACATCCAGCTTCTTCCAGATGCCGGACTCGAACTTATTCTGAAATATCGGCCTGATTCCCATGCATTCATATCAACAGATGGATAGATAAAACTAAGGATTGATCCAAACGTCGGAAAATGATTATATACAATCACAAATTTACAGAACCTGTTGCAATCGTAATCTAGCTGGTTAGGATTCGAGCCTTCCAAGCTCGTCGCCCGGGTTCGAATCCCGGCGATTGCACCTTTTTCATACCTATCTGGCTATTATTTTTTGAGTCTTTTACCTCGGCTTTGCTTTCGGGTCCGGAAACGTTCCAAACCTTCTTTGCGCGTTCGACTGCACGAGCATTCTTGATACAACAGTAATATCCCTCTGTGGTTTCGTCGTGGCGTGCCCCATGAATGAAGGTGTAATCATCGTAAAAGTCCATCAAATAATCTAATTGCTCCCTGATGTAATTATATGAATATGGCAAGTTGATTAAAACACAATCGAGATAAACATTGGCTGAGCATAAATGACATCAAACATACGTAACTAGGATTAAAAGATACAAGCACCCACACATACAAGATATTATCAAACGGAGGAAGTATGAATAAAGAAGATACATCGACACAATCCGTTACATTGAAAAATACAAATTAAAAAATAATATTCGGGGCCTAAAAATATTAAAAACACAATGGTGGAAAATCCACCATAAATTATTATTTTTCAAGATATTTGTTTACTGTTGCAAGTATATTTTTCTGTAGCTTGTAAATATCCAACGGTTTCTCGATCTTGACCTTATTTTCTGTATCTCCTTCAAATGTCGAAACATATTTGACTGATGAAGAATTGAAATAAAGTCTACATACTGTTTTTCTGTTGTTATCATCAAGCAATACGGCACAGTAGCTTTTCGCATCCCTCATAAATATGCGTTCAGGGTCGACGATCTGCGCACAGATCGCACGTATGATCATGTATCCTTCTATTTCTTCTTCGGTGGTAACGATACCGCTATCATCGACTGATTCAGATACGGCGGGTACATTATTTTTCTCTTCATGATTCATTGCGGTCATCAATCTGAGAGTGACCTTTTCATTCACGTATGTCTTAATCGCGTCTACTATCACAGGAGAATATCTTTGTCTTATGCTCTGAGATATACGACCCTGATAGACCTTCGATATGAAAATATCTTCAAATTCTTTGGAAGGATTGTTAAATTCCGATTCCAAAGCCTTCATCACTTCGTTACGAAGCATCATATCTTCAGCCGACGGAAGCAGACTCTCGATGTTGAATTCGTCGACAGAGAATTTTGAAAGGGCTTTAATCTGACGATCGGTTATATTATCAAGATGCACGGTCAAAAATGGTGTAGTGTCCATTTTGTTTTCTGTCTTTATATCCGAAAAGAAACGGTATTCGATACCGTTTGTCAATATACCGATCTTAGTATCCGATGTTGAAAAATAACGATACAATTGAGAGCCGAATTTCTTATCGTCTAGATCAAAACCTATACATTTACATTCTACGAAAATTATGGGTTTGTTGTCTTTCAATATGGCATAATCTATTTTTTCTCCTTTTTTTACACCAAAATCAGCAATGTATTCTGGACATACTTCTAAAGGATTGGTACAATCATATCCCAAAGCACTTAGAAAAGGCATTATAAGCCCTGTTTTCGTAGCTTCTTCTGTTTTTATAACATTTGCTCTGGCTGGTATTTGAGCAATAAGTGTACTCAATTTCTCTTCAAAACCACACGACATAGAAACAGAAGGAAAATATGAGTGTATCAAGCTTACTGTTAAATTTTATCATTTAATCTATTTTCTAAAATACAGATCCGAGAACGATGACATCCTAGATCTGAGATATCCGGGCCTTCGAGCCCGGATGATGATGTTGACGATTATGATATTGCGATCACTCTTCCAGGACCGGGAATTCTTCTCTGTGCTTTTCGAAAATGGATCTCGCAAGATCCGAAAGGACATCGTCTATCCCTTTGCCGGAATCGTCATGGTCTAACTTCTCGGAGAAGATATGCGTCGTTCCTTCTCCTTCGATATCGAAGATCCTGAAATCGCAGATCACTGAAGAACTCCCGCGACACAGATAGAATCTGCAGTCAAATTCTGAATAACCGGCATCGGGAAGCGGACACGCTTCGTATATGCTCACGCTGCCGTCATCCGATTTGAGAAGATCGAACTCTATATCCCCGACGAAGAATCCGTCCGGATACGTTACATTGAAATTGCTATTTGCCTTCATTTGAATTTCCTGTCTATTATGACAATTCACATAAAATCCATCTGACAGTATAAGGACAAAAGACTACAATTAACTTGATCGCACGATCAATAACTTCTCCGGTATCACGGTCCCGATACCTCACCGCAAAAAGATCTCTCCGGAGTCGCTCTTCTCCGGAACCGCTTCCGTTGCTTGCCGACCGCAGAGTACCAGTCGGTTTCATGATCGCTGTCTTCGACGAATGCTGTCTGCCGACCCGTAGATATCGGTATCGTCATGTCGATCTCCGCCAGGCGGCAGATCTGGTAGCAATCGCAATCGCAATCGCACTCACACAGCTCTCCAAAAAAAAACACCGACCGTCTACATAGTATTCGATGCGATCGACAAACTATCGAAAGCGATTAAATTCGCGACCAAGGTCATCTGAGATTCTTTTTTTTTGCTCGGTACAATCCATCACCAGGAAAGATATTGTGAGTTGTGCGTCAGGTCGATATATCGACCTTCCTTCACCTCACCCCGCGACAGCTTACGCTGTCTCGAAAAGATACTTACATACCTAATAATTCTATCAATCAATAAGAAATGTGTATTGATTCAAAGACCAACGTATTTTACTTTACAAGAATCTTTAAAAATTTCCGATCCAATTTTATCGCCATTCTTACAGATGGCAATTTTAAAATTTTCTTTTACCTCTGTATATTCGGAATGCCGAGGCGCCTCGATAAAGATTACCATAGCATCAATTCTATCGTTTTTCCAATTTTTGTAATTTGTAACGATATCTTCGATGTTGATATTTTCTCCTTTGCCCACTATATTTAGTAATAGGTTATCGTTAGAAAAACCCCCAAGATATGGAACTACCAATCCGACAATACGAGTGTATCCTTCATGAGAAGAATCTGCTTTTTCAATGCAATGATCTATTGCTTTTTTAATTCTTTCTTTAAAAACTTTATTAAGATCGCAATTTTTGATTTTTGAAGCATCAAACATTTTCACTTCGATAAGAATTTTTTTATCATCACATAAAAAATCAGAAGTTGTATTCCCTTTTCTATATACTATAGGTATGTTGCTGAATTCAATATGTTCATCATCAAAACAATGTAAAATTTTTTTCTGTTCTTGACTACCAAATATTTGACCTTCATAACCATTATTACGTCTCAAATCATCACAATCTTCATCGGTCATTTCATACAAACCTGCATCGTTAGCACTTTTCTTATATTGACTTTGTCCAAGTTGTAATTTTTCTTCATTTGTCATATCCTTTCTTTTTTTAAACATTATGCATAATTCTCTAGTCAGTATAAAAATTAAAAGAACACATAAATAGATTAAAATTTGAAAAAAAGCAAAATTAAAGAAATAACAATAAAATATTTCATTTTAATTATCATAGATCATTGCTACATTTTAAATTATTAATTGCACCTTCATTACCTTGTTCTGCAGCTTTTTTACACCATTCAAGAGCTTTTTCATCATCTTTTTCTACAAAATCTCCATTTTTATACATAACCCCGAGGTTATTTTGTGCAGATGCATTACCTTGTTCCGCTGCCTTAAGATACCATTTGAAAGCCTCTTCCAGATTCTTTTCTACACCTTGTCCTAACTGATGCATTAATCCAACATTGAATTGAGCATCAATATTACCTTGTTCCGCTGATTTTTCAAACCATTCGAAAGCTTTTTCCATATTATTTTCTACATCTCCTCCTAGCTGATACATTAATCCAACATTGAATTGAGCATCAATATTACCTTGTTCCGCTGATTTTTCAAACCATTCGAAAGCTTTTTCATCATCTTTTTCTACAAAATCTCCATTTTTATACATAACCCCGAGGTTATTTTGTGCAGATGCATTACCTTGTTCCGCTGCCTTAAGATACCATTTGAAAGCCTCTTCAGGATTCTTTTCTACACCTTGTCCATATAAATATGTACATCCAACATTGAATTGAGCAACAGAAATACCTTGTTCTGCAGCTTTAATATACCATTTAAAAGCCTCTTCCGGATTCTTTTCTACACCTTCTCCTAACTTATACATTGATCCAACCTTGAATTGAGCAACAGAAATACCTTGTTCTGCAGCCTTAAGATGCCATTTAAAAGCCTCTTCCGGATTCTTTTCTACACCTTCTCCTAACTTATACATTGATCCAATATTACCTTGAGCCAATGCATTACCTTGTTCTGCAGCTTTAAGATACCATTTAAAAGCCTCTTCCGGATTCTTTTCTACACCTTGTCCAAATTTATATAATGATCCAATATTCACTTGAGCATTAGTATGACCTTGTTCTGCAGCTTTAATATACCATTTAAGAGCTTTTTCATAATTCGTTTTGATTCCATCTCCGCATCTATACATATTTCCAAGACTGAATATAGCACTAACATTACCTTGTTCTGCAGATTTCATATACAGGCCAAATGCCTTGTTATAATCATGATCTACACCGTTTCCACACATATACATCGTTGCTAAATTGTTTTCAGCACCTGAATGGCTTAGTGATGCCGCCCTAGAATACCATTTAATTCCTTCTTCGAAATCAATTTTTATAGCATCTTTCTTCAGCACATACATATTTCCTAGATTGAACATAGCGTCTGCACTACCTTGTTCTGCAGCTTTAATATACAATTTAAAAGACTCTTCAGGATTTTTATCAATTCCTCTTCCGATGTAATACATATTTCCTAAATTATTTTTTGCATCTGCATTACCTTGTTCTGCAGATTTCAGATACCATTTAAAAGCTTCAATAAGATTCTCAGGATTGTATTTTTCTCTAGATTCATATATAGATCCAAGATACAATTGAGCTTTCGTATTCTGATCTTCGGCACACATTTTTAACCACCTAATGGACTCATTTTCATCTGAATCAATTAAATATCCGAAATAATACATCAAACCAAGATTAAATCTAGCAATTTTATCTCCTTCTTTAGCAATATCTATATAATGATCTATTTTTGAATCAATTGTCCTAAAATCATATATTAATGATGCATTTTCTATATCTTCAAGAATAAATCCTAGTTTATCTTTTAAATCTCTATCAATTATTGTTTTTTCAGAATAATTTTTGCTTATAGAGTTACTAATTATTGAATATCTGCTTTTCGAAAGATACATATCAAAAATTATTGAAGAAAGATCATTTTTAATCATATCTTCAAATTCTTCATAATTGTAATATTTTTTATATAGGCCAAAATGTTCGGATTCAATCTTATATCTAAAGTCTTTAACTTTTTGATACTGAATGTCATCTATTTCCAACGAAGGAACATCAGAAAAATAGATTGATACATGTTTACCACGTTTATGACAAAGCATTATCTCTTCTTCAGTACCTGACGAATACTTCTGTGTAGGTGTACCCATGCGTTTCCATATGATCGCAAACAAAATATCACATTTATATGTTATTTGATCATTGATTATCTCTTGTGCATGACCGCTAGTAGAAGGATACACATTTTTCCAAATAGTTAATTCGATAAAAATATCATTACTTATTCCTTCATTCTCATTGTATGCATTAACACATCTCTTTATGCATTCAATCTCTTCTTTTACATCACTAGGAAACGATATCATAAGTCTAATTCTTTTGATATTTTTATCAGAAACATCCAGCATATAGGTAAAAATAGATTTTTAGTTTAAAATGAATTGTGTTACTAAAACTACAATATTCATTTTCATCGGTTAGTTGAAATTCAGACTTCCGCCGTGGACATGTAAAAATAATCTAATGTCATTAAACTTACATTTTGTAAAAAAATAATACACAGAGTTACGAATTTATCTGTATTTTAAGATACCTACAAATAATATGCAACTCGATTAGAATCCGGTTATAAATAATCAAACAGTTACAAATAACTAGAAGGAATCATACGAACAAATCAACCATAGTTATCACTGTCGCTTTAGTGGCATCGATCTTATCCTTACCTCTAGTTTCGATGATATCTCAAAATACAAATTCTGAAAAAGATGCAGATGAAATTACTTATTCAACAATATGTAATTCAGAAGAGTTCCAGAATGAATATGGAATTAAAGATGATACATATATAAATGCACTAGAAACATTCCAAACTATTCCCGATAATGTACGTGCACAGATATACATAAAAACACTATCTGATTGCATAACAGCCGATGGAAATGTAAATGAAGAACTTTTTGATGAAACTTTTGTAAATTATGTAACTCAATATACCCAAGGCACTTTTGAATATGCATCTGAAATACAAAATCCATCAGAGAATACAACTACACTTGGATTGACAATTTCAAATTCTCAATCAACAGATATTGGATCAGGAATTACAAAGATTGTGTTGTATAACTGGGGTTATAAAGTCTACCTTTCGTCAACAGACACTAGTAATATAACTAACGCAGGAACCTCAATATTATCTATCGTTGAAGCTCTTACTGGAGTAGGAATACCTGTAGCAATTGCAACAGCCGTAGCGGGCGGAATACTTTCATACATGGTCAGTAATAATTGTCAAAATGGAATTGTTATAGACATACAGATATGCTATGTATCAATTTTATTCGGACATACTATATTGATACCACATCCCCCAATCATAACAAATATATATTCACAATAAGGCGATAATTTGAAATTAAGATTGGAAAAATATAGAATAATCGCAATCATAATAGTAGCGAGCGCATGCATATTATCATTTATTGGAGAATATGCCTTCAACATGAATTCAACATGGGCATTGACAGTATCCACCACAGGATTTCTTATATGCATGACGATACTGATATTTTTTGAAATTAAAGAAAAATATATGAAAAAACCTTTATGATATGCATCAATGATGCATTTTTATTTTTTATTACAATTTTCATTAGAACCTAGGTTTGATAAAAACTCTATTTTTTATTTTTATAGGTGTAAAAACTATGAAAGATGTGAAAGTAATTTGTAAAATATTTTGATGTTATGATGTCCATCACAGACATATGAGAAAATCCAATGCAATTGACTTTATATTTTATATGCAAAACTTCAAATTTATCTAAATAACCAATTATACACTATCGTCAGATTTTAAAAAAATGAATAATTCTTTGGCGTATTATCCGACTATATGAGTGAACTCGTAAATAGTTATATGGCAATATGTCGTATTTGAGGGTGTAAACATTAAATCATCAAAAATAACTGAAGCATTCTCACACGCCCATGTAAATTTTCCAGTATATTCGTCCTTACCGATCTCATAAGTGAATAACGAAAAAATAGCATAACTGACCCGATACTCCTCGATCGAATAAAAATCGTGTCGATCGCTACCATGTGTGTGTTTCCTATCTTCAATAAGAATAAGAGTACCGCATATTACTGAATATTAATTATAACCAACAATTTGGAACAATAGGATGGAAAAATCCTCCTGAAATCACAATAATTGACCCGATGTTCGACATCGCCCGAATAAAATCATATTCTACTCCTGACCAGTCCATAACTGTGAGATAATTATTCAATCAGATGACATTCATATTACATAAACTGTAAAACTACCATAACCGATCACAATACATTTACAATATGGATACAGAATTAAAGAATTCATACAACGTCGAACTTAACGAAGAATACTGAACATCTCTGACAAACAAAGAATGATATGCAGTATTGAAGACTCTAACATTGATAAAATCATAAATACGCGGATTGTTGGCACAAACTATCGCAGTCATGTATGATATAAAAGCAAGGTCCATAAGATCTATAGAGGCCCTGAAACATGAATATAAACAATCTTAGAAACTGCAACATACTCATTAACGAAACCGAGAACGTAACAGCCATATTCCTGTGGTTGCAAGAACCCTATTAATGATTCTACCGTTGACTGACGATGTAGAAAGTCAACAGTGCAAGCCAACTATTATATTCATTTACCATATCCAAACACTTTTGATAATGCAATACATTTAGTTGCATCACATATCTTCTAATTTTTCATATGTCTGTTCTGAATTATGCTACATATGCTCTTCTATCCTACTTCTTGTGATTGTTGCATATTATCTTGCTTAAATCGAAATTGGATGAAAAAATTAAATTTGTGTAAAAAAATTCTGTTAAGAATAATATAATCAAATAAATTTATCAACAAACAATGAACTTGACACAAAAAGAAGAATTCGGGTGTCAATGAAAGAAAGTAAAATTGATGATAAAAAAGCTCTTGCTATGCGTGTGATAATCCTATTCGGGATTGTCAGTCTCTTCGGCGATGTACTCTATGAGGGCGCCCGTAGCGCCAATGGTCAATATCTAGAACTCCTCGGTGTGAGTGCAACGATACTTGGCCTTGTCTATGGTATCGGCGAATTCCTAGGATACGCCCTAAGACTGATATCAGGATATATCTCCGATAAGACCGGAAGACAATGGACCTTCATTTTTTTCGGATATACCACACTGATAGTCGTCCCTATGATGGGTCTGACCTCTAACTGGCAAATCATCGTCGTTCTCATTCTTCTTGAACGCGTAGGCAAAGGCTTGCGCAGTCCGCCTAAGGATACGATACTCTCTCAAGTAGCCGAACAGGGCGGAACAGGAATGGGAAGAGCCTTCGGAATCCAAGAAGCTCTTGATCAGATCGGTGCACTTTCGGGACCGCTTGTATTCTCCATTGCATTCCTCATAAGCGGACAACAGGGGATTGCCGAATATCAAATCGGATATCTTTCTCTCTTCATAGCATTCATCCTTCTACTTGCTGTCTTATTTCTGGTATTCGGCAAATATAAGAAATATGATATGGAGATCAAACCTCCTACTCCGAAATCGGAAAATGAAACGCTTACCCGTCATTTCTGGATGTTCACGCTGTTCGCCTCTCTGACCGCGATGGGCCTTATCAACTTCAGTCTGATTGGATACTATTTAAAAACCGAGAATATTCTTCCCGACTATGAAATAGTCCTGCTCTATTCGATGGCCATGATAGTGGATGCAGCTGTAGCTATTATAATCGGGAACCTCTATGACAAATTAAAAGAAAAATCTGGTGTGAAAAGTGGAGGTATCGTAGTACTTGTGGCCATTCCTGCAATAACTGTGGCCATTCCATTCCTAGGATTTAACGGTACTGCATATGGAGCAATAATTGGAATGATTCTATTCGGAATCGTGATGGGTGCCCATGAAACCGTCATACGTTCATCGATAGCCGATATAACATCATTTCGTAAACGCGGAACTGCCTACGGAGTCTTCTATACCGTATATGGTATATCATTCCTCATTGGCAGTACAATTATGGGCATAATATATGATCACCTAGGCACAATATACATTAGCATAGTGGTCACAGCCATCGAAATCTCAGCTTTTGCAGTGTTTATGTGGATGAGATCGGATATAAAAAAGAATGCGATTCTGATTGCGCCGTAAACTTTATTGACCGACTCCCGAACCTCATATTCTTCATCTCACCCTTAATGGCATGTACACCATTTCTCATATGAATTCCGTACACTGATAATTCCTTGCATAATCTTAATCAAAAGATGACGAATTTAAAAGAGACTCGCGATGGAATTTAATATAATACGCAACCATTCCCACCCACAGGCATAAAGAACCTAGGTAGATTATCATGAACGATGCAATAGCCACAGTACAAGCAGGCGTATGTAAATTTCAAAGCATTATAACTGCAACAATGGATGATTCTGGAGACATCTCATTCAAGATCGAAAGCGATTGTCCAGCCATCAAAAAACTTGCAAACGATGTTCAGTCCGTTCCTATGTTCGATACCATCAAAACACCATTTAACGATAACCCCATCTATCAGATGTGCGGAAAATATGTCATTCATGCGGCATGTCCAGTTCCGTGTGGAATGGTCAAGGCCGCCGAAGCCGCTGCCGGTCTCGGACTGAAACGTGATGTTTCCATCGCGTTGAAATAAACAATTTTCTGAACAACCGTTCAGAAAATCAATTTACAATGTGATGCATTTTGCGTGCATCAAACTTTAATACATTCATTTCATCACAAAGACCATGGGTGTCTCGCTCGCATCGATAAAACAGTTCATCGTAGGTATCCTTGTAGGTATCGCCTCAATGCTTCCCGGTGTAAGCGGAGCTGTTGTAGCAGTATGTTTCGGTGTATACGAACGTCTCATCGCAGACCTTGCGGACATCTCCCATAAACTGAGATCTGATCTTCCATTCATCCTGATCTTGGGTTTCGGTATCCTTGCAGGCATGATGGTAATAGCATTCGGACTGAAATATGCATCCGACAACTACGAGACCCTCCTGATGTTCTTCTTCGTAGGACTTATCGCAGGGCAGATACCTCAGCTGTACAACCTTACGTCCGCTCCTGAACCTCTGAATATCACAAATATCCTTGCGTTCATCATCGGACTTGTAATTATGGGATCTTTTCTTTTCATCGGAACAGGTAGCGATCAGACCCTTTCACATGACCTTGCCACTGTTGTCTACATGCTTATAATCGGTATCATCTTGGCAGTATCCAAGATCGCGCCAGGAATAAGCGGTTCCACGATCCTTCTCGTCTTAGGACTGTACTATCCTCTTATCGATGTGATGACATCCCTAGACATGGCATTGTTGATCCCTGTAGGAATAGGATTGATAATAGGTATCCTGGGATTCTCGAAGGTCATGAATTATGTCCTTAACTGTCACCGCAGGTCCACGTATCTGATGATCTTGGGACTCACGGTAGGATCGCTCTTCGTCGTGATATCGCTGGCAACGAATGATCTCTTCACAACGATGGATATCATAACCGGTATCATTGTCACAGTGATCGGTGTAATCGTAAGTCTGGCTTTTGTAAAACTAGGAGAACATAATTCCTGTACACTTCCCGTATGAAATCATACGATTAGATTTATACGTTGCAACTCCGTTAATTGAATTATGTTCTGTCCTGGGTGCGGACGCTTTCTGAATAATAACGCTAAAGAATGCATAAAATGCGGTCTTAAGATAGATAGCCAATATAAGATAGAAAAGAATGCAAGACTAGCCGACGGCGTAGATCTTGATTGGAAGGAAATCACACTTTCAAAGAACCCTCGAACAACCAACATAAAGACCGCTCTAAAAACTGTTGAACTTAGCAAAATCTTGAGCATCATGGGCATAGTGTGTTCGATTATCATGGTCGTTGCATTTCTAATGCCTTGGATATCATGGACCGACACATCCACGGGCGAAACTATCAAATATTCAGGCCTTTCCATATTGAACGACACCTGGATCGGGACGATGGGCATCATAAAATACTATCCGTTCATCATTGCACTTATCGGTGTAGAATGCATCTTGTTATTCTTGATGAGGTGCCGCGGATGTACCGACATTCTGGCAACAATTATGGGAATATTATCTGTAATCTTATGTATGGTGTTCTCGATTGCCGTTGTCGTATCAACAGACTGCAATTATTCATTTGGACTGCTAATATGTTTTATCGCATCCGCAGCCGTTATGATGATCGGCCTTCATGGTGTGAGAATATCAAGGAACCCTTTTTGATAAAGGTCACTAAGAAAAATACCTGAAAGAACAGGAGCAAAGCTCCGTGTCTTTCTATGTTAAACTTTATTTTAATTACGAACAAACGCAACGAAGAGCTTCAAAATGCCCTCTAGATATTCATCAATATCTCCGTGGGTCTCATACGGAGGATTCATATGTTCTTTGACAAAATTGATGATCTCGACGTTTGTGCAGTCTTCCGGATGGGCCAGCACATAGTTTGCCCAATCTTTATCTCCGACACGGAATCCCATCGTCTGTTTGAGCGCGATGATCTCTTTGTTGGATATTTTATAGGTCTCCATATTAGAACGGATTCATTGGACCCTATATCAACATATCCTTTGAAAAATAATGATCTAGATTCACAATTAATTGTTGCATAATAGGATCATACAGAAATAAAAACCAGGCTGAGCAGGAAAATAGGATGGGTGTCCTGCTCAACCCACAAAGGCTCAAGTCATCGGGGGATGCACTTTTCGTCTTCAAATTAATAATCAACTTTTGAGTATATTAAGCAAAGTAGTGGAGGTCACCGAAAGTGACCGAAACTACCGAAAGTGCCGATCACTTGGATTTGTGACGTACTTTGACTGCTATTCCTCTCTTCAGTTCGACCATCTCTACACCGGACATCATTGCAACACCGACAGCTTTGACCTTGCCGTTGAGTATGATTATGGCCTCATCGCCGATACGGATTCTCGGATCTGCTTTTACAACTCCGACTGCAAAGAGATTTCCTTTCATTTCGAAATCGGTCATCTCGACTGTGAACATGTCCGCCTTCGCGAGGAATTCTGCACCGTCCATGGTGAGTGATACCATTCCCCTCTCGGGCGTGAGCATACCCAATTGGATCTTCTCTTTCCTGTTCTCCGGGTTTTCCCAGATGATTTTCCAATATGGGAACTTTCCCAATGCATAAGCGTTCTCGTTCATCAGAAGATCTGCAGCTTCTTTACCGAATTGGAACGCAAGAACGGATCTCACGGTCTCTCTGCGCTCAATATAGGGATCTACGGGCTTCATCTCCTTTGTAGCGGCTCTTATCGCCTCGTCGAGTCTCTGAAGCGATGCAGGCGAAGTGGAATCCCCAATGACGGTCTCTTCCATGTCTGCAAGACCTCTTATCAATTCAGTATCCTCTCCTAGATGCGATATGACCTTCTCATACCCTCCCTGAGCGATCAGATCCCCTACCATGGTCCTTATCGTTTCCTTCTCTTCGGGTTTCCATTCTCCTGTGACAGGTATATCATACGAATTGGCAGGGTAGAAAACATCTAGTTCCCTAGGAACAATTCCCAACGGAGATGTCACAATGACCTCATGAACGAGAGAATCCTTATCTGTCGTATGAATTGCCATCGAGAACGCCTTGTGCGTCTTTGAAGTGTGATACGGTTTCTTTGCTGAACATGGAAGCAGAAGGAGAACGCGTTTGTGAATCGGCCTTGTGTATCTTTCTGATATCTTATTCTTATAGCATTGTATATCGGGTCTGCGTAATGCCTGTGTCGTATTGCATGCGAATCTGCAACCTACCGTAGAACAGGCTTCTTCCTGATATTCATATCCTATGCGGTCGAATAACCTGAGAATGGCTACAGATGACGGCGAGGAGGATGCTCTCTGATCTATCAGCTCCCTCAGACGTTCTGCCATTGCGAATGTGATTATCTTATTGCACTCGGTGGCGAGTTCTTTGCAATTTTCCTCGGAAACATCTGTTCCTACAGCGATCTCTCCTTCCGGTATCAATGATATGCCGCGGAGTCCCGCTGCTCTGGCCAATGAATCATCGAAGACATCAACACCCATATATGTCAAAAGTGCAACCGTGGAAGGTTCTGCGATACCCAACATGCAAACAAGCCTGTTATAACCAGCCAGTGTCCTTATTTTGATAACAGAATCGACAAGTTTTCTGGGATCCTTCCTGAGCTCGTAAGCATTCGGAACGACTATCATATCAATATCGTCGGGAATTGCCTCTTCGCCGGTCACAGGCAACCTGAGAACACATACTCCGTCCTTGCAGACAGGCTCTGTGATAATACCCGATGAGACCGATGTCAATAATTCGGTATCCAAAAGCATCTCAGAACCCATAACAACGAGAGATCTGCGCGCTTCGCGAATGGTTACATACATCGGATCAGTACTGGCAGAATCATATGATCTGAGAACAACGGGTGTTCTGACGGAGAGTTCTCCTCTCTTGAAATCGCATACTCTTCCTCTTTGTGACCTGCCAACTACGTCGAGCATAGGTCCTGCGAATCATCAGGTGTTAATAATATTGTCGTCGCACCCACGTACATAATAGGGCTTAGAGGACAAAGAATTAAATCATCACTTCTGAATCAGGATAACATGGACTTCTACGACAAGGATCTCGTATCAATTCGTGACCTTAACCGGGAGCAGATCGAAGAACTCCTCGATCTGTCTGAAAAAATGATCCCCTACGCCAGGGGAGAAAAGGTCAAACGTATGCTCGATGGAAGGGTTCTCGGAAATTTGTTCTTCGAACCTTCTACACGTACAAAACTTTCATTTGAAAGCGCAGCCAGCAGATTGGGTTGCGATGTTATCGATGTTTCTGAGATGTCCATGACATCGATATCAAAGGGCGAAACGCTAGCAGACACAATCAAAATGGTGGATGCATATTGCGATGTCATCGTCCTCAGACACCCTCATGAAGGGGCAGCAAGATTAGCCGCCAAATTCTCAGAGAACCCTGTGATCAATGCAGGAGACGGCGCTGGATCTCATCCAACGCAAACCCTCTTGGACCTTTTCACCATGAGAAAGGCAAAAGGATCTTTGGATGGGTTGAACATCGTTCTCGTCGGAGACCTGAAATACGGACGCACGGTCCATTCACTTGCCGATGCACTCACAATGTTCGGCGCGAACCTAACACTCGTAGCACCCGAATCTCTTCAGATGCCAGACGATTCGTTCGAACACCTTAAAAACAAAGGATGCGCCCCCATAAAAACAGCCATATTGGAAGATGTCATCGGCCAAGCGGATGTGCTTTACGTCACAAGGATCCAAAAGGAAAGATTCCCTGACCCTGCAGAATACCAGAAAGTAGCAGGAACATACAGGATCGACAATGCGATGCTCAGAGAAGCGAAGAGCGACATGATCGTCATGCATCCCCTTCCAAGAGTCGGAGAGATCGCTCCGGAAGTGGATTCTACGCCGCATGCGAAATATTTCGAACAGGCATTCAACGGAGTGCCTGTTAGAATGGCAATCCTCTGTGCTATCTTAGGAGGTAAACTCGATGGATAAGAATAAGATTGCAGAAACGAAGATCCCGCCCATAAGGAACGGAACCGTTATAGATCACATCACGAACGGTCAATCACTGAATGTCTTGAAGATCTTGGGAGTCAACGAGAGCAACATCGATTCCGTTATCAGCATAGGTATGCACGTACCTTCTTCGAAGGGCAACGGATGGAAAGATGTTATCAAGGTCGAAGACCGCGAATTAGATCCTAACACAGTGGACAAGATCGCACTTATCGCACCTGAGGCAAGCATCTCGATCATCAGAGACTATTACGTAGCAGACAAATTCAAGGTCAAACTCGAAGACCGTCTTATCGGATTGGCTAGATGCAGCAATCCCAACTGCATTACCAACAAAGGAGAACCTGTTGATCCTGAATTCATTGTGGAAGAACATCACCCGCCTAAACTCAGATGTGTCTACTGCGATAGGATACTGACGAACATCTCCGACAATCTTCTGTGAACATGTTAATACTTCTTGTCGCGGGTATGCCAGGTGCAGGCAAAGAGGAATTCTTAACTGTGGCTAGGAGTATGAATATCCCATTCCTCAGAATGGGCGATATCGTCCGGGATCTATACGCCTCCACCATTGCATCCAAAGAAGGATTGTCGGTAGGACAATTCGCAGACCGCGAAAGGAAGATCCATGGAAAGAACATCTGGGCAAAACGTGCCTTGGAAAAGATGTCCGGAGACATATTCCTAATCGATGGATGCAGAAGCATGGACGAGGTCCTTGCATACAAGGAACTCAGCGATAATGTGAAGATTGTTGCCATCCACACTGCCCCTGATGTAAGATATAGAAGACTTATCGAAAGGGCAAGGGAAGACGCTCCCAAGAACATCGAAGAGTTCGATGTCCGCGACAACAGGGAAATGTCCTGGGGATTGGGAAATGTCATCGCGCTTTCAGATATGATGCTTGATAATTCTTCAACGCTGAGTGAATTCTATTCAAAATCTAAAAAACTCCTCGAGGCTGTTAGAAAATGAGATTCACTACCGCACGCCTGTGTGGAGGCGATGCACTGATGGCCGTTTCAGGAGAGACCTTGGATCTGAACATAGATAAAGCTGCAGAATTTTTTCAGAAACAAGGATACAACATCAAACAAAAGGACGACATGATGCTGGTCATCGATTGGAATGATATGGAAACTACGATCTATCCTCAGGGAAAAATAATGTTCTTCCCGCTTAAAGATAAAGCACTCTGCATAAAATATGCAACAGAAATCATCGAATCGATAGTTTGAAATTTAATCCGTATGTTTAAATCACACAACAACATGTAAGTTTATGGACCTAATGACCCAGATAGTGGCAACGGTCATCGTTTCATTGGTATTGTCTCTTATTTCATACAAGCTAAAACTTCTGACTAAGGACGGCACCATAGCCACTTTTGCGGTCGGATCCACAGTCGGAATATTCAGTTCTCCCGCGTGGTTCATCCTACTTATTATCTTTACCACATCAGGACTTGTTGCTACAAAGGTAAATTTCAAAATGAAGATGAAGGATGGTCTTCAAGAAGGAAAACACGGAGAAAGGACATATCGTAATGTATTGGGCGTAGGAATACCGCCATGTACAATAGCCGTTTTAGCCTGGTTACTTAACGGACAATATGATTTCGAAATGGGTATTGCATTCATCAGCACAATGACAGTCGCCGCAGCTGACACCATATCAAGCGAAATCGGTGTCAAAGACAAGAGGGTCTGGCTTATCACCACATTCAAAAGAGTGGAAGCAGGCGTGAATGGAGGAATATCTGTACTCGGTACTGTATCTTCGTTTGCCGTTTCAATTATTGTAGGTATAATCGGATGGCTCCTTATCTTCCAAACTATCGATGTATACGTAATAATCCCAATAATAGCTGGAATGGTTGGAAACTTCATGGATAGCATATTCGGTGCTACTTTAGAAGATAGCGGTTATATCTCAAAATATACCAATAACTGTTCCACGGCATTGATTGGTGCAGCATTCAGCATTTTGATTATTTGTCTTCTATGAATTGATGTGTATTCTTCAACAATTGAGATCAGGAAGCAAAAAACAACAACTAATGCTGCCAACAATACTGATACGATCACAGCCTTCCCGTGCGATTGTATCATCTACCTTACCCAACTCAATAGGTTCCTCTCCGTCTGATGTTACAGTATCAAATCGTTTTCATGCAAGTGGATCTATATTGATCACATCAATAGCATGAATAAAAATACAATTTCAACAATGACAAAAATCGCAACTACCAGATACCTATATGTCTTGTTCTCCTGATTTTTCATTGATTACTGCTATAACGATTTCGATTGTTATCATAATGATTAAGATGCACCCCGCTATAATATAAATCATTTCTACAAATGATTGCATTTTCTGACCTTTGCATAGATTGATCTAAACAATCTACGGATTATATAGGATTTCAAATCTTGCATTTGGAAAAATAAATTTAAAAAACCGAAGTTTTTGAACGCTAGAGCTTTTCAGAAATAGTTTAAGTCGAGTAAGAATACGGTGATGACTCCACCACTCGACTCGACACAGAAAGGATGAGGGAATGGTTGAACAAGAAGTTTCTCTGATATTATATGAATCCTTATGATGACCTTAAAACATTATCCTGTTTACAGACAATCATGATGATGATTGTAGATCTTATAGTTATGAGGAGGTATTGAGGTCAAATAAGGTCTAAATGATGCCGTTTGCCCTCATTTAACTATGTGTATTATCATAGTTGAATGTGCAACCATCAGCGATGAATTTGAAAGAAATGGACAACCAGATCGATCAAAGTATGATCTTGATAAGATGCATTTAATCAGCGTCAGCATTTATCTTGATGCACGTATCTGATTAGCGATTGTGTCGCACATCTTAAAGATCCGCCCGAATTATTATGTGTGTTGAAGTAGACTTTATAAACCTTTATTCCACGATTTTCGAGTTCTTTTTGAAGACGGTCATTGTTATTTTTATCATTCCATGACATAATGTATATTTTTTCATCTAATGGTATTCCATTTACTGCCAATAATGTAGCTTCTTCAATCGTTACGGGAATAATATCCCAATCGCGTATTATCTCGGGAAGGCCATCCGTGAAGGCATCAGTACAGGCAATCGCAAGACCATTTCTTGGAATGGAGAGTACACAGTCCAAATGCAATATGTTCTCAATCAGTGGAATTCTTATTACGTTGTATTTGGGTCCAAGGATGTTTTTTAACCATTCCCATCCGGCTTTATTAGATCCTACAGAAGGATTTAGTGTGTTACCGACGAGTATGGTGTGTCCGAGTACAAGGATATCTCCCCCTTCCAAATGAGGGGTATCTTCTTCATCGGGTGAACTAAGAAATTCTGTATGTGGCATTGAAAACCATCTAACAGTTGAATCGCATTTCTTTTTAAATATGTCTTTAAATCCAGATATGTCGACTTTACGTATGGGGGTGCGCAAATTGAATTCGATGACGTTATTGCCTATGACCGCCATATTATCACGAGGAAATGTTTGCGAATATCCATTGATAAGAACATCCTTTCCATAATAGGTTTTTATGAATTCAGGAGTTATCTCGAATGGGCGATATACTTCTACTTGCAACATTTTTAATATTTTTATAAACTCTTCATTTTCTTCCTCTAGCATTTCAGTCTCTGTTCTTCCAGTACGCGGATCCATCATCTCTTTCCATATCTGGCCAGATGTTTTTCTAGCATATTCGGCTTCCTCAGGAGTTAATACTTTCAGAGCATCTTCTAGCCAAGATGCTTCTATTGACGGATTCATGCCGTATGGTATACCGACAACGACTTCTTTCAGCTTTCCATATTCATAGTCAACATAGACAGAGGGCAGAATATTATCGCTATTATGCATATTCAATAATGTCTGTTAAAAGTTAAAACACCTTTCCAAATAAATTGCTGAACATCTTGTATATGAGCTCTTAAAAATAATAAAAATAGCATCATTCCGCTCCCCCTTCAACATACTCATTGTTAAACGAAGTTCATCAAATTATTATTAAACGATGCACTAACCCTTATAACAATAAGCACACCAGCAACTTTATGTAAACTCAGAACCCGTCTAATGAATGGAAACTGAGAATGCATCCTATCAGGATCTTGTACCAGATGCTTTCCCGAAAAAGGCAGCATCTATGTAGAATTGAAAATATGTCGAAGAAAGATGCTCCTAGAGCCGAGGATGAATGTTTTAATTTTATTGTTCATGCCGTAAGCAGTAACATATATTGTCAGAAGAAGGTCGTCATCGGCTCTTATAGTATATACGGAATTGGAAAAAAAATTACTGAGAACGTGGTCAGAAAAGCTTACATCTATCCAATAATAAAGATCAGATACATCTGAAACAAAAAGGTCAAACGGCTTGAATGATGCAACAATAACGTGTGCCGAATACATACCCAACTAGATCTTTGACAAGTGAGTCTTGAAGATCTCCACGGTCTAAAAATTATACAAAACATATCTCAGAAGATAATGAAAAATAGATTTTGAAAATTATCACATCGTATTACCGTTCGTTTAACTCCTAATTTCTTCACATTGTGTGCATCGATATCGATTGATATTTATTTTTATCACGATTCCATAATCCTCTAACCTATCGGGGGGATTTTTCCAAGCTAGATCTTAACTCCATATCGAATACTATCATTCTAATCGTCAATTGTCGTATATCATGTTCGACATCTATAAATACTATATTAAAGATGATTACCATATGACTGAGGACTTTAATGTCAAACTAGTAGAGAGTACTGTCAGATATGCTCCCGGTCCGGAATACAAAATGGATTCCTGGCTAGGTGACTACGAAACCGCGTACCAGGCTTTCCTGGATGATCCTGATGCTTTCTGGAACAAGATCGCACAGGATCTCGAGTGGATACAACCTTGGGATTCCCTAAAGGAGTGGAAGTATCCATATGCCAAATGGTTCGTGAATGCAAAACTGAATATAACAGCGAATTGCCTCGATCGCCATGTGAAGAATCACAGACGCAACAAGGTTGCGCTTATCTGGAAGGGAGAAGATGGCACAGAGAGGATATACACATACCAGAAACTCCTTTCAGAAGTAAATCGCTTTGCAAACGGCCTACGGAAGATCGGTGTGAAAAAGGGCGACCGGGTCTGTATCTACATGCCAATGGTACCTGAGCAGATCATTGCCATGCTTGCCTGTGCAAGGATTGGAGCCGTCCACAACGTGGTCTTCGCCGGATTCGGCATGACTGCCTTGAACCTACGCATCAAGGAAGCAGAGGCGAAGGTTGTTATCACTGCTGATATCTCCATCCGCAGAGGAAAAGCGATCCCGCTCATCACAACCGTTCAAGAGTCGATCCTCAACGCTCCGAGTGTCGAGCATCTCATCGTCTACAGGAGAAGAAAGGAACCCCCGATAGAGATCAGGTCTGACTTCGAGATAGATTTCTATGGTCTCATGGAAGGTATGTCGTCAAAATGCGAGCCGGAAGTGATGGATGCAGAGGATCCGCTGTTCATGCTATACACAAGCGGTTCCACTGGAATGCCCAAAGGCATCGTGCACACGAGCGCAGGCTACATGGTTGGTACCTACTACACGACCAAATTCGTCTTCGATCTGAAGGAGGACGACATTTACTGGTGCACCGCAGATTCAGGCTGGATCACCGGACACAGTTACATCGTCTATGGTCCGCTATCTGTAGGTGCCACGGTTTTTATAACCGAGATGGCACCAGACTATCCGGATCCGGGCATCTGGTGGAAACTGATAGAGGAACAGAAGATCAATGTCTTCTATACCGCTCCGACTGCAATCCGTACATTCATGAAGATGGGAGAAGAGTGGCCAGACAAATACGATCTGAGTTCACTGCGTATCATCGGATCCGTCGGTGAGCCTCTGAACCCTGAGGCTTTCGTATGGTACCATCACGCAATCGGTAAGGACCGGTGTCCGATCGTTGATACCTGGTGGCAAACAGAAACAGGAATGCATATGATCACCACCATGGTAGGGGAACCGATGCGTCCCGGATTTGCCGGAAAGGCTATACCCGGCGTCATCGCAGATGTCGTGGATAAAAACGGGAAATCAGTAGCACCTGGCACCGGCGGCTTCCTAGTGATCCGTACCCCCTGGCCAGCTATGTTCCGTACAGTGTACAATAACGACGAACGGTACAGGAAATACTGGGAAACCATTGAGGGCTGCTATACGGCAGGCGATCTCGCTGTAAAAGGAGAAGACGGATACATAATGGTACTCGGACGTTCTGACGATATAATCATTATCGCCGGCCACAATATAGGAACTGCAGAAGTGGAAAGCGCCCTCGTCTCCCACCATGCTGTGGCAGAGGCTGCCGTGATCGGCAAGCCAGACCCATTGAAGGGGAACTCGATCAAGGCATTTGTTATCCTGAGGGTGGGAAATAATCCCAGCGAAAAACTCGCACAGGATCTCATTTACCATGTCAGGATGACGCTCGGACCCATTGCCGTCCCGCATGAGATCGAGTTTGTCGATAGTCTCCCGAAGACCCGCAGTGGCAAGATCATGCGCCGGGTCCTCAAGGCAAAGGAACTAGGCATGGATCCTGGCGACATCTCGACATTAGAAGAATAAACTCCCCGAAGCCGGGCACCCCTTGGGCTGCTCGGCTTTGGGATACTTCCATACTACTAAATTTGCAAGATACCAGATTCTTTAAACTCGTTTTCATAATCTTCATAATGAGAATTTTTCACAGAACATCGTATAGTTTATCGACGGTATCAAAGCACGAGAAAAAAGAAAACGCTTGCGTCGGGTAGTACTTACTAAAAAGTATCAAA
This sequence comes from Candidatus Methanomethylophilaceae archaeon, assembly GCA_963676235.1. Classification (GTDB taxonomy): domain Archaea; phylum Thermoplasmatota; class Thermoplasmata; order Methanomassiliicoccales; family Methanomethylophilaceae; genus JALNYB01. The sequence continues at coordinate 291,511 of OY781044.1, forward strand.
TTTGAAAAATAATATAAAGAGGGGTTCAACCCCTCTGTTTGATCTTAAAGGTCGCAGAGTTTCAGAAGTGATGCCCACTTTCTGTCGTTCTCTTTCTGAAGCTTCTCTACAACAGGTTCCCACTTCTCATTCTTGAGATGCTTATATCTGCCCTGTGAATCGATCCAATCGGTTACTGGCTTCTTCTCTACCTTGCCTTCGGCGATCCTCATACTCTCAGAAGAGAGGGTATAATCTGTTCCGTTCTCTACCTCATAGAGAGGCCAGATACAAGTCTCGACTGCAAGCTTTGAGATGTTGATTGTCTCCTCGGGTGCAAATCTCCATCCTCTTGGACATGGAGAGATCGCATTGATGAATGATGGGCCTCCGCATTCGAATGCCTTCTGCGATTTTGTGATCATATCTCTCCAGGCATGAGGTGCGGTCTGTGCTGCAAAAGGGATTCCGTGTGCGGCAATGATCGCTGTCATATCCTTTGGGAACTCTTTCTTTCCTGCCGAAACGCTCCCTGCCCACGATGTTGTGGTAGATGCTCCGAATCCTGTTGCACTGGATCTTTGGATACCGGTGTTCATATATGCCTCATTGTTGAGACAAACGAACAACATATTGTGTCCTCTTTCCATTGCACCGGAAAGTGCCTGAAGTCCGATATCATATGTTGCACCATCTCCGGCGAAATTGACGAATCTGATATCTTCCTTGACCTTTCCCTGTTTGAGAAGTGACTTATATGCTGTCTCGACGCCTGCACATGTTGCAGCTCCGTTTCCGAATGCTGTATGGACATACGGAACCTTCCATGAGGTATATGGGAAGATAGTTGTTGATACTTCGAAACATCCTGTAGAGCATGTAACGACAACATCCTTCTCTGTTCCCATAAGGATCTGTCTTGCGATGATAGACTCTCCGCATCCTGCACAGAGCCTGTGTCCGCTTGCGAGTCTTACTGGTATCTTGTTGAGATCCTTGAGTGACATTGTGCTCATTGCTTCACCCCCAGATAATTGATCCTGGTTGCTCTTCCATCCTTGACATCCTTGAAGACGCCCATGAAGTCAGATACCATTGTATCTGCTCCTCCGAGTCCGTAAATGAAATTATACATCTTTGGAACGTCCTTGTTTTCTAACGCTGCTGCGCATACTTCGGGGAACATTGGCCCGTAAGCTCCGACACTGAGATGCCTATCCATCACGATAACGGACTTCTTTCCCTTCATGAGCTTTGCAAGATCTTCGATAGGCCAGGGCCTGAATACACGTGGCATTGCGACCCCTACCTTCATTCCTTCTCTGCGCAACTGATCGACGGCTTCTTTCATTGTTCCGAAAGATGAACCGAGAACGATCGCGATGCTTTCTGCATCTTCACACATGTATTCTTCAACGAGATGATATTCCCTTCCGGAGATCTCCGCGAATTCTTTGAAAACATCCTTTGCTACCTTGAGTGCATTATTCATTGCCTGCACCGTCTGATACTTATGCGGGAAATAGAACAATGGTCCATCCATCAAATTATGCGATACTGGATGCTCAACATCAAGCAAGGGATGCATGGGCTTGAACTCTCCGACAAACTTCTTAACGATCTGCGTATCGATCGGCGTCATCCTCTCGATTGCATGAGTGAGTATGAAACCATCTAGATTGACAAGACACGGAAGCTGAACATCGGGATGCTCTGCGATCCTCGGTGCAATGATAGACATATCATATGCCTGCTGAACATTCTCTGAGAACAGGGTGAGCCATCCGCAATCCCTTGCAGACATTACGTCTCCATGATCATTGTTTATATTGATAGGTCCGCTGACAGCCCTGTTGGCAACAGCCATGATGACAGGCACTCTCATCGATGATGTGATCGGGAGCATCTCCCACATGTATGCAAGACCCTGTGACGCTGTCGCTGTAAAGGTCCTTGCTCCTGCGGAACATGATGTTGTACAGAGAGTCAGAGCGCTGTGTTCTGATTCTACGCAGACGAATTCTGTTGTTACTTCCCCATCTGCAATATACTCTGCAAACTTCTCGACGATAATTGTCTGAGGCGTTATGGGGTATGCGGCACAGACATCGGGATCGATCTGCTTCCATGCGAGTGCGACTGCATTATCTCCATTGATGGCAAGATCGCTATGTTTCTTCGGCATTGTCATATTTACTCCTCCGGAGTCATTGTGATCGCTTTCTTAGGACATGCTTTAGCACAAATTCCGCAACCCTTACAGTGGGTTGCCTTGATGCCTACAATCATATCGTCCTTGATAATGATGCAATCATCTGGACAGTAGATCCAACATGTGAAACAATCAATACACTTGTCTATATCTATGACTGGAATTAGGCTTCTCCAATCTCCTGTTTGGAAGTTCTCGGAATTTCCGGCTTCAATAACACGGTCTCCGATTACCAGATCATTATAATTTGCAATATTGACCATTTACTGTACCTCCTCATATGCTCTCTTGAGAGCTGAAAGGTTCTTTACAATCATCTTATCGGAAAGTTTTCCTGTGAACTTGGTTGTTATATGATCCTCAAGCTCTCCATAGGAGATTATGGGACGGACTTTGACAAGTGCTCCCAACATTGAGGTGTTGGCCATTGGCCTTCCGATCTCTTCTGTAGAGATCCTGGTTGCATCAACAGCATAGCATTTTGCTGTCGTACCGATGGCTTTCTGGAGTTCTTCTGGAGTTCCAGGATAATTAGCGAGAATGAATCCACCCTTTTTGAGTCCCTTTGCGACATCCACTTTTCCGATCAGTGACGGATCGATGACAATGACGATATCGGGCTCATAAACCTGAGTATGCACCCTGATGGGCTCTTCAGATATCCTTGCAAATGCTCTGATAGGCGCTCCCATCCTCTCTGGTCCGAATTCCGGGAATGCTTTTACATATTTTCCGGCGTAGATAGCAGTCTCCGCGAGGATTTCGTTTGCAGTAACGACTCCTTGACCACCTCTTCCGTGCCAACATATTTCTGTGTCCATGATGAACCAACTAAAGTACAGAATAATAATATCTGATTTAAATGCTTGTGTATATAACAGTACAAATATCACAGATTTTAATTGTAAAATAGATTAAAACAGAGAAAATATGCAATGTTTATACGAATAACGTAACAAATTCTCCGCTTTTCGAAGAGATGTCAACATCTTATTCAAAAAAAATATGCTACAATTATTTTTGTTACTCTGAGAAAGAATATTATAAAGAACTCTATACAGATATGGAAAGAGTAGAGGCATGGTCCTTGCACTCACAAACTTCTTCCAAGAACGGGATTTCCATGGATAAGAAGATAGTAGATGTCAATGAACTACGCGTAGATGATGTACCTTATGTAGGCGGAAAAGGAGCTAACCTCGGTGAACTTACTTCTGCTGGTTTCCCTGTTCCGGGGGCATTCGTTCTCACTACCGTAGCGTATGATTACTTTTTGAACAAATGCAATATAATGAACAAAATCGAAAACGAGCTCAAAAGTATTGACAAATCATCGGATCAAACACTCACCGACGCATCAAAACGCATAAGAAAACTTTTCGAAACCTGCGAAATACCTAATGATCTCAAAAAAGAGATCGTTTCCAACTACAATATCCTAATGCCCAAAGGCAAGAACGGGTTCGTCGCAGTAAGATCAAGTGCAACGGCAGAGGACCTTCCTGATGCAAGCTTTGCAGGACAACAGGAAACATATCTCAATGTCAAAGGCGAAGCAGATCTATATGATAAGATCAGAAAGTGCTGGTCATCGCTTTTCACAGCAAGAGCGATATCATACCGTGAAAAACAAGGTTATTCACACTATGACGTAAAATTAGCAGTTGTCGTACAGAGAATGGTCGACTCGGAATTTTCCGGTATAATGTTCACTATAGATCCCCACAACGGAGCTAAAAATATCATCATCGAAGCCGGATACGGCCTCGGAGAGGCTATTGTCGGCGGAGAAGTCACACCTGACACATATATTATAGACAAGACCAAAATGTCGATTGCCAAGAAAAGAATATCCACCCAAAAATGGAAATACATCAGAGGCCCAGACGGCGGATGTGTAAAGATCGATATTCCTGCAGGCAGCGAGAACAAGCAGAAGATCGATGATGCTCGTATCCTCGAGATCGCAGAGATCGGCCGCCAGGTAGAGATACACTATCAAAAACCAATGGACATGGAATGGTGCATAGAAGATGGAAAATCATACCTTGTTCAGGCCAGACCCATCACAGCTGTCGGAAGCTCATCCAGCGAAACAGCCGGCACCGAAGCTTCCGGAGAGAATGTCATCCTTACTGGATTAGGAGCCAGTCCCGGACTTACTACCGGAACTGTTTGCATTTACGACGAATCCATGAGTTTGGATGTTGTCAAAGACGGAGATGTCCTTGTTACCAGGATGACCATGCCCGACATGGTCCCCGCTATGAGCAGATCGGTAGCTATCGTCACAGATGAGGGAGGAATGACCTGTCACGCAGCGATCATCTCGAGAGAACTGGGAACACCTTGTGTCGTAGGTACAGGAACCGCAACTGAGACACTCAAGAACGGTGAAATAATCACAGTTGACGGAACCACTGGTATCGTTTACAAAGGAAACATAAAGAAAAAAGAATCCGCAGCATCGAAAGCTGAAAGCGTTTCTTCAGTCTGCTATGAATCCGTTCCGATCACTGGAACAAAGGTACTTGTGAACATGAGTATGCCTACCAAAGCAGAAGAGATCGCGAAACTCCCCTGTGACGGTGTCGGACTCATGAGATCCGAATTCCTTTTCACCAACTATGTAGGAGAACACCCGTGTGCAGTCATCGAAGAGGGGCGCTCACAAGAACTCATCGAGAAATTGGCAGACGGTATTGCGAAAGTCGCAAGAGCATTCTACCCCAGACCTGTCACACTCAGAACATCTGACTTCAAAACTAACGAATACCGTGATATGAAAGGCGGATCGGATTACGAACCGAATGAAGACAACCCTATGATCGGATGGAGAGGTTGTTCGAGATACATCTCCGAAAATTATAGAGAAGCATTCATATGCGAGCTGAAGGCCATCAAAAAGGTCAGAAACGAATTCGGACTGAAAAATGTCCACATCATGCTTCCATTCGTCAGAACCATCTTCGAGATAGAACAGATCACTGAAATGATGAATAGTGTCGGACTGAAGAGAGGTTTGGATCTCAAATTGTACTTCATGGCTGAGATCCCGGTCAACATCTTCATGGCTGAAGAGTTCTGCAAATATTGTGATGCGTTCTCGATCGGATCCAACGATCTGACACAACTCGTAATGGGGTGCGACCGTGATTCCGATATCCTTGGAAAAATGGGGTACTTCGATGAAAGGAATCCCGGTGTAAAAGCAGCCATCTCTCAATTGATAAAAGTGGCACACAAGAACGGAAAGACCGTCAGCATCTGCGGACAGGGGCCTTCCGTGTACCCTGAATTCGCCGAATTCCTCGTTGAAGAGGGAATCGACTACATCTCACTGAACCCTGATACCTTTATCAAGACCAAGAGAAGCATAGCATCCGCAGAACAAAGGATCATTCTCAGAGGCCTTAGAGAACTCAGAAACAAAGAATAAACACTTACAGACAGGGAAAAATCCCTGTCTTCTCTTTTACATTCATGAACGTCAAGATTCATTTTGAAGTGGGAGAAACAGTTGCTACGATACTGGCAGATGACTCTGATATCGATATTATTGAATCTGCGATTCTAGATGCACGTTCTATCATAGAAAACAAAATAAAATCTGATCCGTTGTTCGGTAGAACATTCGATCCATATCCCGAGAACATCGAAGACAATGCTCTGATAAGATCCATGTGCAAAGCTTCAATGTGTGCCTGTGTAGGGCCGATGGCATCTGTTGCTGGTGCAGTATTGTCTCACACTCTAGAAACCGTGATCGATAAACGCACCGGTAATATCATAATCGATAATGGCGGAGATATTGCATTCATCTCGACCAAAGCTGTGTACATCACTATGAATTCCAATAACCCCTACGTCGATGATATTGTCTTTGAGATCCTCCCTCACTCTGGAATATACAGCGTTTGTTCATCGTCTGGCCGCATAGGACATTCCATATCATTGGGAAATAGCGATATCTGTACCGTATTCTCACCCGATCCGATATTAGCAGATGCCTGCGCTACAGCACTGGGAAATCTTATACAATCCCAAGATGATCTGGCATTCGCAACTGAACTGATATCGTCCATCGACGGAATAGATGGCTGTCTTGCAGCTTGTGACGGCCGCGTATCGATATGCGGCTGCATTCCTCGCATAGTATCACGTAAAAACCGTGATGACAACGAAATTACCAGAATATCGGTTACCTTGTAATGCTAGACATGAACCTTTCTTTTATATCTGATGCGGACAACAATAGATTCTTGGATGATGAATTCCCTGGTGCGATCCTTATATGGATGAACTCATGATATTCTTTCATAACGTCATCGATCTCGTTTTCAGTTGATGCAGATACCGTGTCTACGATACCGCAAGCCCTGGCCATGAATTCTATATTAGACACAGAATACGCCTGATTCATTTGATTACCAGTGGATCCGAATGTCCCGTTATCTAAACATATTATCGTGAGATTCTTTAAATTCAAAGATGCGAGAACAGGCAGTACAGAAGACCCCAATAAACTTCCGTCTCCATCTATGACACATACGTGTCTGTCTGTTCCCAATGCAATCCCGATGCCGATCGGCGTTGCCTGTGTGTAACTTCCAAGCATATAGAAATTCAATGGACGATCCATTACTGCATAAACCTCTTTTGAGGGTACTCCGATATTAGATACAACTGCAGCATCATCATCAATATTTGACATCAAACATCTTATTGCGTCCAAACGTTTCAGACCTGGTTGAGGATATTCACGTGAAATATTCAGAGACATACTGGTTTTTCTTTCTGGATAATCTGTGTTTGTATCTGCTGATGCTCCCCACAAACCTGGTTTTATTAAAATCACATGGATCTCATTATTCGCATATGCCTCGGATATAGCATCAGCTATCTTCGGAATATCTGCTTCGTCTGTTATTATCGTATAACCAATGTCATAATTGTCAAGCAAACCCAATATTCTTGAATTGAATGGCACCTGTGCCTCTATAGATTCGTTCTGAACCCCTCTCCAACTTGCCAGGATCGGTAACGGAAGAGAATACACTCTCGTCAAAGAAAGCATAGCATTGACCATGTTGCCTATTCCTGAACTTTGGATAGACATCGCGAATTTACGTTTGGTTAGTGCCAATCCTGCACCGATACCGACCCCGTCTTCCTCTCTGGTCAGATCCACAACAGAAAAATAATTATACAATTCTGATGTGAATGCCTTGTTTTTATCACAGGGTAAACTCAAGACCACATCTATCCCACAACTCTTGAGTTGGTCTATAACTGCAATCTCATTCATTTACAATCCCTCTCAATTCTTCATCTGTTATATCCGTCTTTATTGATGACGTGGGTTTTACTGAAACCATAGACAGTTCTTTTATAGCACGTTCCAGTCCTCCTCCTGTAATGTTTACGAATACTTTCTTTTTTGGATCGATCTTGCCGTCTTCAACAGCGTTCATCAAAGCAGCAAACGCAACAGATGCAGCGGGGTCCGGCCTCACGTCCTCGAATGAACACCAGAACTTCTCTGCATCTATTGCAGCTTCTCTTGAGATCTCGTAGAATCTTCCCTTGCATGCGGTCATTGCATCGAAAACACCGCCCGCCATTCCATAAGGTGGAGTGCGATTTGTCAGAACATCCGCATAGACCTCGTCGATGTATCCTTTATCCTTCGGAAGATCTTCATCGATGATTGATCTCCTTCCTTCACCCCATGCCTTGGCCATTGGTGTAAACGGTATATTCTGTGCCAAATGTAATTCTGGTAGATTCGAACCGAATCTCCCGTCACCGTTGAGTCTCATGGACGCTTCCCATGCGGATATCGCCCCGGTACCGCTTCCTACTCCTTGGAAATAATAATCGGGGATCTTGCCTGCGGTTATAGCTGCTTGAAGCATGACTGTACCCATGCCGTCTCTTCTGGCCACATTTCTGGCACCGCCTTCGGAGACTGAAACTCCCATCTTAGCGATACGATCGGAAATCCTTATCGCATCTGTATAATCTCCATCAACGGTTATCAGCTTGGTTTTTCCAGTATCTTCTGTAACTTTGATCCTGTCCGCAGATTTCTTCGGAACTACTATGATCACTTTATTACCTGTGTCTTCCGCCACCTGCGCAAATGCTCTCGCGGTATTACCGGCTGATGCCAATGAAATGATATTTTTACCCATATCCTTCAATCTAGCAAATGTCGGAAGGGCCTCCAATTCCTTGAATGTACAGGATTTAGCATATGCTCCACGTTCTGGATAATATCCAGTGAATCCTATCCATAGATCCTTGAGACCTAATTCTTTTGCCATCGCCTCGTTTCTGAACACGACAGGTGCTGAATCGGATTTGACGGTAGAGTGAACAGGCAACCAATCATAAAATCTGAACAGACTCTTGCAATCGATAATGTCCAACTTTTTTTTTGCATACTCGGATCTCAATAATCCTTTGTGCCCCTGATCGCACATGAGGCTGAATTCGTCATGTACAACATGCCCACCTTCCAAACATCTAAGCGTATATGCTCCCACTTAATCACCTCTCAGATTCCAATTTCCGATCTCCACTCTTTTCTTGAGTTCCATGCATAGCTGCTCAGCTTTAGCTCTGGAAGACTGTCTGATCTTTATAGGAACATTCTCTCCGACATAGTTCAATGAACCGAGATCGCAGAAGAATGCCTTTCCTACACAAGTAGATACACACGACCCACAGGAAATACACTTGGTATTATTCAAAATACCCCTTGAAGGTGATGCTTCTACAGGACAGTTGATGTCCGCAGAACATTTTTTACAATGAATACAGAGATCTTCATCGAACACCACGCGTGTATTGCCGGCATTCCACACTGAACCGTAATTATCGCTATCTCTCGGTATACGATCGCGTACATCGGCAACCGGTAGATCGACATCTGCATCCCTTACAGAAAGATCCTTGATCGATTTTCCATCCATCACTGGTATCACTACACCTACGGACGTCAAACACTCTGCCCCTTCCGATGTTATAAAACCACCCATCATCGTATGATCCATGCCCTTCATGTCTGCACATGCGAAAAGATTGGGTTTTTTAGAAGTACTTCGAGTACCGGTTCCCATGATGATCCCACATGATCCATTGATCATAACAGGATACCCTGATTTTAGAAATCTTAAGTCAGGATCGTTTTGAATTGGATTTATCTCTCCGCATCCGCTAACAGACGCTGCAGCAAAATCTCCTTGCAATCCTTGCGGACCTGAAAATATAGTTTTCACATTATTTTCAGAAGGATTGACAAATCCAGTATAATTCCGGAATGCACCGCGTATCAATACTATTTTGGCAGTAGGCAGATCTTTCAAAGTTACATTTCTTCTATACTCGACTCCTTCGGAAAAAACAACAACCTCGATATTATCGCCTCTTACGAGGTCTCTGAAAAGATGGCCCCCGCAATAATCATGATCTCTCCTTGCGGTTCCGTTTACCGTACAATCCACGATTCCCAATGATTCGTTTGGACATGGACCTACATTGCCTGGGACGCCGTTCAAAGTTATGCTGTCAGCTTTTTTGAAAACCCCGGGATCTGCTACAGGAACCGTCATTACTGCCATGGTCCCCGACATCACTCCGAATGTGCCGCAGGTAACAACATCAACATCGTCTTCCGAGATCGCGCCTTCGTTCTCAGCTAGCCTCTTGAATTCCATAGCTGTGTACACTTTGGCCTTTCTGTCCTTTATCTTTTGATCTACATCTGCTAAAGTCTTCATCCGAATACCTCACATTATCACGATGCCTTCTATCCTCACTTGAAGGCCCCAAGGTTTGCCTATTATTGTATTCACCAATCCGGTATGGGCTCTGCCCATCATACAAAAACCGGGTAGAAAACTATACCGTTTACCGAATTGGGGTGCATCACCCAAAACCATAGCTCTTCCTTCAAACCCCAGCATATGATATTCCATGACATCCTTGACATCATGGTTCCTGGCATAAGACGGCCCAACCACAAATCCCATTATGACGCCGGTAATCGGATTTGCATCTAGGACTTTTATCACATGCTGTACAGGACAGCCTGCACCGGACGGCCTTCCTGTAACAATATCCCCTTTTTGTATGTCCCATTTTTCTACAAGATCCGGCCTATAAGGCAATATTATTTTTCTTGCAGATATCTCCCCTGGGATCGGAGCCAGCCAAAAATCATACTTTTGGCCCACCACATCTACACCAGAATACACTGCAGACTCAACGTTACTGTCTTTGACTTTATTTGAAACTGGAATATAGAATGGACAATCGTGAATATTAGAAACACCTTCTTTGACGGCATTAGAAAAATCTTCACAGGTTCTCTTACCGCATGCACCACAATTTCTTCCTGGAAGGATGAAATCATTCTCCACGGTAAATGTTGTCGTCATCTTCCAACCTCCTGATGACTCCGAAATGATTTTGCCATCCGATCTCTTTTTTTCCAACGCAGATCGTACATACGCCCAACGGCGGAATGCCTCTGAGCATAGCGTGATTCAGATCATCCATGGGTTTCTGCATATCTATCACTTTCATCAGATACTGCATCCCTGTCCCCTGTATTGCATTGGTTTCTATTATATCCAACTCAGGAGATACTTTTCTTATCTGCTCCCTGAATACCTCTTTTTCTGCCTGAGATATGAGGTCTGTTTTTGTAACCACAACAACATCAGACAATCCTATCATCGGTGCCATCTTTAACGGTGCGTGTGTACCGAAAACCGCCGATATTACGCAAATTCCCAATGAATCGGATAGGTATGGTGTGCAACGCAGACAGAGTCCCGCACTTTCATATATCAACGTGTCTGCACCCTCTTTCTCAGCCCATTCCATGGCATCTCTGATAACCATGATCCCCATGTGATCTGGACACAGGTCTCCGGAATAGACCTTCTTTGTCGGAATGTTGTATTCTTCTTTCAGTTCTATATCTTCGAAAGCAACTACAACATCCACTTTCAGATACGCGGGCGCTCCATTGTTTCGTTTAATATGCTTTATTATCTGTTTTACGACCGCGGTCTTACCTACGCTGGGCGGACCTGCTATGACTATAAGCTTAACTGCCAAGTGCAGTTCCTCCCAATACTTCTCCCACTCTGATCCTCTCGCGGATCTCCGATAATGTATGATCGATCTGAGACACTTTCATCAGAAATTCTTTTTCTGAATCACCTGGTTCCAACACAGCCGTAACCTCTCCGTTCTTCATAACTATCCTGCGATCTGAAAGTAAGGCTATATATGGATCGTGGGTCACGAATAATACTGCTTTATTCAATTTTTTAAGATGATTCACTACCTCTTCTTTGAAGATCCCTGCATTTTCGATCTCGTCCAGAAGAAGTATGGGAGCTTGTGATATGATCACTGCATCTGCGATCATCAAGGAACGTGTTTGTCCCCCTGAAAGTGCGGATATTCTTACCTCACCACGAATTTTTTCACCCGTGAATCTGTTTGCCAACTCGATCGTTTTCTCACATGTATTACATTCCTTGTTATTCCTGGCAATTATATGCATGTCGAGAAATTCATCAACCGTAAGATCTGCAAGACATTTAGTATTCTGAGTTATCATGGCTATGGGTTTATTCGCGGGATCACGCACAAAACTCTCGGGTGGTACCCCGCCGTTTACTGTGACATTTCGTCCAGTGACCGTATCTCTCTGTGCAAATACCTCTATATCATTGATAAATGCTGTTTTACCGGATCCTGTGGGCCCTACAATGGTTATTATATCGCCAGGACGAATCTCGATTGATTCGAATCCTTCTGGTTCTCCTGTTTTAGTATACCCGGGATATACTGTGATGAGAAGTTGTTCGTCGTTCACAATGTTCATAACTATATTATCGCCAATAATAATATAATCTTTTAGTATAATTTTTGTACAATTGTGATAAACATACTACAATCTTTTCCTTATCGCCTGACTTTTTTCAATGGAAATATATTTTGAAATACAATTTCAATGATTTACAATCAATAAACCAAACGAGCATGTATCATCTATTTGTACTCTACAATACTTAAAAAGTCATTAGATATTTCCGGAATACAAAGCCTAATCTCAAAAAATATTATTTTAACCATAAGCTCTCAATGTAAACAAGAAGAATATTTCAGATTCAGCTGTCCGGAGCATTTGCCTTATTGCTGTCGATAAGCCTTTCATTGAGTCCGTCAGCCTGTTCCTGAGGAAGCAACATTGTTGTGATCTCCATGAACGGATGCTTTGCACCTTCGATGATCTTCACGTCATCCAAAGTATGCAATCCCCACTTCTCGGCGGTTCTCTCCAATCCTAATATGACATTCATATTGTTAGGCTCGAGGACTATTGCTTTGAAAGTCTTCAACCCCATTCTCTTAGCTGCCATGATCCTGTGGTGACCATCTACACACAGATAACCGTTCGGCCTCTTGATAACTATTAGAGGCTCGTTAAGACCTCTTTTGATCTCGTACTGCCTTCCTATCAGCTCATCCATGTAGACCTCTTTCTGAGTGGGTATGACCTCATCTACGGGGATCTCCTGATTGGACACTCTCAGCCTGATGCCGTTTTGCTGTTCCATGAAGCTTTTGACGGTCATGACCTTTCCAGGCCTCGACTTCTCGATCTGAGACCTTACTATATCTATATTCGAGATTATGCCAACCAGTTTCTTATCCTCGTCTACGACTGGAAGATTCCTCAATCCGTATCTGAAAAGAATGCGTGTAGCGTCATCTATGGACATTGACGGAATTGCACATAAAGTACCGCGATTCATGACCTCCCTCATCTTAGCCTCGGGATTTTTAATATGCTTCAGCAATTCCTTTGCCGTCACATATCCCAAAAGGTAACCGTTTTCAACAATGGGGAAACCATGAAAATTAGAATTTATGATCTTATCTCTGACCTGCATGATGGTCATGTCTGGGGTAACATACTGAACATCCCTGATCATGTATTCTCCGACTGTTGAGGCTGCCATGTTATCAAACACGCCATATACGTAGAAGTATGATAACCTTTTTCAATACTTTACGTGCAAATAGCAACTTCATAAAAAGAACCATTAAATATTACCGCTCAATACCAAGAGATGTTGCCCTGGTAGTGTAGTGGCCTATCATGAAGCCCTGTCGAGGCTTCGACACGGATTCGAATTCCGTCCAGGGCGCTCATTCTTTTCTTTTTTCATTTAAAGATCTTAGCTCCGTGAAACATGGAATATGCATTCTACTTTGATTTAAAACACAGAGACGACTGAGTTCCTGCTTCTCTCATCTCAAAATGTTATAAATGAAGTATTTTGAAGGATGGCGCTGTAATATACGACACCATCCATAATATTTCAATAATCATTCATTCCAGGTCAGGAGCTATGTACTTATTGTAAACCATAGTGATTATTATAACACCCAATACTGTGAATATTATCATAGGCGCAGTGGCAGTAATGACTATGTCGTGGACATCAACACCCGCGTTCATATCCGATATGAAATATGTCATCGTCAGGTGAGCTGCCTCAGCTATGAACATGGACAGTGCTGCTACGATAAGCGTCGGATACTTCTTGCCTGCTATGTACCACGCAATACCTCCTATCAGACCGGACACTACGGGTCCTATGGAACATGGTAATGCTGTAACACCACCTTCCATGTATCTCTCTATGCCGCCGATCAAACCTGCACCGATACCTGTGATCGGCCCACCTATGAGACCTGCTACCAGCGGAGGCATGTCACGAATGCTGATCATAGCAGAATTGTAGCTGGCAGACATATAATGTGTCGCTATTATCGATAAGAATCCGAAAATAAATATTATCACAAGACAATTCTTGGGCTGTATTTTACCGTCTATATGTGAATTGAAGAATCTCGTCTTAGACAAAGCGAAGATAAAAACAACCGTGATGAAGATCATGATCAACATCGATAATATCAGAATGAAGTAATCATCCGTATCCATAATCCAGATAATATCCTCGTTAGTATATATTGCTGGTTGGAGACTATGACAGATCGAATAATTTTAAAAATTGTGTAAAAACGATTATTTATTTTCTAAAATATAATTTCAAATCAAATATTTTTACTGAATGCCATATTATTCTCTGACAATCTGTTTATAAGATTTTCCGAACTTTTATCTAAACCCACTATTTGAAGGTCCACGTTCCTTATTTTGTATTTCCTGATGATGGTATCGAATGCATCCACCGCTGAATCATCCCAGACCTGCATATTGGAAATATCTATGATAACTTTACAATCATGAACATGAAGATCGAATTTTTCAATGAAACGTGTTGTGGATGCAAAGAACAATTGCCCTTTGCAAACATATGTCGTAACTCCGTCTTCTTCAACGACATCGACCGTTGTGTTGGATATTTTGTTAACGAAGAAAAGAGCGCTGAATATTATTCCGCCGATAACACCCAATGCCAGGTTATCGGTTAAAAGAACAATGGCTATGGTAGACACCATTACAAATGTATCGGCGAGCGGAACGACCTTCATACGCTTTAAGGACTTCCAACTGAACGTAGATGCCGAAACTACGATCATGACGGCGACCAAAACTGCCATGGGGATCAAAGAAACATAATCTGCCAAGAACAATATCAGGATCATCAAAAATACTCCGGCAATCAACGCAGACAATCTTCCTCTGCCCCCTGATTTGAAATTTATCATCGTCTGTCCGATCATCGCACCTCCGGCCATACCGCCGAAAAATCCAGATACTATGTTACCCAATCCCTGACTGGCACATTCAACGTTTTTATTACTGTTAGAATCTGTCAGATCATCTAGCAATTTAGCGGTCAACATGGATTCTACGAGCCCTACGATGGCCAATGATAAAGAATACGGGAGGATTATCAAAAGGGTTTCAAAAGTGAACGGTATGTTTGGCAATGCCAATGTCGGGAAAGAACTGGAAATATTACCTATATCTCCGATCGTTGTAACGCTTGTTCCTGTAATGATCACAAACGCAGTTATAGCTATTATAGCAATGATCGGAGCAGGTATCGTCTTGTTCATGAGTGGGAATATACATATTATCGCGATGCCCACGGCAACAAGCGCCACCATCGCTACGCTTCCATCAGAAAAATAAGTCAATTGTGATTTGAATATCATTATTGCCAAAGCGTTTACAAATCCCAACATAACGGGTTTTGGAATGAATCTTATCAGTTTTCCTATTTTACCTGCACCAAGAATCATTTGAATGCCGCCTGCGAGTATTGTCGCCGCCAACATGTATTCTAGCCCGTAGTCCTTTACAAGATCTATCAGTATGAGCGCCATTGCGCCAGTGGCTGCAGATATCATCCCTGGCCGTGCCCCTGTAAAAGCTGTTACTATTGCGATACATACGGACGCATACAGCCCGACCATGGGGCTCAAACCTGCCAATAACGAAAAAGCTACAGACTCTGGTATCAGAGCTATAGCGACCACGATTCCGGAAAGGGCATCCGCACGAACGTTTCCAAACCATTCTTTGCGATATTTATGCAGATCCACTAACAAATTATGCCCACCCAGATCGAATAAGACTGGTCAATATATTCGAATGGAAGGGTCGAGCACCACCTGTCATTTAAAAATTTGGTTAGGATCTGATAATCTTTATGTGAAATCCGAAAATAACTTTGGAAGAACAGATCATTCCGGATCCATTACAGATCCTTTGATCTTCACAGAATTGCAGCCTAATGTCTGATCATATTCAAAAACTGCGTCTATACTGAAAACTTTACGCATATTATCTGTTGTAAGCACTTCTTCGGGTGTGCCTATCGTGAGCATCTTATGATCGTATATCATCATGATCCTATCACAATATTTTGCAACCATTGAAAGATCATGAGACACTATTATCACAGTCAACCCATCTTCTCTGGAAAGTTTCTTTACAAGTTCCAATGCTTCGATCTGATTCGAGATGTCGAGATGTAAGGTAGGCTCATCCAGCAGCATAACCTCGGGAGTCTGAGCAAGCGCACGTGCAATTATCATTCTCTGCCTTTCTCCCCCGCTCATAGTATTTACATAGCGATCTGCAAGACCTATGACCCTTGCCTTTTTCATCGCAGTCTCGACGATCTCGACATCCTTCGTGGTCTCTCCTCTGAACTGCTCCATGAAAGGCATTCTGCCCATACCGACTATATCTCTAACCGTGAATGAAAAATGTATCTCGTTGGTCTGCGGGACAACTGCTATCTTCCTGGCTATTTCTCTCTTGGTGATATTCTGAAGATCTGTATCTTCGATTGTGACACATCCAACCTCCGGACTGAGATTCCTGTTTATGTGCTTGAGAAGAGTCGTCTTTCCACATCCGTTGGGGCCTAATATTCCCAGTACCTCTCCTTTTTTAACACTTATAGAGATATCATCGAGGACGAGCTTCTTATCATACGAGAATGAAATATCTTTTATCTCTATCAATTCCACCCCACCTCTCTTTTCCTCTTCGTCAGCAGGTATATGAAATACGGTGCTCCGATCAGTGCTGTTACAACACCTATGGGAATTATTCCATATAGAGGTGCGACAACGTGTGCAATAAGATCGCATAATATCATAAACGTAGAACCCGCTAAAATTGACATGGGCAGAAGCAATCTGTTGTCCGGACCAAGGATTATACGGATTATATGGGGTATCACAAGACCTACAAATCCGATCACTCCGCAGAATGCCACTGCTGATGCTGTTACCAATGATGTGGCAATCAAAAGAATTATGCGGACTTTTTTTACATCAACACCAAGATCCATTGCGTGTGCATCTCCGAGCATCATAGCATTCAGGTCGCGAGAGAACATTATCATTATCGTAATCCCAACGAACATAAGCGGGAACACAAAACCTATGCTACTCCAGCTTACTGATGACAAACTTCCCATGGTCCAGAATACTATTCCTTCGAGCTGATCCCCGGAGATGAATGTAAGAAAAGATACAATGGCCTGAAGAAATGCTCCCACCGCGATACCTGCCAAAAGCAGAGTTTCTGTAGGTGCATGTCCACCTACTCTTCCAATCGAGTAAACCAGAAACATCGTTCCCATGCAGAAAACAAAAGCCAATACCGGAACAGAGACATCAGTAGGAATGAATGGGATAACGAATAACATGCCTATGACAGCACCTAACGATGCTCCGGATGACAAACCCAGTATGTATGGAGAAGCCATTGGATTCTTGAACAAAGCCTGCATAACTGCACCCGCTATCGCAAGTGATGCGCCTACCAATATACCAATTACAATACGTGGAGCATTGATATCATTAACGATGATACTGTTGGCCCATGTGCCTCTACCCATGAGCACATCCCAAACATCTCCCAGTGATAGATATTTAGGCGCCCATGCAAGATCGAAAAGAGCCAATATGAACAACATTACAATCAAAATTAAAACAGCTGCAATCAACTTCATGTGTTTTTTGCGCTTAATTGCATCATGTATCATATTGACTCCATAAAGGGTTTGAAAAAAGTTTACTCTCAGTATTATCTCTTGATGATGTATACTGCTAATAATACAATCGCTGCGATAACAACTCCTGCAATCACATAATACAACGTATTATCAGAACTTGAAGAATTATCAGGTACAGGACCGTCAAACAGATCAGGATATAAATATCCTGCAACTGCCCATAGCCCATCAAGTGCATCGGTACCATACGAGTTCCACGATTTTTCCATCTTCCATACAGTTATATCTGTTGTATGAAGAATATCATTACAAAAATCGTCTGCAGTTCCGCTATAATTTCCATCTAAAAGAATCACATCAACATCCATTTGCAATAATTCCGATGCTTCCGCTGCATAAGTAGGACTTGCCTTAGAACTGTTCTGACCTGAATTATTGCCTCCAGCAGATATTATATAATCCACAGCAAGAGACCCCGTGTTACCGATCTTTAGCACATTACTTGAATAACTGACATATGCCGCACTGGCAACCTTTATCGGATCATTGTCCTTTAATGTGTTGGCAATATACTCTTTTACATAAACCATCTGAGATGCCAAAGAGGAACATTTTTCAGACCCTAATAACTTAGCCATATCTTCAACAATAGATACTACCTCATCATATGATGTTGCACCGTAACAAAGAACCTTAAAACCATAATTGATCAATGTATCTCTAAGGCCTCCGCTGGCCAATGTACTTGTGAAATTATTAAGAATTATGACATCAGAATCGATATTGAATTCGTCTGAGTCTACCAATTGTACCATATTGGCCAATATTCCATCTTTGTCAGAGGTATAACCTGTGCCGACCACGGTCACATCGTCCAATACTTCCATTCTTTCATCTTTAGTGTATGAATATGTAGAATACTTGTCGATTCCGACAATCTTATCCGCACATCCACTCTCTACCACCGTGATGGTGAATCCATACCCCATAGTAACAATATGATCAACCGGACTCGAAAAAGTATAAGATTGTCCTGTTGAATCTGTAACTGAGAACTCTGAATCAGCAGATGCTGTGTCTATAGAAGGAACTGCAGATATCACCAAAAAAGCAACTGCTACAAATGCCATCATTATAATCGATTTCTTGCCAAACATAATATCCCTTACTTTAAAACCAAATATATCAAGACAATATATAATCGTTATCCGCATTTTATAAAATCGTATTACTATTAGCTACTATAAAATTGATTAGTATTACTACAAAATGTACAAAAACGATTTAACATTGTGCATATTATTCTAAAAAGGAGAATAGATTATTAAAAAAATAATATGATAATTCGGTTGAGTTGATCATTAAAATTTACTTTATTCGTAAAAATTAATATTGCCTTATTATTTGATTAATATTTACTTGTGTAGTCTTGTCAAGAGCTTAAGTAAATAAAATGTTCAAGTAATTTCTTGTTCGAACATAATAAACTTAAAAAAGTAATACAGATAACATATTAATACGAACCTGGTATTACTGAAAACGCAGGTGAAATCATTCGTTCTAACGTCTTTCCATTTTCAGCGATCGTGGGTCAAGAATTGCTAAAAAAAGCATTGATATTGAATGTTATTGATCCTAACATCGGCGGGGTCCTGATAAAAGGCGAATGCGGAACCGCAAAATCAACTTCTGTAAGGGCATTGGCTGCACTTCTACCTGAAAAAGATGTGGTGGTTGGTTGTTCCTTCTCCTGTGATCCGAATTCACCGAAAAATATGTGTGAATCCTGTAGATCCAGGATCGATTCACTTAAGACCGCCAAAAGAAAAATGCAAGTTGTAGAGCTTCCCGTGTCTGCAACAGAAGACAAGGTCGTAGGTTCATTGGACATAAGCGCTGCGATAAAGACCGGCGATAAAAAATTCGAGCCGGGAATTCTTGCAAAAGCGAATGGCAACATCCTTTATGTTGACGAAGTGAATCTTCTGAACGACCATATCGTGGATACTTTATTAGATGCGGCCGCAATGGGAATAAATACTGTTGAAAGAGAGGGCGTCTCTTTCTCACATCCTTCTGATTTTATCCTGGTCGGAACTATGAATCCCGAAGAAGGAGAATTGAGGCCTCAGCTCTTTGATAGATTCAGCTTGTGTGTAGATGTCGAAGGCATAAACGATACAAAATCCAGGATCACCATCATAAAACGTCACAGAGAATATCTTGCAGATCCCGAAGAATTCATTCTTAAATGGTCCAAACAAGACAAAGAAATATCAGATAAGATCGTTAATGCCCGGAATATCCTTAAAGATGTGAATCTGACAGACCCCATGCTGGAGCTTATTGTCAATACCTGTATTGATGCGAACGTCAGTGGACACAGAGCAGACATCGCGATGATGAATACATCTGCAGCCATTGCCGCATATGCTGGAAGAAAGGATGTGAACGAAACCGATGTACATGAAGCCGCGATGCTTGTTCTGACACATCGTACTAAAAATCCTCCGAAGTCTGAACCATCTAAAAAAAATAACAACAAAGACGACAATGAGAACAATCCCAATAAGGATCAGAACAACAAGAGCAAACGAGATCACAAAGAAGAATCACAACTGAATGATCAGGACAGGTCTAAAAACGATCAAAATAAATCTGATTCCTCTGTAACCACGCAATTCAAAGCTGGAGAGGAATTCAAGGTCAAAACGACTGCTATCAAACCTGTGATAAAAATAGATGATATCGTCAGAGACAGTTCCGGTCGCAGGACAGAGACCGAATCCACAAACGGAAGATATGTCAGTTACAGAATACCTGTAGAAAAACCTCAGAGTATAGCACTGGATGCAACAATAAGAAATGCTGCCCTGAAACAAAGGAACAGATCCGGCGATGTGTCCATTATTATCGAACCTGAAGACATAATGGAAAAAATAAGAGTAAGAAAATCTGAGAATCTGATAGTTTTTGTCGTAGATGCCAGTGGAAGCATGGGTGCAGAACAAAGAATGACTGCAGTCAAAGGTGCAATACTTTCCTTATTGACCGATGCATATCAAAAAAGAGACAAGATATGCCTCATAACATTCAGAGGGAACGAATCGACGATCGTCATACCCCCGACCAATAATATCGATCTTGCTAAAACACAGATGAAAGATATTCCTACAGGTGGAAAAACACCACTTGGTGACGGATTGACGATTGCGTATGACCTTATAAAGAAAGAGATGAACCGCGATCATGAAATAAAACCTATAATGGTCATAATCTCAGATGGAAGGGGCAATTCCTCTGCATATGGAGTAGACCCACAGGAAGAAGTCTCATACATTTCTACAATGATAGTAAAAGACAAGATATGCAGTATCGTACTTGATTCGGAATCGGGATTCGTCGTGCTCGGTTTCGCCAAAAGACTTGCCGACATGCTTGATGCGAAATATATGAAACTTGACACCATAAGATCCGATCTGAAAGACCAACTGGCAGCACTATGATCATTTTAAACCGTTTATATCTCTTACAGAAGTGGACAGATGAATGATAAAATTAAGATCACGGTTATAACCTGGGACACGTACGAAGTAATGATCAAAACAGCTGCCAAATTATGTAATGTCGATATTGATTTTTATTCAAGGCACTATTTTGAAAAAGACCAAGCAACATTATCCAAAGCAATTGCATCTATGAGGGACTCGGATATTATCGTACTCAATCAGACCAGACAACCGTATTGGGACGATATACTTGATGAAGCCCAGAAACTTAAGAATAATAAGAAATTGATCTCTATGGGCACAGACCCTGTGGATTGGGGACTGACTTCCGTCGATCCTAAGATTGCCATCGAATGCTACAAATATCTTACCAATAACGGCGAAGAGAACTGTTGCAGAATGATCGATTATCTGAAGAAAACGGTCATGGATATGGACGTCGAAGTACTTCCTCCATGCACAATGCCATGGCAGGGTATCATCCATTACAAAGAACCAGAACACATATTCGAGACCACCGAAGAATATTTGGAATGGTACAAGAGCGATCCCTCTAAACCGTGGGTAGCAGTATTAGCGTCCAGATCATGTTGGATAATTGACGGATGCAGAATCGAGAGTCAGGTCGCAAAAGATCTTGAAGAATCCGGTGCCAATGTAATTCTCATCATCAGTATGTCGATACATGATGATGAACGCGGATCGATAAACATCGGAGAAGCCATAGACCGCTATCTGGTAAGAGATGGCAAACCTATCGTGAATGCCATAGTAAAAACAATGGGATTCATGATCAACAGAGTGAGGAAGAGTGAGGAAGGTATCAAACGCTTTGATAAAAGCGTCGATCTCCTCACTTCACTGAACGTCCCTGTATTCCAACCGATCATCGCAAGCAATATGACCGCTGAAAAATGGAAGACCGTATCGGGACTTTCAACAGACATCTCATGGAGTGTGGCACTTCCCGAATTCGAAGGCCTCATCGAACCCATGATATTGGGATGCGCGAGAGCCTCCGATGACGGCGAATATGAACGCGTCGTATTCCTGGATCGCAGCAAACATCTTGCAGAACGCGTTATGGCTCGCATAGCCCTTGGAAAAAAACCTGTAAAAGACCGCAAGATCGTATTCTTCCTTAACAATCACCCATGCTCTGGTCTTGAGGCCAATGTGGGTGCCGCATCGCATCTCGATACTCATCAGAGCATGGTCAAAATACTCAATGCCATGAAGGATGCGGGGTATTATGTCACCGGCATACCTAAGGACAGCAAGGAATTCATCGATACCATCTTGGAACGCAAAGCTCTTTCAGAATTCAGATGGACTACCGTCCAAGAAATGAAAAAATGTGGCGGAGTCGTTCATATGATGAGTGTTCAAGAGTATAATGAATTCTTCAGAACACTCAGCAAAGAGATACAAGATGATGTCATAAAAACGTGGGGAGAACCTCCTGGAACCGGAATGGTACTGGATGACGAGATAATGATCACCGGCGTATCATATGGAAATGTAATGGTGGCCGTACAACCAAAAAGAGGATGTTTCGGTGCAAGATGTGATGGCGGGGTATGCAAGATCCTTCATGACCCGTTATGTCCTCCTACACATCAATACCTCGCTTCATATCACTATTATGAAGAGATATGGGGATCAGATGCTGTAATCCATGTCGGAACACACGGAAATCTGGAGTTCCTTCCAGGTAAAAGTGTTGGTATGACAAAAGACTGTTATCCTGACATAGGCATCGGAAAAACACCGCACATCTACATTTACAACTCAGATAACCCTCCAGAAGGGACGATCGCCAAAAGAAGATCGTATGCAACTCTGATAGACCATATGCAAAGCGTCATGACAGCAAGCGAACTGTATGATGACTTCTCCAGATTAGAAGAGACCCTCGCCCAATACGACTCCGCACGCAGCGATCCTTCTCAGAGCCATCAACTGCATCATATGATTCTTGAAGCAGCCAATGCGGCTAACTTAAAAGAGCTTGGCCTTAACAAGGATATGCCTCTTGACGAATGCGTAAGGCTTTGTCATGAAGCACTTTCGAAAGTAAGGAATTCCCAGATGAACCTTGGAATGCATGTATTCGGAGAACTTCCTGAAGGCGACAGACGCACAGAATTCATCAACAGTATAATGAGATATGATTCAGGACACGGAAGCATACGTGACCTTATAGCAAACATAATGGATCTAGACCTTAACGACTTATACGCCTCACAGGGAGATATAAACGATAAATTCAACATATCCAACGGTGCTCTAATAGAGGATATCGGAAATAAGACCAGGGATTTCATAGGATGCATCCTTAATGGAAAGGATGCAGATGGTGCATTCTCCGACATAGGACTCTCACCGAACAAATTACAAAGCGATGAGATGGTAAAATACATTGACACCATAGAAGAGGTCGACAATCGCGTCGACAGATCTCTTGAAATAGAGTCATTTTTAAATGCTCTAGACGGACACTATACTCCGCCAGGACCATCTGGAGTCATCACAAGAGGTGGAGCGGATATACTCCCTACCGGAAGGAATTTCTATTCTCTGGATCCGTTCAGCGTACCTACCCGTGCAGCGTGGAGAGTCGGGATAATGCTTGCCAACAGCCTTCTGAAAAAATACTCAGAGGAGACGGATACGATCCCGGAAAATGTCGCATTCTTCTGGATGTCAGGAGACATAATGTCAGCCGGTGGAGAAATGATGGCACAGATAATGTATCTTCTGGGCGTCAGACCGATATACGATTCGGCAGGACATGTGAAAAAATTCGATATAATCCCGTTATCCGAATTAAACCGCCCGCGCATAGATGTCACCGTTCGTACATCAGGTATCTTAAGGGACATGTTCATCAATTGTATCGATCTCATCGACTCTGCCGTCAATGCCGTATCCGGATTAGACGAACCGCCTCATATGAATTATGTGAGAAAACATACATTGGACTCGATTAAAAACGGAACTGCTCCGGTAGATGCGACAGCACGTCTGTTCAGTGCCCCTCCTGGATCTTATGTATCCGGCGTTAACCTTGCAGTCTATGCGAGCTCATGGAAAACAGAGGAGGATCTGGCCAAGATCTACATCGCAACAAATGGATATGCATATGGAAACGGCCGTAATGGTGAAGCCAAACACGAACAATTTGCAGAGGATCTCGCTACAGTGTCGATAACATACAACAAGATCCATTCTGATGAACATGATCTTCTCGGATGCTGCTGTTATTTCAGCAATCAAGGAGGTCTTACGGCAGCTTCCAAATATCTTTCAGGAAAAGATGTGAAATCATATTTCGGCGATACGCGAGAACCCAAAGATGTAAATGTTCACACACTCGCGGATGAATTGAGAAGAACCGTCAGGACAAAACTCCTAAATCCTGCATGGATCGAAGGAATGAAAGAACATGGATACAAGGGTGCCTCCGACATAATGAAAAGGGTCGGCAGGGTTTACGGATGGGAAGCCTCTACGCAGGTTGTAGATGATTGGGTGTTCGATGACATTGCTTCAAAATTCGTTAATGATGATGAGATGAGAGAATTCTTCAAAGAAAACAATCCCTATGCACTTGAAGAGATCACACGCCGTCTTCTAGAAGCTGAACAAAGAGAACTCTGGAATGCAGATGAACAAACTCTGAATGCTCTCCGCAACAATTACGTTGAAATAGAGTCATGGCTAGAAGACCTTGCCGGGGAAGGAGAATTCCAAGGCGGAAGCGTGGACATAATAACATCTGATGAAGTAGAAAATTGGAATAATAACATCGCGCCGATAATCAATTCCATACATAAGCATAACCCGAATAACTGAGAAAGTGATCGATTGACAGACATATTTACATCAAAACTATCAAAAAGTTATGAAGATACTCTGGCAGTTGATTCTCTGGATCTCAGCATAAATAACGAGATCTACGGCCTCCTAGGTCCTAATGGATCTGGAAAGACCACCACGGTAGGTATGCTCACCACACTGCTATCCCCTTCATCGGGAAATGCACAAGTATGCGGACATGATGTCACGACCGAACCTAAAGCCGTCAGAGAATGCATAAGCTATGTACCTCAATATATGGCGGTAGATATACGACTCACAGGCAGAGAAAATATAGATTTTTATGCAAAATTGTATGGAATAAGAGATAAATCCGAAAGAAAAAAACGCATAGATTATGCATTGGACATCATGGACCTAAACGACCGTGCCGATGATCTCACCAAAACCTATTCCGGCGGAATGCAGAGAAGATTGGAATTGGCTCAAGCCCTAACACATCAACCAAAGGTATTGTTCCTTGATGAACCGACCGTAGGTCTGGATGTCATTGCAAGAAAAATGATATGGGAACACATCGCAGATCTCAAGAAGAACGGTATAACTATTTTTGTGACCACTCATCAAATGGAAGAAGCAGAAAGATACTGCGACCGCGTCGGAATACTGAAAAAAGGAGTTGTTGTAAAAGAAGGCACTCCTTCTCACCTTAAATCTGCTTTGAAATCCATTATCACCATCAAATCTGACGGAAAAATGCCAAACATCCTTCCGAATAATGTTGACTTCATAGGAAATGAAAATGGAAGTGTTGTATATGCATCGGATAATGGAGCAGATGTGCTTCCCTCATTGATCAAAAAATATGATGAAGCGGGAATTCATGTATATTCATCCGTGGTACGCGACCCTACTTTAGAGGATATCTATCTTATGTCGGTGGGTGCAGAGACTGTAGATACAGAACAATTCAACAGAGCACAGATAAGAAGGATAATAATGAAAGGCTGAACACATGTATAGATTTGCAACATATGTTTGGAGAGATACGATAAGATGGAAAAGAGCTCCACTTAATGTTCTATCGACCTTGGCCATGCCTGCAGCATGGCTGATATTCATGGGATTGGTCATGCCTGTCAAATATGACAATTATCTGGATTTCGTTACTCCCGGTATTCTCGTTCTGACAATGCTCACATCAAGCCTTGGGGCAGGGTCCTCGATCATGTTCGACAAGACTTTGGGATATCTGAACAAATTCCTTGCTCTTCCATCACCGAGAGAAAGTATTCTTATCGGAAAGATAGTATTCATCACACTCAGAGGATTGATGCAATCAACCATAATATTGATAATATCCATACTGATCGGCGCCACTATCTATCCGATCTCGACATACATCGGAATGTATATACTTCTGACATTGTTCGGAATATCGATATCCGCTCTGGGTACGACTGTTGCATTATACCTCGACAATCATGATTCTTATGCAGCATTCCAGGCCTTCGTTTCAATGCCATTATATTTTGCATCTACTGCATTGATCCCAATGAACGAAATGCCCAATGCACTCAGATATATTGCCGAATTCAATCCTCTCACATATGCTATTGACGGCATTCGCGATATAGCTCAAGGAATTATTCCTGCCTTTTCGATATGCTTTTTGATTATTCTTGCAATATTGATAATGATCATATGCAGTTGGAAATTCCGTAGCATAACAATAGGATGAATTACAAAATCTACAATATAACATGAAATATGATATAATACAACGAATGTCGAACCGAAAGTCTCTTTTATTGTGTATTGATAATCATACTTATGCGTTGGATGCTCCGCGGAAAAATTCATCGGGCAACAGTTACACAGACCCGTCTTGACTACGAAGGCAGTATCACAGTTGATGTTGACCTTCTAGAGAAGGCTGGCATTTGGATCGGCGAAAGAGTTCATATTGCCAATATCAACAACGGAAACCGTTTTGAGACGTATACTCTACCAGGAGACAGAGGATCCGGCATTATCGCACTCAACGGAGCCGCGGCACACCTATGCAACGTAGGCGATAAAATCATAATCATGGGATATGAGCTCACTGATGAACAGATCCATGCAAAAGTCGTACTTGTAGACGGTGACAACAAAACAGTAAAGGAATTCGTGTATTGATATGTACAGAATATTCTCAGACGGAGGATCCAGAGGAAATCCTGGGCCTTCGGCTTATGCTATAGTCGTTACCAAAGACGGAAGGGCCATACACGAACATTCTGAATTCTTAGGCGTCAACACCAACAATTATGCAGAATACCGCGGACTCATCGCGGGTATCACAAAAGCAATAGAATTGGGTGCTGATGAAGTTGAATTCGTAATGGATTCACAACTTGTAATCAGACAGATGAGAGGCGAATACAAGGTGAAATCCCCGAATGTCATGGACCTTTACAAAGATGCGAAGGCACTCTCGTCGCAGATACCGAAAGTAACATTTACAAACGTCAGACGCTCGGAAGAACTCATTCCGAGAGCCGACGCTCTTCTCAATAAAGAATTGGATATGCATACCTGAATCAGTTCTTTATGTATGAACCGATCTCTGACAACTTAACAACATTCTGTTCTCCGGTAACCATATCCTTGACCGTGACAGAACCGTCCTCCATCTCTTTTGCACCGACAATCACAGCATATCTCGCTCTTACCGCTGCAGCGTACTTCATGGCCTTTGCCATTTTACGTCCCATGATATCAATATCGGCTGAAACACCCTCTTTGCGAAGTAACGCTACAACCTCGAAGGCTTTCATTTTCATATCTTCGGAAACAGGCAAGACATAAGCGTCGATGCCTTTCATCTGATAGACAAGTCCTTCTTTCTCCATCGCCAAAAGTATTCTGTCGAACCCGATAGCGAATCCGGTAGAGAATACCTTTTCTCCGCCGAAAAGCTCAGATAGAGTATAGGAACCGCCTCCACAGATCTGTTTTTCCGCTCCTAGTGCGGGTGCTTCTGCCTCGAACACCATTCCGGTGTAATAATCGAGTCCGCGTACGACACCGAGATCGATCTCAACGTTGAATACACCCATTGCTGCAAGGAAAGAAACCACATCTCTAAGATACTGTCCTGCCTCTCCTGGAACTGTTTCCAAGATGCTGACCGGTCCGACGGTCTCTGTGACTTTGAAGATATCATCGATGTCCTCTGCTTTCACACCGGTTTCCTGAAGTATCGGCCTTGCTTCATCGTAATTCTTCTTATCTAATTTCTGAAGGACCTCTGCTATCCTCTCTTTCGGAACACCTGCATCTGCGATCTTCTGCCTCAGAATGCCTATGTGTCCAATACGGATCTTATAATTCTTCAATCCAAGGGCCTTGATCATGTACGCTGCGGCAGCGATCGCCTCAGCATCTGTTTCCGGTGTAGCACTTCCGATTATCTCTGCACCGAATTGGAAGAACTCTCTGTATCTTCCTGCCTGTGGCCTTTCATATCTGAAACACTGACCGAAATAGAATATCTTGATCGGTTTTGGATCGTTGCTCATACCATTGACGAACATCCTTATCGCAGGTGCTGTCATTTCCGGACGAAGGGCCAGTTCTCTGTCTCCTTTATCCTTGAAATTATAAAGTTCTGTCAGAACGTTGGGTCCAGACCTGAGAATAAACAGTTCAGCATCCTCAAAGATCGGGGTCTCGATCTCCCTGAATCCGAATGTCTGCACAGCATTTCTGAGAATACTTTCGTAAGATCTTCTTTTTTCCATTTCATCAGGAAGAAAATCCCTTGTACCGCGAGGACATTGAATCATTAGGTGGGGTATTTCAAAAAGATATTAAGATTATTGTGTAACAAACGAGAATAATGATATCTTAGAATACCTTGAGATTGTTGTTTCGGCTTTCTCTTCCATCTTACTGACCTAGATAAAAATTTAGGATTCCCAAGCATAAGATATGAATTTGTTAATAATGCACCGATGTCAAAAACGATCTATGAAAACACTATGTTTTTAATGTCGTGATTTAACCTTTATTCTTTATTTTCCAAAATTTCTCCCCTATGTTGACCTTGATTACAAATATCAAATCCGAGGGCCTGAATATCAGACCGTGATAGACATAATGCTCCGCATCCGCAGCCCAACGCATTTTAGAAAATTCATCACCGGTCCGCCTGGATAGATCTACCAACACACGCAACCATTCTGTAACAGTACCACTTGAGAGTTCGGGGATATCATCACCGAATATTCTCTTGAGATCATTGGCATAATCTTCCTCACCGCGCGTCACATCATCATATATCTTCACACGATGTATCTCATCCTCTGGCACGTTATCCATGTAAATCGGTAAACCATCATCCGATATGTCTCGTATTGGATATTCTGGGCTACTCAACAGGAATTCTACAATATTCACATATGTCCAATTGAAGAAATTATGAGAACAATCCCTGTATGCGATATATTCCAAATCGCTTTTTGCCATTGTATGGTAATAATAACCGATTGTTTTCACATCGTTATCCAAAGCACCTTGTAAAAGACGTTGCGAAGAATATTTCATGGTGGTAGCATCCACAACCAGAATGTTACTCGCATCTCCTGCCATCCTTCTTACATATCTGATGAATTTCTCCCTTTCCTCATTGAGAAGCGGAATGAATATGTCTTTATTCTCGTTGAATGCTTTTATGTACTTATTATTGGAAGAACCTTTTTCCGGACACAATGCAACTATATTTGGGTCATCTTTAAAATGATCGAATATAATTCTCGCGTAGGAACTATCATCGATTATATTGCCGAATATTACGGAGAAGAACCTAGAAGAATAGACATATCTTTCCTCTATCGAATCGCTGCACAATATCTTATAGATCCTCTCGAGATTGTACCCATCACGAGATATAAAGAATATCATATCTGTAGATTCTGTCATCACCGACATCATATTATTCACAAAAAATGAAGAAACAGGACCGCCAAACCTGTATCCGACATTATACCAGTAATCTTCTTCGTGTTCTTTTTTCAACCATTTCAACATATCCATGGCAATTATGACTGATGATCCCAATGATCTGTTCCTACGATAGCATCTGTGTTCTCTATGATGAGAATTGAAATACTGTTCTCTTGGTAATGTGTATCTTATAGCCTTTATCCCCATACGCTGTGGTATCTTTAGATCAGAATGGAGATTGTCTCCTATGTGCAATAACCTATTAGCCTCTATGTCCAGATCCTTAAGGACATGTTGGTACATACTCCCATCATACTTGCATAAATCATATTCACTGGAAACATATAATGTATAACCATCATATCCGTTCTTTCGAAGCATACTGTCCAAAACACCTGCTGGAAGATACATGTCGCTTATGAACACGATCCTTTTTCCAGATTGTAAAACATTACGATATATCTTCATGATCTCAGGATTTGCAAGAGATAACCTGATCTCGGTGGCGATTTCTTTTTCCTTCATGAATAAAAGGTCTTCATCCAGACAGGAATATATCTCATCTAGAGTTATTTCTCTTTTGCGAGACTTTCTGCAGTCCTTTTCGGCCGTCACGCGTTTCTTACGAAAATCCGATATATCATTCATCTCTCCGATATAATCGAACAGATCTTTTGGATCCATGAATGGACGGAGGATTGCGGTATCAAAAACATCGAAAGATACGCAATCGACATCATTCAACTTATTCTTCAGATCTTCGAAATTCATGTGGATGCCCTAAAAAATTATTCTCCGACTATTTTCCAAAGCGCGTCGTAATAATCATTACTCTTGAAATTTTTTAACCAGGACCTCAATTCGTTCTTATCTATCCATCCCATTTCAAAAGCTAGTTTTTCCGGACTAGAGGTTATCGCACCTTTCTTCTGTATGTCACATATGATATTACTGGCTTCGAGAAGGGAATCGAATGTGCCTGTGTCCATCCAGATGGATTCGTCATCCATGATCTTCACACTGAGAAGACCGTCCTCTAGATAGAGTCTGTTCAAGTCTGTTATCTCTAATTCCCCACGAGCAGATGGCTTTAATCTTTCAACACGATCCAGAACTGTATTATCATAGAAATAAAGACCGACAACAGCGTAATCCGATTTGGGATCATCTGGTTTCTCCTCTAGAGAAACAACCTTTCCGTTATCATCAAATTCAACTACCCCGAACCTCTGTGGATCTTTTACTTTATGCCCGAACACGATAGCCGCATCCTTTGACAAAGATGCTTCGCGTATTAAATCTGCAATACGTTCACCGTGGAATATATTGTCACCCAATACCAACGCAGCACGATCATTACCGATATAATCCCTAGCTATTATGAAAGCGTCAGCTATTCCACATTGGACATGCTGCACCATATAAACTATATTCACACCAAATTGTGAACCGTCACCTAAAACCCTCTTGAAAAGATGCATATCATCTTCACTCGTGATAACCAAGATCTCGCGTATACCTGCAGTCATCAAAGTACAGAGCGGATAATAGATCATGGGTTTATCGTAGACAGGAAGTAAAATTTTTGAAACAGAAGACGAAGCAGGGTACAATCTGGTACCTTTACCTGCAGCCAATATAATCCCTTTCATGATTATGTTATTGTTCACGTAATATATGAATGATTTTTAACATCGTATGAACTAAAAAGGAAGTGGCCCGGATTTTATCCCGGGCCGTTTATTCACAAGATCATGCGTTTCTCTTGGTCCTGATGTAATATGCCACGATACAGATCATCACGATAGCGATGATCGCGATCGCCACATACAACCAAGTATAATCCGAACTCCCTTGGCTGGGTGAATCGAATGCGATCACGTAGTACGAGAAGTGGGTCGTTGTGAATGAGACGGTCTTGGTCGTTTCATTGTATGTCGCATGTATCTCAGTCACATTCCCGCTGTCATCGAGATACCATATCACGATATCGGATGATTTTTCTCCGTCCTTGAGTTCGTATGGCATCGTGACTGTGACGTTTCCGCCCAGATCGTGTATTATCGTGGTACCGCTCGATACATTTGCGGATATGACAGTCCTGTCTCCGACGATTTTACGCTGATTATCATTAAGTTCGCTGTTCTCAACCGTACCTATGGCTATCGCGAGATCGCCGCCGTATGTGGAGAGCTTCTTGATGACATCGGAATCGAGGTTGAGATTTCCGGTTTCCGTGTTTATATTCATCGGAATGCCAAGATCCCCTATCGTTGTTAGAAGATCGCCAGTCAATGTGAGACTAGTGGATTCCACATCCGAAGATCCGGAACCGGTCACAACGACGTTGATCGTCGGATTCTCTGCACCGGTGCTCGATTCTGCCAGATCGATCTGTTTCAAGATCTCATTCAACTGATCATCGGTCATGACGGCCTGATCGACCTTTCCGCTGGAAACGGCCGCAGTGTGCGTGTTGACATTGAACGAACCATCGGCTGCAACGACCGTATCTATGCCAATCACATCGTTCACATATGTTGCTGTTGTCGATTTATCGCCGGATGGCGAAGTGGATACTAGAACCCTGCAATCAGTATCTCCCACGGTGGTCTTTGTTTCCTGATAGATGTATCCTGTTGACGGATCCGTCCATGTCTTCGTACCTTCGGAGTACTTGAAAATTGCATTTATGGTGTGGTTGCCAGTCACATTTGTGAATGTGTAACTGTTCACCGCACCTACAGAAGAACCATCGACGATGACATCCGATACTACGTAATTATCACTAGATGTTATTATGTAGGTTTGATTCGATCCATAGTTAACGATCTTCGCACCCGAGGGAGAGATGCTTCCGCCGGCGCCTGCACTGGATGTTATAGTGAGTGTAGAACTTGGATTGTCTGTAATATAGGTCCATTCGCCAGAGACTGTTTGGTTAACCATCACAGTATATGAACTTCCAGTGGAGGTGTTAGTATATGTATAACTTGTATTGGTCAATATGCCAATACTCTTAGATGTATAGGTTTTTCCTGCAATAATAGATGTTTTATTTCCATTCTCATCAAATATCATTGCTGATAATACTCTGGATGTTTCGCTGGTTGTAGTATTGGAAACTCCCGATGCTCTATAATTGCATCCGTATTTTACAGTGCATTCTCCGATGATGGCGTTGCTGCTAACAATTATTTTGGCTCCAATAATCTTTGATTCAACGGTTCCAACAAATGTTGCGCCAGATGATATATTGAGAGTTCCGTTTACAATAAGTCTTCCACATGTATCAAAATCATAGCTTTGCAACTGGTCAGTCGTGGGGTAATACTTATCTCTGAACTCTCTGTCGGTGAGTCCATCATAAACATACAGACTTCCATTGACGTTGAGAGTAGCATTTTTTGAGACCGTGATTTCGGAACCGGGGAGTACCCTGTAACTATAGGTCATGTCATAATTTCCATTATCGAGGATAATGTCCATGTTGTACGGGAATGAAAATACACAATCCCTAGTATCTATCGAAGATCCAGAAGCAGAAAATGTCATGGAACCGAACGTGACACCTCTAGAGATATAAATCGTCGTCTTTCCGATATCGTTCCAAATGTTACTTTCCCATTCCGCTTTGACGTATTTATTAGCGTCATATGTGAATGTGATACAAGAATCGTTGTTTGTTACGAACAGACCCGAGTTATTCCCAACGATACATACTGTGGTCTCATTGTATTTGCCGTCGGCATACAGATTGGCGTATCCGTACAAAAAGGACCCTCCGTTGATGATCATTGTACATTGGACATTCATGATAGAATATCTGTTGAAAGGCGACTGTCCAGATTTGAAAAGATTGTAAGCATTGTCGCCTCCCACAAAATCAGTAACTACAAAGGGCTCATAGACACTGGATCCACTCATAGCACTTAGGGATCCGGAACCCTTTATGAAGCCGTAGCACTGGACTGTGCCACCGCTTTTTACTGTTAATGTTCCATTCAATATTATCTTGGAGAAGTCGTCAGATGTGTGTCCCTGATAATCGAATGTGAAAAAACGTCCAGTGATACCCCCGACGACCAAGGATCCGTACACATCTACGTTAGTTCCTGGAGATATGGTAATCGTGAGGTACAGGTAACCATCGCCGGCTATCTTACGAGATGTCACATCGTCGTTCACTACCTGATTACCGAGTTCATGACCATCTGTGTCTGTACTTGAATAGGGAATCAACAGAGTTACTCCGGCGGGGATCGACACATCTGTGTCTATAGTACAGTTAGTGAGAACTCTGACCACATCTCCACTCTGTGCTGCGTTGAGAGCCTCACTCACGGTATCATAATATGTTTGAGAGATTGAAGCTTCAGCAATAGAATCGGTTTCTCCATCAGAAGTTTCATCATCTAAGTACAGCGTCACAACCATAATCATTGCGACGACTACAATAATTGCTATGAATTGTTTACGCATCGGCGTATAATATGTAATTGTCATTAATAATACTACTTATGATGATGACAAATGTTTTAATCTTGCAGTTACCTTGTACTTATAAAGGCAGATTCTGATGAAAATATCTCGCGGAGTTAAAATGAAATCGAAATGGATCTTGATTAGCACACTAGTCATCGCAATTGCAATGTTGTCTACAGGAGCATTCGCTATCGCATCCGACAACGAGAGCTCTGTTTCCGATGCTTCTTCTATTAACGCAGGTCAACAGTTCGTAATAGATATGAATGCATTTTTCGAGGAGTCCACACACAATCCTGATATTGTGCACGCGACATACGCTGATGGATTGATCATTGTTACAGTCGATCCATCTCAAAATACTGATAATCTAATTCTATCAGTATCCGATTTGATAGACACGTTGGATGGTTACACAATTACACTTGATGGAAAGACAGTCATATCAAACGGTTCTATTCAACGTACTGGCGATACTATCGATGTAATTCAGAATCTTGTCGAGCAAACTAATACGATGATTGATGATGCTTCAAGTTCAGGCGTTTATACATTCTATACAGATTCTATGACTATCCAGAAGGAAGGCATTGCTACAGGTTTCAGTGGCACTTTAAGGCTTTCTGTTAATCTTGACACCAGTACAATAACGATGCTCAAAGATTTTACGGATATAATATCTGTAGGTGTTATAGGTGATGGACTCTCCATTACAATCAATATGACTGAAGGTATGGTTGATGCAGTCGGCACTCAGAGCCAATTGAACAATATGACAATTTTGGAATTAATCAACGCATTAAGTAATGTCTCTGCAACCGATATGTTCGGTGTAGATATTGGAGCTAAAGTGGATGGAGTTTCTAATGGACTACTCGGAATTAATCCATCTAGTCTAAATAGTGACATAAGCGGCATAACATATTCTTGGGAAGTCAACACCACCACTTACACATTATCTATGAACAGTGTTTTCAATGTCTCTACCACTGGCACGGGACTGGTCCAACTTCTGAATTCGATTGTTTCAAATGTGAATTCATCCTCCAATGGTTGGAGTGGGGTACAAATTGGCACGATGAGATCAGGTAATGTGTATAATTTTGATGGTTCCATCCATCTCACATATACCAGTGGAGGATCTGCGAGCACATTGTCTCTTCCTTTAGTAATTTCAGTCGTTTATCCTCAACATAATGTCACATACAACGTCAATGGCGGATCTGCATCTGCCCCTACTCAAACACCTGTGACAGAGGGAAGCACATTCACCCTTGCTTCCTATTCGGGAACAAAGACTGGATTCACATTCGGAGGATGGAATGACGGTACAACAACTCACTCTGCAGGTTATACGTATACAATGGGAAGTTCCAATGTAACGTTTACTGCAGTATGGCTTTCTGATGCATCATGTACTATAACATCCAGTGCAGGCGCCGGCGGAAGCATCTCTCCCTCGGGTGCGAAGATCGTTAACTATGGATCGAATCAAACCTACATAATAACATCTAGTGATAATTACGTAGTATCGGATGTCATCGTCGATGGTTCTTCTGTAGGTGCGGTGAACAGTTACACATTCACAAATGTGACTGGCAACCACACCATAAATGCAATTTTCAAGTACTCCGAAGGTACGAAGACATGGACGGATCCGTCAACAGGATACATCTATCAGGAAACAAAGACCACCGTGGGAGATACTGATTGCAGGGTTCTAGTATCCACTTCGCCATCCGGCGATAAATCGACAACAGCAACATATGTGAACGATGTGATTGGCATAGATACGGTCGTTGCAGCCGATGGTTCGTTCAATGTCAACACGCACACTGCGGCCGTTTCCAGCGGAAAGGTCGATCAGGCCGTCATGACCGATGATCAGTTGAATGAGATCTTGAAACAGATCGATCTGGCAGAATCGAGCACCGGTGCAGAGAATCCGACGATCAACGTCGTTGTGACCGGTTCCGGATCTTCGGATGTGGAATCCACTAGTCTCACATTGACTGGCGATCTTCTAACAACGATAGGGGATCTTGGCATTCCGATGAATATAAACACGGAAACCGGAAATCTCAACCTCGATTCCGATGTCATCAAGAAGCTCTCCACATACGGCGGCGATCTCGCGATAGCCATAGGTACGGTTGAGAACAGCGAACTTAATGATAATCAGCGTAAAATCGTCGGAGACAGGACTGTCATATCCGCAAATGTATCGAGCGGTACCACGATAATACACGATCTGGGCGGAAACGTCACAGTCACGATGCCATACGAACTCAAGGACGGAGAAAAATCATCCGATATCGTGATATGGTATCTCGATGACAGCGGGAATGTGACTGAGATACATGCGACATACAATGAAACGACCAAGACCGTCTCATTCACAACGACCCACTTCTCGTACTACGTGATCGCATTCGATTCACCCAGCCAAGGGAGTTCGGATTATACTTGGTTGTATGTGGCGATCGCGATCATCGCTATCGTGATGATCTGTATCGTGGCATATTACATCAGGACCAAGAGAAACGCATGATCTTGTGAATAAACGGCCCGGGATAAAATCCGGGCCACTTTTTATTTTCCACACAACCTATCAAAATATATTACACACGATTTGAATTTAAGTACATACGATTACCTATCGACTATCTTTATGTTGTCAATCGTTAATTAAACTATGAAGTCTTGATAAATACGATATCTATTTAACAAGATGGTTAATCATTCTGTATTTTATACTTCTTATATCAAAAATCTAATGCAAAAAATCAAATAATAGTAATTGTACTTATTATTTGTTCACCAAACATTATATATAAACCAAATACTTCGTTTTTTATTATCCAATTAAAAGGAGCCCAGCATGAAATTCGGTTCAGAATCATTACAACAGATGGAGTCGGAAATAAACGGATTTGTAGATGATCTTTCCGCAGCAATAGAAATAGATTCTGGCGTAAAAAACCAATACAATAGGATTCTGATATGCGGCATGGGTGCATCCGCCATAGGTGGAGAGATAATATCAGATTCGATGTATTATTCCTCGAAAGTCTGCGTAGGAACTGCAAAAACAATGGCAATACCGTGCGGAGTTAATAAAAAAACGCTCTTTGTGGCATGCAGTTACTCAGGAAATACATTCGAAACTATTTCCATGTACGAGATGGCAATAGAAAAAAAATTGGACACTGTCGTTATAACATCGGGTGGAAAACTTGAAGATCTTGCAAAAGAAAACAACTCGATAATAATGAAAATTGGAGGTAAACCAATACAACCTCGCAGTGCAATAGGTTGGTTCATAGGTATGCTTGCTACGATTGTAGAAGATGCTGGAGGACCAGAACTGAGGAATTCTATAAAAGCCATGCTACCGAAAATAAATAATTATAGCATGGAATTAAGAAAACCAGATTCAATAGCTTGGACGATTGCCAATGAGCTTGAAAAAAGAACACCTATAATCTACTCTGTTCCAGAAATGTCCGCGATAGCTACAAGATGGAAAACCCAGATCAACGAAAATTCTAAATTGATTGCATTCTCCGGAGTGATGCCTGAATTCAATCACAATGAGATAGTTGGATGGTGCAACGATCCCTCTCAAAAAAGATTCATGCCCATCGTAATCAATAATAAAAATGATAGTGAAATAATCAAGACCCTTAACGCAACGATGAATACACTCAATGACAATGGAATTAAGCCAATTGTGGTCGATACCATAGGTGACACCTTATTAGAACGTACAATATATGCATTGATGGTTGGAGACTATACATCACTATATATTGCATCCAACCTTAATAAAAATCCATTGAATGTAGATTGCATAATAAATGTAAAAAAACACCTTAAGAACGAATGCGAAAAAATAAAAACCATCATTTGAACTTTCATTTTTAGCATAAATCAGAAACGTATTATTAACTTCTCTTTGAAATCAAATATTATTGAAGATTCAATTTAAGGACATAAATTGAATACGACACATTATATCTATGAAATACAAACAGTATGTTGAACAAAGCTATATTTAAAAGCAAATGAATGTTTTGAACATAAATAAAATTTCAAATGATAAAAAATAAAGCGTCTTTTCTACAATTACCATAGATACTCTAAATAACCTCGAAGAAATTTGAAATAATTTTCACACTGCAGGTATCGTATACAAGATCTTAAACTCGAATATTTCCTCACCGTACGTAAATTTCATCTTTTAGATTCTATAATTTGCTATATAGATTGCATAACCGCGTCAGTAGAATCGTATTTGAACTTCCATCCGTTTTTTCTTGCTCTACTTATATCCAGACCGTAGAACGGAACGTCTCCGTCCCAACCTCCTTCCCCGCCAGTGTATCTATATTTCACATTCGTCAATCCCATCGCGTCACATACCATATCTGCTATGGCCATTACATTCGTAAAACCATCTGTAGAAATATTGTATGTGCTCAATCCTTTCTCTACATTCACATCTGAAAGCCATTCCACAATATCGTCTACGTGAACATATTGTTTGGTTTGTCCTCCATTACCTAGAATTTCCAATTCCTCATTATCAATTGAAAGTTTTTTTACAAAATCTAGAACGACTCCCTGGGATACATCAGGACCCACTATGTTAGCGAATCTAAGCATCATAGCATTCAAACGATTCATATTCACATAAGATGATATCAAAGACTCCGAGGTCATCTTAGAAGCCCCATAGAAAGATATGGGTGCCAACTCCGATGTCTCAGGAACCTTACAATTCACTTTACCATATACTGTAGAACTGGACGAAAATACAATGTTAGAAACTTTGGCAATTACCATGGCATCCAAAACATTATGGGTTATCTGGACATTGTCTGTGTAATCCTTTTTTGCATCAAACGTCTTTACATTGGAATGCGCAGCAAAATTGAATATAATATCAGTACCATCCAAGATTTTTGATAATTCGTTTATACAACCTACATCAGCAAGATCCATCTCGACATAATTCAGTTTACCGGAATCGATAAAATCCATTATCCTTACGGCATCCTTTTTCGGTGTACGATCCACAGATACCACATCATACGACTTGCGTTCGATCAAAGCACGTATCAAATGGCTTCCTATGAATCCCGCTCCGCCGGTCACAACGATCTTTCTCATTTGTTTTTTCCTCCGATGTCAGGTTCTTTGCAGACCTTGACGAATGGTCTACCATACCGATAATATACAAACCTACAAAACAAACGTATCGCGAGATAATATGTCCTTGGCATATATCTGTGCCAACTTCCTTCCAAAGATGCCGGTGATTTGAGATTTGTTGTGTAAAGTTCTTTGCATATTTCGCTCTTTGCATATTTCAAATATGCAGAATACGTCATATGACTACTCGCCCTTATTCTAATCAAGGCAAATCTTCTACGTAGTAAAACGCTCATATCTCCGCGGTCCGATAACATATTTTCGAGGAAATCATAAGCACTTATCTCACCTTGACCTCTAATGTCCCTGTATTTTTCATTGCATGTTATAGAATCGGGATGTTTTCTATATCCGTATATAGGTCGAGAATAATAGACGACCTTGTCTGCAGAAAGTATGGCCTTGTATGTATGGTATATATCTTCAGACATGGTGTCATTGAAATACAGATCGTTGTCAGTCAGGAACTTCTTCACAAAGACCTTGGACCATGTGGTTATAGGGAATTGCTCGTTTGCCCTGGCATACAAAGCCTGATCTCTATTCATCACAGTGAGTGTACATTCTTCTTTTGGAAAATCTTTTATCTTACAATCTTCTGGACCAGCATAGACGAAATTACAACAGACGAAATCCGCGGATGTATTCTTTTGTATGGCTACCATCTCTTCCAGGAAATAAGGAGACACCAGATCATCCACATCCATAAACCATATCAATCTGCCTGATGCGTTATCGAGACCTAGATTCCTTGCGCCCCCAAGTCTTTTGTCATCATCCTGAATGATAACTCTGCAATCGGAAACTGTCTCGGAAAGCTCCCCCGCCCTTTGAAGCAGATCGTCGCTGCCCCTCTTATCAACAACTATTATTATCTCGTAATCCAAAAATGTCTGTGCCCGGATGAATCCGATACAATCGTCGATGAATAATTCCCCGTTATAGACAGGGACGACGACAGTAACCTCCGGAACTTTGTAATCCATCACAAACACCATTCGTATAAATCGATAAGACAGAACCTTATTAAGGTTTTTATATAAATAGAGAAGCGCGCTTTATTACATTTTAGACGACTTTTATCATATTAGAAAAAGCCCTTCGAAAACTTATGAATTATATGAATTGATCAATTTTAATGCACTGGCACCCGTACGTCGATATATCATATTTCTAAAATTTCACTGCCTTTTGAGATTGGATAAGTCTTTATATGCGAAAAAAGTCTTATTAAAGCTATCTTCGAATAAGGTTATCTCATTTATAAATACACTAACAAAAATGACGAAGTTCCTGATACTCGAAAAACCCTGCAAAGACCTTGCGTGTGCAGAAATCGAATGTAATGACTAATTCCATACAAAAACTCTAAAGACCACAGTTACAGATAGTGGTAAATACAAATTTTCATTTCATACTAAATAATGGGTGTTTATTTTGATAGATGATGAATACAAAAAACTGAACAAAAAATGCATGTCCGCCATGTACATAGTATATGCAATAGAATATGTAATATTGTTCCTGATACTTTTCGGCATCAGATACATATGGACTGCAGACCTGAAAAACAATCTTAGTCTGTATGATATCGTAAGCCTTGTTATTCTGATAATAGCCCTTGTGTACATAATCATTGCACCTATCGTCTTTTACAGACGCTATCAATATATCATAACACCTGAGAAAATCGATATTCGTCGTGGAATCATCATTATCCGCCGTACAATGGTCCCTATCGAAAGACTTCACCAGGTCGAGATAATAATGGGTCCTGTCAACAATCTGTTCAAACTTGCAGATGTTGAGGTCATAACCGCAGGTGGTTCGGCAAAGATACAATTCCTTGAACTTCCTGAAGCTAATAGAATTGCAGAAGAACTTAACCAACAGATCAACAGTATACTCAAGGCCAGGCAAAACAATGAATGACCAAAAATTCAGAAATCACCCAACGGTCATAATTAATAATATAGTGGCTGTTGCCGTCATGCTTTTCATCATTTGCATATCGATTCCTAACATAGATCTGACTATGATCTCGATATTCTTGTTGATATTAGCTCTAGCTACTGGAATTTTTATACTTGCGTGGAGAAGAACCACGATCACGTTCGAAAAGGATCAGATAGTCGTAGAACACAATCTTATTTACATGAAAAGAAAGACAATCCCATATGCAAAAATCGCATCTGTTAACGTCGTACGTAATATCTTCAATAGGATCTTCGGAACAACAACAGTTAGTATAAACATCAATTCGAGTAAAAATGCTGCAATACCTGAAGCCAGTTTCGCATTCAAATCAGAACTTGCAAATAAGATCAGAAGCGACCTGTCATCCAAAATATTCGAAATGGAATATACATCTGAAGAAGATGAAAACTTTGAATCCGTTGCAATATTCACACCGAAAGACGTTCTAATTCATGGTCTACTAGCAACATCTACTTGGCAACTTATCTATACTTTTATTCTACTTGTCTATTCAGTGCTCTCTATTTTTTATGGAAGCGCCGGTGGTCTGATAGCAGCCATCTCCTTACTGATAATTGGAGAGCTTATACCAGTAATATCGCTTATTTTAAAATTTTACAATTTCAAAGTATACCGTGTAGGAGACAATATCCGCATCCAAAACGGTGCAATCCAAACATACAGAACATCATTCGATGTCAGCAGAATCAATGCTGTTCGTATAAGAAGGCCGTTTTTTGCAAGACTCCTGCATAAATCATGTCTGGAAGCAGAAGTAGTCGGCATAAATGCAGCAGCAAAAGATACGAAGCCTACACTGTGCCTTCTGATCGATGACGACAAAATGGAAGGCATAATGAAACAACTGGTTCCAGAATTCCTTTACGAACCGAATATGACCATTCAACCGAAAAAAGCAATATTTCCATTATTATCAAAGACCAGCATCGCTGCGTTCGTCTTCCTGATCATAATGGCATACCCCTGTTATTGGATGTACACGAATGCAGGAAACTTTAATCTCACCAATAATTATGCCCAAGTACTCGTTCAATACCTACCCATCATCTGTACACTGATTGTTATACTGGCACTATATTGGGGTGCACTTATATCATACAAAGTACGTCAGTTTGGATTAGGTATCGACATGTTCACAATGATCAACGGTATACTTGACAGAGAAACCGTTACTATGCAGTATGACCGTGTTCAAATAACAAAATTATCGGCAAGTATGATGGCAAAGAGATTCAATCTCGCAAGATGTACGGTGTCTTTACTCTCATCTGTAGGCGAAAAAAGAATCACATCCGGATACTTCTACACAGAAGAACTCGAAGAAGTCGGAAAGATCGTGCTGGATCGTCTGTCCAATGGAAAATATGATTATCGCAAGACGGCGATCTGAAATCAGACCGATCTCTTGACGATGATGCAGAGAACATCTTCATCTTCTACGATATGATCTACACCAACGGTCTGACCAGGAAACTTCGCACTCTTACCCCACACCATAGCATATCTGAAATTGTTCTTGAAATCTCTATGGATGACCTCGCAGACCTCACCGACACTGTTGCCCCTCTTGACAATAAGAGGCTCTTTCATATCTGCTTCCTGTCCCTGTGGTTTCAGATAGATACGAATCATTTCAATCTCATCATACAGAGTCTGTTTTAGCTCGTCTATTCCAATCCCTGTAGCCGCAGACACTGGAACCTTGACATAATCCTTATGCATCTCTAATACATTCTCGAGCTGTCCGGGCTTTGCGAGATCGATCTTATTAATAGCCATTACAGCTTTGATATAGACGCGGTTCCCAGAAAGAACATCTAGCATCTGTTCGACATCTATATCCTCCCTTACAACCACAGTTGCATTGATATGACCATATGCCGCAACCATATCTTTGATCGTTTCAACTGTTATCTTGGTCAATCTCACCGTGGGCATAACATTAATGCCGCCCTGCGATGAAGTTGTAATATTGACATCTGGTCTTGTCTGATCGAGACGAATTGCTGCGTTGTACAATTCCTTCATCAGAACATTGAGGTTTGG
The DNA here is from genome assembly GCA_963676235.1 of Candidatus Methanomethylophilaceae archaeon. GTDB lineage: Archaea > Thermoplasmatota > Thermoplasmata > Methanomassiliicoccales > Methanomethylophilaceae > JALNYB01. The sequence goes on from OY781044.1 coordinate 335,319, forward strand.
ATTGAAAATATCTACGACCAAAAGAATAATGTCCGCGGCCCTTGCTGCAGCAATAACTTCTCTTCCTCTTCCTTTTCCTCTGGATGCATCTTTGATCAATCCCGGCATATCCAGTATCTGGATCTTCGCATGATTGTATTCCAATACTCCAGGAACTACATCCAATGTTGTAAAATGATAAGCACCAACCTCGGATTTTGCTCCGGTGAGTTGATTGAGAAGTGTTGACTTTCCTACTGATGGGAAACCAACGAGAGCAACCGTTGCATTTCCTGCTTTTTTAACATAGAAACCTTTTGTGGGCCCTTTGGAGGATTTTCTCTTCTCATCCTCGGCTGAAAGCTTCGCGATCTTGGCTTTCAGCTTTCCGATGTGAGCCTCCGTGGCTTTATTGTACTTAGTATTGGAGATCTGATCTTCCAATTCTTGAATCTGCTCTTCGATCGTTGCCATAAGGTCCCTCCTTTCCCTTCATGATGAACAACACGTATATTATCCTTTATCGAGCAACCAATAACTGGATGATTTCTTAAATATTCCAAATAGGTGTTATTTTAGACATCTGGCACAATTTAATACATTTAAAAACCAAAATCATAGACGAATATAAAATGTACGATACTTTTTAATTAGGGAAAAGATTGCCGTTATCATGAATGGAACGTCGAACGCTTCAGAAAGCAAACTTAAGAAGTTCTTCGGAACATTGGGCCCAAAACAGATATTGGGTTTGGTTTTAGCTTTCGTATTCGCATTTGTCCTGACTGTAATGGGGTGGTCGTCGAACTGCTTTGTGTTTTTCATTATCGGCTTAGCCCTCTATATGATACCTCACTTACTAGGTGTCGACAATATCAAACTCCTAACTGTATTTGGTATCATATTCATGGTCGTAGTCATTCTTGTAGGAGCAAATGCAGTAGTACCTGGAATGATCGATAACAAAAGCACAGAACCTGCTAACAACAATTACTTCTCAGATATCAGTTACACATATACTGTAAATGATGATGGTGAAAGTGGTGTGCTCATTTCTGCAACCGTAAGTAATATTGGCAATAACGATGTTTTATTCCAATATACAACGATTAACTACATAGGCTTTGAAGTAATAAATTTTAATGAAAAATATAAAGAAACAACACTTGAAGTAACAGGCAATACTGCATCAGGTTTCGTTGTGTTAGATTCCAACCAATTGTATTATGCCTTGTTGATCCTAGGTACAACCTCTAACGGATCGACAACTTATGTAAGCGCATCCGCAACTTCATCAACAATATTGAAAGAAGCTTATTCAGGAGATATATCTGGATTCTATTACTATGGATGCATTATACAGACCATATACATCATGATAATTTTCTTCATGATCCTATATCTCTCAGCATTCATGAGATCCAGATTCGAAAAAACAAGAGCGAAACTCGAAGCACAAGGCCGCTTATATCCTCAAGGATATGGAAGATGCGACAAATGCGGTGCCTTGGTTCTCCCTGGCGAAGTCACTTGTAGGAAATGCGGTGCATATATCGATCGTCCTGAAGAGATCAAACCGAAAAAGAAAGACTTCTTTGAGTGCTCAGAGTGTGGTGCGGAAGTACCTGCAGATGCAAAAGAATGCCCTAAATGTGGTGCAAAATTCGACGAGGAAGAGATTCTCGTCGAACATGCAGATGGAACAGTCGATGTGACCAAAGACACCTTTGAGTGCTCAGAGTGTGGTTCTATTGTTCCCGTAACGGCAACATTCTGTCCTAAATGTGGTGCAAAATTCGACGAAGACAGCGATACCACTAAAAAGAAACAATAATCTATTTTACCAAACCTCTTCCTTTTCATTTCTCTGTAATCAGTATAAAATACGGTCTTAACATTACAGAAAATCGGATGCAATCAGACGAACCCGTGAAGGAAGCCGCTAAAAAAAGCGACAAACTAAACATAGCAGAGAAGATGGCCGCTAAACAGCAGGAAATTTCTGTAACTGAATTCTTTGAGAAGAATAAACAGATCCTTGGATTCGATTCACGTTCAAAATCACTGTTGATGGGAATCAAAGAAGCTGTGGATAATGCCCTAGATGCCTGTGAGGATGCAGACATTCTTCCGGAAATAATTATCAAAATGAACCGCGTAGATGAGGAAGATTTTATCGTCTACATTGAAGACAACGGACCTGGTATCCTTCACAAGATGCTTCCTAATGTATTCGGACGTCTCCTATATGGTTCAAGATTCCACGCGCTCAGACAATCTAGAGGACAGCAAGGTATCGGAATATCTGCTACCATTATGTATGGTAATATCACAACAGGAAAACCAGCCCATATTCAATCTAAAATAGAAGGAGAAGATGAAGTCGCCTGGAAAATGGACATAATGATCGATACCAAGACCAATCGTCCCATCGTCACTAATGATAAAGCGTTCGCTTGGGAAGGAAAAGAACACGGTACAAGCATTGAGTATACCACAAAAGGAAGATACATCACCGGTAAGCAGTCGATCTTCGAATATTTGAGAGACACTGCTATCGTCAATCCGCATGCCCTTATTGAATTCCATGACCCTGACGGAAAGAAATATCTTTTTGAAAGGGCCACTGAACAGATGCCCCCGAGATCTAAAGAGATCAAACCTCATCCTGAAGGAATGGAGATCGGTGATCTTATGAAGTATTTGCAGAATACTCAACAGAAGACCATAAAAACATTCCTTAAGAACGATTTCTCCAGGATCACGGACAGGATCGCAGATGATATCCTCGAAAAAGCTGTCATTAATCCTGAGATGAAACCTGGAAAGCTCTCAAGGGAAGATATGAAAGCCATATTAGGAGCTATTCAAAAAGTAAAGATCATGGCGCCACCGACAGACTGCCTATCGCCTATAGGGGACACTCTGATCAAGAAAGGTCTAATGCATATCTTGGACGGACTCCGCCCCGATTACTATGCAACACCTGTAACACGTTCTCCGAAGGCTGTGAATGGAAACCCGTTCGTCGTCGAGGCAGGTATAGTCTACGGCGGAGAAATACCCGCAGATAGCCCTGTATCCATTCTCAGAATAGCGAACCGCGTACCTCTGCTATATCAACAGGGAGCCTGTGCAATAACAAAAGCTGTGGCAGATATCGATTGGAGAAGATACGGATTAGAACAGAGAGGCGGAAAAGGAATACCGTATGGACCTGCGATCATTCTTGTCCATGTAGCATCTACTAAAGTACCATTCACTTCGGAAGGAAAAGAAGCAGTAGCTGCTTTTCCTGAGTTGCAAGCAGAGATAGGACACGCGTTGAGATTATGTGCCAGAAACCTTAAAAGCCATCTCAACAAGATGGAAAGGAAGACCAAGACTCATGCCAAATTTGAGATTGTTCAGGATTTACTTCCAGATATGGCCAATAAAGCAGCCGCGATGCTGAAAAGACCTGTTCCGGACCTTAGCAGAACGATTAGTAAGATCATGAACGTCGTATGGATAGAGCCCACTGTTATCAAAAGTAAGAACGGCAGCCGTACTATCACATACACAATATACAATTATACTACCACCGAACGCACTTTCAGACTACATGCGCAACTTCCTAAAGAATGTGTCAACCTGACATTGTTCACTAATCCATACTTCTTAGACATGAACGATGAGGGAAAAGCCAACTGGGAGATCAAAGCGATCCCTCAATCGAAAATGATCCAGATATCATTTGAATTGAAAGGCGATCTGGCAGACACGTTCGATGCCGATGACATATATACTTCGGGCATCAACCCTGTAGCAGTCATGGGTGCAGAAGCTATCCCGGGAGATTGGGGGATAAAGGGTTTAGAGATTGTTGAATCCAACGATGAGGATTTTGTAGAAGAAGACCCTGAAGAAAAAGCCGAGGAAGAAGCCGAGGAAGAGGAATTGAAATTCGAAAAGGAGGGAGATGACGATGAATGAAAGACAAAAAAAGGCACTGGATAATCTTACCTCTGTGGTAGAGACTACATACAATCAGCTGAACGATGGAGAAATCCCTGTAATGAATCTTCCCCTGAGGGCGAAGAAGAACATTGAATTCGACCCTATCCACGATGTTTGGAAATACGGAAACCTACAAACTACTCGTACGGCAAAGACCGTTCAAGGTGCACAGATGATGCTAAGGACAATGTACACTGCAGAGTTCATCAACGAGATGATCGATCAGGGCAAATCATCAACCTTAAGGGAAATGTATTACATCTCAGAAGGATGGCATAATGCAAAATTCCACACACAGGATGAAGGCAACCTGCTTGCAGAGGACCTAGAGATCATAACACACTGCATGCGCGAGGATTTCAAACTGCGTCCTGAAGAATCTGGAGCACATGTTTACGGAAATGTAGATTTCAAAACAATGACCAAAAAAGGAATGAAGGATTTCAACTGCATCGATGACGTAGCTGAGACCGGATTTGCCATACCATACAACTGTGAGAAAGAAACATTCGAAATTGTTAAAACAGATGCAAAATTCGTCATGGCTATCGAGACCGGTGGTATGTACGCCAGACTAATAGAGAACGGATTCCCTGAAAAGTTCAACTGTATACTTGTGCATCTGAGTGGACAGCCTGCAAGAAGCACAAGGCGCCTTATCAAAAGACTTAACGAAGAAATGAAACTGCCGATCACCGTATTCACCGATGGCGACCCGTGGTCGTTCAGAATATATGGATCCATTGCATACGGTGCCATCAAAACAGCCCATATCTCTGATTTTCTAGCTACTCCTACAGCACAATTCATAGGTATTACCCCATCAGATATCCTAAACTATGACCTACCTACGGATAAACTCACAGACAAGGATATCGGAGCACTTAACGCAGAACTATCAGATCCGAGATTCGCAGATGAATTCTGGGTCAACGAGATTCAGGCCATGCTCGGTATGAATAAGAAAGCCGAACAACAGGCGTTAGCGAAGTATGGTCTAGAATATGTAACAAACACATATCTTCCTGAAAAGCTAACAAATATGGGAATTTTGTAAAATCAATTAAGATAGATGTACGTCAGATGTCTGAACGGCGTTCGACGTGCATCTAATTTCTTTTAAAAATTTCTTATAATTTATATGTATACAGAGACAGAGATTATTACCAAAACAGCAACGATTATTATTTGATATCATCTTTATTTATCAACAATATAAATTTTCATAGCGTCTTCATAATTAATTTATATCGAATATTCGTAAGATCTTCTCCCCTTGAGATCATTAGGATGAGAGAAAGAGGACTAGAACAATCATTCGCAGATGCTTCAGTCCAAATTCTGGCTTGTTCCATAGTATGTGTCTTGATTACCATGGTCTCACCGATTGACAATGTTATTAACAAATAGGCATATTCTTATTATATTTTTAATAACGTCGAGTGAATGGTTATGTATTTGAAAAATTTAAAACTTTCCAACATGAAGACAGCATGATTTGTGCAACTGTTGGTCGCACTTTCATCCTATCGGATTGTTATCTCAATTGAAATGTGGAGAAACAAAAAATGAGTAAGACACCTGTAACAATCATCACTGGATACCTAGGATCAGGAAAAACCACTTTAATGAATGAGCTTTTAAAACAAAACCAAGACAAACGGATCGCCCTTATCGTCAACGACCTAGGTAGCGTCAATGTCGACAGCAACCTTATCAAGAACGGGAATGTGATCGAGAACGAAACCCTTCGCGAAATGACTGGAGGCTGCATCTGCTGCACATTGAGAGATAAATTCATGTCCGAATTGCAACAAGTAGCAGTAACTGGCAAATTCGATTCCATTCTGGTAGAAGCTTCTGGAGTAAGCAACCCGACAGGAATCTGCCAAGGTTTCATGATATACGAAGAACAGCAGAGAGACATGGCCTTTTATCTAAACAATGTCGTTTCAGTCGTCGACGCTTCAAGGATCTTCACCGAATTTTTGGATGATATCTCAAAAAATGGGAATGATACAGAAGACTCGGATATCGTAAATCTAGTTATGGATCAGATTGAATTCTGCAATGTTCTCATCTTAAACAAATGTGATCTATTAATCAAAGAAGACCTGGAAAAGGTAAGGTCGGTGGTCAAAGGATTGCAACCAGATGCAAAACTGATTGAGACTGTTCAGGGAAAAGTTAATACTGCAGACATTTTCAACTCGAACAGATTCGATTTCTACAAAGTATTATCTTCTTCAACCTATCAAAAATCTCTGGACAGAGATCAGGCAAACGAGAAAAATGGTATGGATGATTTCGGGATAACCTCGTTCGTATTCACAGAAAGAAGACCTTTCAACTATAAAAAATTCTCAAAATTCCTAGATAATTATCCAAAGACGCTGATCCGTTCAAAGGGTTATGTCTGGTTCTCCAATAAGCCGAAGATCATGATGCTTTTTGAACAGGCCGGGAAGAACCTGATGCTCACAGGCGTCTCTGAATGGGTGGCATCATATTCTAAAAAAGAGCGGGATGAGATTTTCAGCTACTACCCAAAAATAAAGGAAGACTGGGATGAGAAATACGGCGATAGGAATAATGAACTCGTTCTTATTGGCAGGGATTATAACAGAGATGAGATCGTAAACACCTTAAACGATTGTATAGACAATCGTTACTAAACACAGGTCCTGCAACCCAGGATTACTTCAAACCATTTGAACTCACAGACGAACTGACGGACATAATCAGAGTATATTAAGCCCGTCCGCTCGTCCCACGAGATAGATAAATAAGAGAGAATCTGAATGAAAATTCGTAATCATCGAATGGAGTCCCCAATAACGGCTAAGAAATTGTGACCAAAATAATATATCTATACTCAAAAACACATTGCTCTTCTATTTTCTTATTCATGAATACTATTATTGAAAATTCTTATTACGGTACATGACAACCTGATTCCGTTCTTTAACTTCAATGATATCATATTGATTAATGATGTGGTTTCCATAAATAAGTCATCAACTCCAACAAAGACCGGACGTGATAGGCCAGTCCCATCTCCATTGCGGTTAGAATTCAGACATGAAACATCTACAATGATTTTCGACTCTCTTTTTCCAATATCGACACCTATAATGAAGATACAGTTTATAAAAATTCAAAATTACTAATTAGTAGAACACTATAGAAATTTTAAATCAAATAATTAAAAAAAGAAAGGAGTTTGATAAGATCTCTTACTGGGAAACTTGAATAAATCTATTGATAACAAACGATTTGTCCATACTTGCAAGGAAAGGTCCGAGCCTCGGCCCAGCTGTCTTTCCAATAAGCACAGAGTAAATTGCTTTGAATGCACCTTTCGATCCGAGAGGTGATTCCTTTCCGGTATCAGAAATAATCGAATTGATGGTGATAGCGTCCCAAACACAATCATTCATCCTGTTGACAAGATCTTTGAAGAAGACCTTCTCAGTCATTCCGAGTTCGAGTCCGGGAGGTGCTGTCTGACACACACAGAACTTCACTGAATCAGGTGCAAAACCATTCAACCAGAATCTTACACAATTGACTCTACGCTCTAGTCTCTTCAGATCGTCTGCACTTACTGCACTGAAATCCTCAGTACGTTTCAAAACATCCATGACGCCTTCAAAAGTATCTGCCATCTGAGCAACATTTACCAAGTGTCTATACGGTATCTGATGTGGCTGTTTGACTGGTACATGATTATGCTGTGAGATTTCGTATGCACGAACAGAATTCTCTTCTGCCTCTGTAAACTCTGCACTGAAGAAGGCACGTTCCATCCTATCATATTCATCGGCCATATCTAATGTTCCGAGTCCAGAGTCATAATCGATAGCTTTGTTGGGATTGACTCTTAAAAACAAATAATTCAAAACTTCTGGAGGAGTCATATTGATTGCATCCAGTCCTGTAACAGAACATCCTAAAGACTTATGCATCTGCCCTACTCCTTTCAACTGTACGAACTCATAAGGTATCGGTATAGGCGGTTCAACACCATAGATTTCTCTTGAGATCCTCTTTCCGGTATCATATGATCCTCCGGCTGCGGCATGGTCCTTTCCGAAAGGCTCTGCAGATGTCCCGAAAATCGCCCATTTTGCAGGCCACTCGCATCTCCATGTGAGTTTTCCGTCACCTTTTGTGATATCTGCCTTTCCGTGGTGTCCACAACTGCAATCATACTCAACGTACGGACGTTTGTAAGATTCAAAAATAGGATTGGTAAACCGTCCACATTTTTCACAAACGGGATTGTAAGGTGCATAATTAGGATTTGCCTCTTTTCCAGAAACGTCATGAAGAATATCTATGACCTGCTGTCTCTTCTTGAAAGTTAAATCGATAGCTTCGGCGAACTCCCCCTTATCGTAGAGTTCATGAGTCCAGATGATCTCACATTTCACACCTAATGAATCGACCGCATCCAGAAACGGTTGGACAAAGTGTTGTGCATAATTCCTATGCTTTCCACATGGACATGGAATTCTTGAGATTGGCATACCTACATATTTTTCATACTCTTTAGGCAGGAAATCGTAACATTTCCTCAGCGGGTCGAAAGAATCGACAAGGTAAATAAGCTTAACATCTTTGCCGAGTCCTTCCACAGCACTGCGGACAGATTCTCCTGTTATGGCCTCTCTCAGACTTCCCACATGGATTATACCAGTGGGGCTAATACCTGTAGCGATCAAAGGATGATCGCAGGTATCAGCCACTTCTTTCGCAATAACGTCAGCCCAATGCATTGTAATCAGATGTGTAACATAACCGATATAAAAGAGATTTTCGGTCATTTTATCTATTTAATAGTTTTTTTCAAGAAAATATATATTTTTCTCTCGGTAGATTTTTATATGGATTTTCGATTCACTAACTGATGGCAAAGAAGAACGACAGTACATTCGCATCATCCGCAGGATTGATGAGATACTTCGACACAGAAGATGACAAAGGTATCAGGGTGAGCCCAAAGGGTGTCATAGGAATCGCTATCGCATTCGCAGTTTTTATTCTTCTATTGCCTGTGTTCCTGCCCGTTTAAGCATGATCTTATTGATTTATTCGTTTCTTATAGCTGAAGCTATGTAATTTTAAATGATTTTTGATTTCACAATGTATTCTGTGAAGTAAATATAGAAAATACGATAAAAGGTTTCAGTTACACCTTAAACCAGATCATCTGGTGTGATCTTATATTCGGGTGGATACTTCTTCCTAAATGCCTTTGCAAGCAACGGAGGTGCTATTATGGTCGTAGCTACAGCCATTATGACAACTACTGCATACAATTCATTAGACATCGCACCTGAACTCAATCCGTATGCTGCAACAATTATACCTACTTCCCCTCTAGGGATCATACCTACACCAATTATGTGTCTGGATTCTTTTGTAAGGGTCTTGTCCCCCATCTGTGCACCCAAACCGCATCCGATATACTTCGATATAACTGCGAGGAATATCACTATAGTTGCCAGCACGATCACGGTCACGCTCGCGCATGATTCAAGATCGACCTGCATTCCCACATTCACGAAGAAATAAGATATGAATAAAGTTGTGATCGATTCGATCTTACCCTCGAGATCCCACTCCCACGCATATTCTGCAAGAAGCATACCTCCGAGGAATGCCCCTATGATTGTTGCAAGACCTATCATATCTGCGGCCCATGAGAATCCAAGACATACTACTATAGCAAGGATCAACTTGTTGACAGAAGAGTGCGCCTCTCCTGTCACTGCAACTTTCCTCTTGTGCATTTCGTCGAAATACTTGTATATTCTAGGTACGACCCAATATGCAAGTGCTAACATCAATAGAACAAACGCCACTGCCTTGAACACGGTCACCGAAATGGACAACACTGACAATTCTTCACCGCCGGCCATCCCCATAACTATCGCAAGTACGATCATTCCTAAGACATCATCAATGACCGCTGCACCGATTATAATCCTAGATTCCAAGGTTTCCAATACCTTCATATCCTTGATTACACGAGCTGTAATACCTACGCTGGTAGCTACCATTGCAGCAGCCAAGAACAATGCATGATGCATATTTCCATCATACACCATTATCAAGATAAAACCGAAAATGAATGGAATTATAACTCCCATTGTAGCTGTAAGCATCGCTGTTTTTCCAACTGCGAAGAGATCCCTAACTTTTGTCTCCAATCCTACAGAGAACAACAAGAATATCACTCCTATTTCAGCAAATATCTCAAGCACATTATAATTATCATTTGGCTCAATAGGGGGGATTATGTTAATATTTCCCATATCAATATTTAAAAGAGTGAGTAAAGATGTACCATCGAAAGATATGTTCGCAATAAGGATACCTACGATGATCTCACCGATCAGCCCGGGCATTCCAAAACGAGCAAAAAGCCTAGCTCCAATGCGTGCCAGCACTAAAAGTACAACGAGCATTAAAATGACCGAGGCAACATCCATACGAGCGTGAATACGTCATCATTTAAAAGAATTAGTATAATAAAAAGAAAAATGTTTATTGAGGCATTAAACCTCAGAAAGTAAAATTGACATTCGGGCCGTTGTTCTGAACGGATTTGTTTCCTTCGAAATCGAATGAAACATTTGACGACCCATCACCCATAACAGCTTCTTTAACACTTAATACTGAGAATTTGGCATCATATGCCTCAAGCCCATCATCTGGAATCTCTATATATGCCTCTTCAGACTCAGCGATAAAATCATCTGCATAACACATTCCTGGAATTGTGATCTTCAAGATATCTGCTACGATGTCATCGACCTTCATAGCCTTGGTTGTCTTGATCTCTAGTGCTTCAATGGCTACAGGTCCGACCATTACAGGTGCTGGAAGACTCTTCATATATGGTGTTCCGAATTCTGGCACGAAATACTCATGTTTTACGAATGTTTCCTTGGGCTCTAAATCTGGAATCGCCAATTTTTCAAACTCAACCGTTGCACTGGCAGGCACTATAGCCGCTTCAGATGTTATAGCCGCTTCACTACCGGTTCCGACAAATGATCCGATATCAACAAGACCTTCCATATTTACATCTGCAACGTTCTGTGGAACATTGTTCTCAAGATGCAATCCCTCGGGCGCCTCAAATGTAAGATGCTGAACAGGCATAACAACTGCGCTCTCTTCGACACTGAATTCGTCATTGGAATCTTCATAGCCGATGACATCTACCTTTGGTATATCAACGACAGCCCCTGCCGAAGTTTTTGCAAATTCCGGCTCTGATTTGATCATTGACTGCTCTCCGCTGATGAACTCTGAAGAATCTCCCAATTCTAAAAGAGACGCCTCTGCACACTTATAGTGTTCCTTGACTATGATCTCATCTAGATTTACTTCTCCATAGTCAGGCCTCGGCTCTGCATTAGCAAAAATATCAGAAGCCTGTCTTACATCTATCTCAGATTCTGCAGACATTGCTACGACTTCTTCGGATACCTGAGGTGAATCGAATTCCTCTGAACTCATTTTTATCATAATAGGGCCGTCGTCCTCAAAACACACATTATCAGGCTCTGCGGCTATGTATATGTCATCATGATCTGAGACATTATAGATCACAAAACCCTCTTTATTGAGTTCTCTGATGCCCTCGGATACTACCGACTCCATAACTGGCTTCACAAATCTTCCTGAATCATTAGATTCGTCAGATACGCTGAACCCAGGATGCCTTTGTTGAACATCTATGTGCTCGTCGCAGGTTCCCAACTCCGACCTGAGAATACGCTTGAAAAAGCCCCCTTCAGAGCTACTGCTGTTTCTATTAGAGTGTTTACTCATCCCATCCCACCAAAACAACATACGGAGTATGGATATTAAAAGCTATAGCCAATCTACAACTAATGCGGTTTTAGCTTCTTACAAATCTAACATAATCTGCTTTTCCAGTAGCGTGTATCTCTCTGAGCATGGATGACAAATTATCAGCATCAGAAGAAATGACCATGACCTCTAAACACTTATGATTCTTCAGATGAGAATGAAGTTGCGTCTTGATATCTTCCTCATATTTAGCCTGAATAAGACTCATCCATGGATCTGCATGTCCTTTCTTCACTATTATTAGGATGCCCTCAACAATACCTTCCATACTCTTGATATCCTGCACTTCGATCATCGCCGCGTTGATAGAAGTACGAACTGCTTCACTCCTTCCGCTGAGTCCAAATGCCTCTTGTATATCATCCAGTGCTTTCAGATTCTCATCATTTAACGATATGCTTACAATTCCTATGATATCACCTTATTAACAATCAATGATAATATTATGAAATGTTATTAATGTTGCGGTAATAATTAATAAAACCTCGGCATGAATCCAGAATATGGATCCGATATTCTCGTTCACCAGTTATCTAATAATAATTTTGATCGTCTCTATTGCTGGAGCACTGCTTCCTCAACTGATCAGACTATCTGACAAACAAGTACACCTTGCGATAGCATTCAGCGCGGGCATATTCCTGGGCGTACTGTTTCTTATGCTCCTTCCGGAAGCTATTAACGAAAGCATTGAAAACAACTACAGCGCGATGACCGTGATGTATGCAGTCCTTGGAGGATTCATCGCAATATTCATTGTTGATTTCCTACTGAAACAATATTACACGCCAGAATGTACATGCAAGGAATGCATGGACCATCACTCTCATGACATTACATCATTCTCAGCATTCATCGGACTTGCCATTCATGCATGTTTCGATGGTCTCGCACTCGCAACCGCATTCATCGCAGGACAGGAAATCGGATTGGCCGTATTGGTTGCCATGTGTATCCACAAAGTTGTCGTTGTATTTTCACTTTCTAGTACATTCCTTCTATCCAACAAAAAGAAAAGCGCCATAAAATATCTCATTACATTCTGTTTCATATCGCCTGTGGCAGGACTTTTCTCATATTTGGCGCTCAACGGTGCATCAGCAGAATGGGCAGGCCTTGCATTCGCCGTATCTGCAGGAATATTCATGTTCGTCACCATGTGTGACATTATTCCCGAAGCTTTCCATAGAAAGAACCTCAACATCAAATCGATCCTTCTAACTCTCTTGGGCCTTGTAGTTGTAATAGCTGTAGTTATCATTACGAATGCACTCGGCGGAGACATCTGTTAATTTTTTAACAAACTTTTTAATTTATATTTAATCGACAAATGTCGAATATATTATACGTCAGTATTATAAACCCTAACGAATATTACTTAAATATGGCCGATAATATTAATTCACCGACCGACCAAATCGCCAATCCGGCACCTTTGGGGCTTCTCGCATTTGGAATGACGACAGTATTACTATCTTTACACAATTTCGGATTGTTTGAACTGAATTCAGTGATCATTACCATGGGCATATTCTATGGAGGGCTCGCACAGATCGTAGCAGGATTGTTCGAATTCAAGAAGGGAAATACGTTTGGTGCAACTGCATTCACGTCCTTCGGATTCTTCTGGTTGACATTCGTTGCGATAAATACCACCCTCATTCCTGGAATGATACCTGCAGACAGCACTTCATTGGGTGCATATTTCATCATTTGGGGAGTTTTAACACTGTTCCTATATATTGGAACCCTCAGAAAACACCGTTCACTTCAGATCGTGTTCTTAACTCTGTTCATACTATTCTTCATAGTTGCGGCAAAGGACCTGTCAAATATTCATGACATAGCATACATAGCTGGTGCAGTAGGATTCATCTGCGGTGGGACCGCGATGTACACTGCATTCGGTGAAGTATTGAATGAAACGTACGAAAAGGAGATACTTCCTTTAGGATGAATTCGAAAAAAACCATTTCCATTTTAATATCTCATACCTTTCTAAATTCAGTTGCTTTGAGATAATTCTTCCTTTTTAAAATGATTTCAGACTCCATATATTTATAATATTCAGAATGAATCCATATTGTTGGGTAATCTTACGAACCGTCCTAAAATCATTGCACAGATCTCGATTGCTACCATATCAATACTGCTCGCTGTATTCTTGATAACTGCACTCCTTCCGATAACCGATGGAGGCATAGATATCAAAAATAACTCATCATCAGACATTACTTGGGAGATCTCCGGACTAAATCTTGTGACGACTGGTGAGATTGAAATTACTTCTAAAATGCCCTACGACCTTACTGATGTAGGAATCGGGATATCACTTGCTGACGACAACGTAAAAACAATAATTGTCTGGGATAAAAACAATACTATATCCACTAATTCAACAAAAGAATTGTCCCTTTCTGGAAAGACCTCTGTAATAGATGCCATACTCATGATCGCCTATTACAACAACGATTCTGACATCGATGGGATAGCCATGCCTATATTTTTGGAAATTCAAGGTTACTATCTGTACTCAATGATAGGAATTCAAGCCAACTTAAATATTGATGTCAATCTTTCTAAGAACGGGACCTTATCTTATAATGCAACAGACCCGAATACCCTTACAATTCAAATTCAAGGAGTGGAGGATGGAGATCTTATCTCCAATCTTAATAATTTCTATGCAACTGTGAACAACACAGATATCGAGATGTCTCTTACCACTAACGGCAATAACATCTCTTTCGAAATTGCCACATCGAACTCCGAGGGGCTAATATCAGAACTGAAAGAAAGTGCAACAGAGAATGAAGGAACAATAACAATAACATCGTATGGTGAAGAATACCCACTAGATACAAATGAAACGACCAGCATGATCAAATTACTCGAATTGATATATGGAGATGCATGAAATGAATGAGTTCGATCTGAAAGAAGGATCCCGAAAAAACGGAATTAAAGGACTGATTGGTGGCATAATAACATTCATAGTCATACCTCTTATACTGCTATACGTTTTAGGATACCTTGAAGATATTATCATCTCCAATACATCCGATGACATCAATAAAGATGACATGAGAGCTCTTTTCAAAATAGCATATGATATATTGATCATGTCCTTGATATTCGGCATACCTGCAATTGTATTGAAGACACTTGGAAAGTTCTATCCAGAGGGGAACCGTGCAAGACTGACATTCAAACTATTGTATGGAGTGTATATCGCATTTTGGCTTTTTATAATAACATCTGGTGGAATCATAACGGTGGATGCTAGCAAAATAGCAGCATCTATGGCCGGTAACAGTTCAGATTATTTGATATCTAGACTAACTATGGTGCTTGATGTTAGTGGACTAATGATCATTATAATCCTCTTGACTCTACTGAAGAACATAATTCCAATAGCCGAATACAAAGGAGCACGCAAAGAATATCTTGAGAGAATGGGTAACTCAAAAAAACAGTCTGTATAATCAAGATTCGATCCCATGTCTGATTATGATATGCTGTACTTGCCTTGTACTGCCGAATATAAGTGATTTCCCAGATTTTAACAAGTACTGTGAAACATGAAAATAAATAATATCCTGCAGATTTATAGCTAAAAGCAATAAGGACCTATTACAATTAATAATGCTACTACATAGTCTCAGATTAACAATAAAAAAATTACTATATGATAGTAAAATAGGCCATAAGGCTTGTTTATTTTATTTCATTGGTTTCTTCTGAACACATATAATATTGCCCCTATTATCATTATTATCGCTATTACGATACAGATATATATCCAGATATTGACATCCCCGCCACTATCCTCTTTGAAAGTGACAGATATGGTGTGGTCAACCTGAACTTCACTGAATGTGTAAGTATTGTTCGATAATGACACTTCGGTTCCATCCACCAAAACCTTGTCCACCTTGTATCCCGTGTTATAGGATATTATGAAGATTTGAGAACCATCCACAGGAACAGAAACTGCACCAGAAGGCGATATGGAACCTCCCTCTCCTGCTGTAGCTGTTATTGTGTAAGTTCCTACGGTCTTGAAAGACGCAGATATTGTATGATTGGCCGTCACATTCGAAAATGTGTATGTGGTCGCAGAACCTATGCTGGTCCCATCGACCATCACAGCAGATACCGCATATCCGGAAAGGGCGGTGATTGTGAACGTCTGCGAACTGCCTGAATTCACAATGACCGATCCGGATGGGGATATGGAACCCCCATTTCCGGCAGAAGCAGTTATTACATACTGAATGTTGGTAAAAGTTGCTGATATTGTATGATTGGCCGTCACATTCGAAAATGTGTATGTGGTCGCAGAACCTATGCTGGTCCCATCGACCATCACAGCAGATACCGCATATCCGGAAAGGGCGGTGATTGTGAACGTCTGCGAACTGCCTGAATTCACAATGACCGATCCGGATGGGGATATGGAACCCCCATTTCCGGCAGAAGCAGTTATTACATACTGAATGTTGGTAAAAGTTGCTGATATTGTATGATTGGCCGTCACATTCGAAAATGTGTATGTGGTCGCAGAACCTATGCTGGTCCCATCGACCATCACAGCAGATACCGCATATCCGGAAAGGGCGGTGATTGTGAACGTCTGCGAACTGCCTGAATTCACAATGACCGATCCGGATGGGGATATGGAACCCCCATTTCCGGCAGAAGCAGTTATTACATACTGAATGTTGGTAAAAGTTGCTGATATTGTATGATTGGCCGTCACATTCGAAAATGTGTATGTGGTCGCAGAACCTATGCTGGTCCCATCGACCATCACAGCAGATACCGCATATCCGGAAAGGGCGGTGATTGTGAACGTCTGCGAACTGCCTGAATTCACAATGACCGATCCGGATGGGGATATGGAACCCCCATTTCCGGCAGAAGCAGTTATAACATTAATAAAAGTCCAAACTGACTGCCCCGAACCATTTATGCCACCGTATGCATAATTTCCTTCTGTAAAAGGTGGATTGAATATCACATTAGAACTAGAAGTGGAAAAAATGATACCGGACGCCACAAAAATCATAGCATCATCACTACCTGTAATATTAGAATCCTCATACAGCGTAAGTCTTAAAGGATCCATCATATGAATGGCCCCGTTATTATTCAAAATCCCAAATATTTCAACATTTGTATTTCTTGTTGTATGATTCAGAACTGCTTCCTTTCCGTTCACAGATTCAACTTCATCAGAAATCAGAGAATAATATACTATCGAAGAGTCCGAAGATATTACAGGAATTTTGATATACCCAACATATTTCACATCGATCATGTCGATGTCCATCCTGCTCGTACCTTTCTCTATAAAATGTATCTTGACATCACCACATGACACACTATAAAAATACAAGAGATAATGAAGGTTTACATCGTTCCAAGTGATAGATAAGCAATTTGTTTCAATATCTGATAATGAGTAGTAAAAATGAACCAAACACTCAACTGTTAGGTTGCCTGATACATTACTGAACGAATAATTATTATTGCCATTTGATACAACATCAGCACTATATGTATTACCATTCTGTGTGATATTTATTGCGTATATTACATTCTCTTCCAATCCATAGAAAAGAACCTTGTTCCCATCTTGTATACTATAAATGGATTCTAACCCTGAAAGATCGCTACTACCGACAGACATCTTGGTCACTGAATCACTAGAAGGGAGTTCATATTCCAATAAAAAAAATGACTTCGCCGTTCCGCCTGTGGTGAGTACAGAATATAAAGGAAGGATATAGTAAGCACCCTGATCCGTAATGACCACGTCAGCAATGTAATTATAATCATCAGAGAATAATATAGTAAGGGTATACATTCCAGCATTGATTTCATTGATACCTATATTACCAGCCGACACCGTGCAATTTGACGTAAAATCATTACCTGCCACATCTTTCAGTGTGTAGGATTTAACATATCCATTACCATAAACGCTATAAGTGGTAGAAAGGTCATAAGTATTATCATATTCTCCACCCATAGTTATTATTGCATTTTTCTTAATAGAAAGTATGCCCTCTTTTTCTACGATGATGTCGCCTATCGATGCCACACCATCAACTAAAACACTACCATTCAACCCTTCAGAAAAAACAGTAGCTTCAGAGCCAATAACCGAAATGCCTATATTCTCTGCATTGGAAAGTAACAGAATTGAATCGGCCGCATACACTGTGCCTGAACACGAATGATCAGAACATCCGAAGATAATATTTCCTGTCTTTACAACCACATTGTTTAGATGGACATTACCTGTAGATATGCCCTCGATCGTCAAAATACCTATAGAACTCCCGGAAACTACAGAATAGATCAAATTTATTTCATCTACATCTGATAATGCCACAGATACAAAGGGTACGTATACCATCAATGTAGTACTATAGTAGCCGAAACTTATATCGCCAGTATATGAGCCTGTAACCATATCAATGGTGATGATACAATCCTTGCCGTCATAAATTCCATATACATTAATATTCTCTGATGTGTGAACGGTCGTGTCGCTCGAAACGAATACTGTAGCTGAAGACTCTGCATCACTGTGTCCGTCAACAATGAAATTGACAATAAATATTGCAGCCACGATTATAAATGTAAAAACGAGGAGCTTGATGATTCTATTCTTTTTAATATATTTTGAATTCAAAAAAATACCCCTTTATGTGTTTATTCTGGAACCTAGCTCTGATGAATACTAAATGTTAACAATTAGCTGTTAATTAATACTTATCTTGATGTTACTTTAATTAATTATCCTTATTCAACAATACTGTCAGATATTTCTATATTTATTTTACACTTATCACATCGAAAAATTATCTAAGACTGCATCAGAAATCTTAAAACCTACGCAATTAAAATCTAGAAAAATAAATTCTAAGAAAAATGCTGTTTGATAAAATAGTGCTCCCGACGGGATTTGAACCCGTGTCGAAGCCTCGAGAGGGCTTCATGATTGGCCGCTACACTACAGGAGCTTAATATCCACATGATTACAAGGTTACTAATAATACTTTCGTAACCTTCAGTTGTCCACGGGAACATTCGGACATATTGCTGGAAATCTCTTATGTTCCATTTTCTTGACCTGACCCCTTAACTCAGCAACCCTTTCTACAGACAAACCTACATGATTCGCTATCTCGTCATCACTCAGCGACTGTTCCATATCATTCAGTACGATGTCAAGATCATGATAGGTTATTCCCATTTCACTCTCATCCGTCTGTCCTTCCCACAGTCCCGCTGTAGGCACCATATCTATGAATTTCTGAGGAACGCCGATAAGTTTTGCAACTTCCCATACTTGCGTCTTATACAGATCCACCATGGGGACAAAGTCGCACGCACCATCACCAAACTTCGT
Source organism: Candidatus Methanomethylophilaceae archaeon (assembly GCA_963676235.1). Taxonomy (GTDB): domain Archaea; phylum Thermoplasmatota; class Thermoplasmata; order Methanomassiliicoccales; family Methanomethylophilaceae; genus JALNYB01. Next base: position 354,616 of record OY781044.1, read on the forward strand.
AAAATAACCCATCATAAGCTCACTCTTGTTGGAAGTTCCAGCGACGAGATAGTTAGTTTTTTTAGCTTTATTGAAAAGAACTATCATCCTACATCTTGCAGAAATGTTCCCCTTTTCTAAAGGAGTCGCTATCTTAGAGAACAATGCGGCCGTGAATGCATCGACTGCAGGCTGAATGTCCACTACCTTATATTCTGTCCCCCAAAGTTTGCTAAGATTCTTTGTTGCCATATAATCATCGGTTGCAGTTACAGATGTGGGCATGAATACATTCATAACCTTCTTAGGACCCAGAGCATCTACGCAGAGTTTAGTAACAACGGCTGAATCGATTCCGCCGCTTAAACCTACTACTACACCCTTGCATCCTGCATTCTCCACAGTATTCTTGATGAATTCAACAAGACCGTTGACATCTTCGGCCGTGATCTTGCGTAGCGCTTTTCCGGACATTGTAATGTGTATCGTATTTCCTAATAATAATGTATTTCGTACCCTTCATCACATACAATAAATATCCCACCCGCTATAGGAAACCATATGGGAGTTAGAATAGCAATTTGTCAAGTGCAATCATCTATCGGTAACGTCGGCCAAAATCTAGATAAGATCCTAAATGTGATCACCCAGACAAAAGCAGATGTGTATATATTCCCTGAAATGTTCCTTACAGGATATGGTGCAGATTATACATCTTTAGAAGCTGAAATACAGTATGCAGTGGATAAGATCTCATTGTGGTGTATTGAGATGGATATTGCAATTGCATATGGTACCCCAACATATTGTGAAAAAGGTGTGATGGATTCGTTGTTGTTTGTGACACATTCGGGCACCGTTCAATATGATAAGATATATTTGGCAAAATTCGGAATATACTCTGAAAAAGAATTAACTCCTGGAGATAGACCCAAAATAGGAACATTTAAAGGAATAAAATTCGGACTTTCCATATGCTATGATGTGTTCTTCCCTGAGATTTATCGTTGTTACGCAACAGCCGGTGCCGATGTTAATATTTGCATCTCCGCATCCGCAGAAACTTCCAAACAATTCATAGAAAGGGTCCTTCCCGCAAGATCACTTGAGAATGTCATGTATACCATATTCGTTAACAACATCGGAAAATATAAGGAAACATGCTTTTTCGGACAATCACGTTTGGTGGGCCCTTTGGGAAATACTTTGAATGAGGCAGATCAGAGCGATGTCGTCCTCTGTGTATACGTCGATAAGGCAGTTATTGAAAATGCACGCGAGGAAAGAAGACATCTGGCTGACCTTAGAAAAGACATTTCCTGGAAAATTTGAACCCTCGAAAGGTTTTAATGAAAGAACCGTTTTGTACCGCATAAGCCGAGATGGTCCAGCCCGGTAAGGCGCGAGCCTGGAAAGCTCGTGGGGATCTTCCCCTCGGGAGTTCAAATCTCCCTCTCGGCGCCATCTTTTTCACTCATAGATCCAAAGAAGTGCTTTATTTTGCTTCATAAATGAATTTGCGTAGCTATACATTATACCTCTAACACGCAATGATTATTATCACATATGGCATAATATTGAAAACTACCAACCACAAGTACACAAAATAACTCAAAGGACTTGTATCAATGCTGAAGACTATCAGAAATGCAACCAAGACAGAAATGGATTCCATTTTGATCGCATGGGCAAGAAATGAAGGATGGAATCCTGGAACATGCGATGGCGAGAGTTTTTACACTTGCGATAATAATGGTTTTTGGGTTGGCATAACAGATAACGATGAAATAGTCTGTTGCATGAGCCTTGTCAGATATCCGGAATCTGATTTTTCATTTGTAGGATTCTATATTGTAATGCCAGAATATCGCGGACAACATTATGGATATGATCTGTGGCAAAACATTATCGGTCGTTTTCCTGAAAGAAATATGGCACTTGATGGTATATCAGCACAAGTAGGCAATTATGAAAAAAATGGTTTCATCTTTTCCAATTATAATTACCGTTATTGTGGAAAACCAAGCAGAAAACCATACGATAATAGATTCTTGAAGAACACTACGGAGGTATCTTTCGAACTTATCGTAGATTATGATAGACTACATTTCCCTGCTAAAAGACATGATTTTTTAAAATCGTGGATAAAGAATTCCGGTAAATCTATCGTTTACTACAAAAACGACATGATAGAGGGTTTCGGGGTCATCAGAAAATGTTTTGACGGATATAAGATTGGCCCGTTATTTTGCGATAGCTACGATATAGCTTACAATATCCTTATGAGTCTAACGTCAGACATAGATGAAGATGAAAACATATATCTTGATATCGTGGAAAACAACATAAAAGCCACCGAATTAATGAAAGACCTAAACTGGACTAATGTATTCAATACATCTAGAATGTATACAAAAAGTTGCCCGAATATCAAATGGAGTGGTGTTTTCGGCTTGACCACGTTCGAAATTGGATGATAGTATCACATTATCTTAGCTATCGGTTGTCTGCAACAAATTTGAAACGAAAAATCAATTCTCGCATCCAAGTTTTGATAACGGTTCATCTGCGTCCTTCAAAGCGTCTGGATTCCTATTGAGATAATCTCCCAGAAGGACGTCATAAATTGGTTTAGAACCCATAAGACCTGAAACAACGTAAGCTATCAGAACGCATACAGCAACAGGTAGCAGATGTATCAGCATCGCCGTCATTTCGGTGACAAGCATTATGGCTGTCATCGGTGCCCTCAGAGAAGATGCCAACGTCCCAGCCATGCAGTACACTGCACAATTACAGACGTACAATGAAGGCATACCGAAGTACACCATTACAAGACCTATCACAGACCCTCCTAAGGCCCCAACCGCCAAAATGGGCATGAATATTCCTCCTGGAACACCACATCCAAAACTGCTACTGCTAAAAAGGATCTTAGTAACAAGCAAGATGAATATCATCCCGATACCAATTTCCGCCTTCTCTGCAATACCTACTAATCCCTCTCCGCTACCAAGAGCATCAGGAAGATACATTCCTATGGGGAGAGCTATCAACAATGCAATCCCGGGAGCCAACCACGGGGGGAACTTTCTATAAAAATTTTGCATCTTTATGAATGAGAAATTCATAAGCCATCCCAATATGCCTGCTGCAATACTAATAGGTATGAACCACCAATAGACATCTAATGCGACTTCGGGAACATCCATGAAATCCAAAACTGGAGTCATACCGAAGATGTAACTAGCAACCAAGTCTGCTGATAATGATGCAGCTATGCCTGCCAACAGAACATATTCAGAGAAACTATGATGGATCTCTTCTAAAGCGAATACCATACCTGATATCGGAGCATTAAATGCCGCAGAAAGACCGGCTGCTGCACCACTTGTTATCAAGAGCCTTTTTTCGAATTCATCCTTACCGATCTTATCCGATATCGGCTTAGCCGTAGCCGCAGAAATGTGAATAGATGGGCCTTCTCTTCCCACAGAAAGACCAAATAATCCTCCTAAAAGACCACCTGAGAAACGGGCCAACAAGACTTTGAACCCATTCATCTTCAGACCCAACATTACGTTCCCTTTTACCTGTGGAACTCCGCTACCAGACGCAGATGGCTCCCATTTTATAATACGATATATTACATAACCAACGACAAATGAGAATACAACCCATATAGGTATGTATATCGGATTATGCTCCATAAATGAATATGTAGATATTGCAAAATCTGTGCCAGACACAATACCTATGCGATATAGAGATACCATTAATCCCCCCGCAAGACCAATTAGAACACACTTCCATATGAGTTTCCATCTTGCACGTGGATTATTGCTTTGGTCCACTTCTTCCATTCAAATAGGAATATGCATGAGGTTTTATATACGTTAATCTGTGGTCCGATACAAAAACTAAAAATTAAAGAAACACTATATATGCCACACCTGTATTTTTCATCCGATCCAATAGATTATTGATGGATTTAGCATTACAGACATCTGCGCTGTACCCCTGAATATCGATTGAGTATGATGATTTTGACTAATTTTTGAAAGAAAATAAAAATCAAATAAAATGAATATTGGATATGGCATCTGCCATATCCTTAAAAATATTTTTAGAAAAGTCCGAAAACAAGATCAGAATATTCGATTAGATCTTCTGGAGGGACTCCAGCAACGATGGATGCCTGCAAATACATGATCTTAACCAACCTAGATGCTTTGTCTTTATCATTCACAAATGTCTCCTTAAGTGATATGAATGCAGGATGGGATGCATTCACCTCTAGAACACGTTTCGCTTTTGGACGATTCTCATCACCTGGGATACTCTGGAAATACTTTTCCATTTCCAATGTTACCCCACCTTCTGTTGTCAAAAGAACGGCATGATTCTTCAATCTGTGCGATATCTTTATCGCTGCTACCTTATCTCCTAAGGTCTCCTTCATGAAAACAAGCAGATCCTTTGATTCTTCCTCTTTCGAATCTATATCTTTCTTCTCATCAGCAGTCTCCAGACCCAGATCATCAGATGTGATATTACATAACGTCTTACCTTCGAAATCGTTTAGTGCTTTCATTACGAACTCATCCACTTCTTCAGTGAGGCAGAGTACATCGTAACCTTTCTCGCGCACTGGTTCAGTCTGTGGAAGCTGTTTAGCATGCTCCTGAGTATCTGCCGAAACGTAATAGATGCGGTCCTGACCTTCCAACATTCCTTTGACATACTCAGCTAAAGATATCAGCTTATCATCTTTAGATGAATAGAACATTATCAGATCTTTGAGAGTATCTTTGTTGGAGCCGTAATCCTCCACTACTCCATATTTCAGTTGACGCCCGAAACTCTCATAGAACTCAAGGTACTTTTCGGGTTCCTCATTCATTAAACGACTCAGCTCATTCTTCACTTTCTTCTTCAGATTAGATGCTACAGATCTTAACTGCTGGGTCTGTTGAAGTACTTCCCTTGAGAGGTTCAACGAGAAATCCTGTGAATCCACAACACCGCGTACGAATCTGAAACAATATGGTAACAGGTCCGCACACTTGTCCATGATCAAAACTCCTGAGGAATACAATTGCAGTCCAGACTCGAAGTCGCGCGTGTAGAAATCATAAGGCGCTTTCTTGGGAATGAAAAGCATTGCCTTATAACTTACAGTACCTTCGGCGTTAACACGTATGACAGATACTGGATCTTCCATATCGCGGAACTTATCGCGATAAAAAGCCATACAATCTTCATCTGAAGCATCTTTCTTACTTCTCTGCCAGATTGGGATCATGTTGTTGATCACTTTATCCTCTATCTTGGTGACATACTCCTCTTTCGGCTTTCCGTCCTTGTCTTTCTTACCTGTATCTTTCCATTCTCCAGACTCAACGTCCATGTGTATTGGCCAACGGATATAATCAGAATATTTCTTTACGAGATTCTGCAGACCATATGATTCCAGAAAATCACTATATTTCTCATCTTTCGTATCAGGTTTAAGATGCATTATAACATCTGTTCCGACAGAATCTTTCTCACATTCCTTTATACTGTATCCATCCACACCTTCACTTTTCCAACTATATGCTTCGTCAGAACCATACGCTTTCGAAACAACAGTAACACTGTCTGAAACCATGAATGCAGAATAAAATCCTACTCCGAACTGACCTATGATATCAATCTTCGAATCTGCATCTGCCTTAAAATCCAAAGAACCACTGTGTGCAATGACACCGAGATTCGCATCCATATCCTCCTTGGACATACCTATGCCGTTATCAGATACGGTTATCGTACGAGCATCTTTATCGACAGATATCTTGATATGGAAATCTTCTTTTAAGGCCCCCACAGACGTGTCTGTCATTACTTTATAATTCAATTTGTCTAACGCATCCGAAGCGTTAGATATGATCTCACGAAGAAATATCTCTTTGTGAGTATAGATTGAGTTGATCATCAGATCCATGAGGCGTTTAGATTCTGCCTTAAATTGCTTCTTAGCCATTTTAGATTCTCCCTCGCGCATGGAACATCGATTCCATACGTTTTTCCGTTAATAGTTTGTACTTCTATATAAATTTATTTAAGTTATGCATAGCCTATTAAAACTTAATATAAATGCGTAAAAAATAAAATTCAGACATGAATATTTCTTAATAATATTCTCTGCCTGATAAGATTTTTATTGAGATTTAATAAAATTCATTCTCTCTTGAAACATAAGAACCAATCAAGACAATACTTATCAGGACTCTTGTCTTCCATCCTTTCTTTTGCAGTACCGCATGATCCGGGCGTAGGAATGATTACATCATCTCCAGGCATCCAACCGGCCGGTGTTGCAACATGATCTGAATCGGCCTTCTGCAATGCTATGATGACCCTTTTCATCTCATCGAAATTACGTCCAGTGCTCAAAGGATAATACATGATACACCTTATGACACCTTTCGGATCAACAAAAAACACCGCCCTTACTGCCTGTGTCGTTGACTGACCTGGTTGAATCATTCCATATTTACGGGCAACATCCATCTTTATATCTTCGATCAGAGGGAATTTTACCTCGACATTCTTCATTCCGTTCCACTCGATCTCCTGAATCTTTCTGAGCCAGGCAATATGAGCATACAGTGAATCTACTGAAAGCCCCACTAATTCAGTATTGAAGGCTTTCAATTCTTCAACTCTATGAGCAAATGTCATGAATTCTGTCGTACAAACGGGAGTGAAATCTGCTGGATGAGAGAATAATATCACCCATTTACCTTTATAATCCTGTGGAAAATTAATCTCACCCTGAGTAGTAACCGCTTTGAACTCCGGAGCTTTATCACCAATAAGAGGCATTCTGAATTGTTCTATTTGATCACACATAATATCACTTCATAAATTTAACTTGATATCTGGAATTCTATCAAATAACCCGTCAAATTTCGTAATTGATAAAACGGTATACTGCGTATTTAAGTATGCGTCCTATAAAATAAATACACAATCTAATCGAAACATCAGGAACACTCAGGTGAAAGTAGATGAAGAACCCTGCATTTGCAGAGACCCTCACCTGATGATGTGTTTATTAAAAGTTTTTAACAAGACCACAAAACATATTTCTAATATGCTTAATTAGAATGGTCTCCGCAGTGACATTCATGATTATGATCGTGATCGTGTTCACCGCATGTGGACTTTTGAATCTGCGTAAGTTGTCCCTTGGCCATCTGAGCAATAACTGTGTCTGCATTTCCAGAAATTCCTGGAAATACCTTTATACCACACTGTTCGAGCATGTTCTTCGCTCCTTCTCCGATACCTCCGCATATCAAAACGTTGACATTGTTCTGTTTAAGTAGATCTGCCAACCCGCCATGACTGTATGTGCCAGAACTCAGGATCTTTCCATCAGAAGTCGATCCATCCTCGATTTCGTATACTTTGAATTCCTTGGTCTGACCGAAATGCTGGAAAACGTCACCGTTCTCGTGTGTTATAGCTATCTTCATAATACCACCTTAGAAGTCTGTGAAGCAAGACATGGACATTTGCTGCAGTCTCCACAACATTCAACCCCTGTACAGCATTTATCAACAGGACATTGCATACGTCTTTTTGCCGAGCATCCTTCTGTACGCGGATCGCATGGATTGCGGACCTCATCAGACAGATCTACCAAACATTTAGACATCTCGACGAGCTTTTCCCTACGGACACAATAATGCATGAAATATCCTTTTTTAACACCGACAATGATACCACACTCACGAAGGAGTTTGATATGCTGGGAGACAGCCGCCTCAGAGATCTCAAGCCTCCTTGCTATTGCACCTGCACAAAGATCCTGTCTGATAAGTAGAGACACTATCTCGAACCTTGTATCATCGGCCATTGCTTTGAGACACTCTCTGGAATTTTCCATTATATCACTTGACTTCATTTATGAATAGGTTACAACATACTTAAGTTTTGACTTAAGAGAAGCTATCGATTTGAACAATTATCTAAAATAATCCACCGTGGAAAAATCATTGTTATTGATTTTTAAAATATCATGAATATATTGTCATGTGTGTGCATTAACATACATTATTGTACACAAATTCATATACTAAACTTACATTTGAAGTATTGAAATTGCAAAAAGCAAAATTCAGAAGGAAGTCGAATGATCGAGAACAACAGCGTAACATCTGCCGAAAAAAGACGTTACTTGGTATTGATATCCGGAATGATAATACAATTCTGCGCCGGAGTCATCTATATGTGGAGCATATTCAAAAAACCGGTAACCGAATATCTTGATTGGAATTCGGGGGATGCTGCACTTACAGCTTCAATCATGATGGTCGCATTCGTGATAGGCATGCTCATCGGAGGCAGTACCCAAGACAAATTCGGACCGCAGAAGATCGTTTTCATCGGAAGTCTGGTGATGTCTGCAGGAATAATTGCAACAGCGTTCGTAACATCCACTACACCAGAATTGATCTATTTGACATATGGAATAATCGGCGGTGGCGGAATCGGAATTGTCTATTCGTGTACCGTAGCGGTCGTTCAAAAGTACTTCCCCGACAAACGCGGATTCGCCACCGGCTGCATGGTTGGTGCATTCGGATTCTCTTTGGTATTTTTCTCTCCTTTGGCAGAATATATGCTGAAAGAAATCGGAGTGCCCGCAACATTTGAAGCATTTGGATTGGCGTTCTTAATCATATGTACGATCTCATCCATATTCCTCATCAATCCTCCAGAAGGATACACAGTACCAGGAGCGGCCAACACACCCGCACGCAAAATTCAAAAACAATACACACCGAGTGAGATGGTAAGGACTAGATCGTTCTACCTTATTTTCATCTCATTGTTCTTCGTACTGCCTGCATACTTTATTCTAAACCCGATATTGGTGGATCTTGGATCTGAACGTGGTATTGAAATGGCATCGATCGCTGTTATGCTCACAGGATTATTCAGCGCATTAGGGCGTTTGTTGATCACCTGGTTATCGGACAGGATCGGACGTATGAACGGCCTATTCACTATAATCTTGATGACAGCCATAGGAATTGCCGTATTGACATTCGCAGAAGGGATCTTGTTTCTCGCGTGTGTTGCATTGGTCGCATTCGCATTCGGCGGTGCATCTGGAGTGTATGCAGCAACAACAGCCGATCATTTCGGTACCCAAAATATGGGTACCAATTATGGAATAATAGCATTAGCATTGGGTGCATCAGCGTTGATATTCAACATCGTATCCAAAATGATATCCGGAAACGGAGATTACACCCTATCATTCACTATTGCTGCCATTACATGTATCATAGCATTCATATGCGTGGTCCTTCTCAGAAGAGAACCGATAAACAAAGAATCCTGAACTTATGTATGGTATGGAAACATACCATACTTTATTTTTATTTGATAATTTTACCAAAAATTTGACAACATATATTTTAAATATGCCTTTTTCGACTAATTTTTTAGTAAGATAGAGAAAGGTATTTATAGAAACGCTAATACATTAGTTATGGGAAAGCACAACAAAGAGCGCCGTACCGAGGAGACTCAGATCAATAAGGCTTCGAAAACAACAGAAGCTCCAAAGACTGCAGCACCTCTTAATCGCACAAAGCACTGATCTACATCGATTGCCGTATAAACGACTAAAGAAGGCAGATTTAAACAATTTTATTCTAAGTTTTAATTTGACCGAAAACACAAACTCATGTTTGTATTTCCGGTCTGTTTTTTACCGTTATTCATATAAAACGCATATGTTCGATTGAATTTTTGATTTTAATATGTTTGAACACATTACAAAATACTAAATAGAAAAGGTTTCAAAAAATACAAATGTCGCGCTTATTCGATTCTATTACGACATACCAATACCGGACAATATGACATCCTGACCACTTTCTCTGCAACACTTCCCACTAGCGCACGTGAAACTCCCGTACGTCCCAGAGTGCCACATACGACGAGATCATAATTCTTTGATTCTTCTATAATGGAATCTGCCGGACGTCCAGAAATGATCTTAGGCGTAACATTTACGCCCAATTCCTTTCCTCTGTCTAACACATATTTCAAAGACTCCTCTGAGGCTTCCATCATATATCCTCTTTCATCGCCGAGTCCATATCCCTGTGCAACATTAGCATAGCTTCCAATATCGAAGACACATAATGCCGTAACTTCAGCTCCAATACTCTTTGCAAGGTTCAAACCATCATCAATAGCGTACTTGTTACTTTCACTGCCATCGCTGGTGATCAATATTTTCTTATACATGATCATGAAATGTAATTGCAGAGATAAAAAGAAATGCCTGACTGAAATATCCAGATCATCATGATCTTCAGGTTTATTACACATATTCTCTCTCCAAACTTCTAGAAAAAATAATATCATCACCACAAAAATAAACAATACCGGGTAATACATACAACATCGTGATACTTTCAAAAAATATATCGACCCATATAGCCACACCACGTACATACGAGAAACACTGTCGTTTCTTCATTACCCGCATACACAGCTTTGACACTATATTCTGATGCCTTGATATATTCCTTGAAATTGAAATATGATTAATGTGCGATATTTTTAGGAATAACGTGACGACATGTTTTTTCTCATTTTATTGCCTGAATTCCATTCATTCTTCTTATATAGGATAATATAATTAGGTTAAATATGATACTTGCAAAGTATCAACCAGAGTGGTATCAAAATGATGGTAAATGCAGAACTCTATGTCAAGGACCTACCCGGTCAACTCGTCGGATCCTTGGAACCAATATCCTTGGTCGACGGAAACATCGTAGGTGTTGTCCACAACCGTGAACAGATGGTAAACCAGAGGATCTGTGTAAATGTCACATTCCAGATCAATGGATCTGCTGAATTGGACAAACTCAAATCTATCTGGAAGTCAAGGGACGTCCTTATCTCCAGAATAGGATCCGTGTTCAAAACACAGACCATGGAGTACATGCTTGTAGGCAGTTTCACCGCCGCGTACGTAGACCACCTTATTGATGAGGCATCGAACGTCATATCGTTTGAATCTGTAGATGTCAGTTATTCATCGAAGAATTCCACTTCCACACGCACAGCAATGATATCAGCAGAGGTACTTACTGAAGAAGATCTGGCCAAATTGGACAAATTCTTTGCAGCAGCCTGTAGAGAAGGCGGAATAGTCTATATCAGGGGGCTCTAAGATGAGAATACTCATATCCGGATTCGGAACAGTAGGTCAGGGATTTGCAGAAGTATTAGCCTCTAGAAGGGCCTTCTTCGAGAAAAGATACGGAAAAGAGGTCAAAATAGTCTGTGTGATGGACTCAAACACATATGTGTGTGATCAAAACGGACTTGACCCCATTGAACTCGTGGAGACCAAACAAACTAATAAAAAAGTTGGTACTCAAAAATACACTGATTCCATACAAATCATGGATTCTGTAGATTACGATCTCTTAGTTGAGGTCTCTCCGACCAACGTCAAAACCGGCGGCATCGGACTTATCAACATCACACATGCATTAGAATGCAAAAAAGACGTTATAACAGTCAACAAAGGACCACTAGCACTCAACTTCGATAAACTCATAACCCTTGCAAAGAAGAACAAATGTAAACTGCGTTTTGAAGGATCTGTAGGCGGTGCGATGCCTATTATCAATCTGTGTCACGAGAACCTTATCGGAGAAAACATAAGATCTATTCGCGGTATATTCAACGGTACGTGCAACTTCATTTTGAGCAAAATGGATAATGGACAACCTTTCGAACAGGCATTGAAAGAAGCCCAGCAAATGGGATATGCAGAAACCGATCCCACTAACGATGTCGAAGGATTTGATAGCGCGTGCAAAGTTGTCATACTCGCCAACTCGGTGTTCGGAAGGAACGTGACGTTCTCTGATGTAGATATCACAGGCATATCTGCTGTAACAAGCGAAGCTATCTCCCTTGCCGCTTCACATAATATGGTCATAAGACTTATTGGAGAAGTCTCCGATACCAAATTAGAAGTATCTCCCCGTTTGATACCTAAAGGACACCCCTTGAGTATAACTGGTACCTTGAACGCAGCCCAGATCGTTTCAGACCTTGCAGGCCCTATAACCATATCAGGTCGCGGAGCAGGACGTCTTGAGACAGCATCAGCAATGTTAAGTGATCTTATATCCATAATGGATGACAGAGAATGAACGGAGTTCACATGCCAGAATCAATTGTTATTTATGATACTACACTCCGTGACGGAGCACAGACCGAAGGCATCTCCTTCTCAACAGAAGATAAATTAGAGATACTCAAAAAACTGGATGAATTCGGAATAAGTTTCGTAGAGGGCGGATGGCCCGGGTCTAATCCCAAAGACGATGATTTCTTCAGAATCGCGGGAACAATGGATCTGAAGAACACAATTCTGACAGCGTTCGGTAGCACCGGAAGACACGGAATACCTGCAAATGAGGATCAGAATCTGAAAGCCCTTGCAGAATGTTCTGCAAAATGGTGTTGCATATTCGGAAAATCCTGGGATTTCCACGTAACAGATGCGTTGTGCATTCCGCTGGAAGACAATTTGAAGATGATCGAAGACAGCGTTAGATTCCTCAAAGAATCTGGAAAACATGTCATGTTCGATGCTGAACATTTCTTTGACGGATACTACGCGAATCATGATTACGCGATGGACGCACTCAGAGCGGCCGTAGAAGGTGGCGCAGAATGGCTGGTCCTATGCGATACTAACGGAGGAACTATGCCTGATGACATCGCTTCAGCAGTCAAGGATGCTGCCCTATCGTTCGGAGTGAATATAGGTATCCACTGTCATAATGATTCAGATCTTGCGGTAGCGAATTCACTCATAGCTGTTGAGAACGGCGCGATGATGATACAAGGTACCATAAACGGTATCGGTGAGAGATGCGGTAACGCTAATCTATGTTCCGTGATCGCCGATCTTGAACTCAAATTGGAATATGATGTTGACGTTACAGATCTCACCAAACTCACAGATCTTTCAAAATTCGTCGGAGAAGTTGCAAACACTGTTCCGTCCTCGGGACTTCCGTTCGTAGGTGAGAAAGCGTTCGCACACAAAGGCGGAATGCACGTCTCTGCTTTGGCAAAAGACCCCCGCACATACGAACATATACCGCCCGAATCTGTCGGTAACAAGCGCCGTGTACTCGTTTCGGACATGGCCGGAAAATCCAGTATCTCAGAGAAACTGAAAGAAATAGGCATCGCTATAAACGATGAAGAATCTAGAGAGATCATAAAGAAGATCAAAGACCTCGAATCAAAGGGATACCAATTCGAAGGCGCGGATGCGAGTTTTGAACTCCTAGTCAGAAGATTGAAAGGCGGTCTCATACCGCCATTCGAGGTGGCAGGATTCAGACTTTCCATTGATTATGTCGGAAACAATCAACTCGTATCCGAAGCAAGCATAAAAGTTATAGATTCCAAAGGAAACTTGGAACATACCGCGGCAGACGGCGACGGTCCTGTTAACGCATTGGATAAGGCTCTCAGAAAAGCACTTTCAAAATTCTTCCCCATAATGAACGATATCAGACTTACAGATTACAAAGTCCGTGTTCTGGATGAGAAATCAGCCACAGCAGCTTCCGTCAGAGTGTTGATAAGATCCACTGATGGAAAAAACAGCTGGACTACGGTAGGTGTATCAGAGAACGTTATCGAAGCAAGCCTTAACGCACTTACAGATTCAATAGAGTATGCAATACTCAAAGATCAGGAAACTAACAATCAAGGAGCAGATTAAATGAGCAGAACGATCATCACATTGGTAGGTAAAGACCACACAGGCATCATAGCAGCTGTCTGTAACTATTTTGCAGAGAATAACATCAATATACTTGATATAAGCCAGACAACTGTTCAGGAATACATCAACATGATGATGATTGTGGATCTCAGCAAATACACCAAAGAATTCCCGATACTAGTATCAGATCTTGATGCGGTCGGAAAGAAGGTCGGCTGTTCTATCAAAGCACAGCATGAAGAGATCTTCGATATGATGCATAGGATCTGACCCATATGTTAGAGCTGAATGAGGTATTCGAGACCAACAAGATGGTCTCGCATGAGAATCTAGATGTCAGAACCATTACTATGGGTATCAGTCTTCTTGATTGTTGCGACTCAGATCTCGACACTTTATGCGACAATATCTACAGGAAGATCATCACATCTGCTAAAGACCTCGTAAGGGTCGGAGATGAAATCGGACTAGAGTACGGTATCCCTGTAATTAACAAAAGGATATCCGTGACACCTATCGCGATAATTGGTTCATCTGCCTGCAAAACGTGTGATGATTTCGTAAAGATAGCAGAAACACTTGACAGAGCAGCCTTAGAGGTCGGAGTCAATTTCATCGGTGGATTCTCCGCCTTGGTCCAAAAGGGCATGACGCCCGCAGACGAGATGCTTATAAGATCGCTTCCAAAAGCACTCTCTGGTACAGAACGTATCTGCAGTTCGATCAGCTTAGCTTCCACAAAGACCGGTATCGATATGGATGCCGTCAGATTGATGGGAATAATAGTCAAAGAGATTGCAGAGGCAACAAAGGATATGGATTCTAACGGATGCTCAAAGTTGGTCATATTCTGCAACCCTGCAGATGATAACCCATTCATGGCCGGAGCATTCCATGGTGTAACCGAAGCAGATCGTGTCATCAACGTCGGTGTCAGCGGACCTGGTGTAGTAAAGACCGCAGTTTCCAAAGTGAAAGGCGAGAATTTTGAAATTCTATGCGAGACAATCAAGAAGACCGCATTCAAAGTCACGAGAGTAGGTCAGTTAGTGGCCAAGGAAGCATCAAGAAGACTTGATGTACCTTTCGGCATTGTAGACCTGTCTCTTGCTCCGACACCTGCCGTAGGCGACAGCATTGCAGACATAATTCATGAAATGGGAATAGAATATGTCGGAGCTCCTGGAACAACAGCCGCTTTAGCTATCCTCAACGATCAAGTTAAGAAAGGCGGAGTCATGGCCTCGTCGTATGTTGGAGGACTCAGCGGTGCTTTCATCCCTGTAACTGAAGACAGCTCTATGGCGTATGCCGCAGAGATCGGTTCACTCACAATCGAAAAACTGGAAGCAATGACCTGTGTCTGTTCTGTAGGACTCGACATGATCGCAATACCGGGAGACACAACAGCCTCGACGATATCTGGTATCATTGCAGATGAAATGGCTATCGGTATGATCAACCAAAAGACAACTGCAGTAAGATTGATACCTGTTGTAGGGAAAGGCGTCGGAGACTACGCAGAATTCGGCGGACTCTTCGGAAGGGCACCTATAATGCCTGTAAACAAATACAGTTGTGAAGATTTCATAAATCGTGGCGGAAGAATACCTGCACCGATACACAGCTTCAAGAACTGAACCCTTTATCATGGGGTCAATCCCATGAATTATAAATTTTAATGAAAAAGAATGGGCCGAAGCCCATAAAATATTTAGAAATTCATATTGGTTGCAGTCAATGTTATCTGCATTGTAAGCATTCCTGTAATCGACTCGTTTGCTTCATATAACACACCTTTTTGACTGTATGCTGCATCGATGGTTACAGTCATTATTTCGGATGTAAATGTTCCCTTGAATGTAACATCGTCCCTATCATTCGTATTCAAATGGAACGTGCCTGTACCTTTTGTTAATCCAGAAAACTCTGAAGGAGGATTATTCAAGTCGATGTACGCATACATAGAACTGCCGTCTCCATCTGTCTTTAATGATGCGATGAATTCGGACTTGGTCATTGTTTCAGTATTTGTTCCAGGATTGTCGCCACCTACGGTTTTTGTTTCTATTGTCCAATTATCTCCAGAAACAGTTTTTAAAGTTGCTGTCATGGTATATGTTTGATCGCTAGTTCCCAAAAAGTTTACAACGACAGTATATGTGAAATAATCTCCCACTTTCATATCTTCAAATGTTTGTATTTCTTTAGCATCGTTGCTGTTACTATCGGCAAGCGCGAAATAAACCCCTATTCCAGCTACGATCAATATAACAACAATAACAATGCCTGCTATGAATTTACTTTTCATATATGTTCTACCTAAGAAAGCACGATTACAATATCACTTTAAAAACCAATTGATAGATCTAACAGATTTTTCTCTTTTATAAAAACGCTATATATGTAAATGATTCGCAAAATGAACTGGAATTAAAGTTTACAAGAGCACAGCTAATACTTTTCCTTTCAGAATGAAAAGAAGTGTAGAAAGTTGATTATGTTCCCTTTCGGGAACATCAAAGTCACAGTAAGATGTGCAAGGTGGGAGTGGAGGGATTTGAACCCCCGTCAGCGGGTTTCCACCACGGGGGGAGCTACCCCCCGCGAAATTACGAGTCATCGCTCCAGTTAATCATCAACTGTCAGCAAACTCTTATAATCACGCTCAATAACTGGAGCCCGCCAGTCTGCCAGGTTAGCCTACGCTCCCTTGGTAGCCTGTTAAGGTTACTTCTTGCGCATCTTCGCTGCTCTCTTTCTTCTTCTCATTTTTTTCTTGCGCCATTTCCAACGCTGATTTCCGCGTTTTTTCCAGGCGCGTGAGCTTCTCTTCATGATATTTCCTCTTCACTGAATGTCTCATCACGCAGGTGATACATCCTCTGGCGGGCCCGTCGGGAATTTCGGTTCCTTTTTTATCAGAACTTTCGAACCCGAGGCGTCTGGCTTAGAAGGCCAGCGCTATATCCTGGCTAAGCCACGGGCCCCGCAAACCTCCATCTACTACTATCATTTAAAGGTTTACATATTCGACTAAAAAAATTACATATAATCTTACTGGAAATAGTCATATATCGAACCATATCCAGCAAGAATTAAACATCCTTCAAAAATACAGACACATCCAAGCAATCCTAGGAACGGCCACCAGTTAAATAATTTGCCAAACAGCATGATTAGTTTCTCCGCAAAACTGGCGATCATATACACGATGGCACCACAAACAAATGCAACTCCGACTCTATACCAGCCCTGAGCAAGCACATCTAGTTGGGTACCTATAAGATTCGCTAACAGAATGTAAACTACTACCATGATCAATATTGAGAATATCATAGCAAAATGAACCTCACGGAACGGCCTGATAACAAGCGCGAATCCTGTAGCTGCAATAACTATCGCAGTGAATATTCCCCACCCTGAATACGATGTAACAGTGAGAAAAATCATTGTAGCACCGAAGATCACTCCGAGCACCATCATAAACTTATACGTCTTAGAAAGATCATTCTTGAGATACGTGTAAACAATTAACAATGCAATTATACCCCCGATTATCAAAATGACCTCGGGAACATGAGTTGACCAAAAATCGATTATCGACTGCGTATCCATATTAACTGAATAACAACATCAAGATATAATACTGACTGAATTAATAGTCAAAAATGGTGGACAGGGCGAGATTTGAACTCGCGGCCTCTACAATGCCAATGTAGCGATCTTCCAACTGATCTACCTGCCCGCTAACTGTGTGATTAATTGATTGTAATTAAATGTTTGGTATTAAAAATCAGAATTCAGAGTTAACTGGAACCTGTGAATCTCTCCAGGTATACGTGTTGGGTATTTTCCATTGATGCACGCCAAACAAAGTTCATTCTCTGGCTTTCCTATTGCTTCGATAAGACCATTGATGCTGATGTAACCAAGACTGTCTGCACCGATAATTTCTCTTATCTCATCGACCGAATGCTTATTCGCAATGAACTGATCTCTAGATTTCATATCTACTCCATAATAGCACGGAGCAATGACTGGAGGACTTCCCACGCGGACATGAACTTCTTTTGCACCAGCTTCTCTTAGCATGGATATCAATTTCTTCAATGTTGTTCCTCTCACGATACTGTCATCAACAATAAGCAGACGTTTTCCTTCTACTGTACTCTTAATCGGATTCATCTTCATAGAGACTGCAACTTCCCTTTCCTTCTGATCAGGGAGGATGAACGTCCTTTCTGCGAAACGATTCTTCATGAACCCCTCTTCATACGGTATGCCAGACTGCAAAGCGAATCCGATAGCATGCGCACGTCCTGAATCTGGAACGGGCATGATTACATCGACATCGACGGGACTCTCTTTGGCAAGGATCATTCCGATCCTCTTCCTTACATCATATACTTCCCGTCCATCTATCACAGAATCAGGTCTTGCAAAATAAACCCATTCAAACATACAATAGGCCTTGGGCTTATTCTCGTTTCCAGGATATGAGAGTATCTCATTACGCTTCACTTCTACGATCTCTCCTGGAAGTACATCTCTGACGAACTTTCCTCTTAAAGCATCAATAGCTGCGCTTTCTGAAACAATAATGTGACCTTCTTCGATCTTTCCTATGCAAAGAGGCCTGAATCCATATGGATCCCTAACACCGAACAATCTATCATTGATCAATATGGTCAACGCATATGAGCCGTCTAATTCTCCGATCATGGCCCTCATAGCCTTCACTGGGTCGCAATACTGAGCCATATATTTGCTTAGTATTTTGATGACAAGTTCCGTATCGGAGTCTGTGAGAAATGATGTTCCGGCTTCGAGATATTTTTCTTTCAATTCAGTATAATTCGTAATATCCCCATTGTGGGCGATAGCAACGATACCGAAGTTTGTAGTGACTGTCAACGGCTGTGCGTTGATAACACTTTTAGAACCAGTCGTAGAATATCTAACATGACCGACGCCGATTTGCCCTTCGACGCCTGCCAGATTATCTTTATTCAGTGCAACCTGAACCAGACCATTATTCTTAACGGTCTGAGTGGTCTTCCCATCAAAAACTGATATGCCTGCACTTTCCTGCCCGCGATGCTGGATTATCATTAAGGCTTTCTGCAAAGCTGGTACGACGTTGTAAGTGGCTGTTATTCCAACTACGCCGCAGCTATGCTTTGGGCCGGTCATATTATAACCTTAATCGCGAAGTTTGGCCCAAGTATAGGTCCTCATCTTAGCGGTCTTACCGTATCCGCATGAAGCGCATACACCCTTCCTTGCGTGGTAAGAGTGTTTTCCGCATCTGCGGCAGGGGATATGTGTCTTGAATTTGTTGTGTCTTCCCTTTGCAGCTGTTCCTGTTCCCATTGTAATCGTCTCCTTATGGTGAAATGTAAATTACGTTGTCCCCGCGGACAATGGCCAAACTGATTTTCCTTACGGATTCTCCATTGTAGAATTCCTCTGCGTTTTTAAGCACAACATTCATATGGGGGTCGTATCCGTCAAGGATTCCTCTGTACTCTCTCTTTCCTTTAAGTTCGACGATAACATTCTTGTTAGACGCCTGACTGAGAACAGATAATGGTTTCATCATTTTAAGCCACCAACTCATCATACTAGATTCAGTATTTGAAAGTATCGCATTTTCCTTCTTATATTATAATAGAAGGAGTGCGATATCAGACAAATGCTCCTATTGCTTGTGCATCCAAACGATCCATATCATAAAAGATTATGGCTTCCTGCATACCTTTTGCTCCCATACCAGTCCCCATGAAATGATCTAACATTGATGCCCTCCACATGAGGTCTAGGATCGTCGTAGACATACATCCGTAGTAGGCATTTGCCATATTGTCCTCATATTCGTTGGAATCTATCAAAGAGAACACGCTTCCCATGAAACTATCACGGTGATTAAGTGTTGCGATATAGTCCGCAAGTACCTTCTCTCCGCCTTCTTCGAGCGGTTTTAATGGAATACCGCTGACGTGCGCCGAATTCTTAAGATTTATATTACCTTCATCATCCAGAACTGTCCAGTCGATCTTGTCGCCGGATGCCATGAATACATTCCAATTCCAATTCTCATCGCAATATACCGGAGCACATAATGGATCGTTCGTTGCCATTGAATCCATTGCTGCTTCCCTTGCAGCATCTTCTAGATCCGCCATCTCGATCTTGGACTCTTTCTGTAATCCATCCAAAGTCATTACCGGCTCCAGTTCAGAGAGATCCATGACCTTACTCAAATATGCCAGATCTGTAAAATTTATCAAATTCTCAGACAGTGACATCCTTAGAACAGACTGATCTGCCATTATACCCGATTCTTTGCAATTTGCGTAGAATTGACGGTATACATCCTTTGCTTCCACGAGAGCCTTTGCGATTCTTTTATCGGCCTTCTCGACTATTCCTTTAGCCTCTGTAAGCGCATCGTTTCCCGTGCCGTACCAGACACCTCTGCAGGAAAGATCGAGCTCTACCTTGACCCTGTCGCTGACATAGATATGAAATGGATATTGTTTACAGTAAGTCGTACGATTATCGTATACCTTACATTTCCTAGTACAATCATCCAGGAATACGCACGATCCGTGTCCCTTTTTAAGCGCCAGTGCATAATATGGATTGGATCCTCTGCTTTTAACAAGATTTCTGGGATAATTCTCCCTGAAGAATAATCTTTCATCTGGTAGTACCTCTGGCTGACATAGACAGCAAAGTCCGCAACCCTCGGGACACTCTACTTTTTTTCCAATTACATCCGAATAATCAACTTCATAATCAGCCACAAATATCCTCTCCAATGCGTTCTCCACAGAATTCTCCGTCTTGCACCTGTATCTGTCCCCTGATTATGACAGTATCGGGGAAAATGGCATCCCAACCGGCATAAGGAGTGTGTCCTGCCTTGCTATGGAGCTTCTTTACATCTATTGTTGATACATTGCGCATGTCAAACAACGCCAGATCCGCGTCATATCCAACCGCGATCTTTCCTTTTTTTACATTGAACGCAGATGCAGGTGCCTCAGCACCCATCCTTACCGCCTGTTCCATCGGAATTATGTTAGTCCTTACCATGTTCATTATGATGGGCATAGATGTCTCTACACCTGGAATGCCTCCCGGAGCCGAATCGAAATCCTGGGATTTCTCAGATAACGTATGCGGCGCGTGATCTGTTCCGAACATTGTGATCTTGTTATCCAAGAATGTCTGAAACAATTTGTCTTTGGTAGCTTTCTCCCTTATAGGCGGATTTACCTTGTATTCTGCAGTGGTGTTACGATCAGCATCGAAGAACAGATGATGAAGAGTTACCTCTGTTGTAAATCCGAGTTCGGATGCCATCCTGATGCTTTCTGAATTGGTATTGTGACAGATGTTGATCTTCATGCCTTTGTAACGTGCCAGTCTGCGTATGGCACTGTATTCTGCCTCCACCGGACGATTCCTTAAATGGTCTCTGCAACAGGATTCAGATTCTCCAGATATCATATTATCGTCCTCTGCATGAACGCTCAATCTTTTGCCCGTAATGTTGATATCCTTCATAACAGACGCAATCTCGTTATCATCATTGAGAAGTATCTGACCTGTGGTAGAGCCCATGAATAATTTGAATCCTGCAACCATCGGAGCGAGCAGGCCTGCATGACAACCCGGTGTAACAGCTGCGAACAACCCATAATCTGTATATGCCTTCTTCTTGATGATAGATTTCTTATCCAGGACTGACTGAATATCCACTGCGGGAGGCTTTGTGTTTGGCATATCCAATACACATGTCACTCCACCATGCACTGCAGCCATAGTACCAGTACCGAAATCCTCTTTCTGTGTCATTCCAGGATCTCTGAAATGTACATGTGGATCCATGAATCCTGGCAGGATTATCTTACTTGTCCCGATATCTATCCTTTCCTCACCGCCACGCACCATTTTTCCTAAAGTAACTATCTTTCCATCCTTTATGCCTATCTCCGCATAGGATAATTCACCGTTAATGAACGTCCTTCCCTCGAGTACTAGATCAATGTCCATGATTTACTTCCTGACTACTTCTCCACTGGGGTTGACCTCTGAGAATATCTCTCCCTGAAATGTCCAGACCCTTGTGCCTTTGTATATCCAAGCACCTCTGTTGAGACCTGCTTTCTCAGAAAGATGGAACATCATCTCCTGTTTATCCCAACCCTGTTCGATAGGCACCTGAGGCAGATACAATCCTTTAGACCCTCTGAAATCCATGATGACCCCATCTTTTCCAAGCTCGATCTTATTCAACATCTCATCCACATTGTTGAATTCCAATTCCTTAGGAGGAGTGAGGATCGTCACCTCTACGGTGCAAGCCCTGGCCTCATCTATTGTCAGATGTGGAAACCGTGGATCGCGACACACAGATAATGCAGAATTCTCCAATGCTTCACGCAGAGGGAGAATCGGCTCCGAATACCCTATACATCCCCTCAGATCCCCAGATGGGTACTTCAATACTGTAACGAATACACCACTTTTCTTTGAGAATGATTCCGGAAGATCGACGGTTGTCCTATTACCTTCCGTCCAAAACTCGATGAATTTACGGGCAGCTTTGACAGCTGTCGCTCCGTCTTTGAGATCCATGATCAATCAATCTTGACCTTTTTGGTGGTGGATTTCTTATTACCATCCGTGATGTTCACTTTCTGTGTCTTAGGTTTTATGTCGCCATCCGTGATGTCCACTTTCTGTGTCTTAGGTTTCTTAGCACAATTAGGATTCACTTTGCAGAAGTTCTTAGATGTCTCATCCTTGACATCTTCTGCTTTGCTCATCGCATCCTTGACTACATCTGGAAGAGGTGCCGCCTTCATCAGAGCATTGATACCCATGAATAATTCCAGACCTACAGCCATAAAATGCTTCTGTACATCTGGATCTGTAAACATTGTAACGACTCCTTCTGCTACCTCTTTGGTCTTGGCCTTCTGATATTCGATGAGCTCATCGACCCTGTCCTTCTCTTCTTTAAAGGTCTCTTTTGCAAGATCCTTCTGTACCTTGAGCAATTTCTTGATCATTTCATTGTTCTCACGAACAAATCTCTCTAATTCTGGATCCTCGTATTCGGATTGATCTTTTTTGTCACTCATCTTTATTCCTCCTGAACTTTACAATCAGGTGAGAATCTGTGAATTCTGCACCGATCATCTCTGAATCTTTAAAGGTCATCGGAAGGGATACTGTCCGCTTCTGACTTCCTGTGTGTATTATGATAGAGTTGTCCTGCGCCTTAAACAATTCTACATCCTCTTTTTTGACAAACGGCATCTGGACATATAATTTGTCAATATCTCCTTCTGTCTCGAAATGCATAGGACTAGACGTTGCATAAACCTCTATGGGATCTGAATCCTCGAATATCATATCTGCCATAAGGTCCAATGCTTCAGGACCTCTGAGCTCTGTAGGCATCATCTTAGCATACATTATCTTTAACGGATCAAAAGCCTCGTGGATCTCCTGAAGATGCTTTTCCTGTTCCTTCATCTTCTCTTTGAAGTATGCATTCTTCATCGGAGGAAGTATCTTGTTGACAATAAGACACTCCACCGTCTTATTATACAAACATAAATAGGTGTAAGACCGCATGGTCTCGTTTATTGCCATGGTCTCCGGATTTAGAACAAGACGTATGGTCGTATTCTCAGAATCCTCTAATATGGCCTTCACACGTTGCATATTGTCCTTTATTTCTTCAATACTTTGCATAACTTCCTTGGACGGCAATGGAAAATCCAATACCTTCCCTACTGTCACCCTTGCTATAGCCAAGAGTTTTTTCACAGTTCCGAACATCTTCTCTATGTACCAATTAGAAACGTCTGGGAAACTCAATAATCTCAAAGTTTCCCCTGTGGGCGCAGTATCTATGATCACTACATCATATTCTCCGCTGTCTTTGAATTGAAGTACATAGAACAATGCAGCAGCCATTTCCATACCCGGAAGTATTGCCATCTCGTCTGCAGAAATATCCCCTACGCCCTGTGAAAGAAGAAATGCAGAAATGTAATCCTTGATCGCAGACCATTTCGTCCTCATCTCATGGATGATATCTAACTCGAAAGCATCCAGATTTGGACCTACCTTACGTATATCCGATGAAAGTTCCACACCGAGGGAATCTCCTAAAGAATGAGCTGTATCCACACTCATAATTATCGTACGATGACCCAACTTAGCCAATCTGCGTGCGGTAGCTGCTGAGACAGATGTCTTACCGACACCACCTTTTCCGTTGTAGATAATGGTCCTCATAAGGAATCCAAATTGTATTGTACATATAAAAATCAGGCTGAAGGCCAGGTCATAATTCCGACTTTCCCCATTTGCTCTCTTCTTCTTTCACGAGAGGCTCGCCGCATTTCTTACAGAATGTCTCTCCTTTTCTGAATTTAGTATAACATTTGGGACAATGATTAGAACTCATCACCTTTCCAACCATAACACGACCGATCTTTTTCCAGAAGAAATATGAAAGGATCACTGCACCTACTACAATAAACAGATATGTCGCAATGAGAATCTGCTGTCCTTGTGCAGTATTCGCGTTGAGATTAGAACCGAATAGAAGTTTCGCTATCCAAAACACTATCCATATTGCACTTATCAGCAATCCTGCCGTATCTGCTTTCATGATGCCACTTTGATTCAGTAATCAAGTAATGTATAGAAAAACAATTCGTTATGCAAATTTATACTTAAAATCAAAATATATTCGAATATCTGAAAAACAAATGCTCTAAATCGACTAGCCAGACAGTAAAAGGAGTGCCGAGGATGGGGTTCGAACCCATGACCTTCGGATTTCCCTGGAAGAGGTCTGTATAGACCAGAACCCTATGAGTCCGACGCTCCACCAGGCTGAGCCACCTCGGCATTTAATTGTTAGGCTCAGGGTCGGGAATAAGTTTTGATTTAAAGAAGTTTCGGAGGACTCTGAATGTACTCATTCAGAGGCTGTCTCTTCGATTGCAGACTCTTCTACAACTTCCTCGACAGCAGCTTCTTCTGCAACGACTTCTTCCGAAGCCTCTTCAGGCGCAGCTACTGCAACTTCCTCGATGATGGATTCAGGCTCTCCGTCTCCAACCTTAAGGATTTCAGACTTGCGGATCTCTATCCTCTTCATGGGGATAACGACACGACATGCCCTTGCGAGATCCTTTGAAAGATCTCCTGAAATGATTGATTTTACTATATCTGAAAGAGTCATTTTCTCTGCCATTGCAGTGAGTGTTGTACCGATGACGCTTCTCATTCCGATCTCTTGTGATGACTGTACACGTCTCTCTGCGATAGACATTGTTTTGATCCTTACGAAGAAGTGATCGAATGTCATAACATCTACAACGTGGTCGGTCTTTGTTTTCTTTCTGCGTGTCAGCCTTCTGACGTAATCGCTCGTAAGATCATGTCCGATGAACTCGGTCTTTGCCTCGTGTCCATCTGTTCCTGTGATCTTGAATTTGAGCTTGATATGCATTTTGGAGAAATCTCCGGTAAGATCCTGCACGGTGACCTCTGCGGTCCTTCCGAGCAATAATTCGGGATCTGCTGCTGGTGATTCACCGATCACGATCTCGTTGAACATACGAGGTGCGTGAATATTGTACCACTCTTTTGCCTTCCACTTATCCTTGACCTTACGGCCGGCGTTTCCTTTTGCCTTTCTTGATGCGACTGTTGACGATGCCATCAGAATCCTCCTTTAAGATTCGTATAAGCATAGGATTGGGTGATTGTATTAATATCTTTGTCAACCTTAACTTTTCTATCTCTATGAAAAAATGAGATAGCCAGCATATTTTTTATTATCACAATGAGGACAAAATTACCACATTGTGGTTGGTACCGCATGTATTTAAACTTTACTCAAAATTACGCCAAAAATCACATATTCATAATGAATGAAATATAAAGAAAAAGAGGGTTTTTAACCCTCATGAAATGTTTAAAGCTTGACAGGCACAACGTGCGCTGATAATCCAAGATCTTCTGCAGACATTCCCATTGCAATTCCATAGAGTTGTGAAAGATGGAGCACAGGTATGCTGTATCCGAGTTCGCCCTGAACGGAATCGAATTGAAGGTGACAGAACGGACATACATCGACGATGTATTTGGCGCCTGATTCGGTCATGTTCTCGAGATTTGTCTTTGTGAACTCTTTTGCAACGTCACCGAAGGCGGCTTTGAGTCCTCCTCCTGCACCACAGCACAATGTCTTCTGTTTTCTGGGAAGGCTTGTTGCTCCGGTTGCTTCAACAAGTTCATCGAGAATATGTGGATTCTCAGGATCATCGATCTCTTTTATCTCGCTTGGTTTAAGGAAGTGGCATCCGTAGAAGGTTGCAACCTGATAATCCAAGGGCTTTGTGATTGCTGCTTTGATCTTCTCAATACCGACATCTTTGTAGAGGACTTCTGCGAAATGGCGTACCTGAGTTGTTCCTTTGTACTCCATTCCGATCTCTGCAAGGATTTTGTTGATCGCTGCAAGTTTATCGGGGTTGTTGTTAAGCTCGTGTGCGGCCTCGAAGAGTGACCCGTAACATCCGTTACAGATGGTGACTATAGGAAGTCCCATTTTCTCTGCGAGAGCAAGGTTCCTCGCTGCTGCTGCAAGCCATGCGTCTCTGCTGAATGCTCTGATAACTCCCGGTGCAGGACAGCATGATGCATCCTGAATATCGACAAGTTCGAGTCCGAGCCTTTCAGATATGACACGGGTGGATTTCTCCAGACCTGGATATCTGAGTGGTGCTATGCAACCTAAGAAAAATGCGTATTTAGCCATTAATATCACTCCACGATCTTGTTAAATCCTGTTGCTTTCAGGATCTTGTCCACATCTTCCATTGCTTTCTTGTTGGAAAGTACTGTGGGCGGTATCTCAGGAAGACCCATTGAGCTTCTCAGTGCTTTTATCTTATCATTGATTCCGACCGTGTGACCAGTCTTGTAGAAGCTTGCTGCAGTCTTCTTGTGATTGTCGTATATGTGACCTTCTGCAACTGCAATGTTCCTCAATGCGATTATAACATCGACGATCGGAACTGAACGGGGGCATCTCTCTACACAGGTGTAGCATGTGCTGCACTCCCAGAGTTCTTCGCTGTTGACTATTTGGTCTTTGAGTCCAAGCTGCGCCATTCTCATGAGTTTTCTGACTCTATATGATGTGCGCCTTCCGGAAGGACAGCTGGCTGTGCATGTTCCACACTGGAAACACATTTTAACATCTTCGCCGCCTGCGGCTGCGATTTCTGCTTCAAATTCGGGATTTGGCTTTATCTCCGTAATATTCACCTATGAGGCACAAAACAGTTAACGTATTTAAAATCTGAAGATTGATATATATTGATATTACCGTTTGAGGTAATACATTATTTGATATGCCTAGCTAACAATGCTTTTACAAGTTTAGAAACTATCTTGGTTTCCTTGCGGTAGATAGCAGTTATAGCGTGTTTTAAGATCTTAGGATCGACAGCGCTTTTCATCCTTAATCCCTTTCTGATCAACAAAAACTCATCGACGAAAAAACTCTTATTGGATCCCAATAGTTCGGGAAGAGAGAATGTCTCCGAATCCACGGAATAACTTCTTCCCATGGTATCCAGAAACATATATGCAACCCTCTGTGCACCGTACCTGTACCGTATGAATGAAGATCCGTTATCTACGAGGACCATTCCCATGTATCCTATCTCGATGCCTTCAAACTCATCTCCATCGAAAAGATACAGAGGATCGTCTATTATCGCAAAATCAGCAAGATTCTCTTTCATCATCCTGAGATTGTGACCGTCATCAGATATGACCAATTCTACATCCATCATCTTCAATGCAGACAGAACTGACATCATGAGGTCCTCTGTTACGGGGCTACAGCATATAGTAAAAGGATGATCATCAGAACATCTCAATTCCATAGATGTGAAAGTTTCTATTATTCTCCTGCCTTCTTCAGTCAATATTGTGCCTGCAGGCGTAGATTTGGTTATTGCAGTACCTGCGGCATCTTCTATTATCTGGATATACCTATGAACAACTGGTACAGAAATGCCTAGCGCCTTCGCCGCAGCTGTCTTACTTCCTTTCTCAGCAACAGCAACCAATACCTCTAATTGACGGTTCGTGATGATGTGCCCGTTTATGTTTTGTTCCGTTCTTACGGTGAGATCCACATTCTGTGTAATCGCACATAACATAGAATAGGTTTTGTATGATGTGGAAATAACGATTTAATAGACCCAAGGATATACCTGTCTGGAGAATGCATGGATTTCAAACTGCAATTTGGAGAGGTCGTCAAAACAACCGTCCCGATTGTGATCCTGCTGTTCGTACTTTACATACTACTTCTTAAACCAGACATCTCGAACATCTTCTTCTTCCTGGTCTGCTGTATTTTGGTGATCATCGGATTCACACTGTTCTTACGCGGAGTGGATATAGGTATAATGCCTATGGGGGTTGCCATAGGATCGCAGATGCCGAAAAGGAATTCCATCCTGTTCATAATCGGTGTCATATTCGTTATCAGTTTTACGATAACCATGGCAGAGCCTGATGTGAATGTGTTCACATGGATGGTAGCAGACCTTTATCCGACAGTGAATCAGACCACGCTTGTGCTAGCCATTGCTACAGGCGTAGCTGTTTTTCTTGTGATTGCCGCATTGAGGATATTGAAACATATATCCCTGCGCCTTCTACTGACCATCGGATACCTTATCATAATCATATTGGCGGTCTTAACCCCCGATACATTCATGGGTATCGCTTTCGATTCAGGAGGTGTCACCACTGGACCTATGACAATACCTGTCCTCATAGCATTAGGTCTCGGTATCTGTTCGGTGGTTGCCTCCAGATCAGATCTGGATAGTTTCGGAATGGTCGGATTGGCATCCATAGGGCCAGTGATCACAGTACTCGTATATGGATTGCTGATAGATACGTCCACTACGGCTAATATAGCATCTGATGCCATAATAGCCAGCGAATCGACTATCAACATAGGAGGCAGCATACTAGGAGAGATGTTTGAAGATACAATTGACGTCTTTTCAGCCGTACTTCCTCTATATGCGATATTCGCCATATTCCAGAAATTCTTCCTGAAATACTCTTGGAGAGACTTCAGGATAATGACAATAGGTATCCTGATGGCATCATTTGGAATGATAATATTCCTCACAGGAATTTATGCGGCATTCATGCCTGTATCAAAAAATCTCGGAATCCATCTGATCAATAACGATTGTAGTCTTGTTGTCCTTGCAATCGGTATTATACTCGGATTCTTGGTTATGATATCGGAACCTGCCGTGAATATCTTGGGATCCCAAGTGGAAAATGCATCTCAAGGAATGTTCTCAAAGAAACTCATAACGATTATAATGGCTGTCGGTGTCTCTGCGTTCGTGGGTGCAGGAATGTATCTACTGTCGCTGGGCGCGATGTCAATATATTACATTTTACCGATCTATGGTGTCGCCATCATATTATTATGGATAATGGACAAGAGTCTGATCGGAATAACATACGATGCTGGCGGTGTAGCCACGGGCCCTGTATCCGTCGCAATAATAATGACAATGTACATAGGAATGGCCAGCGCAAAATATACAGGCCCTGATGCCATAATAAACGGTTTCGGAATAATAGCGATGATAGCATTAGCGCCTATTGTCTCACTATCTATTCTAGGAGTAGCAATAAGGGTAGTTAAATGCAGAAAACAATACAAGGAAAGTTCGTGATAAAATGACATATAAATCAGATATGCACCTAGTTATCCTCTCTGTACGGAAAGGATTCAGTACAGCTGTAGTATCTTCCATATCCGACAAGGTCGCCGGAAAATGTCAGATACTATATGGAAGTAATATTCCAAATGAACATAAATCAGGCCTTCTGGGAATCACATTGAAAGAAGAAGATGAAATGATCATAACAGTAGTTCATACATCGAATTTAGATGAAGTACTACAAACCGCAATAGAAGTAGGTGGTCTTAATACACCCAAAAGCGGAATGTGTATGACGATTCCGTTAGACAGAATGTACATTGCAGACACGATCGACGAGAAACCATCTGTACCTACGGATGCGCCTGCAGACCTTGTACACCCAAAAGACGAAACTTGAAATGACTAGCGATAAATTACAAAACAGATTCGTGGTCATAGGACTTGGCAGTCCTATTATGACAGACGACGCCGTGGGCCTGAAAATAGCAGAGGCGATCGAAGAATTGCACCTTCCCGATGTGGACACGCTGCAAGAAGCAATAGGAGGATTGGAGATCCTTCCGATGATACGCGGCTACAGATTCGCGATAATAGTGGATGCAATTCAGACTTATCAATACGTACCTGGCACAGTAATGATATTCAATCCTGAAGATTTCGATTCAACGATTAAAGAGGCTTCTGCACACGATGTTAATCTTGCAACAGCTATGAAAATGGGAAGGGATCTGGATCCAGACATGATGCCAGAATCCGTCAGGTTTGTTGCTGTAGAAGTAGAGGACATCCAAACCATGAGTGAAAGCATGACCGAAAAAGTGGCCTCTGCTGTCGAACATGCTAAGGATGCCGTACTCTACGTGATGAATGAACTCAGATATCCAACTGAACCGGATCGAACTTCTTGATATCTCTGTTTCCCTGTCCGAGAACAGTTATATTGAGTCTGTCTGCTTTGATCAGGTCGCCTGCTACATGCATTACTTGCTCTTCAGTAACGTCCTCTATATCCTGAAGACGTTTTTCCAATGAACGATATTTACCGTTAAGCATAAAGTCCCTTCCGAGTCTGTACATCCTATGTTCTGTAGACTCCATGGATCTTACAATAGCTCCCTTGATGAGTTTCTTTGTCCTGTCAAGTTCACCTTTCTCCAATCCGCCGTCCTTCATATCTTTGAAGACCTTTGCGGTAGTCTCTACAGCTTCCACAACATTCGCATCGGTAGATGACATGTATGTTACCATTGCAGCAGAATCGCTGTTCTGTTCAACGGTCGTATATACGGAATAAACAAGAGCCTTCTTCTCCCTGACATTCTGGAAAAGCCTTGAACTTGTTCCTGAACCCAGAATTGCTCCGAGAAGCAATGCGGGGGTACGATTTGGATCATCGGGAGAATACGCTGGAAAACCTATTCCGGTGTGACAGTGTTCCGACTTATTCTTCACGAATTTGTAGTACTGTTTAGGCATAGGCGGTGCAGTTCTCTTTATGACCTTCTTTCCAGTCATTCCATCGAACTTCTCAGATGCCCATGCTTTTGTATCTTCGATATCTACATTTCCTACTGCAATTACCGCAAGATTCGGTATACCGTATCTCTCATTGTAATATTCTCTCAATTCTTTGGATCCGAGACCTTTGACTATCTCGATCTTTCCGCCTTCATCCTGACAAAGAGCGTGTCCTCTCCAGATATTCTGTGAAAAAAGATCGTGAATATATGACTCTGGCTCATTCTCGATCATACTTAGTTCTTGAAGTACGATCTTCTTTTCGAGATCGACATCGTTATCGGTTATAAGTGGATTTGCGACAATGTCCGATACCATCTCCTTGGCCACATCCTTGGTCTCTTTGATAGTCACACCATAGAACGCAGTTAGTTCCCTGCCGGTGAATGCGTTAAGCTCTCCTCCGGCCCCTTCCATTTCCTTTGCCATTTGATATGATGTACGCGTCTTGGTCTCCCTGAAAACGACATGCTCCAATAAATGGGAAAGCCCGAAGATCTCCGGATATTCATCCCTAGATCCTGTTCCCACAGCGATCATGTATCCTGAACTTTCACAACCGGGTATAAACTCAGTAACAACGGGGACTCCGCCATCGGTTTTTGCAAATGAAATGTTATTTTCACTCATGATAGTCATCGGTATGATACGTTAAATTAATAGTTTAGTGCTATATGTTAGGTTTGATGTCTGACTTCGAAGTTATCAGGTACAGCGAGAAAAAATACGAAAACTCAATAGCGATCGTAGGATTTCCAAGTGTAGGTCTGATCGGATCCATTCTCTCAAGTTACATAAGCAGAGAGTTGAAGATGGATGTCGTCGCAGGCATGACAGCACCAGATCTTCCACCGTACGCCTTTCTTCAGAATGGCGTCCCATATCCACCTATACGCATTTATGGATGCAGTATGGAAAACTCGGAAAAATATTCCGATATATTGGTTATAACGTCAGAAATCTCTCCGAAGCCCGAACAATGCTATGATCTTGCACGTGCGATCCTTGGATTGTTGAAAGAATATGGAGTAACGAAGACCATCGTATTGGAAGGCGTACCGCAATATGATAATGATCATACCATCATAGCCTGCGGAACCGTCCAGGCCAGCAGAGATCAGATACAGACGCTGGACCTTCGTGAACTGAAAGACGGATTGATACGCGGACTTACTGGATTGCTATTATTCGAAGGACAGAGATCCGACACAGACATTACTGTTCTTATGTGCCCAGCCAATCCTGCACTCCCTGATCCAGGATCCGCAGCAGCAGTCCTCGAACCACTAACTAGAATAATTCCCGGACTGAAACTTGATGAAGAACCACTGTACAAAGAAGCAGAGGAAATAAAAAAGAACATCAAGGCACAGGCCGAACACGAACAAACAGCTGGCAGTCAACAGCTCTATGGATGATCTCATGAACTTAATCCCAAGCAAATTCTTCATTACCTCAGGTAAAGCAACAAGTACAGTATCAGATCTCAATGCATTCGATCTTGCACTGAAAAATGCAGAGATCGCAGAACAAAATCTAGTAGCAGTATCATCCGTGATCCCAATAGGGGCGAAAAGGATTGATAAGCCTGAACTTGAAATGGGCGCGATCACCCATTGTGTACTCTCTCAGATGAGAGGAAAAGAGGGCGAAGTAATCGCAGCCGGTATCGCATACACATTCAGAAAAGATGGAAAAGGAGGATACGTAGCCGAAGGACATCTACACGGCTCCGCACAATGTCTTAAATCCGAACTCAGATGTAAAATGGAAGAGATGTCCAGGATCAGAGATGTAGAATTCGGAGAAATACATTTCCTCACTGAAGAATTGCGGATCCCAATCGGAAATTACGGATGCTGCGTAGCATCATTGGTATTCACAGAATATCGGTGATTACATGTACGGGGTTGTTATCTGCAACACATGCCAGAAATATAGGATCGCTGATCTGTCATGTCTTACATCAGAATGCCCATTTTGCGGGGCAACTTCCGAACACAGACATATGCATATTCTTTTCGAGGACAAGGACCAGAACGTTGTAAGAGAGGCTCTAGGACAACTTTCAGGATTCACTCCTGAAAAAAAAGACAAACGTCGCATCACTGATGCGGATCCTCTGTCTACGCTGATTTACAAATATGAACACTGCAGCGACACTTACGAGAAACTCAATGTCCTCGTAAGTGGTCTTTCAGAAATATATGGAACGTTCACCATCAAAGAGATAGAGCAGATAGATCCTAAGAATGCCAACAAGATGCTGAATACCATGTTAGAACTCTGTTTGATATCAGAATTCAAACTTGGTCAATATCGTGCATAATCACCTTGGAACATCCTTGCGCTTATTGCCTTCCATTTTCAGTACATCTCTGATTACCTCTGATAGTTTGATGTACATTACGTAATAGAAATATGAAGCAGAGAAGACCAATCCGATTATTAGACCTGCATAGAACAGAATACTGTTATCGCTGTTGAGATATGCCAGTGTCGTTACAACGAAGTACAGAACACATGCCATCATGGCCTGAAGTGCAAATTCCATTGGCCTCAATCTTGCGATACCTTCTCCTATGATGGTTCCCACAGCGGAGATCATTAAAATGTTTCCTAATCCGATTATGAATAACATTATATAATCTGTGACCTCGAGATTTCCAATATCCGAACCGGTTATTGTAGTTCCCAGATAGAATATCATACCGAATGCCATTGTACATCCGACACCCAGTCCCAATCCGTATCCGTAGAAAACTGAATCAGATTTGCCGTGAAATCTTTTAAGATTCAGAACCATAACGAGCACTAAGCATATTATGGCCGCAAAAAGGATCGCATAGATCATCGAGGTCCATATCCATGTATAAACAGCGAACAAAAACGTCCCTGCTATAAGCCCGACCGTAAAAAGACCGAAGAATGCGGGATCGCTAAAGAATGGCTGTTCAACTGCAGGATATGTGTATTTCCTAAGCACGATGTACATAAGTGCCAGAGTGGGCGCGAACGCGACAATCGCGGCCATCATCATCAAGAGATCCATAGATTTGAGATACACCTTTGACTTTTAAGACTTACTCTTCTTGAAAAACTGATCGTTCTTACAATTCCGGGAATCTAAAGTATTCTGTCCTTTCGTTATTTTATCATAATAATGAATGACCATGCATGACTTCTCGCACTTTCCGCATTTTATGCATCTCTCTGGATCCACGCGTGCTCCATCCACTATCTTGATGGCATGAGTCGGACATCCTTTTGCACATATCCCACATTTTGTACACAACTGAGCTCTTATCAATGCTTTTACCGATCTTTCAAAAAGGTATTGTGCATCCTTCGCACTGCCTGCAACTATTGAGACTTGGCCCCCGCCGAAAAGCTTCGCTCTTCCCATCGGCATCTTCAGAAGCACTATCTCGAATTCAGAGGAATACTTCACATCTCCGATTACTCTCATTGCATCCTCAACGTAGGAGAAATCCCTATTCCTCGGCACAGTAACAATAGCTTCCATGGAGTATCCACCAGCTGTGCAGGGTGATGCCCCCTTCAGCATATTCATAGACAGATCGCTGCCTTTTGTAGGCTCCATCTTGAGATCTAGACCTTCTGCAAGAAGTTTCATCTTAGGTGGAAAGACTTTCCATCTCCAGAAACCCATATCCACATATTCCTTTGGAAGTCCGCGGCCCTCTGCATATTGATGAAGGTGATCTTCCCATTTTACATACTTATCTGGATGGATCCTGCCTGTGTTCCTCCATTCGGATGCAAGGCATGAAGCGCATAGATAACATCCGATCCTCTCGAAATCCTGTTCATATAATGGATTGTACTTCAATCCGCGCATCCAAATGTATGCCCATATTTCGGCAGCACACCATGTTCTTACTGGATTGAGGTTTATCTGGTTGGGAACGAACGGATTCTTGGATACAAGTCCAATATTCGAACGAGAGAATGATTCCAATGCACGGTTACCTTCGATCGTGTATGTTCCCTTTGCGTAGTCATTGGCGATCAGCTCGGTTATCGGACCCAACTTGCATACTTTGCAGCACCATCTGAAATCCTTAGCCGGAGGGCCGAATGTCCCTACGTTATCCCAAAACGCATTGCCTGCCTCAGCAACATGCAGCTTGATATCATTATCCTGAGCGAATTCCTTCACATACTGAAGTGTTTCAGGATATTCCAAACCTGTATCGATGAAAAGAAGGTCCAGATGCTTAACGGCCCTGATGGCTATACCATAAGCGGCTAGAGAATCCTTTCCTCCTGAAAATGACACGGTGACCGGCTCTCTCCTTCCCTGTAGGAACGTACGGATCTCACTGATCGCAATGTTTTCCAATGCAGAAATGTGATCTTTATTAGCTTTAACGAATACCTTTCTGTCAGATATCGGAGAGATATACATTTCGGCCTTAGCATTCAGATCACGTATCTTTATTGCCTTTTCAGCAACCTTCATCGCAGAGCTGTCTACCAAAGCGACACCTGGACCTGCTTTCAATGCCTTTTTGACGATTATCGGATCTCCTTCAGAAAATTCCCCGATAACCTCGATGATGCTCTCTCCAGGAATGCTCTTACCTTTCAGATGTCCTGATATATTTCCGAATATCACGACATTCTTCGTCGCTATATCTCTTAGAAGATCTGCTCCTGGCTGCCTCAATTCTATCTTCAAACTATTCTCTTTGATATCGAATCTGATAACACCTATGACCTCTCCATGGGCGATTATCTCATCGGTACGATCCTCGCCTGGGATCTTGTTGAAGAATATCATCCGACCATCCAACGGATCTGACGTTCCGAATGCCTCTCTGAAAAGATTCAGAAGTATGACCTGGCTATCACCCATGCATGGCCTGATATCTCCAGGACTGTTTATCTCGAATGCTCTTCCTGTTGAACCGCAAATCGAACACTTCTTTCCCAGGATCAGAGTTCCGCATCTGTCGCACCACTGACAATTTTCCTTTCCGTGTGCAACGTTATTCTGAACCATCTTCTACCTCAATGGGCTTAGTTGATGCATGTTTATAAACAATAACATAATTGTCCACGTATGCGTGATTCTATCGAGAATCTGAGAAGAGTTGATCCAGGCGTCAAACAACCCATAACCAAGATCAGCTTCAGCAAGACCGAGATCGCTCATATTTTCGCCGCAGTATTGATTCTAACGATCGCGTTTACCATTATACTGTACAGAGGCTCATACCTCGATGCTAACAAATTTATGAACGTACTCAAGGTCTTCGGAATATCCTTAATACTGGTAACATTCAGTTTCCTTCTTCATGAATTAGGACATAAATTCGTTGCGCAACAATACGGTGCATGGTCAGAATTCAGAGCATATCCGATGGGATTGCTTATTTCTTTGGTGTTTTCATTCATGGGATTCTTATTTGCAGCCCCCGGTGCAGTATATATCAGAGGAAACATCAATCAAGAACAAAATGCAAAGATCAGTCTCGCAGGTCCAGGAGTGAACTTTATCATCTGTGCGATCGCGATTGTATTAACATTCTTTACATCAGGAATAACCCATAGCGTAATAATTCAACTCGCGTGGCTCAATGCATTCCTTGGTCTGTTCAACATGATTCCTATACCTCCACTTGATGGATCTAAAATAGTCACATGGAACCTTCCGGTATACCTTCTTGCCATAATTATCGGAGTCGCAGAACTAGCAGCAACATACACGATGCTATGAATAATAAACAAGGCAGGAATTTCCTGCCTACTTCTTAATATTTCTATAGTAAATCATGAAAATCGATACATATTCTAAACGAAGACCATATGTTTGATTGTTTCCATTCTAAAAACAACTAGATATTACATGAATAGGGGCACTGGCCCCTATTGATTGAAAATAAAGTTTACAATCCTTTGCAAGGATATCTCAAATGAGTAAGAATCGAACCTTCCCATTGATTCAATTTTCCTGGATTGAGTATGTTCTCGGGATCCATTGCCTTTTTGATAGCAATGATAGAGGACATCTCTGAAGCCCTCTCCTTCATGAAGTTTGGTGCTTTAGAGATTCCTACGCCATGCTCCCCAGTGACCGTTCCACCGAGTGCGATACATACATCGAAGATCTCATTGACAGCTTCGACACCTCTCTCCCACTCATCCTTGTTAGTGGGATCGATGACCATCTTTGTGTGAAGATTTCCATCTGAAGCATGACCGTACGTTGCTATGGTGACATTGTACTTTTCTGCAATCTCCTGGAATGCCTTCACTGCCTTGGGAACCTGCGATACCGGTACTCCCATATCATCTGCAAGCGATACAGATGAACATTCAGGCTTCAATGCTGCAAGGGATACCATTACAGACTTTCTTGCGTCGGTCCATTTTGCTATCTCCTTCTTATCATAAGAAGGGGTGACAGAAATTGCTCCTGTACCATTTGCGACCTCTTCTACGATCTTGAGGTCTCTGGTTATGATCTCGTCGGTCTCTCCGTCGACCTCAACGATGCATAATGCATTGCAATTTGGCAACGGATTTCCGCGTACTTTGTTAACTGCCTCGATACTTACCTTATCCATGAGCTCGCATGATGCTGGAATCAACGGCTTTGCGATAATTGCCGCTATGCACTTACCTGCGTCCATAACACTGTCGAATGCACACAGACACGAGGCTGATTTCTTAGGTTTTGTCGTGAGTTTGAACGTTATCTCGGTTATAACTCCTAGTGTTCCTTCGGAGCCGCACATCAAACGTGCCAACTGATATCCGGATGCGTCCTTTATTGTCCTTGTTCCGCAACGAACGATCTCCCCGTCTGCTTTTACAAATGTAAGCCCAAGAATGAAATCTCTTGTTGCTCCGTATTTAACGGCTCTCATTCCGGAAGCGTTGGTGGCGACCATTCCTCCGACCTGACATGCCTCGGCCGAACCAGGTGACGGAGGGAAGAAAAATCCGTATTTTTCCAACTCTGCGTTGAGATCATTGTAAACACATCCTGCTTCAACATCTACCCAAAGATCTGCAATACTGATGTTCTTGATCTTATCCATCCTCTGCATAGCTAGAACTATACCGCCTTTTATCGGGACGGCTGATCCGCAGAGTCCTGTACCAGCTCCTCTCGGAACCACAGGAATACGCTCCTTATAAGCGATTTTCATAATCTCTGACACTTCCTCTGTGGTCCTTGGCTGGACTACCATGTCGGGAGTGTTATGGAATATGGACGCGTCGAAACCGTATGTGTAAAGATCCGCAGATTTTGTGGAATAACCGTTCTTTCCAACGATCTTCTCGATGCTGTCTATAATTCTTTGATCCATTTGAACACCGAGTACCCTCATTCCGCTATTGGATTATAAAACATTCACATAGGCGCGCGAGAACATTCGCAATATAGTAAATACCCTTTTAAATACAAACGAATTGACGGGCCTATGAAGTCAAAGATCATCCTCCTCGGTCCTCCGGGATCAGGAAAAGGAACCCAGGGAGAAAAACTCAGTGAGAAATTCGGGTACGTCAGACTCTCTACCGGAGATATGCTCCGCGAAGCGGTCAGAAAAGAAACCGATCTAGGACTGAAAGCAAAGGGATTCATGGACAGTGGCGCATTGGTACCCAATGATCTGATCATCAACCTCATGAAAGAAAAGATCGCATCACTCGGTGAAGGAACTGGAGTAATATTCGACGGATTCCCGAGAACCGTAGAACAGGCAGATGCTCTCGCAAAACAAATCGACATCGATCTGGCGCTCAATTTGGATGTTGATGATGAAGAACTTATCACCAGACTCACGAAAAGACGCACCTGCCCACAGTGTAACAGCGTTTATCACTTAGCGTATAATCCTCCAAAAAAAGAAGGATTCTGCGACAAATGCGGATCCGTGCTATACCATAGGGATGACGATAAAGAAGAGACCGTCAGAAACAGATTGAAAGTCTACCGCGAGAACACCCTTCCACTCATTGATTACTATAGAAAGAAAGGAAAACTCGTTACCATCGAAGGTATCGGAAATATCGATAAGATCTTCGATCAAGTCGATAAAGCACTACAGTGAACATCAACAGATGCGGGCTAAACCCCGCATCTTCATGCTCATAAAACTATTTTGACTTCCTTTCAACAGAAAATTATTAAAAGGCAGTCGCAATGGGGAAATTAATAGCCCCATAGTGTAGTGGTCAATCATGCGGGATTCTGGATCCTGCGACTGCAGTTCGAATCTGCATGGGGCTACCAATTCCCTTCTGGCTGATTCAATTTTTCCAAATTCACTTTTTAAGCGATAGTCCGTTTTTTTCACCTTTTTTTATTTCTGTTTTTGTCCATATTTTCCCGATTTTTGCTATATTCAAATTGGAATCATTCTCATTGCCGATTGCATGTCGTCCATGTCTATCCCGATGTACTTGATTGTGACATCGAGATTCTTGTGACCCAACATTTTACCGATCGTCGGAAGAGGTACCCCGACACGATACAAAGCCCGACCAAAAGATCTCAATAAGGAAGAATATGTAATACTTACATTATCTCAAACAGATAAATTGTTTAGATTTTAACTCTAACTCGGTAAACTGGGGTATAAGTTCACGAAGAGGGTTCGGAAGCCTTTGGCTTCCTGCCCCTCTTCTTTTTGACCCCGTTGAGTCTATCCAGATCCTCCCGGGTGCTGTACATGAACATCCCCAGCTTGGCATCCAGGTCCCTGACGTCCTTCGGCACCGTTTGCCTTATGTCCGCATCGCCGGTCATGACCTTAATCGTCGCATAGATGTCCAGAACATCCTCCGGACTGTATGCTGACAGCAGATCTGCATCATCCAGCAGTTTAGTGATCTCGAATCTTATCGACATCGCCAGGAATGTTATGAAAAGATGTCCCATCACATGCGCATCATCCTGCATGTGCATCTTGTCCGCCGAAAGACAGTTCTTAGCGGCATCGAAGCAGTTCTCGATCTCGCATCTGGTCTTGTACAGCCTGTAAACGTCCTTCGGGTCCAGTTCCTTCGATGATATCATCACGAAATTGCCTGCTTTGTCGAGTCTCAGCTCTCTTTTCTTACCCTGTTCCCGTGCCCAGAGGGTGTCCACAAGCTCGTCGTTGCGGTGATTCAGATTCTCGAACCTGTACGCCCATTCCCCTTCTCCGAAAGAATGGCGGCCGTACGCCACCGCCGATCTCCTCCATCTGAATACGCCTTCCTTGGTATCGGTGACCTTGTAGGCATTGG
The DNA here is from genome assembly GCA_963676235.1 of Candidatus Methanomethylophilaceae archaeon. Classification (GTDB taxonomy): domain Archaea; phylum Thermoplasmatota; class Thermoplasmata; order Methanomassiliicoccales; family Methanomethylophilaceae; genus JALNYB01. Next base: position 395,074 of record OY781044.1, read on the forward strand.
AGTTGCGTTTGACGGCTACGATATAATCCAGTCCTTTCTCCTTGATCTGTTCCAGAAGGGTTCTGTCGGAGTACCCGCGGTCCATCACCAGTATCGTGCCTTCGGGGATTTCGAATTCATCCAGCATGCTGACGGCTGAACCTTCTTTGACGTTTCCCGGTACGACCTTCATGTACTGCGGCCGGCCGGAGGCCAGGCCGCATCCCATAAGCAGGTTGAACTGGGGGCTGGACATGCTGAAGCGGTTGTAGCCGGTTTTAAGCATGAAGGCCCCGCTGGCCTTGGAGAATATCACCGACATGTCGACGGCCATCTCCCCCTCGTTTACGTGTATTCTGTTGAAGAACATATCCTGGGAACCTCTGGACAGCCCCACCCTCTCCAATGTCTGAGACAGGCTCTTGGCGGAGGTGTTGGGGCGAAGCCCGAGCACATCCTCGAGCCTGTTCCAGCACCTTCCGGCCTTGTTCAATTCTCCCCTACCCAGGCATCTCGCGAATGCCAGTTCCACGATCTCCGGATGATCTTTTGGAAAGGCGAATCTCAAAGGTCCGAGCAACGGTTCCGTTACTTTGGACAGCAGTCTTGCGTTCCCGCTGTCGGTTATCTGCACGACATCGACCCTGCTCCTCCGCGGTCTCGGTTCTGTCAATATCCCGTCGGGACTTAGCACTCCGCGGTACTCGGAGACCTTCACGCGTTTCTTGGTCTCCGGGTCCCACTTCGTGGTCGCCCACCTGACGATATGCATGCCGCCGCGTTTCTCCACGGTCAGTCCTGTCTCGCCTTGAGTCCGCTGTTCGTCCAGCCAGTCCTTCGCCCATTGATCGGGTCTGCATCCCATATTATACCACATGGGGTATAACTATATAACACTTATTGTTTTAAATACAGAAATAAAAAATTACCATCGAAAGAACTCACCCAGACGTCTGAACGGATCATCGCAAAGTATCAGATCGTTATACCCAACATTACCGAGTTAGAGTTTTAATCAATAATTTCCTGTTTTGTTTTACAATTTCGAGAAGGTGTTAGTTTTTATGAACACATCGTAATTTTTAAAAACACATAATAAACCAATATTGACGTTAAATGTCTTAAAAACAATGTGTATGTGGAATTATCGTATCAGCGTATATTGATTTGAAAGTATATTTTCTAATCATAAATTATCCGATCTTATTTTAAAATTGTAAATGAATTATTAACTAGGATTAGGATATTATTTTTATCAATATGTGTAAATTTTTCCTATTGATACACCTATTTAAATAGTTAGTGTACCATTAGTACATATATGGTTGTCAGTAAGTCAAAATCACTAATACCTAATTTACTGTGGAGATGGACTACAGTTGTCAGTTCTAGAGGCAGTAAATATGTCGTATATATACCATCGAACGCCATCGACAATATGAATTTGAAAGAAGATAGCTCATTATTCGTTCACATAGAAAAAGAATCATATTTTGGAGAATATAAGAAATATGAATGGACTGCTCAACCCATTGTAAAAGGAGACAATCTGGTTCTAGAAATTCCACCAAAAGCTGTTGATAAGTTGCATATCTCGAATAAAGAATATGTATATTTGGAAATTGAAATAGATGATTCTGATGAATATTGGCAACCTATCAAAAAAGCGAGGTTCTATGGTGATGACGAGATCAACTTTGATAGAAATATGCTAATAAAATTCATCGAAAAATATGACATAATAAAATCTTCAAATGGAGCAGCATATCGGCTTATTAAAGGTTACAAAAAAGATGAGGACAATATAAAACAGCCTAATATGGCTCACACATCATCATTTATGAATGAAAACGGGGACATAATTGTCGTGTATCATCCATATCCTTCTACAGTCAAGAAGAATGATGATGAAAAGTGGGGAAAAGCTAATGGTCTAAAATTGACTGTGTACGATGAAAAGTATAGTTGGTATAATACATTCAATACCAAATGTGTGATCATTACAGCTAAAGATGTAGATATTGAAATGAGTGAAGGTATAAGGACAAAAGAGGATATACTAAACGAGATTCATAAAAATAATACATAAATATACTTCTACTCAAATATGAACTTATACGAACATTAAACTCTGTAGGCCTCGGAGTCTGTAAGGAGAAATATCTGCACGATAATCTCCGGGGCCGTTTATGTGATCATTTCAGCTCTGCTTAGTACCCTCCTCTGTATTCTTTCCCGCTTTCGTAGATCCTTTCCACATGCCCGTCGATCATCCTCTCCAGATCCGCCGCTATGATATTCAGATCGTAAGAGGGTTCTCCGTGAAGGGTTTCCAGGAGTTTCGAGGAATTCATGACGGTCTCTCTCAGTTCGTGAAGGATCTCGATGAATACCTCGGATCGTTCATGAAGATCTGAACAGTTTAGTTCTTCTTAAACACTTTAAGAATTGTACATATCCTGCAATCTAATAAATATAGATAGAAGTGAATGAAGAAGTCGATAGCCATGTAGGGATATGTTGGTGTTGCCAAAGGTCCGGTAGATCTTTCAGGTCTCAAAAATAGGATTGTCGGATATCTCGATATTCTGGGATACAGTAATAAGGTCTGCGATGAAAGAACTGTGAGTTCATTTTATCATGAATTAACTCAAGCTCTAAATGAAACAAAACGCAGAATCAAAAATAACGACATTCTTAATGTTACCATCGTTCTTTACACAGATAATATCCTCTTAATAGGCAATTGCCCCAAGGATGTTTAGATTGAATTTCCCGATTCTTTCTTCACCACCATAATGGCTACAAATTACATTCAGAAACTGTTGTTGCTTAAATATGGTATTCTTACAAGGGGTGCAATAGCAATTGGGAAATTAGCTTATGATAACGATTTTTTGTATGGCCCTTTGATGGTTCTACTGAATCATCTTGAAAAGAAGGCCACATACCCTCGTATTCTTGTTCATGAATCGGTAATTAACTTGATTGATGAATGCGAACCTTGTTATGAATTTCCAGCTTATTGTAAGGGTTCTCACTTCTTTTTCAAAGATAATTTTGATCAATTGTGTTTGAACTATTTGGGATTCAACATGCAGTCCGCATTACCTGAAGATTCACACAGGGTACGTCCAACTATGTCCGACATATCGGAACACAGGAGAGTTATAACAGAGCTTATGAAAACTCATTACGATCGTAAACCCGACATGAATATTGAAGATTGGAAAAACATAAGAGACAAATACGTCTGGGTCATTCAATACCACAATAATTTCTGTCTTTTGCATGATATTAAGGATTATATTATTGATACAGAAGTCTACGATTCCACACATAACAATTGATGTTTAGACCTTATGGCTTATACCTTTACAAAAAATGTAAAACAATCCGTGTCACATGTTAGTTCTGCACATTCTAAGATAATCATTTGGGACAATAACTTCCTCGCCTTACCGAATTGGAAAGAGAAGATGCAGCGTCTCAAATCAAGCCATAAATGGATAGATTTCAACCAGGGCCTTGATGCTAGGCTTATGACCAAAGAAAAGGCCGAAGCACTTGCACAGCTCAAGATCAAGGATATCAAGATGGCATATGACGGCGATCATGAAAAGAAAGCCGCTCACAAAGCCGTCGATCTTCTTGAAAACGCAGGGTTTAACAGACGCAAGCTCTCATTCTATACTTTATATAATTTTTACGACATGGAATCGACATTCTATGATACTCCGGATACATTCTACACCCGTGTAGTAGACATATTGGAGATGGGCTGTACATCTTATCCTACGAGATTCGTTCCATTCGACACATTGTCTAAGAATGGATTCGTCTCTAAGATGTGGAAAGGAGAGCAACCAGAAGCTGTGGCACGTGCACGTCGTGTGATCGGGTTCGGGAGCGCCTTCCCTCCTTATGAGGCACTGATCAACAAATTCAAAAATGCAGGATATTTCGATGAAGCCTTTAGATTAGAACCGCCGTCTGTAAATACAGAGACTAATTCAGAAAATGCAACTTCAAGCAATCCCACATAAGCATCAGATTGTCTATCTTTTGTTATCTTAATACAGGGTAAATTATCATCATCGATCTTTATTGCTGCCACAACTTTAATAGAATATACTAAGCACAATGTTAATTTTATAATATAATTGAATTATTTTAGCCATTAACACATATCATGCGTTTTCTATCATATTTACGTAATTTGTTAAGATACAGTTTTATTTCAGAAATATCTATTACACATATTCTTGGTATTAGAGATATAAATCCTAAGTCACTAGTTTCTATCATTTTATTCGGCATTAACCAAATCAAAAAATCAATACCTGAGTTGATTAGTGGTTTAATGAATTTATAATCTAAAAATGGGTAATGAAGTTCTCCTGGTATTTCTGTCCCAACAGGTATTTCTTTATTGGCTATCTCTTCTGTGTCTACCTCTTCATAACTTTCTGATTCATCCATGATAAAAAATATCAACTTATAGCCAGGGTGATTTTCTTTGTATAACGGTATGCTTTCTTTGTGTTTATTAACAATTCTGGTAAAATTTTCAACATAACGATCATAATTACAAAAATCTCTAGTGGGTATATCAGGTAGACTGGCTGTAGTGATTACTTTTACATTCGGAAAAGAATCGATCAAACCAGACTTTATCACTTCTTTGTAAAGTTCTTCTTCTCTTGCAGTAACCTTGTTTATTATTTTTGTTGTTCCTTTTTTATCTATTGAGTATGCATGATCATCAACACGCATAATCTCCATCATTAATTTGAATTCATCACAATAGTAATCTGGTGGCGAATCAGACTTACTTGAACTATTTACCCAACACTTCCAATTTATGTCATCGTAAATAAGAGAAAATATTTTTTTTGAATCATCATTCATAAAACAGTAGCCAGATCCTAATTCTTCTTCTCTGAAATATTAGATAATATCTTCTTCTTTGTCAAAATATTTCATTTTATTCTCTCCTAAATTGAATTTAATAAAACATAATTACTTAAAGATACTTAAGTTTTAATCGAATACGATTTTAATGAAATTGTTGAACACAGGCAGATTCATTGTCTGAGAGCCGGCTGTTATCAAAGGTCTTTGTTACTACCACAGCCTCTATGGATGAATGCATCTTGTCTTCTGATCAGGAAGAACGGAATCTCAAGTTGGCCAAGTTCAAAGAGATCTCGATCAATACACAAGATCGTTTATACAGATCCAATATTAATGTAAAATATCATATTCGTTTTTTAATATCAAATATTTGATCTGTATTGAATTTTACTCCTGGCTTCAAAGGATAAATAAATTTCCAATTGTAATATGCATATTTGTTATTGATATTCTTTTCATAAGCTATTTCAAAGATTTTTGCAATGGTGTTAATATTTTGCTGATTTAATCCGTTCTGAGATTGAGAATACTTATAAAGAAGACATGCTCCATACATAGAAAGCATAATGGAATCATTAGGACTTTCATAATTTGTTCTTCCAACAATTTTGTTTTCAACACTTATGGATTGATGTTTACCATGATACAGTATTGCATAATAGATCAATCCAATCATCCTGTCTATAACTTTTTGATTTAATTTATTGTTTAAATTTGAATCTCTGATTATTTCACTACATATTTTGGTTATGCTTATTGGTGATTGAAATTTCGGAATGAGTTCACCGCGAATTCTCAACACACATCTATGTCCATATAATTTCTTAAATTCTTCTTCACAATGTTTTTGAAATATATTTTTGATATCTTTAACAGTAGTGGAATCTTTTACAAATTTGTCGATACACTATATATTTAGGTCTATATTAGCATAAATGAGATTCATCATGTCATCTGATATTTTTGGAAAATCATGAAAATTTGTATAAGTTTTATAGTTTTCAGGTATTTTATTATATAATCTAAACATCGTGCCAGAGATATTATACCCATTTATTTTGAATGGTGTTAATGCCCCAGATATCCCTAATGATATTATTTTTTCAAATTCGGGTGAAGATTCGTTTTGAAGAAGAGTATAATACGACCAGTTGATTATGCGCGTAATTATTAAAATTAACAATACTACAAAGATAAAAGATAAGATTATTAGTGTAAAAGTTTCTAAATCTACAAAAAATATGATGCAGTTTGGAAAACATTTATTATAAAATCCATTTATTATGCCAGATACAAATAGCCAATATAGAAGCAACGGTGCAGCGACTAATATCAACGCGCTTTCGGTAAATTTGTATTTAATAAAACTTTTCGTTTCGAAGTATTGTTCTCTATCGCCCTCTAATGGCAATAAAGTATACAATGCCATCGATATTGATATAAAAATAATTGCGATCTGAGCAACAATAGATAACACCGAAGCATCGACCATGTATAATCAACGGATTCTAGAAGATTTAAATCTATTCCTTTAGCATTAATAACAAGACAGTATTGTCTCAAGAAAATTGTATAAACATTCAAGCAATGACTCGGATGTGAATAGGGATAAAATTGCAAAATTAATTTCTGTAATTCTTCAACCAGAGATTGCTATTTTAATTCTGTTGATATTGACATTAATAAAAACTGGTGAATTATACATAATCGAGTTTTCATTATGTGTATTTTTACTTTGTATTATACAGTTAATATCAAAAAGAAATTTTATGAAAGGTTCTGAACAAGAAGATAGGAAAATTCCATACATAATAACAATATTATCGTGCATTATATGTTCTACATCAATGCTATTGATTGATAATAGTGGATATTATCTGTTTATATCTGTTAGTTTTTTAGCGGGGTCTATAATATTAGCACTTATCAATATAAAAATCAAAGTAAGCGTTCATTCTGGAGTTATATCACTGGTAGCAATGACAATGGCTTTATTTTTTTGGCCTGTAGGAATTCTATTTTTATCATTAATACCGATTATTTCTTGGAGTAGATTATATCTGGGCAAACATACAAAAGATCAGGTGTTATTGGGATGTTTTGTAGGAATCATAGTAACGATTGTACTTTATCTAATGTTTATATATGAATCGATATTGATAATGTAAAATAAAAAAATATAGGAAAATCATGATTTGTAGTGATTGTTGATATTTCGATGAATTGTTTCAGTTGAGCATCTGTCCAAAATGCAACAGAATCATGATCGATATAGACCACAGCATATTTTCAACAAAAGAAGATGCAACGAGATGATGATTTGAACCCAGAACAGAACGTTGATTCAGAAGACAGTCGTCTAGATGTGATGCATACTGTTCTGAATAAAAAATTATTTCCCATGCTCAATGCGATCGATGATGATCCCGAAATATTCAACATAGTGTTGAGATCTAAGTCAGAGTCGGAACTGAATTCCGAGGTTAAAACGATCTTCCAAGAAATCACAGATCTCGGCTGCATCTGTATCGCATTCGGTGATTACTACACAACAGATCTCGGATCAAAGATAGTGGATATGATCATACGCAGCAGAGAAGGGGATTGGATGTGGGATCTCATGTGCAACTGCGATTCGAACGATGATTTGACATGACGGGAATATGCAGCGATGTTGGTTCTAATATTAACTTAGTTTTATTTCATTAATAGATCTAATACATCTGGGTAAAAAGCAAAACTTTTAATAATCATCAAAATGGTATTTTGATTCAAAAATGATGGTTGGAAAATATAATGACAAAAATTGCAGAACATGAAGTAAAATATGATGGTCAGACATACTATATTTTGGATTTCGGACCCGAAATAAATAATGGTAACGGAGTCATCATTAACTCTGAACTCGCAAGAACTCCAGAAAACCGTTTGGTACGTCTTATATGGAATATCACACCTTCAAATAGAATTCTCGGAACAAGAAGAAAACCAGATAAGGTAGACGATTTAGAAGAATTTTCCGAAACTGCGGCACATAAGAATCGTCGCAAGTGAATAAGCATTCAAAAACGAATGTAAATTCATATAATAAATTACTTAAGATCAGATAATTAAACCGACTCTTATCTCCGGTTAAACAATACTGTTTGATTTTTTGGTATCTTCACTTTTTTAGGAGGATAATATATGCCGATTATTATCCACGTTTTATACTGCCAGTGTGTACCCATAAAGAAATATAGATCATTTTCATTAGTGAATTTTGTAAAGAATTTATCATAAATCTTATTCCAGACCCGATCTTTTGTCCCGTATGTATCTATCCATTTTCTGGATGATTGATACAATTCCCAATCTTCACACATTATGTTGTGTATCGTATTCTCACCTTCGCATTCGAAAGTGTATGTATAATGTTTATCCATTTTTTCAATATGAGGTATTTTTTTGGTGATACCTTTTTCAGTATCGAAGACCATCTGAAGGGTCTTTTTAAAATCCTCACCAGCTAATTCTGAACTATCTCGGAGACACTCATATTTGAAATCTAAAATTTTAGAGGGCTTGATCAATCCGATACTTGCACCAAATTTTTCGATTTCATCGATATTCTTAGATAGTTTGGGAAGAACCAATTTATCACGTTCATACCAATTATTGTAAGTATCTATGTGATCTAATATTTTAATCGAATCTGGCTCTATTCTATAGCTTTCCTTACGGTTGTCTTTTTCTGACTTTTGACATTCAACTTCGATCCAATCGTATTTCTTGAATCTTTTATTTTCATCACAGAAGATATAATAAGGAACAGGATAAAGACGTATGAACTCACCCTCATCTGTGATACCTGCTGTGCAAACACATGCACCGTGTTTACTGCTGGGTGCAGGTTCTGCTTTTACTAGAACCAGGACTTTCTTCTTCATAAGTGAATAACGTTGTATCCTCTATTTGATAGTTTTTTGGCCAGTATCTTTCTATGACAGTGTATAAAAGAAAGTTCGAAACACATCAATGCAGATGGCATGGATGCCGCATATTCCTCCAGCAGATCTATTTCAGAAGGAACCTCATCATCAACATATTTTTCATATTTATCAAAAAATGCAGATTCAGATCCGCCATTTCTTAGATCCTGTCTGATATCATATGGAGATCCCAATTCAGGCATGTGAACATAATTGATATTCGCTTCTTCGAGAAGAGTCTTCAGTGCTGTCTTGGAGAATCCTTTCTTACGACTCAACGGTCTTTCTCTGACATCTATGATCTGTTGTACGCCATGTGTTTTTAATCTGGCAATGAATTTTTCCACAGTACGACTCTCATATCCGATTGTAAATACAGTGTTTGCGATTACCGGAGCGTCTTCGTTTTTTGGTTTGCTCATAGAGATTGTTTCTCCGTCGGTCATGATGTGCAATTGGTCACCTGCTTTTAGTTTTGTGGTTTGACAAATATTCATTGGTATTATAATTTGTAAACTTGAACCGTTCCGTGTCAATTTGGGGCTCATAAACTTAAGTATTACTTAAGTATTACTTAAGTTTTTATTGAATATAATTTTGGTGTAATTGAAGATCAAATAAGAAGTCTCGAATTACCTTTCAAACATAGAGTCTGAATAAACCTCTTCTCTAAGGGTTAATTTAATTGTAGTATTGAGGTTTTATATATGAATGAAAAAGGTCAATTAACTATGATATCAGAAAAGGCAGAGTCGATAGGCGAAAGGATTTACAATCTGGCGGAAAAATACGACGAGAACTTCCAGGCCTAGAACGAGGTTCTGCTGTATCTAGTTGGTGAAAGCATCTTGTCTTCCGATCAGGAAGAACAAGATCTCAAGTTGGCCAAGTTCAAAGAGGATCTCAATAGATACATAAAATCGTTCATACAGATCTGATCCACCTTTACGTTTCTCCTCAAACTTTTTAATCAATTTCAAGCAACTAAGATGCAAATGCTAGTCAAACCTATTATCAATCCTAGACTTCCGATAACCAATCCCCACTTCGTATAAGATTCGATTATCTGTATTCTTCTTTTCTCATACATCTTATTACTTATATCGTTCAAAGTTATTTAACACCATTTTCTGGGTTACGTATCAAATATAATTGTAAGGGATTAATTCGTATCACACCCAAATTGGTTTTGTGTAGTAATATTGATATAAACATAAATTATCAATTAGTTGTGGATAAAGAACGAAAGCTTTCAAAAGAAGTATCTAATCCACATTCCACTGGTGGAAGCGGGGTATCATTCGAGGCCAAGGTGCTTGCATATTTCATAACAATTATGAATACTGGTGGCATCGTACCGGTGTTCAATGAAATTCCCACACAAATTATCTCCCAGGCAAAAAGACTTGGGTACAATACAGATGATATAGTGGTTATTATTGAGGATTCATTTTCACAAAATAAAAGAAAATTGCTATGTCAGGTAAAGCAATCAATAGCGGTTACAAAAAGCAACACCGATTTTTCAGAATTCATACAGGGTGCTTGGCTTGATTACAATCGATCAGAATTTAGTAAGGAGAACGATGCAATCGTCCTAATTACTGGTCCTTTATCAAAAAAAGATATAAATGGCGTGTTACCTCTTTTAGATCGCGCAAAACTAACAAAAACTACAAATGAATTCATGACGGATCTGAAACAAAAAAAGTTCATATCGAATGATGTCAGGGAAAAGTATGATGTAATTCATCATCATGTACGCTGTGCAAATGAGTCGAGGGAACCGTCTGATGAAGAAATTCATAGTTTTCTCCGCAATATCCATATTTTACAATTTGATCTGGGCGGCATCTATGGTATGGATTTACCAATAATATGTTCACATCTGTCTCAATGCTGCCGCGAACCTCCGAAACAAGTGTGGGATTCAATTCTGGCATATGCAACAACAGGTATGAATTACGGATCCCCGATCAGACAAAAAGACTTGCCGGAAGATATCCGGCGTCGTTTTTCTAAGATTACTTCGATTCCTGAAGACTTGTACAGAGATCAGGAAGAAAAGCGTCAATTCGTTTCAGGCAATATACTTGCTCTTATGATAATGTTTCTGATAGGTAGCTGGGACAGCAACAATGAAGGAGACGTTGAAGTCATAAAAAAATTTGTTGAAAAATCATATACCGGCGGATATACTGTCTGGTATGATGAAATTAAAAAAATGCTAACTGAAGAAAATTCTTCAATATTATTCAGTGACGGAATCTGGACATTGAATGATAGAAAACTTTCTGTAATCATAGCTAAGAGTATATTTGATGATACTCTAAAAGCATTTTCAGAATTCGTACTGGAAATTGCAAATGAACGCGATCCTGCTTTGGATCTGCCACCTGATCAAAGATTTGTAGCCACAATATGTGGAAAGAATAGAAAATTTTCAAAAATCTTACGTAGATCCGCTTTAGACGGATTGGCAATTTTAGCTAACAATAAAAGTATGCTTATGAATTGTTCAGAATCAGGAAAAAGATTTCCAGAGATCATCGTAAGTTCTATTATGGGGTCGATTACATGGGAAAGAATATGCAGCCTCAATGGACTTATGCAGCCTCTTGCTGAAACGTCTCCTGATGTCTTTTTGAACTGTTTAGAAAACGCAATACAGAATTCATCAGATATGATCATACATGTAAAAGAACAGGAAAGTAAAGGATTATTTGGACAGAATTACATCCAAGATGTTATTTCGGCGTTAGAGGCTTTAGCTTGGGATCCTAAATATTTGTCTAATGTCACTTCATTATTGGCCTCTTTAGTCGAATATTATGAAGATTCAAACAATTATGGTCCTTTTAGGTCTCTTATGGAGATATTTTTACCTTGGAATCCTAATACAACCGCAAATGTAGAAAAACGTATGATTGCTATCGGAGCACTTAATGAAGAAAATCCAAACATAGCATGGAAACTTCTTTTAAATCTTTTACCAGGAAACCATACGACATCATTTGGAACGATGCATCCTATTTGGATGAAAGCAAACTCAACATGTCAAAGAGAAAATGTAAGTCCCGGCGAATATTGGGACCAGGTCAATCAATGTACAGCATTAGCTGTTGATATAGGAAAAAAAGATCCTGCGAAGATTCCAGATCTCATTAAACAGATGGATAACATGCCACAAAACGTCTTTGATGACCTAATAGAAATAATTTCTTCTCTTCAAATGTCTTTATTGTCTGATAGTACTAAGAAAGCAATAATGAATAATTTATACAATACATCTATCGAAAACAAAAAGAATCTTGATGCAGAATGGGCATTATCTCCTAATAATCTTAAAAAAATAGATGATTTAATATCTCAAATCGAATCGAATGATCCCCATACGATGTATGTATATCTTTTCTCTTCGAGTGATCATTTCCTGTATGAGAGTAAAGATTATGAGAAAGAGAAAGAAAGAATAAAACATCAAAGAATAGATGTTATTGAAACAATAATCAATAAAGATGGAATAGATGGAATATTCAAGTTTTCCAATGAAGTAGATCGTCCAGAGATTCTTGGATATGTATTAGGTTTAGTTGATGAAGAATATTATGCGTCTATTCTGCCCTCGAAAATGAGTTCATGTAATGATGGCTTCATAAAATCGTATATCATAGGTAGATTTGAAAAGAAGAGTTGGGAATGGGATGTTTTTTCAGACATAGATTCATGGGATTCTGAGAATAAGGTTCGTTTTCTGTACACACTTCCCTTCACATCTAATGTATTGTCGTATGTCAATGAATTAAATGACGAAGATGCGAGAATCTATTGGAAAAATGTTGATATTAATCCATTTGAACTAAGTCAAGAAACATACGAGCGTGTTATAACATCATTATTGAATGTGGGCCGTTTTTATACCTCAGTCAATATTTTATCTAGATTATTGTACAAGGAGAAAGATGATGGTTTTAAAGTCGATTCAAATTTAATTTTCAAGACTCTTTTGTTTCCGTTGGATCAAGTTGAAGATATACACTCATATCATGATAACTTTGATATATGCGAATTGATAAAGAGAGTACAGACGGAAGACAGCATCAATATTAAAGATAAGATATCTATCGAATGGAGATATCTCGATCTGATGGGTGACAATCCAAATGATGTCAGACCATCGATATCAGAAAAAGAACTATCACAAAATCCAACGTTCTTCTGTGAAATAATAAGACTGATCTATAAGTCTGAAAAAGAAAAAGAGAAATCTGTATCTGAAGAGCAGGCTTCTTTGGCACCTCATGCATACAAACTAATGCAGTTATGGAAAATACCGCCTGGCATAGATGATGAGGGAAATTTTAATATCGATAAATTTAAATCGTGGCTTCAATCAGTGAAAGATATTTCAAACGAAACGGGACATATGGAAGTTTCAATGTCGACGTTTGGTAATGTATTGATACACGTTCCTCAAGATAAAGATGGCCTATGGATCAACAAAGAAGTGGCTAAGATCCTCAATGATGAAAAGTCTGATGATATGAGATGTGGACTATATCGGGGGTATGTTAATTCTGTTGGGGTGTATACTCCTGGCAATGGATTCGAGGAGCATATGGCAGAAATATATCTGGAAAGAGAACAATCGGCTGAGAAGTATGGATACAGAAGATTGGCCAATTGTATGAAAGATGTCAAAGAACATTTCATTTCACTCAAAGAGAAAAACAATCTTAACAAATTTTGACCATTGAACCTACGTTTGACAGATAGGATATTTTCTGAGTATGCAGAGCGATCCGCAGAACAATATGCGACAGGGATGCTGGACAAATACTAGTGGTCTTTCGATAGTTCTTTGTCGCCAAACATTCAAACAGGCCAAAAGACCGTACTCGAGATACGAATGGAACCTTTAATCTTACGGCTCAAAGCTGTGGGAGTTTGGCAGGAAAAGTGAGAATATCGGCTCGCATAAGAAGCATACTCCACGCGAAAATACTGTTACCGAACGATAACATCACAATTACCATCGGGAACAAAGTCCTGACGGAAGCGGTATTTCAGGAAACAAGATTGGGCGATCTCCTTGATGGACTGAAGAGGTCACAGGGCAACTCCGTTGTCGCCGAAACGATAGCTTTGGTCGCCAATTCGGTAGAGATGACAGGATTATCCGTCAACTGTTTGGATAGACTATTAGATTATGACACCGCCCGTGCAGAGTACGGACCGATGCGAACGCACCGAGGTCCATATATCGAAACGTCGAACGTTTAAGAAAGAACATCGATGCGGGCAAGAGACCACGCAAGAAATACCATAATTCTAATTGTTTTGTAAACACCGGCTTGTTGTATCAATTTCCGCTCGAAGGAAGGAACAAAGAGGACGAGATGGAAATGGCCGTGAACAATATGATCGCCGGCCATGAAGGATTATTTGTGCTGTTATCCACCATCCGTTGACAACTTTTGAGATCTTGGATCTGTACAGGGCAAAGAACGACGTGAAGACGATGTTCCGCGACCTTAAGCACGGGATAGATTGAAGACCGACCAGATGCACTTCCGAAGATACTGTCAAAGAACGCGCCCTAATCTATTTCTGGCGTTATTCTGCATGTCCGTGGTCCGTTTCCTGTATCCCAAATTTCGAGATAAGACGACAAAATCCATCTCCGAGGAACTGGGCTCGTTCTCAGTTACGGTCTGGCGGGAAACGGAGAATAAAAGAAACATATTTTCAGCAACTTCGGCCGTCTGATCAGGCGTTTGCAGGGTCAAACGGTCTGTTTTTGTGCCGAAGGCACCCGAACAGTAATTGACCGTTTTCAGCAATGAGAACAATTAAGTGAGAACGCTAAGGGCTTATGCAGAACGCACATCTTTCAACGATAACAAAGTGATCAGATGGCGTAAGTGTCAAACGCGGGTTGAAATTCTCTTCGTATCGATTCATTTATTTTCCGATAGATTTCAAATTTAAACAACAATATCCATATACATTACACCGTAGTCAGAATGTGTTCACGACCTGATATTGATCCATGATACCACGTACATCTGCCCTGTGTATCAATTTGATACCATCCAAGATCTTTGCGCCACTATCACGGAGTTCCAAATCTTCAATGACACAGAAAACACTCCCTTCCATGTCCATTAGATTCTTTAGAGCTTCTTCGTTCGAAGGCATCTCTATTGCTGCCGGTACTTGAGATTCGATCGCATTGAACGTCCCATCTCCTATCAACAGGACATCCGCTTTATCTATCGCGCCACTGACCAATCCCCCTAAAGCAAGTCTGGCTCCCGCGAATGCTTCTTCCGTTCCATACGGCGGTTTTCTTATTATTACGATCATTTTATCTGCCATAACATCACCTCGATATAGTTACAAGACGGTCGCTTTCAGAAACAAACTGTGAAAAATCATTCGTTATGCTTCCGATCTTCGTACCTTTGATCTCCTCTCCCCTTTGGATACCACGTGCATAGCCACATGTCTCACAGACAACTATTTCCACCCCGGAAGAAGCGAGTTCTTCAAGAATATCACCCACATTGGGAAATCTCTTGGGATTCTGTCCGGCTTTTATGAGAGTCACTCCTTCTCCGTAACAGAATATCTTAACCGTATGGCCTTTTTCTATCGCTGCTTTAGCCAATTTCAATGCCACATTCGAATCCATGTTCATCATGGTACCAGATCTTATCTGTATTGTCACTATTCCCATAATATCCCCCTCATAACGTGATCGTTTGATCATACTCATCCATTATCAGATCGATTGCATGCGGATAATCAATGACCTGTGTTCCTTCCCCCGCCTTGTCTTTGAATCCCCTTGCCTCCAGATCATCAGCGATCACGAACACGTCGTCTACCACGTCCAGAAGATCAATCCTTCTCTTACTGCAAACTGAGAATAATGTAGCATCCTCGAATAGTATCGCTGCTGCCTTACCTCCTCTGAGTGTTTTGATGATATCGAGGTCATGATATTCGTATGGAGATTTCAAAAGAATAAACAATGTAGATTTCAAGTTGACATCATCCTATGAAGTATTGCATATCCGTATCCGCAGCTATGTTTAGGAACCCTGCGGCACCGACGATCTTGGCACCATCTATCATATTCTCTTTCTTGATGCCCATTAATTCCATCGATGTGCTGCATGCGTATATTGTCACACCCTGATCGATTGCCATACTCAACTGTTCGCCGAATTGGGGTATACCGACCTTGGACATCCTCTTCACGAAAGTTCCCGTGAATAAACGATACACGCCCTTGAGTTTGGGTTTGGACCCTTTCTTCAACAGGTTCAATCCGAAAAATGTGAAGAATATGTGGACTTCCATCCCCATGCTTGCGGCGGTGTTCGCTATCATCATTGCCATTATGCCCTTATCAAAAGAGCCTTCAGACACAATTATTGCTACTTTTTTTGTTTCAGTCATTTAATCATCATTCCATAGATCTAATCTTCCAATTAGAAGTCGATATTGTATCGATCTGCCGATGTTTCCATTACATATCCAAAGATCAACTGAATCTTTCGTATCATTTGAGTCTTTTTATGCGATACGTAAAAATTTTACCTGATTCTTTCGCTTCAACTAACTCATTGCCTGTTCTTTGACACCATGCCGGTATATCTTCCTTGGAACCAACATCGTCAGAGATCAGTTCCAATTCTTGACCTATATCTACGGTCTTTATCTTCTTGGCCAACTGAACGACTGGCATGGGACACATAAGTCCCTTACAATCTAGAACGTCTGTCACTTTGTAATACCCAGTTTAATACCGATCTGTTCTAATATAAATGTTTCCGATTTATTATTCGAAAAAAATATCAAAAATACCAAATTATGTGATTTTATATTTTCTATCTGATTTAGATGATTCAAATTTCATCATGACAATATAAGCCTTACAAAATATTTACTTCACGTTAAATTAAAATACAGACCATCATTCCATATTACAAGGAAGTGCTCCAAGTTGAATAATGTAAAAAGCACACTCACGAGAGCATCACCTGTTCCAAGTGAAAAGATCTTGATGTATCTTATGGGACTTCTATTCTTGATCTCTGGTATATATGGATTCTATCAATATTCTGAAGGCAGAAATGATGGAACTGCTATTGAAGGCCTGCTGATCTTACTAATATCTTTGAGAATAATGAGTGGCGATACACCATTCGGAACATTCCGTCGTTCCATCTACCTTTCGATACTTGGCTCTGTAGGAATAATCGTGAGCGTATTCGATTTGCTTTTACCATATATCTTCATAGATCTGATGCAGGCAATAACAGTGATCATACTTGCAATCTATACTGCAATGTGTTTAACATGGGCAATAAAAGGTCGTGAGAATAATGGACCGACCGTGAGAATATTATGTGTGATATTTGGTTTATTGATGCTTTTGACGATCTTCCTTATAATGGGATTTTTTGAATTCGAAGATCGTCTTCCATACGCGACCATAATCACCGCCGTGGGCCTGACCATGACAGCGATGGCATATACCAGGACGAATTTCCAAACACACGAGGAAACCGAATTTCCTATAGCGTCTCTAACCCTGCTCTTTACAGGAATAATAATGCTATGTAATGTTTTTGCAATGATCCTTATGACCGTAGAAGGTGCAGAAATGTCGATAAGAGGAACAATGGCCGTATTCCTCATAATATTGGCATTACGGCTAATATCCGAAGGAGATACGCCATTAGGAAAAATACAGAAATCCAATTTTGTCATAATTATCGGCATAATATGCATGATCATAAGCATGGTTGCTGTGATCATACCTTCAGACATCTTGGACGATACGATGTCCTATGCCCTTGGTATCTTGAATCTGATAGAGGGAGCCCACCTGATGAAGATGATAATGAAAAACAACAAAGATGTGAAACAAATCAAATTCAGAACGAGTGTCAGCGGAATGATAATGATCATCTTTGGAATCAGCGCCCTATTACCGAGCATGTTCACAGAAACTTTCACGCTTTTAACAACTGCATTGATGTCGATCACTATGATATCTCTTGGAGTCACGGTCTTTACTTTTAAACTCTCAGAAATAAAGAAATTTAACTCAAATTGCACATGATATCTGCGATGCAGTTGAAATGAATTTTTGATCCGATCCTTCACTTATTTATTCAACATCAAAACATTCTAATTTCAGATAATTCAACAAATGATATCATAACTACCATAAAATCAAAGCCCTTCTCAGAATGATATCGTATAACTAAGGAATTCGATATTTGTTAATACCATAGATTTCATTCAGCCGTATGGATTGGGATACGGCCGTCATAATAATTTTAGTGGCGGCAGGCGGTGCGATAGGCGCAGTACTCAGGTACTCTGTCGGTCATCTTGTTGATTCCAGTACATTTCCATGGTCCACTTTCGTTGTAAATTTCATTGGTTGTACCTTGATTGCTTTGATATTCTTCTCATATGGACATACAATGCCTGAATTGGTCAGATACTTCCTATTCATAGGAATATTCGGAGCATTCACCACTATGTCAACGTTCACACTGGAAACAGTAACATTATTCTCAGACGGCCAATTATCAACGGCATTTCTGAATTGGTTCATGAATGCAGGCGTATGTCTATTCGGTGCCTTCGCTGGAAGATATATAGCGTTGTTATTCTAATGTTATCAGAATTCTGTTTCCGTACCGTCAGCCAGATCCTTGAAGTAACCGACACCTTCCTCAGGCCCTTTGGCAATGAGAACGTCTCCCTCTTCAATCTGCGTTCCCCTTCCAGGACCGAAGATGTATGTTCTATCGCGCTTGATAGCTATAACAAACATCCCGCTGATGGTGCTCAAACGTATGTCTCCGAACGTGCGTCCCTTCATGATAGAATTCTGTGCCACCTTTGCAACAGATATCGTCGTCTCCGATTCTTTGATCGACATCGCTATGACAGGATGCTCTCCTAATCCTCTTAAAACAACATCTGCAATGGATTTTGCCGCTTCTGCAATGTACATGATAGAAGTCTGAAGTTTGGTTATTACTACTACCTTGGCGACCTCCTCTGGATTGCTCTTTCCTAGATCTACGGTAGCGTCTTGAATCTTGGAAGAAAGATCTTCCATCGTCCCTGACAAAAAGATGACCTCTTCCGCTATCTCCTTATTATTGTAAAGCAAGGATGAATATGCAAGGTCTACCATGAACTCTGAAGTATCCTTCAGTTCGAGAAGCATTACTTCCAATGCTTTCATTCATCTTCCTCCTCTTCATCTTCGAAATTGACTGCTTCGTCCGACAGCTCTTCGGGCTCATCATCGGGTTCTGGAAACTCCCAAGGCATCTTGCCATTGGCGAAATCCACTAAACGGGAATACCCGTCTTCTGTTCCACGAACGATTATGTCGTCACCGGCACGGATCTTGGTCTTGTCTTCGGGATCGTATGTCCATCCCTGACGATTCTTGATCGCTATGATCTTACATCCTGTGCAAGCTTCAACCGCAAGCTGATCCAAAGTATATCCAACCATTTCAGACTTGGGACTGATCTTTGTTGCACGAATCTTTTCATCCGATTCGTGAAGCATATCAGATAAGTAAGGACGCTTTTCCAATGGAACATCAAGAAGATCTACGATATCTGCTGCTGCATCCGATATTCTGTCGGCAGCAGAAGCTACCTGAAGTAATCCTGAAAGCTGTTTTGCATCCTCTTTTGTCCTTGAGGACATCAACACTTTGAAACGAATGGCGAATTTTAGATTGTTCATTTCCTCTTCCAGATCGTGGACCTTCTCTGCCATATCCTCACTATTGTACATCAGTGAAGCATACGCTAGGTCTACTATGACCTCTGAGGAATCTTTCATTTCTGTTAAAAGCTCACGAACACTCATCTCTACATGATCTAAGTTCGTATAGTCATCAGAGTCACTCATATTGAGCCCCCCTGAACCAAACCGGACTGCCTATTACTGCCTTCCGGGTCATCTGAGTTGATCGACAATTTCGGTCACCTTTAGTTAAACATCCAAAAAATCAAACGCAGTCTACCTATATTTAAGATTTGGCAACTTTAATAAATACGATTAAAGACTGTCGAGGTACGATTAACGATGTCATGAGGTGATTTTTTGGTTTCGCACGCGGTAAAAAGCTTCTTCATTAAGAACAAAATTGTGTTCATAATGGGCTTAACCGCTCTCGTTATCGCAGGAACCGCAGATCTTTTTGCCGGACTTCTCCTCAACAACATGGAAGACTACCTAGTCGCTGTCCCAGGAATGATGATACTAATCTATTCGGCCATTGGTATGCGCGGTAACATATTCGGTGCTATGGGAAGCCGCATCGGAACTGCTATGCACATGGGTACATTCCAGATGAACTTCAAAAAGGGTGGAGTTCTGAAAGCCAATGTAGAATCCGCGATATCCCTGACCTTATGTTTATCAGTCGCCATGGGCATAACGACGTGGGCCGTAGCACTATTGTTCTTTGACGGGACCAAGAGCGCATTCGATTTCATATTCATCTCGACTTTTGGTGGATTGTTGGCAGGATTCATCGTTATGATGTTCAATATACTCATCGCCAAAGAGGGATACAAAAGAGACTGGGATGTAGATAACATCACAGCGCCTCTGATCGCAGCGATAGGAGATATCGTCACCATGCCGATGATATTCTTGGCAACATGGCTTTTCTTCACCATAGGCGACGATACTAGCGGAGAACTGATAATAACAATCCTGGCACTTGTTCTTGTAGCCATCACCGTGATCTACTCTGCACGTGTGATAACTCAGGCTGTGAATAAAAGAGACTTCTCAGGAGAAGCGAAAAGAATCGTCATCCAATCCCTGCCTGTATTGCTTTTCTGCCTCATATTCGAGATCGGAGCGGGCATAATCATAGAGAATGAAGAAAAACAACTCATCACATACGCCGTCCTGTTGATTATGATGCCAGCTTTCCTCAATGAAGGAAATGCACTTTCAGGAATGTTGACATCCAGGTTGTCTTCCATGATCCATCTCGGTACCATGAAGACAAAGGCTTCTCCACCCAAAGAAGCTCTTGAGAATTTCTGCATAATGTACATATGCGCAATGATCACATTTGCTTACATCGGAATGATTGCGTATATTGCAACACTGGCCACAACAGGCGGATCCGTGGACATAGGCCTTGTAGAAACACTGGCGATAATCCTGATCGCCGGTGCACTCGCAACGACTATCTTAAACTTCCTTTCATATTATATCGCAGTTCTGGCAACAAAATTCGGTCTTGACCCCGATGACCACTGCATTCCTATCACTTCTTCTGTGATGGACCTTGCAGGATCGTTCGTTATGATCTTGGTCATCATGCTATTCATCTAAAAAGTTTATATCAAGCGTAATACTACGTATCGTTGAGGTTAACCGATGATAAGCAGAGATGAGGTATTGGCGAATCTTGAGAAATACGATCTCAAGAAGGCCAAAATAGGAGTCACAGCATCACACTCTGCCCTAGACACATGCGATGGAGCCGTTTCAGAAGGTTTCCATACAGTCGCTGTATGCCAAAAGGGAAGAGAGAAAACATTTGCGAATTATTTCAGGTCCCAAAGAGACCCTACAGGTAAAATTGTCCGCGGAGTCGTGGATGAACCCATGATCCTGAACAAGTTTGCAGATATCATGCAACCTGAGGTACAGACGGATCTCATGAACAATAATGTTCTTTTCGTTCCGAACAGATCATTTGTAGCATACAACGGTATCGACGCCGTAGAAAACGATTTCAAAGTCCCCATAGTAGGAAGCAGGAACCTTCTCAGATCCGAAGAAAGAGGAGATGAAAGAGATTACTATTGGCTTCTAGAAAAAGCAGGTATGCCATTTCCAAAAAAAGTAGAAAAACCTGAGGATATAAACGGCCTCACTATCATCAAGGTACATCACAAAGTTAAGAAACTCGAAAGAGGATTCTTCACAGCGAAGGATTACGATCAATTTGTGGAAAAATCCACAGAACTTATCCAGCAGGGAGTTATCGATGCCAATTTCGTCAAACATGCAAGAATGGAGCAGTACATCATCGGACCTGTATTCAACCTTGATTTCTTCCGCTCACCTCTTGAAGAGAAAGGAGAACAACTTGAACTTCTTGGAGTAGACTGGAGATTCGAGAGCTCACTTGATGGATATTGCAGACTCCCTGGAAAACAACAAGTCGAACTCGAAGAAGACGGTATAATTCCCGAATATACAGTCTGTGGACACAATTCCGCAACATTGAGGGAATCTTTACTGGATAAAGCATTCAAAATGGCTGAGCAATACATCACAGCCACAAAAAAATATTACGACCCCGGTATCATCGGACCATTCTGTCTGCAAACCTGTGTCGATAAAGACTTGAATTTCTACATCTACGATGTTGCCCCGCGTATCGGCGGAGGAACGAACGTTCATATGTCAGTCGGTCACCCCTATGGAAATTGCCTCTGGAGACAGGAAATGAGCACTGGAAGAAGACTTTCCATGGAGATTAGAAGAGCTATCAAACAAGAACGTGTAGACGAGATCATTACATGAAGGCTGAAATATGAATTCCAAAAAATTAATGATAATTCTTGCCGTCATCATGATGGCAAGCGTTCCGATCTGTATGGCTGCAGAAGCCTCAGAATCTGATGCATATATATCTTATAACGGCGACCCGTATGTTTCATCAGAATTCAAGAACAACGGAAGCGGAACAATTGCTATACCTCTTACGAGCACAGAAACAAATGTTACCACTATCAAACTGACCGCAACGTACACAGATTCCGGAAAAATCGCAGGAACCACTACAGTTGATGTTCCCGCAGCAACATCTGACAATCCAACCGTTAAAGTAACCGCGTATATCTCATTCAGTATCGGAAGCACAGGAAGCTACAACATAACAATATCGTGCGACAACTCAAGCTTCACAGGTGGAAATACTAACATTGTCATTAATGTCAGCCAATCCATCTGGACCAATTGGACAACATATCTCGCCATAATAATCGTCGTTATCTTGATCGTCATTGCTGTTGTTTACAGAATGCGTACTAATCCTAACATGAAGCCTCAAACTACATTCAGACAATTGGAACAGTACAAGAACACCGGTACAATGACAGAAGAACAACCTAAAAAAGCACATTCTTCATCTACAGAAAAAAAGAGATATGCTGCACCTTCTGAGAAAAAAACAGAAGAAAAACCAAAGACAATAGAGACTCCAGCAAAAAAGCCTGCAAAGCAATCCTTCTCTGATCTTGAAAAAGAACAGAAAAAGGAAAAACCTGCAAAAGAAGAGAAAAAGAAGGCCTCTTCTGATGAGCCTCAAAAAGCTAAATACATCAGTTCCAGAAGGAAATAATCCTTCTTTCAAACCTCTTACCCTTTTTCATCTTATGAGATATATTGACCTTGGCACCATAACTCCAGAAGAGAGTGCATCTATAGATAAAACAATATTCGAAGCCAGGAACAAAGGTCTTGTGGAAGATACATTGCATATCTATTTCAGAGATAGGCCCACGATCTCCCTTGGAAGATTCAGAAATATGGATACGGACCTTTATCCGTTACCTGAGAATATTTCAATTATCAGAAGGATAAGTGGCGGAAGTACGATACTGACAGGACCAGACCAACTGATCTTTGCCGTAACATTAGGAGAAAAAATACCTAATCGCAATGATTCATTCAAGATCATATGCAACGGAATAATTAGAGCACTGGCACATTTGAATATAAATGCAGAATACAAACCTGTTAATGACGTACTTGTTGCAGGAAAGAAGATCTCCGGAAGTGCTCAATACCGCAACAGTAATTGCATGATGCAACACGGAACTCTTCTTATCAAAACTCCTTCTATCGATGAGGTACTCAGGCCTGTGAAACACAGCACGTACAATGGACTGACATCCATCTGTGATCTTCTAGGTCATATTCCTGAAAGATCAAAAATCATAAACGCAGTGTCCCTTGGATTCGCAGAAGCGTTGAATACTACCATGGAACAGAGCACTCTGTCTCAATGGGAAAAAGATAGGGCCGAAGCCCTCAAAAAGGAAGTTTTGGATCTTTAAGGTCTATAAGCGCAACATTACGCCTATCCATGAAGAAACCGATCTTTTTATGAAGCATTATGGATGGCACATTATCAGTCTGCAACATGCTGTGGGCTACGTCTGCACCCATCTCGCGTCCAGCCTTCAGTGTTTCTCTGAGAAGCCTGTATCCGATCTCGTTACGGCGCACGAACTTCTTGACACCCATATTCTCGATCCATACAAGATTGTTGACATCACAAATATGATGCAACATCTGAGCAAATATGAATCCATATATCTCTCCGTCCTCTTCTGCTATAAAGCTCAGCCCGCTTTCCAAATACGATTTGAAATGATTGGGGCTGCTTGCTCCAAGATTGTCCTTCCACTCCTGCGGAAGATCTTCCCACTTATTCTCAATGGTTTCTGCGAAATATTCTTTCACACAGTCGAGTTCGATTTCTCTTACCTTCTCGATATCCTTGAGTTTAATCAAACGAAATTCCATTTTACATCTCCTCTGGAGAATCCATTCCTAAACAAGTAAGAATGTTCTTAAGAACTGTCCTGGTACACTCCACCAAGGTCAAACGCGCATCTCTGCTGTCACCTGCTGAAAGCACAGGTACAGTCGCATAGAACTGATTGAATGCTACTGATACTTCATGACCGTATGCAGGAAGCATGTGAACACGTTTCTCCTCTCCGGCAAGTCTTGTAATATTCTCGAATTTTGACAATACCTTTACAAGATTGATCTCCAGCTCATCCGTGAGCTTGGATGCGTCTGTATCGTGCTTATACTCTCCGGCCTTCTTGAGCATACTGCATGCTCTCGCATGAACGTACTGAAGATATGGACCGCTGTTACCGTCGAAATTGAGTGCCTCGTCCCATTTGAAAACAAATTGTTTATCCGGATGTACACGTATGATATTGTATCTTACAGCACCTATACCTACTGATCTGGCAATATCTTTCATCTTGTCTTCGGGGATGTCTGAACGCCTCTTCCTGATCTCTTCGTATGCACGATCTACAGCCTCGTCTATAAGATCATCAAGATAGACAACGACACCTCTTCTGGTGGACATTTTTCCTTCTGGAAGTGCAACGAAAGAATAGAACATAGGCTCGGGCTTCTTGTCGCATCCTAAAATCTCCAGAGCAGAACAAAGCTGTTTTGATCCAAGCTTCTGATCCTCACCGAGAACATCTATGGCAATATCGCATCTCTTGAATTTGTTCAAGTGGTACGCAAGGTCTCTTGTCGTGTAAAGAGTGGTTCCATCCGCCCTTGTGAATGTGAATTTTGTATTCTTTCCCTGAATGCCGAAATCCTTCAGATCCAGATACCATGAACCATCCTCTGTCTGACCTGCATATTCAGATTTCTTGAGTTCTTCAACAACCTTTCTTGCAGTTCCATCTGCAATGAAATCAGATTCCCATGTATATCTGTCAAGTGTTACATTGATCTGTTCCAGAGTTTCTTTCAGACCCTCTAACATCTTTTCTGCAGTCTCCCTGACATGTGAAATGACATTTTGATCCCCTGCTTCGAATTTCCTGAGCATCTCTGAGATCTGCTCCTGAACTGCAGGATCCTCTTCCATCATCTTATTTGCAAGGCGGTAATACGCAACAAGCTTATGATCGGTCTTGTCGCGTTCTTCTTCAACAACTGATTCCTTGGTAAGATTGTTTACTCCCCAAGTAAGGATTACGACTTGTTTTCCTACATCGTTGACATAATACTCTGTGGTCACTTCATAACCGCATCTGACGAGACATCTTGCAAGTGTGTCTCCGATGACCGGATTCCTTGCTCTTCCTACATGAATAGGTCCTGTCGGATTCGTTGATGTATGCTCAAGATTGATCTTTTTTCCGTTGTAAGGGAGAGAACCATAATCGTCTCCTGACTCGATGATATCATTCAAAGTGTCAGTAATGAGGATCTTCTGATCAATCGTAAAATTTAGATATCCGTTCATTGCAGAGACCGCTGTTATCAGACCTGTTGGTTTGATATTCTCTGCGATCTTCTCAGCAATGTTTTTGGGAGGCATCTTAAGTTCCTTTGACATTGTGAAACAAGGAACCGCAAGATCTGCATTGTCCGGAACCTCTGTGACGAAGGCTATGTCAGGTGCGTCCATTTTCTTGAGTGCGCCCCTTACGGCCGTAGTTACCTCATCTTTGAACTGATTGTGAATTTTCATGATCTTTACACCTTGTACCTTAGAAGTGCAGCTATTCCACCGAATGCTCTCAGAAGCATATCTCCCTCTTCTGAATCCCCGGAAATGATCTGTACATGTGAATTATATGCCTCTGCGATCTCGAAGAAACTGTCGATAAGATCCTGAGATTTATCTATCTTCACCGATGCACCGCATGTGGGGCACGTTATCTTTCCGTCCGGGTCTTCAACCGTCATTGTACACTTATGGCCAGAAGGACATTCGACATCTACGCGGAACTTGTTGAGTGCTTCTGATAAGAGGATGGTCTCGGCCGAACCCATTTCAGCTGCAGCTCTCACTTGTTCTTCACCGTATGTAGATAGGCCTGCATCCTCTTTCCTGATCTCTCTGAAAAGTCTCTGCATGTACTCTTTCTCAACTGTGAGCTTCATGTCGATAATAGCACCTTTAGCATTCTCAACAAGCTCTTTAAGACCTGATTCATCTGTATAGCCTGTATCGAATAACGGACTGACGACCTTCTTTCTCAACTCATGATGAAGGAATTCCTCTTTTACAAAGAAATCCTTTGTTGCACCTGGTCCACCTACGAGAATTCCCTGAAGATCAAGAATGCTGGAAAGGAATAAATTCGTCGCACTGTCTGCAACCTTCACATAGAATTCGTGAGCTGCGATCTCAATCAATCTCTCAAAACGAACTGAAGACTGACCTCCTTGATGATGTTTGCTAGGAACAAGTGAATCAAAATGCTTCAGAACACTGATCTTGCTTCCTGAAAGAAGACCGATCGTCGCCTCTTTCCTATCGATCACGATGAGTCCGTAGAATTTCTTGTCAAGAAGCATAGACTGTAACGGCTCGGTAAAAAATTCAGAATCACATCTGTATAGAAATGCTGTGATCGGTTCAGGAGGCTCTATTGCATACTGCACCATCTTTGTCTGGTCGCCTGCACGTGGAACCTCTCCGCAGAATATCACAAGACCATTTGCAGGTGCGAACTTGTATGTCTTCAAACGAGCCATGATTGAATCGATAGCCCCGGTGACGTTCTTCATCGTCGCTTTGGATTTGATGTTAGATGCCTGAGATTGTTCATCTCTCAGATACGCAGTGACATCGGAGATCATCTTTGTACCAGGAACGTATACAGAAATAAGTTCTGTTCCCCTTCCTTTGTAGTTCGTGATCTCCTGCATCGCTTTCTTGAAATCGTATCGTGCTCTATCAATAGAATTTGTTTCGCCCATGTGGCTCACCAATAATATTTATCTCAATTGCGCATTCCTATAAAAGTATTGGCGATGAACAAAGAAAAAGTAGTTGTTTCGATCGGTGGGTCTATCCTGATCCCAGATAATAATGATTCATTTTATATCAAAAAACTTTCAAACCTTGTAGAAGAAGTTGTGAAAGAGGTTGAATTGGTAATAGTTGTCGGGGGAGGGAAGATCGCTAGATATTACACCGTCACAGCATCAGAGCTTGGAGCAGACACTTATCAGCAGGATATGCTTGGGATAGGTACAACCAGATTAAATGCAGAATTATTAGCACTGGCACTAGGAAATCTATCGTCTACGGATATACCCCATACCGCAGAAGATGCAGCATCAAGATCCAAACCTGGAAAAGTCGTAGTCATGGGAGGGACAAGCCCGGGGCATACCACAGACGCAGTAGCTACAATGGTTGCCAAATGCATGAAAGCAGACCGTGTCGTAAATGCAACATCGGTAGATGCAGTCTATTCAGATGACCCTAAAAAGAACCCTGATGCTAAAAAATTCTCAAATCTTACAATCAAAGAACTGAGTAACCTCATCTATAAGGATCACGAAGCTGGAAAATCAAGTGTATTCGATCCACTAGGAGTAGAGATAGCAACTAAAGAAAAGATAGATATCCTTATCGTCAGCGGAAGAGACCTTGATGATTTGAAGAACGCTATCCTTGGAAAGAAAATCAAAGGAACATTCATTAATTCCCATTGATGAGTTCCATATCTTTCGAGGATATGTTTTCGAATCCACAGGATTCTATGATGCTTGTGATGCGCTTTTCCTGAGGCTTCTTCATAGAATTCCTATGAATATAAACGACCTTGGTATCTGACACATTACATGCATCCTTTATCATTCTGACTATATCCTCATCATCCCTGTTTTCCAACTGATAATTTGGAAGCATGTGACCAAAATTGACCTTGTACTTCAAAGCAACTTCTGTGAATCTGGGAGCATAATGTCCTCCGCCCACACCTACGATGGTGGGATAGTCGTTGGTCTTAATATCCTTTAGAACGTATGCTAAGATCTCTGAGGCATGAATATTTCCCCAATTACGGTCATCGCTTCCGATCTCAATGAACATGGTAGGCTTATCTAACCATGGACCATGATGGGTGACCTCAAAACATGTCTGGAATTCTGTCATATCATTGTATCTCACAATACGCCTAAGCGCATCTGTCATGAGTGCCGGCATGGGTTTTACCAAAGTCTGGATCTTTCCTCCAAGGCTATTGTCATGATAGTTTCCTATAGGGTGCACAGTCAATGCTGGTTCTCCACTCGCCGATGAATGCTTTGACATGAATATCACATTATCAACCTTTATGCCATGCTTCTCAGCGAGTTCATCAACACAATCCGTGTAAATGTGCATATCAGGTATTGATAATACCACCATATCCTCATGTTGATAAAATCTGCTGTAGTTGTCCGAGTCCAATACTTCCCATTCCATAATAGAAAAAAGACTATTCTTCATATTAACAGAAGGAAGGTCCGGTTCACTGCAAATCAACAATTTTGACATGATAAACACCTATTTGACACTATCAAACACGAAGATGATATAAATCCTATGCGCCATTTGCGATTATGTCGAGTACAAACATAACCAAAAAAGAAAGATTGATACTTCATCTGAGTAGATTCCCGGGGATCGACTCCAGCATAAGTTACAACGTTCCTTTTGACCTTACACAGGATGGTATTGCTTCAGTACTCGGAATTTCTCGTGCACACGCTTGTATAGAACTTAAAAAACTTGAAGAACTGAATATGGTCAGCTCATGGTCTACACATGTAAAGACCGCTGGAAGTAAAAGAAAAGCGTATTATCTTCTCTCAAAAGGATGGAGCGAATCCGAAACCCTCAAGACCAAACTCGAATCCACCGGTGTCACCATCGATACACTTCTTGATATGAAAAGATGCGATCCGCAAGTATTGTGGGAAAATTTGAACCCAGAAGATAGGGATACATTCGGATTAGCATGTATATTCAGAGTGCCGATTCCCCGAAAGACACTGCCTGATACCAATACAAGTGTCATTCCAACAGATTTTTACGGCCTTGTACAGATAAGTGATAATGTAAAAGAAAAGTATGTTGGTGTTGCAGATCCTGAAAAAATAAGAACTTGGCACAGTCAAGCTGCAGATTGGTGGACAGATAATGGCGACGACATACAAGAAAAACTATATCACCTATCAAAAGCAGGAAGGAATATAGAAGCCTGTAAATTACTTCTTAAAAATTCAGAAGAATTCCTTGACAATCCGAATGACGATCTTCTAGACATCTTGAAAGATGTAACACCTGTTCCAAAATATGCAGAACAAATATATGAACTCAGAGCAAACATTGCATTAGATTGCGATAATATCGCCGATGCGTTATATTGTGCAGATATTCTGGACGATTATAAGACCATAAAGCCCTCATTGATCAGAGCACAAGCGAATATTATTTCCGGTAACGCAGACAAAGCATATGAGGCTTCAGCAAAGATCTTCGAGGATAAGAAACTGCCCAGTGCCGCGATCATTGCAGCGAAAGCATTATTCGTCCTTGAAAAATATAACGAAGCAGAGACATACCTCAGCTCTGCGTACAAGATCCTCTCTGAAAACGGAGAAGCATCCCATATCGACGAGATATTGATCCTCAGAGCGAGTATCGCATACAGACGCGGAAACACCGACGAATGTCTCAGTTATCTTAGCAAAGCACGCAAAGTATGTAAAAAAGATAGGATCAAGACCAAGATAGACAGACTTACAAGTGACGTCAAACTTGATATTGAATCCATTAAATTCTGAATCAGAGGATTGGATTCTTTTTGAGATTATCAAGATCCGAGATATACAATTCCCTGATATCCTTGATATCCCATTTCAACATCGCCAATCTCTCAAAACCGAATCCCCAGGCAAGTACCGGATATTTCACTCCGAAAGGTGCCAAGACCTCTGGTCTGAAAATCCCTGCTCCCCCTAATTCCATCCATTTTCCATTGAAGAACACTTCAAGTTCTAATGACGGTTCCGTATATGGGAAATATGCAGGCCTGATCCTTATCTGATCGAATCCCATCCTTGAATAGAACTCCTTGATTATCGATATGAGCATATTGAAATCTGCATGCTCATCGATGATTATACCTTCTATCTGTGTGAATTCAGGAAGATGTGTAGAATCTATTGATTCCTTCCTGAAGATCCTTGAAATCGAAAAAGCCTTCTGAGGGGCATCAGGATGCTCGGCAATGAACCTGATACTACTTACTGTGCTATGTGTCCTGAGAAGCGCAGCCTCTGCCTTCTCTCTGGACCAATGACCTCCCCACCCCGTTGACCCCGTATCTCCACCGTTCTCGTGAATAGCTTTGATGGTTGCGACAAGATCCTCATCTTCGATCTTGATACTCTTAGGCTGATCTAGATAGAAAGTATCCTGTAGATCCCTTGCAGGGTGATCCTGAGGAGTATATAGAACATCCAGATTCCAGAATGCAGGTTGAATGTATTCAGACGACATCTCTGTGAATCCCATGTCTGTGAATAATTTCCTTACCTCTGTTCCTAATCTTGAAAGCGGATGTTTCTTTGCAGGCGTGACAGCGGGTGCGAACGTCTGAATATCATATTTTCTGAAGTCAACGTTCTCCCATTCTCCACTCTGTATCAAACGGTCCGTAATATCTGTTACCTGCTTCTTGAGTTCAATACCTGAAGTAGCTGCCTTGTGGCCTTCTTCTGTAAGCTTTATCTCCCTTTTAGAAACGATCTTATCCTGAATCATTCCCTGACGGCCCTTTATATCCTTTATCAACTTCGCATCTGCTTCGGATTCGGATACGGGTCCGCCAAGCATTTTCTCAAGAAGTTCTTCGTCTGGCATTTTAGAATTCAATGCCGTCTTTCCTACTACTGTAAGAACAAGGTATTTTGCATCGCCTTCCTTGACAATATCTGCAAATCCCTTCCTTTTCAACCATCCTACGGCGATCTTATCCTCGCCATCAGGCATCTTCTCTGCCAGAGTGGCCATATCCATCTTTCCACCGGCAGCATCGATGAATATAATGGCACGTCTTTCTGGAAGACCATCCTTCACAATATCCGCGTTTGACAATTCATAAAATTTGAAGGTCTCTTCTTTGATCTCTGCAAGGCCTTTTGATGCCAGCCATGAAGCTGAACCCATTACCTCTACTTCAAGATCGAATTTACCTGCTGCAATGAGGTCTGCGGGTGAACTCATACCATCTGTCTCTTCGAGAGCCATAAGCAGTCTTTTCTCATTATAGCTCAGTCCTTCAAGGATCTCTGACATGTTCATTTTATCACCATTTGAAGCCATTGAAGGTCATACTGTCGACGATCTCTTTGGCCGCTTCTCTTTTCGCCTGATGTTCTTCGAGGAAAACATTGATCTTGTTCGTGAGTGCCATCTTACATTCTCCGCAGAGTATCTCTCCGGCCTTACACTTCACTATCATATCGTTGATCTTATTGTCGTCTTTCTCGAAAAGATAGTAATTGTACTTGAATACAGCGCAGACCTCGGGATTTCCGCCTTTGGCACGTTGCTCTTCAACTGTTGTGCATCCTCCAGTGAATGCCTTCCCAACCTTTTTCTTGACATCCTTAGCTGTATCTGTTGTATATATGGTCGCCATAGGATCAGAAGATGACATCTTGTCTCCACCGTTGAGTCCTGGACACATCTTACAATACAACATCGTTGGCTTGGGATAATTGAGTCCTGGAGCTACGTCCCTTGCAACCCTGAAATGCGGATCCTGATCTATACCGCACGGTATGAGACACGGAACCTGTCTGCCTTCCATTTCTGTTGGAAGGAACGCGGGAGCCGCTTGAATCGTTGTGAAGAATATCGAACCGATGTTCGTGGAATTATCAAATCCGAATACTGCCTTTGCCGTTGAAAAAGTAACCTTCTTAGCAACTTTCAATGAAATCGGATAAAGTTCTTTGATGCATTCAGTATCAAGAATGATCTTTGTAGTCTCAGGATCGAATCCCAATGCAACAAAATCCAATGCATTCTCATAAGCCAGTGATCTAGTCTCATCTAATGTAAGATCTTTGAAAAGGAATTTCTCATCATCGGTCATCTGGAACAGCATCGGGACTTTGAATGTATCTTGTATCCATTTGTTGAATATCCACGGCATCAAATGACCCAGGTGCGTGCTTCCCGACGGGCCTCTTCCTGTGTACAAAAAGAATTTGTTACCTTTGTCATATTCATCAAGAAGCAGATTCAAATCCCTATGAGTATAGAATATGCCTCTTCTTAGCATGGGATGCACCTCGCCATATTTGCTCAGCCTTTTCAGAAGAGCGTCATCTATAGGAGTTGTACCGAATTTCTTCATCAGGAGATCATAATCTATGTCCCCCGTAACTTCCCAAGGTGTGACTTTGAAATTCTCTACCATGCTATGACCAGAACTGAGATTAATAACATCGTTTTTAAACTTTTGATGAAAATACTATTTTTAAAATTGTACAATCACATTCCTTAACTATACAAAGGACATTTTGGTGCCTATGTGGAAGATACTTGGTAAGGATGCGATATATCTCGACATACCTTACACAGCGAAAGACAGACTACTCGAACTTGCCGGAAACAGTGAGAAAGACAATACCTTCAAAGATCTGCTCAATGAGTCGGAACTTACATTCATACTAAACGGTGAGACAGAATTTTGCTCGTTTATAGTCAAAGTTTCTGATGACCTCACACCGGAACAGATACAGCTCATGGCGGATGTAGTGTTGGATATTGTTAATAAATTCCAAGAACCGTTCATAACCGCAGAAAATGTAGAACAGAGATACCTTGTAATCATAACCAATAATAAAGAACCAGAACTTCTGGGCATAAACAAGACCCCGGGAATGTCATCAGGAAAAATATTCAAACCTATCTTCGAAGCGTTAGATAAACCCGGACGTATGAACTCCGAATTCATGTGAGAATAAACTCATTTTTCTTCGGGTATTATCAATTTCCCGAAGTCATTTTTATCTCTTATAGGGGTGCCAGGAAAATCATCCAATGATCCATTGCTCAATTTTTCATCCAATCCCATGAATATGGAAACAGGACGGAATATCTTCCATTTTGAAACGATATCATTGATTATAGATGACTCGAAAACAAGATAATACAGCATAGATACGAACCCTATTATTGAAACGATCATAATGGCTGAAAGTACAATATAGTAGAGAACGGACATTATGTTTGATGTGTTTATCGCGACAATGACATACATTAAAGCGGCAAACACCGGAACTGCCATTCTCTTGAGCGTAGCCTTTATTCCATTGTACACTTTAAAATCACGATAATTTGTCTCTATCCTTACATTGAGTGATTTGAATATCACCCAAGGCATCACTAACACCGGGATATAGAGTATAAGAGCGAACATAAACAACGGAATATTGGAACCAGTGCTGAGATTGATGAACATCGGATTCATTGAGATATATATCCAGATGAACATCCCTATCATAAGACCCAAAGACATCGAACCCCCCATCTCCTTCCATGGGATTTTGGTCCTTCTAAGTGAATAATTAAAAGTTATGTTCCTTGTATCAAGATCATCAGGAACATTGAACAAGAAGGCCACTAGTCTATCTGAGAGCGTGAGTTTCTTCTTGATGTTCACATACTCTATCATGTGAATGACCCTGTAGAATATCATTCTCTGCAAAGCACATATGATCCCTACCACTCCTGCTGCACCTATCACTATGAACATGGAGAAAAATATCATATCAGAGGATACGTCGAATATCCACATGATCGGACCTGTGCATGCAATCACTATCAGTATCCAATATTTCAAGGAAATATACGCTATGATGCCACATATAAAGAACGGAGCTGCAAGCCATGGGATAAGATCGTAAGCTGAACCTCCATTGAAAATGCATTCATACAGAACATAAACAATACTCGATATTAGAGATACTACCGCTGCAACGATCATGAGCTTATCCACAGGACGCATGAGTGAAAGTCCTTCTGGTAACTGATCTGTCCAGAAATCACCCTTCATTCCTTTTTCAATGTGCAAACTCATTTCTTTTCCATCCGGATCTCAACATTTACCTTAGCTTTATCTCCGAGATAAACTCCTAATAAAATACCCATATTCTTGTTATTACCTGTGATTATGGGACCAATATCATAATCTGTAATACCCTCTTTATGTGCTGCAGCTGAACCATCGCTGTTAGCCACCACTACATCCACAATCTTATCAGACGATATCTTGACGAATAACACCCTTTTAGGTTTCACATCAAAAGAACGTGTGACCACATTGCGATAACAACCTGAAGCAGTGTAATCTAGATCCCCTACGGAAATATCCGTTTCACTGAAGACCTGAACACTCTTTTCAAATAACGGCATTGCCTCTACACCTGTTGACTATGATATAGACATCCGAATTAATAGTGATTTCCAATAATCACTCTATCTGAATGTCCTCTTGGAGTTCTTCTAGATCTGTAGAGAACTTCCACATCTTCGGATAATGGCCGCGATCCATGAATACACGGTCGACATTAACCGCCTTTCCCTGATCGGCAGTCATGACCTTTGCAGAAGACATCGTCATCTTTCCGATAGCGATCAATTCTCCTCTTGCGGTCATAAGTGCTACAAGAGCATTCTTCCGGATCTCATCATCCAACATATGAATTCCCTGAATATTTAGATCTGCGCCGTGGCATATAGCATCTACAGCCGTCGGTTTTACAACTACCTTAGGCAACGGATCTACAAGGACCTCCATCGGTTGAATAAGGCTTCTTAACCATTCTCCGCTTCCACGTTCCTGCCAAAATATATAGGCATCTGTAAGGTCGTGCAACGTAGCCGCATGTGCTTCCGTCATACATCCTGAACGAGAACGCCTAAGTTCCTGCATGTTCGCTCCACATCCTAGAACTTCGCCGATATCCATACAAAGTGTACGGATGTATGTTCCTGCATCGCATGCAACTCTGAATAATATCTCTCTTCCTCTGATTTGAAGGATCTCGATCTCTTTGATGGTCCTTATCCTCAGCTGTCTTTTTACTGCAGACCTCACCGGAGGTGTCTGATAGATCTTGCCGCAAAATTTTCCCATTACTTCTCTGACCCGCCTCTCAGATCTATCTGAATGAATTCTCATCAAACAGATATACTCTTTATCAGAAGAAAGAACGATATCTGTCAAACGAACAGCTTTTCCCGTGCATATTGGAAGCACTCCACTGACATACGGATCCAATGTTCCTCCGTGCCCTACCTTCTCGGTATGCAACGCATTCTTTACCCAAGCTGTCGCTTGATGCGAGGTAGGGCCTGATGGTTTATCCAGAGCGATAACGCCTGCATTTAGCAATTCTCCCACTGAACGATCGGAAGGTCTCTTTCCCCATTTATCGGGTAATGTCTTCGGATCTTTAATTAACACGTACTAACACCTACAGCCTCGAGGATCGTGTCTACCACTTCATCAGGAGTGATATCATCGGTCAATATGATAACATCATAGACACTCTTGTCCTCGATATCTATATCATAATACATTTTGTAACGTTTCGCCTCTGATGCCTGACGTGCAAGTGTATCCTTACACGCATTCTCGAGAGTTTCGCCCTCTCTTACACCGACTCTAGCCATTCTGACACTTGGTGAAGCATCTAGATATATCTTAAGGGCCGGAATATTATTCTTAGAAAGCATGTAGGCGGACAATCTAGATTCCAATATGATATCGGAGTTCGCACGGGCGGCCTCCAATATCTTGGAATCTATCATCTTGTCTATTGATGGATCCTTTTCGGCTAAAGAACTGAATTCTCTGAGGGTCATATTCCTATCGGCCGCAAGTTCACGAAATATCTGACCGAAGACGATTGCCTTGAGACCGAGTTTTTCCGAAATAGTCTTGCAAGCGGTCGTTTTTCCGGAACCCGGAGGGCCGCTGATAGTTATCCTCATTAGTTTCAGCTCTTGTGCTCTATACCGTCAAGATCTTTCAAACGTTTTCTCAAGAGAATGAATCTTACGATCCTATTCTCAAGCTGTCCGATTGGTAAGCTGATCAATGTATAGATTATGATCCAAACAGGCATCACCCATAGAGTGTCCATGATATACTGGGGGCCCCACGGAAGATTGATTGTCAACAATTCGATCGGAACTATACCACAATCGAGGAAATACCAAACCCATGCATATATGGGAATAACGACAACCATGGTAACTGGCATGATCTTCATCATGTCTGTGCTTGCTTTCATGGATTGCGCCATCATTTCTGGTTGCTTTTCCTGAAGTTTCTTTAGTTTGAATAAATTGTTTTCCAGTCTTGCCTGACGCATTTCTGCATTGAAAGCAGACTGGATCTGCTGTGATCTTGCCTGTGCGATGGGATCTGTCAAGAATCCTCTGATCACAGTGCTTAATGTGATCATGATCAGACCAGCGATGATCAGAGTTAATACCGGCCATTTACCTCCGAAATTAATGAATTGGAACACTACGTTCAGTGCACCTCCGATCTGCTCTCTGAAACTCATGACCACAAGCATTATGACCATGATCAACACCATGCCGATCATCGTGCCTTTCGGCATTCCTGGCATCTGTTGTTGCATTTGTTGCATGCTTTTGGGGGTTCCTGGATTAGGCATTTCAGTCCTCTCCACCGAAGAATCCCCTCATCACAGGATTCATTTCCATCATTTGTTCACGTCCTACGGCTTCGTAGAAATGAATCATGATTCCTACTGTCAGCAGCAAACCTGTACCTGATGCATTACCTGTCGTACCGATCATATCGGCACCGGCAGCCAACGCTCCGACCAGAGCTCCTGATAGAATCGTGATCGCCGGAATATATCTTTCCAACACACGCTTCAATACACGTGGATCTCTACGGAATCCAGGTATTTGCATACCAGACTTCTGAATCTGATTAGCTACTGCTTCAGGCCCTAGGTTGGTTGTCTGAACCCAGAACTTTGCGAACATTATCGAACCCATCACCATTACTGTACCGTAAACGGCAACGTGACACATGTTCTGCAGTGCCGAATGACTATTACCGTAATTAGTAGGATCCAAGATAGGCATAAGCCAACCTGTTATCCCTGTAGGTGCCGACAGATACCACGCTAGTCCACCTGCCGCAGTAGTACTTCCAGATTCGAAGAATCCGATAGCCGAATTACCTCCTAAGAATGGAATACTGCTTAGGAAACTATTGCTGTATAACAACAATGCGATCATGCTGAAGTTCGCTAACAATGCAGACATCAAGATGACTGGGATATTACTTGCGTACATCAATTTGATCGGATATCTTCCTCTTGCACCTCTTGCATTACCGTGTGATAACGGCAATTCGATACGACTTGACTCCAGATATACAACCACTAGGAAGATCACTATCGTTCCTATCAGAGCTATCATGGGATTTGGTTGACCCAAGAATATCAACTCGTATCCTCCACTTGCCAACCCATCAGACGACGTATTGAATAATACGTAGATCGCCTTTGGAATCGTTCCTGCCGGAGGATTGGACATGCTCATAGCCGCACTAGCGTCGTACGGATACCAGTTCAAAGCTCCTGTGAATACTGCTTGAGACACTCCTGCTGCGATAAAGAGAGAGATACCACTTCCGATACCCCATTTCGATACTACTTCATCGAACAGGAACACTAAGTATGATCCAACACACAGTTGGAGAATGATCAGGCCTTTCGATCCGAATCCACCATAGGTTGCAACGAAGGCGTCAGAGGCGATCAGGTAACCGAATACCTGAGGTACTGCCTCTACGAATATCATTACAATGACCAATAGCTTCAAGACGGACTGATAGCAGGCCTTGTCATTCTTGTTCGTAAGGTCAAGCTTTATGATCTTGGCACCTACGAACAACTGCATGATGATCGAGGCTGTGACGATGGGGCCTATACCTAGCTGCAGGATCGTACCTGACGCTCCTGCCATTATAGTCCTATATTGTGCAAATAAGTCTAGAGACTTTGCCTGATCTAGACCGTATATGTACACATTGGTCATTACGAAGTACACGACCAATATGACAATGACCCACATCATCTTGGTCCTGAATTGCACATGGCCTTCAGGACGTTTGACGGCGGGGAGCTTGTCGCCCAGTGGTTTAAACTTGTACAACAAGCTAGGTTGTTCTTCCATCCAACATCTACTCCTCGATTATCTTTACTCGACGATGCTTCCGCCGGCAGCTTCGATCTTTTCGTGTGCCTTGGCGGATGCAACAGATACTGTCACATTAACTGCGACATCAATGTTTCCGTTTCCGAGTAACTTATCGATACCCGCATTGGTCAGGTTGATATTATAGATATCCCCCTCTTTTGCGGCGAAGCCCAATGAAACGAAACGGTCGAGTTGCTCCAAGAGTTCGCTGATGTTGATAGTAGAGTTGGCCTCAACCATACACTGCGGTCTCTTGAAACCATGTCTTCCGAAATGATCTCTGTCGTATTTCAACATCCATATCTTACCGGTCTTACTAAGTCCCGCGTTACCGCGACCTCCGGTAATACCTGCTCCACGTCCAGCTTTCTTTCCACGGCCGTGTGTCCTGGATCCTCTCATCTTTTTGGTTCTGCTTGGCATTTTTTCACCTCACAGCATCCTGTTGACGAGATCGTTGATCGTTTCGCCCCTGTATCCGAGCGCTCCACCGTTCTGGTAAGAACGTTTGTTGCCCTCGTATCCCTTTATCGGGGGATGCAGGCGGAAGACGGGCTTCACAGCCTCAACGTCTCTCATCTTGTAGTTGTTCTCGATGATCGCTTTTGAAAGATCTTCAACTGTTGCGAAATCAGATTTCTCTTTAAGATAATCATCGGTGATCTCTTTGTCGCCGGCAAGTCTTCCGCGCATGCGGATCATTGCCGTGAGAGTGTCCTGATTGATCTCTCCCCACGTACAGTAATCTTTTATCATCTGGAGCATTCCCTTTGTGGATGCATTCTCGGGGACAACCACACAGTGGTTGACCCTGGTCAGGCCGAGAAGGCCCATTGTATGCTCGATATCACGATTGACATCGGGCTGTCCGCGTACACGAATAACTGCGAATGTCATGTTTACTCCTCCTGGGAATCGACATCGGTCTCGTTTATGGATATGCCGATAGGGCCTGGCACGATATTCAATCTGTTTGCCTGCTCCTCGGTTACCCTTATACGGGCAGTCTGTGTGAGTGCATCGAATGTTGCCATCGCATAGTTGACCTTTGTCTTTGTGTTTCCTGTTGCGAATCCCCATGAGTCGCGGACTCCGGCAAGTGTAAGAAGACTCTTTGCGACATCTCCAACTGCCAATCCGATACCCTGAGGTGCTGGTTTAAGGTAAACTGTTACTGATCCGGTACGTCCTATTACCTCGAAGGGCAATGAATGCACCTGTCCGCATCCGCATTCCCATGATCCGCATCCTCTCTTGATCTCAATGATGTTGAGTTTTGCGTTATCGATGGCTTTTTTGATCGATGGTCCGACTTCCTTTCCTTTGGAACGTCCGATTCCGATGAATCCATCGCCGTTTCCGACGATACATGTCACCGCAAATCTGACCCTCCTTCCGGAGTCGGTCATCCTCTGAACCATGTTGAGATCTATGACCTCATCTTTCAGGTCAGGAAGGAGAATGTCCACAATCTCTGCCTCACGAAGGGGCAGCCTTGTGGCCAATGCATCGCCCATGGTTGTGACCTCGCCGTTAAGGACCATCTGGCCCAATCTTGTTTTCGGGATCCAATCCATTTTACTCAGCCTCCATCTTGTCTTTGACGCTGCTCATTGCAGCCTCTATACCATCATCAATATGCTTTCCGTTGATCCTTTCCTCAGTGGGAAGTACTTCCTCGCTGTGGGGGACTTCGAGCCCTGCATCTGCCATTCCCTTGACGACTGCGAATAATACTCCGCCGTGCTGAGGGTTCTGCATACCCAGATCAAGAACCGCATATTCAATTCCTGCTTTCAATGCTCTCTTTCCGGCAAGATATCCAACGAGATACGCTGCAGGAATGGTGGAACACGAATATTCCCATCCCATTTTGCTAAGCTCTCTGGTGCTTGCCGAGGTTGTGATCAAATCGCCTATCATGTCAAAGTTAATGAACTGAACTGTGACATTCTTGTTGGACCTTCTAACGACTGCCCTCGCCTCATGGCTTGTTAAAAGCTTACGGCGAGCGTAGTAATCAGTACGGCACTCTCTTCTTCTGCGGAACGCAACTTTATATCTTGGTCCTGTTGCCATCAGATCTCCTCCTCTTTCAAGTGGCCTGCGGATATCATGTGCTGTTTAAGGTTCCTGCGGGACTTGTAAACTCCTCCCTTGGCTCTCCTATAGTAAAGTCTGTAGACTGACGGGGTTATCTTCCCATCTGCCCTCAGGCTTTTCAGCTCTTCACGGATAGGTCTGATGGTGGCCATCCACCTGCTTTTATCAGAAACGCGTGCGTTTGCTGTTCCTTTTCTGCTACCAGGTCCTTTCCTTTTACCGCTGGCCTTCTGTTCGGCTACGTGTCTTATTCTTCCCTTGGATGTTCCATTCTTCGGTTTAGCCTTGATAAGGTCCGAAGCTATGGCTGTACGAATATCAGAACGGGTGATACAGTCTTCGACATCTTCCATTTTATCTGGATTGATCCAAACCCTGTTCTGCCCGCACTTCAGGATCTCAGCTGCCATTCTTCTCTGGTTTCTCAGATCTGACATATTCACACCATCCTGTTAAGGACTCTAATTCCGAGCTCTGCAGCTCTGTCCTCGATTGCGATCCTTTTCTTAGTACCGACTGTTCCGCCTACGCGAGCTGCCTGTATCTTTGGATCGATGTTCTCAAGTCCTTCTACATTGTAAACGAGAACCTCTTCAAATCCTGAAGGATGAAGACTTCTGACAGATGCAGGTCCGCGGTATCCTATGTCTACCATTGGTCCACGTCTTTTCAACTGTCTTTTCATCTTTGAATGGATACCTTTCGGTTTTCTCCATTTCTCCCCGAGTTTTGAATATCTGAACCATTCCTGTCTTTTGAATGCAGGCCTACGTCCAGAGATTATTGCTCTCCTTGCAAGTGCATCTGTGGTCTCGTTGCTAAGCTCTGGTTTTGCCTTTACGGAATATCCTGAGTCATTCTCAACGATCTCACCTTTCTTTCCAAGGATGGATTTAACCTCTTCCTCGACGATCTCGACAGATTTCGATATCTTTGACGGTTCGACTGAACCTTCGAGAGCTGCTTTCCAGTTCTCAACGGTCTTCGGTCCTACACCAGACAGATTCTTGATTACTTCTTTGACCTTTACATCGTCGAACAATGTAGCCTTAAGCTCTTCAACAGTCTTGATGCCGATCTGCTCGAGTTCAGCAACATTTTCTGCTTTAAGGCCCTGAAGGTCAGTGAGTGATTTAACGGTCATTCTTTCACCTTGTGTGATTTGTGGACGATATATATTCCGTCCTGGAATGTTCTCTTATCGAATCCGAGTCTTGAAGTTGCTTTCTCAAGGTTAGCTGCGGTCTGACCGCAGGCCTCGATATCGTTTCCTTCAATTGATACATCTGCACCAGAGATCTTTACCTTGCATCCGCCAATGATATTGGCGTAGCGCGGTGCATGTCCTCCCATGTAGTTGTTGATCTCGACGCGATTTCCCTTTACGGTCACTTTCATCGGGAAGTGAGAGAACACGATCTTAAGGCCATAAGTATATCCGATTGTTACACCCTTGATCATGTTTCTGACATGGGCGACAAAAGTTCCTACCATTGCTTTTTCCTTAGTTCTCGGGTATTCGCAGCTTACGCTGACGACTCCTTCTCCGATGGCAATTATTACGCGAGGGTGCGCGAAGTTTCTGCTCAATTCACCCCTCGGTCCTTTGACCTTCATGGTGTTCTCGTGCATTGTGACGGACACCCCATCGGGGATGGCGATGGTACTTTCGATTTTCCCTGCTATTGTCATCTATATTCCTCAGTAAATGTATGCTAATAATTTTCCGCCGATGCCTTTCTCTTTTGCATCGGTATGTGTGATTACACCTGCAGTAGTGGTCACAATCAATACTCCGAAATCTTGAGCAGGAAGGAATCTTGCTTCGAATCTCTCAATATCGTTTGCTTTAACCGAATACCTTGGCTTGATTACACCGCAGTCGTTGATTGCTCCTTTGAGCATGACGCGGAACTTACCGGCTTTTCCGTCCTCTATGTACTCGAACTGATTGATATATCCATAATCCTGCATAACTTTCAGCACGCGGCCGATGAGTTTTGAAGATGGCTGGATAGTACATTCGCTCTTTCCGTTAGAGGCTGCATTCTTTATGACGCACATTGCGTCGTTTAATGGATCGCTTTGCATTTATCACACCTCACGAATACTTCTTGAACCCAAGTTCTGGGGCCATATCTCTGAAGCACTGACGAC
This sequence comes from Candidatus Methanomethylophilaceae archaeon, assembly GCA_963676235.1. Classification (GTDB taxonomy): domain Archaea; phylum Thermoplasmatota; class Thermoplasmata; order Methanomassiliicoccales; family Methanomethylophilaceae; genus JALNYB01. Next base: position 438,145 of record OY781044.1, read on the forward strand.
AGAGGTGCATTCCGTACCTTCTGATGATACCTCTCCTGCGTCCGCAGCGAGTGCATCCGATCGATCTGCCAAATTGTTTCTTTGGTTTCATTCGATCACCTCGACTTCATATTTGTCTTTCATAAACTGAATCCCCTCATCGCGGTTGACACGGTGGCTCGTAGGTGCCCTTCTTTTCAGAAGCGCCCTCTGAGTAATCCTGTTTCCTACTCTTCTGAGGACAACGCTAACATCCATACCGAATATTCCGATTTCTGGATCGTATTTCATACCCTCGAAATCAGTATAATCTGAGATACCGAATGACATGTTACCCTCTTTATCGAAGGAATATGTGTGTACACGCTGTTCCCTGATTGAGAGTGCTTTCTTGAGGAATACTTCTGCAGCATCTCCTCTCAGAGTTACCTTACATCCGAGTGGCATACCGACACGAATTCCGAGATCCCTGTTCACATTTTTCGAGATTGTCTGAACAGATTTCTGTCCTGTGACCATATCTAGAACCTTCTGTGCTTTTGCGAGTCTCTCTCCGGCCTCACCTACTCCGATGTTGATAGATACTTTCTCAACGTGGAGTTCTCTCATTGGATTCATTCAGACGCCTCCGGAATTTTTATCTCGGATTTTCCTACTCCGATGATGAATACATTCTTCTTGACCGTCTCGATTCCGTTTGTGAACTTTACGATATTCTCTGATGGACCTTTTACAACGACATACTCTGCGATGGTCTCAACCTGACCGGCCAATGAACCATTGATTATGAGTGCTGTCGATCCCTGTGCAAGAGGGTAGCTTCCCATGACCTTCTGATCTTTAACATCGATCTTGAGTGAATCTCCGACTTTGTAATCATTCTTGTCGATGGTCATGTTCCTTCCGCCGCTGAGATTGAGCTGGATCTTTCCGTCTTTGATCTTGGTCTTACCCTCGATACGACAGATTTTCCATGATGCTTCATCTTCACTGATCGGGACAAGCGCGAGCTTTCCTTTGTCAGATATCAGCATGCGGTAGCATGACTTTATTTTCGGTATACAAACGGTGTCCATAACACCGATAGGAGCCTTAGGGTTTTTCACTGCAACACCGTCAACGAACAGTTCACGGTTTCCAATGATCCTCTTTGCCTCTCTGGCGGTGTCACATACACTCAACATGTCCCTAAGGACAAGAACTGCAGGCATGCTGGTCTCAACGGAGTGTGCTCCGGGGGACTGTTTTGTCGCGAAAATCGAGACCTTCCTTTTCAGGGGCCATGACCTTGGCGCTGCCAATCTTTTCATGTGATCGCTCATTTTTTAGCCTCCTTGTTTTTGGAAAGTGACTCGACTCTCCATGCATCCTCGGTGTTCAGTTTTGTGATCACTAAGTTCGATGCGTGGATCGGGCGGACAGTGGCTGTACCGTCTGCCTGGTTGATTGTCACTCCATCTATTGAAACGCGTCCAGTTTTTGTAAAGACCTCGAGGACCTTAGCTTCTGTTCCGCGAATATCTTCATCGCCACGAAGAACTGCAACGGTATCTCCTTTGCAGACCCTCGCTGTACGGATACCATATTTTGCACGAAGATCCTGACTGAGGTGTGCTGAAAGCATTTTCCTCTTTACGTGTGCCGGTGCGTGGGCCTGAGCTTTTCTCTGTACCCTTGCTTTGCTACTTACTGTGTTTACCATGTTTTACACCTCACACTATTATGTTCGCGGTTGCTGAGATACGAGGCCACCTCTCGGCTGCCTCTCTTGCAACAGGTCCCTTTATGTCAGTACCTTTGGTCTCTCCAGTCTCGGTTGTGATGACTGCAGCGTTGTCCTCGAAATATATCATTGTTCCGTCGGGGCGTCTCATTGGACGTCTCTGGCGTACTATGACGGCGTATACGATTTGTCTTCTCATTGCAGGGGTTCCTTTCTTGACGGATGCGATAACGAAGTCACCGACACCTGCCTTTGGAACTCTCCTAGCAACACCATGATAGTTGGGAACCGAGATGATCTCGATTACCTTTGCTCCGGTGTTGTCGATGACATTGAGTTGAGATCCGTTGAGAAGTCCCCTTGTCTGATTTCCAGCAATTCCCTTCATCTTACATCACTCCTTTTTCTCAATTACAACGTACGATACGGTCTTTGCGATCGGATGGCATTCCATAATCCTGACTGCATCTCCGACTTTAAGTCCGATGCAGGGGGATACATGTGATGAATACCTTGCGGATCTCTTCTCGTATCTCTCGTATTTTTTCTGATATTTGAGGTAGTTGCGCTCGATTACGACGGTCTTATTCATCTTGACGGTGGCAACTACACCATCGATGATCTGTCCTCTGACCGACAAACTGCCGTGGAACGGGCAGTTTGGATCATTGCACTCTGAAGTGGGAGGAACGACGTCAATTCCAATGTTTTTAACTTTTGCTGTCATTTTTATTTCACCTAACCTTCTTTATTCTTTCTTCTGGTCGGTGTTGAATTTCTATTCCTTTGATGTCTACGTATCTGTCTTGGTATGTGAATCTGAACTCATTGCCTGGTTTTGGTACCATTCTTTCAGTTCCGGCCGATTCGATGGTGAACGTGTTTTTGGTCTCGTCGACCACTCTCCCGGATATTCCCGAGAATGGTGCTGACAGCACTACCACGTCCAGTCCAATGAGCTCAGACCTCATGAATTCCATTCTATTCATCTTACCTTACTTCAGTACGGAAGCCCATATCTTCAAGGACCACTTTCACTTTTTTCTTGTGATCGCCCTGAAGTTCAATACGACCGTCTTTGCATGTTCCGCCGGCGGCGCATTTGTTTTTCAGTTGTTTGGCAAGGTCGATGATATCGATATCGTTTTCATCGATACCGTCTATGACGGTAACCATTTTTCCGTATCTGCGACTGTCTACTGAGATCCTAACACACTGCTGTTCACGCGCGATTTCCTCGCACATGCAGAGTTCTTTAGGTAATCCACATACGGGACAGATCTCGGCCATCAGAGTTCTTCCTCCTCCTTCTGGACGGTTAAGATACGTGCTATGTTGACCCTAATAGCACGAATGATTCCTGGACTGGAAGGTGCTCCTCCCATTGCAGAAACTCCTCTCTCGTGCATAAGATCATTACGAAGCTCTTTGAGCTTCTGATTACGCTCTTCAACACTCATATTCCTGATATCTGCTGTTCTGAGTGAAGACATATCACTGTGCCTCCTCGGTTGCAACAGATACTGCGGGTACGACGTCTGCGAAGAGATCCGGAAGGACCGCAGCAGCTTCTGTCTTGCTGAGAACTCTTGTGTCAGCAGGCAGTCTTGCATTGGGCTTCATGATCTCGACAGTTACTCCGATGATTCCCATTTTCAACTTTGCAGTCGCGTATCCGTGATCGATAAAGGTGATCTTGGGTTCACCGCAGAACTTGATGTAGCCCTCTTTGAACTTCTCTGTTCTGTGTCTCTGACCAGTAAGTTTACCGGCGATTATTATGTGGCAACCGCGTGCGCCCGAGTCCATGATCCTACGGACCGTGGAGTGTCCTGCTCTGCGGAAATGCCATCCTCTCTCAAGAGAGAATGCCAATTTTTCTGCCATTATCTGTGCGTTGAGGCTTGCATTCTCGACTTCCTGAACCTCGATCTGGGGGTTCTCAAAGCCGAAACGCTCCTCGATTACTAGAGTCAGATTCTTGATTGTCTGACCGCGCCTTCCGATGACGAGTCCTGGCCTCTCAGTTGTGAGAATCACACGGGTACCCATGGGAGTTCTCTGAACGTCGAGTCCACCGAATCCCGCACGGCTTACCTCTTTCATGAGATACTCTTTAAGGAGAACCCTGCGGATGTTCTCGGCAACGAATTTTCTTTCTGATGCCATATCATTCAACCTCCTCAATGATTACCTCAATATTGGCTGTCTCTTGATTCCACTGTGTAGCCCTTCCCTGTGCCCTGGGCATATGTCCGGGGATGGTTTGGCCTCTTGCGATGGAGATCGTTGATATTGCCATATTGGATGAGACAAGTCCTTTGTACTCAGCGTTTGATGCTGCGCTCTTGACGACACCCAAGATTGCCCTAGAGGCTTTCACTGGGTATCTTCCGGGTCCGACTCCTGCCTTATGAGACACACGCTTGTTGTATCTTTTAAGGGGGACTGGCCTTTCTTCCGCAATTACATCTTCGAGTGCTTTGACCGCTACTTCTACTTTCATTCCGCGAATCATTCCTGCAACCTCACGAGCGAACTTGGGGGAAACAGGCTGATCTTTAGCGAGTGCTTTAGCCGAGGTATCTGGGTCAGATACTGTTGTATATCCTTTATTAGTAGACATTTTTGACACCTCACTTCAGCGGCATGAACTTCGAAGATCTAGTAGCACCGACACCGGGTCCTGAATGCTGTGGGGTCTTTCTGTTCATGACGAACTCACCTAGGTAACATCCAATCATTTCGGGCTTAATCTCGATATCTTTGAATTCTTTTCCGTTGTATACACTTACGGTCTTTCCTACGAACACTGGGATTACAGGAAGATCCCTTCTGTGGGTCCTGATAACACCTGAGTTCTCCTCTTTGAGTTCATCAAACAGGAACTGTTGCTCGTAGTTCAGTCCACGGAGATAGGTCCTTCTAGCCCTTGACGGGAGAAGTCCGAGTATCTCGTCGAACGACATTTTGAGAAGCTCTTCCATAGTAAATCCGCGGTACAGGAACTCCTTCTTCCTCCTTGCCTGGATTGCCGATGCCTTCTTCCTGGATTTTCTCCTGGTGGCTTTTGCCGATCCTGCAATTATTTTCTTCTTTGCCATTGGAATCACTCCTTCCTTTTCTTAGGCGCAATAAATCCTGCTTTCTGACCAGTAGGTGCGTTCCTTCCGATACAGTTCGGTCCTCCGACATGCGGATGACTTCCTCCACCGTGAGGGTGATCTACTGCGTTCATCGCGACTCCGCTCGTCTTCTTGTTGGCTTTGGATCTTGACCTGAGTGTCAGGTAGTTCTTTCCTGCCTTTGCGAGTGGTTTATCTGTTCTTCCTCCACCTGCGACCACACCGATTGCAGCACGACAGTTGGGGTTGAATTCTTTGATTGCTCCTGAGGGCATAAGAACCATTACGGTGCTTCCTCTGCTCACAACTGTTCCAGAAGTTCCCGCTGTTTTGATGAATTTACCTCCATCTCCAGGCTTTGCCTCTACGTTGTGAATAAAAGTTCCTTCTGCAATCTTAGACAATGTTGAAATGTTTCCAGCCGTGATCTTATCGCTTCCGACAACGATCGTCTGACCGACCTTTGTTCCTTCGACAGCGAGCTGGTAATCAGTTTTTCCATCGAAGTCGATGACTGCTAACGGACTTGTCCTTCCAGGTGCTTGAATCAGATCTTTGATAGTTCCCTGGCCCTCGTCGAAAGCCGGCAGTTTGACATCGTCAACGTGCCTATGGCTGGGGGAACGGTAGTGGGGGCCTCCGCGACCCCTTCTCTGTGGTATTAATCTCTTTGCCATTTTCACTCACCTTAGAATACTCCGACCCTCATTCCAACATCCTCTGCAGAATAACCCTCTGACAGTTTGATGATAGCGTGCTTGCCGTCTTTCTGAATTCTAGTCCAAACCTGATCGACCTTGACCTCGAAACGCTCTTCGAACGCGACTTTTACATCGATCTTGCTTGCGTCCCTGTGGACAATAAATTCGATCTTGTTTCCGTCCTTGAACTTCTGTTTGGGTGTACCAGACAAGAAGTTGAGTGACTTCTCTGTAACGAACGGTCTGATAAGGATATCGCTCTGCTTCATTGTGTCCACTCTCCAATCTGTGCGATTGCGGATTTAGTATAGACAACAAGTCTGCCTGCGTCTCCTCCGGGTGCGAGAATGCTAGCATTAAGTGTGCCAACTGTCTCTATTTCAACTCCGGGAAGGTTTGAAGCTCCCTTGAATACAGGTACTTTTCTATCTACTACTACAATTAGAATAGATACTGGTGTTCTGTATTTTCTGTTCCTCATTGTACCTCTTCCTGCACGGATCTTGGTTCCTTCTTTTGCACGCTCGACATCATAACCGATTCCGATTGCATCGAAGATACCGTTGATCTGAGATGTGCTCATTACATTCTGGAATTCGTCTTCGATGACGATCGGGAATGAAACGGAGTCATCGAACTGGTGTCCGCGCTCCTTTACACACTCTGCACATGCCGTTGCTGCAAGTGCAGAACAGCGTGCGATCTTGAGTTCTTTTCTGTTGACTTTCTGTGCCCATATTCTCTCAGGAACTGGTGGGTGTGCTCTTCTACCGGAGACGTTGTTTGGCGACTCGGTAGCTTTCTTTCCATCATGAACCCTCTGAACACGCGCTACTCCGCGACCTTTTCCCCATGTTTTGACGGAATGTCTCATTCCAGCCCTTGGTCCTGGTCCGTATGGCTGCCTTGAATTGGCAGATGCGGCAAGAATTGCCTTTTTGATAATATCTGGCCTGTATGGGGTAGAGAATGCTTCAGGGACATCGACTGTTCCGGAGACCTCTCCTTTGACAGAATAAACATTTGTCTGTGTCATCTACTTCATGCCCCCTGCTTGGATTCGGTAGATACATATGTGACATCAGGTGCCGATGTATCTGCCTTCTTAGGTGCTCTTGTTGCATCTCTGAATCTGATAAGTCTCTTTGTAGGTCCGGGTACGGATCCTTTTACAAGAACGTATGCGTTCCTGATCTCACCGTAGTTGATGAAACCACCCTTGGGGTTGACTTCAGCTCCTTCTGTTCCTACCTTAACTACTTTCTTGTTACACTCGGTCCTTTGGTGATATCCCATCTGACCTGATGCTGGAACTGTGCTTCTTACATATCCAGGTCTCTTTGGACCCATGTTACCGATTCCGCGGCGGTGCTTGCTGTTCCTGTGGGACAGAAGCTTGACTCCCCAACGTTTGGTAACTCCTTGGAAACCCTTTCCTTTTGTGATCGCAATAACATCTATGAACGCACCTTCCACAGCGAAATCTGTAACTACTACATCTTTGCCGAGAATTCCTTTAGCATAAGCAATCCTCTCGGGAATTGTTCCGCCACCGATTCTGAGCTCCATGATGTCGGGGACCTTCTTGGGTACTCCCGTTACCAGTTTGGGCTGGGTGTATGCAAGAACACGAACATCCTCAACATCGAGGTCGTTGTATCTTTCAAAGGAAGCCTCAGTATGATTCTTCGGAACATTCAGTCTCTTCGACAGGAGTGGCTCGAGGTCTTGTGCCCAAACTTCGCCTGCGGTCTTCAAACCGATGATGCTGTTCTCATAAAATCTTACTGCTGCAATCTTCATCGGAGGGACTTCGATAACTGTTACGGGAACCTGTAATTCCATTCCGGAAGTGGTGCTCTTAACTCTCTTGTCCACGACGAATGCGTGTGTCATTCCTGCCTTATAACCTGCGAATCCCTGAATTTTAGGGGCTCCGCTGATCTCTGGCCACGAGTCGAGCCTTGGTGTCTGCGACTGCGCTCTCTTCCTAGGGCCATATGCCCTAGATCCTCTCTTTGGACGTCTTCTTTGTGACATATTTCACACATGCCTGTGAGGGTATCTTCGCTAACCTCGCAATGTATTTCGACGAACGTCTTGATGTTCCGACCGTGACGCCGTATTCATCTCGAAAAATTTCGATATGAGTTGAACTTGGGATGCAAATGCATTGCCCATTGCGTCTGGTCAGACAATAGTTGTCCAATCTAAGAAATGGTATACCCGACCCATATTTAAAGACTACTGTACACCTAATATAAGGGAGAAAGAATGGGCCAGGAGAAAAAGTTTACTCGCCTTTCTTGGCTTTTGCCTGAGCTCTCTTCATGCGAGCTTTTGCATCGAAACCTGTAGCTTTCTCCGCAAATACATTGAGCTTCCTCTTACTATCGAGGATATCTGCATCCGCCATGGCCCCAATCTTGTTTGTTGTGACAATGTCGAGTTTATCTTTCGCAATTATCTTGACCTTGATCGAGGCCAAAACACCATAGGAAGAAACAAGCAAATCTCCTTCTTCTGACACATTGCCAAAAACCTCTTTCATAAGGTCTTTTAAAAGACCGCCTTCAATATTCTTGAACCATCCTTTCTTAATATCATAATCCATTTTTTCACTTCCTAATCATTAGGTCGTTGTCAAACCCTCTGTCGAGATCCGTTGCTGTACCCAGTAACTCCTCTGCTTCCATATAACGTTTCCACAGATCCTTGCATTCACATGTAACCTCCAGATCCTTTGGGTCCTGAGTGAATGAAAATTTCTCTATTGCATCCAGAGCTGCCCTGTCGCATATGCCACAGTTATGAACACCTCTCTGAGAACCTCCTCCAGAAGGCGATGACATCAGACGCGCATTAACTGTTCCAGATAACTGTTTTAATACTTCTATCAGAGACCATATCCATGGTGATCTGAACTCCCCTCTCTTCCACATACGTTCAACATATGTACCGCGCTGAATGTTGATCGGATTGACAGATATCTCATCCGAGAACGGATCTGCAAACCTTGCAGAATTGACCGAATCCTCTATTGCTTTCGACTCTGTAATAAACAACGGTTTCAAAAGCAGATATGTCCTAACGACCAAACCTGCATCTTTGATGGCCATTCCAGCCCTCTTGCTATCCTGTTCCGTAAATCCTTTATTGATGGATGTGCGAAGAATATCAGGATTAGAGCTCTCTAATCCCAATGCAATAGTCAATGATCTGGGTAATATACTCAGAACATCGTTTGTAACGAATTCGGGACGGCTCTCTACTAATATGCGTCCGCAGTCAGAAAACTCATCGAATATTCTATCTCTTATGGAGATGGGGATCTCTTTCTCATCTAGGAAACTTCCAGATGTATAGATCTTGACGAATGGCTCCCCTTCGTATTTTGAAAGAGCCTGATCTATCTGTCTGTTGAGATCATCCTCTGTTATACTGCTTATGGATGCTTGTCTGTATCCACACATGGTACATCCGCCTGTTTTAGCCCAGCAACATCCACTGGTGCGCATGATCATGACAAGAGTGTCCGATATCTTACCATTCACAAGGTCTTTTTCTTTCCACAGTGTTTCAAGCTGCGAGGGTGATCTTTTCTCCTTCATTTGGCCTGACCGTCCGTTATAACATCAATGGGCACGTAATTCTGATAGTTAATCCTTCTTAGTCACAAGCTCTCCCTTGTGCTCATACCTTTATACGCGCAAAGAAACATTAATAAGTGTTTGTCTAATCACTCAAACAGGTAAGCCATATGGCTAAGAACATTATCATCATTGGTTCGGGAGCGGCGGGAATGACTGCAGCTTCCACCGCTAGGGAAACAGATCCTAAAGCAAACATTACCGTCTTCACTGAAGATGAGGACGTGGCATACTCACCCTGTGTCATCCCCTGGGTCCTTGAAGGACAAACCGGATGGAAAGACATTATCATGCACACGTCGGATTTCTATGCCAAAGAAAAGAACATTAACGTATTGATAAAAACAAAAGTAGAATCTGTGGACGATACCGCTAAAACAGTGACCGCCAACGGAAAAACCTACAACTACGATTCACTGGTCCTTGCAACAGGCGGAAAGGTCTTCATACCACCTATACAAGGAATCGATCTCAAAGGAGTATTCATTGTAAGAACTGTCAGAGACGGCAAGAATATTGAAAATGCCCTTAAAGATGCAAAAAAAGTCGTTATCGGCGGAGCAGGTGTCATCGGATTAGAAATTGCACTTGCACTCATAAACCTCGGAAAAGATGTCACTGTCATCGAAATGATGGACCAGGTGATTCCCCGTATCGCAGACAAGGATATGGCAGACCCGATGCAAAAATACCTTGAAAACAAAGGTGTCAAATTCATCATGAAAGCACCTATCCAGGCTGTAAATGGAACTGAACGGGTCTCCAGTGTCACGGCAGCCGGACTGGAATATCCATGCGATATGATCATCTTCGCAACTGGAGTACGTGCCAATATAGATATCGCCAAACAATTGGGACTTGATATCGGACAACTGGGGGCTCTCACGGTAGCGCCTACGCTTCAGACTTACAAAAGAGGACGTCTTGTTCCTGATATTTTCGCAGCAGGAGATGTTATCCAATGTCAATCTGCGATTATGCCTGGCCCCACAATGAGCCAACTCGGATCCACAGCAGTAAAAGAAGGAATTGTTGCAGGAAAAAACGCGGCAGGAGAAAAAGTACACTTTGGCGGAGTCGCGAGCCCGTGGGTCAGCGTGATAGGCGATAAACAGATTGCGGGAACAGGCCTCTCCATGGGACTTGCATCGTGGTATGGTATCGAAGTCGTGGCAGGAAAAGCAACAGGATTTACACGCGCAAGATATTATCCTGGCGGAAAAGAACTTATTGTAAAAGTATTAGCAGACAAAACGACCCATAGGATAATCGGAGCTCAGATCATCGCAGGCGAAGAAGCTACTGGTCGTATCGACTGGTTGACCTCGGCAGCGATCGAAGGCGTAACAGCAGAAGATTTCATCGTACGTTCGGAGAACGCATACTGCCCACCTACATCTATGGTGCAGGATGTTGTCATCAAAGCTGTCGAAGACCTCTGTATCAATCTCAAATCACAGTGATCTAACATGGATTATCAAGATTACAAGTATCTGTATGAAAAACTCAACAGACCAGAGGATATTCAGATACTCTTAGCTGACGGCTACGATATAAGATTGCTTGAAACACTATACACTCAAAAGGTCAGCAGATCTGTTAAAAAACGTTTCCATATGGTGAAGAATGATACGCCCAGAATGATGAAGGAATGGAAGAAAGGTAAATCCTTTTTGGAGATTGCTAACTTCTACAATTTTCCTCCCATCCTAATCATGATGTTCATCTTCCAAGAAAACGGCACTGGCAAGAAACAATTTTGGGAATACATCAGAGACCCTGATCTTCTCGAAAGCGGAGAGGTTGCCAATGAAGTACGTGAAGCCGTCAAGAATGATCTGGTATACTCTCCTGAAGCGAATGACAGACAAAAAGCCAGAGGAATCTGGGGAGAGGAATTACTTCAAGATTGGTTGAACTCACAGGATATCAGATATATGACCGAGAATGACCTTCGTGAAGAAGATGGAAGAGAAACTACGAAAACACCTGATTGCCTTCTAAAGGAACCCATGATGTATAATGGTCACAAGATCTATTGGGTCGAAAGTAAAGCTTCATTCGGAGATAATGTTGAATTCAGGTTCAACTCTAGAAAACAACTTTGTCCATATACAAATCTGTTCGGACCTGGTGTCGTTGTCTATTGGACCGGATGCCTGAATGATCTGGAATGTCCGGAAAATGTTTACATCACTGATATGTCCATTTTAGATGAAAAATTAGAAAAATGCGAAGAGTAAGAGGATTACCTCTTACTCTGAAGCTTCTCCTTTAAGTTCACCGAGCGTCGCTGTCCTTTCCGCAAATGCGTTATGTTTATGGATGGATTCCTCAGATTCGCTTCTGACCAATACTTCCACATCATCCGGAAGGTTGGAATATTTCTCTACGATAAATTTTAAACCTTTCCTGACGACATCTTCAACAAATCTTGGATTAGAATGAGCATTGATAACTACTTGTCCTTCGTCGTCTCTTTTCAGAAGTTCATATGTAGGCGACGAGAAAACACCCTGTACCAAATCTATGAGATCATCAGCCTCTAAATTGATATTATCGTCCATGGTCATCAAAAGCGTACAGACATTCCTCTGATTGTGTGATATCACTGGGTATTCTGTACTGCAGTTGAGCATCTCTTTGACCGTCTGCTGAGCACAGGGGCATGCAGTCATACCAATGACCTCCACTCCGATGGTCTTCCTCACAATGGCGCCGCGGACCACCTTGGCACCTGCAAGCAGTTGATAACTTTCAAGTGTATTCTTTCCAAATGGGGTCTTACTTGAACGGAAATATTCTGCCCTTATGCGAACATCGGCAGTCTGAGCATATTCATGATGAACAAGAAGTTTCTTGCAGATATCCGAAGCCATATTCTCTAGGCCTGATACGGGTTTAGAAATACTTTCATAAGCAACCTCTTTCAGAACCTCAACATTCCTTGAAAGATGGGATCCTTTCTGTGTTGCAGGAAGATCCACAAAAATATCTATAGAACAATTCAAAGCCCCGGTAAGAGGTGTTACTCGTTCTCTCTGTACTAATACTGGTTTACGGACTCCGGTGACACCTACTTTTGTAAGTTTGAATCCGGTGTCACCTTTTCCATATTGAACATCACACTTCAAAGTCATATTCCCAATGTATTACTTTTTCAACTTAAAATATATAGACATACAAATAATTTAGTTGGTGTAGGAAACGCTATTATCTTAATAAGAGAATGAGTATGCTATGATCTGTGGCGTAGATGAGGCTGGAAGAGGGCCGGTACTAGGGCCTCTGGTCGTCGGATCTGTTTATGCAGAAACAGATGATGCGCTTAGGGAGATCAATGTAAAGGATTCTAAGAAGCTGACCCCGAAGATCAGAGAAAAAATGTACGATCAGATCAAAGAGGCCTGTCCGTACAGTTATGTTGTGATAGCATCTGCAAACGAGATCGATGAAAGAAGACTCAAGATGTCCCTTAATATCATCGAATTAGAAATGTTCCGAGAAGCTGTTTCTAAACATCAAGTTGAAACAGTATATGCAGACTGTCCTGATGTCAGTGAAATGAGATTCTCGAGTGCATTGTCATTAAGGCTGAACGGTGAGAACGTAGTAGCTAGACATAAAGCCGATGATACATACCCAATTGTTTCTGCAGCATCTGTAATAGCAAAAGTTACAAGAGACAGAATGATTGAAGATATTCAGAAAGAATTCGATATGAACATCGGATCAGGATATCCTAGCGATCATTTTACAATGGAATTCATAGAAAAGTGGATAAAAGATAACGGGTGTCCCCCAAAGCATACACGCTGTTCCTGGGAACCTGTGAAGCATCTGATGTCCGCAGCCCGTAATACAAAACTCAGCGATTGGTGAATACTATGAGCATGCATGATTCAATTCAGAACCTGATCGATAAATTCCATAAAAAAATGGAAAAAAATGAAGATATAAAAAAAGAAGTGATGCCTCTTAAAAAGACCATCAATATAGATCTTGTCACTGAGAAATATTCTATGAAAATAGAGAATGCTCAGATTACAAACTTCAAAGACGAACTCCTTGAAGAGGCTGATATAACACTGATCTCTACTTCTGAAAACCTTCAAGCACTCATAGATGGAACTCTCAGACCTATGAAAGCATACATTATGAAAAAGATCACCATCAAAGGAAAAATTCAAGATGTCATGTTTCTGAGAAAATTTTTCTAACTTATAATCTATTTTGATTTATTATATCGGATCGGATGCAAACCATAGTCGCTTCGAATACGATTCTTATTACTTCAAATCGTATTTTAACTGTATATACATTATATGTTTTTATGGAAAGTTTTTATACCTAATGCTGTTAGTGTACATTATAGCGAGGTAGGGTAGCCAGGATATCCCGTCGGGCTCATAACCCGGAGACCGATCGTTCAAATCGATCCCTCGCTACCATTTCTTCTTGTTAATTTTATACATCAGGGTTTTTCTTACGTAAATTGAAAAATAAGAACCCCGAACATACATCTATGACGTTCGGTAAATGGTTTTAAAAAAATAATCCAAATTATGACCTTATTTGTAAAAACTTCTCTACAGGAACTACGATTATCCTTCCATCACCAGGCTTTCCTGTATTGGCCGTATCGGTTATCGTCTTGATCACACACTCCTCGTTAGAATCGTCTTCGATGACCACTTCGATCTTGATCTTCTCGATTTCATCAACGAGAAAATCTCCGATCCTATTGGTGAATTTTATTCCCGCCTGCGTTCCACGGCCTACAACATGAGTGATAGTCATTCCGTTGACACCTTTAGCCTTAAGCGCATCCTTCACAGCCTGACACTTCTCAGGACGCACTATTGCTATAATCATCTTCATTTTAGTCACCTCACATAGAATATGCAGGCTCTCCATGCTCTGCAAGATCCTGACCTATTCTTTCCTCTTCTTCTGTACAGCGTACTCTCATAAACTTAGATAAGAGCCAGATAATCAAGTATGATACCGTGAAGCAGAATACTATCGTTGCAATTACAGCTATTATCTGTCCTACGAAAAGATTTGTTCCGCCATATAAAAGACCTGATATTCCACCGGTCATTTCCGGACGCGCGAATATTCCTGTTGCAATAGCACCCCATATACCGCCTACTCCGTGAACCGCGAAGACATCCAAAGCATCATCTACATTCGTCTTATTCCTGATGTAGCTTACAGAATAGTAGCACAATATTCCGCCAACTGTTCCGATGAGCATAGACTCCCAGATACCGACATATCCTGCTGCCGGAGTTATCGCAACCAATCCTGCGATGCCGCCGGCTATCATACCCAATACACCTACACGTCCTACTGTGAGGTATTGAACAGCAGCCCATGCCATCATTGCACATGCTGCCGATATCTGGGATACAAGGATTGCGTTGACAGCGACTCCGTCAGCCGCCAATCCAGATCCCCCGTTGAAACCAAACCATCCAAACCAAAGGAACATGCACCCAAGGAATGCGAACGGAATATTGTGCGCGCGAGTTTTAAAAGCCCTGTCACTTCTTCTACCTGCAAAGGCAACAAGCGCCAAACCTGTTACTCCTGCACAGATATGGACAACCGTCCCTCCTGCGAAGTCTAGGACCGTGAGATACTGATCGAACAATCCTCCGCCCCAGACCCAATGGGCCATGGGTGCATAGACAAGAATCGACCATATTGCTAAAAACCAGACCATTGCAGTATATCTTATGCGCTCAGCACATGCTCCGAGTACGATAGCTGCAGTTACCAGTGCGAACATCATTTGGAAGAGTGCAAACTCTGCATCGGATATTCCTGATCCGGTTGTTGTTGTCGTCACACCCTCCAAAAATACATGAGAAAGATTTCCGATTATGACCCCGTCACCACTGAATGCTAAAGAATAACCAACGGCCACCCACATGATGGTCATCACACCTATGGCAATAAGTGTCTGCGTGATCATTGAGGTCATACTCTGCTTTCTGAGCATCCCTCCATAGAACAGTGCTATTCCGGGAACCATGATGAAAACTAATGCAGAACTCACCAGGACCCACGAAATATTTGCCCCTGCAACATCAGCCACATCACCTGCATCTGCAGATGAAAAAGGAGCAGATAATAACACAACCGAAACCATTGCAAATATTGCAACAGCAGCCATAGTGATTTTTGTCATCATTTTCATTTAATTCGCCTCATTTATTACGAATAATATGTATTAATTAGACAATTGTCTAAATGTATATAAATATTATCATTAAATGAATAATATTTCTTAATAATTAAATTAAAAAGCCATATAAAACGCAAGAAACCTAAACACATAAAGCAAGTTAAAATGTAAACTAGACAAATGTCTATGAGATATGAAAATGAAAATAAAAAGGAGACCCGACCTGAAGGTCGAAAGTCCAATGGGTTTACAAAAGACTTTTTGCTTCTTCTGGAGACATCTCGAGTGCCTTTAACATGTACTCGAGAGCTTTCTTCGCATATGGGGCCCTTGCTTTTGGATCTTCCATGATATCTCCATATGTTGCCATTACATTATTGTAATACTCAATAGCAAACTCGGAATATAATGAAGATTCCATGGACTCATCGATTTGGGCAGCCTCGTTGTATGCTTTTTCAGCCTCATCATATTTATTGACAGAGATGCAGAATGATCCATATGATTGATAGTAGTCAACCCTATCTCCATCGAGTTCTATAGCTTTCTTATATGACTCCATGATCTCTTCAGGAGCTACTTTTGCACCGAACATTCCAGATGCGTAGTTTCCACATTCAGCCTTGTAATACCAGCACTCTGCGTTATCTGGACATTCTTCTACGAGCTTCTTGAACGCAGAATATGCTTTCTTGAAATCTCCCTCATCCATCGCCTTCATTCCTGCGGCGAGTTTTTTCTCGAGGTTGTCTGCTACCATGTTTATCGAGGATAAAGTAACAAGTTAGTTTTAATGTCTTTCTGTAAAGGATAATATAGTAAATCATTAGGACCCAAATATCAGAACAACTGTGACCCGTATTTTGGATTTGTTACGACACATTACGAGCGATATTACCATTCAGATAAGAAATCTTTTTACCGCACTATCTATCTCTGCAAAATCAAGACATGTATCTATGCATGGCCCATTAGGGCGCGATATGAGTATTCCCCATATTGGAATCCCCTTGATATCCATGATGCCGCTTGCAAGATCGTGTTCACACGCAGATGCGATGATGAACTTGGGACACAACCTCTCTATTGCCCTTCTGGCAAAACCTCCCCCTGGTGCAATGATCATTTGAAATCCTATCTTATCTCTCAGTTCAAGGATCTTTCCCATGACGCATCCTCCACAACGCGTACAATTCTCCATATGAATGGCGATACGATACGGACACTCACTGTATTGAATACAATGAGGCAAAAGCAAAAGAGCATCCCTAGCTAATACTTTCAGACCTAATTTACCGACGCATAGATTGTTGCTTTTAAGGATCTCCCTTATAACACGGTCCTTGTCTGATGTCATCTCCTCGTTCATTAATTGGAGATTCCTTGCATGATATAACAATCTATGCGTACTACGATTTTCAATTTTTTTCTAAGACAACCTCAAATATCTATATCCCGGTTCTAGATTCATGACCGGCAAATTGTGGGAAACAATGAAAGATGACCCGTTCGCAAAGGACTACGTATTCAAGATCGTCAGACCACCGAATGTGGACATCTACGCAATGGCGCAATGCAGAAAACTCTGCAGCAGGAATCTATGCAATTCGTTCGGAACCAACTGGGGATGCCCTCCCGGAAGCGGAGAACCCGAAGAATGTATGTTCGAGATCAACAGATTCAAAAATACAGCAGTCATCTATAAGAGATTCAACGACATAGATTTCACAGACAGAGAGCATATAAAAGAAATCGGGAAAGCCCACCAGGATCTCTGCAGGAAATTTGCCAATGCGCTCAGAAAAGAAGGATATGACGTACTTCCCCTGGCAGACGGAGGATGTACATACTGCGATGTGTGCAGTTATCCTAAAGAACAATGTAGATTTCCTGATCAAATGGTGCCATCTGTAAGCGGATTCGGAATAAATATGGACACATACCTGAACTCCCAGGGCATCAATTTCAAATTCGAAGATGATGCGTTCACACTCTATGGATTGATCTTCTACAACTAATGTTGATCCTATCAAGGGAATATCAGTACTTCCAAATATCGCCGGCAGCATCACGATTTCAGATTGCATCATCTTATACATGCAAAGAAAGAAAATATGTAATGACCTGTAAAATGGATTTTTATACATATAAACGTCAAATATGTCTAACTGAATTCCAAATCGAAAAACGATACAATCGCATGAACGTGGACAAATAATATAACCGAGGCTTTCAATCCGTTTCTTAAGGTCTTAAACATGGACAGAGACATCATTGAGAGAGTCGCACGCGCAGCACACCTCGCACTTACAGAAGAGGAACTCGCAAGATACAGTAAGGATCTTGATGATATTTTGGATTATTTCGAAGTGCTCGACGAAGCTCCTGACTGTGAAGGCATCGGAGTGAACCCTATCGAAGTAGCAGACATTCTCAGAGAAGACGAGCCACATATGGATATCGATACCGACATGTTACTGAAAGATATGAAAACCTATGAAGGATACGTCAGGGGGCCCAGACTCTCATGAGTATGAAATCTGTTCTCGAAAACCTCGGTGCTATCAACAAAAAATACTCCATGTTCAATGCACTCACTTCCGACATGGAAGCAGGAGATGCAAAATTCCTATTCTCATCGAAAGATAACCTTACATCGAAAGATTTCGAAACCTGTTGCGGTTCAAGAATTCTTGAGGGATACCGCCCTGCATTCGACGCTACACCTATCGCCAACATCAGAAAAGCAGGCGGAAAACTTATCGGAAAGACCAACATGGATGAATTCGGATTCGGTACATTCTCAACTAACTCCGGCTTTGGCATCCCGAAAAACCCATTCGATCTCGAGAGATCATGCGGAGGTTCATCGGGCGGGTCAGCATGTGCGGCTGCCGTCATAGAAGATCATGTTTCATTGGGAGTATCTACAGGTGGTTCGATCTGTTGCCCTGCGAGTTTTTGCGGTGTATACGGTATCGCACCTACCTATGGACGGGTATCCAGATACGGGCTCATAGATTACGGAAATTCATTCGATAAGATCGGGATACTATCGGCAAAAGCATCAGACCTTTCAAAATTCCTTCCAATGATGGCAGGAAAAGATAAGATGGACCCAACATCTTGTACTCAGCCGGAGTTACAACTTAAACATCAAAAGATAAGATCTGTAGCGGTTCCTAAAGAAGCCATCGATGGCGTAAGCAAAGATGTCAAAAAAGCATTCGATACGTCTTTGGAATCACTAAAAGGAATGGATATAGACATTGAATATGTAGATATGCCAGCACTCAGATATGCCATGCCAGCCTACTATGTTCTTGCAACATCTGAAGCATCTACCAACCTTGCAAGATATGTCGGAATGAGATACGGTCAACAAGATGGGGATCTTTCTCTGAAATTCGACGACTATTTCACATACTTCCGTTCAAAATACTTCGGAGATGAGGCCAAGAGGAGGATCCTTCTCGGCACATACACAAGAATGGCGGGATTCAGAGACAGATACTATGCTAAAGCTCTCAGGACCAGACTATACGTCATAAACGCGTATAAACAGATATTCAAAGACCATGATGCAGTACTTGCACCGACTATGCCCTTCGTATCACCCAAATTCGCAGACATATCTAAAATGACGCCTGTTGAATCATACAAAGCTGATTATCTGACTGTTCCAGCAAACCTTGCGGGAACTCCTCATCTCTCCGTTCCATGCGGATACGACGATGACGGAATGCCTATCGGAATGCAGTTCGTAACAGACCACTGGAACGAAGACCTGCTTCTCACGATGGCCAACGAATGGGATAAGAACTTCAACATGAGAAAACCGGAGGTGTCTATATGAAGATCGGATTAGAGGTGCATGTTCAATTACCTACAAAATCCAAGATGTTCTGCTCATGCCCTACAACTGACGCTGAAGCACCCAACACTCATGTGTGCCCTACTTGTCTCGGAATGCCGGGATCGAGACCTGTTCTCAACAAACAGGCAGTAATATATGGGATAATGTTAGCAAAAATGCTCAACTGCAGCATCGATGACACCACGTGGTTCTCTAGGAAGACCTACTTCTATCCTGATATGAGTAAAAGCGTTCAAATAACACAATACGACCATCCCATTGGCGGAGCCGGAATGTATTATCTGAACGGAAAGACACCGATAAGGATCACCCGTATTCACCTTGAGGAAGATCCTGGAAAGACCAAAAGGGTCGGAGACCTATCATCACTTGTAGATTACAACAGATCTGGAATACCATTAGCTGAGATAGTCACAGAACCTGATCTTAAGACCCCCGCACAAGCAAGAGAATTCCTAGGACAGCTTATAGCAGACATCAGACATGTCATCGACCTTCCCGGAGACGGAGAAAGAAGTATCCGTTGCGACTGCAACCTTTCAGTTGGTGTAGAAAGATGCGAAGTGAAGAACGTCACCGGGCTGAAGAATGTAGAGCGCGCACTCACATTCGAAATGATAAGACAGACCAAAATACTGAAATCCGGTGGAAAGATCGTTCGTGAAACAAGACGTTTCGATGAGGAACGCGGAGTTACCATCTCCGTAAGGAAAAAAGAACTCGAATCCGACTATGGATACATAGACGAACCTGACCTTGGAATATTCCATATTAAGAACATGGTGGATTCCATCCATATCAAAGAAAGCCCTTTGAATATGACATTGAGACTTGTCAAACAATATGGAATAGATGAGAATACTGCCAGACAGCTGGTCTCCACCTCTACAAAGATCGCAGAGATCTTTGAAGAACTAGCAAAAACCACAGATGTTCAAACAGCAATATCGTGGACCACAGGTATGATAAGCGCCAACTGGAAAGCCTTTGAAATGAGAGATGAAAGTCATGAACACATCATAGAACTTGTCAAAACTTTCAAGGACGGCAATATTACGGATACAGAATGCAACCTTGAATTAAAGGCCTTCATGACCGGAACATCAGTGGAATCTATGCAGAATACATCTGCAGACCTTGAAGTTCTGATCAACAAATTCCTTGATGCTAACCCCGAAATAGTAGAAGATTCGCGTAAGAACGATAAAGCCGCAAACAGGGTCATCGGTCACGTGATGAAAGAAACAGGCGGATCATATTCTTCTGCGGACATAGTTGCTGCTACGAAAAAACTGATAAGTGCCAGATTCTAAAATATATTAAATCCGGATCGGTAAAAAATACCGATCCGGCAATTATCATTTATTTACTGTTCTTCAGAATCTTCTGTTTCTTCGAACTGGAAATCATCCGTTGCCAAAGTTATAATCTGGAGCTCTTCGAGAGTCTCATCATCAACCTTCTGCGGTGAACCATCAAGCACAGATGCCGCCTTCTTATTCTTCGGGAATGCGATAACATCACGAATAGTATCCTTTCCAAGAAGAATCGAAATGAATCTGTCGATACCCAATGCTATACCACCATGAGGTGGCGCTCCATAACTCAAAGCCTCGATAAAGAATCCGAAATTACGCTCGATCTTCTCATCCGACAATCCGAGTTTCTTGAAGACCTCGAGCTGTTTCTCGGGTCTGTTGATCCTCAATGATCCAGAACCGAGTTCGTTTCCATTCAAACATATGTCAAAACATGCTCCGCCGACATATGGTGCGTTCAAATCCTCGTTCAGAGGCAGAACGAACGGATGATGGAAAGAATCGTATTTTCCAGATACAGGGTCGATCTCGAACATCGGACAATCGACAAGCCATGAGAACTGGAACTCATCCTTAGGGATAATATCCAAATCTTCAGCAAGTTTTTTCCTAAGCAGTCCTCCGCCTTCGTATGTGGATTTCCATGGACCAGCGATGAGGAAAAGAAGATCTCCTTCCTCTGCATCCATTTTATCCTTGATTGCATCGAGTATCTCTGGAGTGAAATATTTGGTGATGTTACTCTCAAGAACACCGTCTTTGCATCTCATCCATGTGAGACCGCCTAGTCCGCATTTCTTAGCATAATGGATGTAACGATCTACATCATTCCTTCCGATCTTATCTCCGGCGACATCCGCCTTGAGGTTGACACCAGCAACAATCCCGCCGGCTTTCATGATCCTCTGGAATATATCGTACGGAACACCTTTTACAGTCTCTGTCAAAGAAACAAACTGAAGTCCATATCTCATATCTGGCTTATCAGATCCGTATTTCTCCATTGCTTCTCTGTAGGCGACCCTGATGAATGGTGTCTTGAGTTCCTTCCCATACATGCCTTTCCAAACATAAGCAATGAGTTCTTCGATCGTATCCTGAATGTCCTTCATATCGACGAAAGACATTTCCAAGTCCAATTGTGTGAATTCAGGCTGACGATCTTTACGTGAATCCTCATCACGGAAACACCTTGCGACCTGATAATAACGATCCATACTTGCGACCATCAACATCTGTTTGAAGAGTTGGGGCGACTGAGGAAGTGCATAGAATGTTCCAGGGCGTACCCTTGACGGAACTATGAATCCTCTTGCTCCTTCAGATGTTGATCTTGCAAGAATAGGCGTCTCGATCTCAAGAAAATTCTTTGATTCGAGATACTGCCTTGACAGATGGAGGAATTTGCTCCTGAATTCCATTGTCTGGATCATTTCGGTTCTTCTAAGATCCAGATACCTGTATTTCATCCTTATATCCTCGTTGGGAAGAACTCCTTCCTTCTGATCTCCTAACTCGAAGGGCGGTGCCTTTGACTTGTTGAGGAGCTCTGCCGATGTTATAAGGACCTCTATATCCCCAGTAGGATTTCTTACGTCAGCAGTTCCTTCCACTCTATTCCTTACAGTACCATTGATTAAAACAGCTGATTCACGGTTAAAGGTCTTCATGACCTCAGAAAGTTCATTTGCGTCCGATCCTTTAGGAAAATCTTCCGGGTCGAATACGACCTGAGTAATTCCATATCTATCGGCGAGATCGATGAAAGCGACTCCTCCATGATCTCTTGAAAATCTTACCCAGCCCTCGAGACACACTTCTTTTCCTATGTCTGAAGACCTGAGTTCTCCACAGGTGTTTGTTCTTCTCATTGCGGTACCTCTAAGGTTTACTAACGCAAGCTAAGAACAGCGCCATATAAAACATATTTGCTATCTTACGCGCCTATATCGGGCACGTAATCGTTCGCATCTTTGATAACGCTCAGAACTACGGAAGTATTGGTCTTCTGCACTCCGTCAAGCGAATTGATCTTTTTGACCGTTTCAGAAAAATCCTCACGGTCCAGACATGATATCAAGACGATACAATCTGCATCTCCTGTCACATCGTAGATGAAAACCACCTGAGGAATCCCCTTGAGTGCGTTCTGAACAGCTACGACATCATCTGCATAGATATGCATGATTCCCATGTATTCGAAACCGAGATTCATATAGTCGATTTTCGCACGATATCCGTTGATGACACCTTTGGACTCCAATGCTTTGACCCTTTGAATAAGGGTTGTAGGATGGACACCCAATTGTTTTGCGATCTGTCTGTAAGATCCCTGGCTGGACTTACATAACAGTTCGATTATGCGTTTATCCAACTCATCGTAATCTTTGACACTGACCATAAAGCTATCCTTCTACTGTCAAAAAGGCCTATCGAATATTTATTACATGGGATTTGTATACACAGAATGATAATATGACCGAAGAGATCTTCAGACACGACGGATATGCCTTTGAGTTCGAAGCTCTGGTGGTCTCCGTCAACGGGGACCTCGTAGAACTTGATATGACCGCATTTTACCCTGGAGGCGGAGGCCAAGTATGCGATACTGGAACCATACGGGGACTTTCGGTGACCGAGGTCTCATACAAGGGAAAGAATATATTTCACACTGTCCCTAATAACGATCTTAAAGTCGGAGACAGGGTCTGGTGCAGTGTTGACTGGTACAGACGCTATGACCTCATGATGGGACATACGGCAGAACATCTTCTCTTTTGTTCATTGAAAAAACAGGACCCCGAATTGACAATAACAAAAATATTCATCTCTCCTGAAAGCAAATATGTCATAGTCAATCATGACATAAGTTGGGAGAAAATCGATAAAGCGTTGAAATTCGCCAACAAAGCGATACTAGATGCGCTACCGGTCACCAAGAGCATTATGAGCAGGGATGATCCTGAACTTGCAAATGTAAGGATCAAATTAGACCATATAAAAGAAGATGAGGAGATCTCGGTCGTATCTATAGGAGATATCGATCTTTCTGCATGTAGCGGCGTCCATGTCATGGAAACATCTGAGATCGAGACACTTTTCGTTGACCGTAAAGTATCCGCAGGAAAAGATGGAGTAGCGATACATTTCAAAGTTGGAAATGCAGCGAAAGATTCTGCGATGTCGCTCGCCAACATCTGTCTTCAGACCATCGACGAAGCCGACAGCAAACCCGAAGATATCGTACGTACTGTTTCCAATATGAAACATGAAATAGAACTCAGCAGGGAAATGATCAAGAAAGCTGTGAAACAGCAATTGACTTCACTTGAACCTGAGAACTACAACGGTATTGACATATACAGCGGGATTTTCTATGCTGAAAGAACAATACTGACTGATACAGCAGAGAACTTGAAGAACAAGGGAGGCGTGATCGCATTTATTTCTGTCACAGATACGGTTTCTGTATTGATGGCATCAGGAAGTGCAAAGCTCGATTGCAAGAAAATTCTTCCCGATATACTGAAAGAATTCGGAGGCAGAGGTGGAGGAAAACCTGATTTTGCACAGGGCGGTGTATCAAACATATCCGTGGCAGACGATATCCTAAAAACAATGCTTAAAAGAATTAAACAATCATTATAAAACTTAATAATAGAAACACTATTAAGGTAACATTATGGCAGGAATGAGAGGCGTTAACCCACGCCAAATGCAACAAGCAATGAAAAAAATGGGAATTAAACAATCCAATATCGAGAATGTTATTGAGGTCGTAATCAGGACCAAAGACAAAGAAATCGTCATAACCAACGCAGAAGTGGTTTGCGTCGATATGCAAGGAAGCAAAAACTATCAGGTCTCTGGAACAGAAGAAACCAGAGCAGCAGGCTACATATCAACATCAACGGCAGGAGCAGTATCATTCTCTGGAGAAGATATCGAGTTGGTAATGTCACAATCCGGATGCGACAGAGATAAGGCTGTTGCAGCGCTGACGGCATGCGACGGTCAGCCAGCGGAAGCCATACTTAAGATAATAACGGGATGAATATTATGTGTTTAGCAATTCCAGGAAAGATCGTAAAAATCGAAGGAGATGTCGGGGATATTGATTTCGGCGACGTTATCAGAAAAGCAAACGTAGCAATGGTCGAAGCCAAAGTCGGTCAATGGGCAGTGATTCACGCAGGATTTGCCATTGAAATCATGGACGAAGAAGAAGCCCTAGAAACCCTCAAACTTTGGAATGAGGTCCTAGATAGCGATAAGACTACTTTCTGCTGATGAATTATACGAAAAGTATATATTCATCATATGTATCGCAGGAATTGGTCTGACGGCCATAGCGGTGGGGAGACACCCGGTCCCATTTCGAACCCGGAAGTAAAGCCCACCCGCGTATCTGTTTGTACTGTATTGCGCAAGCGTACGGGAACACTGACACGCTGTCAACCACTTTTTACTCTTTAAATTTCATATTTGTTTGTTTTTCTCATTCGAAGGCGTGTCCTTCATTTCGTACGCCTTTTGCTCGAAAAATATCTGGCTTGAAAAACGTTATATAGTTAATATGTATCGCAGGAATTGGTCTGACGGCCATAGCGGTGGGGAGACACCCGGTCCCATTTCGAACCCGGAAGTAAAGCCCACCCGCGTATCTGTTTGTACTGTATTGCGCAAGCGTACGGGAACACTGACACGCTGTCAACCACTTTTTACTCTTTAAATTTCATATTTGTTTGTTTTTCTCATTCGAAGGCGTGTCCTTCATTTCGTACGCCTTTTGCTCAAAAAATCTATCGATAGATCTTCCTAACAAAATCATGACTCAATATCGTGAGCACAGGACCTATTATCATCTTACCCTGGTTCTCTATTAAACCAACCAAAGGAACAATAAACATTTCAACGTGACAAACCACGCATACTACTTTTGACAATAACCATTAAAACGAATATTGCCATAATCACACGCAATGATACTCATAAAACTGGGCGGCAGCGTCATCACCGACAAAACCCAGTACAGAACTTTCAATCGGGAATGCGTTTCGAGACTCTTTGATGAGATCAAGAAATCCGAAAGAGGGGTTCTCATCGTTCATGGTGCAGGTTCGTTCGGTCATGTCATAGCCAAACAATACAGTCTGCAGAACGGACTTGTCGATTTCGGACAGATACCTGCCGTAGCAAAAGTCCAATATGACGTGAGAGAATTGAATTCGATGATCATCGCAGAACTCCTCAGAAAAGGAATTCCTGCAGTATCCATCCCTCCAGGATCTTGTTTCATCATGGATAACGGAAAACTTATCATAAAGGATCCAGAGGTCATGTTAGCATTTTCTCACCTGGGACTGATGCCTGTTCTCTTCGGAGATGTTGTCATTGACCGTAAAAAGGGTTTCGGAATCTGTTCAGGAGATCAGATCATGGAGATTCTCTGCGACTTGTACAAACCCGAAAAGGTCATCTTCGTCTCAGACATAGACGGATTGTATGACAAGGATCCCAAAAATAACAAAGATGCAAAACTTATCAGTGAAGTCACATCTGAAAAACTAGAAAATATCAATAGTTACAGCAACATCGATGATGTCACCGGCGGGGTCCGCGGAAAGATGGAAGCTATGCTCAGGATCAGTACCGAAAAAAGAGATTGTGTACTCATTAACGGTACTGTTCCAGACAGATTATATTCATTGTTAAAAGGAGATGAAGTCATCTCCACCATAGCTAAAGGCGGATTAAAATGATACCTATTAGAGAAAGAAAGGCAGACCACATAGATATCTGTCTTAATGAAAGAATTGCACCGGGATACTGTTATTGGGATGATATCAAACTCATCCACAATGCAATCCCTGAAGTAAATGCAGATGATATCGATATGACTGCAGACGTTCTCGGACAAACCTTAGAATTCCCACTCATCGTCACTGCAATAACAGGAGGTTTCACAGGTGCTAAGAAGATCAATGAGAATATCGCGAAAGCATGTTCTGAATTGGGTATCGGAATGGGCGTAGGCAGCGAACGCGCGGGCGTCAACGGTGTAGATCCTGAAAGCTACTCTGTTATCAAAGATTATGATGTGCCTCTTGTCATCGGAAATGTCGGTGCACCCCAGTTGATACCTCAAAAAAGCAAAGACCGGTTCACCGTCGAGGATATCGGAAAAGCAAAAGACCTCATCGATGCCGATGTCGTGGCGATCCATCTCAACTTCTTACAGGAGATTGTCCAACCCGAAGGCGATACCAGCGCTAAAGGCTGTTATGAGGCCATACGCGACATCGCAAGATCATATCCTACTATCATCAAAGAAACAGGTGCAGGAATCTCCAAAGATGTTGCAACAAGACTCAAAGGCACGGGTATAATAGGTATGGATATAGCCGGAATGGGAGGAACAAGTTTCTCCGCTGTAGAATTGTATCGTGCGATGAAAGTTGGAGATGACATAAGAACCGGAATGGGAGAATCATTCTTTGATTGGGGAATACCTTCACCAGTATCGCTTCTTGAAGCAAGGAATGGGCTTCCGATAATATCTTCTGGTGGTATCCTTGATGGCATACATGTCGCAGCATCTATCGCAATGGGCGCTTGCTGCGCGGGTATTGCACACTCCGTACTAAGAGAAGCAACAGAATCGTCCGATGCCGTAAAACAGAAACTACTGCTTATCAAAGAAGAGCTCAGAGCAGCTATGCTCCTCACCGGCTCTGCAAATATCAAACAGCTTTCAAAAGCCAAGTACATCATACTCGGCGATACAAAACAATGGTTGGAAGAATTACAATGGACGCAAAACAATACTTATTGAAAACATCCGAAGAAGTAGATGGACCTATAAAGAGCTACATAAAGGACGAAGAACCCCAGAAACTCATCGAAGCATCCAGACAGTATCCTTATGCTGGCGGAAAGAGAATGAGACCTGCGATCGTCCTCGCTGCCGCAGGAGCAGTAGGCGGAGACAGATCAAAAGCAATGCCTCTCGCGGTTGCCATAGAATACCTCCATAATTTCACGCTTATCCACGACGACTATATGGATGGCGACGACAAAAGAAGGGGGATGACCACCATTCATGTCGGATACGGTATGCCTACGGCGATACTTGCAGGAGATGCACTTTTCGCGAAAGCATTCCAGGTGATCGCAGAACTGGATATCCCCGGAGACAGACTGAAAGACGTACTCAAATATGTCACGACAGCGGTTTGGGACCTTGCCCGCGGACAGGAAATGGACACTGCCAACGAAGGAAAGATCGTATCAGAAGATGTTTACATCGAGACCATCAGATTGAAAACAAGCGTACTTTTCGCAGCCGCGGCATCAGGCGGAGCGATCATCGGCGGAGCTGACAAGAAAACAGTCGAAGCCATAAACGAATATGCAATGGCGCTCGGACTCGGATTCCAGATTTATGATGATTACTTGGGTATCGCCGGAGATTCATCCAAGACCGGAAAATCTGTAGGTAATGATATTCGTAAAGGAAAATGCACCATACTTGTAACACACGCGATTGAACACATCAAAGACCCACAAGTCTTAGCTGAATTCAAAAGCCTTCTCGGAAACCAGAAAGACACAGAGAAAGATATCGATCGTGCAAGAGAGATACTTAAAGAAGCAGGAAGCATAGATTATGCTTTGAAATGCGCACGTTGGAAGGTAGATGAGGCCATATCCAAATTAGACTGCCTTAAACCCAGCGAAGACAAAGAATTCATGATCGCTCTCGCGGAATACGCGATAAACAGAGACGTCTGAACTCTTAAACATCATTTATGCCGGTCGCGGTTATACGATAATTCGCAGACCTTCCTTCGGGAAGGCTGCGATGCTTTATTATCACGGCTGTTCTGACACCATTGCCTTTCTTGTCCAATCTTATAATCGTCTTAGCATTATGATGCATGGCGTGGCCACCTAAGAATTCAATACCGCCTGTTGTAAGATTAGAATAAACTTGGGAAGATATCAGGACCGGAATATCATACATCCTTGCAATCCCCAACAAGACCTCGGTCTGCCTGACGAAATCGGTCCTTAATTTGGGATCCTCATAATTCAAACGATAGAACATCGTCATAGAATCGATTATCACAAGACCCAACAGATTGGTCGTCTCAGCCAATCTTGCGATCTTGTCTATCCTATCGGACTGCTCTTCGAAACTGTGAACCTGAAAAATTAGAAGATTCTTTATCAGTTCTTCTTTACCGAATATCTGTGAAATGCGATCATAAGATAATCCTTCTGTGTCGATAAAAGCAACCTTTTTGCCTTCTTTGACAACATTATATGCCAACTGAAGGCAGATATTTGTCTTACCACACCCTCCCTCTCCATAGATCAACGTAACGCTGCTCTCTTCGATGCCCCCACCGAGGAGTTCATCAAATGATTTACATCCTGTAGAGATCCGCTTCACAGCATGTAAGAGAGAAAGGGGTTGATAAAGTTGTTTAATTGACGGTTATGAACTTACACAAGCCACTCGTCGTCCTTCTTTTTATCCGTATCAGGCTTATTGTCATCCTTCTTCTCGTCGTCGTCGATTTTCTCCTTTACGGATTTGACGTCGCTGAGGTCGTAGGTTGCGTCTGTCTGGGTCTCTTCGCCCTTGATAGCGTAATAAGGAACTGCCAATACGGTCACGATCAAGAATATTATCACTGCGATGATCACAAGTATGATGATCGCAGCTATGACGACATTAAGAATGTCCTTCAATATATCAGGATTCATCGCTATGTAGGCTACGATCGCTATCATTGCAATTACGAGTACACACAGGACCAATGCCGATCCTGTCGTGCTCTTACGAACTGTTTTTCCTGCATCTGCCATTTCTATTCCTCCTTAATTACCACTCGGAAGGTATGGGATCAAAGAACCTGCAAGCTGCGGAAGTGTCATAGATTGAATTATGATCTTTCCGGGTCCGGTAAGTGTCGTGACGAACAGACCCTCTCCGCCGAACAAAGCTGTCTTGATACCGCCTGCTGCAGTGATATCATACGCTACCGAATCCTGCCATGCAACTGCATTTGCTGTTGATACCTTATACCTCTCCCCCGGTTTAAGATCGACGATGTTAAAATCACCGCATGCTGCAACGAATGCCATTCCGGTTCCGCTGAGCTCCTGAAGGATCAGACCCTCTCCACCAAACAAGATGGATCCCAGTTTTTTCTGGAATGTCATTTTAAGTTCTACGGTTGGCTGTGAGCACAGATAACCTGTCTTCTGGACTATCCATTTCCCTTTTCCGATGTCCAAGTCGACGATCTTTCCAGGAGCGCTTCCTCCAAGACCGACGATACCTGAACCGCCTTGAGATGAATATTTCAAAAGGAAGAGAGAAGAACCAGTAAGTGATCTTCCGAGTCCTTTCATAAGACCTCCCTTCATCTTTGCTTCCATAGTCATGTTTCCGGTCATGTAGACCATTGCACCAGCTTGTGAATCAAGTTCTTCACCGTCATCCAACTGGACATTAACGAATTGAAGATTGTCTCCAGTGATTGTATATCTCATAACTGTCAATATCAAGTGTAAGTATTAATTATTTACACTAGAGATAATATTAAGTGTCATGATCCCCAAAGGTGTGGCACCGATTGCCAGCGGCGCGGAAGCTGATATATTCGAAACAGAATTTTTGGGGCGCAAAGCTGTGATAAAGGTAAGATCACCGAAAAAGTACAGACATCCCGAACTGGATGAACATATCAGAACCGCCAGGATCAGGAGCGAGGTCAGACTGATGAAGGATGCTCGCGAAGCAGGTGTCAGAACTCCTATAATCTATGATCTGGACTTGAAAGACTGCAGTATAACTATGGAATATGTCAATGGAAATAAGATGAAAGATGTCCTTGACAAAAATCCAGATAAAGCTTACAAATTATGTGAAATGATAGGCACAGCAATGGCTAACCTGCATAACGCACGTATCTGTCACGGCGATCTGACAACATCTAACATGATCCTTACCGAAAAAGGGGAATTGTGCCTGATCGATTTCTCCATGGGTGGTTCACTTATCGAAGTGGAGGACATGGGGGTCGACATACGTTTGTTGGAAAGAGCATTCGCCTCTGCACATCCGGGCCTCGAGGATGCGTATGCACACCTTCTCGAGACTTATTCCAAGAGGAAGACCAACGTTCAGGAAGTAATGGAAAAAGTCGAGGAGATCAAAGGAAGAGGGAGATATACATGAAACTCAAGGTCATCACATCCAATCCTGGAAAGGTTAGAGAGTATCAGAACTCCTTTACGCACTTGGGCATAGAGATGGAACATCTGCATCTTCCATACGATGAGATACAGACATTCCAATTGGAAGAAGTGGTCGAAAAGGGAATGGTTGAGATCAGAAAAAAAGGTGTGACCGATTTTATCATCGATGATTCCGGATTATTCATCGATTCTTTGAAAGGATTTCCAGGAGTCTGGTCGGCATTTGCCCAAAAGACGATCGGAAACGAAGGGATCCTGAAACTCATGAAGAATGTTTCCGACAGAAAAGCCGAGTTCAAATGCTGTATAGGATGCGACTTCGGCGGAGAGACGATAATCGTCACAGGCATATGCAATGGAACTATTCTCACCACAGAAAAAGGGAAAGAAGGATTCGGATACGATCCAATCTTCAGCTATGACGGGAAACTATCTTTCGCAGAAATATCCACAGAAGAGAAGAATAATTTCTCTCACCGCGGAAATGCAGTGAGATTACTTATCTCAGAACTCAAGAACAGAGGCCTAATCTAACGATACACTTAATTACAACATTTACATCACAATGCTTATGTGTGGGCCTGTGGGCTAGCCTGGTATACTTGTGGCTTTGGGAGCCATTGACCCCGGTTCGAATCCGGGCAGGCCCACCTAATTTATTATCCAGACATCATGTTTTTTAGAGAGACTAAATTTTACAGACATTTTAACAAAAAATCTATATGTCAAAAACTTAGTAACGTCGTCATAATTGGTTTATGTAACTTCTATAAGGAAATTCCATCAATCTGCGCAATGTCCAGACATCATCGGCGATACCTGTCATCATCGCCGGCGTGACCCTCTGTTTCACCCCGTTCAAGCAATATATTTTGTTCAATGACTCATGTCCGGAACAAAAATTGAAACAATCCTGAACAGGTCGATCGACTCTCTCATCATCTCGATGTCCTTCGAAAAAGACAGCGTCTTCCTCTTGAAACGCGCCAGGCACGTCCTTATGGACAGATTCATGCGTTCCACTATCAAGGTGTTCATATGTTTTCCGTCCACGGAACCGAATATGTCCTTCTTTTCCACATCGACAGGTTTCAGGCCTTCCCTGGTCTTCAAGACATGCCCGTAGTTGAGACCTGTCATCGAGACCATATGCGCCATGGGTTGCGGCCTTTCCCGGGCTTCCGGGGTCTTGTGAACCTGTACCCGTATTCATTCAAAAGCATCTCCATATAAGCAGGATATCCGTTGCTTGTGAACGTTGGGATATGACCGTTCTCGATCTTGCGGATCATGTTCCTTCCGAAATATCCGGCGGATATGATATTCCTCTCGCCGACGTACGAACTGAAAAATACTTGGTGTCGGGGTCCATAGAAGTCCATACTCAGATACCGTCCCCACCGAACGTCTTTCCGTTAAGTCTTAGTTTTTTTAACGATGCTTCAGAACTCGTCCATCTGCAAGGCATCCGGCAGGAGATCCTTCTCGAAAACGGAAGCAGCTCCGCGTGCCTGTCCGGCGACAGAATGCGTCCATCTTTGGACCGTGTCCTTGCTGCATACGACAGTCCTAGCTATCGCTCGTACACTCATACCTTCATCAGGTTCAGAGGTACTGATTTAGATCTGTATGCAGGCATGACCGGATTGACAGTACGTAAAATGTTTAAATAAATGTTTCAGAAGAAAAATCAATATTTTACCGATTCGGAATGTATGTGTTGATAAGTATTCAGAGGTTAAATATGAATAAGCGTTTAGAATCTGATTATCCCAGTAATTGTATAATTTTTAGATTTTCGAACAATAGGATATATTTTGATAATTGACACCTATATATGTTTAAATATTCGTAAACAGCTCATTTTTTATTGACACCTCCAGACTCACATATGCCTGACATTCCGTTCAAGTCTGAAACATTCCCTATCTCGGAAAATGTCGTTGCTAATGTTTTTGAGATAATGGATATTGATGAGAAAGTAGAGGTATGTATTGATAGGTATTTTTCAAAAATATGCAGAGGGAGTACCAGTTTGGATATAGAGAAAACTAAAAAACGTCTTCGCAGAACGTTTTCATCAAAAATTGAAGATGAAAAATGGATAATGGGAGCAACTGCTGAATTTTTTGTGCATTTGTGGCTGAATCTCAATGGTTTCAGACAACAATGCCTGTTTATGAATCTGGAAGAGCGCTCTATAAAAAAAGGATTTGATGGCTATTATACGCATGACGAAATGGATTGGATAATGGAAAGTAAATCAGGTTCTACAGATACTGAAGGAAATAATCATAAAAAGAAATTGAATGAAGCTTTAAAAGACTTAAAGAAAAAACTTGAAGGTGGTGTTGATAACAATATTTGGCAGAACGCAGTTTACCACGCCATGTGTATTTCCGATTCTGAAAAAGATAATGATTTGATTGAAAGACTCAATGCGGTAGCAGACAAATACGAGGATGGAGAATATGATGATATCAAGAGGTACAATCTTATACCATGCGCTACGATTTTTTTAAAAAATCGTAGAGATTCCCGTGCATTCAGTGAGATCAAATCAGAAATATCGGATGTAAACAGATATTCGGAATATGGAAATTTACATATTTTATGTGTTACACAGAAAACATGCAATTTTTTAATTAACTATCTTGAAAAGAGCTGTTAAAATGAAAGTAAATTTTTCCAAAATAATGAAAATACCGCTTTTTTCAGAGTCTTTTAAAAAATTATGCATAGATGAAAGTTTATCAGTAAATGAAAGGACATTTTTGCTTACTTGTGCGAAATTATTCATTGATGAGTATGAAAAGAATACAGAAGCTGAAAAATATCTGGACATAGCTTACTACATAATACTCAAATACTCAACGGCTTACGGAGACTACTCTCCATTATATGATTTTTCAGTTAATTTCGGTTATTATCCAATAGCCGCCTCCATATATCATGATGATAAAATAAACGTAGGTGTTGAGTCTGCTTTAGTAAATCTGTTGATAGAATGTGATTATGAAATAGATAATGTTGTAAAAACATTTGAACAGAAGAAAGCATGTGACGGATTTGTAACGTCCAATGATCGAAATATTGCATTTATTGCACCTACTTCTTATGGAAAAAGCAGATCTATATTGGATCGTATCCATTCAGATATAAGCAATAAGAATAGAATCGGAATAATCGTACCTTCTAAGTCTCTTCTTGCACAGACTTATGATTCTGTTAGAAATGAAAATTTTGGCTGTAAAATACTGATTCATGATGAAATGTATGAGGGTCAAAATAGATTTGTAGCGGTGTTCACTCAGGAAAGGGCACTCAGACTTCTGGATAAAAACAAGGATTTGTTTTTTGATACGCTGTATATTGATGAAGCAGATAGGATTTTCAAAAATGATTCAAGATCTATACTGATTTCAAGGTTAATTCGTACCAATGAGCTGAGAAACGAATCACAAACTGTAGTTTATCTTTCTCCGTTTATCTCGGATATAGACAATTTGAAAAGATACCGTGAAGAGTTTATTCTCGAAGATAGAATCAAATTTAACATGAAAGAACCTGAGATCTTCGAGTATACATTGTCGGGCAATGTAAGAAAATTTAATAGATATTCTGGAGAGATGTATTACATTTCTGAATGTTCTGATTTTTTCAGATATATATTGGAAAAGAAGAAAAACAAGTCTTTCATATACATCAACACACCTAAAAAAATAGAGAGATTTTCAAAAGAATTTGCTGAAAAATCTGCTGAAATAAATGATTGTAAGATTGAAGAAATGGTCAGAATTCTCTCAGAATACATACATGAGGATTTCTCATTACTTTATTCATTACGCAAGGGTATTGTGTATGTACACGGCCTCATGCCTGATAACATAAAGGAATATCTCGAATACAAATTTTCAGAAACAGATGCAATATCTGTCATTGTAGGCAATAATGTCATACTCGAAGGAATAAATCTTCCGATAGATTCCTTGTTTGTTCTGAATACATTAGGCCGTACTACAAAGGAACTTATGAATCTTATAGGCAGAGTAAATCGTCTGAAATACATATTCAGTACTCCTGCGGATCTTTCAAAACTTCTCCTGCCGGTTCATTTTGTTAACAGCGAGGAGTATGGACGCAAAGGATCTAATATGGAGAAAACAATAAGAAACTTAAGAAATGAAATTGCCGATGATGTGATAAATCCTTTACTTTTTAGTTATAATCCAAATAATCTGAAGAAAAATACAAGGGCACATGTTGTCAGAGAAAATCAAAAAATAATAAAAAATGAAGCGATTCTCTTCAATAAATCAAAAGATAGAATAAATCTGATAAAAGCATGGTTAATTTCACATAATATATATCACACATATCACGATTTGTCTGACAGTCTGTGTCTGAAAATTTCTAAGAAAGTAAGTTATTACAAAGATCATAAATCGAAGAATATGCACGCTGTGGATTTATTGCGCGATATTTTTGTTATTGATTTAGTCAATGACATTAAAGATTTGGAATTTAAGCGTTTAGAACGCAGTGATGCCGTGAATGCATACAAATACATATTGGATGCGCTCAGATTTTATCCAATTAATCAAAGAATTAAGTTGGATATAGATCGTTTTATAAGGAAATCAAAGACAGATATGCCTTACTTATATGTCGGTTCTAAATATGGTGAAATAAGTCAAGGGGGAGGTTCCGATGCATATGTAGATTTGAGAACAAAGACAGTTTCAGAGATGGTAAGTATATCTTTGCTTTCGCAGAAAATTGAAAGTGATTTTATCAGCTATAAGCTGAATATGTTTTTTCAATTCATGTTTGATAATGAAATTTTATCTGAAGATGAATACAATAATCTTCTGTATGGTTCATCAGACCCTGAGATACTGCGTTATGTAAAAAGCGGATTGACTCTTTCAAATATAAACAGGCTGAAAAAAGACGGTCAGTTGAAGAACATAAATTTTACTGATGTAAATATTCCGGAAGGCAATAATAATTTTGCAGAATATTTGAAAAATGTTGATGATTTATACAGATTTGAATTGAAAAAGTATATTTCGATATTGTAATTTTTAAGATTCTGAATTTTTGATAAACCCAATTAAGATATCGGGCATTTTTGCCCGAATGTTTATTCAGATATCTCCTCGTTTCGAGATGTCACATGTGTGCTATGAAACTTTCTTCCAAGCATCACGATCGTAAATGCAACACCGATTACCAATACAACCGTAGCACCGGGAGGACAATCTAAAGCTATTGCCATCAAGAGACCCAGTATAGACAATACAATGGATAATATTGTACCGAAGATCATCATTTCTTTTAGATTATGAGTATATAGATTAGCCATAGCGGCGGGTATTGTCATAAGAGCTATGATCATCACAATACCGACAACATTTGATACCATGACACATGCAACGGCTATCATAACATACAGAACTATATTCAACAACGTCACATCTATACCACTCAAACGTGCATGAATACTGTCAAATGTAAGGATCTGAAGATCTCTATAAAGATATATCACAATTGCAACTATGATGATTGCCAATATGCCCATTGTGATCAATGTATTGCTGCTTACGAACATGACATTTCCAAACAGGATGCTTTCATAGGAATGCGGCGTAACCACGGACCTGTTTGTGAAACATAAGAATATCACACCCAATGCCATTCCTACTGCCCACAGGGCACCGATCATGGAGTCTTGTCTGATAGCATTTGATACATTCGATAATGCTATGATCAATGCTGCGATTATTCCAAACAATAATGCCCCCATCATCGGCGTGAACCAACTTACGAAGAATACAGATTCTATGTAATATGCGAATCCGACTCCTCCGAATGTAGTATGCGCAATACCTCCAGTCGCCGACACGGAACGATTGATCACAACGTATGTACCGATCACACCACACAATACGCATGCAATGATCGTGGCCATGAACATATTCTGTATCAGAGAGATGGAAAACACAGTAGACCAATTAGTCATTCAATCATCCCCTTTGTTACAGCATTTGCATCCGCAGGACTCTTTGTCTCCTGATATCTTTATCAATTCAGGAGGACAATGGAATCCTAGCTCGACCATCTCATTGGTTATCTCTGGAACATCATTGCAGACGAGTTTATGATTCATACATGCAAGTCTTTTCACATCATGAGATATGCTGCTCATGTCGTGTGTGATTATCATGATCGCAACTCCGTCCTTGTTAGCCTTCTTCAAGATATCATATGTACAATCTGTCATAGACGGATCCAAACTTGCTGTCGGTTCATCCAATAGAAGTATCTTCGGCTCGGATGCAAGCGCTCTTGCAAGCAGCACTCTTTGCAATTGCCCTCCGGACAGATTACTTATACGCTTTTTACGAAAACTTTCTACCTCCGTATATTCCATCGCTTTATCTGCCATTTCCATTTCATTTTGAGAATAAAAGGGCCTCATGCCTTTACTGACTCTGAGGCCCATGAGGACAACATCCTCAGCACTTATAGGATATTTTGAATCGAACAGTCCGTTCTGCGGAACATACCCTATATATCTGGAACCCGAAGCAGGTGACTCTCCGTAGATGCTCACTGTCCCTCCTGTTGGCTTTATAAGACCCAGAATGGATCTGAACAGCGTCGTCTTTCCGCCACCATTTGGACCTATTATTGCAAGAAAATCCCTGTCTTTCAATTCCAGATTTATATTGCTGAATACATTCACGCCGTTATATCCCGCCGTGAGATCTTTGATTACTATCGGACTGTCCATATTCACATCACTCGGAAGACAGATCGTTCTTTAAGTAATCTGCAAACTTCATAAGTTCTGAAAGAATATTCGATGCGGTAGGATTGACCAGCTTCACAGTTATTCCATATCCTTCGCTCAAAGCATTTGCGAATTCTGCACCCTCATCGAAAGGACTGGAATAGAGAATGCTACAACCGGCCATCTTGCTTGAGACATCTTCCATTTCGACCTCTCCGCCGACCTCGATACCGACCATATCCATTCCTAGATACTGGCACAAGAAATACTGCCATGCAGGATGCCAAACAACAACTGTCTGTCCTGAAGCGATGTTTGAAAGAGCATTTGCTATGTAATCCTCAGCGTGATTAACTTCACTGATATAGGAATCGTATCCAGTTGTGAATACATCCTTATGCTCAGGATAACTGGTTATCAATTGTTCTAAGGCGACCGCTGCGATTTCTTTCAGAATCTCCGGTGATGTCCATATGTGCGGATCCGTCTCGCTTGAACCTTCTTCCGCTTCTGGATTAACAAGAGCTGTATACTCGATAGAATCATTGCAATTCACGATTGTCAAAGAACTCGGAAGATCTGCTTTCACATCGGAAAGGAATTCTTCTTCCCATTCCACACCTGAACCTATTTCAAAATAGATCGAGGCACTGTAAAGTGATATCACGTTGCTAGGAGTGGAATATTCCTCATGAGGACTTACTCCATCTGCAAGCATCTGAACCACATTCAGCTGTCCGTCACAGATCGTATCCAGCATATCTTTCTGCCAGCCCATTGTGACTACTATCGTATCTTTGTCATTATTGCTATTGTTCTCATTCGTAAGAACTATTGCAACACCGGCTATTATCAATGCCGCCGCAGCTATTATTGCTATTAATGTTGTATTTTTCATACAAAAACTCTACTTTTAATTCCATTATTAATAGCTTATTGATACATTATTAATAATTAATACAAGAAGTGCGGTTTACTATTAATAACTCCTAAACTGATTAATCGGACAATTAATTATGTCCTAATATTCGGTCTGCACTGTTGTATTATCTTTCTTCGAAAATGATTAATTGAGGTCGTATCTCACAGTTATGAGATTTTGATTATGAATTATTTGTTCAATAGTTAATAAAATAACTACGTAGAGGACTTGACTTTTAATAATATATTGACAATGTTTTAATAACTAACTTATTCTAGTATGATTGATGAAAACAACATCTATAGTAGCAGTAGCAGCAGCCGTAATTGTTGTATTAGCTGCAGTCTCAGTCGTATTCTTATATAATGGTTCGAACAACGACGATGACCGCCAGACAGTACTGGTTACAATGGCTTGGGAAAAAGAAATTGTAGAAGAAATAGCAGGCAATGAATACGATGTTATAACAATTGTCGGCAGCGGTGAGTCACCTCACTCGGATCTGATCACACCTAGTGTCGTAGCAAGTCTTAACAGTTGCGCTGTTTACTTCATGATTGGGTCTGGTCCTGAAATAGAGAATGTATTGAAAGAAGCAGCTGGAGATATTTTCGATAAAGCTAATGTTGTGTCTCTAAAAGATGCCAACGGAATTACTTTTGTAAATTCATATGCAGTTGAAGTCGATACAGGCTATAATGGTCACATATGGACATCACCAGATAATCTACAAGCAATGGCAAAATACATCATGGAAGAACTCACGGATCTTAATCCTAATGAAGAATCAAAATATCAGAATAATTACGAAGCATATTGTGATGATGTTGCAACAGTCAATGAAAAAGTAAAAGAATTGGCCGAAGCGATAATAACAAGTGGAGAAAACCAAACAGTTGTTCTTTGGCATCCTGCGTGGCCATATCTCATTCACAGTGTGAATTCTTATCTATCTAATTTGTCTAGCAATTTGTCTCTCTCGGTGATTTCATTAGAAATGACATATAGTTCTGTTACCCCTGAGGCAGTAGCAACTATTGAAGCAGATGGTGGCATAATCTATGTAGCCCCATTCGATGCAGCAGGTCAGAGCAAAGAAACCTTGAAAGAAGCAGGAATTGACGTAATAGAAGTAAACCCTACTGTGTCAGATATGTTGGGAGAAATATCGAGCTTCCTTGATGATTTGATCGACCAATATTCTTCTGAATGAGGTGAGATATAGTGACAAGTGAATTACCCATCTCGATTGAAAATCTTACCGTAGGTTATGGAAGTGAAGTAATACTTAACGACATATCCCTTGAATTGAGGAATGATGATTTCCTTGCAATAATCGGCCCTAATGGTGGCGGTAAGACTACACTATTCCGTTCCATATTGGGACTTATTGAACCAATGAACGGAACCATTAGGATATATGGGGAACCACCTGCCACTGGTGTCAAACACATAGGATATGTACCTCAACAAAGCATGTTCGATTTGAGATATCCGATAAATGTCGAAAGTGTGATCATGATGGGGCTGAGGATACACAAAGGATTGAGGCCATTCTATTCCAAAGAAGAAAAAGAAATGGCTGAAGTAGCTATGGAATATACAGACACAACTGACCTCCGCTCAAAGCGCATAAGTGCTTTATCTGGAGGTCAGTTGCAAAGGATCCTCATTGCGAGGGCCCTCGTATCAAAACCTAAAATATTGCTCTTAGATGAACCTACTTCTAGTCTTGACCCCGCGATGAGAGATTGCACATATGATGTTCTAAAAAAAGTAAACTCAGATGGAATCGCTATAATGCTCATCACGCATGATATGGGTAGCATATCTCATGATGTTAAAAGATTAGCATGCATGAATAGAAGATTAGTATGTAATGATCGCCCAGAATTGACAGACGATATGATTAGTTTAGGATTCCACTGTCCACCAGGATTATTAAAAGTATCAGATAATGCAAAATGCAGTTGTGGATGTCATGATAATAACCGGGGTGATGTTCAATGACGAGCATCCTCGATTACCTTTCCATGCATTTGATACAAAATATGTTCTTAGCAACCATATTTGCCTGTACACTATGTGGAGTGATAGGTACATATGTAGTTGTTAACAAGATGGTTTCCATCACTGGCGGTATAGCGCATACAACATTCGGTGGTGTTGGTTTCTCATATTATGTAATGTCCGTTTTATTGGTGGGATGGTTTACCCCCATGATTGGTGCCCTGTTATTTAGTATTGTATCTGCAATAATATTGACATATTGCAGAACATTTTTAGATCTGAGACAAGACACCCTCATAGGTGTAATATGGGCCATAGGTATGGCTTTAGGAGTGATTTTCTTAAGCTCTATGGATCACTCTGTTATGACCCCCGCTTCATACGAATCTATTTTGTTCGGTAATGTTCTATTTGTAGGAAATCAAACATTGATTATAATGGTAATTCTTACGATAACGGTATTGGCAATCGTTGCATTGTTGTTCGAAGATCTTCAAATTCTAACATTCGATGAAATTCATGCAAAAATATCTAATATCAAAGTTAATTTGTTGACTTTGATATTATATGTGATCATCGCAGTATCGTGTGTTGTAGTAGCTAACGTTGTCGGTATCATAATGATATTGGCGCTGATGACCATACCTACTGCGATAGCAAATCTATATACTGCCAGCCTCAAGGAAATGATGATTCTAGGTACTATATTCTCAATATTGTTTGCTGTTTTGGGTTTGTTTTTAGCTCTAGCATTTAACTCTCCGCCTGGAGCTACAGTAGTTCTGATAATAGGATTGGTTTTTATCGTTTCCCTATCAGTTAAACACACATACGGTAAAATAATGAATAAAAGATGCCAAAAACCTAGTTGAAAACTTTTTAAATCCTCCAAATAATAAACTATTTTACAAACTTTTTACAAACTCATATGACGCTTACATCTAAAGATGGTTACCTAGGAATGATCATAATGAATGATTGAACTTTCTTGA
The DNA here is from genome assembly GCA_963676235.1 of Candidatus Methanomethylophilaceae archaeon. GTDB lineage: Archaea > Thermoplasmatota > Thermoplasmata > Methanomassiliicoccales > Methanomethylophilaceae > JALNYB01. The sequence goes on from OY781044.1 coordinate 479,713, forward strand.
AAACTTGTGATATTGTGACCTAATAGATCAAAATTCATATTGCTAACGAATATGCTCGTGAACCATCCAGTCTCAAAACATAAAATGTACATTTATGATAACATTGAATTACCAAAAGTACGCCTTATGGCCTCCGTTAAACTTTATTGTCGATTGACACCGGCAAAATAGTACCCTCATCAAAAATAACCTTATTCTTAAAGATATACTTCAAACCCCACTCGGACATGGCCCTCATGAGGGGTGCCATGGTCCATCCCATCTCTGTCAACTCATATTCCACTCTTGACGGGACTTCTGCATAAACCCTACGCACAATTATCCCGTCCTTCTCCAATTCACGAAGCTGTTTGGTTAGAATACCGGGAGAAACACAACCTATATGATCCGATAAACGATTGAATCTCATACTACCGTTGATTGCCAACAAACACAAGATAACGGGTTTCCACCTTCCTTCTATCACAGACATTGCGGCATCAAGAGGACAATTCATCCTTGGCTCGATTTCTATGACCATGTCAAAATGCATACATATCAAATATTTTAATTTTAAGTAACAACTATTATATATCGTAACTACTAATTTGGTATTGGTAATAACTATGAGCATCGTTGCAGTCATATCAAGCCCTAGAAAGAACGGAAATACTGAAGCTATCGTCAGTTCTATTATAGAAGGCGCAAAAGAAAACGGAAAGAACGTGGAAATATTCAGGATTAACCCCATGACAAACAGAAGGGGCTGTCAAGCATGCATGGGATGTAAAAAAGCAGGACATTGCGTGATAAACGACGATCTTACACCCGTACTTGATGCGATCAGGAATGCAGACGGTGTCATTCTTTCAACACCCGATTACTTCGGAGAGGCGTGTGGACAATACAGACTTCTCGAGGACAGGATGTTCGGATTCCTTAACGGAGATATGTCCATCAACATTAATGCAGGAAAAAAAGTTGCAATCATCGTTACGTGCGGATCTGCATACGAAGGCGCAGTCAAACTTGCAGACAAGATCGAGGGCTCAATGGTCAACTTCTTTAAATGTGAATCTGTCGGAAAGATTGTAATGACTGACGGTGGCCCCCCGAACGCCGCATCAGAAAACAAAGAAATCCTTACTCAAGCAAAAGCTATCGGAAAGAAATTCTGATTCTTCCTGTCGATAAACCTTTTCCAAATCCCTTACTTTTCCGATTTTTATCCACCAAGATATGTTGCCAATAACGTAAGCCCCAAAGCAATGAACGCTATCGATAAACCTGTATAGGCCCTATTCTTGAAACTATCTCCTGAATCTAGCATATAACCTGTGAAGAACAGAGATATGATAGCAAGAGACGACGCGACCCACAAAGATAGATGCATATTGGGAATCAACAACAGAGAGAGGATTATCGGTATCGTTGTAAGAAGCGTTATTATAAAACAACTTAAACCGCTCAAAAACATGTCTTTCCTATCGGACTTCATTGCCTCGCAATCCTCGACTGCACTTTTCATTACCAAATTAACAGCTTCTTCCTTATCTTCTTCAGAAAGAACATCGAATATAGTGCTCCCAAGTTCATTATAAACAGCTTTACGAGTATTTTCAGGATGTTTATCTTTATTATTTACAATTTTTGCATATCTTCCCTGAGCAAAAACGTCCATTTTGTAAAAGATATACATATCTATGAAACCCCATACAAAATTCATACCTATGATCAAAATGACAAGCCGTAATGAAGAATCAAATTTGATTAGACCTACTTGCGCCGAAATTATGAATGTCAAGGCCATAACAAATCCATACAGAGCCTCTTGTACAGCTAATTCCAAACCTGTATACCCAACGAATGCCTTCACAAACTTGTGACCCATAACCATAGATGTTCCCTGACTGAATTGCCTATATCAGTATATAAAAATAAAATTTACTTAATGCATTATCCGCCATCACTTGTGAATTTTATCTTGTTTTATCAACATTATTCACTAAAATTCAATGATCATTATACTATTCAGCATGACTAATTATGATTTTAGTAAGTTGAACCACATTGAAAAAAATCCCGATATGATGACATAATCATGTCGGTACCTCCATATCTCTATTTTGTAATGATGATAACATATCACACATTCTGGTATCCAAACTAACGTTGACTGTGATTCCATCAACTTCTATGAAGTTATAGACGACATCAAAAATATAATTATGTAAATGGTTTTTCAAATTCTCAATCTATGTTCACACGGTTGCCTGTGACCATGTAAGTAACCTTTTCAGCTATCTTACAGGCGTGGTCTCCCACTCTTTCCAGATATTTTGAGACCGAGATATAATATGTGCATGAATCGACTGTGAAGGGATATTCATGCATTATAGCAACATTATTGTCGACTATCTTGAGCATATATCTATCTAATTTATCATCCATGGATCTGAGTTCACCGAATTTGCTGATATCCCTGGTCTTAATGGCCTGTGTAACCATTCTTACCATCTCGCTTGCAATCTTACCCATCTCCGGGATCCCCTCCATATGGTCCACGACCTCTCTATCCTTTAGATAAAGAGCTGCTTTTGCAATATTGTTGCTATACTTTCCTATCCTTTCCATATAGGTTATATCTTTCAGAATGGTTGCTACGGTCCTCATATCTGTAGCTGTAGGCTGATAAAGTAACAGGATCTGCAATGCTGCTTCTTCGATAGAATTATCGAAGTCATCTACTTTCCTATATTCCTCTATGACCTCATTTGCGTTTGAATAATTCTGTTCACAAAGTGCACTTATAGATTTATCAAGCAACGACGTTACTAAATCTCCCATGCTTGCGGTTTGATCCACCAAATTATTAAGATCCGTTTCAAATTTCTTCATTTTATCATCCAAACCTTCCCGTGATATATCTTTCGGTCAATTCTTTCCTTGGTTTATTGAAGACTTCTTTGGTCTGTCCAAACTCTATCATCTTTCCCAGATACATAAATCCGGTATAATCACTGATACGGGATGCCTGTTGCATGTTGTGGGTGACTATGACCACTGTATAATCTTTCTTCAGATCCGTGGCCAAATCCTCTATCTTAGATGTCGCTATAGGATCCAACGCCGATGTCGGTTCATCCATCAGAAGAATCTCCGGATTAATTGACAGAGCCCTTGCGATACAAAGCCTCTGTTGCTGTCCTCCCGACAGTGCCATTGCAGATGTGTTGAGCCTATCTTTGACCTCATTCCATATTGCGGCTTTTCTTAGAGATTCTTCTACGATGACATCCAATTCCTTTCTACCGGTGATGCCATGCAGTTTCGGACCGTACGTAATATTGTCGCGGATCGTCATCGGAAACGGATTTGGCTTCTGAAAGATCATTCCTACTCTGGTTCTGAGTTCTAATGTACTCAGATCAGACGCGAATATATCTTGGCCTTCCAATTCAATCTTTCCTTCGGTCCTACATCCATCTACCAGATCGTTCATCCTGTTCAGAGTTCTAAGTAAAGTGGATTTTCCACAGCCTGACGGACCTATCAAAGCTGAAATATGATTCTTTCTGACAGACAGATTTACGCCGAACAATGCCTGTTTCTGACCGTACCACAGATCGAGATCTTCTACGTTCATTGTGCTATCCTCGAATTTTCTCAATGGTTCTCCATCCATCGGAAGCCCTGCCACAGCAAAGTTCTCGGATGCCTCTTCTGGCGATGCCTCCACTTCTTCTTTTTTGACTTCTTTCTTCTTTGTAAATTTTTTAATATCTATTATTTTACCACCCCAATTTCTTTCTGTAGTGGTGTCTTATCAATGAAGCCGATGCGAACATTATGATGATCAATATCATCAATACTAGAGCCGTACCATATTGATTGGCTGTTGAGTTCGGAATCTCTTTTACCAACATGTATAAATGATAAGGCAGAGACATGACCGGATCGAACAAACTGAATTCATAAGTCCTTTTCAACAGAACCGCCGCTGTAAGCATGATGGGCGCTGTTTCTCCGACTGCGCGTCCTAAACCCAGGATCATTCCCGTTATCATTCCGCCCATGCCCGTTGGAATGACGACCTTTACGATGGTCTTCCATTTACTGGCCCCTAAAGCCATTGATGCTTCTGTGAGTTCATGAGGAACTGCATTCAAAGATTCCTCCGTTGTTTTGATTATTGTAGGAATTATCATCAGTGCCAGGGTTATACAACCTGCCAACAGACACATCCCCCATCCCAACATGGCTACCATTACTGTCATTCCGAAAAGACCGAACACGATAGAAGGCATACCATTCAGGATATCTATCGACTCACGGGCAACAGAAACAAATCTGTTCTTTCCCGAATACTGAGAGAAATATATTCCGCAACAGACGCCGATCGGAAATGCGACCACAGCGGTTAATACCATAAGTTCCAACGTACCTAATATTGCAGGGCCGATTCCTCCGGTTTTTCCCATGCTTGATGGAACATCGGTAATAAAATTCCAATTTAATGCCGGTGCTCCTTTGTACACTAAAACTCCGATGATGATCACAAGAATTACTATCATCGCATATGCTATGGCCCTGAATGATGAATATACGAATACCTGTACCAGCTTAGGGCCCAGATATTTAGCTAGATAGATCGAAGCCACATACACTATCACGCAAAGTATTCCGAATAATATACCTCCTACCATGCCTAAAAACAAATCTGAGATCATGAATCCGAACGCGAAGATCACTGCAGCGAAAACAGTTCTTTTTACAAACGGAATATATCTTTCCAATCTTAGAGATATACCCTCTGTACTTTTTTCAATTCTCTTAGCAAATGCACCTTTTTTCTTTATGCCTTCGCCCATTTTCCTCTTAGTTCTCTTTATGATATGTCTTGTAAGGAGATTTACTGCCAATACCATCATAAGTAGAATCAATCCCAACAGGAACAATGCAGAGAAATGTACATCCCCGCCCATCCAACTGGTCTCTGGGAACTCTCCTGCTATGGTTGCCGATATTGTTCTTATCGTTGAGAATATATTCCATAATGGTTCTGGTATGATTGCTGTGTTTCCACACACCATCAAAACCACCATCGTCTCACCGATGGCACGTCCTATTCCCAATGTAATTGCTGCCCCTAATCCTGAAGAGGCTGCACGCAAAGAAACTTTCCTTACGGTCTCCCATTTCGTTGCACCCATTGCGATGGATGCTTCGTAATATGACTTTGGGACCGCTGAAAGAGCATCTTCAGATACTGATATGATAGTCGGGGTTGCCATCATAGCCAATACCAATGACCCTGCCAACCATGAATATCCATAACTCAGCTGATCTGGAAACATATCTAGTAACAACGGGATCAATACCACGATCCCCAAGAAACCGTATACCACACTCGGTATCCCTGCAAACAATTCACAAACCGGTTTCACTATGTTCCTAGCTCTTGCTGACGCAATATCTGAGAGATAAATCGCTACACCTATTCCAACAGGCACCGCTATCAATACAGCACCTATTGTCACCAACAACGTCCCAACTATAAGCGAGGAGGCTCCATACACACCTGAACCAGGTATCCAACTTGCACCTGTGATGAAATCCCACAATCCAACCTCGCGCACTGCGTCGAGACTATTGTATGTGATAAATATCAAAATGAAAAATAACACCGAGACCGTCATTACGACGATCCCGGCTAGAATCAGTTTTGCTTTGTCCGTCTTCTTGATCTTCTGAAATAAAGATCTCTTGGGATCGCCGGGCATATTATTTACATTCATCTGAGTAGGATCATTGCTTAAATTTATTGTATCCGCACTCATGTAAATCACGTTTAGATACTGATGTACCCGCACTCTTCGACTACTTTCTGTCCTTTAGCGGATTGAACGAATTCGATGAGTTTTAACACTGCACCTGTTGCAGCCCCTTTGGTCACCAAGATAAGACTTCTTGAGATCGGATATGTGCCATCTGTGATGGTCTCTTTGGTTGCATCGATACCGTTGACACTCACTGTCGTTCCGTTAGTAAGTTCTGAAACATAACCAAGGCCGATATACCCGATAGCTCCTGAAACATTGTTGATGGCTGTTACCATCTCACCGTTGGATCCGTATGTCGCATATTTGGACATATCAACTGATGCCAAACCTACAAACTCTTCGAAACAGGATCTTGTTCCTGAATTCGCTTCTCTTACCATCGGTTTGATAATAAGATTATTGCCGCCTACCTGGTCCCAATTCGTATATTCTCCACTGTAGATCTTATTGATCTGGTCTAAAGTCAGATTGGATACACCTGCATCCTTATCGACTGCGACGACGACACCATCTAAAGCGATTACGTATGTGGTCAGTCCTGCTTCGCTTGATTTGGGTTCTCTTGACATCATTCCGAGGTCGATCGTACCATTCAAAGCACCGCTGGCTCCATCTCCAGATCCTGTTGCGGTTATACTGAGGCTAAGCCCCAATTCATTCTCATACTGCTCCTGGATAGCTAACATGATAGGTGCTACTGTCGTAGAACCTCCGATAGTTATTTTCTCTGCGCTGCTTCCGTTGTTATTACTGAGAGCCACTGCACAGCCCGCGATAACAACAACTGCAACAGCCAAGATTGCTACGATTGTCATTGTTCTTTTTTCCAAGGATTTTCACCTTGAATAATATACAATGTTGTTGTTGATATATACTTACTCGATGTATTATATCTATTTCTCTAATACTATATAGTCAATATACTTACATATAGTTACTATGGATATTATTATAATATACCAAGCGTATTTCATATTCGTGGACATAAGACGCGTACAGATAACGGGTGGATCATCATATATGATCACACTTCCGAAAGATTGGGCAGAATCAGTAAATCTTAAGAAGAACGATCCTATCGAAATACAAGCACAAACTGATGGAAGCCTCATATTATTTCCCAATGGAACAAGTTCGGATGGACAATACAGCATAAAAACGATTGATGCAGATAAAGTACTGGACGAAGATTTCCTTTACAGACAACTAATAGGTGCGTACATAGCAGGACACAGCAGAATAAAGGTCACATCCTCAAAACAGCTTAGCAGTACTACAACTAATGTCGTGTCCAATTTTACTAAGGTATCAATAGGAATGGAAGTATTAGAAGAAGATGAAACACATGTACTCATCAAAGATCTTATGGATCATACCGAATTGAATCCGACAAAAAGCATAGAGAGAATGAAGGTTCTGGTAAAAAACATGCTATCAGATGTTTATGATGCAGCATACACCGGAAATATGAGCGACATCTCCAATATGAATTCTAAAGATATCGAAGTAGATAGAATACATTGGCTTATCTCAAGACAATGCAGTATCCATCAAAAAGATATCACCCTTTCAAAAAAAATGAACTTGGATCCGTGTTATGTAACGAGATGTCTCTCGATCAGCAGGATCATTGAAAGAATAGGAGATCATGCAGTACTTGTATCTAAAAATCTGAACATGTTATCCAAAGACGGAAAGATCGAGGGCATCGATAAAAGCGTCTGCGATATCGGCAATGAGATCCAAAAACTTTTTGACACTTCCATTGCAGGATGGCTCGGTAAGAATATGGATGTGGCCGAATCGTGCATAGAATCTGGAAAGAACACTGTTAAAAGGATTAAAACCCTGTTCAAACTGAACGCAGAAACCGATATAGAGATCGCGTCAGCAACTAATCTGATTGCAAGCAGTTCAAGAAGGATAGCAGAATATTGTATCGACATCTCTGAACAAACAATCAATGCAGCGATGGATTGAAAACATTTGACACACTCGCTACATTCATTCTCTTTAAATTTCTTTTTCGTGTAATGGACTGCGAAAACAGTAACGACACAGACAATAACTCAAAAGATTTCAGAAAATATATCCTATAACATAAACGACCCCAAACTTTCTAAATATAGATTGCAAACAAGATGACAACTTAATTATCATCATTTGAGAAATAAATTTGCTACCCGGATTTTCTCATATTTCCATGGTAGCATGATGTTTTTATTACTTCTTTGATGGGCAAAGTGTCTCGTCTGATTCAATATATGATGCAATATTTGGATCTATATTCAAAGCTATTCTGCGCATTATGTTAACCATCGTAGCAATATCCTCATCAGAAAGACCTCTGAAATACTCTTTATAAGCTGTATCGTAGATTTTTATCAACTTCTGCGCAATTTCTTTTCCAGTGTCGGTGAGAAACACTTCAAACTTCCTGCTTTTATCCAATTCTTTGTTATCATTGACTATGTTCTTTGCTTTCATCTGTGCAATAGCACGAGTTGTATTGGCCTTATCCACATTAAGACGGTCGGACAACGATTTCAAAGTACACGGCCCTTGACTTAACGTGAATATGTATACCCCGTTGAGATCCGACAGACCATACTCCGCCATGACAGGATGAGTACGGAGTGTCAAATCCTTTTTGAACATATGCGCGAGGACCATGGCATTTATTTTCCACAACTCTATCATTTCCATGATGTTCACTCGTTTGAATTGAACTTCTCTGCAATTTCTATAGAATTCCCCTCATCAGAATCCGATATCTTCTTTGTCTTCATCATTACAGCACCAATGACTGCGAATAAAGTGAGTATTCCTGCAATCAAAAATGAATATGTAACACTTTTACCATATGCTCCGAGAATAGCGGTTGCATAGTCCGGGAAAGATGTCAGATAATTCAAAATATCAGTCGAATGCGGCAATATGTCATATATTTCTTGCGGTAGAGTGGGGGGCATGAGTTCTGTTGCGATCTTTCCGTTGATGATGGTAGTAAAAATACCTACAGCAACAGTACTTCCGATAGAACGGAACAAGTTGACTGACGATGTTGTCATTCCCATCTCTTCTTTCTTAGCACTATTTTGAGCAGCGATCATAACAACCGACATGACACAGCCCATACCGATTCCTGTGATGAATAGATAGAATATAGCTATCGGAACACCGCTTGTCATTGTAAGGGTTGACATAAGACCCATTCCGAATGCTGTTACAATAGGCCCTACGATCAACCATGGTCTATATCCTGTCCTCTTGACAGTGAAACCGCTTATGATCGAAGTGATCATCATACCTCCTATCAAAGGCAACAAAATAACTCCTGAGTTTGTGGCAGACATTCCAACGACCTTCTGCATGAACATAGGAAGGTACGTCATTGCACCCATCATTCCCATTCCGAAGATCATCATTATAATACAACACCAAACGAAAACGTTACCTTTGAATAAAGCAGGCTTAAGAACTGGATCCTTCGCTTTGAATTCATTGAATATGAAAAGTGCCAGCAAGAATGCTGCAATTACGATCATCACTCCTGAATCCGTGCTAACCCATGTAAAATCCACTCCTACCCATGTGAAGAACAGAAGCAGATCTATCAGAAACAGTGAAAGCAGGGCCATTCCGATATAGTCTACATGTACATCGTTTACCCGTTCCTGTTTCGGGAACTTCTTCATTGTGAAGATCAATGAAGCAATACCGAACGGTAAATTAATGTAGAACACCCAATGCCATCCGACCGTATCTGTGATGTATCCTCCGAGGAACGGACCTAGACATGTTGCAACTGCGAATAAAGCACCAAGCATACCCTGGATCTTTCCCCTGTCCTGGGGCGCATACAGATCTGCTACGGTTGCTGTAGCGACCGGGATAAGTATACCTCCTCCCAGTCCCTGAATAGCACGGAACATGATCAGTTCAGTCATATTATTAGACATTCCTGACAAGATAGAACCGCTCATGAACAACAATAGACCCATAATGAATATGGGCTTCCTTCCATATTGATCTGATAACTTTCCTGCTATTGGGATCATGATTGTTTCACAAAGCATATAGCCTGTGAAAACCCAGCTGTAAAGTTCGTATCCGTGAAGATCTTGAAGAATCGCTGGTAAACTCGTTGCTACGATCGTACCATCAAGACACGCCAATAGCATGCCAAGACTCAAACCGATCATAATTGAGGCCCTGGTCTTTTTACTGATATTAGACCAGTGTAAATCTGCTGTTTCTATCAATTGTATCGCCCCTGTTGATCAAACAACAGTGTTGTAACCCCTCTCAATCTATTTTTGTATATAAATATGTTGACTAATCAACTTATTTGTATGAGTACACATGCAATAAAATCCATGAAAAAACAAATAGTGGGCCCGCCCGGATTTGAACCGGAGTTACTTGCACCCCAAGCAAGAAGGATACCAAGCTACCCCACGGGCCCATGTTGTCTGATAAAATGTTTGGACAGAGAGAGGGTAGCTGCTTTCGCAGTCAACTCTCCCTATGCCCCGTTAAATGGAATTATTATTAAAATGTTTATCCGAGAGGTGCGATCTCTCCGATGAGATCCGCATGAGATACGATCATTCTGCGACAGCAGTATCTCTCGAATCCCAGATCGTCGAGAACCTTCTTTGGATCTTCGCCCATTCCTACACGCTTAACGTACTCGGGGTAGGCACTTCCTACTACCTTTCCGCATGTAAAGCATCTCACCGGTATTATCATGATATCACCTTAACGGTATGACTTCTGTTTCTTGGCACGAGCACCGTGACCAAGGGGATTCTTTGGAAGTTTCCTTCTGTCGTCATTGATGATGAGTGTCCTGTCGTAGGACCTGAAGATAGCTTCAAGCTCCTCATCTTTGTAGAAGTCAACTAATCCTCTTGCGATCGCTGTCCTTGCTGCTGCAGCCTGTCCCATGACTCCTCCGCCATTGACGAGAACTGCAATATCGACCTTTGCTGCCTTCTCAGGTACAAGTTCCAAGGGCTCTTCGATCATGAACCTTGCGAGTTCAGGGCTGAAGATACTAAGGGGGATCTTGTTGATAGTAACCTTACCGGTTCCTTCTTTAACGACTGCTCTTGCGATTGCAGTCTTCCTTTTTCCGCTTGTGTTTACGCAATCCATAAGATCATCTCACATTGGATCCCAGGAATTTTGAAACGGCTCCCAGGGTTGTGTATTTACCGGTAATTGTTCTGTCTGCCTCTACTGGCCTTACTTTCTCGCAATCCTCGAACTGTTTCGGGATTCCAACGAAAACATGAAGTCTCCTGTAGGCCTCTCTTCCAGATGTGCTTGTCCAGGGAATCATTCCTCTGACGCACCTTTTGAAAAGAAGGTCTGACCTGCGTGGGTAGAAGGGACCTTTTCTCTTTGTGGTATCTCCACGTTTGACCTTTGCTAAATAGTCCTGGAAGATAACCTCTTTCTGTCCGGTGATAATGATATCCTCTGCGTTGAGAATGATTACTTCTTCGCCGCCCATAATCATCTCTGCAACGTTGCTTGCGAGTCTGCCATGGATAAGGTTTTTGCCATCTATAACTGTAACCATCCAAATCACCTCATGATCCTGACTTTAGAACCCATGGGATTTAACTCCATGAGTTCTCTGATCGTAATTGCCTTTCCGCCTACCGCGTTGATTCCAGCGGCTGCTGCATCTGAAAAATCAAATGCTGCTACGGTTAATTTCTTGCTGACGCTTCCTGCTGCGAGAACTTTTCCGGGGACAAGTATTGTCTCTCCGTCCTTTGCATATCTTTCGAGTTTGCTCAGATTCGCTTCGGCCCAGTTCTGTTTAGAACGTTCAAGCCTAAGCGCGATGTCTCGCCAGATTGGAGCTTCTGTTTCCCTTGTCTTTGCCTTAAGATCGAAGATCAAAGCAAGAAGTATGGGATTGGTTTTTGAGCTGTTCATTTTCTGACTCTCCCGACATTCGGTAACGGTTGTAAGAAAAGGTTGTTTAAATAACTATCCTGTGTAAAATTATTCTTATGACGGAATACATCCTGTACAAGACACGGTATAAATTTAAACTACCCCTCCATTAGGGGATATCAGACCGAGTGATATTATGATAAGATTCGGACCAGCCGGAATACCCCTGTCCTGTAAAGGACGCACACTCAAAGACGGAGTGGAAGATGTACATAATCTGAGCTTGACCGCTCTGGAGATACAGATGGTCAGAGCAGGAGCTTACACCAGATACCCTGATGAGGAAGAGGTGGGACTCGGCATAAAGGACATAACGGAAGGATTTGTTGTGGAATTGTTCAGGGACGGAGCGCCCATATGCGATCCCAACGAACCCATAGAGGAAGAAGACGAACTCATCTACATGCCCTCCGGTATTACAGATAACTTTGGCGAATTATATCAAGTCGGAGATATGGCCAAAAGATTGGATGTCAACATTTCACTTCATACCCCTTATTACATGGATCTTGGATCCAACAATGAGCTGACAGATACCTGCCTTAACAGCATAAGACATGCTGGTCTTATCGTCAATGCCCTATCTGGAGACATCGTCGTCACAAATCTCGGACTCTATACCGGAAAACTTCCAGAAGAGGAAATTGATGAGAATATCATCAACAACGTCGTGGAACTAATGGAATGGTGGAAAGACAATGGGCTTACACCACGTCTCGGAGTAGAGATCACAGGTCAGCAATCAGTGTTTGGATCATTGGATCAGGTATTAGACCTATGCGAACAGGTCGAGGGTGTTGTACCTGTACTGAATTTCCCACACTATCATTCACGTACAAACGGATCACTCATCGATTCAGATGATTTTCTTGAAGTCCTTCAACAAGTAGAACCATACTGTGAAGGAGGCATTCATACCGCATTCGCAGGTGTAGAACACGAGGACGGGAACGAAAGAAGGCTTACCCCTATCAAGAAGGGAGACCTCAAATTCGAACCTCTCGCAGAAGCACTTTGCGAAATCAAACCGAATGCCACGATCATTTCCAGTTCTCCGCTTTTAGAGCATGACGCCATGTATATGAGAATCATCAACGAAAGAGTTCTCAGTAAAAGAGTCGCCAAGGCTATCAAAGAGAAGAAAAAAGCCGAGGCTGCAGCTTTACCAGCCGAGGAATGACCTTGGATACAATAGATTATCTTGAAAGCCGTTGCAAAGCAGCTGTAACATCTATTCCCGATAAAGACAGAGATAAGCTTATAGATCTTATAATGACAAAGGAAAAGATATTTGTCTACGGTTCAGGAAGATCTGGGCTAATTGGACAATTATTTGCAGTACGTCTCGTCCAAATTGGTTTTGATGTATATTTCGTAGGAGATATGACTACACCTATCATAAAAAAAGACGATCTTACAATATTGATCTCTAATACAGGACATACTGTCTCTGTTGTTCAAACAGCAGATATCGCACGTCGTATCGGATCTCATGTCGTTTCCATTACATCATCATCGTCAAGCAAATTGGCACATATCTCAAACACTGGCATAATACTAGATATAGAAGAAGACCTAGATTCCGCAGAATTAGCACCTTTAGGAACCATCTTTGAAGATTCGGTATTACTATTCTTTGATTCACTGATTCCTGATCTGATGAAGAAAATGAAAGTTACAGAAATAGATATGCGTAAAAATCATGCTATCTGGGTATGATCAATCTGAATCCATTATGAGCATGGGGACTTTATTGGGTTCTCCGTCAACACATTGGAATGCTACTATCGTCGAATCGGCTGGATCTACAACTATTGCGAATCCTATATCCTTTCTGAATATACCTTCATGCGTTTTGATATCTATGTCTGACAAATAACATCCGTATCCAGGATGAGAATGATACCATCCGACGATGACACCACTACACCGATCGATGGAGCCGAAAAGCTGTTCTAGAGATTCTTTGTTAAATCTCACACTCACCTCATCTGAATCTAGTTTAGACGTGGCTGTCCCCGTAACGATAACGTATTCACCTTCATCATCACGATATGCGGAACCCATCATGAGGCCCATTATCTCTTTGTTATCTAAGTAGCCTTCATCTGCATGATCGGCAATATTGCTGAGCACGGCCTCTGTAACGTATAATGAAGTTCCTTTCACAGTACGCTGACGGAACTCTAATTCCTTGACCTCTGAAGCTATTATCTTAGGCATTACTGTCACCATAATTTACACTGACCTTGAACTTAGGGCGGTTATTCTTATACCAATTAGCTGCAGACATGCATGATTCCGTACCATAAGGATTGAATGGGTTCGGATCAGTAAGAAGCTGTTCCACACCTTTTACAAAAGATAGCAAAGAAGAACCGAATGACCAATTATCTAATGTTTTCACACAAACATATCCGCCATCGCCAGGCATCATTATGTTCGGATGATATATCGTTGTGAGCCATTTTGCTCTAGGCCGCTCATATGGATATTCCTCTGATATTATCATCATGAAAAGATGATCGCTTCCTGCCTCTGTCTCTGAGATCTTAGTCGGCATATTGCTAAGGCCTATCTGTATTTCAATAGGAAACTTTGCCGTCTCCGGAACTGGAGGTATCCTCAACCCCAAATAATCATTGAGATCTTTTATCTCGTTGTTTAATCTTCTGACAAGTACAGGACGCACGAGACCCATTTACATTCCGCCTTCCGGATCTGGAATCATCTCGATGACATCATCTTCACAGAGATTGATCTCATCGACGGTCTGATTCTTATTCAGAAGTTTAGAACCTTTTCTCAGAACGTATGCTCCTGCATCCTTTCCCCAATATTCTGCGGCGGTATCGATTATTTCCGTCACAGATTCATATGATTCCAATTCCATTCTGATCGATGAATTGTTCAGTGTATTCACAACAGTTATTCTTACAGTTATTTTCATTCCTTCATTGTGTGATTCGGACATTCCGGATCGATTGCAATCTCCAAGTTCTCCATTATTCCCGTTTCTCCGTTATAATACATAACATTTGAAATGCAGAGATCTACCCTTCCTGAAAGTAATTTCATTGCCTCTCTAACCTGAGCGGCAGCTATTATTGATGTTGTCGTAATCTCTGATGCCGTTTTCGGAACAAACATCATTCCGTTTCCGGTACATGAAAAACGCGTGTCTAAGACCTTCATATGGCTCTTATTCATCGTACACTCCAGGCACGGCCCATCAGGAATGATCACTTGGACCTTTCCTCTGAATCCATCGGTTGCTCCGTCAATATATGGAATATTATTGAACATAGCATGAGAATTCACGTGTAATCTTGCAGAAATATTATCCAAACATCCCAAGATCACATCATAATCCCATTTCTCCAGTTCCTGTACTTTCGAGACTATTGGAGTTATATTTACTTCATGATCCAATTCCGAAGCCCTTCTTGCTAGGATATCGGCCTTCATCGTGCCTTTTCCATCTACTTCTCTGAAGAATACACACCTACTGAGATTAGAAACAGCGATGTCATCCATATCGATAATCGTTATGTCCTCGAAGCCTGCAAGCACCATACATTTGACAGCTTCGTTGCCCAACGCACCCGCACCTACAACAAGACATCGAGATGCATGTATCTTTTGCATATCCAACCACGCTATGCGTTTCATCCTGTCGAAACGATCTAGATCGTGGGCTCCGGCCTTCATACAAAGGGAATCTACATTTCATATAAAATAATAGTAATAAGTTTAATAGAGAAAAGATGATTTACATTAACCATGACTGTACCGCTTCCGGAACACGATCACTGCAAATTCTGCGGAAATCCTATTCCATTTGATATGGCATACTGTTCAGAGGAATGTTATTACAAATATCAAGCCAAGATAAAAAAGGAGAAACAGAACACTATGCTCTTTTGGGGATTGGCTGCCTTGAGTGTTATCGTCATATTTGCCGTAAAATTGATCCTCTGAATCTCAGAACATCTTCTTTGTTATTGCGACATTGTGCACACGAACTATGTCCGCTCCGTTTTTCACAGATATCCTAGCTGCTTCCGCAGATGCCTCATCCCTTTCCATTCCTGGGAATTTAACAGACAGGAATCTCTTTCTAGAAGCTCCTACGAGTATCGGATATCTCTCGCTGAAGAATGAACAGTTCTTGATTATCTCCATATTCTGATCTGGTGTGGTCCCGAATCCCACCCCGGGATCGAGAATTATATTTTTTTCCTTCATTCCTGCATCTAAAGCCGCCGTTATCCTATCATCCAAAAATCTCTTTATCGGCCTGAGGACACTGCCTTCCATTAGGTCTGTTCCCAATGTCTTGGGTGTTCCGTGCATATGCATTATGACAACAGGAACATCCGATGAAGCTGCAAGAGCCAGCATACTCGGATCTGTAAGGCCGCGAATATCATTGATGATGGATGCTCCGACACTGAGCGCTGCTTCTGCAACCTGTGGTTTCATCGTATCCACTGATATTGGAACATCTATCAAAGGCACCAATTCCTTCAGAACAGGAATCACTCTAAGCAATTCATCTTCCACGGTAATGGGATCTGAACCCGGACGTGTGGATTCTCCACCGATGTCGATTATATCTGCACCCTGATCGATCAGTTCAAGAACATGCTTAACAGCACTTTCTTTGGTGCAATACATATCTCCGTCGGAGAATGAATCCGGAGTTACGTTCAGAATTCCCATTATGAACGGCCTTCCGTTATTCCCTGATCTGCGCCAGGAACTTGGTGTTGACATAGATCATCACAGGTGACTGTCCACCAATTCCACCAGATCTACAACCTCAATCTTCCTGTCTCCTTTTGCAGCCTCTAAATTGGAGACGCAGAATGGACATGTGGTAATGATGGTGCCTGCGAAAGATGCCTCGTCGAGCCTTGTACCTGCGATGGCCATAGCTTCCTCGGGATATGCGGACCTTACTCCTCCCCCTCCGCCACAGCAATGACTTGTTGCACGGTTATACTGCATCTCCTTGAAGTCGACCCCCGGGAACTTCTTGATGACATCCCTGGGTGCATCATAAACATCACAGTGTCTTCCAAGATGGCATGGATCGTGGTATGTGACCTTGCCTTCCAGCGCCTTGAGTTTGAGATCCTGTTTTGCAAGGAACTCTGTGATGTGAAGCACTTCGAACGGAACATCCACATATTTCGGATATTCTTTCTTGAACATCCTGTAACATCCGGCACAAGAGAGCACTAGTGTCTTGACACCTAACGCTTTGATGTTATCAACATTCTTCTGCATGATCGGAGTGATCTGCTCCTGAGGCCATCCAATACGCTGAAGTACGGAACCGCAACAGATCTCGTCAACTGTGGTAAAATCTACATTCAGTTTATTGAGGATCGATATCGTAGCGGCTGCTGTCTTCTTGGATCTGTATGTAGCTGTGCATCCTATGAAATATCCTATGTCTGCTTTATGAGGTTTGAGTCCTATTGTCTCTACAACAGATTTCTCCTCTTTGAACGGATTTCCGTACTTCAGGATGCTCTCAGACATTGCCTTGTGTTTAGGAAGTATGTGCCCGTTCTTCACGAGATCTGCACGGCAAAGCTCGACTATGTCGACAATATCTACTTGAGAAGGACATCTCCTGACACAATCTGCACATGTAGTACATGTGTACATGTTCTCCATTACAGAATCATCTGCTTGAATATCTCCGTGTAATAATCCATAAGTTAGGATAATGCGTCCTCTAGACAGGGCTGAATCCCATCCGATGGCTTTGAATGACGGGCATACGCTCTTACAGAATCCGCACATAGTACAGGTATTGAGTGCCTGTGTCACTTTCTTGATCCTATCTGCTTCGAATTGACTCATATTCTCGACCCTTGGAATTGTTACGCTTCCGTCCATGAGGACGATGACTTTTGCGTTTGGTTTCTGTTTGAATCCTTCTTTCATTGCATCCGCAACTGTCGGGAATGGTGTTATGTTAGCAGCACGGATGACCTCTGGATCCAGATCTGTGACTGCCCAGATAGATGCCCATGTGGCGATCTCGGCCATTTTTGCCGCTTTGTGATACCCCAACTTGTATTCTATCTTAAGATTCTCCAAGACCTGATTCGGATCTTTGGATGATGATAATTGTGTTAGGAATGATGCGCTTCCAGTACCTTCCCTACATTTTGATACCATTATTATGATTCCACCATCTTTCAATGCCCACTTTCCATTATCCAGGGCCTTCTGTGACTGGTAAAGATCGACATCCATTGGGTATGGTGCAACAGAGATGACGATGTCTGCCTTCTCTGGTATAGGAACAGAGAATACCTCATTCGCCCACTCAACAGCCTTATCGAATGCCGGGTTGAGGTCCCCAGATGCTACCTTGTAAATGTTCTGATGCCTGTCGAGGACCATTTGAATGGAGAATATCTTCTTTCCCTTGACGATCTCCAATGCATCCATCATATCCTCATGCACCGGATTTCCCTTTAAGATCAATGACTGGGCCTCTTTCTTCATTGCCATTTTATGGTTAGCTTCAATGGTCTCGTAAGAAGCAACTCCTGGCAAGAATGATTTCCTTCCACCGGTATAACCTGCAAAATAATGGGGCTCCACACTGGTAATGATGACCAGACGGTCAGCATCCACTGCGATCTTGTTAACGTTCATCGGAGTGCCGTTCTTGGATTTTCCAAGATTGACACACTCTGATTTCTTTGCGTCGTGAACAACGATCCTGTCCTTCAATTCCGCATAGTGAGAACCGAATACGAAATCGTACTCTTCCTGAGTCATGTCCCTGTGTGCTCCTGTAGCAATGAGATATCTTGCCTGCCTGAGGTCCATTTTCTTAGACAGAGCATCAAGTACCTTTGCAGTAGGTGTCGGACGCGTGCCATCGTTCACAATGAATACTATATCCTTTCCGTCTTTCAAAAAATCTGACAATGAATCGTATCCTATCGGATTGTTGATAGACTCGTTGATGACATCATCTGCTGCCTTGCACATAACGTCCTTCGGATAGAATGTTCCTATGTAGTTATCCTTCGGAATGTCTATCTTTTGGACTCCGTCCTTTCCGTATTTCACATCTACTATCATATGAGACCAATCAACTACAATACGACAACCATTTTTAAGCATTTAGTCGCGCACGTACGCAAGAACACTACTAAATCTGCTCTTAGACAAAATAGTATTTGAACAACGTACTACATCGCTACATAATGGCCTCTCTGAAAGAAGTTGGCGAAAAGAATCTCATACAGAATATACTGAATATCATCAGACCGTGTTCACAACTCGGACCTGGCGATGATGCAGCTATTGCTTCAGCGGATGACGGCAAGGTCGTTATATGCACAGATGTTGTAACATTCGACAGACATTTCCCCAAAGGAATGACGTACGAGCATTTCGGATGGACTGCCGCCGCAGTGAACTTCAGCGATATAGCTAGCATGGGAGCAAGACCTACTGGCTTCCTTGCAGCGTTGGCATTGCCCGAGGACATGGATGAGGATGATCTCTACGACATCATGAGCGGCATAGATCAGTGTGCGGAATTCTGCGGAACCACTATTCTGGGAGGAGACACAAAATTCGGACCGGGACTTATCGCTGGCACCGCGATAGGATCCTTAGAAGGAAGAAAACCTCTGACCAGATCTGGTGCAAAACCAGGAGATGTCATTGCGGTTACTGGATGTCTCGGAGCCGCTGCGGCAGGATTCTTCGCGATAGAAAATGATATTTCAGATAAAGATTCGATATTCTCATTGATGGTTCCTATACCTAGAATTGAAGAGGGACTGGCACTTTCTAAATCCGATGCAGTAACGGCTTGTATGGACCTCTCAGATGGTCTTGCGGAAGCAGCAAAGAGCATCTGTAAAGCAAGCCATGTTGGAATGGACATACAAATGGATTTCATTCCTGAAGGAGAGGGCGTAAAAGATATCTGTAAGATTTTGGATATGGATAAGAAGGACCTGACCTTGTATTGGGGAGGAGATTACGAACTTCTGTTCACATTCAGAAAAGAACAGATAGACTCACTTTACAAAGCTGGTCTGGTATTCTCAATAATCGGCATCGTGACGAATGATGACTGCCCCTACATAATTGAAGGCAATGAGAGGACAAGGATGAAAGATGGGCGCTATTAATCCAATCGTAGAAGCCAGATATTACCATAAGGAAGGCGATATCTATGTATGCGATCTGTGTCCGCATAGGTGCAGGATACCCGTCGGAGGAATAGGAAGATGCATCGCCAGAAAAGGCGAAGAGAACATGTTGTCCGCATATAATTATGGAAGAGTGTCCTCGATAGCAGTAGATCCTATAGAAAAAAAACCTCTTTACCATTTCTATCCAAAAAGCAAGATCTTCTCCATCGGGGGGATCGGCTGCAACATGTCATGTAAAAACTGTCAGAATTATTCTATTTCGATATCTGTCATCGGGAAAAAACGTACAACATATGAAACCCCCGAAGAGATCATCTCATTATGCAGAAGAGAGAAACTCGATGCTATCGCATTCACTTACAATGAGCCTTTCATTTGGTTCGAATATATCATGGACATCATGACCTGCGATCCCGATTTAAAATATGTCATTGTAAGCAATGGACTCATAAATGAAGAACCACTCAAAGATATCTGCAAACATGCCGATGCAATGAATATCGATATCAAAGGATTCACAGACGAATTCTATATGAAGGTCTGCGGAGCCCATTTGGATGATGTACTCAGATCCACCAAGATAATCTTCAAAGAAAAAGTCCACCTCGAACTGACCTACCTTGTCATTCCAGGATACAATGATTCTGAAGACGAGATAAGAAAATTCTCTCTTTGGGTAAGAAACGAACTATCTGAAAATGTACCCGTCCATTTCTCAAGATTCCATCCTGATTTCGAAATGATGGATATTCCCATGACGCCTGTAGAAACTATCCTGGCATGCAGGGATATAGCCAATTCGTGCGGACTCAATTACGTCTATGTTGGTAACATCCTGTCAGATGAAGGATCTGATACATACTGCCCGGAATGCGGTACAGCTGTGATCAAACGTCTGGGATATCTTGTTGACATCGTTGCACTTGACGGGAGCAGATGCGCCTGTTGTAAGAACAGACTTCCAATCATCCGATAAGGAACAATGGATTTCCGATAAATGCGATGAATATCGCGGATATGGTCATTGGGATTATAAATGGTATCATAGGTGTTATCCAAACCCTCTTGCATCCAGATTCAGTAAGTCTTGCGAATACTTCCTGCTCATTCTCAGGGATTCCACAGGGAACTAATTTCCCTTCTACAAAATCTTCAATCGGCCATACATGAGATGCTTTAGCTTTCTCGAGGTCCATTCTGTAACCCAATAGCATCCTTCTACATCTGTCCCCATTCTTTAAATTCACCAATATAAAATAGATGCACGTGAGCCCTGCCAGCATAGCTGCAAAAAACAATACAGATATTGAAAAAACAAATATCTGACTAATTGGTCCCGATGGAACACTTATGACCGGAAATGAACTGAATGCAGGATACATCGGAAACAACATAGATAGAGTGATTAGACATTTCGCATCAGCACCTCCCCGAACGATCCCGAATATGTACATTCCCATGAAGATAATATAACATGCGGGGACAGAGGCCCATGCGACTATGATAGGATCGCTTATGTCATAAAATATTGCAACTGCGAACAGGATTGCAATCAGCAAATAGAACGACAGAACATAACCTTCCCTTTCCCAGAGTATGTCGATAAGTATCAAGACAGAACCTGCAGCCAAACAAAGATATTGCCACTTGCATCCACCATCTTGAACTGCGAATACCGCGAATATGATTATACCTACAACACCCAATATAAACCAATGAATGTCAGAGACCTCTCTTTCCTTCCAATCACTGAAACTTGCGGAAATCATCACAATTACCATCACGATGACCGCAATTGTCCAAAAGACTGCCATATCTATCACAAATACGTGTACTCCTCAATAGATATTATTTTATCTTGTAAAAATCTCTACCGTTTATGAAATGGAGGGGATTTTTTGTAGCCTTAGCCGTCGTTTCGATACTCGCTTTGACGTTTATACCTATGAACGGCATAGAAGCTACCGCCCCTGAAGAAACCGATGTCAGCATCGTATCATATGCAGAC
Source organism: Candidatus Methanomethylophilaceae archaeon (assembly GCA_963676235.1). GTDB lineage: Archaea > Thermoplasmatota > Thermoplasmata > Methanomassiliicoccales > Methanomethylophilaceae > JALNYB01. Next base: position 501,735 of record OY781044.1, read on the forward strand.
CATTTAGAACTTAATGCCGGAACATCGAACTATTTCACAGTAATAATCACAAATACCCTTGCCTATTCAAGTGATGCCTCACTTGATAATGATCGTGCAATATCAGTCTCAATATCTTCTGGGAATGGCAATGTTTCAGCCACGCCCAACATAAAGAATTTCATATTAGGTGGTCAAGATTATCAAGAGATTATCATAACTGTAGAAGCCGGAAAATACGCCAGTACTGGAACATACACACTTACGATAAATCTTGAAATAATGTCCCTTGATTCATCTGATTATCCCATCTATATGACAAAAGATATCGGTCTTAAGATTTCTTCCGCACTTTCTGCAGGATCAGAATTCAATAAGATACTCGGCGTCTGGGAAAATCCCCTTCCAGAACCATTTAACTCTCCTGCTGCAACTGCAATCATCTCATTTGTTCTTTGGGTCTTGATCGGACTTATTATCGTAATGATCGCACTGCCTATCCTAGTGCACATTTTGAACAATGGAAACAATAAAGAAGAAAAAGTCAAACTTGGAATCATGAAATTACTTATGACTGTTGTTCTAATCTGGGCAGTCAGTAAAAGCTTACGTGTCTACGGTGCATCAGAAAGCATGGTCGATACATTCCAAACGTGGTTCTATGTATTGTACATCATACTGGGAGCAGTCATCGTTTGGAAGCTCTTTATCGTCTTCATAGAATTCTCTCTTAGAAAGATCGATGCGAACCTCAATATGAATGGCAATACATCTTCTGATGATCTTAGACCGCTATTACATTTGTTGGGTAAACTGTTTATCGCAGTATTTGCCGTTGCAATGGCCATGGCCGCATTTGGGTTCAATCTCACAGCGATAATAACAAGCGCAGGAATAGTGAGCTTGGGAATCACTTTGGGTGCACAGAATGTTTTGAACCAGTTCTTCAGCGGTCTTGTATTGCTGATAACACATCCGTTCAAAGCAGGTGACCTTGTCCATATAGGTACATCATCTACAACTTATAAAGTATCGAAAGTAGACATAATGAATACCGTATTCAAAAACTGGGCAAACGAAGAGACCATAATCATGCCCAATAATACAGTAGCATCTAGCACCATTATCAATCTTACAGATGAAAATCTAACGTACAAGGTAAACGTCTTTGTGGGTATCGCTTATGGAGAGGACATCAACAAAGCAACAAACATAATGCGCGACGTAGGTATGAAACATCCTGATGCTATTATTGATGGCTCCACAGATAAGCCTTACACCAGAGTAGTAGAATTACAAGATTCTTCGATCAACCTCAGACTTAGCGTCTATGTAAAGGATTACAACAGGTACGGTATCGTTGAAGGAGAGCTCAGACAGCAGATCTATGAAGAATTCATAAAAGCAGGGATTAACATTCCATTTCCGCAGATGGACGTTCACTTGGACTACAAAAATAACGAAAAAGAATGAAAACCCTTCTTTTCTTTACTTCGGAAGTCGTAATTATAACAATGTTTTTCGTTATCATCTCGTCTATTAATAAGAATTTAAATAGTACAACTTAGCTTATGCGCAATTAGATTTACTAAATCTGATAAACGGTGATTCTGATGATTGACAACCTAGACAAGCGCATCTTAGAGATAATGAAGAAAGATTCGAGATGCCCATTCGTGGAGATTGCTAGCCAACTCGACGTTTCCGAAGGAACTGTAAGAAGCAGGGTCCATAGGATGACGGAAGAAGGCATCATCCGCGGATTTACGATCAAGACAAGTTCCAAAAATGTTAAGGCCCTTGTTGAGATCAGAATCGATGTCAACACAGACACAGAAGATATCGCGAAGGAACTTGCGAGTTATGACGGTGTAACTGAAGTATTCGAAGTCACCGGAGATCAAGATATAATCGCGATAGTCGACGTAGAATCGTCACAACATCTTAATGAGATCATAGAAAGAGTGCGCCGCTACGATAACATACTTAGTACACGTACTCGTCTGATACTCAAAGAGCATTTTGGAGAGAATTAAATGTTTAAAGGTACAGCAACAGCACTTATTACCCCTTTTCAGAAAGATGGGTCCGTCGACGAGGACAGTCTAAGAAGATTGGTTGATTTCCAGGAAGAGAACGGGGTCAAGACCGTCGTTCCTTGCGGATCCACTGGAGAATCAGCAACACTCAGTCATGAAGAACACATTCATGTCATCAGCATCGTAATCGATCAAGCCAGAAAGGCAAAGGTCCTTGCGGGAGCTGGAAGTAATTGTACATCGGAAGCAGTAATGCTCAGCAAACGCGCAGAAGACCTCGGAGCTGATGGTATCCTTTCGATCTCACCATATTATGTCAAACCTACACAGGAAGGCATATACCAACATTTCAAAGCGATTGCGGAATCTATCGAAATCCCACTGGTCGTTTACAACGTCCCTGGAAGGACTGGCTCCAACATTGATGCGGATACAACACTCAGACTTGCAGAGATTGATGGAATAGATGCTATAAAAGAAGCAAGCGGAAACCTTGCTCAGATAGAAAAGATCATCAGAGAAAGACCAAAAGGATTCGAAGTTCTAAGCGGAGACGACGGACTGACCTACACACTTATGTGCAGGGGTGCAGACGGTGTCATATCGGTAACTTCCAACTGCATACCTGCAAAGGTATCTCAAATGGTAAATTGCATCATTAATGGAGAAAAGAAGGAAGCAGAAGCACTCAACAATGCCATATACCCTCTGTTCAAGGCAATGTTCGTAGAATCGAACCCTATACCGATCAAGTACGTGATGCAAAGACTTGGTTACGGAAACGGATCCCCCAGACTTCCACTTACACCTCTCAGTGAAGAAGGAAAGAGAAAATTAGATCCAATCCTTGAACAGATGGGCCTCTGAAGGCGAACCTATGATAAACGTAGTCATCGGAGGAGCAACTGGAAAACTTGGAAGTTTGGTCTGCGACATCATCGTTGAATCAGATGATATGAGACTGACTGGCACGATAGTATCTGAGAATGGCGGACATGTAGGAAAAGAACTCTATCCCGGCATAATAGCCGCAGGTCCGGATCAACTCAACAACCTTTTGAAAGATGCGGATGTCTATGTCGATCTCACGTCACCTGATGCTGCAGCAAAGATCCTTTCAGAAATTCCGAAAACAGGCACCAATATAATCTTAGGAACAACAGCTGTCCCGAAGGACATCATCGATCGCATGACCGAGAATGTAAAGAAAAATAACACTTCAGCGTTGATCTCTGCGAATTTCACAATAGGCATCAATGTATTTTGGAAGATGTGCGAGGAAATGGCGAGATATCTTCCTGATTACGACATAGAAGTCATCGAGGCGCATCACAGCGCCAAAAAGGATGCCCCCTCCGGAACTGCAGCAGAGACCGTAAGAAGACTTCAAATGGTTACAGGCATTGAAAAAACTGTATACGGAAGAGAGGGCATAACGGGCCCCAGACAGAGAGAGATCGGTGTCCACTCGATACGTGCAGGAGACATCATCGGAGATCATACTGTTATCTTCGCAAAAAATATGGAAAGATTGGAATTGACACATAAAGCCATCTCTCGCGAAGCTCTTGCAAGAGGTTGTATAAAATCGATAAGATGGATGGCAGACAAGAAAGATGGAAAAATACACAGTATGAGTGAGGTGCTTGACCTATGATCACAGTTATGAAATTCGGCGGAACCAGCGTGGGTTCCCCAGACGCATTGCAGAGAGTTGCAAATATCATCATTGCCAGCGAGGGTGAGAAGGTCGTTGTCGTTTCGGCAATGTCAGGTATAACAAACTTCCTGGTAGAAGCCACAGAACACGGCACGATAGATAAGAAACAGGAGATCCTGGATCAATTTGACAAAAAGCACCTGGATGTCGCCACTCAATTATTCAACGACGAACAGATGAAGGAATTCATGATCGATTATACGATCAGATTCGAAAGATTCAAAAATCTCATACTTGACGACAACTCATCTAATGACCATTTCTACAAAGACAATGTTACATCTCAAGGAGAGAGATTCTCATCCCTGATATTGTCCCATCTTCTGAGATCTCTCGGAACCAAATCCGTAGCACTTACTTCTGAAGACTGCGGTATCGCAGCAGAAGGCCGTCCCCTTTCGGGATACGCCGTACTTAAGAAGACAGAAGCGATGATGACCATCAACGTTAAACCATATGTCGATGCAGGAATCATACCTGTTATAACTGGTTTCTATGGTATCAATGAAGACGGGAAGCCTCTTACATTCGGAAGGGGCGGATCGGATTATTCTGCAGCTATCATTGCAAACACGCTCAACGCAGGTCTCCTGGAGATATGGACGGACGTTGACGGATTCATGTCAGCCGACCCCAGGATCATACCGGAAGCCATTCGTATCGATGAGATGAACTTTGGAGAAGCAGCAGAACTTGCATATTTCGGAGCAAAAGTATTGCATCCGAGAACCATCGAACCAGTAAGGATGAAGCATATCCCTTTGAAAGTTAGGAACTCCTTCAAGCCTGAGGAACCAGGAACACTGATCCATCATCTTAGAAAAACAAAAGATGAATTGCTCAGAAGCGTTGCCATCAAAACAGATCTTTCAATAATTGCTATCAGCTCTGCAGAGATCGCATTCCACCCTAAGATGGTGGCAAGGATAATCGAAAAGATCGCAGAGAACGATGTCATCATCTATTCGATATCCACATCACTTTCAACGGTCGCTTTCCTTGTCCATAACAACGATGTTAAAACAACACTGATGAAACTTAATAGTTTGAATCCTAAAGATATCGAAAGGATCGAAGTAAAAAGCGACGTGGCACTTGTATGTGCAGTTGGGGATAATCTTCTCGCGAAATGTGGCGTATCCGGAGATATATTCACTGCCGTGAAAGAAGCAAATGCAAATGTAGAGATGATCTCAGAAGGAGCATCAGATGTGTCACTGAATTTCGTAGTGCCTATGGCTAAAGTAACTGATGTTGTGAAAATTCTCCACAATAAATATGTCGGAGGCGACATACAATGAGAGATTTTGAATCAGAGAACGGAATAATGATGTTCGGCGGAATGCCCGTAACGGATATCGCAGAAAAATTCGGAACACCTGTATACGTAACAGACGAACAGAGACTAAGAGAGAATTACCGTAACATCTACAACGCATTCGCAAAAAATATCGACACCAAGATCCACTATGCCTGCAAAGCTAACACTAATCTTGCAATATTGACCATACTAGCACAAGAAGGTTGCGGCATAGATGCGGTATCTGTAGGAGAGGTACTGACCTGTCTCAAAGCCGGCTTCACCCCGGATAAGATCATATACACCGGCGTTAACGTCAGCAATGATGAACTCAAAGCCGTAACGGATCTGGGTGTAATGATCAACATAGATTCTATCTCGGAGATGGAAAGACTTGCCAAGATCAACACAAAGCTACCTGTATCGTTCCGCATCACCCCTGGTGTGGGTTCCGGACACAGCGATAAAGTCATCACAGGTAAAAAGGGCTCGAAGTTCGGTATCCCCAAAGATAAGGTCATTGATACATATCTTAGAGCGAAAGAACTCGGATTCGATATAAAAGGTATCCATGCTCATATTGGATCAGGCGGACAATCTGTCGAACCCTTCATGGATATGATGGAAGTCCTTGTAAATACGGTCAATGAACTCAAAGAAAACGGCATAGAACTGGAATTCATCGACATGGGTGGCGGAATAGGAGTTCCTTACAGACTCAATGAAGAAGAAATGGATATCGATGATCTTGCTATCAACATCGCTTCGATGATCAAAGAAGAGACCTCGATCAAAACACTTATCCTCGAACCTGGAAGATATATCATCTGCGATTCTACCATTCTGCTTACAAAATGTGTAGATGTAAAGGATGCTGAATCGAAAAAATATGTCGGAGTGGACGCAGGATTGAATACTCTGATCCGCCCTGCAATGTACGATTCATATCATTACGTTACTATCGGTAACAAATTCGGAAAAGCATGCACTGCAAAATATGATGTTGTAGGACCTATCTGCGAATCCGGGGATTTTCTTGCACACGAAAGAGTACTGCCCGACCCACAAGAAGGAGATATCGTAGCAGTATACAACGCTGGGGCATACGGATTCTCGATGTCCAGTAACTACAACTCCCGGCCTTTATGTGCTGAAGCACTCGTCAACATGGGTGAAGCAGAACTTATCCGCGAACGCGAAACGATAGAAGAACAGTGGAGACATCAGATAATTCCTAAGAGGCTTCAGCGATGAAATTTTGGAAATACCAAGGTATAGGTAACGATTTCATAGTCCTTGACGGCACGGACGGAACCCTACATATCGACAACGATTGGTGCAAGAAGGTCTGTGACCGTCATTACGGTATCGGTGCAGATGGGGTTCTCTACATCTTACCTGGAAAGAACACGGATCTCACCATGAGGATCATCAACGCAGACGGCTCCGAAGCAGAGATGTGCGGAAACGGCATCAGATGTATTGCGAAACATGCACATGATTTCGGTCTTGTTGAAAAAGAAGAATTTTTAATTCATACCTTGGCGGGAGACCTTATAGCACAGGTGAAGATGAAAAATGGAAAGGTTGAGACCGTTCAGATCGATATGGGTGCACCTATTTTGGATGGAAGAAAAATACCTATTGATCATGATGGAGAATTCATAAACCAGCCCTTCGATGTAGACGGCATCCAGATCAAAGCAAACGCCGTTTCTATGGGAAATCCTCATTTCATAACATTCACGGATCTTTCTGAAAAAGAAATAGACAGACTAGGGCCCATTATTGAGTGCAATGTGTTCTTCCCCCACAAGACCAACGTAGAATTCTGCAGGATCGAGGACGAAAAGATCTATATCAGAGTATATGAAAGAGGTGCAGCATGGACACTTGCATGCGGCACCGGAGCATGCGCTACAACTACCGCTGCGGCACTCAACGGACTGGTTCCCTTAGGAAAGCCCGTAGATGTGCACCTCCCAGGAGGATGGCTTAAGATCACTGTGGATAAGAATCTTAAATATGTCCTTATGGAAGGACCCGCAGAACTTGTATTCGAAGGAAATATCAATTAAAAGTGATAACAATGACAAAATATGAACAAGCAGAAAGGCTTCAGAAATTACCCCCTTATCTATTTGTCAGGCTTGAGAAATTGGCAGCTGAGAAAAGAGCAGAAGGAATGGACCTTATCGATTTCGGTATCGGTGATCCGGATCTTCCAACTCCTGAAATTATCGTAAAAGCTCTGCAGGAAGCTGTGGCAGTGAATAAGAACCAAAAATACTCCTCATCACAAGGAGAGAAGGACCTTAGGATTGCAGTCGCAGAATGGTACAAGAAAAGATTCAATGTTGATATTGATCCGAATACACAGGTCTGTATCACACTCGGATCCAAAGAAGCAATATTCAATATCTCACAAGCATTCGTGGAATGCGGAGATACTATCATCGCTCCGAGCCCCGGATATCCTGTATACTCTGGAGCATCGACACTTTTCAACGAGGCAAAATGCGTTGAAATTCCACTCAGGGAGGAAAAGAAATGGCTCCTGGACATCAATGATTGCCCTACTGGTGCAAAGATGCTCTACATCAATTATCCTAACAACCCGACAGGCGCCACATGTGACATCCCATACCTAAAAGGTGTTTATGACTGGTGTCAGAAAAATGATACCATCCTTTGTCTGGATAACGCTTACTCGGAAATGTGCTATGATGATTATCAAGCGCCTTCCATACTTCAGATCGGGCCCGATGCAATCGAATTCGGCTCATTCTCGAAAACATTCTCTATGACCGGATACAGACTCGGTTATGCAGTAGGACACCCCGACCTCATAGCAGGATTGATCAAATGCAAAGGACAGATAGATTCAGGCGCACCTATATTCATCCAGAAAGCAGGCATCACGGCATTGAAACTCTATCCTGAAGATGGAAGCATTCCGAAGGAAGTCGCAGATCACATGGCAATATACGCCGAGAGAAGGAAGATCCTTGTAGAAGGCCTGAGAGAACTTGGCTTCGATGTGCCAATGACTATGGGAACATTCTATGTCTGGTTCAACTGTGGCATGAAATCAGAGGACTTCACGAAGAAGATGCTTGATCTCGGTATCATTGTCACACCCGGAAACGGATTCGGCAAATCTGCTGAAGGATACATCAGAATGACCGTCACAGAAAACGTGTCACGTATCAAAGAAGCGCTTGCCAGAATGAAAAATGATAAATATTGAATAAAGAGTGGTTTGGAAAATTTTCAAACCACTCATTTCTTTTAATTATGGAATTTATCTTTTGAATATTTCAAAGCATCAATTACCGGCATGGGTTCTTTGAGAAGGAATGTCTCTAATGCCCCTCCTCCGGTGCTAACATAAGATACCCTATCAGCAAGATCGAATTTCTCTGCAGCCCCTGCAGTATGTCCTCCGCCGATCACAGATAATCCTTTGCTATCCACCATTGCAGATATGAGTGCTTTAGTACCATTCTCGAATCCGGATTTCTCGAACATTCCGGCAGGACCTGACATAAACGAGGTTTGTGATGAAAGTATGACCTTTCTGAACTTCTCGATTGATTGATCTCCAATGTCTAATGCAGGCTCTGCTGTAGGCATATCTCCGATATTGACACAAACACGCTTTCCATCCCTTTCAACCGCTACATCCACCGGCAAAAGGATCTGCTGACCATATTTTGACAGGGCATCCCTTGCAGCCTGGAAATTCTCAGTTGTCAATTCATCTTTCAAAATTAAACTGGATGCCTCTCCGATATCCACTCCTCTTGCTGAAAGGAACGCATTTCCGGCAAGACCCACGATAATAACATAATCTGCCATATTGTGCTGAAGGACGATATCTATCATATGCGGTACATCTCCGAACTTCGCCCCACCCAATATAAATACGGACGGACGACGGGGATTGTCGAATATCGACCTCAGTGAATAAAGTTCTCTGGCCATCAACCTTCCTGATGCCGACGGAACTTTTAATGGGAAACCTACCAAAGAACACTGTGAACGATGAGCTGCACCGAATGCATCGCAGACATAATAATCAATAAGAGGATAGAGTTCGTCCACGAGTTCAGCTTCTGAATGCTTGAACATGTCTACAGCTTCAACCTCTGAATCCAACATTCTTACATTTCCCAGAAGAAGTACTTCTCCGGGATTGAGATCTTTTATGGCTTGTTTCGCCTTATCTCCGATCACATCATCAACATACATAACAGGAGCATTGAGATTTCTTGCCAGAAGGACCGAGTGCTGTTCCATGTTTATGAAATCCCACTTACCCTTTCTGCTCTGATGTGCCAAAATAACAACCTTGGCCCGTTTTCCCATCAACTCTCTTACTGTGGGAACGATACTTCTTATTCTTACATCATTTATGATCTTCAGTGTATTCTTGTCGAGTGGACAGTTGATATCCACTCTCAAAAGAACCGTTTTGTCCTTGAAATTGAAATCTTCGAGTGTATTGAAGTCCTTCGTGATCTCACCCTATCAGTTATTTGAGATTCCCATGGCGTTATTTGTCTTTTCAACAGACTTTGCTACGTCTTCCTCTAGTTTACACATAGACCTGATGCAATCTACGTTCTCAGGAATGACATCTGATTCTTGATGGATCCCCTGATAGTAATACAGCATATTTCCAACGACCTTCACACTGTCCTCCCAGATGGCGATCTCGTACATATCAGATCTATCCCTATCCAGATCTCTGGCCAATTCCATGATCTCTGCGGTTGTTTTGAGGCCCTCACTGCTCTTAACGAATCTTACACGTGGGGATTTCCTCATCACTTCCAGAATCTCTTCCGAAGTGGTCTCTCTACTAAGCTCTGCTACAATGGTATGAACGTGCATCAAGGTCGTGGATGCCTTCACTGCCATTGTGTTTATGTTGAGCCATGGCATGATGCTCTGAACGTCGATGCCATGATGTGTCGGGAGTTTGACAGATGGCTCCAATGCATTGATCGGACCGTTCTTGCTATCTCCTGGATCTGCTGCCCTTCTAATTATGGTCACATAGGCATTATTGATCTTGAATTTCTTATCGATCGGACTGAGTGTCCTGAGAAGACCGGTGGTGTTGCATGACACAACGCGAGAGAATTGAGCTCCCCAGGATTCGCTGTAATTTGCTGTGGAATTGAATGATATGCCTGTTAACGCGTGATCCTCACCACCCTGAAAAATACCTTTGATACCTGCCGCTTCGTATTCGGCCTTGTATTTTTCACCGACATTTCCTGGTGTACAGTCGACAATTATGTCTACCTTCTTGTACAGGTCTTTGATTGTTCCGGCAATCTTCATTCCAGCATTCTTGAATGCCTGAATACTCTCATCGGGGACGTAGATATCGAATCCTTTGTCTATTGCTATCTGAGCCTCGAATGTAGGTCTGGTCTTGGTTATTCCAATAACCTCCATGTCATCTTGTTTGCTCACCGCTGTGGCCACTCTTTTTCCAATGGTTCCATAACCGTTAATGCCGACCTTTACCTTCGCCATATTTATTCCCCGAATCTTGAATAGTTTACTAATAAAATAAACTTACTAGCTACGTATACGCAAAAAGCAAACTTGCGCCACCACAATTTTATAAAATATTCGGTATATACCACATTGAGGATTTTCAAATGAGAGGATCTAGAGCACTGTTAAAAATGCTGGAAGACAGAGGTGTCGAGAACGTTTTCGGCTACCCGGGAGCAACGGTCATTCCGATCTATGACGAATTCATAGACTCGTCCATAAGGCATGTACTCGTACGTCACGAACAGTGCGCCGCACACATGGCCGACGGATACACCAGAGCCTGCGGAAAACCTGGTGTCTGCCTTGCAACAAGCGGACCCGGTACCACCAATCTAGTTACTGGTATCGCAACAGCTTATGCTGATTCGATTCCGATGATAGCACTTACTGGACAGGTTGGATCATCAGCTCTGGGAATGGGTGCATTCCAAGAAGTCGATTCGTATAGCCTTATGATGGCTGTTACGAAGCACAACTTCCGCGTCCTTGAACCGGAAAGACTGCCTCATGCAGTGGCAGAAGCGTGGGAAATATGCCAATCTGGAAGACCTGGTCCAGTCCATATCGATATGCCTGTCGATCAACTTAATGCAGATATCGACGAAAATTTACTCTACGAAGGATTCGGTATAAAACCTATCAGGACAGAGACCTCCGGACTTCAGCAGGCGGTCCAATGGATCAAAGAGAGCCAGAGACCTATAATGCTCGTTGGTGGCGGAGTCATCGGTGGAAATGCCTGCGCCGAAGCAAGAAAACTCGCAGAGATGTGCAACATACCTGTTATCACACCTCTTATGGGTATCGGCGCAATACCATCTGAACATCCGCTCAACCTTGGACCTTTAGGGATGCATGGAAAGATGGCGGCATACGATTCGTTCAAAGATTCGGACCTCATAATAGCCATAGGAACCAAATTCTCAGACAGAACCTATAATCCGCACACGTGCCCTCCTAACAAATGCAAGGTCATACACATAGACATAGATGCGAATGAATTCAACAAACACAACCACGAGTCTGTGAACCTTCTATGTGATGCAAAGAAGGGTACTAAAATGCTCATAGATGCTCTCGGCGGATATCGGGACAAACATATCGCATGGGACGACAAGATCAAAAAATTGAAACAAAGATGCCAATGTGATTTCAATTATGACAACTCGCCGATCATACCTCAAAAAGTGATGTATGAAATCAACAGATTCCTCGATGAGGATACCATTGTCACCACTGATGTCGGACAGAACCAGATGTGGGCAATGCACTGTCTGGATATCAAATATCCAAGACAATTCATCACCTCGGGAAGCTTCGGAACAATGGGATTCGGATTGCCATCTGCACTGGGTGCAAAGATCGCCAAACCCGAAAAGAGAGTGCTGACAATTGTCGGTGACGGAGGCCTTCAGATGGTCATTCAAGAACTTGCAACATCCGTCGCAGAAAAAATCCCTGTTGTCGTTGTTCTATTGAACAACGGATGGCTCGGAATGGTCAGACAATGGCAGAAGCTCTTTTGGGAAAAAAGATACAGCGGTGTCGAACTCGGAGCAAACCCAGACTTTTGCATGATCGCGAAAGCATATGGTGCTAATTCGATCCGCGTTGAAAAAGCCGAAGAGATCCACGATGCACTGAAAGAAGCATTCGACTGCGGAAAGACCTGTCTTGTGGAAATCATGGTCGACTGCGAAGAGGACATCACACCGATGGTCCTGCCGAGAAGCGACGCGCCTATCATCATGGGTCGCTGCAAATACTGAAACTCATTTGACAGGGAAACCTGTCCATCTTTATATTTTCCAAAAATATGATCATTGAATGAAAAAATTCCAACCCTTATCTCCATCCAAATCTTCTTACGAGATTTTCACTACTTTTGTTAAAGAATCTTTTGGACTATCGTATTATAGTAAATTTAACTGGCACACAAAAATCCGTACATATTAAAAGTAATTCGCCATTACAGGTAACAGAAGGTATCATCAGTGAAAGGATCAAGAGCACTTCTAAAAATGTTAGAGGACAGAGATGTCGAGACCATGTTCGGTTATCCCGGCGGGGTCGTCATCCCGATATATGATGAGATAATCGATTCATCTATCAGACATGTTCTCGTACGTCACGAACAGTGCGCCGCACACATGGCCGACGGTTATGCCAGAGCTAGCGGAAAGGTTGGTGTCTGTCTTGCAACAAGCGGACCCGGAGCCACAAATCTCGTAACGGGTATCGGAACGGCATATGCTGATTCCACCCCGATGCTCGCTCTAACTGGGCAGGTCGGAACCGGAGTATTGGGAATGGGAGCATTCCAAGAAGTTGATGCATACAGCCTGATGATGCCCATTACAAAGCACAACTTCCGTGTCCTTGATATCAACAGACTTCCACACGCAGTAGCAGAAGCCTGGGAGATCTGTCAAACGGGCAGGCCGGGACCAGTTCATATCGATATACCTGTAGACCAAGTCAATGCAAATATCGACGAAACACTCCTTGATGAAATCTATCATATCAAACCCGTACCGACGGACACTACCAAATTGAATCTAGCCGTTAAATGGATCAAAGAAGCCAACAAGCCTGTTCTTTTGATCGGCGGAGGAGTCATAGGTTCCAATGCATCGTCTGACGTTCAGAAACTCGCAGAAATGTGCAATATACCTGTTATCACACCTCTCATGGGCATCGGTGCAATACCTTCAGAACATCCATTGTGCATGGGGTCACTAGGGATGCATGGAAGAATGTGCGCACTTAATATATTCAAAAATGCAGACCTAGTCATAGCCATCGGGACCAAATTCTCGGATAGAACATACAGTGCCCACACGGCGCCTTCTGACAGATGCAGAGTCATCCAAATCGATATCGATGCAACTGAATTCAACAAACACCACCGCGAATCGATCAACCTTCTTTGCGATGCAAAGAAAGGTACCAAGATGCTCATTGACGCGCTCGGCGGATATAGAGACAATCACGTTGCGTGGGACAACACGGTCAAAGAAGCGAAAACAAGATGCAGCTGTGATTTCAATTACGGTGTGACCCCCATCATTCCACAGAAGGTTATGCACGAACTGAACAAATTCCTCGACAAGGACATCATAGTCACCACCGATGTGGGACAGAATCAGATGTGGGCAATGCATTACCTAGATATACGCAGACCCAGACAATTCATTTCATCTGGAAGTTTCGGAACAATGGGATTCGGATTGCCATCTGCGATCGGTGCAAAAGCGGCAAAACCTGACTCCAAAGTTGTTACTATCACAGGAGATGGCGGACTTCTCATGGTCCTCCAGGAACTCGCAACATCTGTTGCAGAGGATCTGCCCGTCGTCATCTGTCTGCTTAATAACGGATGGCTCGGAATGGTCAAACAGTGGCAGAAATTGTTTTGGGACAAAAGATACAGCCAAACACACCTCAATGCAGACCCCGATTTCGTCAAGGTCGCAGAAGCATTCGGTGCAAAGGGCATCCGTGTGGAAAAACCAGAAGAGATCCAAGATGCTTTCAAAGAAGCATTCGACTGCGGAAAGACCTGCCTCATAGACATTATGATCGACTGCGAAGAAGATATCACCCCGATGTTACCTCCGAATCCAACACTTCCCATCATCAAAGGGCACTGCAAATACTAATCGTTAGGTTGTTCTTGCGAACTCTTTAAGTGTATTAAAGAGTTGAACCTCCTTAACCAAGGTGGAAACAATGCAGATTTACCACGATTCAGATGTTGACCTTAGTGTCATGAAAGGAAAAAAAGTCGCAGTTCTCGGCTACGGATCACAAGGAAGGGCTCAGGCCCTTTGTTTCCATGATTCCGGATTCGACGTAGTTGTCGGAGCTAGGAAAACCGGAAAATCCTGGAACAAGATCAAAGAAGACGGACTCAAAGTCGCAGAGATCCCTGAGGCAGTGAAAGGCGCAGATGTAGTTATGATGCTCCTTCCAGATGAGGTCCAACCAGATATTTACAAGGACTTCGTTGAACCAAACCTCAAATCAGGAGCGGCATTAGAGTTCGCACACGGATATGCTATCACATACAAGCTCATCGTCCCACCAAAGGACGTAGATGTCATCATGATGGCACCCAAATCGCCTGGAGCAATGGAGAGGGTCCAGTTCGTTGAAGGATTCGGAGTTCCGGCACTCATCTGTGTCCACCAGGATCACAGCGGAAAAGCAAAACAGATCGCACTCGCATTGGCAAAAGGACTTGGAGCAACCCGCGCAGGAGTCTTCGAGACCGTATTCGACAATGAGACAAAAACCGACCTCTTCGGAGAACAGGCTGTTCTCTGCGGTGGTCAGACAGCACTCATCGCAGCAGGCTTCCACACCCTTGTAGCAAGAGGATACCCCCCGCAGATGGCATATTTCGAGGTCCTTCATGAGACCAAACTGATCACCGACCTTATCAACAGGGGAGGATTCGCAGGAATGTGGGATGGAGTTTCCAACACTGCAGAGTTCGGCGGAATGACCAGAAGAGACAGGGTCATCACGAAAGAATCCAAGAAAGGAATGGAAACAATTCTAGATGACATAGAGTCCGGTCAGTTCAACAAAGAATGGCGTGCCGAATGGAAAGCAGGCCTAGTAAACTTGAAAAAGATGGAAGCTGACGAGAACAATCTCGAACTTGAGATCACTGGAAAAGAGATCAGACAACTCTTTGAAAGGAAGAACTAAACACTTATGCCAGGTGGTATCATGAGCAAAATCAAGATCCGTACAAGGAACGACGAGTACATCGCTGAACTTGACGATTCTGATATCTCTAATACCATCTGGCTTTCATTACCCTTTACTGCTCAGATAAATATGCTGGGTAGCCAGATATATTTTGAAATGCCGATCGATGCCAAAATGGATGGCGAACAAATAACCAAATTGGAGGTCGGAGATATCGCCTATTGGCCCAAGGTCGAAGCGTTTTGTATCTTCTTCGGACCCACTCCGCTCAGCGATGACGACGATCTGCCTGTGTCCAAATTCCCCGTCATCAAAATAGGAAAACTTATTGATAACTGTACCAGCATGGAAGATGCGGGCGACAGGCAGAATATTGTTTTAGAAAAATTACTGTGATCAGACCACAGTGAATTTATGATCGTAGCTTGTCAGCCTCTTGTATCCGTTTTTTGTTATCAGAATAGTATCTTCTATCCTGACTCCGCCAATTCCAGGAATGTATACTCCTGGTTCTGCTGAAACTATATTTCCTTCATGAAGGATCTGCGAAGATTTCGGTGAAATAGATATCACCTGATGGACATCCATTCCAATACCATGCCCATATGAGTGAATGAACTTTCCTTTGAACTCTGTGCTGTCGATGAGTTTTCTAGCAGCTAGATCTGCAGCACTAGCACTTGCCCCATCACGATATTCTTCTAATCCTATCGTCTGAGCTTCTAAAACTACCTCATATGCACGTTTCATTATATCCGGAGGTTCTCCGAAGAATACAGTACGAGTCATATCTGAGCAATATCTATCGTATTTCGTACCGAAATCAAACAATGCTGTATCGCCTTTTTTGATCTTATAATCACATGGCATGTGATGAGGCTGCGAAGAATTTGCTCCAAATGCCGCGATGGTATCGAATGCGTTACCTGTTCCACCCAAGAGCCTCATCCTATTATCCATCTGAGCTGCCATCTCTTTTTCTGAGATCCCATCATGAAGCATCTCTGGTATCTCAGAAGCCACCTTAGATGAGATGTTGCATGCTTTCTCGGTAGCTTCTATCTCTTTTGCATCCTTTAGACACACCGTCTCACCGATAGCTTTTGTAGCATCTACGATCTCGATATCCTCAACGACCTTCTTTATGTATGCCACTCCGGCGTATGTGGAGTTGTGAGTATTGAATCCTACCTTCTTTGTACCTTTCAACGCATTCTTAATGAATTCATCTCTTTCCTTACGATCGTGATAGACACAAACATTGCCTTTTCCATTATGAGCAGATTCTTCTTCGAGAACATTGACAATCACATCCATGGAACCGTCCTTTTTTACAATGGCGATGCAGTCCTCGAAACATCCTGAGTTCTGCTCTGTGATATACCAGAAGGTCGAATCGAGAAATGGTTCGCCGTCGTTCAATATGACGACTGCATCCATATCATCCACATTGGACATCAGTCTCTCTGCTCTAGATTTTACCATATCGCTAAATATAACTTGATTATGAAATATGTTTGTATTCAAAAATTGAAATTCGTTGTCGGAACAGGGGATGAATATTCTGTCCCGACTGTTGAATTAGATTTACTGGCACTTTTCAGATACCGAACCACTCGCCTCTTACGATTCTCTTCAATGCCGAAATGGCAGAGAGTGATGCAAGATGTGACGTCTTGGGATTATCTGCTTCAGGAACGTTATATGTGTGACAGACCATCTCTCCGAATTTTCCCTTGACCCTTAATTCATGTGAATTGCTCTTGGTATCGGGATCTAGAACGACAGTTACCTTCGTCATATCGAATCCTATGCCCAACAAACTTACGGTTGCCGCTACGTTAACATTCTTAGGGAATATCTTGACAGCTTCCCTTGCCGGCCCCGAATAAATGACCGTCTTCTCTTTGACGTCGTCAACTGTTATTCCTTTCTCGAGAAGATATGGAATTCCCTCGAGACTCTTCGGCCCTTTGATCGTGGTGAGCTCAACTTCATCCAATTCATCATTGGACGCTGCTCTCAGTCCATCCGTTCCGCATAATGCGCCTGTTGGGATATAGACTCTGGACTCACTTATTTTAGCCTTCTCGAAGACCGCCTTTCTGAAATCATCATCAACAAGCGAACCTACAGACATTATCATGATATCTACGCCTCTCGCGACCACTTTCGGAAGGATCTCTTTGGCCGCTGCCTGAGATGCTGATTCAACCACAAGATCGCAGTGATACAGTTCCTCTTCAACAGAATCGATCACGATTGCTTTGTTCAACGTTGCTGCAACCTTTTCGGCGAGGCCTTTATCTACATCCATAAGATAGATTCTTTTGACTTCGACCATTTCATCTGCGGCCTTGGCGAGCTTCGAACCAATTGAACCGCAACCAATGATGGTTATACGCATATTATACTGCACTAACCGCACCATATTAAGAACTTACGGCATACCAGCTTTTGATGTATTATTAATTCGTAATATTAACTACGATTTTCGTAGTTTAATAAGACTTTAAATCTTGTCTGCGAAAAAATATCATCAATACCCGTGCTTTTTTACATACCTTACTTTTTTATTCCCCGACAGAACATTTCATCTAATGCGAGAACTATTCCCGCACCGTGGAAAGATATCAATTATTGGATCATACCGCGGACATGATGATCAAAGCCTTCGGCAATACGATAGAAGAATGCTTCGAAAACGCAGGTTTTGCATTATTCGATCAGACCGTATCCCTCCATAACATAAGGCCTCTGGAATCAAAACACGTCGAAGTGACAGGAGATGATATGGAGGACATGCTGTATGCATATCTTTCCGAGCTTCTTTTCATCGAAGATTGCGACAACATCATTCTTTGCGAATTCCACGTGAAAATCGACGGCAACAAGGTCATCTGCGATGCAAAAGGAGAACTCCTGAACAAACAGATACACCGTTGTAAATCGGAGATAAAAGCAGTAACATACCACATGATGGACATAAATATAGAAGAACCGTCAGTCACCGTTCTTTTTGACGTATAAAGAAATATACTGTCACTTCTTTCTCGGATTGATATCCTATGCTCAAATTAGGTTGGTTCTCAACAGGCCGCGGTCCAGGCTCCAGAAATCTTTTTCGTACGGTCATGGAAAAAAAGGAACAGGGGCTATTGGATGTGGATATATCATTCGTATTCTGTAATTGGGATAACGAAGAAGAACCTAACTCGAAAAAAGAACAGAGACAGATGTTCTTCGACATGGTCAAAGCATATAACATACCGTTGATAACAGCATCCTGGAAGAAATTCAGACCTGACCTTTGGAACACCGATCAGATAGCCTGGAGAAACGAATACGGAAAACTCCTCAGAGAAGAGATTAAGGATTATAAATTCGATCTCGGCATACTTGCCGGATACATGCTGTGGATGGATGACGACACCTGTGATGCATATAACATGCTTAACCTCCACCCTGCACTTCCAGACGGCCCTAAAGGTACATGGGAAGAAGTCATTTGGACACTCATCAAAGAAAAGACCGACAAACAAGGCATCATGCTACACATATGCACCAAAGAATGGGACAGAGGAGATGCACTCACATACTGCGGATTCTCCATAATAGGAGGAGAATATGATGAACTCTGGAAACAATTGGATGAAAAACTTAAAACATCCACACTCGAAGAGATAATTGCCAAAGAAGGAACCAATGAACCCTTGTTCAAAAAGATCAGAGAGGATGGCGCCAAACGTGAACTTCCTCTTACTGTGTCGACAATAAAATTATTTGCCGACGGCAAGATCTGCATAAAAAATAAGAGACTTTATGAAAATGGAAAGAAATTGAACGATGCATACGATCTTTCCAAAGAAGTGGACGCATCGATATAAGGTGATATCGTGGACGAATTCAACGTTATGGAAGAATTGGGTTTAACCCATGATAAACAATTAATCTGCAGCTGCCAAGGATTCCTTCAGATGAACAACAGTTCCAAAGGACTCTGTGAAAGATTCATAAAGAATGGTGATAAGTTCTACGACATTATATCGAGATACGATGATATCATAGCTTACGTGCTTAACAGAGACGAGGGCAGATCCGGTAACACGGCGAGATTCATCGCACCTTTCTTGAAGGCATTCGGTGCAACGGATTATGGCATGTACCAGTACTGTAAAGAATCGCTGAGGATCATGCCCGAAGCCAAGAGAGTCATGAAATATCTCACTAACACACTCCCCACGTTCATTTCGACTTCCTCTTACGAACATAATGTGATGGCATTATGCGATACTTTGGATATCTCCATCAACATGGTAGATCGCGCAACAGTCAGCATGGATTCATATGACATCAGTCGTTCCGAAGGCCGTTTGATAAGAGAGATGGCTAATCAGGTCACAAACCTAAAACTTCCAAGACATGAGTATGAACTCAATGTTCCTATGACACTTGAGACCGATGAAATACATATGATCGAAGTATGCGATGAAATCTTCCACAACAAGATTAAGGATCTGGAAATTAACGAACTCATGCGCAACATGAAAGTCGTAGGCGCCAATGAGAAAGCGTACTCACTCCTTGACATCAGAAAAAGAACGATGATCGACCTAGATGGCACCGCATATATAGGCGGAGCCATGATGGATTACCAATCCATGGATCTCGTACGTGACGGCGGAGGACTGTCGATGGCATTCAACGGAAGTGAATTCGCTGTTCACGGGTGTAACATCGCTGTCTTGTCGAGAGACTGCACAGTAGCCGCGGTGTTGGTCCAAGAATTCTACAACGAAGGTATCGAGGCCGTTTACGAATTAGTAAGGAATTGGGACCGTGAAAAGCTCAAGAACAGAGAATGTCCCGATCGTTATCTCATGGATGCAATGTTAGCGGCCAACCCACACAAACTTCCTGAGGTCTACATCGTCGACAAGGATAACGCAAAAGAGATTGCGAAGAAAAGCAACGGATACAGAAAGAAGCTCTTCTCGCAGAAAAGCTACTAAGCACGGATCATGAAAAAATTAATAGTGCTCCGGACGGGATTCGAACCCGTGTGTCGGCCTCGAAAGGGCCGAATGATTGGCCGCTACACTACCGGAGCTTAATCGGTTTGATACTTGATAAGGTTAAAATAGTTTTTTATCAAATCGAAGAAAGCAGAGTAGCAAAATGCCATATTTTTAATCAATTCCTGTTATTTTTTACAAAAAACACTCTTGCATAGACCAAATCTCCGGCAACGAATATCTCAATATCATCGGCGTTGTTTGGCCATAAGATAATCTCTCTGCCAGACTTTTTCTCTACCGTGATTTACCTCCCTAATGATTCAAAACAACATTCCGTTTATCGAATGACAGTCACAGCAGAATACACAATATCATCAACCGAATAACCACCTAGATAGAACTCAAAGATTTTTTAAACTAAAGAATTTCGATCTACAAACAACTCAGAATGTCTTAATTGCAGATGCAAAGACTTCCTTACCACATAATGACTTTGCTAAAATACTGTTTATATTTTCACAATTGTAAAAAATACGTTCCAACTTTCTATTAGAGAATCTGTGTTATCTCCCTTACCAAAGATAAAAAAGGAAAACTATTATTATATAAGGAGACACATTGGCGACGGTATAGGAGATTGGTAATTTGGTAGATGGACAATTTGAGAGTGCAGATGAGGATGTATCCCGTGTACGTCTCCCCAACATAAAAGAAGGCGAGATGTTCGGAATCGCGGATCAACTTCTAGGTGCCTCCAAGATCAAGGTCATGTGTGAGGACGGTCAGTCCCGCGTAGGCCGTATTCCCGGCAAGATAAAGAAAAGAATGTGGATAAGAGAAGGAGACCTTCTCATAGTTTCACTTTGGGATTTCCAACCCGATAAATGCGACGTCAGATTCAGGTATACCAGAACACAGGCTGTCAACCTCAGCAAGAGGAACAGGGTACCTAAGAATCTCGATATCTTCTGAAAAGGTATGTTCGATGCCCTCTTACGATGAAAAATATGCTTTTCTTGAGAAGCGCGTCGACGCACTCAGAACTAACCGTACCGGTGATGAAAGACAAACAGATGGCCAGGTCTTCGATAAAAAGACCCTGATGACCATCTACGACTTCATGACCGGCGGTGTCATTGATTCTATTCATTACCCCATCTCCACAGGAAAAGAAGGTAACGTCTTCTACGCAGAGAACGAAGACAAAGAGCCCATGGCCTTGAAGATCTTCAGGACCTCGACATCAACATTCAAAAGGGTCACCAGATATATTGAAGGCGACCCGAGATTCAAAGGCGTGGCTGGTAATCGCTGGAAGATGATCTACGCTTGGACCAACAAAGAATACAGGAATCTCCAAAGATACAGTGAAGCCGGCATCCCCGTACCCGAACCCATCGCATTCGACAAAAACTGTCTTCTGATGGAATTCATCGGAAACGAAACTGGCCCTGCACCTCAACTTAAGGATTATCCTATGGAAGATCCGACAGAAATGTATGATGAGGTGTTGTCATTCATTATTGACGGATGGCAGGATGCACATCTTGTGCACGGCGACCTCAGTGAATACAATGTTCTTATACAAGACGACCAGCCTATTCTGATTGACTGCGGACAGGCCATGACAAATGATTTCTTTAACGCCAAGGACCTGCTTGCTAGGGACATAAAGAACGTCAACCATTTCTTTAAAGGAAAAGGCGCAGACATAGTCCCTATAGAAACAGTTATAGAAGAAACCATAAACGGTTCAAAAGACGAAGAAGAGGAAAGTGAGGAAGAATGAGATCTATAAGAATACCAGCAGATCGCGTCGGAACTCTCATCGGAAAAAGCGGTGAGACCAAAAAGATTTTAGAGAAAGCCTCAGGCATAAAACTCAAAATCGATACTGAAGGCGAGGTCACATTCAATGAAGATGCCAAAGGCGTTGACCCTCTCATGGCACTTAAAATGATGGATGTCATCAAAGCTGTCGGAAGAGGATTCAGTCCCGACAAAGCAATGAGACTCTTAGATGACGACCAATATTTCGAGCCTATAGACCTCAAGGACGTCGTAGGTGATAAATCAAATCAACTCGAGAGGATCAAAGGCAGACTCATCGGAACTGATGGTAAGACCAGACAGATCATCGAGGATCTCACAAGATGCTACATGTCCATCTACGGCAACACCGTCTCGCTCATAGGAGATTCGGTAGGACTCCCTGTGGCAAAACATGCAATTGAACTTATTTTGAACGGAAGCGAACATTCGACCGTTTATCACTATTTAGAAGGCCAACGCCCCAGACTCAGAATCGCTGAGATGGGATTCGACCTGTGAGTGATTCCTATGGAAGACTGGATAAAAGATAATCTAGAAACGGCAAGAAAACTTGCTGAAACCGGTCTTTGTGACCACTGCCTGGGCAGAATGTTCGGAAAGGTAAGCACCGGTATGACTAACGATACACGCGGACGCCTGATACGTGATGCCTTGGCCGAGAATGGACACCCTGTTCTCGCACCTGATTTCTGTTCACTCTGTGAAAATGTTTTCGACATGATGAACAGATTTGCAGAAGCCGTCGCAGAGAGGATCAACAGCATTGAGTCGGATAACTTCCTTGTAGGCTGCAGAGTGGAGCCTGAAGTTGCACAGAAAGAGAAAGCACTTTGGGAAGAATACAAACTTGAAAATCCCGAAGCTATCAAGACCGAACTTAACCGTGAAATCGGCAAGCTGGCACTTCCTATGATCAACCGTGCCGTAGAATTCAAAGTGCCACAGGTCGTAGCGTGCATAGACACGAGATTCGCCGATGTGAGCCTTGACATCGCACCTATATTCATAGCAGGACGCTACAACAAGCTCAGCAGAGAGATCCCCCAGACCATTTGGCCCTGCAGAGTATGTCATGGAAAAGGATGCCCCAGATGTGGCATGACCGGAAAGATGTACCAGACTTCAGTTCAAGAGATAATAGGAGACATTGCCTTGGAGATGGCCGGCGGAAAAGAACACTTCTTCCACGGCATGGGCAGAGAAGATATCGATGCCTGCATGTTAGGAGACGGAAGGCCGTTTGTATTGGAGATCAGCAGCCCTATGATCAGAAATATAGATCTGGACGAGCTTGAAAAAAGAGCAAATAAATCAGAACTGGCACAATACAATAATCTTAAGTTCGTACCGAGGGAAACAGTACAGATATACAAAACATCCGATCCTGATAAGACCTATACAGTAAAAGTAAGGGCAGAGGATAAAGTTAATAAAGAAAGAGTAAATGAGGTAGCCTTAGCGTTCAAGAATGTCCACATTGACCAGCGGACCCCCCAGAGAGTCGAGCACAGACGTGCCGACCTTGTAAGGGTCAGAGAAATCCGTTGGGTCGAAGCGGAAGTGACTGGGGACGACACATTCAACCTGACGTTGAACACGGAATCTGGAACATATGTGAAAGAATTCGTATCCGGCGACGATGGAAGAACGAACCCAAACTTCTCCGATGCATTGGGAATCCAATGCAAGGTGGAAACCCTTGATGTACTATCGATCAACTATCAGGAACCAATGAGGGATTAAAATGCAAGCATCCAGAGGAACAAGGACAAAAGGCCGCCAGCTTATGAAAAAAGACGTAAGGGACCGCGGTCTTTCGCCTATCACCAAAGCTTTTCAGACATTCGAGAATGGAGAGAAGGTCAACATTATAATTGACCCTAGCGTCCACAAAGGAATGCCATTCTCCAGATTCCACGGACTCACCGGTGTGGTCATCGGAGCCAGGGGAGCTGCATTCGAGGTAAGCGTGAAGGTTGGAAACAAGACCAAAATGGTCGTTGCCCGCCCAGAACACCTCGTGAGAACAGTCGAATAAACTCAGTCTATACCGTATGGAAGTGAAGTAAAATGTCCGAACAATACATAAGCTTGGCCGAAGTAAGAGATTTTCTTACCGAAGCAAATGAAAAGAGGGAACTCCTCACAACTCAGAAAGCAGCTATGGAACATGCCAGGACAGTTTCTACGATCTCTGTTGAACAGGCAAGACAACTTATTGCCGAAGTCAGCGAGATCAAAGATGTTTCAGCCTTTACTGCCTGCAAAATAGCTGACCTTCTCCCTCAGTACCCTGAGGACGTGCGTGCTATATTCTCCAAAGAGAGAGTTACTATGGAACCCGCTGTCATCAATCAGATTATCGAGATAGTAAGTAAATACATATAAGGACATCCTCAACGAGGGATTTCAATGGAAGAGTACGCATACATTCTAGATTACCTGTCACAGGGCACACCCAGCGGCAACTTCGGCAAGAAAGAACCGTTATGCTATGCTGTTGGCGACGAGGAATTCAAGCTTTTCGAACTTGTACCGAAAGCCGGAGCTATTGTTAACATCGGTGAACGTGTATACATCGGAAAAGACAACACGCTCAGAACCGTAATTGACCATGTCAAAAGACGTATTGGAGCAAGCGACCTTACACACGGTGCGGTTGCAGAACTTGAATACGCCATAAATACCATCGTTCTGACTGATCAGAAAAGATTCATCAGATTCTTCAACGAAGCTGAACCAATTTCTATGCGCAAACATCTATTAGAGGAACTGCCAGGATTGGGAAAGAAAACAATGACCGCCATCTTAGACTCGAGATCCAAGAACGGAGCATTCAAAGATTTTGCTGATCTAAGCGCAAGAGCTGCGGTGAAAAATCCTGAAAAACTGGTCACCGCTCGCATAGTGCTTGAGATCACAGACCCTGACAGAAAACGCTATCTCTTTGTGTCCAGATGAGCAGAGGAGAGACGGGACGTCTTATCGCTGAGACCGGCGTTGTCCCAAAAAAAAGTAAAGGTCAGAATTTTCTTATTGATGCCAGAGTAGCTGAGCGTCATGTAGATTTTGCCGACATCTCCAAGACCGATAGGGTCTTGGAAGTCGGTCCTGGACTCGGCATCCTAACAAAGAGACTTGTTGATAGATCTGATCATGTATTTTGTATAGAGTTGGATGAGATCCTTGCCAATTATATCGACGAGACCTATCATGACAGACTTACCCTTATCAAAGGAGATGCAGTTAAGGTAGATTTTCCAGAATTCGATAAATTCGTGAGCAATCTTCCATATAGCGTATCCACCCCTATCATTTTCAAATTACTTGATCATAAATTCGAAAAAGCTGTTGTCATGGTACAGAAAGAATTCGCTGACAGAATGGTCGCAGACGTGGGAAGTCCCGACTATTCGCGTCTTACTGTGAATCTGTTCTACAAATCAGAATGTACTATACTAGAAAAAGTACCTCGCTCAAGATTCAAACCTCAACCCCGTGTAGATTCCGCTTTGGTGCAGATAATCCCACGCCCGGCACCATTCTCTGTGAAGGACGAGAACATGTTCTTCAAGATCACCGA
Source organism: Candidatus Methanomethylophilaceae archaeon (assembly GCA_963676235.1). Taxonomy (GTDB): domain Archaea; phylum Thermoplasmatota; class Thermoplasmata; order Methanomassiliicoccales; family Methanomethylophilaceae; genus JALNYB01. The sequence continues at coordinate 527,509 of OY781044.1, forward strand.
AGTGACATTTAACCACAGAAGAAAACAGATAGGCACCTCGTTGAGATCTGCAAGCCTTATTGGACCCGATGACGAAGTTCCATACATGAACGCACGCGTGGAATCGCTAAGACCTGTTGAAATAGCAGAATTGGCTGATGCGGTCTTTGATATCAATAATAAAAAAGACCTCTGACAAGCATCATAATTGTCAGAGGCGGTAATAACTTAGACGGAGTTTTTCAATTCTTTCGATCATCACCTCTTTTACAGCAACACCTACTACATCCTTTGCAATCATTACACGCCCCACCTTTCCTGATATCTACATACACAACATATGCGGAAACAATTAACACAACAAATGTTGCAATACCTATCAAGATGCTGCTCAACATGTTCTCTCAACCCCTGATGCTTCTTTTAACTTGCATCTAAAGGGGTCCTTGGATCCCAACATATACACAAATATTCCTGATAGGATAATAGCTGAGACGGTTCCAATTCCGAACGTCCCATATACGACCAAACATCCAATCTGATAGACGATCATTGCAACCGCATATGCGAACACACACTGATATGCAACTGCGAATCCTGTTGCCTTCCAACTTCCAAGTTCCCTCTTCATTGCACCTATTGCTGCAAAGCATGGAGCGCAAAGCAGATTGAATATCAAAAATGACAGACCCGCAATAGGCGTTATAAGTGCCGCGATGGCAGTCCATATCTCGTCTCCAGCTTCAGAAACATCTGCATATCCAAATAATACTCCGAACGTTCCAACCACATTTTCTTTTGCAAGAAGGCCTGTTATCGTTCCAACAGAGAACTGCCAACTGCCTCCCCAGCCCAACGGTGTGAATATCCAACATATGACGTTTCCGAAATCTGCTAACATAGATGCTTCTACATCTACCATCGACAAATTCCAGTTGAACGATGAGAGAAACCATACTGCTGCACATGCCAATAATATGAATGTTCCAGCCTTCTTAACGAAAGACCAGCATCTTTCAAAGGTCGTCCTGATGACTGTTGATATCCCGGGAACATGATAGGGAGGCAATTCCATGATGAACGGAGATGGCTCCCCAGAAACGGACTTCCATTTCTTCAGAATTATTCCTGAAATCAATATGCTTAAGATACCCATGAAATATGCAGCTAATGCGATCAATGCTGATCCACTGAATAATGCTCCTGCGATCATTGCTATGATTGGAAGTTTTGCCGAACACGGTATGAATGTTGTCGTAATCACTGTAATCTTTCTGTCCCTTTCACTCTCTATAGCTCTGGAAGCCATTATTCCCGGAACCCCGCATCCTGTCCCTATTAATATTGGGATAAATGATTTTCCAGAAAGTCCGAACTTCCTGAACACACGATCCATGACAAAAGCTATCCTCGACATGTATCCGCAATCCTCTAATATCACAAGGAGAACGAATAAGACCAGTATCTGAGGCAGAAATCCGAGTACAGCGCCAACCCCTCCGATCATTCCATCGACAATCAATCCTATCAAAGCAGGATCTACACTCATGCCTTCCAACCATGATCGTGTATTGGGAATGATATATTCCCCGAAAAGAACATCATTCACCCAATCTGTTCCGATAGAACCTATTGTAGATATTGAGACATAATATACAAAGAACATAACACCGGCGAAAATAGGAAGGCCCAACCAACGACTAGTCACTATCCTATCAACCTTATCAGATCTTGTCATTTTGATACCAGTCTTCGAACGCACCACACATTCTGAGACAATACTGCCGATAAGAGAATATCTTTCTCCCGCGATGACGCATTCTGAATCATCATCGAATTTGTTTTCGAGTTCATTGATGATTATACCCATCTTCGCCTGTACTTCTTTATCCGCTTCTTCCGTAACTTTCTTATCTTTCTCCAAAAACTTCAGAGAGTACCATCTGATATCGTCTTCTGGTACAATTCCCTTTATTGCAGAGATGCCTTTTCTGATATACGCTTCCAATCTTTCAGAATACTGTACATTGGACCTACATTCCAATGATCTTGCAACATTGTATGCCGTATCGATAAGCTTTGTAAGGCCTTCATTCTTCAAAGCAGACGTCTCTACCACCTCACATCCTAATAATTTTGATAATTTTTCCGTATCTATTGATATTCCTTCCTTTTCCATCACATCCATCATATTCAATGCGATAACTGTCGGTATTCCCATATCCAGAATCTGTGTCGTCAGATACAGATTCCTTTCTAGATTCGTCGCATCAACAATATTTATGACCGCATCTGGCCTATTGTTGATAAGAAAATCTCTGGATACTATCTCTTCCGGAGAATAGGGAGAAAGCGAATATATTCCCGGGAGATCTACAATTGTTACCTCTTCCTTTCCTTTCAGTTTTCCTTCTTTACGCTCTATGGTAACACCTGGCCAGTTACCAACACGTTGCGAACTCCCAGTCAATTTGTTGAACATCGTGGTCTTTCCACAATTAGGATTTCCCACCAATGCTATCTTGATTGTCATTTTATTTCCTCTTTATTTTTTCATAGCTTACGCTGTTCTTGACGTATTTCAATTAAATTTCACAAGACTTCGATCGATTCTGCATCCTGCTTTCTTAAAGTAAGCTCATAACCTCTCACAGTTATCTCGATCGGATCTCCCAGAGGAGCTACCTTACGAACGATGACCTCACATCCTTTTGTAAGACCCATGTCCAAGATGTGTCTTCTAAATGTTGGGTCCCCGTTGAGTCTTGCGATAGTCACCTTATCTCCGCATTTCACTTCATTTAAAGTTCTCATAATATCACTCCGGAATCAAAAAAATCTTCATAGCGAGTGTCTGATCGATGGCGACCCTAGAGCCCTTGATGTCCAAGATCATGTTGCCATCGATCTCGTTCACTACGGAAATCTTCTCTCCATCATTGAAACCTAGACTCACCAGATGATTTCTTATCTCCCCCTTACCAAGGATCCTTACGATCCTTCCGGACATCCCTATGCTGATCGTCGGAAGAGGCGCTCCGCCTCCCGTGGGTGTTTTCAATGCTTTGGTCTCAATCTTATGCGTGTTGCATTTCCCGCATCTGTTGCAACAACCCGCTAAACATTCATTGTTACATTCCATGATTTAGGGATGCCTAAATAATATATAAATTTAGGGTTGCCTAAATAATTATAGTAATTGCATATATCGAAAAAATATCTTAGAAAGCGTAAAGGTATATCAGATTGAACACAATACCTGATTGATCACATGCAAATCGGGATTGTCGGAAAACCAAACGTAGGAAAATCCACATTATTCGGTGCTGCAACCATGGCGCCTGTAGAGATTGCGAATTATCCATTCACAACGATAGAACCAAACAAGGGCGTAGCACATGTACGCAAACCCTGTCCGTGTAAAGAATTCGGTGTTACATGCACACCTCATAACTCACTTTGTATAAACGGGACTAGAATGGTCCCGGTAGAATTATTGGATGTAGCAGGACTGGTTCCAGGAGCTTGGGATGGAAAAGGTCTTGGAAATAAATTCTTGGACGATCTCAGACAAGCAGATGCTATGATCAACGTCGTAGATGTCAGCGGATCGACCGACCTCGAAGGGAATCCAGGAGAACCTGGAACATACGATCCTGCAGAGGATGTGAAATTCCTTAGAAGAGAGATAGAACTCTGGATGAGAGAGATCCTAAAGAATGGTCTCGGAAGAATTGCCAGACAGGCAAAAATGCAGGGAAGTAAACCTGAGACAATAATTCAAGAAAGACTTGCCGGACTGAACATCTCAGAAGCCCAGATCAAAGAAGCACTCAAAACAGTAGAACTCCCTGCAGACCCCACATTGTGGGATGATGATGTTCTTCTGAATCTCTGCATAAGAATCAGAGAACTTGCAAAACCTATGATCATAGCCATGAACAAAGCAGATATTGCACCAGACGGCAACATAGAAAAAATAGCCGCGATGGGAGATGCGTCCGTACCAACACTTGCAGAGACTGAATTAGCACTTCGTAAAGCGGCCGTAGCCGGACTTATCAACTATATCCCCGGTGATACGACATTTACAGTGAAAGATGGCGTAAAACTCAATCCTGGCCAACAGAAAGCATTGGACTACATGGCAGAGAATATGAAAAAATACGGCGGAACAGGTGTTCAAGCATGTATTGAAGATGGAGTCTTCCGTATGCTAGACTATATCGCAGTATATCCGGTTGAAGATGAGACAAAACTCACTGATCATTTCGGAAGAGTTCTTCCAGATTGCTTCCTTATAAAAAAGGGGTCTACAGCCAAGGATCTGGCCTACAGGGTCCACTCGGATCTCGGAGACAAATTCATCAGAGCAGTGAATGCAAAGACAAAACGTACTGTAGGTGCAGATTATATCCTTCAGGATGGAGATGTCATAAGGATTGTGGCGAACAAGTGATAATATGAAAACTTGGGACGTTAGACTTCTTACTGCATCATACAGCAGCAATGATGATGGTACAGTGTTCATAGAACTTTTCGGAAAAACCCGAGATAAGAAGTCTGTTACGATCCTTTGCTATGGATATGAACCATATTATTTCATAGTGGATCCAGATGAAAAAGTCGAGATAGACCTTAAAAGGGATCCTGAAGTAACAAAAACAGAACATGATACCCTCCTTTACAAAGGCACATATCATGATGTGGTGAAAATCACGATAATATCCCCATGGAATATTCCAAACTACCGTAACAAATGGAAAAAATTGGGATATCATGTCCTAGGTGCAGATATCCCATTCCATCACAGATTCATATATGATATGGATATGGGATCTTGCATAAAGGTCACGGGCGATGATGTTCCTGGTGATTATTCTACGGATCTCATAATCAAGATGGATTCCTTCGAGAACATAGATCCGTTTGACCCCGGACTCAAGATATTATCGTTCGATATAGAGAACAGCATCGAACACGGATTCATCTACACCATATGTTCAGTGGTCGAAGAAGATGGGATCATAAGGAACTGCGAAGCCATGATCGGCAGCGAAACAAACATTATAAACAACTTCGCAGAACTCATAAAAAAGGAAGACCCAGACGTCATCACCGGATACAATATCGATAATTATGATATCAGAAAGATCATGGAAAGGGCGCAGATCAACAAACTTAAAGATGCCCTTCCCTGGGGACGTGACCACGGACAGCCGAAGATCGTAAGCGAAAGATTTTGGAGGATCAAGGGCAGACTAATCGCAGATGCATGGTGGGCCGCCAAAAAAGAACTCCGCCCCAAACAAGAAACTCTTAATGCCGTTTCCATGCAGGTCCTCGGCGAACAGAAGATGGATGTCGATCCAAAACATATGGATGACGAATGGAAGAACGACCGTGAAAAAGTAATAAGGTATTGTTTCAAAGATGCTGAATTGGCACTGAAGATTTTACTTGCCGTAGGAACACTGAGAAAGTGTATGGACCTCGCAGCTGTATCAAAGCTTCCGATGGAGGATGTTCATACCGCAGGTTCCTCACAACTCGCAGATTCGCTACTCATACGCGCCGCAGATAGACACAAGATAGGTATCCCACTCACAGGAAGAAGAGATTCGTCTTCTGACCAGATAGAGGGAGGATATGTTCATACTATGACTGCAGGATTATATCATTGGGTCTGTGTTCTCGACTTCAAATCGATGTATCCCTCACTCATCATAGCGAAGAATATCTGTTTCACAACCTTATCGCCTGAAGGGACGATAGTAAGCCCCTCAGGAGCGAGATTCCTTTCACCGGATAAAAGAGTCGGTCTCCTGCCTAAGATACTTGAGGATCTGATGGCAGAAAGAGACCGTATAAAGAAAAAGATGAAAGAGACTACCGATAAAAAAGAACACCAATATCTGGATGGTCTTCAAGCCGCAGTAAAAGTTCTTATGAACACCTTCTACGGTGTGTTCGCTTCATCATTCTATAGATTCACTGATAAAACAATTGGGGCTGCGATCACATCGTTCGCAAGAGACAATGTCAAATCCATAATCAAAGAAGTCGAATCTGAAGGCATATCAGTCATTTATTCCGATACGGATTCCGTATTCATGCAGTCACCGTTACATGAGCTCGAAGGCTCAATAGAATTCGGGACAAAAATGGCGGAACGTTTCTCACGCAACGGTGGTACTTTGGAGTTTGAGAAGATTCTGGAACCTTTATTCTCCCATGGAAAGAAAAAAAGATACGTCGGAAGGATCGTGTGGCCGGTAAAGAGCGAAGAATTGTTCATAAGAGGATATGAGATCAGGAGATCGGATTCGTTCGATCTTCAAAGCAAACTCCTGATGGAACTATTCGAAAAGATCCTTGATGAAAAAGGAGAAGAAGCGATCGCATTGGTGAAAAAGACCGTGCATAACACTATCGATGGAAAGGTGGACCCGACCGACCTCGTAATATCCAGAACATGCAAAGGTCTGGATTCCTATGAGAATCCTGAAAGAATGACCAATGTTCAAGCAGCACAGAAACTTATCAAGATGGGATATAATTTCATCCCCGGGATGAAGGTCTCGTGGATAGTAACTGACGGATCGCATACTCCGCAGGAAATCGAACCTTATGTCAGTGGTGTGGAGTTCACTGCTAAACCCGATTATAGATACTATGCTGAACGTCTGGCACAGACAACATCAAGGATTACTGAGGTGTTTGGATGGACCGACAAGGATCTCATGCTCGGGAGTCAACAAGCAACACTGTTTGATGACAAATTCGGCTCAAACACAAATATTTTAGAACCGAAGAAAAAAAAAGAAACACCCCTTAAAAAGACACCACGCAGAACACCGAGTCTGGATGATTTCTTTTAAAATAAAAGCTACTCTTTAAATATATTCTTTACTTCATCCAGGGTGCAGGATCTCAGATTCTGTCGGAAATGTACCTTCAATGGCGAATCCGAAAGGTGATATTATGGACAATGACAGTCAAGAACCCCGCCCGGTTAACGGTAAAAGCATGTACAGCTATATCGCGGACGCATGGAAAAACCCGAACACAGGCTATGTAAAAGAGCTAAACTACGAGAGAAGGATCGTATGGAGAAAGGAAGAGAATTTCCTTCGCATCGAGAGGCCTACACGTCTCGATAGGGCAAGAGCACTCGGTTTCAAAGCGAAACAGGGATACATAGTCGTCAGGGCTAAGGTCAGAAAAGGATCTTTCCAGAAAAGACAGATCAAAGCTGGTAGGAGAGCTAAGAGAAAGGGAATCAACCAGATGACCGTCGGTAAGAGCCTCCAGAGCATGGCAGAAGAGAGAACCGCTAAAAGATTCCCGAACATGGAAATTCTGAACTCGTATTGGGTTGGAGCAGACGGACAGCACGAATGGTATGAGGTCATACTCGTCGATCCCGCACACCCTGTTATCATGTCAGACCCCAAGATCAACTGGATCTGCAGCAACAAGAACACTAACCGTGTATATCGCGGACTCACTAGTGCCGGTGCAGCAAGCCGTGGTCTAAGATGTAAAGGTAATGGCGCAGAGAAGGTCAGACCTTCATCCGGTGCCAACAAGAACAGGACCAAGTAAAGTCTTTTTCAAACAATTTCATAGGGCTGGCCCGAAAAGGACCGGCCCCCACACTTTACATTTTTATGTTAGGCCTTATAACCATAGCAAATCGGATGCAAAACCCAATTTACATATACCCAGCAAGTTCTTTTTAAGGCACGACTTTATTAATCGTGTGTACACCATTTATAAACTAATAACATAATCAGTAAGCTTATGGGATTATTCAACAGATCAGCTAAGCCTGAAACTATTGAAAACAATATTGATTCTGAGACACCGATCGTCACCCCTGCACCCGAGTCCACTATCAATACTGGCACAATAAATATCACGCGCATAGATTACGAAACCGGATATTATCTGGGGCCCGTAGATGAACAAGGCATTGAACACGGCATGGGAACAGTATACGACCTGAAAGACAAACTCTCATACCAAGGACCATTCGTTCACGGAAAGAGAACTGGCCGGTGCAGAATGTATGCTGACGGAAAACTCACATACGAAGGAATGTGCATGAATGGATGCATGTGCGGCCGCGGAAAACTCCATTTTGATAAATATGTGCTAATGGGCGATTTCATCACAGATGGCATATGCAACCGTGGAAAGATAAGATACAATGACGGCTCATGTTACATTGGAACCTTAGAGAACGGTCTAAAAAACGGCGTAGGCAGAGAATATGACGCACAGGGAAACCTTCTTTTCGAAGGAAAGTACTATAACGGTAGCCGCGTCAAAGAATGAGACCGATCACAGGTCTGTCTTTATCAATTCCAGTAGATCCTCTACTTCCTTATCTGTCATCCCTATCGTTGGAAAATAGACGGGCAACGTATACTGAGACACATCTACTGTTTCAAGATCTTTCAACGATGTTCCTCTGACGAATCCATATATCTTTCCTGGATCGTCGATACGTTCATTGATGTCCTTCAGATCTGGATCATAATTAACTAAGAATTTGATATCTCCTGTTCCTCTTGCGTAGACCTTGCATCCGCGTTTCATCATAAGCCAAGCGGATACGACTCCCCTGTCATCGTTGACTTCGGCGACCACACGTCCCTGGGTTCCTATAGGAAGGCCTGCATGACATCTCACGTATGAAGCGAATATGTACGTTTTGTTATTCCTTACTTCAACATAGAATATGATCTCGGGATTCGTAAGATCCACTTTGATGCCTTTAGCCTCGTTTGCAATGAAAATGGCAGAACCTGCTTCCCTTCCCACATCCATACTGGTAAATGAGTGGTGGTTTCCTTCACGCCTAGCTCTGACCGCAAAGGATTGACCTTCTGATATCCTGCCGAGAGAATATTGGGCAGCAGTCCTACAAATATCATCCAGATCGGCAGAACATACCTCTGCAACAGATAAAGATGCGATGCCGAAGACCTTTCTTAAAGATCTGATGACTGCTTCGACGTCATCTGTTTCAACATAGTATCTTGCTTCTCCTTTTTTTACAAGAGCTTCTACTCTGTCTGCAGCAAGCATGGTGAGCATGTTGTCTTTGAGACGGTTCTCGAATCTCGTCCTGACCGGAGTGCTCTTGAGGCCGATCTCGGCGTATCTCACTAATATTACTGCCACGAAAAGCGATTAACGATTGACAATATTAATGTTTTTCATACAAACGATAAATAGGAAGACTTAAATTCAGAAACATGGACCCGATTCTGATATTCGGACTTTTGATGATCGGCATAGGTGCTAGCATCATAGGTGCAATATTCGGACTGGGCGGGGGTATCATTTTCATCCCTGTTCTTACAATAATCTTCGGATTGACGGCAAATGAAGCAGTCGCCGTGAGCCTCGTAGGAATAGTCGCTACATCCACAGGTGCTGCCGCAGTCTATGTAAAAAGGGGTCTTTCAAATGTCAGATTGGGATTGATGATGGAGATAACAACATCCATAGGTGCTATCTGCGGCGCAGTGGTGGCCACATATCTCGCCAACTGGCTACTCTTATGCATATTCTCGATGATGCTTATCTACAGTGCAATACACATGATATTCCATGCAGAACGTATTACAGAACCAACAGAAGAAGGCGGAGAATTCACCTTTTCATATATGGATGAGAAAGAAAACAAAGAAAAAAGATACAAGATTGAGAACATAAAAAGCGGTCTTACAATATGCACGGCAGCCGGTATGATATCTTCCATGACCGGTGTCGGAGGGGGCGTGATCAAAGTACCTCTGATGAATATCCATATGCACGTACCGATTAAGATTGCAAGCGCCACAAGCAGTTACATGATCGGGATCACAGCATTCTCTGGAGCAATAGTATATTTCCTTCATGGAGACCTTCTGCTTGAGTACGCAGCTGCAATCGCGATAGGTGCGTGCATCGGCTCCATGATAGGAACGAGGATCGTAAGACATCTAAATGCAAATTCCATCAGGAAATATTTCTCAATCGTGCTACTTATAGTCTCAATTTTAATATTATTCAAAGCGGGCGGATATCTATGAACATGACAGACCGCACATCATTCACCCTGAAAACGGGCATAACACTAGGCATAATAATAATGATAATAGGCCTAATGTTCTCAGGTCAGGACACCGAACAACATATCCTTTGGCTTGGTATACTCGTCCTCATATGCACTCCGCTAGCAGGCGTGGTTGTAACTTACGCTTCCCTGATTGAAGATAAGGATTGGAAATGGGCGAAAATCACTACTCTTCTGCTAATTGTAATGATTATTGGGTTAACCATATCATTCCTCTACAAATAATATTTTGAAAAACTATGTATTCAACGAAATTCGAACATACAGCAATATAATATTCGATCTTACTATGGAACAGTATATTACAATATCTTCGAATCGAAAGAAATTACAATGAAGAGGATACCAGCATCTGTGGGAACATGTAACGCCATAATAAACTTTCAGAAAAATGATAGTCCATTGTTACTCAGTTCATATTTTAATATCTTCATTATGACAACATTATCATAGAATATATAGATTAATGACTGATATGTCTGAAAAACTCAGCGCATTATCGGCAATAATCAATTTGAATTTATTCATTTCGACTCTGATCTTGATGACATTACATCATAACCGAATCGTATGCAATATGTACGTATGTCTAGATGGCGTATATGTATAGCAATATTTCAATTTCACAACATTATTATGTAAAAATTAATCCAAATAGAGAGAAAATATTAGACTGATGTGGAGACTTGCCTCCCCTCTTAAACTTAGCCCGCTCTTGTTATTGTTACTATAGGCTCGAAAGGTCTTGTAGAAATTTTACATCGATGAACTTAAAATAAGCAGGTTTGTTCGACACAAAACTGTGAACTTTATATTTTAAATATTAATGGCAAGCCATTCAATCACTAACAAACAAATTTATACATATATATTATATAATTGCTTAACAAAGATGATTTTGTGTCAGATTCAGATGTTTTGAACCATATTTATCAAGAATGCGGCACAAACGAACTATATTCGCCAAAAATATTACCATGATGGGGAGATCTCCCGGCTACATCAGACATCTTTGACACGTCTTACCGAACAGAAAAAGATAATAAGATACACTCGGGTGATTTATTTCATCCCAAAGATATCCACATGCGGAGAAAAAATTCACTCGATATCAGCAAGATCATAAAGAGAAAATATATCTCCGAGAAAAGGAGGTCTATGGATTCTATGCAGGAACATATTTTAAGAATTCCATAGAATTGATAGATGACTCCCCCTGTGATCGAAATGGTCACCAATAGAGAATCCACGAGAAGAAGACTTGTAGAGATTGGAGAGCAAACGATAAGAATAAGATGCCCTGTCGTTGCGGTCAACAAAGATAATGCGAAGATCCTCCAATTTCTGAATCTTATGAACAGAATGAGCACAGAAGAAGCATCTCTCTGAATAAAGACCCTGCCCTTGAAAAATATCTTAAGAAATCAGAATTCGACAGATCGGATATTCTGAGATACTCTGGTCTTTACCCGGCAAAACCTTAACGAATACAAATGTAACACGTTCAAATATTTTGATTAAACTTTATTTGGATCTGACTACTACAATACACCGATTTGAAAAATAACGTGGTAACATAAGAAGCACATGTAACACAAATATGTGAAGCATTCTAAATACGGACTTGTGATTAAACAAATTCGTTTCAAAAAATCTGTAAACAGCCAACGAAATTTATCAGTTTGTGTCAGAAAATCTCCGCAATAAGACATTCGACAGTAATATTCACTCTCGTGTCTACAATACACATCTATACGTTCGGATGTCCTAGACGTTCTCTACGAACGATGATTCTTCCAATTTCAAAATGTTAGGAATATCTTATTCGCATCGTCATCGACATACCTTTGATATCTGTATCAAAAGATCGATCAAATTGTAAAATCCACACAATTTCTTGAATAGCCATTTGATTCGAATTTTATAATCTCATATCTACATATCTAATCAGTCACATATGCCTTCTGCGGTTTTTATGATGAAAATCCGTTTCATATTATTGCAAAATATGTTTATCCATCGAAATTGGTTCCTCTGTTTCTTTTCCGATTGCAATACAAATCTGTCGGAAATATGTAAGCGCACATGTCGTGAAAATAGATGAAAAAATGAGACGGGGGCTTTTGCCCCTTGTTTGGTTTCGATCTTGCGGACCCATTCGGCGATCAGCTCTTCCTATAGAACAATGCAAGTGCCGCCACCAGACATAGAACGATCGCGGAGGCGACTATGGCTATAACATTGTTGGAACTGTTGTCCTCGCTGTCGGTTCCTGCCGGGGGGTCCGGAGCAGTCTGCTGCACCGAAACCGTTATGTTCACGTATGAATCCGCCGTGATGTTCGACAGTATATATCCTGCGGAATAGTGGCTGAGCGTACCTTCAGTAGCGGTCACTGAATTCAAGATATAGCCGCTGGAGACGGAGACCGTGAATATCAGGGACTCGCCGCTGGACACCGTCGTCGATGTGCTGCATGATACGGTGTATCCTGGTCCTGAAGAAAACGATACTGTGTAATTCGATGCGGTCGATGCCTCTGTCCATTGAGCATAGAACGTCGTCGCCGTTGTTATGATGACCGTTGTGGACGATGTTATCTGGCTTCCACCTGTTTCCGAGGTATACCATCCTGTGAAGGTGTATCCCGCTCTTGTCGGAGTGGTTGCCGGCAGGACATATGTCGAACCTTGAGCCTCGGTAATAGCTTCGCTATACGAGGTTCCTGTGTAATTGCCCGTGAAAGTAGCTGTTACGGCCTGTGCCCAGTGAGCATAGAACGTCGTCGCTGCCGTTATATTCACGGTATCGGCGGTCGTTATCTGCGTGCCTCCGATTGCCGAGGTGTACCATCCTGAGAACACATATCCCGCCCTGATGGGATCGGTTAAGTGGTTGCCGGCAGGACATATGCGGAATCGTATGTTTCAGGGACGTTCTCGCTGTATGTGGTTCCGGTGTAGTTGCCGACGAAGGTGGCTGTGCTGATCACCGGCGTCCATTGAGCATAGAACGTCGTCGCTGCCGTTATATTCACGGTATCGGCGGTCGTTATCTGCGTTCCTCCGGATGCCAATGTGTACCATCCTGTGAAGGTGTATCCCGCTCTTGTCGGAGTGGTTGCCGGCAGGACATATGCGGAATCGTATGTTTCAGGGACGTTCTCGCTGTATGTGGTTCCGGTGTAGTTGCCGACGAAGGTGGCTGTGCTGATCACCGGCGTCCATTGAGCATAGAACGGTCGCTGCACGGAAGCTACATCGTCTATCCAATAGCCTGATGCGTCGGAATACGGCGATATGTCGCTCACGAGAATTCCCGATGCCATGATGACCATCGTTCCTCGGCGGTCCAGTATCCTGTCAGAGCGTATCCGGCCCCCGGATACGGCGGTCCAGTATCCTGTCAGAGCGTATCCCGTCCTGACGGACGCTGTGAACACAGACAGTGCGGAATCATATGTTGCTATCACCGATGTTGCGGAACCTCCGTTGCCGCCAATGGTGACGGAGCATGTGTTGGCTGTCCATTGGGCGTAGAACGTCGTCGCTGCCGTTATGTTCACGGTATCGACGGTCGTTATCTGCGTGCCTCCGATTGCCGAGGTGTACCATCCTGAGAACACATATCCCGCCCTGATGGGATCGGTTAACGGCAGGACATATGCGGAATCGTATGTTTCAGGGACGTTCTCGCTGTATGTGGTTCCGGTGTAGTTGCCGACGAAGGTGGCTGTGCTGATCACCGGCGTCCATTGAGCATAGAACGTCGTCGCTGCCGTTATATTCACGGTATCGGCGGTCGTTATCTGCGTTCCTCCGGATGCCAATGTGTACCATCCTGTGAAGGTGTATCCCGCCCTGATGGGATCTGTTAACGGCAGGACATATGCGGAATCGTATGTTTCAGGGACGTTCTCGCTGTATGTGGTTCCGGTGTAGTTGCCGACGAAGGTGGCTGTTATACCCTGTCCCCACTGAGCATAAACTATGTCGTTCCAAGGGAATGCCGTAGATGCCGTTATCTGCGTACCTCCTGTTGCCGCAGTATACCACCCGATTAAATCGTAATCCGTAAGATATGCAGTAGGAAAAGACGCTATGGTCCCTCCTATTGCAACATATGTGAATGAATCAGCTGAGAATCCTCCATTGCAGTCGTAGACCACAACCACCTGACCAGGCGCTAGATTCATCCATGTCCCATAGTATTCATAAGAATAGCCTTCGGCATATATGAGCTTCAATCCCGAATTTCCATAAATGTCAGTAGTAGGTACCACGCCCACATTTGTTGCAAGGATAAGTGTTGAAACCGTGTTCGATTGACCTGGCAATACCCATGACGTTGATGAAGTGTCAAAATATCTTTCTATGACTCCATCTGTAGTGACCGAACCAGTCGGTAGTGTGACACACACATCGGTCATTGAACAATTTCTGAATGCGTTCTCGGCGATTGTCATAATATCTGGCATAGTTATCGATGTGAGCGCTGTACAATTACCGAAAGCGTACTGTCCTATAGAAGTAACACTGTCTGGAATAGTTATCGATGTGAGCGCTGTACAATAACCGAAAGCATAATCTGCGAGAGTTGTCACACTGTTCGATATAGTTATTGATGATAGATTAGTACAACCGTTGAAAGTATAAACTCCGATTCTTTCCACGCCGTAAGGTATGATGATCGAATCGAGTGAAGTACAATCAGAGAATAAACTATCACCGACATCTGTCAAACCACTAGACAGAGTGACAGATGCAAGAGATGAACAATGAGAGAAAGCTGAAAACCCTATATCCGTCACAGTATTGGGTATAATTAACGATTTGAGAGATGTGCATCCTTCAAAAACATTGTTGCCTATGGTTATTAAGCCGTCTGGTATTTCAATCGATTCGAGTGATACGCAGTTTTTGAAAGCAGAATCGGCAATAGTAGTTACAGTGTCTGGTATATTATATGAGGTGGCTGTCTTACCCACCGGATATTGCATTAGGGTCGTTTTGTCTATATCGAATAATACGCCGTCTAAAGAAGAATAATTCAAATTACTCGAATTCACTATTATGGATATGAGCGATGTGCATCCGCTAAATGCAGAACTTCCGATGGTCGTAACGTTGTCCGGTATAGTTACTGATGTGAGCGATGTGCATCCGCTAAATGCAGAAATTCCGATGGTCGTAACGTTGTCCGGTATAGTTACTGATGTGAGCGATGTGCATCCGCTAAATGCATAACCCCCAATGGTCGTAACGTTATCCGGTATAGTTACTGATGTGAGCGATGTGCACTTTTGGAAAGCACCATTCCCGAAAATAATCATAGTATCAGGTATAGTTACCGTCGTAAGTGATATACAATTATAGAAAGCATACTCTCCAACAGATGTTACACCAGATTCAATAACACATGATGTGAATGTGTAAATGTTTCTCAAGTTATAATATGAAGCATAATCTTTCATATCTCCCGTACCACTGATCGTTAGCACATCACCACTCAAAGTGTACGTAAGACTATCTGTTGTAGCGGCATCCGAAACATCATTCGAAACAGGAAGCGCTGTGATGAGAATAGCGATAGCGATAAAACAGACTGTGAGGACAAGCGCGGCCCTTTTTACAATTCCGAGAGATCTATCGCAGTTGACATCTCTTCTGCATCGTATGGTGATAGGAAAACTTCTGTGGATTGCGGTTGGCGCGGCAACCGTTTTTTTATTTTGCTTATTGTTGTCGGTCATTTCTTACCTCGAAACCTAACTAAAGACTGAAAACGAATATACCATATCCGTCACACAATACGAAAACGTGTTCTGACTTTATAAAATAACATGATAAGATTCCAAAAAAATCTGTTTGTACTGACTTTGATACCAAATATCGTTTCTGACGAACTTTAGCATTGAATTTGTGTTCGTTCTACTACAGAAAAATAATGAAAACCTAACTTTACCGAAACAATTGGCGAGAACTAAAAAACCATACCATTAATGCAACAGAAACAGCAAGCAGTACACTGAGAGCAATAATACAAGATTAATTGGGGACACTCACACATTGACTTAATCGGAGCAACAATTACTGCACCTAGTAGCAGCATAGCATATGAATAAAGCAAAATCTCAAACAATAAATCAATCTATATCAGTGACCGATCCCAGCCTATTATTGTTAAAATACAACTACACTAATAGAAATATGATTGGCACGTGATCATGCCCCATTCGTCAGCATTATAGTTTATAGTTATTCCCACTTGATCAAATAATCTGTAATCCAATTGAGATAACTAATTGAGTTGAATTTTGAAGTCTCTCAAGAATTGTTTAAAGAATGCCACTCAAAAATTACTGCATAACATGCCTACACCTATGCTTTACAGAGGACGTGAATCTTCGATTCCGTCATTATCTGAAAAAATTTAATCCATAGAGGAAAAGAAATATCTTCCGATTTTTAAACGATCTATATCCATTTCGAAACGAAGAACTAATGGCCCTTTCTGTATAAATATAATCATACTAGTTCAGTTGCATTTATTAAATGATTTTGTAATTATGTATTTAAACTCATACCTCGTGTTTAAATTGTGTATCGCGCACATATCTAAATTTGAGGTAAAAATGAGAGAAATAAGTAAGCTAGCCGTACTGATAGTATCTGCTGATGCCGATGCCGATTCTTCGAAAGGCAGAATGTTGGATGCTATAAAAAATGAATTGGAATTTTCTGATATATGTGTGAATCTATCCACAAATTCAGAAAGTGTGAAAAAAGGAATAAGGGCCATAAACAGTGGCGTTGATGCCATTGTAGTTGATTGGAATCTTCCAGATGCAGCAGACATAATACGAAATATGCGTTCCATGGATTCAAACATAGGCATATTCCTTATGACCGACCCTGAATCTTTGAGTGGTATCCCGTTCGATCTTCTTTCCAAAGTGAATGAATATCTTTGGATACTAGGAGATACTCCATCGTTCATTGCGGGCCGTATCGAAGCTTCGATGAAAAGGTATCGTAAGGAAATACTTCCACCTATGTTCAAAAGCTTAGTAGAATTCTCTGAAGATTATGAATATTCTTGGCACACTCCCGGACATACCGCTGGAACCGCATTTTTGAAAACCCCTGTTGGACGCCTTTTCTACAACTTCTTCGGAGAACAACTTTTCAGATCCGATCTTTCGATATCCGTCGGAGAACTGGGATCATTATTGGATCACAGCGGCCCCATAGGTGATGCAGAAAAATACGCATCCAAAGTATTCGGATCCGATATGACATTCTTCGTAACCAACGGTACATCCACCTCTAACAGGGTCGTACATGTGGCAACAACCTCACCGGGAGATATAGAGATAGTGGATAGAAACTGCCACAAATCCCTGGAACACTCCATAACGATGAGCCATGCGATACCCGTATACATGATGCCTACGAAAAACAGATATGGAATATTGGGGCCTATCCTACCGGAAGGTATGTCTCCGGATGTCATCAAGAAAAAAATAATCGATAACAAACTGATAAAAGATAAAAATTCCAAACCTTCTATGGCGGTCGTTACAAACTCCACATATGACGGAGTTTGCTACAATGCTGCCAAAGCCGAGAAGATCCTAGGCAAAGTAACAGATTGTGTACATTTCGATGAAGCCTGGTACGGATATGCCAGATTCAACGAATTATACAAGGACAGATTTGCCATGAGAGATGATGATTCTCCTTCAGATGAACGTCCCACGGTGTTTGCCACTCAATCCACCCACAAACTTCTTGCAGCACTATCACAGGCTTCTATGATACACATAAAAGAGGGGAGGAAGAAAATAGAACCGACACTTTTCAATGAAGCCTTCATGATGCATGCCTCAACGTCTCCCCAGTACGCGATAATAGCTTCTCTGGATGTTTCTTCCAAGATGATGGACTCCAACGGCAGGTTCCTTACTCAAGACTCAATAGATGAAGCCGTAAGATTCAGACAGACCATGGCAAGAATCAAAAGATCCATTAAAGAAATGGATCAAAAAGACTGGTGGTTCAACGTCTGGCAACCAGACACCATCTGTTTAACAAACAGTAAAGAAAAACAAGATTTCGCAGATGTTCCAGCAGAAATACTCGAGCATGAACCAAATTGTTGGATATTGCACCCGGGAGAAACATGGCACGGATTCGGAGATATTGAAGACGGATGGGCGATGTTGGATCCGATAAAAGTAACGGTTCTGACACCTGGCATGGAAGACAACGGAGAACATTCCGAATTCGGTATACCCTCGGCGGTTGTCCTCGCATTCTTGGATCAACATGGAATCGTCAACGAAAAATCCGGAGATTACAACATATTGTTCTTATTCTCCATGGGAGTTACCAATGGAAAATGGGGTACGCTGGTATCTGAACTGTTCCAATTCAAAAAATTGTTTGACAGGGGTGCTCTCTTGGATGATGCTATCCCGAACATCGTTTCTGCACATCCTGAAAGATACAGTGGCATGACACTTGCTCAATTGGCTAAGGAAATGCATGAACAGATCAAATCCACAAGACAAACACAGATAGCAAATGAGGCTTGTTCCATATTGCCGGAGCAGGTCATGACTCCAGCGGATGCGTATACTGAACTGGTCAGAGGTAATGTGGAACATGTGAAGATCGATGATATCGACGATCGCATTGTTGCTACCGGAATAGTCCCATATCCTCCTGGTATACCCTTACTTATGCCTGGCGAAAGGACCGGAAAGAACAACGGACCCATACTCAGTTATTTACGCGCTTTGGAAGAATTTGATAGAAAATTCCCAGGATTCGAACACGATTCGCACGGTGTCGAGGTGATTGACCATGACTACTACATCTACTGTATCAAAGAATGATGAACCAAACAACGATGAAGGCAAATCCAAATCATCGACAGGAGTAAAATTAGGGATCACATCCCTGGCTATGATCAATGTAGCCGCTGTATTGAGTCTCCGTAATTTCCCTCAGATGGCATTGGAAGGCTGGAGCATGATATTCTGGTATATTCTGTTCGCTGTGACTTTCCTTATACCTGTTTCGCTGGTGGCGGCAGAACTAGCATCCACTTGGCCTAAAGCAGGAGGTATTTATGCCTGGGTCAAAGAAGCATATCCTAAACAAGGAAGTTTCATAACGATCTGGTGCTCGTGGACCAACAATATAGTTTACTTCCCGACAGTCGCATCATTCATCATGATTACTTTAGCGTATACTATACTGCAACCTACATTTGGTAACAATGCTGTCTATATGACGGTGGTGATGCTTGCTTCCATGTGGATCTTGACATACTTCAACTTCACAGGCATGAAGAACTCTACAAAACTCAGCACCATGGGTACATTCTTGGGTTCATTGGTACCTATCGGCATACTCATAATAATTGCATTCGTATGGCTTGCAAACGGTCACACATCCAATATGGGAGATCTGACTGCGAGCGCATTGCTTCCAAGCAATACGGGAAATCTCATCACCACATTCACGCTGGCTTCCAGTCTTGTTCTCATTTATGCAGGAATGGAAATGGCCGGATATCATGCAAGAGACACCAAAAATCCACGTAAGGACTATCCTAAAGCCATGTTCTTTGCCGCCGCGATAATATGTTTTGTATCGATAGCTGGTACATGGGCTGTTGGATCGATTGTATCCCCTGATTTCCTTAACAGTGAGAACGGCATGAATGGAGGAGTCATCGAAGCATTCAGCATTGCATTGAATGACATGGGCGTAGGATGGTTACTAGTACCTTTGGGAATGATGCTCACCGTTGGAATATTAGCTCAACTGTCAACATGGATGATAGGACCCGCAAAGGGTCTTGCACCCGCCGCATATACTGGCGATCTGCCCCCCATTTTCCGTAAGACGAATAAGAACGGGGCGCCGACAGGAGTGCTCGTCATACAGTGTGCGATCTCATCGATATTCGTCATGGCATATGTCATCATGACCATGTCCAACATCGACGGGTACTGGGTTTTGGTGGCGATAACATCTCTGATCAATATCATCATGTATTTCTTCATGTTCATGGCGTTCGTAAAACTTAGAAAAACACAAAAGGACAAACCACGTCCGTTCAAGCTTCCTGGAGGCGCCATCGGTATGTGGATAATAGCGGTTGTTGCGATAGGTACTCTCGCGTTCGGATTCATCTTTGGATTGTGTCCCGTAGATCCTACCGGTTACAGTGCCATCGAAATAGCGGCATATATCCTGTGTATGCTGATCGGGGTGATTGCGGTTGCAATATTACCTCCATACATCATACAGAACAGATTGAAGAAAGATTCTTGGATGCCTACTAAAGAAGAATTGGAAGAATTTGAGGCAGGAGAGATACATGACCAGTGATATCTGAAGATTACTGACATCATCAGATTTGATTAACACATATGGCTGTACTGACAAATATGTCTGTACAGCCACATAAACTCATTATCCACAGAGAGTCACACTGTCTAATACGCCCCTGAGCACACGCGTGTCATCCATATTACATGTCGAAACGACTCTGATCTTTATATTTCCTATATCAGAAATCAACACAACTCGGGTTCATCCCAGATGTCTTCACAAAAATTATTCTGCTTATTAGAAACACTGGTGCAAGGGATGGGATTTGAACCCACGGACCACTAAGGATTAGGCCCTGAACCTAACGTCGTTGGCCAGGCTTGACTACCCTTGCATCAATCGGACAAAACACTTTTTCATATAAAAGGAGTGTGTGCATATCAGCGTACATTCCGATATGCAGTTAATTGCAGTTTTTCGAAAGCTTATGCCTTCATGATCTTCATCCATCCGCCAGACTCGTATATGGCGAGTTTCCTCTGGTGGAGAATTTTATCGAAGTCTTCCCATGAAATAACATCGAGTCTGTTATTCTTGCCCTTAGTAAACTGAACTCCTTCCGTACCTTTTACCTTGCCGGGCTTGAGTCCCTTATTACTTGCAATGACCTTTGCCTTGCCTATGTCTATTTTTTCCATTACCATAATAATCGCCCCTTATGCCCCCAGGCATAGTGTATGTAATCATCCAGATGTAGGATATTTAAATCTTTTTGAGAGATATGACTAAAATTTGATTTTTTTAAGCCAGTTGATTATTTTTGTCACCCTTTAAATCACTCTCGAATAACAATTAATATCAAGAAGATACGACTCTATTGTCATCTATGGTAACGCAGAACCTCGTAACTTTAAAGTCGACGAGCGAAAATGACCTAACACCTGAAAAAGCACTCCTTGCAGGCATTACTATTGGTCGCATTTACAAAACAGTAACAATCGGTGTAGAAACGAATCCGAGTAGCAGAATGATCAAGGATGCTGTGATTTCCGGATTGCTTTCTGTCGGCGCTACGGTTTGGGACGCTGAAACAGCCCCCACCCCCGCGATTGCATTAGCTTCCAAGAATTCCGATTGCTTCGTAATGATCGGCGCACCAAATGATTATGGCATTGTCAGTAGCATTTACATACATAATCCAGACGGTTCTGCGTTCAGCGATGAACAACTGAGATATCTTCTTAGGATCTCTGGAGAAGATTTCGAATATCCTGCATACAAAGCAATAGGAAACATTCATCACTGCGATTCCGTCATAGAAAAATATAACAGAAAACTATCTAAGTTGTTCAAAGAAGTGAACTGCCCGGTACTGATCGACTGTGGTTGTGGTTGCACCTCGTTGTGTGCACCTCAGATCCTAGCATCCGTAGGTGCCGATGTTACCACTGTTAATTCTCAATTTGACATCAATTACTGCCCGAGACCTCCTGGTGTAAGCAGTTCCGATGTTGCAGGAATGAGTGAACTCATCAGCGCCAACATAGGAAGCATTGGTATCGCACTCAATGGAGATGGTACCCGCCTAGCACTTTTAGACGAGGGGGGAAGATACGTCAAACAGGAAGAGATCCTTGCTCTGATGCTCATCTACCTAAAACCGACAAAGATCGTCGTTCCCATGAATACATCCGCAATGATCGATGATGCGTTCTGGGGATTGATCGGAGAAGGGGTGACGTCCTCTGCCAAGCCACATGCGGAACGTAAGATCATAAGAACAGAATCTACTATTGAAGCGATAACAAAGGCCATAAAAGAAGAAGACGCAGAATTGGGTGCTATGAACGACGGTACGTTCATCTTCCCTGAGATATCAATGTGCTCAGATGCTATCTATGCCGCGGTCCTTCTATCTAAGATCGCTGGCGAGAACAGCATTAGGAATCTTTTAGCATGTTTCCCGAAGTATATCACACTCAACGATGTCATTCACTATACAGGAAATATAGAACTTTTCGGAAAAGATTCAAAGAGAAAATCAGCGAACTAAATTTCAAAGAAATATACAGCCTGGATGGATGGAGAGTTGACATGGACTACGGATGGTTCATAGTCACCAGCAACAAAGAGAATACAGATTATCTGGAAATAAGGGCAGAATCCCAGGATAAAGCATATGCCATAAGCATGATGGAACTTGCAAAGAGCATCATCTACAAATGCATATGAATCAAAATACCAATTCTAGTTTGACTTCCTCGCCATTAGAGTTGTATGCTTTCCAGCTTGTCCTGTCGTAAGGCTGACAAGTTATGAAATGTACTCCCCCCATATGGCCGAAGAATGTTTTATCTGCTTCAGAAGGTTCATTGGAATATCCTGGATGAGAATGGGCCGAACCTGACTTATTGTAATCTATCGGGGACATCCAATCGTTTATGAAACTGTGACTCTCTCCGAATACAGACCCTGGAACCAAAAGCATCTCTGTTACAACACCCTCTTTTTCTCTGTGGAAACATATGAACTCATCAGGATATGTGGATTTTGCAGATTCGTTGAATCCATCTATGAAATCCACGCTCACTCCGTATATTTTCATCATATCGAATTCACCAGTTTTTCGCGGACACGTGAATAGAAATCAGTACTGAATCTTATGAATCTAACTCTTTCATGAGACCTTGTGAACTCTACAGATGTCATTCCCTTCATCTCATACTCTTCCTGCCCATCAACCACGAGAAGACATCCTTTATCCATAACTGCCTCTACTTTGACCTTTGCATCCGCAGGAACGACGAACGGCCTTGATGCGAACTTGTATGCGGCCATCGGTACGATTACGAATGCGTTCACACGCGGATCTATTATGGGCGCACCTAAGCTCATTGCATAACAGGTCGAACCCGTAGGTGTCGAAACGATGATACCGTCCGCACGGACCTCTGTGATGAGCTCATCGTTGACGTAAACCCTGTACTGTCTGATCTTTGCAACGGAGTCCGTATGAACAACAACCTCGTTCACGGCCTTTGTAAGATATTTGTTATTATACCGAGTATCGATCTTGAATCTCTCTTCTATCAGATACTCGGAACGACGGAGCTTTGCAATACCTTCTTCGATGTCCTTGATATCTATCTCGGCAAGGAATCCCACGCCGCCGGCATTGACGCCTATCAAAGCCGCATCATTTTTCATCAAGGTCCTCAGGATAGTTCCATCGCCTCCGATTGTGATGATTATATCGACCTTCATATCCTCTACGGGAACGCCTTCTACACCACATATCTGGGCAGCACTGATATCGAGCACATAATCTGCTCCCTTTAAGGCGTTGACGACACGTTTTGTATAAGCTACGGCATCAGGAACACCTATGTTGACCGCTACTCCGTATACAGGATTCTTTACGATCCCCTCTTTCTTCATGACGAACTCGTAGACCCTACGGTCTCCGAATGCAACGAAATTAGAACGAAATTCAAGATTGAAAGGCATATCGAGAGCATTTCCTTCCAGATCGTATACATCTCCGCCAGCTTCCTTCAATATCAGATAACTAGCCGCGATATCCACTACTCTTATTTCACGCTGATACTTCTCAGAATACATCATGAAACCGTCTGCCTCTCCTTCGGCAACGATCTCCATCTCCAGAGATGCGCATCCGTATGCACGTGAGGATCTGACTCTTTTTGCGAGAGCGAAAGAATCGGGATGAGCTCCATTACCCAGATAGATCATCATGAACAGATCGTTCATATCCGATGCGGGCCTGACATGAATTGGTTGACCGTTCTTGAACGCGCCCTTTCCTTTCTCAGCACACATAACATCGCCCGTTACGAGATTTCTGAGATATGCTGTGTGAATATCAGAAAGTGCTTTGGTTCCGACTGCCATCGAAATCGTGAATAACGGGACTCCTGCAATCGCATTGGAAGTTCCATCGATAGGATCTAGGACGAGAGTCTCTTCAGCACCGTTGTCTACGTAACCTATCTCTTCGCTTAGGACATTCAATATGACGTTATTCCTCTGAATGTAATCCAAAACGGTGTTCTCTGCGATTTTATCTATCTGAGAGGTTGATGTTCCATCGGCACCCATCCCTAGATCTACCCCTCTCTCTTTTGAATTCGGGATCTTCTTTATCGCTTCTTCTACCGCATCAGCTATTGCGCTGAGAGTTTCCATTAACGTCATAGATACACCGTAGACATCCACTGCATTTTAGGATTTGCAATGAATATACGTTCGTTGTTGTTATCTACATTGAGCATTATTATGAAGATATGGAGCCTATTTCGATGACGGGAGGAACGGTCTTTACTGATCATGGCAGACTGCATACGGTCTCACTCTGTCCCGGCATTAAAGTCTACGGCGAGCATCTTCCAATGTTCAATGAGGTGGAATACAGAGAATGGTCCCCTCAGAGAAGCAAACTGTCGGCATATCTTACGAACGGTGGAAAATATTTTCCGTTCGAAGAAGACAGCAAAGTCCTGTATCTGGGGGCATCCAGCGGAACCACTCCTTCACATGTTTCTGATATTGTCAGCAAAGGAAGCATCTACTGCGTTGAATTCGCACCGAGGATGTTCAGAGACCTTGTTCAAACGTGTGATCATAGATCTAACATGATACCAATCCTCGGGGATGCTACAAAACCAGAAGATTATCAATTCATTGTTGAAAATGCAGACATAGTCTACGAAGATGTGGCACAAAAGAGACAGGCAGACATAATCGCCGACAACATGGACATGTTCAGCGCAGAATATGGAATGGTCGCCATCAAAGCACGTTCGGAAGATGTCACTATGGATCCTCACGAGGTCTTCAAAGCCTCAGAGAGAAGACTGAAAGACAGAGGATTCGAGATATTAGAAACAAGGAGCTTGGAGCCTTTCGAAAACGCACATGCGATGATCGTCTTCAAGAGGCCTTAAAATGACCGAAAAAAGAACAGCTTATTCCGTCGCGTGTCTTGACGGAAAATTCCTGATGGTATTCAATCCAAAAAGAAACGGATGGGAGATGCCTGGCGGTCACGTTGAAGAAGGAGAAACGTCAGAACAGGCTGCGATCAGAGAATTCATGGAAGAATCAGGGTATGAGATAGATATCAAGGGCTACCGCGATCTCGGATACTGCGATGTGTTCGCAGCGGTCCTTTTGGAGAAGACCTCCGAAAGATGCGAGATGACGTCCGAACTCTTCTCGAATATGCCTGATAAATTATCATTCAGTCGCGAAGAATACGAAGATGTCATACCTTGGGCACTATCCATCGTCTCAAGATCGTAAATACAGTGTTTTTAAAGGTCAATGTTTTAATAGTCGTTTCTGTTAAAGTGATTAAGCCTCGCCGCCTATATATGATCGGAGAATCAAAATATGGCTAGAATGCACACAAGAAGAAAGGGCAAATCGTGTTCGAAACGCCCCATGATATCTGAGAACCCTACATGGGTACCTCTTAACGCCACCGAAATAGAGGATCTTATTGTAAAGTTCGCGAAGGATGGAACCATTTCCGCCAAGATCGGACTTATTCTCAGAGATCAGTACGGAGTCCCTAACGTTAAACTCGCATGTGGAAAGACCGTGACTGAGATCATGAATGAAAAAGAAGTCGCATCTGCACTTCCTGAAGACCTGTCAAGCTTAATGAGACGCGCAATTTCACTCAGTGTTCACGTTAAAGAACACCATGGAGATGTCGCAAACAAGAGAGGTCTTAACATGATCGAAGCAAAGATCAGAAGACTAGAGCGCTATTACAAAAAGAATGGCGTTATACCCGCAACCTGGAAGTATTCTCTCAGCAACGCGGAACTCATGCTCAAGTGAGATGGTGTTCTAATGGACGACAACGTCCTACCTTCAAAACTTCTTATACATTTATCACAAGCTGCGGAAATTGTCCGCAGCCATGATTTTATTCAGGTATTTTCACATTATGATGCCGATGGTATATCTGCCGCAGCGATCATCGCTCAGACGCTTGCCCGTGAGGGTAAAGAATTCAGAGTCACTATTTTCCCTACTCTGGACGATAAATACATGGAGATCATCAAAAATACTGATGCAGAATGCATTGTCATCACAGATCTCGGAGCCTCTTACATCAAACAATTCGACGAAATGACCTGTGACGTTGTCGTACTCGATCATCATACCATCGGCGACCAGGCAAAAAGGATCTGCTATGCCAATCCCCACCTTTACGGAATCGATGGAATGACCTCCGGATGCGGCGCAACGATGTCATTCCTTTTCGCCGTACAGATGAATGAGAAGAATTGGGACCTTGTTCAGGTCGCGATGGCCGGAATAGCGGGAGACAGACAACACATAAACGGACTGCTGGGACTCAACACATATCTTCTCGATGAAGGAATGAAAAGAGGCTTCATCGAAGTGATGACTGGTTCACTGATTCCATTAGGACAGCTTACTTCAGAATTGTTCCTGACAACCGACCCATACATCAGAGGCATAAGCGGAAACGTTGATGGTGTCGCCAAATTACTTGACGGTGCACACATAAGCCGTGAAAAATATTTTACTAATCTAACAGACGATGAGAAAAGAAGACTTTCCTCGATGATAACCGTGAAACTCACCCAGCAAGGCGTTTGCGCTCAAACAATGTTCGAAGTCTCACGCACAAGATATTATCTCCCTCAATGGAAGATGGATGCGGAATTGTTCGCATCATTGCTTAACGGATGCGGACGCTTGGGACTCGCGGGCGTCGGGATAGGTGCCGGAATGGGAGACAACACATGTCTTTCCCAAGCAAGAGAACTTGAGGCGAAATCAAGAAGACAGACCATAGATAGTGTTTTAGAACTCGATGCAAAGGGACTTACCTCCATGAAACATATTCAATGGTTCGACAGTTCAACATCTGGATTCACCGGCATTCTATGCGGAGTTGCAATGCAATTCATAGGGGACCCTATGAAACCAACCATTGGAATAAACACATCGGAAGAAATGGCAAAGATCTCATCGAGAGGAATGTGGATACAGCTCGATAAGGGTGTGGATCTTTCAATCGCTTTGAAAGAATCCTGCGCATCTGTCGGCGGATCCGGTGGAGGACATAGAATCGCAAGTGGTGGTTCGTGTGCTTCCGAGAAAAGAGACGAATTCCTAACCAATTTAGATAAGATAATAGGCGAACAACTCAGTCGCGCCAAGTGACCTCAACATCATCGGTCCTGAACCTCTGCCTTATCAGAGTGTCCTCGATATCCATCCTGACACCCGAATTATACATTATATTACCAAGCCATGCTATCATGGCACCATTATCCATACAAAATCTTCTATCTGGGCAGAACATCTTCGCACCGCGCTCTTCAGCCATGACCTTGATCATCTCTTTAAGGCGCATGTTCTGCGCTACACCTCCGCCGAGAAGAACCTCGTCCTTGCCTACATGCGCCATCGCACGTTCTGTGACCTCAGCTAACATTCCGAATGCTGTTTCCTGGATCGAGAATGCAATATCCTCTAAACTACACCCTCTCTTTTTCAATGCCAAAGCTGCCGTCATGATCCCTGAGAAAGAGATGTCCATTCCTTTTACAGAATACGGAAGTTCAAGGAGCTTGTCTCCTTCTTTTGCAAGTTTCTCGAACACAGGACCTGCGTAGAAACCGAGGCCAAGATCCCTTCCAAGCTTGTCAAGCATATTTCCTATTCCGACATCCTGGGTCTCTCCGAATATACGATACCTTTTATCAGAATAAGCAATGATCTGCGTGTTACCACCCGAGGCGTAGAGCAAGCATGGGTCGTGACATCCTGTTGTCGCATTTCCGATCTCTATGTGAGCGATACAATGATTGACGCCTAATATCGGAACATCTAAACGACATGAAAGTGAACGTGCTGCAGTTGCTGCAACTCTTAAACAGGGGCCCAATCCCGGACCCATTGAAAATGATATGAGATCGACTTCATGCAGAGAGACGCCTGCCTCATTGCAAGATCTTGTGATTATATCGGCAACAACATCTGCATGATGATTCGCCGCCTCCCTCGGATGAAGGCCTCCTTCTGGAGGTTTGTACATATCTAGTACGTTGGAAAGCACCTTCTTCTCAGAATCAACAATGCCGACACCGAGTGTGTGGGCCGTTCCTTCTATACCGAGAGTTATCATTACAAACACGTTATAATAAAGATTGATAAAAACTATCGTTCTGTCAATTATCTACAATCGTTTTCAACTGCCCTTGAATATCATCCTACAAATAAATAAATTAAGAAAAATACAGATGCTGTGCATATGAACATCCGAAAGCTCATGTCTATCCTGAACGGATTCTTTATTACATATACATCTACGAAGTGTGCCAATTGTATGTATTGAAACAATAATCAATACTTAAAATTCGTTTTTTCCCGTAGATCCAATACAAACCTTGTATTTGCATCTCCTGAAAATTTTAAAACGATCGATATGAAATGAATCATATTAGATAAATTTTAAACCATCAAGAAACCTTTATCTACACGTTAACAACCGATAGGACCACTTAATTTCAGAAAGATATAATTACCAAAAGCGAATACGAGTTAATACTGGGCTCGTGGTCTAGGGGTTATGACGCCACCTTGACATGGTGGAGGTCGAGAGTTCAAATCTCTCCGGGCCCACCAGTACTTTTTCACTTCTATACACATTTAACCGTTATTCATTGATTTTAAAAAAATCGGCTCTCCTGAAAAATTTGTGGATTTGAGAATCTGATGCCTTTCTCTGAAAATCGACATGAATTCAAATAGCTGACAATATCAAAAAATGACCATGTTCTCTGTCATGAATACATCGTCATGCGTCTTATAACCCAAGACCTCTTCGATCTTCTCACTGTGAAGTCCTCTGATCCTGAATATTTCGTCTGAATTGTAATTGGGTATCCCCTTTGCGATGGCCTTCTCTCCGCATACAATACTCACCACATCCCCTCTGTTGAAAAGACCTTCGACACCTTTGATACCTATGGGCAACAATGATTGATGATTTGAAATGGCCTCTACCGCACCCTCATCGATATCGATGATGCCGTGAGAACAAGCAGACTTTAGCCAGCGTCTCTTCTTTGTTAACAGATTGTCTGAAACAAAAACAGTTCCGAAATCCTCTCCTCCGACCGTCTTGAGAATGATATCGGAAACATCGCTTGAAGCAATGATCATCCTGCAACCCGCATCCCGGCAGATGATGGCCGCTTTGATCTTGGTCTTCATGCCGCCTACGCCCACATTCGTAGTTGGGTCTCCCGCCATATCCATGACCTCGCGTGATATGCCCTCAACCGTCGGAATGAACTTAGCATCCTCGTAAAGTTTAGGATTCTTGTCATAAAGCCCATCCACATCAGAAAGGATCAGAAGAAGATCTGCATCCGTCCTGCTTGCAATGACAGCAGATAATGTATCGTTATCACCAAACACAGGGCCGATCTCTTTGATGCATACCGCATCATTCTCGTTGAAAATAGGAACTACCTTGTGTTCCAACAACGAATCGATCGTATTATTGAGATTCAGAGTGCTTTCTCTATCCGAATAAATATCCATGGTGAGCAGTATCTGAGCCGTTATGAGCCCATACCTATCGAAACTCTCATTCCATTTCTGCATGAGAATGGACTGACCTACAGAGGCTGCCGCCTGTTTTATCGGTATCTCGTTCGGTTTCGGTATGACATTCATGGTCTTGAGACCGATACCGATCGCACCGGAAGTGACGATGAGGATCTCTTTTCCTTCATCTTTGAGGACCTTTACCTGCCTTGCAACGGAATCCATAAACGAAGTCGATGTGGTGGAGCATCCTTTTGTGATCGATGATGTACCCACCTTTATGACTATCCTATCGACCTCTCCGAGAAGCTCCTTTCTATTCATGTTATCACAGATCGTATTTCTTGTTTATTTGTTCGTGGAGAAACTGCCTCGCGTCGTTTCCGACGTAATCCTTAACCACCTGACCATTCCCTATCAGGACATACTTGTAGATCATCAGGCCTTCCATTCCAACCGGTCCGCGTGAATGGATCTTATTCGTACTTATGCCGACCTCTGCACCTTTTCCAAACCTGTATCCGTCGGCAAATCTCGTGGATGCGTTTATGAACACGTCCGCTGAATCAACATTCTTGACGAAGACAGCCTGCTTCTTCTTGTTCTCTGTCATAATAGCATCAGTATGATGCGATCCATGAATATTGATGAAATCGATCGCCTCTGTGATATCCTTTACGACCTTGATGGAGATTATGAGATCGTTATACTCCGAGTCCCAATCCTTTGCAGTCGCTTTTGTAGTCGGTAACGTTTTAGAAACATATATCTTGGCGTCCGCATCCAATCTTACTTCCACGCCGTTCTTAATGAACTCTGCGCACATCTTCGGAAGGAATTCCTCTGCGATGTTGGAATTGACAAGGAGAGTCTCCACTGCATTGCAGACTGCCGGATACTGTATCTTAGAATCAAGCGTTGTCCTCACGGCGAGATCTACGTCCGCGTCATCATCCACATATATGTGACAGATACCTGCGGCATGTCCGAGCACCGGGATCTTCGTGTTGTTCTGAATATATTGAACAAAAGCATTGGAACCTCTCGGGATGAGAAGATCTATGTACTGATCGAGACTCAGTATCTCCGAGATATCGTCTCTTGTCTCCATAAGGACGAATGCATCTTTCGGAACGCCCTCTGCAATTGCCGCTTTGGTCAGAAGATCGAATAATATGCGATTCGAATTGGCTGCTTCGGAACCGCCCTTGAAAGCCACTCCGTTGCCGCTCTTGAGACACAGTGAAAGTATCTGGGGAACTACATCAGGACGTGACTCGAATATCACTCCGAGCATTCCGATCGGACATTTGATCTGATACAAAGTTAGACCTTTGTCTAATTTCACAGTGGACATTGTCTCTCCGACAGGATCGTTCAATTTTACAACATCGAGTATACCGTCTATCATACCGGTGATCTTCTCATCGGTTACCTTGAGTCTTTTGATAAGAGCATCAGAAAGACCTGCTTTCACAGATGACTCGACATCCTTTGCATTAGCGACAAGGATCCTGTGACGATTATCATCCAGAGCTTTGGCCATTGCACGAAGTGCGGAATCCTTTGTCTCACTATCTAATGCTGCAAGTATAAGTGCGGCTGATTTTGCTTTTACGATGTCTTCTGTTATCTTAGCCATGCTCTCACTGCTCCCCGATACACGTTCATATCTTAAGGTATTTGATGAAACCTATGATGTTTTAAATAGAAGAATTGGATTGTTAGAATTGAGCCGAGATGGCCCAGCCCGGTAAGGCGGCGGTCTCGAAAACCGCTGGTTTCACGACCTCGGGAGTTCGAATCTCTCTCTCGGCGCCATTTTTCATTATTTTAAAAACATAGTATCTATTCCAACAAACGTGATGGTCTCGTTTGTATCAGTCAAAATCAGTCTCATATTCTATCGACCTAAATAGGTATCAAAATATTCTAACCTATTTATGATACACACAAGTTCTACACCCATATATAAAAATCACAATTATACACACCTTAATGAATTCAAATTGAAAATGTCAATTTTATATAACAGACAATTTCTCCAATTATATATGATATTCATCAATTTACTTCCATGATGTCGAATTATGTTACCTTTACCGAGAAACATTCATTACGTAAACAACGATGCCCCCATATGAGTGACACTAATCAGTCACTGCCTTATGACGACAGCGATGAAAAATCTATTTTATTGTATGCTGGTAAACTAAACGGACATACTCTCAAAGAAATTGCATCATTTGACATCGAATCGGCACGCACATCCACCCATTCCAAAGGTTTCTTTGGTCAAGCCCTTGAGGAATTCTATTTCTATATCAAAAACAACAACATCGCCGCACCTGACTTCATTAATGTCGGCATGGAACTTAAATCAACACCGATGAAGAAAACTAAAGGTAAAGGCATTGTTTCGAAAGAACGCCTGGTCTTAAGCATCATTGACTACATGACAATAAA
This sequence comes from Candidatus Methanomethylophilaceae archaeon, assembly GCA_963676235.1. Taxonomy (GTDB): domain Archaea; phylum Thermoplasmatota; class Thermoplasmata; order Methanomassiliicoccales; family Methanomethylophilaceae; genus JALNYB01. The sequence goes on from OY781044.1 coordinate 560,068, forward strand.
TCAATTAGAATTCGAAGGATCATTCAAAAAGAAGAACGGAAAACTCTTGATTGTATTCTACCAGTCTAATAACGATGTACAATATTATGATCAAAAGATCTTAAAGGTTGTCCATTGGACCTACCCTCCTGAGGATTTGAGAATTATAGAGGAAGATTGGAATACTATATCAAAGATGGTAACAGAAGGAAGGTCTCATGAATTATCAGAAAGGTTTACACATTATCTAGGAGCCTGTACAAAAGGAATGGGACATGAACGCGATTATCGTGAACAACCCAACTCCGATATACCGGCACGCCAACGGGCATTATCCTTAAAATCATCCTATGTCAACAAGATATTCAGAGAATCCACACAAGAAGAATACACAGGTGTATTCACCTCGGAAGCACTCATCGAAAATAAAGTAGGAGCATTCCAATCAGTATTCGCTAACAGAGATTGGACTGATGACAATTTCGAATCGTTCGTACTCAAAGCATTCGATAAATTCATTGGAATGAAGTGTAGCGACATTGAAAAAGAAATAGGCATATCACTAAATGTAGCATCAAAATCATACAGATCGCAACTTACCCTTAACATGATGGGTATCAAAACAAAAAAGGCTAAAGAATTTGTAGACTCAGACATAGAAATGAAGACCATATTCCTCAAACCAAACAATACGTCTCAGGAAAGTATGTCATTCTCATATTTCGATTATATAGAATTGACAAAACAAACTTGGGAAACATCGGATTTTTATGAAGTCCTAGATAAGAGATTCTTTTTCCCAGTATTCCAAAGACCAAAAAAGAATGGTGACGTGGTCTTCAAAGGCGCATTCTTCTGGTCGATGCCATATTTAGATATGTGTGAAGCAAAAATAGTATGGGAAGACACACTTGAAAAAATCAAGATGTCAGATATTGACAACCTTATTACATCCAAACAAAACCGTGTCGCTCACGTAAGACCACACGCTAGAAATTCAAAAGATACCTGTATGGCACTGAATGGACAATATTATATGAAAAAATGCTTTTGGCTGAATAGGAACTATATAAGTGATGTCGTAAAAAATAGTGGCATTCTTAACAAAAATCAACAATCAAATCTTACAGACCTTTATTGATCTCCAAAATTCTTTCTCCCATCTTTTTTATCAACGGCACCACAAGTGCATTTCCCATTGTGAAATACCTTGAACGCTCAGACATGCCCTCGGTCCAGTTATCCGGAAATCCATTCAAACGCTCACATTCAATCGGTGTCAATTTACGATATCTTTTGGTCTCCGGATCTAAAATTAGGTGACTAGACCGGTTCGTCGTACCTTCACTAGTCAACATTGTACGCCCAGGAGTATCAAGATTGTCTGGAAATGGTATGGATCCTTCAGAATAACAATATTTAGCCCCATCTTTTCTAGTACGCTGAATCCGTTTTGAACCTTTCAAATACTGCCACTTTATCGTATCATCGACATAGTATTTCTCATCCACATCTTGCTGTAGAATATCCCCTAATGTGGTCATTTTCTTGGATTTAACAGATACACACTCACGAGTATACACAATGTTATCTTTCATTACACCAGAGTTGTAGAACTTACCCTCAAACGAATCAGAGATCTCTACCAATGTTGAGAACTGTTTAGAGCCTATCTTAAATTCAGAGACCTTCTTTTGAATTGGCATACGATTAACTGGAAAGGTCTTCGCAAAAAAACCTTTAGAATTTACAATATCCTCATAATATGACTCTTCCATCAACCTCGCAAACGGCGTATTATTTTTACACGCAAATATGAATACTCTGCGCCTCTTCTGAGGAAAACCATAATCTGCAGCATTGACGACCCGCCATTCAACATAATAGCCATCATCCGCGAGACATCTTAGTATTATACCAAAATCCCGACCCCTTTGAGGGACTGGTGATTTCAATAACCTATCTACATTCTCCAGAATCACATATTTTGGACTATGCTTTTGCAGTATCTCGTTTATATGCCACCAAAGAACGCCCTTCTTTCCCTCAATACCTTTAGCATTCGAACTTGCCACCGAATAATCTTGGCAAGGGAAACCACCTACAAGAAGGTCATGATCAGGTACGTTCTCTATTTCTTTACCTATATCATTATTGATATTTACAGACCCTCTGTCTGCAAAATGTCTATTATAACAATTAAATGCAAATTGATCTTTTTTTCCAGGCTCCCACTGATTTGCCCAAATTGTTGTAAACTTGCTCGATGCCTCCTCTAGCCCAACACGGAACCCGCCGACACCTGCGAACAACTCCACAACCCTGATCTCATCTACCATTGATGAAAGGTATACTAAGGATCTTATTAATGGTTTGGATCGGTTCGAAAATTGAGTAGGTCGACGAGAGTTCTAACTACATTCTGGATATCATTCTCTATTTCACATTCCCACACTGTGACCACAGTCCAATTTTCTGACTCCAAAGCTTTGATCTTGTTTTTGTCCCGATTTATATTCCTTTGAAACTTCTCATTCCAGAATTCATTATTCGTCTTCGGTAAGGGCAGATTACATTTGGGACATCTGTGCCAAAAACAACCATTAACAAATATTGCTATCCTCTTTCCAGGATAACATATATCAGGATGCCCTGGAACCTTATTCCAATAAAGGCGATATCCTGGAAAACCAGCCTCCCGAAGAGCATGACGTAAAATTAATTCAGGCTTCGTATCTACGCCTTTATTAGAACTCATAACGTGAGAAACAGCCTCGTTCAAAGGTATGGGAGATCTCTTATCCCGAACATAACTCTGTTTTACCATATTACACCTAACCTCACTTCAAATATGAAGCATTGACTTTCAAACATACACTAAAGTAATTTACTACAATATAATTAATTTCGATAATATCTTAAAAAATCTAATGTTTGTAACACATAAAATAAACCAATTCCGATTTCAATAGTGCCTTGTGTAAATTCTAATATTCAAATAAAAACTACTGAATCTAAAACACAGCAACTATTTATCCCCCAACATCCATAGATTCTTCCAGAGAGTCTCATGTTCTGCCATAAATGCGGTAAAGAGGTCGAAGATGGAATATTCTTCTGTCCGTTCTGCGGAGTAAGTCTGAAACCATCCGATCAGAACCATTCACAGCAGTATTGCAATGATAATTTCCAGGGTGCGTACGCCCTTAAAGATAAGAATGAAGGCATTGCTCTGATCCTTTCCCTATTGATATCTGGTTTAGGCCAGATATATGTCGGAAAGATCGTCAGAGGCATTATATTCATTATTGCCAGAATTGCACTCAGCCTTGTTTCCATGACCGTCGTCTTCAGTCCTGGTTTTATCATAAACAACTCGATCGTTCTGAGTTCGGGCGCGATCGTATCTCTCGTGTTCATAAGCATACTATCACTCGCATTGTGGATCTATGGTATGTATGACGCTTACACCCTTGCAAAACAGTACAATGATTACTTAGATAAAAATCATCAAAAACCTTGGTGAATCCTTATATCCTCACAATCATATCAACATGTTGGTAATTGACCATGTTCTGTTCTAAATGTGGAAAGGAAGTGCATGACGACGAAGTGTATTGTCCGTTTTGTGGCGATAATCTCAGATCCTCAACCAACACCACTACACAACAAGGACCGACCTTTTATGCAGTAAGTGAAAGGAATGAGGGTATTGCTCTGATACTATCGCTACTCATACCAGGTGTCGGACAGATGTATGTCGGAAAGATCGGCAGAGGCATAGCATTCATTCTTTCAGGATTATTTATCTTTGGACTAATGATTTGTTGCTACGTACTCATGGGCATTTCATCCAACAATACAAATACGTTGACTGCAGGAATCGTTGCAATCACCGCCATTGCTATGATGGCATACATCGCGATTTGGATCTACAGCATGTATGACGCTTACAAATTGGCACAACAGTACAACGATTACGTTTATCGTAATCATCAAAAACCTTGGTAATCATGTTATCTAAAAACCCTTTATTTTTAGCTCTTTTTGATTCGATACAGCAAACCCTGAGCAAATATGAATGTAAACACATATCGAACTGTGGATCGGTTATGCTTTTTCGATAATCAAGTATATATTCTAATGCTCAGATATAATTGTAGGAACAATTATGTTTTGCTCTAAATGCGGTAAAGAAGTGGAGAACGGTCTGATATACTGTCCACACTGCGGTGCAAGTTTGGACCCAGTGTCTCAACAGAAACAACAGTGTAACAATAATGGTCAAACCGTGTACGCCATAAGGGACAAGAATGAAGGTGTCGCTCTGATTCTATCTCTTCTCATTCCTGGAATTGGCCAGATGTACGTCGGAAAGATCATGAGAGGATTCTTATTCCTGTTTTCAACAATAATTATAGCAATAATATCTGTATTTGTATTCTTCACTTGGATTGTATATCTTGCAATATGGATCTACGGTATGTATGATGCTTACAGCCTTGCAAAAGAATACAATGAGTATGTGTTCACAAATCATCAGAAACCCTGGTGAAAAAATAAACCCTGGCTGGAAACAGCCCAAATATTTTACTTTTTAAAATATTCAAATCATACAGAAAATCATAAATCCGTTTAGTCTCATAGCCCAATTATGAAATTTAAAGAAATGGACAAAAGTCTGCATGTGGTGGGAACGATTGTAATAGTTGCACTGATTATTGTCATAGCGTGGGGATTCGTATTCCATCCAACATAAAACAAAAAATCATTGAATGATGACGTTTAAGAGATGCCACATATGTTTGAAACATATTCTAGATTTATCTATTTGATTCCCTAAAGTTTGCATTATGAATGATATCAGCCGAATTTATGTAAACAGAAAAAAATCTCTGTAGATTGAAACATGCCCACTGCAATATTGCAAACACATGAAATTAATTCCAAAAAATATAACATTATAGATATCAAAAACTTACAGAGATGAACTTCGAGATACTCTGTTTAAAAGAACATATCCTAAACACTATAAAGATCCGCGATCATTTTAAACTCATCGTTATCTGTTCAACCCAATTCTCAGAAGAGAGAGCATGTTGATGCATATATGTTCCAAGACTTTTTTTGAATACGAGTCCGTCATTGGAACCGTCGATCCCTGCACCTCTTTTCATCGAAAATCCAAATTCATGCTCTTTGTTCAGAATAACATCCGAATAATGATATTCATGTCCCTTCACACTATTCCTGAAAATAGGATTTGCCCGTAACGGATCCGCTATGACATAACATGGCCCATGACGTACACCTGACATCTTCGCTTCTGCATCGAACACTCCTGACATCTTATGCTTGACGCCGTTCTTATCAACGATATTGTTACACATCGTCATCAGGCCGCCACATTCTCCGATGATCGTTCTTCCTTCTTCGGATACATTCTTCAAGCCCTGGAGGAAATCCGTGTTCTCGGATATCCTGTCGACAAACAGTTCCGGATATCCCCCGCCCAGATAGTAGATGTCCGCATTCGGAAGAGGATCCCCGTTCACGGGCGAGAATTCTATGATGTCCATTCCCGTGTGTCTCATGCTCTCGATGTTATCATGATAGTAGAAACAATAAGCTTCATCTACCGGAACAGCGACCTTCAAACCATTTCCGTCAGCGTCTCCATACGGAGACCTGCTATCGAAACCATCAGGAACGTGCATCTCTGCAGCGTTGATCAACCGATCGAGGTCTATTGATTCCGTGAGCCCTTCCAATGGAGTTATCGCCTTGCTGTCAAAGGTCTTGAGTGTCTTGAGGCCCAGATACCTTTGTTCCAACGAATTTTCTCTATCTTTCCTTACACAGCCCAGGATCTCTATATCTGAATAATGTTCCATCGCCTCTCTGAGTTTCCTCTCATGCTGGGATCCGGAAACATTGTTCATGATCACTCCTGCGATCTTGATCTCCTTATCGAAATCACGGAAACCATTCACCATTGCAACTGCACTTCTGGTGAGAGAACCGGCATCGATCACCAAGACGACCGGGAATCCCAATATCTTCGCTATGTCTGCTGTTGAACCTTCATCGCCCGTTCCCGTAGACCCTTCATAAAGACCACGGACGCCTTCCACTATCGCTATATCGGCATCCTTGGAAGAATATGCAACGAGATTTCTGATGACATCCTTACCCATCATGAAAGTATCCAGATTCCTGGAATGATTCCCTGTAGCTGCGGAATGATACATCGGATCTATAAAATCCGGCCCTACTTTGAATGGTTGGACCTTCATGGTCTTTGATAATCTCGACATCAGACCCGTAGTAACAGATGTCTTGCCTACTCCGCTTCCTGTCCCCGAGATTATCAGCCCTTTCATAACAACAGCTCTCTTATCGTGTCTCCCGTTTCCAACGGAACTATCTTATGCGTACCCATCACCCTAGAATGCGATGATATCTCACCGACAGCATTATCGTAACCTGCATTGAGATAATTAGTCAACTGTCTAGGCTGATCGGTTATCATGATGTCCTTTTTATCTGGTTTGGGATAGGCGTGCGGTATCCCGACCAGGATCGACATATCAGGCTCATATGCTTCCACGGCCTTCTGAACCTCTTCCCCGATGATCGCATATTCATCCAAACCGCCTATGATATTATCGATCTTCACACCTTTGAGAGCTAATTCTGAGAGTATGTCGACAGCATATCCTCTGATCCTCGGAAGACCTTTAGAAACATCCAGATTAGCAACGAAGAACACTGATCCTCCACAGGCTTTCTGTGCTTCGCTGACTGCGAGGAAAATATCTGCAAATCTGTATGCAAGCTCTTTCTTCGCAAGCATGACGACAGCTATCTTCTTTCCTTCTTTCAGAGCCTCGACGATCATTTTGCTTACTTTGAATTTCGTAGGTCCCGATGTAGGTGACAGATAATCCTTTGATGCCATTCCGACAGACCTTTCCATCAGAGTCGCGGCTGTCAATAAGTTCACCTGTCTTTCTGCTTCCGCCTTGGATATTATACCTGCGGCGGATGCAGCATTGATCGCAGCTATCGCGCCTTTGGTATTATCCCCCATGCATCCATTGCAATTAACAGGGAACACATTGCAACCTATGTTCGCTTCCATGATTGTGGCTTCCATATCCTCTCCGATTATCATACTTGAACAGGTGCCTACTACAGCAACCGTCTTCGGATCGAACTTTTCTTTCACTGCTTTCAATGTGTTTATCAAGGACTCTGAACCGCCGAATACAAGATCGTTCTCCTTCATTCCCGAAGTCACAACCCTTATACCTGCTTCCTCCAACATCCTGGCCGCCATGAACCCGCATCCTGCGGGGCCATGGATGACTATCACGTCGATGTTCATATCCCTCAGCGTATACATCGCAGCTATGATCGGATTGGGTCTGGGATGGATCGTATTCATTGAAAACCTTCTTTGATGAATTCTATTATCTCGGTCTTTCCCTTTGGAATATCTGGCCTTACACCGTCACCTGCGGTAACGATCATTTCAACACCGAAACTTTCCACTACAGACCTTATCTGATCTATATCCATCTTGTCGCAGACCTTTTTACTGACAGGATCCAGAATTATTAGTGTTCTCTCATTCAACTGATCCAGAATATTCAGACAGTCAAGTGTCCTTCTGATGGAAATATGAGAGATGCCCGGATTACGTTCCCTTATCACGGTCAATCCATTATCGTGTATTATCTCGCCTCTACCAGGAACACCTTTGAAATCAGACAATGCCTTCAGAACTGCTTCCTTAGATATGTTCATGGACTTGCACACTTCCAGTGCCAGATCCATTGAATCTATGTATCCTATTGATAGATATGAACCATCCAATGATATCTCAGAGATACCATCATAATCTACAGATACTTCGAGAACCTCGCCGAACCTCGGTTTTTTCAGGATCTTTATGCGCCCGCCGTATCCGATCAATTCGTGGCTCCCATATCTTGACCACATCTCCTTCTCGACATCCAATACTATATTGACCTTGTCTGTGAGTATACTAGCCTTCGCGTCGGATGCCTTTCTTGTATTCTTCGCTATTCCATAATCCTCTACCAAATTGGTAATGACCGCAACATCTGCTTTTCCTGAACCGCCGAGGGAACATTCTGCGATTATAACATCATAATCCCCCTTCGGAAGTCTGAGCAATGATGTGGGTGCAATACTCATTTTGCACTCGATCCTGTGACGGCCGCTGATAAAAGGTCCTTGACCTCTGGATGTGTGAAGGAATACTTTCTTCCCTGCAACGTCTAGCATAGTAGCTAAAAGATAACATGAACTCGTCTTTCCTTTCACTCCAGTGACCTCAATGCGGAATCTATCATCGTCTATACACTGATTCACCGCTTCCGAGAATGTCATCTCCTTGTCCCATCTTGAACCATCCGCAAAAATGTCAGGACAATGCGCAGGAGCTATCTTCAGATCGTAGTATCCCTCGGGAACCAGAGGATGCGCCTCTGCACCCAAAGATCTGATATGATCCATTTGTTCTTCTGTAGCAATATTGTAAACATCCGCACAGACAACATGATACCCTCTCTTCGTATATTCTTCAGCGAGAATATCTCCGCCGTGAGTCATATCCATGATCAAGGCACGCATTAACGATCACCCATAATATTTTCTGATCTTCTCAGCCAAGATATCACTAAGACGCGGATCGGAACCGATAGGCAAAGCGTAAGAGATGATAACATCCCTCCCATCATAATGATACACACCTCTCTTCTCCATCATACTCAAATGCAGTCTGGGGGGGACATCTTCTATCAAATGTTTTCCTGCTGCGATGAATAAAGGAAGTACGATTATCTGCTTCATACCGTCATCCAACATTTTTTGCATCGTCTCATCGATATCGGGATGATTCATCTCGTTGAATCCGATGTATGTATTGTATCCCATCTCTCTGAGGCGGCCTGCATGGAAATTCATGACCTCTGAATTATATGGTAATTTCGAACCGTGACCAATTATCATAATACCCAGACTCTGCTTTTCTTCACAGAGTTCGATTATCTTCTCTTTCAGAATGTTCGTAAGAAGAGGGTCGTTTCCAAAGGGCGTCTCAAAATACAATTTTACATCCTTACCGTTGACCGAGACGACTGATTCTGGAAAATTGGTCTTCAATCCCAATTTTTTAGGAATATCCCTGGTCATATGTAAACCCGAAGCTATGAAGAACGGAAGACATACGATCTCATTGATACCATCATTTACCATATTCTCCAATATTTCAGATATAGAGGGAATGGATGATTCGTTATATCCTATGTAGATATTATCGAATCCCTTCTCTGCAAGAAGTTCGGCCTGTCTATCCATTATCGCTTTGTTGTAAAACATTGTGGATCCGTGACCCATTATCATAATTCCTTGCTGTTTATTCATGATTATCACTATTACACATTTTTAAAATACCGGATCATTCACCTTTCATGCCACCGGCATATCCTTTTGTCAAGGAGAGGATCTTCTTTGCTAATTCACGATAAAGGTCTGCCTGAACAGAATCAGGAGCACCTTCAACGACTGTCATTTTCTTTGATTCACAGGTCTGTACGATCTTGTCTCTAGGCATACGGAATATCACATCCGTACCGATCTCCTCTGTAGCTGCATCTACTACATCGTTCTCACATTCAATATCTCTTGAATTCTGTATTATGCCGCCCAATCTGGCATAACCCTTAGAACTCATGTCATTCACAGCTATTGCAATATTGTTTGCAGCATACAGAGCCATCAACTCGCCCGATGTCACGATGAAAACATCTCTTGTATATCCATGCCTTATGGGCATTGCGAAACCACCGCAGACAACATCACCCAAAACATCATAGATTATAACGTCCGGTTGACATACACGGATAACATCCTTCGCTTCTAGGGTTTCGAATGCCACTATTATGCCTCTTCCGGCACATCCTGTTCCCGGCCTGGGCCCTCCGCACTCTGCACACATGATGCCTTTATACCCTTCGTGGATCATGCTTAGAAGCTCTGTGTTGCCTTCTTTTACACAATCAAGAATAGTCTTTATAGGCATATCGTGAAGAAGCATCTTCGTAGAATCCGCTTTCGGATCGCAACCTATCTGAAGGACCCTGTATCCAAGGTCAGCCAATGCTGCCGAAATATTCGCGGCCGTCGTTGATTTTCCTATTCCACCCTTACCATACAAGGCTATCCGGCGTACCGGCTTTGAGAATTCATTACTGCTCATTCGAATCCCGTAATGTTTTTAGTAATACTCTTCCAGTATAAGTAATACGTTGATAATATGTTTGTGTTACTATAAACACATGAATATGTTTGAAAACATGCTACTATATTACAAATGGGTATTCTACAACAACTGAATTATGCTCTGGCAATTCAAATGATTGTGCTTGAAATTGCCAAAAAATTATTGAGCACATTTCTGCCCTACGATTATGAAATAATCCTCGTCATCCTGTGTAAATAAGATCTCGAGTCCATTATCAACAAACATTTTCTTCATTGTTTCCATACACGGAAGATAATCCTTAGAAATAACCTCTCCTCCGGTCCTGTGAACTTGATTGATCTTATCCCTTGAACATGAATGAGATATCATTAGCTTTCCTCCGTATTTCAGCGCCTTACACAATATTGAAACCGCCAAGGACTGATCAGGAAAATGCGGAAAACAAGAATAACATACTATTGTATCAAAAGCCATAAAAGAATCGATATCATATAGATCTTTGACCTCAAACCAGATCATAGAATGCTCTTTGGATGGATACTTCTTCTTGGCAATAGCTACCATATTCTCGGAATAATCCACGGCCAATACACTCCCCGATGTCAAATATTTCTCATAAAAAGGAATCATTATACCTGTGCCGGTGCCGACATCCATAATACGTTCTTCTCCCTTCAATTTCAATAATGATGTGATGTAGTCAACTCTTTTCAGATCATGCACTGAAATTACATCCCATTGTTCAGCATTTTTATTGAAAAATTCTTTCTGCATTGGATTCTTTATCATGATCTCACCGCGTATATGATTTTGGAACTATTATCGGGATTCCGTGTATCTCTTCGACATAAGAATCCATATTGTAAACAGCTTTGATATTCTCAGGAGTGATTATTTCTCTGCCTCCGGCAGCATATATCTTTCCTGATTTCATAAGAATGAATTTATCAGAATGACGAACAGCCAGATTCAGATCGTGTACGACCATCACGGCAGCCATACCGTTATTCTTGACAATTTTCTGAATAAGATGCATCATGGCATGCTGATTCGACGGATCCAGATTGCTTGTAGGTTCATCCAATAATATTATCTTGGGTTGCTGAACAAATACCCTGGCTATCTGCACTAATTGATACTCTCCACCACTTATTTCATCTATATATTTCATAGACAGATCATTTAGACCAACAAGATCTATGACCTTACTCGTAATTCTAAGATCCTTTTCTGATGCATCTATAGTTATGTGAGGTTTCCTTCCGAGAAGAACCGATTCGAATACGGTCATCCTGGAGACCTCACCTCTCTGCGACACATATCCGATATTCTTAGCAACATCATTACGGCTCATACTGTTCAGATCGACCTTATCAAGTTCTACAAGACCGGATTTAGGATGAAGAATATTATCCATGCATTTTAAGAGAGTCGTCTTTCCAACTCCGTTGGGGCCGAGAAGCGACACTATATCTCCCTCCTCAACCTCAAATGTGATATCCTCGAGAGTGTTCTTGCCTGCATAGGAGAATTTTACACCATTTGCATTGAACATCATTTTATCTGTACCTCTTGATCAGAAGATATATGAATAAAGGTCCTCCCAGAAGAGATGTTATTATCCCTACTGGAATGACCTCCGGCGCCAAGATCCTCTTTCCCACCAGATCTGCAAATACCAAGATTATAGCACCGATTATCATTGAAGCCGGAATAAGATATCTGTGGTCCCCTCCGATTATCATACGTGCTATGTGTGGCCCCAATAACCCTACAAAAGCTATGATTCCAAAAAAAGATACTATGACCGAGCATAATAATGAAGAAAGGATCATTCCTATTATCCTTTCTCTTTCAGTATTCACTCCCAGACCTTTAGCTGTATCCTCTCCTGCATCCATCGCATTGTATTCCCAACGCCTGAACATGAAGTAAGTAACTACAACCAGCAATGTTGCAAACACGAAAAGGTCCCACGTCCATGTGCCTCTTCCGAGATCGCCGAAACTCCAAGATACGATGTTGGCCAATTGAGAATCGGTCGCAATAAACTGAACAAACGATAAAGCCGCAGAGAAAATAGCACTGATTGCAATTCCTGCCAACACCATGGTCTCTGCTGTGATCTTTGTTATTTTAGTAAGCAAAAGGATTAGCCCTGTTGCAAGCATACTGAAAAAGAACGCAAAACCTGTTGTTAAAAAAGGATTATCGATCGAGATAGAGGACGTTATCATTGATCCTGTACCCACAAAGACGATCGAGAATGCCGCACCGAATGCTGCGGCACTTGAAAGTCCCAGAGTATATGGAGAAGCCAAAGGATTCCTCAATATACATTGCATAACCACGCCGGATACTGCAAGACCTGCGCCTATCAGTACAGCTCCAATTATACGAACCAATCTGGCATTCCAAACTATACGACCGAATCCGTTAGTATCAAATGTAAAAATATATTTTAAAATATCTACAAATGAAATGTGGATGGGTCCAACATATACTGCTACCATGATTGAAACGATCAGTATTACGATCGCACCTACCATGAACAGATTCTTATGCCTTACATATCCTTTATATGTCTTGGAAGACGCGGATTCAAGACCCTGATCATAATCATCATAGATCTTGTACTTATTATCCATTTCACTACTCATCAATTACCTTCCAATTAGTCTTCCAAGACTATTTAACTTTTTCAGATCAAATGGTTACCTGTCCACACCCCCCTCCTGTCTGCAAGGCCGCCAGATCGTCGTATGTCAGATCGGTCGAATAGAGAAGATCTATTACTTCATTCGCCTTATCATCAAATGCCCAGCTGTAATGGCTTCCGTTAACAACAGATGCGACATAAAAACAATTGATCAATTGAGCATCCCATTGTGTTCCCCAAACCTTGTAAGTCATGAGCTTGTAAACATCACCATTTATGATTGCTGGTTCATTGCCCAATGTACTGGATCCGATATAATCCTTTATCTGACCCGTGGTCGTTGAAACTGAACTTCCATCGATGAATATGTAATCGAACGTCGTTGCTACAATGTCTTCGATTGTCGTATTATACGGCTGTCCAGTACCTGACGGATTAGATGGCATTACATTTGTAACACCTGAATATGTGAAAGGCAAATAATCTCCTGCTCCAGATGTCTTGAGGAAGTTTCCAGCACCGTAGAACATCATTCCACACGCATATGCGCTTACGTCTGAAACACTTTCTGATGTGATGTCTCCGATAAGATCCTTGATACCGTTGTTGATCTCTGCTGCTCTGCTCTCTTCTTTGAAAAGTATCCCAAGCTTGGTGATCTGCACAAACCATGCTTCCGATCCAAATTCAAGATCTGCGTTGATTCCATAGACTGGGACACCATATGTTGTCTGTTCCCGGTTCAAATCCTCTACTGAAACAGTAGATGATATTACAACGCTCGGATGTAAAGCTATTATCTCTTCAGCATTACTGACCGTTATAACCTTAAGAGAACTCAAGAACTGGCTATAAACTTGAGTGTAGATCTTGTTCCCTATTATCGCATCATTGGAATCCCTTGCACATACCTTGTGCATAGCATCGAAATAACTGACAAGTTCCAATGAACAACAATCAATACAGAAAATTGTATCGATATCTCCGTCTATAGATATTGTCCTTCCACGAGAATCTACAATATCCCCATTAGAATTATTGCCGTTCAATGCATAGATACCGATACCTACAGCAGCGGCAGCAATAATCACTACTGCAACAACTGCGAAAATTTTGTTCTTATCCATCAAATCACCATGATCAGGCAGCGGATTCGACGTTCGAAGTCTTCACTTCGACCGAAACATAATGATTATAGATCAATACCATTGCGGCCCAAACTGCTGTGATCGCGAGAAGCATGGGAACACCGATAGTTGCCATTTCGTGAAGCATCGCAGATGTATCTGCGGAATTCGACATTGCCGTGAGGAAGGGAAACCATGGAACCACTTCTCCATGCCAAATATGTTCAACAAGAAGTGCGAGAACCGCTCCCCATGCCATTATATTGAACCATTGAATATGATACTTCTCCGGAATTTGTTTTCTGAATACTGTCGTGCATACTGCTGCTGCTGCAGGAACTAAGAAACATGCCATTTTCAATCAACCTCTGAATTTACATTTACTTTATCTACTGTGCTTACTGCACCCATTTTGAGTTTCTGTATGATAAGATACGCTTCCCATACCGCAAATATTGGAATCAACATCGCGATGCTTAGAACAAGCGAATCTGCACTTATATCAAAAAAGGCCCCATCCTCATAACCGAGGACGTGATCGACAAAGATACAAGTTGTAAGGCCCCAAAGAGCCAATGATAAAATATCGAATCTATAAAACCTGGGCGCTACGAACCAAGCGGCAGTGACCGCCAGGGCTGCCAGTGCGGAAATTATAAGCCACATTTTGTTTTTCTCCAGTAATACTAATATATTACTTGCACGTCAGTATAACATACTAATTATAAATTATTATGCTATAAATAACATCTATTTGAAATACATGTAATATTATAAAAAAAATCTTAATCATACCCTTCATTTGTCGTAATCAAACTCTCGTACATCTTATTAAAAATTCTCTTAAAATATTCTCAATCCCTTCATTCCACTACCGATAATCTTGTTTAAGAAATATGTGTACTAAAAAATTTCCTTATCTTGAAATAATTCATCTGCATGTAAAAAGATTTTTTACATTGTTCTTTGACGATTGAAATGACATTCCTCTACCTTCGCATGATCAGATTCCACCTTGACATCGATAAGAGTTCTGTTCGCTCTGCATGATCTTTTACACATCGTTTTACAACCACCAATGATCCGTTTTATTTGATTTTTATAAATCACAAAATAATATAATAAATAAGTTTATATATTAAATTTGCAACAAAATGGTTTATTTATATACTATTTTTTCGTACAATTTACAATAATCAACCATAAAAACAGTTAACAGGGGTTTAATATACTTTGTTTAAATACTAAACTACCTAAAAAATAGTTATAACATATTTTTTAAACGGATTATACATCCATCCATAAATTTACTATAAATATGTACAACGTAAATGATAATCTGGACCAAAAAGGCCTATGAGGAAAATATATGACCAAACAACAAATCCTAGATGAACTGTGTAGTGCAGTAGAAAATTGTAAGGCAGACCTTGCAAAAAATGCTGCAGAAAAAGCACTGAAAGAAGGAGTTAATCCATTAGACGCCATCAATGATGGACTCGTAAAAGGGATGTCCGTTATCGGAGACAAGTACGCTGCACATACAGTATACCTACCTCAAGTACTGGTTGCAGCACATGCAATGTACGCTGGACTTGATATTCTACTTCCAGCAATACCTAGAGAGGACCTGAAAGACAGCAAAACCTGTATGACCGCTGTTGTAGAAGGGGATGTCCATGACATCGGAAAGAACATTGTTAAAACAATGATGGTCGCAGGCGGATTCCTTGTTACTGATCTCGGAAAAGACATTTCTCCGACAGACATCGCAAAAGCCGTTAAGGATAATAAAACTAACATCGTAGCACTCAGCACACTCATGACTCCCACCATGGATAACATGAAAGCAACTATTGATGCACTCAAGGAGAACGGATACCGCGGAAACTGTACTATTACCATCGGCGGACCTCCAACGTCGCCGTCCTTTGCAAAAGAGATCGGAGCAGACCACAGAGACACTAACGCTCAAGACTGCGTCAACTGGCTCAAGGGGGCGAGGTAAATGAAGACCATGACACCGATGGAAAGAAGCATGGCTGCCCTCAAAAATGAGAAGGTCGACAGGCTTTCTGCATATCCTATCGCATGCGGTGTCTGTAGAAAACTCATTGGAGACGGACACATCACATATCACGAGTGGGCAAACGATCCCAAACTCTTTGCTCAAGCATTCATTGAAGGACAAAAGAAGTTCGGTTTCGATTTTGCCATCGGACTTATGGACCTATCAGTTATGGCTGGAGATCTCGGAGCACATGTGAGGATGGACGAGGAAAACACCCCGTTCGTCGATGGGCATATCATTCACAGCATGGAAGACTACGAGAAATTAACTGTACCTGACATCAAAAAAGGAAGAACAAATGTCCTCATCGAAGGAACAAAATTAATTGCAGATAATCTCAATGGAACTTGCGTAACATCTGCATTCGTTGAAGGACCACTATTGGCACTTTCACAAACAGCTGGTGCAGAAAGACTGTTCATGGATATGTTCACCGATCCCGCTCCGGTGCACAAAGCACTCAAGGTGATGACCGAATATGACTCTCAGATCGTAAAGGCGATGGGAGAGACGAAGATCAATGGATTGTGTTGGGATTACCTGTGGGGTAATTATGCATGTCTCGGAGATTCCGAATACGGAGAATTCGAAGCAAACACCTATGCAAAAAGACTTAACAAAGAAACCATCGAGAATGGAATGGCACTCGCGATCCATAACTGTGCAGATCTTCCTCATCTCGATACTCAGATCAAGAAGTACAAACCATCGATCTATTCTATGGCCTACTACCCATTGATCGAAGGATCCCCCAGTGCAACAGAGACCATCGAGAAAGGATACGCAGACCATTGCCTTATCGCAGGTCAACTCGATCCTCAGTTATTCATCAGAGGAACTGAAGAGAAGATCACTGCTGTAACAAAAGATCTCTGCCATGAAGTCAAAACTGCATTATGCAAACGCGGACTGAATTCAAGCTACTGTATTGCATCTGGATGTGAAGTTCCACCTGACATAAACTGTAAGCTAGAAAACATTACAGCTGTCATGAATGCAGTCGAAAAATATGGAAGAATGGATAACTGAACTGAACAGCCATTTACAAACTCCTCCAAATAAATAAACTCTTTACTCCTCCTAATAAATAAACTCTTTACTCCTCCTAATAAATAAACTCTTTATAATAAAAATACAAAAATAAATTGAGATGAAAGGATGAATGGACATTACGAAGCAATGAGAGCACAAGGATTTGGATACAATACAACAGCATCTGTCAGAAAATTCGCGTGTCCCCGCTGCGGTTTTCAATTCTCACTCGTATATGCGAGAACCTTTGCATGCCAAGGATGTTCTGAATCAGTAAAAGGATGCCCTAAAATCAGATGTAATAAGTGTGATCTTGAATTCCCTATAGCAGACATGCCAGAGATACATGGAAAAGAACAGCAGAAAACAATGGCAGACCACATATGTCAGATTGTATCAGAAAGAAATTCTGATCTTGGTATTATTTCTGCCAAGAGGTGAAGATTATGTTGCTCGGCCTTGGTTTTGATACGGGCGGTACGTACACTGATGCTGTGATCATGAATTTAGAAACAGATCAAATACTGATGAGTTCAAAAGCGCTCACAACGCGTTACGATCTCTCGATTGGAATAAAGAACTCCATTAAAAATTTTAACTGCGACGTTTTGAACAAAATCTCTCTCGTATCATTATCATCTACTTTGGCAACTAATTCAATCGTAGAAGGAAAAGGGTGTAGAGTGGGACTCATATGTATTGGTGAAAAATATGATAACGCCGTAAGCGTAGATGCATACGCTTGCATAAAAGGATGTCATGATTTATCCGGAAATGAATCTGAACCGCTAGATATCGATGCCGCTGAAAAATTCTTCAATTCTATAAAAGGAAAGGTTGATGGACTTGCAATCACCGGATATTTAAGTGTAAGGAATCCAGAACATGAGATCTGCATAAAGAAATTAGCTAACCGCATTCTAAATATACCTGCAGTATGTGGACATGAACTTTCTTCCGGACTGGGTTTCAACGAACGTACAACAACGTGTATAATGAACGCTCGTCTTATCCCGATCATTAAAGACCTTATAGATTCAGTCAACAAAGTCCTTTACGACAATAATATCAAAGCACCCCTTATGATCGTGAAGGGAGATGGATCAATAATGGACCAAAAAATGGCGAAGGAAAGACCTGTCGAGACAATATTATCTGGTCCAGCCGCAAGTATGATCGGTGCAAGAAAACTCACCGGTCAGGACAATGCGATAGTAATGGATATCGGTGGCACAACTACAGATATCGGAATATTAAGAAACGGTCGCCCAAGATTAGAAAAAGAAGGAGCATTAATAGGCGAAAAAAGAACTAAAGTCCTTGCAGCAGACATAGCAACCTCCGGAATAGGAGGAGATAGCCGTATTGTTGTCAACGGACAGAATATTCTTCTAATGCCTACAAAAGCCATCCCATTATGTGTAGCAGCCAACAAATGGCCTGATCTTAAGAGACGTCTCGAAAAGATAGCTACAGAAAAAGTACGTCCTACTCCAGAAGCGGTCAAAGAAGAGAATATTATACAGGAAACCGAATTCTTCATAAAAATCAAGAATCCTTCATCAGACACACTATCGAGTATGGATCTGAAATTCCTAGATATTATCAAACATGAACCTCTGTCATTATCTGAAGCAGGAGAGAAACTGAACGTACATCCACTCGCGTTCAATGCATCTAAATTAGAAGGAATGGAACTTATTCAAAGAATAGGTCTCACTCCCACAGATCTTCTGCATGCTGAAGGAAGCTACTTAATATATGATGCAGAAGCATCAAAACTAGGTATACTCCATCAGGCAACTAAACTCAGGATAGCAACTGAGGAATTCATATTCAAGACGAAGAAAAAATTCATCGATAAACTGTGCATGGAACTCATGAAGAAGTTGATGTTCGAAGAGACTGGTTTACTTAATATGGATTGCAGCGAAAAGATACTTATTATGAAGGCCATCGAACAAACATCTAATACAGAATTTGATTGCATGATCAAATTGAACAAACCAATTATAGGTATTGGAGCGCCTGTCGCAGCATATCTTCCAGCCGTTGCCAAAAGATTCAATACAAAACTATACATCCCAGAATATTCCGAAGTAGGCAACGCGATAGGTGCACTTACAAGCAGTATAATAGAAAGTATAGAGGTACTCGTAAAACCTAATCAGACTGGAAATTCTGATGACTCACCCTGTCTAGTGTTCGCAACATTTGGAAAGACTACGACCACTAGTTACGAAGAAGGTCTTGAATTGGCCAAATTCAAAGGTAAAATGTTCGTGAAAGAACTTGCTGAAAAAGCAGGTGCTGTTGACATCACAGTATCTTATGATGTCAATGAAAAAAGATATTCCACAGGTGATGATATGAACAATGTTCTGTTGGAAACTATCGTCACTGTGACTGCTGTAGGAAAACCCAAGCAATTCTCATAAATTAATTTATAGAATAATTATCGGGCGGAATAGTTATCTCGAACACCACGCCCTTGCCCGGAGATCCTACTTCTTCCAATGTGAATTCTGTTGCAGCCAGTATACTTCCGACCAGGAACATTCCAAACTTTCCGTTCTCTATCCTTCCCTTAACGATATCGTCTTTCGTATCTACAGGCAATCCTATTCCGTTGTCACTATAAACCAGAATCAGATTTCCGCGATCTATCCTGTACTTAACAATTATCTCGGAAACATGCCCACCATGCATGATAGAATTCGACAATAAATGATAAAATACGTTGTAAAATGTAGGATCTGCCAACACTCTCAAACCATCCGTCCTGATTTTGACGAGTTCTTTCGGTACATTAAAAATATCCATGGCACGTTCTACCACAACATATACATCCTGCCATATCGGATCTATCATACCCACATTGTGATAATCGCGTACAAATCCTACAGCTTCATTGATATTATTAAGCTGACAATCAATTTCCAGTTCAGCTATCCCTCCCACAGAAACCATAGCTTTCTTGATACCTTTCAAAGACCTCAATATCTCTTCAGTCACAAATTCATCGAGAGTGTTGATGTGTTCTACCGCTTCCCGCATTATAGAATTCGTTTTATTCAATTCAGATACATCATCAAATGTAACGACATAACCTGACTGGTCAGCCCCGATATCCTTCACGGACGACACTGAAATCATATAATCCTTGCCAGTGACCTGATTTCGAACAGGTGTTAGCGAAACATGCGTATTACCATCTATTATGACGGAATTCACGACTGCTTGAATCTCTTTTGATATATTATTTTGGAAAAATCTTATTCCTGGCTGATTCGAAGCATCCCCGCACCCTACCAATTTGGATGAAATGCTATTACATAGGATGATGTCAAGTTTACTGTTCAGAACTAGCATTCCTATCGGTGCACTATCGATAATATTACGAAGTTTATTTTCTGTTGCCAGAGTCTTTCCTTTAAGGATTATCTCAGCATAAATGCTAAACAATCCGTCCATTAAAAGAGTCAATTGTTTTTCATCTGTCCACGTGTAGTTACGTTTTTTGTTCGCTACACCAGCCGTTGCAACGAGTACCCCGTCATGATAGATAGGTATCATCAGCAATTTATTCAAAGGCAGATGTCCCATGGGAGTTCCCTTTTTAGGATAGTTTCTTTCAGTATTGTAATCATTGATGATCACTGTAGCTCCACGTCGTATGGGCTCTCCCCATAACCCAGTGGTATCGAGATTATACACCATCGGAACATTCTCCACCTTACAGGATTCCATGCAAGAATTAGACCATGATAACATATTGAGTTTCCTGTTCTTCGAGTCATATGTAGCGACATATCCAATCTGACTCTCTGTAAGCCTTACACTCTCACTCAGTGCATAATCCAAAATATCTTCGAATGACCTTCCATTGAGTTTGGCGAGACGAATTAAAGCTTTCATCCTCTCTTGATTGAGTTCGTTTTCATATTCCTGCTGTTTCCTTTCGACACAGAATGTTATCTTCTGGGCTAATTCCATGAAAACATTCAGTTTGGTCTTATCACGACTCATGTAATAATCTATTCTTTCTTCAAAGGCCCTTATAGCGATCTCACCATCTACTTCTTTGGAAACAATTATGTAAGGAAGTTCCACGCGGTTACGACTGAGAAATTCAAAAAGAGCCAGAGAATCTAATTTTTCATGATCGTGATCACATACTATAACGTCGATGTCCTTTGAATCCGTTACCGCTTTTAAAGCACCGTCCTGGTCATAAGTACAGACGATCTTAATATTAGGATTAAGATTCGGGAGGAATGTCCTAGCACTCTCCAAGAACTTTTTATCGATACTTACAATCAGTACGCTGTACATAAGCTTCAATGTGTTTTTGTCTTTATATTATGTACGTTATCATTTAATTATCATCATGGCCAAAGTACCAAATCTCATGTTTAGGCCACCATCTTATATATGGTGGTGATTCTATATTCTTGTAGACAAATGTTTTACACAATAGGAAGCAAATACATGATAGAATACAAAAAGATATTATTAGCAACGGACGGTAGCGAGAACAACCAATCCGCTGTGTATCACTGTATTGCTCTCGCCAAAGCAGTCGGTGCAGAGGTCACTGTCGTCTCTGTCGTAGAACTTACAGGACTGGTCCCAGCTCCGATCGTAACAAAAGCCGGCATCGAAAAAGCCTCTATGGAAGCAGAAAAATTAGCTACAGACATAACCAACAATACCGTTGAAAAATGCAAGAGTGCAGGCGTCAAAGCAAACAGTATGATCCTACTTGGGGTTCCAGCAACAGAAATCATTAATGCTTCTAAGGATTATGATTTAATTGTTATGGGAACACTCGGACGTACGGGATTTAATCACCTAATACTCGGAAGCGTTGCAGAACGGGTAATTAAATTCAGTAGTTGTCCCGTGTTTGTTGTTCGTAGCAACAATGAATAAGTACTTAGTGAAATTGTGTTCATGCAATTTCACTTTGATTTCTTTTTTTAATATTTTAGGTCTTTTATTCTGTTTCAATATGAATTCCAAAATGAAAAAAACACCCATCAAAAATGAATAGTGCAAAACACTTTTCTCGATGTTGATTCCCACACCATATTAATGCATATGATGATAACTAATCAATAATATCATGTTAACGTTTGTTATAAGATAATATTCATATCTATTGACTGCTTCAAAGCCTTACGAGGAAATGATATGATAACAATAAGAGATATCAGAAAAGAAGATGTGCCAGCCGCATTGGAGATATCTCTCGCTGAATTAGGCACAGATTATCTTACAAAACAGGATTTCCTCGAAACCATACATGCAAACGACAAATTCTGCATGATAGCATTAGACGATGGGATCTTAGCAGGATTTGCGATCTGCCAGCTATTCGGTCCAGAAAAAGTAGATGAGATGCTCAAACTCCCGAACTCTCCCGACAGAGATTCTCTATTAAAAGTAAAAAAGATCGGACTTCTGGATTCGGTCTCCGTATCACAGAAAATGAAGGGAAAAGGAGTAGGACGTAAACTCGGAGAAGCATGCTACAAAAGATTCCAGATGGAAGAATGCAATGTCATTACTGCGATGGCCTGGGAAGATATCAATGGACATACCAATATCAAGAACATATTGGAACACGGACTTAACATGACTCCATCAATAGGGATTAAAGGATACTGGAACCTTTTCGTATCTTCTCCAGAAGGTCACCACTGTCCGATGTGCGGTGCACCGTGCAAATGCTATGGAAGACTCTATTCAGTAAAAATGAAAAAGTTTTGAAAAAGATTTCAAAGATGCATATTGGTATCTACAATATTACAATACATAATAAGCATGTAGGTCTCGTATCCATTGCTTATATTCATGTACTGGTAAAGCAAATAAGTTGTACCATATGTACTGAGAACCATGTGAAATCCGATACTAAATACCTCGCTGGACATATTGATCGATATGTCTACAACATTCCTCTCACCCATTGGCGTAGAAATAGATCTGTCTGAAACATATCCTCCGTATGTCTCGCGAATTTCATCCATGTCTGACATAAACACAATAGATAATGATGTGAAAGTAGTTTCAACATCGTAAGATCCCTTGAGAACATCAATAAATTCTTCATGAGTATATGTGTTATTTACGACTCCTTCGTCGTGTTCATCTCCTGAATCTTCAACATATTTGAAATCGATAGAATACACATTAACATCTATCGCAGCCAACGTGATCTGACCACTCACCGTGACAGAATTATTGTTCATATCAACCTTATAATATGAAATATCGTATCTCGCATAGTCACCGACCTTCATATCTGTAAGATCTTCAGGCGCATCCGTAGGAAAATAAATCGCTGCAAGACCTGCGAATAAAAGCGTAAATACAGTCACACCTGCAACTATCGCGGCTACAATCTTTGTTTCCTTGTACATATCATAATAATGGAATGAACACCGTATATACGTTACTCTTTGAGATTTTTTGATTTGAAATTCTGCTTGGTCTTTAATAGAGAAAATGCGATTGTTATCAACAAAACACCAACAATAACGACCAATGATGTTACAACGTTGATTTCTATTATATCTGAAAGAAGCATCTTCATACCTACAAATGCCAAAATGACACCCAGGCCGTATTTCAAATATTCTAAAGATTCCATCGTTCCTCTGAGTGCAAAATACAATGACCTCAGACCAAGTATGGCAAAGATGTTCGATGTGTATACTATGAACATGTCAGTCGTTATTGCCAAACATGCAGGTATGGAGTCCACTGCGAACATAATGTCAGTAAGTTCGATGACGATGATGCAAAGCATCAGCGGAGTCATCCTGCGAACACCTTCTTTGAATGTGAAAAGCTTGTCACCGTCAAGTCCGGAAGATACACGTGTGTGCCTGCTAAGTATCATTGCGAATTTATTCGCCTTGTTTGGATCTTCTTTCTTTACAACCGTCTTTATCGCGGTATAGATCAATATCGCGCCGAATATGTACATGACGAATTTGAAATTGTCCAACAACTCCGCACCCGCAAAGATAAACAATGCACGGAAAACCAATGCTCCTATTATACCGTAAAACAACGCCTTGTGCTGATATTCATCAGGTATCCTGAAATATGCGAATATTACGATGAATATGAACAGATTATCGATACTCATCGCCTTCTCTACAGAATATGTAGCAAGGTATTCCACTGCCTTATCAGAACCCATCTCGACATAGATGAACACTGCGAACAGCAAAGAGATCGCTATCCAGAACGCTGTCATCAAAAGTGCTTTCTTGACAGAGATGTGCTTAGACTTACGATTGAATACACCAAGATCCAACGCTAAGAGCACAGCTACTACTACTCCAAAAACGGCCCACATCATGTAGCTGTCGATCATACATTGTTTTTCCTTGATTAAATGTGAATTGGAAATTGTTTTATTTCATATCTGCAATTTTGGATCTGAGTTTGGACTTTTTTGCAGAAGTTTTCTTACCTGCTTCGCCGTCCAACTTAGCCAAAAGCTCTTTTTCCAATGCAGTTGGCTTTGTCGGTATATCCATACGCACGCGTGCGTAGAGATTTCCACGGACAGATTGGTTGAGTTTTGGTAATCCTTTTCCAGATATTCTGAGCACTCCGCCGATCTGTGTTCCTGCAGGAATGCTTACTGATATGGTCTCGCCATCGAGAGTTTTGATGCTTTCCTCGCCTCCGAGTACCAAACGCGAATATGTGGTAGTGACCTCTGACCATAGATTGATGCCATCACGCTCGAATGCCTTGTTCTCCTTCACGCTTATTACTACGTAGAGATCTCCTGCGGGACCTCCGTTATATCCTGCATCCCCTGCACCAGCTACTCTGATGCGAGCTCCATCATCGATTCCCTTGGGGATATTGATGGATATTTTTGACGTTACATTATTACGGCCGGTTCCATGACATTTCTGACACTTCTCCGTTGCCATACGGCCGGTTCCATGACATCTGGGACAATCTGATACTGACATCATATTGCCGAAAGGTGTACGTGTAACGTTCTGAACTTGACCCTGACCGTTACACTGGGTACATCTTTCCACCTTACCGTCCTTTCCACCTGTTCCCTTACAGTCAGGGCATGTTGCAGAATGTGGAACAGATATCTCAACGGTTTTGCCGTTGAGTACATCCTCCAACGTTATCTGCATATTATACGCCAGAGACTCACCCGTAGCAGGTGAATTGCTACGGGATCTGCCTTGACGTCTTCCGCCTCCGAATATGCCTCCGAAGATATCCCCGAAGATATCGTTGATATCATCTCCATGAGTGAAATCATCCCACGAGAATCCACCGTTGCTGAACTGACTGTTCACACCGGCATGTCCGTACTTATCGTACGTCTGACGCTTCTCAGCATCAGACAGTACCTCGTAAGCCTCAGATATCTCTTTGAACTTGGCTTCGGCCACTTCTTTGGATTCAGTAGATACATCCGGATGATACTTCTTAGCAAGCGTGCGATACGCGCTCTTTATCTCATCGGGTGATGCGGTCTTACTGACGCCCAGGACCTCGTAGTAATCTCTTTGCTCTGGCATATTTATTACTCGACCTTACTCATCGTCGACTATTTTATAGTCTGCGTCGACACATCCATCGTCACTCTTACCGGTTCCCTTGTGCTCTGTTGATCCACTGGGGGCTTCCTGGGTCTGTGCGCTCTGCTGTGCCTGAGAGTATATCTTCTCGCTTATCGGCCCCATGACTTTCATCAAAGCCTCGAGCTTTGTTTTTATGGCCTCGGTATCGTCGCCTTTGAGAACACCCTCGAGATCGCTGATCGCAGATTCGATATTGGTCCTTTCTTCCTGTGTGACCTTCTCACCGAGCTCATCCATAGATTTACGGATAGAAGCTACAGCTGTCTCGGCCTGGTTACGGACCTCGATGTTCTCGACCTTCTTTTTATCCGCTTCTTTGAACTGCTCTGCCTGCTTGACGAGATCATCTATCTCATCCTTGCTCAACTTGTTGGCAGATGCGATTGTTATCTTCTGTTCTTTACCGGTCCCCTTGTCTTTCGCAGACACGTTGATGATGCCGTTCGCATCTATATCGAACGTTACCTCGATCTGTGGAAGTCCGCGGCGTGCAGGCAATATACCTTCGAGAATGAATCTTCCCAAAGACGTATTATCTGTTGCCATCTTCCTCTCACCCTGAACGACATTGATCTCGACCGAAGGCTGGTTATCCGCTGCTGTGGAGAACACCTGTGATTTCTTTGTCGGAATTGTGGTATTCCTCTCGATGAGGGTTGTTGCAACTCCTCCGAGTGTCTCGATACCGAGCGACAGGGGTGTGACATCCAACAAGAGAACATCTTTGACCTCTCCTGAAAGCACTGCACCCTGAACCGCTGCTCCCATTGAAACGCATTCCATCGGATCGATACCACGCTGGATCTTGGGTCCAACAATGCTTTCAACGAAATTCTGGACGATAGGCATCCTCGTAGGACCTCCCACCATGATGATCTTATTGATGTTATCGTTGTTGAACTTTGCATCTGACATTGCCTGCTGGATGGATTGTTTACACCTGCTTACGATCGGCTCTACGAGCTCTTCAAGTTTTGCACGTGTTATTACTTGTACCAAGTGCTTGGGTCCGGATGCATCTGATGCTATGAAAGGCAGATTGACCTCGGTCTGCATTGTCGTAGACAATTCGATCTTTGCTTTCTCACATGCTTCTCTTACTCTCCAGAAGGCCATGTTATCCTTTGAAAGGTCTATTCCTGTCTCTTTCTGGAACTGGTTGAGGACGTATTTCGTAAGTATCTCATCCATATCGGATCCACCTAACTGAGTGTCTCCTGATGTTGATATTACCTCGAATACACCGTCGCTGAAATCCATGATGGTCACATCGAGGGTTCCTCCTCCTAGGTCGAATACCATGATCTTCTGGGACTGACCGGATTTGTCCAATCCGTATGCAAGCGCTGCGGCTGTTGGTTCATTTATTATACGAACAACATCCAATCCTGCGATTGCACCCGCATCTTTGGTTGCCTGCCTCTGATTATCATTGAAATATGCCGGCACTGTGATAACAGCTTTCTCTACGGTTTCACCGAGATATGATTCTGCATCCTTCTTTATCTTCTGAAGTATGAATGCTGAGATCTGCTGTGGCGTGTACTCCTTTCCGAGTGCCTTTACCTTATCATTAGATCCCATTTTCCTCTTGACATTCTTGATGGTTCCATCTGGGTTGGTGACTGCCTGCCTTCTTGCAGGCTCACCTACCAGCAATTGACCATCCTTTGTGAAAGCCACATATGATGGGAAAGATTTTCCACCAGCACTTGTTCCCTCTGCACTTGGGATCATTGTCGGCCTTCCACCTTCCATTACAGAGGCGGCCGAGTTGCTTGTTCCTAAATCGATTCCTATGATTCTTGACATTTCTACTCACCTTTTACTCTTCTTTTTTCTTGGTCACTCTGACCTTTGAATATCTCAGAACACGACCGTTCATATGATATCCCTTTTGGAACACCTCGGCGATCATATCGTCAGCATCCCCTTCAGTCACACAGAGCGCTTCGTGAATATTCGGATCGAACTTTCCCTCCGTTGGGATCTCTGTCAATCCGTGCTCTTCCAGGACCTTCATCAGATTCTGTCTGATGCCTCTGATCCCTTTGACGAACTCTGTCTCTTCCTTCACTGTATTGAGAGCGCGGTCCATGTCATCGACGATGGTCAGCAACTCTTTGGCCATTCCCTCTGTTGCGAATTTTCTGAACTCTTCTGTTTCCTTCTGAGTCCTTTTACGGTAGTTGTCAAAATCCGCCTGAAGCCTTCTAGCCATATCCAAATATTTTTCAGCATCTGCCTTTGCAAGTGCCAACTCATCTACATTGAGTTGTTCTTTAGATTTTTTAGGCTCTTCCTTTGTAAGAGTTTCTTCTGGTTCTTCAGTGGATTTTTTTCTAGACTTCTCAGTCATAAGGGGGCCTCTTTCAATTAGATTTTAAAGTAAAGGGGAAGAAGATCTCCCCCTTGTTTGGTTTAAGGTTTAATCTTCCATTCCGCCAGGCATTCCGCCTTCGCCCATCTGGGGTTGCGGGCTTCCGCGTGATGCAATGACATCATCGATCCTGAGGATCATGACTGCCGCATCTGTTGCTGAGTTGATTGCCTGTTTTCCGATCCTGTAGGGCTCGATAACATCCAATTTCAGCATATCCTCTACTTTTCCCGTGAATGGGTTCAGACCTGCATTAACCTTTCCTGCCTTGTGCTGTTTCCTCATCTCGATAGTTATGTTGATGGGGTCCAATCCTGCATTCTCCGCAAGTGTGGTAGGAATTACTTCCATTGCCGAAGCGAATGCTTCAATCGCGATCTGCTCTCTGCCACCGACGGTCTGCGCGTAATCTCTAAGGTTCATTGCGATCTCCATTGCTGTGGATCCGCCACCTGTTACGATCATTCCGTCTTCTATTGAGACCTTTACAACAGACCATGCATCAACGAGTGATCTCTCGACTTCGTCTGTTACATGGTTGGTTCCGCCTCTTATGAGGATAGAAACTGTCTTAGGATCTTTGCATCCAGTGATGAATGTGTAATACTCATCCTCGACGTGCCTGAGCTCGACTGTTGCCGCATATCCGAGATCCTCTTTGCTGATCTCCTCGATCTTGTTGCAAATAGATGCTCCGGTAGACCTTGCGAGTCTCTCCATGTCGCTCTTCTTTACACGCCTGCAGGCATATATGCCCTCTTTGGCGAAAAAGTGCTGTGCCAGATCATCGATTCCTTTCTGACAGAAGATGACGTTTGCTCCAGATTTCTTGATCTGCGCGACCATTCTCTTAAGCATGTTCTCTTCTTCTGCAACGTAACCGGCAAGCTGGCTTGGATCTGTGATCTGGATCTTTGCCTCGGTCTCGGTTTTCTTAACTTCGAATGCCGCATCGATAAGAGCGATCTTCGCGTCTTTGATGAGCTTGGGCATTGAAGGTGAGACTGGCTCTTTATCGATTATGAGTCCTTTGATCATAATTGACTCTTCCATGTTGCCTCCAGACTTCTTTACGGTCTGGATATTCTTCAGATCTGCGAAGTAGTTGCCTTTCTCATCTTTGTCGATGATTGTCTTGACCGCGTCAACGACCATATCTGCAAAGACCTCTTTGGATTTGTTAACGGATTTGCTGATCATTGCTGTGCAGGCGATCTGTTTCAAAAGTTTTTCATCGTTGATGGTTACCTTCTTTGAAACTTTCTTGAGGATCTCCTGTGCTTTGATGTTGGCAAGCCTATATCCTGCTGTTATAAGGGTCGGATGAACATTTGCATCGATCATGTCGATTGCTTTTTTAAGAAGCTCTCCTGCGATGATCACGGATGTTGTGGTTCCGTCTCCTACCTCTGCATCCTGTGTCTTTGCAACCTCAACCAACATTTTTGCTGCGGGGTGCTGGACATCCATTTCCTTTAGAATTGTCACACCGTCATTGGTAATGACCACATCTCCCATGGAATCTACAAGCATCTTGTCCATTCCTCTTGGACCGAGGCTGCTTCTGACAGAATCAGCGATGACCCTGGCTGCCGAGATGTTGTTGAACTGTGCGTCTTTTCCTTTATCTCTCTTGGTTCCTTCTCTGAGAATCAAGATAGGTGCGTTACCCATACCCATGTTTTTCATTCCTCCGAATATTTATTTCACTTATGTGGTGAAATTCTAGAAGGTTATTGTTTGTTCTTCTATATAAATCTAATCTTCAATATCAACAATTCGTAGGAAACAAATATCTGCTCAATCCAGACATATCGATGAATAAGAAAATAAAAAGAACTGGTTTTAATCCTCTTCAAAATCCAAGGATCATTCTGATACCTACGCCAGATAATGGTAAGAAGCCTCGTGACACAATAAATCCATACCTATGCGGACAAATATGCAACTATATTGCATACATGTAGATCTTACTCGACCCGAATCTTGAATTCACACCTGCTTATATCTTGATCTGAACCTCTTTGGATTCCAAGAGTTTCTTGTATCCTATGGGCATGACCTTGAGGAATCTTCCGATGTTTCCTTCCCAATCCGCCAATATCTCCTTGGCCTTCCGGCTTCCAGTATATTTCACATGATTCTCCAGGATCTTCTTCAATTCATTGCGGTCGGTCTGGGCTTCCACTAAAGAAAGTTCTACCATGTCCATGTTGCAGTGCCTATCGAAATCACCGCCATCATTCAATACATAGGCTATTCCAGCAGACATCCCTGCAGCGAAATTCCTTCCCGCCTCACCGATGACGACCACGCGACCGCCTGTCATATATTCGCAGGCGTGGTCACCCACACCTTCAGCAACGGCGATCGCGCCGCTATTACGGACACAGAATCTTTCTCCGACCTTTCCTGAGATGTATACTTCACCGGATGTCGCACCATACAGCGCAGTATTCCCCGCGATAACATTGCATCTGGGAACATGTTCCTCATGGAATATCATTATCTTTCCTCCAGACAAACCTTTTCCGACATAATCGTTGGCCTGACCCTTCAATATGAACGATATTCCTTTGTAAAGGAACGCCCCGAAACTCTGTCCTGCCGTTCCGTTGAATGTTATCTGGATCGTATTATCCTTGAACTGCTTGTCTCTTCTTGCAGCCTCTCCTGAAAGCATCGTTCCCACTGAACGATCAATATTGCATATACCATATTCCAGCTTAACAGGCGTTCCTGCATCCAGAGAGATGTTCGCATCCTTGATCAGACGTCTGTCGAGAATATCCTTGGTGATATCTTCCTGACCTATCGTACAGATCCTTGTTCCAGGAACTGTCTCCGTTATCAATGATATGTCTACGGTGGATGCCTTCTTTCCGTCAACATGCTTGCGGACAATCAGGTCGGCACGTCCGATTATCTCATCTATGGAGCGGAATCCCATTGCTGAAAGCTGTCTTCTGACATCCTCAGCAAGGAACCTGAAATAATTTATGAGATTCTCTGGTGTTCCCTTGAACTTGGAACGCTTATCGGGATCCTGAGTTGCAATACCTACGGGAC
Organism: Candidatus Methanomethylophilaceae archaeon; assembly: GCA_963676235.1. GTDB lineage: Archaea > Thermoplasmatota > Thermoplasmata > Methanomassiliicoccales > Methanomethylophilaceae > JALNYB01. Next base: position 591,327 of record OY781044.1, read on the forward strand.
ATGTGTTGGTCTGACATTTACGGCACATGATGCAACCCAACGCGACCATGGGTGCAGTTGCAAAACCATATTCCTCCGCGCCTAGGAGAGCGGATATTATAACGTCCCTTCCGGTCTTCATCTGACCATCCACCTGGAGCCTTACCTTTCCTCTCAGACCACTTATCATGAGGGTCTGCTGAGCTTCAGCGATTCCAAGTTCCCACGGCAAACCTGCATATCTTATAGAGGACAAGGGGCTTGCGCCTGTTCCACCATCCGCTCCCGAGATCAGAATGATATCTGCACCGGCTTTTGCAACACCCGCTGCTACTGTTCCTACTCCTGCCTCAGCTACGAGCTTGACGCTTACTTTAGCAGTAGGATTGATGCATTTCATATCGAAGATCAATTGCTTAAGATCCTCAATAGAATAAATATCGTGATGAGGAGGTGGGGAAATAAGCGTTATTCCTGGAATCGTATGCCTTGTAGCTGCGATCACCTCATCGACTTTGAATCCTAACAGCTGTCCACCCTCACCGGGTTTTGCTCCCTGTGCTACCTTGATCTGTATCTCTTCCGCATTGACGAGATACTGCGCAGTCACACCGAATCTTCCAGATGCGATCTGCTTGATCTTTGAACCGAGATCCCTGCCGTCGGCGGTCAGTTTGAACCTTGCGGGATCCTCTCCGCCTTCTCCTGTGTTGCTACGGGAGCCGATCCTGTTCATCGCATCCGCAAATGTTTCATGTGATTCCTTGCTAATCGCACCGAACGATATACCCTCACCGATGAATCTCTTCATTATCGATGCTGCTGGTTCGACTTCCTTCAGAGGAACAGGCGTTCCCTTCTTGACCTCCATGAGGTCACGGATGAAGAATGCACCTGAATCTTCCAATTCTGCGAAAGCCTTGTAGGATTCCTCATCGTTCTCACGAACAGCTGAATGCAGTGCCTTGACTGATTCAGGATTCCAAGAATGCTTCTCTCCGCCTTTTTTGTAATTGTAAACTCCTCTGTCTTCTGACAAGGGATCCTTTTCCCCGGAAGAGAATGCCGCTTTATGCGACGACATCGCTTCTTCCGATATCTCCTTCAATTTCAATCCATTTATGCGCGAGACCGTATTCCCGAAATATTTGTTCGCAACATCCTTGTCTATACCAACGGCCTCGAACAGCCTCGAGCCACGATACGATCTTATCGTAGCGATACCCATCTTGGACATTATCTTGAGGATTCCCTTTTCCAATGCCTTGACGTAGTTGTGTTCCGCCGTACTGACATCGATCCTAAGGGTCTCGTCCTTTACCATATTCTCGATCAGCGCATATGGTATGTATGGATTGACGACATTTGCACCGTATCCGAACAACAATGCAAAATGCATGACCTCCCTAGGTTCTCCTGACTCCAATATTATACTTGTCTGAACACGCTTCTTCTTGGCTACCAGGCTCTGATGAACAGCCGATACGGCCAATAATGAAGGAATCGAAACATTATCTTTATCGACACACCTATCTGAAAGGATAATATACGAATTACCAGCATCTACCGCTGCTTCAGCCTTCCTGCAGATGTCTTTCAGGGTCTTTTCCATTCCTTCCGGACCGTCAACCATGGGAAATGTTATCGGAATGACTGCGGCATTGAAACCTCTGTATTTCAAATTCTTAAGGAGATCCAATTCCCTATTGGTTATAACAGGATGCCTGACCTTCACGATATTGCAATGCATAGACGTTGGATCAAGGACATTTTGATGAATGGAACCTATGTATCCGGTTATCGACATTACCAACTCCTCTCTGATAGGATCTATCGGAGGGTTAGTGACCTGAGCAAATGATTGTCTGAAATAATTGAATAATCTCTGAGGCTTGTCGGAAAGGACGGCCAGTGGAGCATCGAATCCTGTTGAACCCACAGGTTCCTTGCCCTGAGATGCCATTGGCTCTATGATCTTGGTGATATCTTCTTGAGTGTAACCGAACTCAAGAAGTTTCTTGTTCAGATCTGGAACAGAACGTCCAACCTCCCTTCCAGAGGACACCTCATCCAATTCCACTCTTTTTTTCTCTAACCAGTCTCTATAAGGATATGCAGATGCAAGTTCATTTTTGATTTCAGAATCATACATGATCTTGCCTTTCTGAGTATCGATTATCATCATCTTTCCTGGCATCAAACGACCCGTTTCCTCTACATCAGACTCTGGTATCTGTATAACACCAGATTCCGATGCCAGGATGAACAACCCATCCTTTGTCAGCGAATATCTTGCCGGACGAAGACCGTTCCTGTCAAGCATACCGCCTGCATATCTTCCGTCTGTGAACAGAACTGCTGCCGGACCGTCCCACGGCTCCATGAGAATACTATGATATTCGTAGTAAGCCTTCAAACTGTCAGATATGGGATTTTTATTGTTCCAAGACTCCGGGATCATGATAGACAATGCGTTGGGCATTGACTTTCCGGACATGGTCAGGAATTCGAACACATTATCGAGCGTGGCACTGTCGCTCATACCTCCCTGCATTATCGGGAACAATGATTTGATATCAGGAAGGACTGAAGATTCTAAAACACTCTCCCTTGCTTTCATCCATGATCTGTTACCGCGGATGGTGTTGATCTCACCGTTGTGGCAGAGCATCCTGAAAGGCTGTGCTAGTTTCCACATGGGTAATGTGTTTGTACTGAACCTTGAATGCACCATTGCGATCGCTGATTTGAAATTTGGATCTGTAAGATCCTTATAATAAGTTCTAATCTGAGCAGGCGTGAGCATTCCCTTGTATGTTATAGAACGTGTCGAAAGGCTGCAGATATAGAAATCCTCAGCAGAATCGATCTTTGATGCTTCTATCCTGTTGCCAACTCTTTTTTGAACAGCGTACAGCTTATGCTCCAGAATATCAGAACTATCATAACTTGTGAGGAAAACCTGGATTATCCTTGGCTCGGTGTCGAGTGCTAAAGGTCCTGGAACCGTATGATCGATAGGAACTTCACGATTTGCGATCTTATGCAGACCATAACGTTCACATTCTTCATCCAAGATTTCCAAACAAGCATCCTGATCCTTCTTATTCTTAGGTAAAAAGATCAGCCCTGTTCCGTATCTTCCCAATTCCGGAACAGGTATATCTAGGGTCTTGATGAAATCATGGGGGATCTGCACCGTTATTCCTGTACCGTCACCAGTCTTACCATCTGCATTCTCTGCACCACGATGAGCCATGTTCTCAAGGATCTGGAGTCCATACTCCACAATCCTATGATCCTTGCTACCGCTGACATTCACTGCGAGTCCTACTCCGCATGAATCTCTCTCGTTTATCGGATCGTAGAGACCCAAAGTACCTCTCATGACAGACACCATCGGACTCAGCTGACGAACAGAAGTTCTCTGTACTTGGGCAGAGGCCACATCTCATCATCTACGATCATTTCCAATGCATCGAGGTGTTTTCTTATATCTTCTATGCGAGGTACGACCTCGTCATGATATCCAACAGCCATCTTACGGCCTTCTTCTGACAAAGCCAACTTATCGCATATATCGTCCATCTGATATGCTATATCCCTCGAAGCACAAATATGCTCAGAGATCTCCTTTATCATAGCAAGTTCATGTGAAGCAAGTTGCTCGAACTCATTCTCTGAATATAGTTCCTTGATCTTGAACACATTGTCCAAAAGAATGGATTGATATCTTGTTGCCACAGGTATGATGTGGTTCGATGTGAGATCACTTAAAACACGGGCCTCGATCTCAACCTTCTTACAATAGAGTTCCCAACGTACCTCGTTCCTTGCATTGAGTTCGACATCGGTCATCACACATGTGTCTTTGTATATGCCGATGGTCTGTGCTGTTGTACATACATCATAGATCACAGGTACAGATGTCTCGCAATCGAGTCCGCGCTTCAAAGCCTCGACCTTCCACTCATCGGAATATCCATTTCCATCAAAACATACAGGCTTTGCAGCTCTGTATGTCTCACGTACTTCATCGAGAACTGCCTGCATAACTGGTGTTCCTGCTTTGATTCTACTATCCACTGCCTTCTTGAATTGTTTAAGCTGATATGCAACGACGGTATTTAGTACGGTCATCGGTGCCGCACAATTAGCTGAGGAACCGACTGCCCTGAACTCGAACCTGTTTCCAGTGAACGCAAACGGAGATGTTCTGTTCCTGTCTGTGTTATCCACTAGAAGTTCGGGAATCTGCGGAATGCCTAAGCTATATCCCTTCTTGGATCCGATCTTAACCATGTCTTTAGTGTTCAGAAGCTCTTCGAATGCCTCGGTGACCTGTCTTCCCAGGAATGAGGAGATGATCGCCGGGGGCGCCTCGTTAGCTCCAAGCCTGTGGGCGTTGGTCGCTGTTGAAATAGAGGCCTTCATCAGACCGTTGTTATCGTAAACAGCTTTGAGTACGTTAGCCATGAACGTCAAGAATCTAAGATTCTCCTCATCTGTCTTACCGGGTGACATCAATCCGATGCCATCGGTTGTACCCAGTGACCAGTTACAGTGTTTTCCTGAACCGTTGATGCCGCCAAACGGCTTCTCGTGAAGCAATGCTTTGAATCCGTGACGCTCCGCAACCGTTTTCATTATTGACATCAACAATAAATTATGATCGTTTGCAAGGTTAACTTCCTCGTACACAGGTGCAAGTTCAAACTGGTTAGGTGCGACCTCGTTGTGTCTCGTCTTGACTGGGATCCCAAGCTTGTATGCTTCGTATTCCAGATCCTTCATGAATTCTAGTGCTCTCTTCGGAATAGACCCGAAGTAATGGTCGTCAAGCTGCTGATTCTTCGCACTGTCGTGACCCAAAAGTGTGCGCTCCGAAAGTATTAGATCCGGACGTTGCGCCCATAATGCAGTATCAATAAGGAAATATTCCTGTTCCCAACCTAAATATGATTCGACTGCTGCATTCTTCATTCCGAAATATTCCAAGACCTCGGATGTTGCCTTTGAAACTGCAGTGATGGATTTCAGAAGAGGTGTCTTATAATCAAGTGCCTCCCCAGTGTATGAAATGAATACAGTAGGGATACAAAGTACATCGCCTAGAATAAATGCAGGCGACGACGGATCCCATGCGGTATATCCTCTTGCCTCAAAAGTATTCCTTAATCCCCCGCTGGGAAATGATGATGCATCCGGTTCCTGCTGACAAAGAAGCTTTCCGCTGAAATTCTCGAGCGATGTGCCCTGTCCGTGCGGTTCCGCGAAAGAATCGTGTTTCTCTGCAGTTCCTCCAGTCAAAGGCTGGAACCAATGCGTATAATGCGTTGCGCCCATATCCATTGCCCAACGCTTCATGCCGACTGCTACATACTCTGCTACAGATTTATCAAGGGTAACGCCCTGTTCGATCGATTCATAAACGACTCTTCTGGTCTCAGAAGAAAGGTATTTTCTCATCGTCTCCCTGTTGAAAACATTACATCCATAATAATCAGATGTTGCAGGCGCCGGCGGTGCTACGATCACAGGTTCCTTGCGAAATGCTTCTTCGACTGCTCTGAATCTGCTGTTGCTCATAGAAAGGTATTGAGACTTACGTATTAATATAGTTTTCGAATAAACTTACTAAATGTTCGTAAATAATCAATCTGATTAGACAAATGTCTAATAGAAATAAATCTTAAAACTGTTATTGACAGGATGCGCACCTATATTAGTAATTTTACACAATTAATATATGAAGAAACGAGATGAGTTCAGACAACTACTCTAACAACAAAGAAAGATATATCCCCTAAACAACATGCACCGGCACAGAAAGTGAGAACATGGCGTTGATATTCAAATCAGGAGACGAACTGTTCGATCAAGGTGTAGACCTTATCAAACGCAAGGAATTTGCCAAAGCAAAATCTAACTTCCAGAAATCCGTGGAAAAAGACGGAAAGAACGCAGAGATCGCAAACATCTACATTTCAATCATAGATGTATATTCCGATCCCAATTCTGCAGATCGCCTAGAATTCTTGGCAAGCAGACTCGAAGCAACAAACATAGGAGAATTCGAATTCGGACTGACAAGCATAGAATCGAAGAAATTCGCCGTAGAACTTAGACTCACAGCCGAACGTATAAGAATATTCGCAATGAATGGAAATTCCAATGTCAGAGAAGAAAAGGGAAATAAACTTCTCCAACTCGCACAAAAATTCCAGATGCAGATTGGAAATGACGGCCTTAAGCTTAATGAATTGATATCTAACGATGTAAGCATAACAGGTATCAGAGAAAGTCTCAGTATCCAAGCTCTAGGTTATGAGACCTTAGCATCTGCCGTCGTCCTTACAGATCCCAAGAAAGCAGCGGAGATGTTGCAGAACGCATACAACTACCGCAGACAGACCGGAGAGGACGTAGGGGATGACATGAACCTCATTAAAGCCTATTCCAAAACAGCAAAATGCTGGATCTGCGGGAGATCTACGACCGGTGAAGGGATACATTTCATAACCATGTCCAGCGAGATCACTCCTTTCATGAGGACAGGACAAGATGACATCCAGAAATCAGCTCCCGAGAACTTCGAATCTGTCTATGTGTGCCGTCCCTGTTATTCAGCGATTTCAAGAAGGGCTGATGTAATATCTAAACAATATTTCGATAGAGGTATGCAAGAACTGCGCAACACTGAGGCCAGACTTCAAATGGAAATTGCAGAAGTACGCGCGTACGCTTCGATGAGACGGTGAATATATTGGATGATATTGTCACACTCAGATGTAAATACTGCGGAGCACCACTGGACAAAAAGGATCTGGAGTCGAACGACCCATACGTCACATGTTCAAGCTGTGGTACAACACAGCAGAGAATCGATGCAAAAGCATACCTCGATCAAATGATGGGGCAAGTCCAGAATTGGATTAGCAAAGCACTTCCGGGCGGATTCTCATTGTCTCAGTCTGAAAATGTAGATTCGGTTGCCAGGTATAATATCTTCAACACCAATATAAAACCCAAGATAGACGCAGAATACACCGAATACAAGTTCGCAACGAACACACTCATCTCAAATCCGATGATGGTACTGCCGTTCACTACGGACAATTCAGCAGTACCTGTACATTCTTCAACCAAGGCGTTCGAATTCAATGCCAAAGCAAAAAGTGTTGAAGCTTTAGCAGTAGATGTGAACAGTAAGGCACTCATTACTGATGCTGAGGACCTTGCCTCCGCTTACGCCCTGATCATCAACAATACAAAACTTTTACAAGAAGACAAGCCTGGAAGATATATTCTGCTAGCTAACAACTTCACCGAGGCCGCAAAGGCCTTTTCAAAAGTCAAAGGATACGGTTCGGCAACAACACGTTTCGAAGCACTGGCACAAATCTCTACAGGATGTGAAAAACTCCTGAACGGAGATGCCATGGGTTCTCAGTCATATTTTGAACAAGGCACAACCAAGCTAGAAGCATTGAAGACAAATCTCTTCAGCGATATGAATCTAGGTATCATGTACCAAGCCGTGAACCTTGAGATCTCACAAGCACATATACTTACAGACATATCGAGATTCATAACCACTGGAGTGAGCAGCGATCCTCTAAAGATCCTGAACGTCATCAAAAAAGTATTCACATTCCAATATGCGAAATCAGGAAACTGGGGTTACCTCTTAAGCAATAAAGACAGATTCAATGAGATCTTCGAATACCTTTCCAATGCGATGAGCGCAAAGAACGGCAAAACACTGCCTATCACAGCAGGAAGCGGAGATTATCTCATTCCATTTTGGGATATCGACCTGAAATACAGCTTCCAGACAGGAATGGCATGGAAAAAGAAAAGCGTTGAAGTCTCTGAGGACATTCTGGTTCCCGCAGATTTTGTGATCGACAGTGCATGTTTATCCAATCCATCATCAGCGCTTACAGATATATTCTCTATACGTCCTGAAAAAAGCATTCTTGCAGGCATCAGCGGAAGTGAAACAAGCATTAGTGGAGGAGAAGGTATCGGTAAATTATCGATGGCTTCTCAGAATTCTCCAGGAGCAAGAAAGATCGTAATACCATTAAGTACAAAGAAAGAGGCTGAGAAGGTAGTCACCGATTATCTTACAAACCGTATGAGCAGCGATTCCAAGCTCAAATTAAGCAAACCATACGTCAAATGCCTGATATACATACCATGCAAAATTAACGGCGATAATCTCGCAGTACCAGAAGAGTTCGGATCGCTTATACCCGAACGGACAAGAAGAACTAAAGTCTCAGAATTAATAACAATATAAGGGGGAACAGAAATGGCTATGAACAACAAAACGATGTCTGCGGTACTATTAGGCGCAGCCATCATCGCGCTCGCTATTGGATTGATAATCTACAGCGTCGTAAGGAAAGATTTCTTCGTGATCATCTGGTCCTTTGCACTGATATTTGGTATCGCTATCTGTATCACTGTATCGGCATACAGCAACGCTGAGAAACATGGACCTTCTGAAATGATGTATAGACTCAGCACCGGAATGGTAATGGTACTCATCGGAATCATAGGGTTCATCAATATATTCGCATCAATAGACGCATTGATCCTGATTGCAATATTCCTTATCGGACTTGCATTCATAGGCATGATGGTAGCAATTACAAACAGTAAGAAGGTGGCATAAATGACTACAGATAAAGTAGTTGGGGACCAGATGGACAAGAATAAATCTCTCATCGAGAGGATATGCCTTTACATCCCCGGGTATAGAGGGTACAAGCAGAAAAACCTCAGAAGAGATGAGGACAGAGCAGTCAGAACAGAAGTTGCCCGTGCTCTTGAAGCAACTAAGATGGATCTTGCAACCGTACAGAGAGCAACTGTAGGAAATCTGGATCTCATGAGAGATACTGAGAGAATCAGAACAAAAACAGACAAATATTACATCGATGTGAAAAAAGCTGTCAACGGATACAGTGCATTGCACGACTCAGTGAAGATCATGGAATCCGAATTGGACAATCTCATAGAATGGGATGCAAAACTCATGGATGACGCTGTCGCATTAAAAGAAGAGACATCTGCCATAGTAGATTCCATTGACAAAGGAAATACAGATATCAAAAAACCACTCAGAGACCTCGAGAGGACCATTGACCAACTTTTAGAGGATTATAACGGCAGAGAAAAGATCATGAAAGGATTCCAAGAAAAGGAGTGAATTAAATGGCAGCAGAAAAAAAATCTAATGTTGTATTTTGGAAAGATCAGGGACCTGACGATATCATCTACAACTCAGAGTACGATGACCTCAGGACGATCACCTCTGTGACAGTTCCTGAACACGCAGTCGCATTGTTCATCAGGGATGGACAGCTCGTCGGAACTCTCGAACCAGGAAGACATGTCATCACTTCCGCAAATATTCCATGGTTGACAAAACTGTACAACCTGGCACTCGGTTACAAAGAGACTCCATTCAAAGTCTGGATCGTTTTCATCTCGCTGAAAATGTTTAACGGAAGATGGGGCATCAGATCGATGATCAAAGCCTCTGAGGAATATCAAGTTCCTATCGTTCTCATGGCTAATGGAGATTTCCAGTTCCGTATCAATGATGTCTCGGTTTTCTACACACAGATACTCGGCGGAATGAGCACATATTCCACCGGAGATGTCAACGCGTTCATGAAGAGCTTCATCAACGAGCAGATCATCCAACAGATGACCTCTCAATACTACATGGACATCATGAACAATCTCGAAAAGGCATCCACAACAACGAAGATCCTTATCGAGCCCTACTTCACACAGAGAGGCATAGAGCTACTTTCGTTGAAGATCAGCGAAGCACAAACAACCGATGAAGACAGGACCAAAGTATTCGAATATCTCCAATTCAGCAGCAAGAACGGAGAATCCTTCAAGAAATACGAGGTCATGGATAGGATGGCAGATGCAATAGGAACGTCGACGGGAGGCGCAGCAATGGGCTCAGGAATGCTCTTATTCCCTCAAATGTACCAACAACTCCAACAACAACCTATTAATGGTGTACAAAGTCAGAATCAACAGCCACAACAACAGAAGGTCATGTGTCCTACATGCGGTGCATTGAATGACTATCCGTACAAATTCTGTAGCAGCTGCGGTCAACCGTCACCGATGATGAACCGCACCGGACAACCTGTGATGATGGCTGGTAACAATACAGCACCTGTCACAGGAACAACTCCTGCAGCAACTAGTACAGGAAAGAAATTCAAGCTCTGTCCGTATTGCGGAATGGACATAAGTTCTCTTCCGAAGACGCCTAAATTCTGCCCATATTGTGCAGAACAGCTTAATTAACTTTTTTTCAGGACCGGTTTCAACCCGGTCCTTTTCTACATCTCGGGTACTCTGAGAGATTTAACCAGAATCGCTATTGCATACATCTTTGATCCTAAATCGACAGATCCAGCATAATATAGACAGCACAAGATTCGAATTTGGTAAGATATTCCTAAAGTCGGTTTATCGCGTAAAACAAATTATATCCAGATTGTACCAAAACCTAACAAAAATGAATCGATATGTCTCTCTTTCATTTTCTTCATACTTGACATGAACCGTCATAAAATAATCAATATGATTCGACCAAAATGTCACAGATATCGATCATTTATTAAAGTTTATCAAACATGATAATAGCGTTTTATTTATAAATCCATAATTACGTACATATCAAATGGTTATTAAAATGATAAAAAATTGGCAACTATTGCTATTATGTGTTATCGGCTGTATGGCTGTAGGTGCAACATCCGGTATAATCTCCGGAGACAGTATGAAGATGTATTCTGATCTCAAATTACCCGATATATATCCCCCTGGATACTTATTCCCAATAGTTTGGACAATACTGTATGCACTTATGGGTGTCTCTCTGTATTTAATAATCAAAGATGGAATTTACAAGAATGAAATACCATTGGCCATATTTGGAATTCAATTGGTACTGAATTTCTGTTGGTTACCTATATTCTTTGTTATGTCAAATTATCTCGCTGCATTCATATTATTAGTGGTTATATGGATATTCGTATTGATGATGATATATACATTCTGGAAAGTAGACAAATATGCCGGTGCGATTCAGATACCATATCTGATTTGGGTCACGTTTGCGGGATATTTGAGCTACAGCGTATACATTCTAAATTGACACAACAAGTTACTTTGTACTATATCTCTAAACTCGAGGAATAATGCCTATTTGAGACAACTATCAGAAACATCTGCGGGAAATCCCGCAGTGAAATACTTTATTGTTTGAGATTGGACTGATTATTTCTTAACGCATTGTAAAAATATGACAACTGTAACTAATGTCGCAATTGTAATATTTATAATCAGAACTGTCGTATGGATATGCCCCGCAAAATTTCCACAGTCGTAGAACTTATCACAATATCAGAACACTATCAAAATTTCACATTCGGATTGAAATATCTGCCTTTCTTCTCTGTCTTCTTGCTATATTGAATAGCTTCAACTGGGCATCTATGCAGACATCCCAAACAAAGAATGCATTGATCCTTTACCCATAGAGGCTTCTCATCTGTGATCTTTATCGCCTTCGCCGGACATATCTTCTCACATAAACCACAACCTATGCAAGCCTTAGTAACATAGAATTTATAGGTTTTTCTTCCACCTTTATACATCGAATAAAGTATTGGAGTTATCAACGCAGGAACCATGCCACGATGCACATTCATATCACCGATGGCTCTGTTCTTTATATTCTCTATTACACGACCTATCTCGATATCAGCTTTCTCTAGCTTATTCTTGATCTCCTCGTCTGAACCTATGTGATATAATATCACATAATTGTCCGGCATAACAACAGAATGCTGAGCGGACAGCTTGATCCCTTTATCTTGCATAAGCTTTGCACACGCACGGATCGCATTACCTGTAGCAAGTCCGCAAGTCAGAACAACAAACACATAAGGCTTACAACCGTCTTTCAATTGAATCTTTGAAATAAATTCTGTTACTATCGTGGGCAAACCATAGAAATAGGTTGGAGTAACGATTCCGATAAATTCTGTATTGATAAGAACCTGATCGTTGTCTTTCAAATCTTGAATATTAGTAACCGATATGCCTAACGCTTTGGATATCTGATTCGCTACATACATACTATTACCCGTCGCTGAAAAACAAAATATCATACAGTTCCGAATAACATCAGAGTACTTATGATTACCGTCTGGCTTGCAAACATTAAATGAATCCAATTATGGTATTTCGTAATTTATCTACGAATTACATACATAAAATTACGATTATCAACGAATTAATTGAATGAATTGTTATATATAGTAGTAATACGATGACAATAGTGGAGGAAAGTAAAATCGCAAAACCAAATATGTCTAGAACCTGCGGCGAGAACGAATCTAGTATGGAGATATGTTCGAAAAGGAATGACTGGTCGATTGACGCTTTTCTTTGATCGTTGCGCTCCTTGGATTCTGTTCGCAAGACTCGACGGATGACCGCCACAACCTACTTACCCCATTTTGGGGGCGTGAATCTTCTTTGAATCACCTGTTTTCATGAACATCTTCTACAGAGAACTATTTCCTCCAAATGTTATGAAAATAGGGACTTTTTCTTACAAAAATTACTCAGAATAGAATACTTTTCCATCGATTATCTCCACTTTCAAAAGCGTCTTGATCTTAACACCGATTTCTTCTTCCATTTCCTTCTTATTCTTGGTCTTCTCGAATACAATTAAAACATCAACTACCTCGGCACCAATTATGTTCTTCAGTGCATGCACTATCGCACGTATTGTACCACCTGTACTAAGAACGTCATCCACAATTACGACGCGATCTCCTTTTTTGATACCGTTTATGAACATCTCAGATTTTGAATAACCTGTATACTGCGCGATGTTAACTTCTCCTGGCAAATTGTATTTTCTTTTCCTTATGATATTATACGGTATCCCCGTCCTTAGTGACAACCCAACAGCCAACGGAATTCCCATTGCCTGAGGCCCCAGAATATAATCGCAGTTAAAGTCAACTTTTGCCTGTATGACATCCAGGACCTCGTTCAAAATATCCGGTTCCATGTATGGTATACCGTCCGTAACAGGATGGACAAAATAATGATAACCGTTCATATCTACGATCGGACACTCATCTAAACTCTTCTTCAACAGTTCTAACATATCATCACTCAAATTGATAATCCAATTCTGTGAATTTAAACTCAGTGTTATCGAACAGACCCCTGTCACTCATCTTCAGCGCAGGAACCACTAATAAACACTGGAATCCCAGCGTCATGAACGGTGCCTTGAATTTACATCCGCAACTTTCTGCCATCGCGATCATCTTCTGTTCTGTCGCTGCCACCAGTACCCCTGGTTCTGTGGTCATCAATCCCGCAACTGGAAGCGGGAGGATCAATTCATTCATTCCATCAGTAACATAATGCCCTCCGTGGATTGAAACAGCATTCACCGCTTTAGACAGAAGTTCATAAGATGTCGCCACAACAACAATATTGTGAGAATCATGAGAAACCGTAGATGCCAAAGCACCTTTCTTCAACCCAAATCCTGATACGAATCCTACTGTGGGCTTAGATACTTCATACCTGTTTACAACTGCCATCAAAAGCACATCCTTACCCACATCAGGCATCAGTATCCCATTATCGGTTTTCAGAACAGCAGACTCCTTGGTGCTGTAGATCTTCTTATCCTCTACACCTATTACCTTCACCCTGATACGGTCAACTTCACGATAAATGTAAAAATCCTTAGAAACTGTATGATACGTTACAATATTTGTATCGCACGTGAGCGGCCTGATGTTGAATGTGATCTTTCCATTTTCGGCCACTAGTGTACCATTGATATACACCTTCAAAACATCAAAATCCTTTAGGTCAGATACTATGACCATATCTGCCGGACCGTCTTTGTATATCGCTCCGCCTCTCAATCCGTAATGGAGTGATGGCCACAGAGAAGCTGCTTTGATCGCCCTCATAGGTTCTATTCCAAAGGCAACTGCCATGCGGAGAAGCTTGTCCATATATCCATTGTTTATGCAATCATTAGCTTGCATATCATCGGTAGAGAAGAAAAAATCATAATCCTTGGCTACCGGTATCAAAGCCTCCATGTTAGAACACGCAGAACCTTCTCTTACTTGGATTATCATTCCTTTCTCTGCTTTTTCTCTTGCTTCTTCCTCGGTGACACATTCATGATCGGTTGTTATTCCCGCATCAATGTATTTATCCAGATCATTTCCACTAAGACCTGGCGCATGTCCATCGATCGGTTTGTTATATTTCTTGGCTATAGCGATCTTCTCCATAACTTCTGGATCACGATTAATAACGCCAGGATAGTTCATGACCTCTGCTAATCCGAATATCTTGGGTCTGCTCAGAAGATCCTCTATCTCTTTGGAACCCAATCTGCAACCTGCAGTCTCAAAACTTGTCGCAGGAACGCATGATGGTGCCATATATCTGAATTTCAAAGGAACACTTTCAGAATCCTTTATCATGTATTCCACTCCTTCTATTCCAAGAACGTTAGCTATTTCATGAGGATCTGCGACTACTGCCACGACTCCTCGTGGAACTGCCAGTTCCGCAAAACGAGAAGGAACGAGCATAGAAGATTCCACATGAACATGAGAATCTACCAATCCTGGAAGGATATAATTAGAAAAGGTTCCCTCTATCTCTTCTACAGAAGAAATCCTTCCATTCAATGCCCTTATTCTTGCAGGATATATCCTATTTTCTAACACATCAACTAAGTTACCTTCCACGGTGACTGGACTGTGCATAGAATAGTATCAAAGTATAAGGTTATCATACTTCCGAAAGATGGACCGACAATACCTGATATATACCCGAAATATAATTTGCGAAACATGGCAGATCTTAAAGACTTCATAACTACAATCCCGAATTTCCCAAAAGAAGGAATCATGTTCAGAGACATAACATCTATGATCCAGGATCCAATCGGCTTCAAAATGGCAGTTGATGGATTGGTAGACCTTCTTAAAGACATTGATTATGATGTCATATTAGGTTCAGAATCCAGAGGTTTCGTATTCGGTGCACCTGTCGCATACGCTATGAACAAAGGATTCATCCTTGTACGTAAAAAAGGAAAACTTCCCAGAGCAACCATCTCCGAAGAATATGCATTGGAATACGGCACAGCAACACTAGAGATGCATGTGGACAGTTTCGTAAAAAATGCTAAAGTCGTAATCATCGATGACCTCATAGCTACCGGCGGTACCACAAAGGCCATAGTCGATATGGTAGAGAAGTTGGGCGGAAAGATCGTAAAAATATGTTTCGTTATGGAACTGGTAGGACTCAACGGAAGAGATCAGCTCAAAGGCTACGACGTAGAATCCCTGATTACATACGAAGGAAGGTAAACCTCATTGTTGCTTCCTCATGAAGGAAGCGACTCCGCCTTTTTCAAATATATTTAGAGAAGACATGAGACTATGCGTCATTACTAATCTCTATCATTTCGATTGTACCGGAAATACCTGATTTAAAAACATCAATCTGAAAATCATGAGAGGGCTTGCCGGGATTCGAACCCGGGTTTTTGGCTCCGAAGGCCGAAAGGATTATCCATGCTACCCCACAAGCCCGATATACATCATCATGCACTCTGTATTATTTATCATTGAGTAAATAAACGTGAATTACCGAATACAAGACAAAACCTATATTCCTGAAAACAATAACCGATACAATGTCAAAGATAGTAATGAATCACGGAGCAGGCGGAGAGGTAATGCAAGATTTCCTTTCCAAACACATTATATCTCATTTTCCTAAAATGAACTCGGAAGTTCCCTTGGACTCCATGGATGACTCCGCTATCGTCGACGACATTGTCTTTACTATAGACGGACACACAGTAAAACCATTGTTTTTCCCTGGAGGAGATATAGGAAAGATTGCTGTTTCCGGAACTGTTAATGATATCTCCGTCATGGGAGCGAAACCTCTGGCACTCGGATGTTCGCTTATCATGGAAGAGGGACTCACTTTTGACATTGTTGACAGAATCATGGAAAGCGTGGGACAAACGGCTGCAAGTTGCGGCGTACCTATTGCGACAGGAGATACAAAGGTCATGGAATCGGGAGCTCTTGATCAGATGATCATTACAACTTCAGCTATCGGAAAAAGATCACCATTCCTTGACGATGATCTCGAAGTGGCTTCACAATACAGAAAAGTAGAGCACAGATGGTGCACAGATTCCAATGTCAAGCCAGGCGATGCAATAATCGTATCCGGATACGTAGGAGACCACGGTGTGGCAATACTATCTTCTCGTGAAGGATACGGCTTTGATAGTGAGATCAAGAGTGATGTCGCTCCACTCAACAAGATGATTGAGAAAGGACTCAGAGCAGGCGGCATAGTCTCTATGAAGGACCCAACTCGCGGAGGTCTTGCGAACACACTCAATGAATGGTGCTCTAAATCCCATATCGGAATGGAAATCGAAGAATGCAAGATTCCACTAAGAGACGGTGTTGTCAATGCATGCGACCTTTTGGGTATAAATCCCCTGAACATAGGAAACGAAGGAAAAGCTGTTATAGCGGTAGTTTCTGAAATGGCAGAGACAGTTCTAGAAGCTATCAGGAAAACTCCGGAAGGCCAGAATGCCCAGATCATCGGATATGCATCGAAAGGCCCCGAAAGGGTCATTCTCAGAACAGAGATCGGGGGAAAAAGGATATTGGAAGCTCCATCGGGTGACCCCGTTCCCAGGATCTGCTGAATATTTTCATATCATCAACTGTGCCGGCAAATATGCTGACACAGTCTTTTGAGTTTATATTATAATGAATTGTAATCTCGTTCAATTGAAATATGAACAGTACATTATGAAATACAGGCATTAAAATGGTAACATTCATTCCATTTCCAGGTTACAGACCAGCACTGAGAATTAACGAACCAATTGGAAACCGCATATCACCACCTTATGACGTAATCGGCGAAGACTACCTCAAAGAACTTCAGAGCCACAAGAATAATATTACGAATCTTACTCTGAAACCGGATGCGGACAAAAGGTATCACGAAGCCAGAAAAGAATTGGATAGAATGGTCACTGACGGCAGCTTAAAACAGGATACAGACTCATTCTATCTTTACGAACAGACCTTCGATGATAACGGTATCACTAAAACCCGGATAGGATTGGTGGGGGCCCTTAAGACCGAAGAATATGGTGCAGGCCATATCATTCCTCATGAAGAAACCTTCTCCAAAGTAAAAGAGGACCGCTTAAATCTTCTGAGAGATATGGAATGCCACTTAGAATCTATTTTTGGAATATTCGAGGGATTTACGCCTGAACTCAGCAAAAAAATCTCTGGAACCGCACAACTGGTCTACAGATATGTTGACAATCAAAAAGTCGAACACAAATACTTCAGGATCTGCGATGAGAATGTCATCAAAGAGATCGAATCACAGCTAGCTGACCAAAAAATGCTCATTGCGGACGGTCATCACAGATACGAAACAGCTTTGAACTACGCAAAAGAGAACCCAGATGATGAGAAAAAACAATATGTTCTCGCAACGCTCGTAGCGGCAGACGACAAAGGGCTGATAATCTGGCCTACACATAGGCTCGTGGACTCTGATGAAATATCAGAAAAGAACGTCATCTCGAAGATCTCTAAAGAAATGAATGTAAAAGAGGTCACAGAAACAGAGATGGAAACTCAATTGAAAGACCACATGATGGGATTTATATTCAAATCTGGAAAATGTTTTATTGCAGATTACAACAAAAAAGATGATCCGATGTGGAAACTTGATACTTACGTAGCACAAGAACTCATCCTCAAAGACATTTACAAATCGGATGAGGGTAAAGCCACGATCTCATACGATGCAGAACTCTCGTCCGTAAAAATCAAGATGACCGAAAAGAAACACGATCTGGCCATAATATTGAATGATCCGAAACTTCAGACGATTTGGGATCTTTCCATGATTGGAAAAAGGATGCCTAAAAAGACTACATTCTTCTTCCCGAAGATCTGGTCTGGATTCGTACTATACAAAATGAACTGATGCATTACAATCAGAAATTAACTCAGACCGACCACTCTGCTTTGACTGTGAATCAAAAAGTGGTCGTCTGAATTTTTATATGAACCAATTTCTCTGCACTTAACTCTGATCTGTTTGAAATCCTGCGTATGCAAGAACCAAATCGTAAATTCAATCGGAAGGGAACATTATCCCCCATAGATTTACTACACGAATGAAAATACTACGCACTCAGAAGATGTAGAAAATATATTAGAATGCCCATACCTGAGAAAATCTTCATATGAAATTCTATATCTGTATGTCTCCAACTATGCGATTGTTAATTGGTATCACGATATTAAATAACCTTCTTTCTATCGTTCCCAACGGTCTTTTCCGTTCCCCTCGTCGACTTGAATCTATACATGCATTATCTCAAAATCATTCTTCTATTTCTTCAACCTCACTTTGTCCAAAACATTTGTACAACATTTCTGCATTTAAGATATTACACTGAAGGTTGAATCAACTCTTAAAACTCTTAAGCCTACCTAATTTATAAAAGAACTAATTGCCGAATTGGATTCATTACTTTAACTTTATATTTATATCAAGTGCATTACTCTCCATGCATTGTTACAAAATATTATTAGATAGGACTGGCAATGTTAACGAACATCCTTGTCACAGCATTATTCCTGTAGAATTCGAAACAGAAGGTGTTTCGATGCAGATACTAACCTGTTCCATGCTCAATCAGAGCACCGGGTATTCGATAATCAAGATCGTAGACGAAAAAGACAATAATATTCAAGAGGGCTTTCATGAAGCTGAATTCGGTGAATGCACCATTAACAAACTATTCTCCAAATGCTATCTTGCTATGGTCATAAATAAGAATTGTCTTCTATCAAAACTGATTAACGAATCTGGTTGCTTTCTAACATCTGCCATCCCGAAAACGGATACTTTGATTGAATGGACATTAGTTGGATCAAATAGCAAAGCACTTCATAATTTAACCGATAATATGAGAGAAAATGGATATAAATTTGAGATAATCTCAAGTGAAAACCTATTAGTAAAGACTACATTGACACCCAAACAAGAACAATATTTTAACATAGCCATGAACCTGGGTTATTATGATATTCCAAAAAAAATAGATCTTGATGAATTGTGCTGTATTCTCGGATGTTCCAAATCAACACTTAATGTCGTATTGAGAACGGCAGAAAAAAAAATATTCGATTACTATCGTATCGCGAGCGGCAAAATACGTTTTTGACTGGAACTCATAATATTTCGATGTATAGTTTGGCTCGAACATGTTCGTAATTGTAATTAAATATTAATCTGGTGAATATCTGCGTAATGGTCTGATGAACCCTCCGCCTACCAAATGGAGGTTAAAATTTGACTATAGATCCACAAAAGAAAAAAAAGATGCTGTCCTACAGATGGGCTGTATTCGCGGTCATGGCATTAGCGTATTTCTTCGTCTATTTCCATAGAACCACAGGAGGTGCCATATCTGATAATTTACAAGATTATTTTGGCGTAGGTACCGCATCGATAGCATTGTTGGCTTCAGCATACCTATATGCATACACCTTGATGCAGATTCCCAGCGGAATTCTTACAGATAAAATGGGACCGAGGCGGGCTGCGACGATTTTCGTCTTTCTTATCGCCGTAGGTTCTTTGATCAGCGCATATTCCGCCACATGCAATGATTTCACATTGATGATAGTCGGAAAATTCATCATCGGTATCGGTGCAGCAGTAGTATATATCCCAATAATGAAAATATTAGCTGTATGGTACAGAAAAGATGAATTCGCATCCATGAGCGGCATATTGTTACTTGTCGGTAATGTGGGTGGAATTGCAGCCGCAACCCCTATGGTGCTGATGATGGATAATCTCGGGATACAGAATACATACATCGTACTTGCCATTATCACAGCTGCTATCGCATTACTCTGCTGGTTCATTGTAAGAAATCATCCTTCTGAAAAAGACCTTCCGAGTATGGAAGAGATCGTCTCCGAGGAAACAGGGAAACCGATATCTGAATCAACATCAGCAAAAATGGGCACCGTCGTTGCACTGAAAACAACCTTTGGCAGCGGAAGAAAATTCTGGCCCCTTGCGATATGGTTCTTTTTCATGTATGGTACTATAATGCTCTGGCAAGCCTCTCAATCCGGTTCATTTTACAAGAATATCTATGACTTCTCCAGTGGTAACGCAGCTCTAATGGTTACCATGGTTGGAGTCGGAATGGTATTCGGCTGCCCATTAGCAGGACGTCTTTCAGATAAGATATTACATTCCAGAAAAAAAGTAATTCTTATCGGAACAACAGCATATACTGTAATATGGGCCATAATATGGTTGACTGCAGGTAAAGATTACATGAACAGTACTACCATACAGATGATCATTAATTTCCTCTTCGGCTTTTTCGGAGGCTTCTTTGTTGTAGCATATGCACAGATCAAAGAACTATATCCAATCGCGATGGCTGGTACATCGACTGCAGCCCTAAATCTATTCCCCTTTGCTGGGGGTGCAATCCTAATCACCATCGCAGGACTAATTGTGACAGAAAAGACATTAGCACAGTATCAGACAGTATGGTTAATGGCATTTATTATGATGATAATAGCATTAATCTGTGCATTTCTGTCTGTTGAAAAAGAATCTACAAAGAAACCTGAAAAAAAGACTGAAGATAATTGATTTCCTCCAATAAATCGATTAAAACCACTTCTAAACCATTTTTATTTTTATATTATCATCAATCGTAATGATATAAACTACATAAATGGCTCAAGAATAATCAATACTCTTAGAAATGCTCGATCTCTCTACCATCATCTTTTAGCTCAGAATTCTATAAATTTTGAATTCCACCCTACATTGAAATCCTATAATAATCTAATAGCATTTGGTAATAGAACTTAACATCCAACGTAAATGCCTAGTAATCTACAATCCTACTCATTTAACCCGATTCCCTAAATTAATATTCAAAGTCCGTATCAAAATCAATATCTCAATTGGATAATTTTCATCGTACTTTCAAATTAAAGTAGATAAACTATCATTTCTACTTAACGTTCAAAATATTGACAATTTTTTAATTGCCTTTATCGAGATGAAAATGAACATGTTCGTAATGTTCTTTATATTCGCAATAGTAAATACTATATATGGTAGGCGGAAAAATCACAGATCACTAACCCCATTAGGAAAGTGATGGAATGAACGATAAAGAATTATTGAAAGAATTAGCAGACTCAGTTGTAGCATGCGATCCGAATAGAGCCAGAATTGCGTCTGAAAAGGCCTTGAAAGAAGGTATTGACCCGGTTGAAGCGATAAATAAAGGATTGGTGATAGGTATGGGCGTAATCGGAAATGACTATGCCGAACACAAAATATACCTGCCACAGGTCCTTGTAGCTGCTCATAGTATGTACGAAGGACTGAACGTACTCCTTCCAGCAATACCCAAAGGAGATCTGTCAGATGCAAAAACAGCCATCACAGCCGTAGTTCAAGGTGATGTTCACGACATAGGCAAGAATATCGTAAAAACAATGTTGACTGCTGGCGGCTATATTGTCAACGACCTCGGAAAAGATGTGCCACCTTCATCGATAGCAAATACTGCAAAAGAAACCAGCGTAAATGTCGTATGTCTTTCTACATTGATGACTCCAACCATGGACAGTATGCAAGAAGCAGTGAAACTGATTAACGATAATGGCTATCATAAAAATTGTATCATAACCATTGGAGGACCACCCACATCAGAAAAATTTGCAAAGGAGATCGGAGCAGATCACAGAGACGATGACGCTCAATCCTGTGTAAAATATGTTAACAGCAAAATGAAAAAGGAAGTGAAGTAATATGGTCATGTCATGTAGAGACAGAGTTTTAGCTGCAATAAATCAAGAAACCTTGGACAGGCCTCCTGTAGCTGTGTTCACAACATGTGACACCATCGGTATGATGAAAGCAAGTGGAGCTTCGTGGCCAGAAGCACATTCCGACCCACAAAAAATGGCGACCCTCGGATGCGCTCAAGCAGACTATTTTGGCTTGGAATCAGTCAGAGCTGGATTTTGCCTTACGGAGGAAGCGGAGGCTTTGGGATGCCCAATCGACATGGGAACAAGTCATTCTTCACCTATGCTAAAAGGACACAGAAACAAGTACGATCCCATGAAAAAAATCTATGATGAACCTAATGACCTTCCGGATATTGATGTTTTCCTTAACACTAAAAGAGTGAAAACAACCATTGAAGCTATGAAGATCATGAAAAAAACACACGGAGAAAAGTATTGTGTGGTTGGCGGGAATACCGGTCCTTTCACACTCTGCGGACATCTCTTAAACACAGAAAATTTGGTGTATTCTGTATGGACAGATCCAAAAGAGGCTCAAAAATGGGTTGCAGCTATCGCACCTTATTGTAAAGCATTCGGACAAGCACTACTTGATGCGGGAGCAGATATCGTTCAGATGTCAGAACCATCCGCTTCCACTGATATTTTAGCACCTAGTGATTTTCCAATACAATCGGGACAGTTTGTAAAACATGCATTAGGAGATTTGACAGGACATACAATTCTTCATATATGCGGAGATTCCGCACCCATAATTCCATTCATGTTCGATACAGGTGTGACAGGAATATCTGTTGAAGAAAAAGTACCACCGGAAAAAGCTGTAAAAATAGCTAACAAGAGAGGTGCATTGGTAGGAAACGTAGGGTGTGCTATGCCCCTTTACAAAGGGACTCCACAGGAGGTAGCAAAAGCTGCAAGAGCAAGCAGAGATGCAGGATTTAACGTTATATCGGCAGGCTGCGGAGTACCTATAGGAACTCCAGACGACAACATACGTGCACTCGTGAAAGCTATTACCGGTTAAAACTCTTCCAATCGATCTGAAAAATTAACAATTTTATCAGATCGAAATTTTTTATTATTATCTTTCCTCCTAATCTTACAAATGGTAGAATTCCATTTTGTTTATTCGATATATGCAGATATATAGACTCATAAGATGTGTCGTTTTAAAAAAATCAAATCTGAAATAAACGAACTAAAGAATTACCATACCTTGTTGATCAAAGGTAAAAAAACAAAAAAGGAATGGAGCCGCTGGAGGGAATTGAACCCTCGACCTACGCCTTACCAAGGCGTCGCTATACCCCTTAGCCACAGCGGCCTGTGTAAAATGCCTAATAAGGCATGTATTGATAAATCTTTCTGAAAAATAAAATATCCTTTAACCTGATTATATTACGAAAGTTTATTTTAATGACACACCTAACCCATTCCTATGAAGAAGGAAATGAGTTCTTTCGATGTCCGTTCCATAGTATCGGAACTTTCATTACTAGAGGGTGCCCACATGGACAAGATCTATCAGTGGGGAGCGGGAAACGTTCTCTTCCGCATAAACGTCCAAGGTGAAGGAAAGAAAGAAGTCTTCTTCAAAGACAAAAAATGGCTATATATCTCACCTGAGAAACCGGAAACGTCTATATCTCCGAGTTCTTTCGCCACTTTTCTAAGAAAATACATCGACAATGCACGTGTCGGAAAAACCATTCAAGCGGGTTTTGACAGGATCGTCATAATGGAGATCTTCAAAGCTGACGCTGAATATAAATTAATATTCGAGATGTTCGGCGGAGGAAACTGTCTTCTTGTCCTTGACGGCAAGATCGTGAACTGTCTCATACACAAAACATACAGGGATCGTTCCACACGTCCAGGCGAGGACTACCGCGCACCCAAAGAAAGATTCAATCCCATTGATTCTACATTCGAAGAATTCAGCGAAACGTTCCATTCATCAGAATCGGATGCCGTCAGAACATTGGCCACGGTAGCCAACTTGGGAGGACAGTACGCAGAGGAGATCTGCAAACGTTCAGGTGTAGACAAGAACACACTCTCTGTCGGAATGTCCGACGAGGACCTTGAGAAACTATACTCTGCACTTCACGACGTGGTAAGATGCGTCATCAAAGACAACGAACCAACGGTTTTCCTGAAAAACGGAAAGATCGATGATATCGCCCCTGTGGATCTGATGATCTATCAGGATGAGGAAAGACGTAGATATGACACCATGTCTCAGGCTATAGATGCGTTCCTGCAAGAAATTGATGTAGATATCGAAGAAGCCTATGTCGATCCCGAAATAGAGAAACTCAAGAACAGGGTCTCCAAACAGCAGGAGACCGTCGACGAGTACAAACTTGAAGGTGCAGACCTTAAACTCCGTGCAGATGCCATCTACGCCAACTATCAGACCGTTACAGACCTTCTCAAAGTCCTCAATGAACAATCAAAGAAGATCAGCTGGGATAAATTGACCGAGGGCGCCAAAAAGATCCCCTTCATCGTGAGCATAGACCCGAATAAGAACCTAGTAACCGGTAAATTCTCCGACCTAAATGTAACACTGGATTACACAAAAGGCCTAGATGCCAATGCTTCAGATCTATATCAAAAAAGCAAAGATATCATTGAGAAAGCAAAAAGAGCCGAAGAAGCACTTGCTGAAAGCCAGACAGAACTTACTAAGAAACAGAAAGGCCTCGATAAAACCAAAGCCCTCAACGCTTCAAAAGTAGCACCTACAAAGGAATTCTGGTTCGAAAGATACAAGTGGTTCATATCCTCTTCCAATAAGCTCGTAATCGCCGGAAGGGATGCTCATAGCAACGATAACGTAGTTAAGAAGCATCTCAAAGAGACCGATGTATTCGCACATGCAGACGTACACGGTGCACCTTCAGTTGTGCTGAAAGAAGGAGCTAATGCCACACCCGATGAATTCAGAGAGGCGTGCACATTCGCTTTGGCTCAATCCAAAGCGTGGGTAGCAGCACTTGCTGAAGGAACAGCATTTTGGGTCTATCCTGATCAAGTAAGCAAAACCCCTAACCCAGGAGAATTCGTTCCCCGCGGAGCATTCATTGTTCGTGGAAAAAGGAATTACGAACATCATATAGCAATCGAATTAGGAGTTGGAGAGATTTTCTACGACGGCAACAGAAAGGTCATGTGTGGTCCCGTCAGCCTGTTCGAAAAATGCGAGAAATATTTTATCATACATCCTGGACGTGGAAAAAGCGGGAGAAAATCTGGAGAAATGGCAAGAGATTTCAATGTTCCTGAAGAGGAAATATCAAGGATCTTACCTCCAGGAGATGTAGAGATCGTAAAGAAAATATGGCCTGAAACACCTGCTGAAGAACAAGAATGACTGCAGCATCAAACATCTTAAAAATCCTTTGAAAAGGAAATGGCGCCCATGCTGGAATTCGAATCCAGGTCAAGAGATCCGCAATCTCACAGGATATCCAAGCTACCCCACATGGGCTAATGCTGCGGAAAACACCTTAGTCTCTAAGTAAATAGTTTATTCAGATCTCAGGACGAGACAAGTAACGTGTGACGTAACCTGCTATTCTGTTCCTCATTTTGACTGAGGAAACGTCTGTAAGAGCGTTAACCATCTCTTTGTTAGCGTCGAAATCCCTGCTGAAAGCCTGGGGATACTTGTTAACAAGTTCGATTGCTACCCTCTTGATATATGTGGGTCTTATTCTTCCCATATCATTCACCAACTAATCCGGATTAAGAATATTCCTTATATAAGCTTTTGTCAAACTTTTCTCGGCTTTCCACAAGATAACTTGCCTTCAGGGCACGGCCCTCTGACACAAGGAGGGCCCGCGGTCTTGAAAACAGTGGGTGAAACCTCTTTGCAAAACCTCAACATCTCATCTGCCATCTCCCTTATCTCCCACTGAGCACGGTTACAACATCTTAGCGAGAAAAAATGTAAGAGTTCACGTGCATTCATCGTGATCGTGATATTGGTCGTACATCCATTTGGAAGTACATATCTTGCATCCTCCGGAGGAATCACCTTCTGAAGTTCATTATACGATTCCCATATCATATCCATGGTCTTGATGTACAACTCTTTGGACTTCTCATCGGCCTCGATAGTATTCGGTATAACATATGTAGGCTTATCTAGAGAAACGTACCTCTGGCTCTGTTGAGAGAATGATGCTATTCTGTGCCTTACCAACTGATGAGTGAGCGCACGTGATACACCCTCGACAGAGAATGTGAAACTTGCATGTTCAATCACAGAGTTGTGACCCATCCCGACGATCCTTTCCAAGATCTTATTAGGATCTCCGCGACCTAAAAGATCTGCAGATGATTCTTCCGAATAACATGATCTTCCTGCTGCAGCACATATCGCATCTGCATTTTGCGTATAAGCTAAAAGTATGACTTTCATTTTGACTCTTCCGTGTACGTTCTATCATTCCAAACTTGCGATTTTAGCTTATCCAAACTTTCCTTATCAAGCAATTCGGTCAATCTTACCTTCTTAATGGGAATATCATTCAAGATCTTGCACAACCCCTCTACGTGAGCATCTCCGACGACTATTATCAAAGACTTGTATTTATCTGATGCTTCCCTGATCTTTTTGGCCATGTACTCATTCCTTTCATCTATGAGCTTTTTCACCAGAGTCGGATATTTCTTTCTCATCTCTTCTATGTAATAATTCTCATCCGCAGAGAATTCTTTTTGAGTCTTGTCTATCTTCTTCTTTCCGAATATATTGTCAGTAAAAATGGAGAATGAATATTTTCTTCTTTCCATGAAAGACATCTCTTCCCAGAGTTCTTTCATGACTTTCTCTGCATCCTTGTCGATACAGATTATTTCAGCCTCAACGAGTTTTCCAGTATTTATCGCAGCCAATAATTCTCCACCTGTCTGAGTATCGTTCTTTTCAGACATCCTATCCTGATATTTTGCAGATTTCAGATATATCTTCGAAACACCCTTTGGCGAAGTGATTGCTGTATCTTCAATCTTCGGATCGGTAAGTGCTTTGTACCTCTTCTCATCCAATTCAACAAGAACTGCTTCAGGCCATGAATTCTTGATGATAAAAGACACAGAATCCGCTATGCGAAATACGTGCCCTGTGCCTATCATCGTTATCATGTTGAACTGTATGGTCTGCCTGATATAACTCAATTGTTCTGATCTTCAAAATGATTCACCGGACAGCTTTCAACCCATTCTCCATCATATATGATCGAACCATCGGCCGCATAATGGATTCCGTTTCCGTCCATCATGCCATTGAGAAAATCTCCGACATATTTTTCACCATTGGACCAAAACAATACTCCTTTTCCAGACTGAAAACCGTTCTCGAAATCCCCCTCGTAATGATCCCCGCTGGGCCAGGATATCTTTCCTTTTCCTGTTCTGACGTCATCCACAAAGTCTCCTTCATAACGATTTCCATTAGCCCATGTGAATATGCCTTTTCCGGTTCTGGTACCATTGACAAAATTACCTTGATACGTATCTCCATTTTCCCAGAAGAACATACCTACCCCATCCTCGATTGGATCGTCTTCAGAACCTATGACATCTCCGAAATAGTATCCGTTGTCGTATTGTAATCTAAGAATTGGCATATTGATACTTAGTATGGAATAGAACGTACATATAATATTATCTGCCTATATTTTGACCGAAAACACTACAAATAAAATCATCATACCTAGTCTTGGGTTCAAAGATGAGAAAATACGATCTGGTATGTTTTGACATGGACGGCGTCCTTACGAAATTAAGAAGCTCATGGTGCTGGATACATCAATGCTTAGAGGTGGATAACGAACCTTCATACCAAGCATACTGCAACGGAGACATCGATGAACCTGAATTCATGAGAAGGGATATCGGACTGTGGAAGACCATAAAACCAGATGTCAACATCTCGGACCTTATACGTTTTTTCAAAGACATGCCCATAATCGATGGAATTCAAGAGACAATTGCGTGTCTAAGTGACAACAGTATCCACAGTGTGATAGTCAGTGGCGGTATAGATCTTGCAGCTAAGATGCTCACAAATGAATTCGGATTCGACGATTATGTAGCCGATTCCATTTGTATAGATGAAAACGGAAAACTTACCGGAGAAGGCATCATGAACGTAGACCTGAAAGACAAAGGCATAAACGTCAGAGAATACATCAAAAAATACAACACAACTCCAGAACGCACCGTTGCTATAGGAAATTCTTACACGGATATCCCCATGTTCAAGAACAGTGGAATGTCGATTGCGTTCAACCCTACGGATATTTACACCGAAGAAGCTGCCACTCATACGCTGAGGACCGACAACATCTCCGATGTATTGGATCTTATTTTGGATAATGAAGAGGAACTTCACTGAGTGTCTTCTTCATCCCCAAAATCGAAGTCTTGATCTTCATCATCGAAGACGGGCTTATTGGATTTCGAAGCCTTCTTACCGGCAACAGCCTTGTAATCATCCTTGTCATCATCCTCATCGGAAATGTCATAATCAGCTTCATTGAATTCAGCATTGTCATCCTCGTCGCCGAAATCAAGAACGTCATACTCCTTTCTCCTTATCTTTCCGTAGATCCTGACGATCTCTCTTGCTTCCGCAGTACCGTTCTTAAGAAGACGCTCTTTGGTTTTGATCGCGTGTATCACTGCGTTAAAATCCTCGAATAAAAGCATCATTCCACATGTGTATTCATCATCGGGTTCAGAATCAATACGAAGTGAATATGTCCTGCGTACATCATTCACTGAGACTTTGAGACTCAAGACATCATAACTCTTGACCCAGAGTTTTTTGATATGGGTTGCCTGAGCTCTCTTCACACGTTTTCCACCCTCAACATCCAAGAAAGTAACGCATACCCTCCTTCCGTCATCTAGATAAAACTCATCACCGATAACAACTATATCGTCGCTTTCCAACTGTGTCTGTGTCTTACCTGTCAAATCTCCATCACTGAACAGAACCGGCACAACGAGTGTCTTGGGAATCCTTATTGTATCTGAGAACGTACGGTTACACTCCGTACAGCGGAATGTCCCTGTAACATTATCTTTTCCGATCCTTGCTTTAAGGATGGCATGCTCTGTAATATCTTTACAATTCGGACACTCGTAGTAAATGAATTCAGGCATATCTTTGCTGACCATGTAAATCACCTTTCGGTCATGAATGGGAAATCGTGTCCCGGGACGACCATATCTGCATAATTGCTTATTGCTTTTATACTTTCTAACGCAAGTTCAGAATCGCAATTGACCGCGGGTGGTTTCATCTTCGTGAAATTATCCCTTAAAGGTATAGCATCTCCAGCTATAACATACTTGATGTCAGCATCTATGAAAACACTCATAGAGCCCATTGTATGGCCCGGTGTATGAACAAGTCTAACACCTTTTGAAAGCTCTATATCATGATCTATGAGCTTTACCCCGGGGATCTCTGTTTCCTCACCGGTATGCATCAAAATCTGCGCCTTGGGAAACATATCGATATTTCCTGTATGATCGGCATGAGAATGCGTCAAAACTACAGTATCCACATCTTTTGGAAGGACCATCAATTGTTTGAATGATGTTTTGATAGCCGATTTCATCTCTTTCGTGCTGGTGTCAACCACTATCGTTCTATCGTCTGCTCTTATGAGAACCGATGTAGAATTCGAAGTGATGATCGAACCATCTTCACCTCTTTCGAGATTCCCTATCGCCAAAACATCCAAACTTATCATAATTCGTTATATATCTCTCATCTAAAACTACCTTCCTATCCGTACATTTTATTTGTAGATATTACATCAGATACTTGATGAAATACGATCCACTCATCAAGATAACAGAAAACGAAGAAGTATATCCGCCATCAGATGACAGCATTATGCTTATAAGATCCTTCGATGTAAAGGATGATGAATCTGTTTTAGAATTGGGATGCGGATCCGGTATCGTATCTATACACTGTGCTAGGGATGGCGCAAAGGTCACGTGTGGAGATATCAATCCAAAAGCAGTTGAATTGACAAAACTCAATGCCAGCAATAATGGTGTGGTCTTGGATGTAAGAGAAACGGACATTTATTCTGATATTGATGGAATGTACGACACTATAATCTTCAATCTCCCATATCTTCCAGTACAAGATAAGGGAGAACTTGCCAAAGCATGGTCTGGCGGAGAAGATGGCATGGGGCCACTACCGGAACTATTGGAATATGCGCCTGCATACCTCAACTCAGACGGCAGAGTCATCATCGTCGTCTCCTCCCTTATGAATGAGAGAAAACTCTCAAACCTGCTCTCTAACTATGAAGTCAAAGAACTTTCAGAACTCCCGCTGTTCTTTGAGAAATTGAAGGTGTTGGAGATAACATTCAACCGATGAGTTTGGTTATTTCCTGAGCAAGCAGATCGTTTGCCTGTTTACCGTCTATCTTTCCTCTCAATGCACCCATCACAGGCCCCATAAGGGGGCCGATAGCGTCCAATCCCTTGCTGCGTATGAAATCCTCGCGTTCTTTGACTATCTTTGCGATGATTGCAACAGCTTCATCTGCATCAACGGACTCCAATCCCAATTTCTTGATGGCCTTCTCGATATCTGTTCCGACAGCTAATTCTCTAAGAAGTACGGGTATGGCCTCTTTGGAGAACCGATTCTGCTTCAGCATCGAGAACATCTCGAAGATCACATCGTGCGAAACAGCATTCATATCCAATCCGTCGTGTTCCAATTCTGTGAATGTGTTCAGGAACATGGTTGCTGCAACAGATGCCATTCCATACTCATCGGCGATCTTTGCGAATAGATCGTCATAACTGTGCCTAACGATCTGCTGTGCCTGTTGCTGATTGATACCGTACTGCTTCATCAAACGCTTCTCGATCTGCTCAGGAAATTCCGGAAGATTCGCCCTTATGCGATTCATTCTCTCTGTTGTAATAAGTGTCGGCGGAACATCGGTTTCCGGGTACATCCTTGCCGCCCCGGGCAGTGGACGCGAATACTTTGATGTTCCGTCCGGAAGTGGATCCCTTGTTTCTTCTGGTACGCCCAATAAAGCATAGTTAGCCCTATCAACCGCCATCTGAAGCGCATCTGTGGCCTTCTTCTCTTTAGCTGCACAGATAACGAACGCATCGAATTCCCCGATCATTCCGAGGAAATTCTTCAAATCATCGACATATTTCTGCTCAATACCGTAATTAGGAAGTTCATCTGAATGGAATATTCCCTTGACACCCTTAGTACGTGCATACTGAGCCATCTCTGAACCCAGTCTAAGTGTCTTGTTATTGCCATTCATAACACCTGCAAAGCCAGGTAACTTCACTGCAATTACCTTTCCCTTATCATCCAATGCACCTTTGATGACCTTGGATTCGCTGGTCTTGAAAATATCTGTAACATCTATCATTTCAACAGGCACGGCTTTCGTTCCTCTTTTCATGAGGATTTCCCTTATGTTGAGAAGCATCTTCTGTCTGTTGACCTCGTTTTGAACGAACTCTGGAAGCATTCTGAGCTCCTGAACTCCTTTCA
The DNA here is from genome assembly GCA_963676235.1 of Candidatus Methanomethylophilaceae archaeon. Classification (GTDB taxonomy): domain Archaea; phylum Thermoplasmatota; class Thermoplasmata; order Methanomassiliicoccales; family Methanomethylophilaceae; genus JALNYB01. The sequence continues at coordinate 622,980 of OY781044.1, forward strand.
GTTCAATGCGTGCGCCATTCGGAATGGAAATATTGAGGTCCTCTCTTATCGTTCCGATACCGCGCTTCACCCTCTTCGTCGCCCTAAGGAGCATCCCGATCCTGTAAGCCACTTCCATGACCTCTTCCGGAGTTCTCATATCAGGTGCAGTCGCAATCTCTATAAGCGGAATGCCCAAACGGTCTAAACGGTAAAGGATCTCGTTTCCTTTCGTTTCGATCTTACGAGCCGCATCCTCTTCCAGACACACCGAAAGAATCCCGATCTTCTTGCCATTTACATCTATACTTCCATCTGTAGCTACCAAAGAAGTTCTTTGGAACCCTGATGTATTAGAACCGTCGACAACGATCTTTCTCATGAATTGGATCTCGTCGATAATGTTTGCCCCCAACATTGTTGAGAACACTAGTGATGTCTCCATTGCATCAGCATTGATCTCGTGCGGAGGTTCTTCATCCAACTCCACCAGACAGGTTGTTCCCTCGCTGCACTGATATCTGAATCCCATATCTCTCTGGAACTGTGCTAATGCGGCCCTGTCCACCTCTCCTGTCTCACTTGTTGTGGGCCTGAGTCTCCTGTAGTACGCTCCGACACCCTCCTCACAGAGACAGCTGTCACATGAACAGAATAACTTCTTTGTGTCTAATTGCTGGTGGATCTCGATACCACACATCATCTCATAATCTTCAGACATCGATGGTCCTCCTGTCACTTGATTCTCCTGCAATAGGAGTCTTCATGACCTCTTTAGCAGTTTCTGTGTTCTTTGTGTTTGCCAATGCCCACATAAGCTTCACATAAGCTGTTTCCGGAAGCATGTCATGAACAGTGATCGCACCTGCAACTAGCATGTCCCTTCCTGTATTGTAAACATTTAGATTCGTCTGACCATTCAAACATTGTGAGGTTATGACGACGACAGACCCATTGTCTGTTGCTTTTTTGATAAGAGGCACCATATTCTCATTGACATGTCCCAATCCAGAACCTGCGATGACTATTCCTTTGCTTTTCATTATCGCACTCTCGAACAATGCAGGATCCATTCCCGGATAAAACTGAAGCAGGATCGTGTTTTTCTCCATATTCGTCCTTGCTTCTGTCTTTTCAGTGGAGATGTGCCGCCCTTCTCCCGTGAATTCAATATTTCCATCCTTATCGATGTATGCAACCGGAGGAACGTTGATGCTGTGGAATGCGTCACGCCTCGATGTATGCATCTTCCTTACCCTTGACCCCGTATGAACTGCAAATGAATCGTCTCCGGGTGTATCGTGCATTATAACGAACACGCCTGCACGGTCGCCTTTCACACAGAATCTTGCAGCGGCCAACAAATTACTTGAAGCGTCCGATGACGGCCTGTCAGATGACCTCTGTGCTCCTACGAAAACGACTGGTTTTGAAACATTCCCAAGCATGAATGACAGTGCCGCCGCCGTGTATCCCATTGTATCTGTCCCGTGAGGGATGATAATCGCGTCTGCACCACAATTGATCTCTTCTGCAACCGCCTTTGCCAATTCCTGCCAATGGTCCACATTCATATTCTCCGAAAATATAGAAAAAAGAACACGTGCCGAAATATTAGCCACGTCCCTTATCTCAGGGACCGCGTTGACCATATCCGATGTTGACAGCGCAGGATGAACAGCCCCCGTCCTATAATCAACATACGATGCGATAGTTCCACCTGTTCCGATGAGAACAAGATTCTTGAGACTTTTTTTAGGTTCTACTTCTATTTCTTTCTTGACCCTTTCAATAGGCTGATCCAACACTTTGATAACAGAGTCGTCATGAACCCTAATACCTACATTGTATCCACTCTTCATTTTCAATACGATCACGTCGGGTGCACTGAATTCATTGTGTGGCATCAATGTGCCTGTAAATGTCTGGCCATGAGAATCTATGTTCAGCATAGAACCCTCTTTGGCACCGATCGAGCCCAATAATTTAGATAAAGCTGCAGAATAACTCATGCTGTTCGATTTTCAGGTAGTCTCTCTACATTTATTTCTGTTTTTATCGGACCAAACAGAATGTTCATGTGAAAGAAGTAGCAATATGAGTGCATAAAATAAACTAACAGCCCTTTTGAACCAGATCCTAGAATGTACTTCAATGATTCTAATCGAACCTATGAAACAGTATCATTAACTATTCGGTCAATAACCAATCAGATCAGAATGTATAACATGACAGTTTAAACAACAGATATGACCTATATTTACTTATGAAAACATAGACCCAAGTCTTCTCAAAAGATCGCTACACCTGCAAAAATCACAATAAAATAATCCCTGAAAGAACCTTATTTACATTCCTTACTCCTGCGTATAACGAGGAAGTGTTTTTAGTATGAAGTCCATGTCGGCAATATGCACATAGTTCAAGTCGGTATGGAATATGACGTTCTGAGAGAAAATAATAAGATAGCACACGAAAACTACCACCTTCTCAAAGAACATAATATCAAATCTATAGATTTCATGGGTTCGATCGGAGCTGGAAAAACAGCACTGATTATAAAACTCGCAGAAAAACTAAGAGCAAAGGGACTCAGAGTATGTGCAATAGCAGGTGATGTCACTGGTGATGATGATTTCACAAGAATGGAAGTCTCTGGACTCGATGCTGTCAACTGCAACACCGAACACGAATGCCATCTCGATGCTAACATCATCAAAAAGACCCTGTCCAAGATCGACCTTGACAAATACGATATACTTTTCATAGAGAATGTAGGAAACCTTGTCTGTCCGGCAGATTTCCCTCTAGGAACAGACTACAGAGTAGTTGTGATCTCAACCACAGAGGGTGACGATATGGTAAGGAAACACCACGATATATTCACTCATTCAGATATCGCTATATTGAATAAGATCGATATTGCAAGTGCGGTTGACGTGGACCCTGAGATCATAGCAAATGATTATAACAAACTTACAGGCGGACTCAAGAACATTTACAAGTGCAGTGTAAAAAAGGATGAGGGTATAAACGAGATTCTAGCTGCACTGAAATTATAAGGTGATTACAATGAAGGTTCTGACAGTAGGCGGCGGAGGTAGGGAACATGCAGCTGTTGAAGCTCTGTTCAGATCCGGCGCAGAGATATATGCCGTAATGAAGAATGCAAACCCCGGAATAATAGCACGGGCAAAAGAATGCGAGATAGTTGGTGAAAAAGACATCAACAAAGTCTGTGACTTCGCTCTTGAACATAATATAGAATTCGCATATATAGGACCCGAAGGGCCACTCGAAGCAGGACTTGTGGATGCCTTAGAGAATATAGGTGTCAAATGTGCAGCACCCACCAAAGCAGCAGCGAGGATCGAGACATCCAAGGTCTTCATGAGAGAACTCGTGCAAAAACACAACATCAAAGGTAATCTGGGATTCGCAAGCTTTGATAACGCTGCTGATGCAGAAGAATATCTGAAGGCGATAGACCATGACATAGTGGTAAAACCCATTGGCCTTACAGGCGGAAAAGGCGTGAAAGTACAAGGAGAACATCTCCATAATCACGAAGAAACAATGGCCTACATCAATGAGATCTTTGAAGAACATATCGGCGGAGCTGGGGTCATTCTTGAAGAAAAGGCCATCGGAGAAGAATTCACCCAGATGATATTCGTTGATGGAAAACATATAGCACCCATGCCTCTTGTACAAGACCACAAGAGAGCATATGAAGGCGATGTGGGACCAAACACAGGCGGAATGGGATCGTATACTGATGCCAACCATCTTTTGCCGTTCGTTAAAGAAACTGACAGAACAGAATCATTGAAGATCCTGCAATGCATCGTCGATGCCATGGCAGAGGAAGGATGTCCTTACCGCGGACCTATGTATGGACAATTCATGCTTACCGCCACCGGACCTAAGATCATCGAGATCAATGCTAGATTCGGAGACCCTGAGGCCATGAATGTACTTCCTATACTGGAAACGAATTTCGCAGACCTCATAAAAGACATGAGCACAGGAAAGATCGGAAAGGATGTCAAGTTCAAGAATAAAGCAACCGTATGCAAATACATCGTACCTAAAGGATACGGAGTCGAATCCGAATCGGGACATGAGATATGTGTTGACGCGAATGCAATTCATGCATGCGGGGCAGAGATATTCTATGCCAATGTAGATGTGAACTCTGCTGGTCAACTCGTGACTGGAACTTCCAGAAGCATAGGTATTGTGGGCATTGCAGACACAATCGCAGAAGCAGAACAAAACTGCGAGAGGGCGGCCCAATATGTCAAGTGTGACGCTATATTCATGCGCCATGATATCGGTACCCAAGCGCTTATACAGCGTAGGATCGATCACATGAAACAAATTCGTCCATGACCAGATTAGCTGTAAAGATAGGATACTTGGGGAATGAATTCACGGGCTCCCAAATACAGCCTAACTTCAAAACAGTAGAAGGTCAGATCCTATCGGATCTGAACAACATATGCCACAAATCACCTGAGGAATTAGATCTAAAGCTGGCCAGCAGGACAGACAAAGGAGTTAATTCCTTAGGGAACGTGGCTACGTTCGATACAGATTTTGAAGACCTCGATATACTCCTGACAGCACTCAATGCTGTCTCGAAGGGTATCTTCTACAGAAGCTATGCGGTTGTAAACAAAGCATTTAATGTAAGATTCGCAGACGCACGCCAATATCAATACATATTACCGTGTGACGATATCGATCTACATAAAGCACAAGACTGTGCTGGACTATTCGTAGGAGAACACAATTTTGAAAGATTCTGCCGTTCCGAAGGCAAACCCACAACACTTACGATCGATTCCATCACAATCAAAAAATGCGATAATACGCTGATCCTCGAGTATTCTGCCAGATACTACCTTTGGAATATGATCCGTCGCATGACGGCAGCCATATCGGCAGTTGGAAAAGGATATAGAGAATTATCTGAAGTGCAGGATGCACTCGATGGCAAGGATATGACATTCGGACTCACACGTCCGGACGCTCTAACGCTTACTGATATTACCTACAAGGATGTAGAATTCATAACACCTGATAAGAATCTATTCGGAAACCGTATAAAAGAAGAATTATTCTGCAATAACCTCAGATCCTCATTTTTCAAATCACTGTAATATACAGAGGAATTCATACCTGAAGATATGGAAGAACTATCGGCAACAGTCAACGAGGTCATAGAGAAAATGACCCAAATTGAAAAAGCCCGTAATCTAGCTATAAGTGATTCTAGAAATATCATCAGAAGCACCAAGAGGGTGATCCATTCAATCCACATAGGAAAGAAGGATGAGGAAGAAATCGAGATCATGACGTCCTTGATGTCACAAATGCTCTCGTCTCTTCAGAATGAACCAGATATCCTCTATGGAAATGCTGTGGAAGATGCGATGATGGAATACTCTGAGGCTTTGCTTCTATGCGCCGTTGTTGACGGAAAGGAACTCCCATCCTACAAAGACCTGAAAATCACACCTCAGGCCTGGGCGATGGGATTGGCAGACTGTTTAGGTGAAATGAGAAGAATACTTTTGAAGGACCTCATGAACTCCGATATCAAAACTGCGGAAAAGATATTCCTACAGATGGAAGAGATCTCTGATGTAATCATGATGTTCGATGTTCCTGATGCCATCCTTCCGATCAGAAGAAAGCAAGACATAACCAGAGGAATAATAGAAAGAACGAGATCCGACATTACAAATGCCGTTGTAATGAACAAAATAAACCGTGAATTTGCAATACTATCAAAATGATATCAATGTTATATTTAAATATCAAATAACATTGATATATTATTGATATCTATTCAACAAATATGAGTTCCCCTCAAACACCTAGAATGGATTGCGCAGTCGATGCAACGATGTCTATCATAGAAGGCAGATGGAAAACCGTCATACTATGCAAACTTGCAAATAAAGGCACACTAAGATTCTCCCAACTTATGAGTGAATTAGACAAAGTTTCGCCTAGGATACTTACTAAACAACTAAGAGAACTGGAAAAGGACGGACTTATCCACAGAGAAGTGTTCGCAGAAGTTCCGGTACGTGTTGAATATTCACTTACACCAAAGGGCCAGAGTCTCGGACCTGCACTCAAATCCCTCGCAGATTGGGGTCTGAAGAATGCATTTAACAGAGTATCAATCGAAAGTGTGGATGCTAAAAACACACACGATCAGGACAGGGCCTCGATATTAACTGATAAAACACAGCAGTAACAACTTTGTAAGTACGGATTTAATATTTTAAAACGGTATTTACAGTAGATATGACCCAAGGGACACTAGGTATCATCGCCTGCCCGATGCTCGAAGATGAACTCATATACAATCTCAGAACAGACGTTGAAGAAAAATACATATATCTTGTTAAGACCGATCCTAATGTAAGTATCAAAAAAAAGCTTGAAAGATACGGGCTTCCCTATCAACTTATCGATGAATACGATCTTAAAAACGGCTTTGATCAGGATCCCGAAAAATTCAACATCGTGATATACATGAATCGTCTCGGCCTTCATGCTGAACCAAAGGACCTTCGTAAAACCGTTGAAGATCAGATAACGATGTTACAAAGTCATTTTGACGTTCTTGCATTATATTACGGATTGTGCGGAAACGCAGGATGGGACATAACTAAATGGGCCGCAGACAAATTTTCGACCCCCGTGATAGTATTCCGTGATGAAAATAATGGAGTGTGTGACGACTGCATAGGTGTTGCTGTCGGCGGAACAAAAAGATATTATGAGCTTAACAAAGCACACACTGGGCAATTATACCTTACGCCCGCGATGGCAACCAACTGGAACGATTTCCTGTCATCTTCAGATATGTTCCGGGGAACTGATACTACCGATCATTCAATGATGAGGATGATCCTTGAAATGTGTGGTTATCAATATGCCTTGCAAATAGATACGGGATTGGGCGATAAAAATGAATTTGACAAACTTTCTCAAGATCTTGGAAAAGAAATGAATCTCAAGATCATACAGGCCGAAGACGGATGGGCAACACTTGGTCCTGCAAATAGAATCTATGCAGATGCCAAAACAAAACTGTCTAAAAAAGACTAATAGATAATTTTACAATAATTTAAGAAGGGTGGGATTCCCACCCTGTTTAATTTTAACGTCTTGCCTTCGGCTTTCCGTAGTTCTTGACCGGTTTGCGATACACATATATCGCAATTATGATCAGGATCACAAGGAAGATACCCATCAAAATGGATACCAATCCGTAATTGGATTGACCGTTGTAGAAACTATGCTCTGTATCGAGACCCGTAACTATCACAAGAGAATCTTCAGCCGCTACTACCTTGAACACATGTTTTCCATCAGAAAGCGAATCTGTTACCCAATCATATGTGACTGTTACAGAGTCTCCTGCAGCTACAGTCACCAGTGTATCGCTATTTTCAAGCTTTACTCCGTCGACATAGAAAAAGACTGTGAAATCAGTGAAGTCAACATTACTGTTGTTGGCCAACGTGATGGACAACGTTATCGGCTTTACCACCGAGATGACCACTGATTTTGTAGATGTTGTGGATGTTGTTGCACTCCCATCGTTGATAGTCTCTTTGAACACTACAGTAAGCGTATAACTTCCCGCGGTCTTAGGTGCGGTGATGGTCAGTTCTGTCGAAACTCCATTCTTAAGAGTTCCAGAAGACGGTGACACAGCACTAGATTGTGTGGTTCCGCTAGAGTTTGTAAGCTTTGCTGTATATGTGATTTCAAGCGTAGAGAACGAGGAATCACTTTCGAAGAACTTAATTTCGTAAGTCAGAGTTCCCTCTGTTTTTACGACATTGGTTTCTCCAGTGATAGATCCGGTTCCTGCACCGTCAACTTCTGTTGCCATCACGCATATACCTGCGCATGTTGCGAACAACATTGCAAGTATCGCTATTATTGCGGTTACTTTTTGCGTACAAACACCCCCCTCTTAGTTCCTGCCCACGCAGTGAAGATTAGAACCAGAACACATAATGCCAACAGGACCCAGAACATTATCGGAACAGTGCTTGCACTGTTGAATATGTTGGTTCCGCTTGCGGACATCGCCGTCTCATCCATGTCAGCTTCCTGTGCGCTCAGCTTCGTGGTTGCTGTGCTTCCGCTTATGGTAACACCGCTGCTGTTCGTAGCTAAGGTCAATCCGTTCGATGATACAGTTATGGTCATTCCAGGAACTACTGACGATGATGCGTCTGAGCACATGACCTTCACGTAGATCGTTGTTGTACCATATCCTTTCACATTGTATGATGCCCCATCGCTGTAGATCAGTGATCCATTCTCATTAGCAAGTACATAGACCCACCCTGTAGATATTTCTGTGAATGTTGCGCTTATGGTCACTGACTTCTGATAACAATCGTTATTCGTGATGGTTATAGCATACTGATATTCGTGACTGTTGACTGCATCCGATGACGCTCCATCAGTACCGCTGATATCCACATATGTTGGAGTTGTCGATGACGAACTGAAACCTGTTCCGTCAAGGAGATAGGTTCCAACTGTGTTTCCAGAAATATCTGTCACTATGACCGATAAGTTCGGATTTCCTGCTCCAACCAGTGTCTTATCATAATATCCTGTAACTAGGACCGTTCCGGTTGCACCAGCCGCGACGACGATCGTATATGTCTTATCCAAGACCCATGCGGATCCTGAAGTGATCACATACGTGTTCGTTGTTGAGCCTGTGTTCTCGATAGCCAATATGAATGATCCGACTCCGTTAGAGAAATTCTGACTGCTTCCTGAAAGCTCTGCGACAACTAGTTCCTGTCCTGTCGTAAGGACCGAGAAATTAGCAACCGCTTCATTAACAACTGCAGATGCGACCATTAAAGTCGTTCCATTATAGGTGTATGTTACTCTCTTGTCGATGGTCTGTGAAACAACTGCCTTCAGAGTAAGTGCTGTACCTGATGGGACGACTATAGTGAATGATCCATTAGTTATGTCGAATGGTATCGAAACGCTACCGTATGTCACTGTTAGAGTTCCATTTGCCACAACACCAACGTAGCCAGTTATAGTTGCCTTCTCAGATTTCTGCGAGAGATCCAGAGTTACTGCGGATGAAGCATTATCGATCGATCCGTATGCGATTGTCTCCGTCCCTGTGCTACCGCTCTCTGCTTCGAAGTAATAACTGTATCCTTTCTGGACATAGTACACTAGAGAATTGCTAGAATCCTCATAATAGTTTCCTTTTACTCCGTCATCGTTCTCGACTGCAGTCACAGTTATCTGATCCAATACAGATGCAGTCAACGTTACAGTTGCAACACTGATTGCATCGATTTCCAAAGCACCGCTCTGTCCTGGATAGACATAGACAGTTCCGTTGTAGTAGTAGCCTGTGCTTCCTAACACAAGTGCAGTATACTGTCCCGGCATAACTGTCGTGGATCCATTAACTGTGTATTTCACGGTAGAGTCGCTGTATAATGTTAAAGTCGTTATATACGGACTTGAAATCGACACGTACTTCACATACTTTGTACTGTCCTTTGCACTACTGGCACCGAGAGTCCATCCTGTAGACGTACTACTCGATCCAGAAGCAATAGTGGTTGTCTGCGCTTCACAATAGAACGCTGTTGTTTCAAATGCATCTACGCTGATCTTTGCCTCATAACCAGAAGGTACATAGAACAGTGCCTTTCCGCTTGAATTGGTCTTGTAAACGATTGTATACGACGTTCCATCAATATTCAATGTACATTTCATGTCAACAAATGCAATGCCCTTTGTACTGCTAGAAGACATCTGAGTCGTATAATACAGATATCCTGTAAGTGTACGGCCTGCGGACATCTTAAGATCGCCCATGACAACATCTGCAGACACTGTAATGGACTTTAGAAGCACACTTGCCGACCCGTCATACGCATACAGCGTATAACTTCCTGCAGGAATCATGGCGCTAAACACGCCATCACTATCTGCTGTGAAGATCAACTGTGCACCAGTAGATGTAATGAATGACACTGTACCAGCTGTTACCGCTCCGCTACTATTCTTCAAGATTCCTGATACTGTATATCCAGCCGAACTTATCATCGATATGCTCGCACCTGTTGATACACCGTAGTACACTGTGCTTCCGCTTACTGCATATGCCGTATATGCCTCACCATCGTATCCTCCACTTGCAGGTACTGCAAAGAATGTGGATGTGGCAGATGAGATTGTGTATCCAAAGGACATCAGCGTTATCAAACTTCCCGAAGGAGCTCCAGATACTGTAATGATTTTAGAATCATAAACAGACAAAGTAGCTGTTTTTGTTCCGCCACTTGTCACTGTGACTGACGTAGAAGATACTGAAACTTTTCCACCAGATGCCGAAATGCTATATGTTGCTGGAATTACACTGATAGTTGCTGTTCCATCTGATATTGTAGCACTGAATGTAGCACCTGTAGAAGAGTTGGTAGCAATGACCGTACCTGATGTTACTGATTCTCCATACTCATCCGTAACAGTAACCGTTATTGTACCGGATGTTGTGGAGATCTTTGCTCCAGAATTCGTTCCTACGCATGCTGTCAAAGTCGCTGTATTGATTGTTGTTCCATTGGTAGAATATACAGTTGCTGTGTATACATCGGGAACTACATTGGTGAAACTGAATACTCCATTTATGGTTTCAACCTGCGCCGTATATCCTGACGATTTTCCTGTTATCACTACATATGTATCCTCTGTATACGCGTTATCGCCAACAACAACAGTCCCGCTGAGACTGGTTGCCGCAATAGTCATCGTTGTTGGAATTGATAATGTATCTGTGTATGTTGCAATAATGCTTCCAGATTGCGTACCTGTTGCACCGGATGAGAACACGACACGGTATGCTGTTCCGTCATTGGGCACAGAAATCGAGTATGATCCATCTTCTTTGGTGTATGTAACATTACGAAGAACGTAGTTGGTCACACCACTAGAATCGTAGTCTGTATCGACATATACCGCAACTTGGATTCCAGCTGCTGCGGATGCTCCGCTGCCTGCTGTATAGTCAACAACACCAGAATATGTTGTTGTTGAGTCTGTGTTATACTCAAGCATTACGACTCCAGAAAGATAATTGATCAAACCGCCCTGTGAATTCTGTAATGCGATAGCTTCGTATGCATCCATATCTTCCCATCCAGACGATGAGAGTGTTGCCTTACTGTCTGCATTATACTGTACATGCCAATAAGCAACTGAATAATTACTCAAGCCGTATCCAGGCACCGCTTTGAGTGTTCCGTCGCTGAGTGAAAGTGCACTCAGGAATGAAACTGTTGAGCTGTATCCTGCATCTGTCTCTGTAATTCCTATGATTGACTTCCAGAGGAAGGTCTCATACATCGCATCAGTGTACTCCGCATAACCTGTAGAGGTGTTGTATGAGTAGAACTGAGTAGCTGCAGAGTATGAGTTGAGAATATAATCTCCAAAATACGCTATGGTCGAGAAATATGATCCATCCTTATAATACAGAGGAAGCATGCTTCCATTGACTGAAACGTATGTTATCTTATCTCCTGCTTCACCACAGACCTTGTCATAGAAATCATCTATCTGAGGCTCTGAGAGTTCAGTCGTGATATAGTTCGTCAAGACCAGATATACCGCATTCTCTTCTGTTACATCTGCATCTATGCCAGAATATGTTTTAGAATTCGAAAGAACCTCTTTAATGGCTGTAGATGGGTTGTTGATATATCCTGCTATAGTTGTGTAATCGAGTCCTGCGGCTGTGATCTCCGATGAGAAATTACTGATTCCACCAGCCATCATGATGCGGATTGCTAACACTGCTGTCGCAGATGCACTACTACTCGACAATAAGACATTGGCTGCAGCCGAAGCACCGCCACCGAGAGTGTCCGTAACAGAATCGAATCCGCCTTTATACACTGCATCGTTAGAGTATCCGAAATACGTTACAAGTGCACCGGTTTTCTCCACATCGCTGTAGCTTTCCCAAAGTTTATTGACCGAACTTACATCAGTCGTTGAGATTGTATAATCTCCAGTAAAGTATCCATTATCTTTGGCTGTATTTGTAGAAACCCCTGCTTCTACACCGTATGTGAAATTTGGTATGATGATCAATGCTACAATGATAATCACAGCTGCCAATGGAATCGGCTTAAGTGCCTTCCTGAATCCTGCTTTCAATCCATTTCCTTTGCAATTGGACAAATAGGATTTGAGGTCCACTGCTCTTATTGTCTTTATGATCACCACTGCAGATGCGACTGCAAACACAGGTCCTGCGATAACTGCATAACCTGTATTATACCAACCAATGCAGAACATTGCAAGGGTCCACCACATTATGAATGTATATTTTCTGGAATCCATGTTCTTACGGTAGTTGTAAATCATGTATAGGAACAAAATTAAGGGAAGCCATGCCGTGACCCATCCATAATAATGCGCCATTTCCGAAACTGTTGTATGTGTGGATGAAATGATCGCTTTCATAAGCGACCCTTCGTAAATGCTGTTTCCGTAAATTATTGCAGAGAAGAGATCGTGGGCTCCGAAGAACAATATCGCAAAGAATGCGATAACGATTGCTACGATAACTGGAATCATCAATACCCATGGTTTAGACGCTGTCTTGGCAAACAAGACTGCCAATGCTACAGCTAAAATTCCAATTATGAATGGTCCCGAAAAGATCTCTGTCCAAAGTCCTGCACCGATGTAATACGGAGCAGAAATTACAATGCCCATTAAAATTACAACGGAATACATTCCAACAGTGAGGGAGACCTCTTTGGATCTGAAACGATCGATAAGTGCCTGGGCTACCATGAAGAAAACCAGCATTAGGAGGATGACCCTGAACTGATTCCATGACAGTGCTATCACTACAAAGAGTATTCCTGTGATGAGCGTGTTTTTCAGAATTGATCTGTCTTTTACAACTGCATTCAAACCTGTGAACCGAGAATCATCACATGCTTCCAGTGCTTTGAGCAGGAAGTATATCATGAATACGAACACGAATGCAATGAATGCATACTCGGTTCCGTTCGAGAATACAGTTGTCATAATCAGGAGCGCAAAGAATGCGTATAAGAGCGCTGACAGGATACCGATATTTTCATCATTGAACATCTTCTTTCCGACAAGGTATACCGGATAGCATGTGAGTGCTGCGAAGATCGGTGTTGAGAACGCTAGTACACCTGACGCTGCAGTTGAAGTGGAAACACCGAATAATGAAACAAGTCCTGCGACTCCTGCCAAGATGAAATCCATCAGTGGCGGGTAAACATTTGTTGCTCCGTACGGATAGTTAAGAGCTGAGTCTGTGAACGAGAAAGAACCTGAGATCAAGCTCTCGATAACGTGAACATGACTTGCAGCACCTGACCCGCCGGACAATGCAAAATTGTCACCTGCGGAGACACCGAAAGCAAATACAAACCTTACGACAAATGCCGCAATTATGATTACCAACAGTGATATCAAGCGCCATTGTCTTCTAAACCATCCTTTTCCGTCATCTACTGATGAACGGGTTTCCCCATCTCCTTCGGGGTTGGCTGACTTGATTGCAAATTTGCGCATTCTAAATCTCCATATAGAGTACGGGTTCATGCTTGAATGCGTATTTATAGATTTATAGAATGGCGCGCTATTATAATTATATATTATTAGGCAAACTCACAAAATAGCCCTTATTTCCTCACAGATATTCTTTGCCGCTGCTTCTGGGTCTTCCGATTTGTATATGGACCTTCCAACAATAACATAATCTGCGCCAGCAGATATTGCTGCTGATGCTGAACCGCCTTGTGCACCTATACCTGGAGACATGATTTTCCTATCACCGATGATCTCACGTATGGCCTTTACTCTTTCCGGACGTGTTGCAGGAGCTATAAAGCCTGCAACCCCGCATTTTACGCCCATTCTTGCCATCTCTTCTGCATGTAATGCTGTGAACATATTCCCGCCAGGATGGCTCATTTCCGTAACCGCGTAGATCTCTGCATCTTTACCGGCCGTATTAACAGCTTCAGTAAGTGAGTCTTCCCCTGTGAATGCATGAACAATAACAGCGGACGCTCCTCTGGATATTGCATTCTCAACAATAAGATGAACAGTATTCGGTATGTCTGCTACTTTGAAATCACAGACTACATCAGTGCGTTTAGAAAGTTCTGTGATCATCTCGGGCCCGGCGGATAATACCAATGGCCAATTTATTTTCACTGCATCGATATAGTTCGATACCTTATCTACGATGTCCAAGGCCTTTTTCCTGTCGGTCTCATCCAATGCAAGGATCAAACGGGTGTCTTTCCTCATATGCTCACACAAGTATCTAGTCCCCCAATGTTTATTAAAACATCGCACCAATAACCTCACAGATGAGCTTCAAAAGATACGAATACGGTTCCGCGTCGAACGGCGAATTAGCTGAAGGCTGCAAATATTGTATTCAGGGATCAAAAATGGTCTTACTGGTCACTGGTAAATGTAACACTGGTTGTTTCTACTGTCCTGTTTCCGCCGAAAAGAAAGGAAAGGATGTCGTATATGCCAATGAACGCAGAGTGACCACACCAGAAGAGATCATTGAAGAAGCAGAATCAATGAATGCGGCAGGCACGGGAATCACGGGAGGAGACCCTCTAATAACAATAGATCGTACGATCAGATGCATCAAACTCTTGAAAGACCACTTCGGAAAAGAACACCACATCCACCTATATACATCTATGATCGATGCCGAGATGACTGGCGCGCTACAAGTGGCAGGATTAGACGAAATAAGATTCCATCCTTCTATGTCCCAGTGGTGTAAAATGAATACTACCGATCTCAAGAAGATAATCGATACGATAGACATCGACGTGGGCATAGAAGTACCTGCAATACCCGGTCATGAAAAGGAATTGGAAGCCCTTGTTGATTACGCCACATCCGTGGGAGTAAAATTCATCAATCTGAATGAACTCGAATTCTCTGAAAGCAATTGGGAAATGATGGAAGAACACAATTACAATCTAAAAGATGACTTATCCTCTTCTATCTTAGGATCTGAAGAAGTTGCCATAGGCCTTATGAAAAAACATAAGAAGGCCCCTATTCATTTTTGTTCTTCGATATTCAAAGATGGCGTTCAACTCAGAAATAGACTTATCCGTCGTGCAGAACACATCGCAAAACCATATGACGTTATTACTAAAGATGGAACCATTCTAAAAGGCATCATCTATGCAGATGATCTTGAAGCCGTAAGAGAACTACTCAACAAAACATACGAAGTTCCTAATGAACTTATATTCATAGACTCTGAAAATAAACGTATGGAAGTGGCATCTTGGGTTCTTGAAGAACTCGCAAAGGACCTTCCGTTCAAATGTTATATCGTCGAAGAATACTCCACAGTCGACAGATTAGAAGTCGAAAGAACACCTCTTAATTGAACATCTGGGTCTAATAAATTTAAAATTGGTAAATGGTTTGGAATCTGTTTCGACCACACCGACGCCTAAGCGCCGACATTAGGGGAAGCCTTAATCCACGCTTAAGCTCTGGATTTCGTGATGTCTGTTCACGATATCCCTGGCGATGCGTAGATTCTTTCCGGCTTTGCCAATCGCACGTCCCTTGAGCTTGGGGTCCACTGTAATGGTTGCGTGCGTAATGTTTCCGCGTTGTTCGATAACGACCTTCTGAGGATTGTAGATGTGGAAAACGTTCTTTACGAACTGTTCGGGATCATCTGAATACTCAACGACCTGAATATTCTTTCCGGTCTTTTCCTTGAGCTTTATGACATGCTCCCCTTTCTTTCCAACTGCTATATTTCCTTGTCCTTTTTCGACCACAAACACAAGTTTATCATCTGCATCCATACAATCTATGGCATTAGTCCTTGTAATGGCCTCGAACAGTGAGATATACCTGAGTGTGTCCTCGGTAAGTACGATATCCGCTGACATGTTCCTCACAACGTTAAGATGTTAGAGGTACCTTTGTCAATGACTGCAAGCGCAGACACCGAGAATGGTTTACCGCAAAGAGCACCCAACTCCATGTTGTTACCCTCAAAGACATGAACCTTCACATCGATGGAGCCTGCCAGTACTTGACTGGGACAGTTCCTCGACAGGATGATCATTTTAGCTTTTCCTGTTTTGATCGCTTTTTCTGTCTGTTCTACACCGAACTCTACCTTACCGGTAGTAATTGCGGCTTTCAATGCTCTGCTTATATCAACTTTTTCTTCGCTCATTCATCTTCCCCCTTTTTCTTGGGTGTGTAGATAAGGTTTACTGCACCGGTTCCTAATGTCACCGGCTGACCTACTATAATGTTCTCTGTTACTCCTTCGAGGTGATCCACCTCTCCTACCATTGCGGCATGTAACAGATGCGCCGCGGTGATCTCGAAAGCCGCTCTTGCGAGAACGGATGATTTCTTTCCCGATACACCGTGTCTTCCAATGGCCTTCACATAACCATCATTGGTCATAAGGTCGGCCACAAGCATGATGTGTCTGATATCTACGTCGAGACCTGCTTCTCCCAGAGTTCCCATTGCTTCGTGGATGACCGAATTCCTTGCGGCTTCGATTCCCAAAACGTCTGCAACTTCCAAGATACTGTTTGTCATGACACGATCAGCGTTGACACCGTCAATCTTCAGCACTTCTTTCAAATTGCTGCCTTCGGTGATGATCTTCCAACTTCCTTCTGTCTTGCTGAGAACAGCCCTTACGATACCATCGATTCCTTTGATCTTGGCATTCTTGATTGCGTCATACATTGACTGAAGTTTTTTGAATGATGCCTCATCAGATGTTATCATGATGTCGAATCCCTGAATCTCGACCATGCCGCGGACAGCTTTCACTTTGTTCAGCTTTTCCACGATGTCCTCGAGTGTTATGCCGCGGACCTCCATCTTACGTACATCCGGAATGACGATCAATCTCATGTTGGTGATATCTGTCTCAACGGCAGCTAGATCTAACAAAGATGTCACTTCGATCTCAGATGCTACGTGACGTGCAACACTCTCATCCTCAGCGGCAATTCCGATAAGCGGAATCTCCATCGAAGGAGTACTCGGTACACGTCTTGCATCAACTATCTCGATAAGTCTAGGAAGACCCTGAGTAACATTGATGTTTGCAACTCCTGCATAGTGGAAGGTACGCATGTTCATCTGTGTACCTGGCTCTCCTAAAGAATGCGCTGCCATCACTCCTGCAGACTCGTTCTGGTCCATCAGATGTGCTGTATACATCCTGTTGGCTACGACTATGAGTTTCTCGCAGATATCATCGCTGAGATCCGCATTCTCGATAGCGGTGGAGATATCGCAAATGATCTTCAGAGAAAGAGGCTTGTTGAGTTTTTCTGCCATCTCTTTCAATTTGGCTTCCGTAGGAGACAGAACGTGCTCGTGGAATATCTCTTCCATTGGCTCCACTTTTACTTCTTCAACTACCTTCTTCGCCTTTGTCGCTGTTGTCTTGCGGGCAACATGCTTTCCCACTTTGGTGAGGACTGATTCGGCTTCCTCTTCAGAAAGTCCTATCTCGACCAATTCCTCCGAACCTGATGCACTGATGGCACTCAGGGTATTGAATTTGGTTAACAGGAGTTCTGCAACTTCTGCACTTATATCTCTGCTGATCAGCGCTTTCAGAGTATCTTTCTTAGCCATTATCACTCACCTCCGCTCTCAAAATCGGTATCGAGGTCTTCGAATTCTCCTGCTTCGCCCTCTCCGCCATCTTCCTCGGTGTATTCCATCTCGTCCTTCTCACGTGCACCATAATCGTCTCCCACATCGTGGTCATCGATCTTGAGCATATGATCTGCTTCATCTCCGAATATTTCTGCGAACAGATCGTCGAGATCTATTGCTTTTCCTCTCACGGTCCTTGATGGATCCACTCCATCCTCTCCGTACTTGAACTGAATAACAGTTCCGATAGTATTCCTGACAGTACCATCAGAGGTAAGTTTGAGATCCTCGAGAGCTGAAACGAGTCTTCTCTGCATGTATCCTGATCTTGATGTCCTGACTGCAGTATCGACGAGACCTTCCCTTCCTCCCATTGCATGGAAGAAGAATTCAGTCGGAGTCAATCCTGATTTGTATGAATTCGAGCAGAATCCTCTAGCATATGCCCCGAGATCTCCTTTGTGGAAATGAGGAAGCGTTCTGTTCCAATATCCTCTGGACAATCTCTCACCACGAACTGCCTGCTGTCCGACACAACCGGCCATCTGAGACAAGTTAAGCATAGAACCACGAGCTCCGGCCTTTGCCATGATAACCGCTGGATTGGACATACCTAGGTGCTTTCCTGCAACACGTCCTGCTTCATCACGAGCCTGCCCTAAAACCTTCATGACCTCCACTTCGAGTGTTTCTCTGAGTGAACGTCCAGGCATCTGATCAAGTGTTCCATCCTGGAATGACTCAACGAGCTGTGACACTTTATTGATACATTCCTGGTTGAAGTTGGCGATCTGAAGTTGTGCCTCTTCTGGAATATCCTCATCACCGATACCAGTGCTGAATCCGTGATTCATAAGTGCTCCCAATGCGAGTCTTGTGACCTGATTTAGGAACTGACATGCACGATCTGATCCGTAATCACGGGCAATACGGTCAAGGATCTTTCCTTTGCTGTTTCCGATTCCTTTAACATCGATGGTTCCACAAAGAAGCTGCCCCTCGCGGATCTTGACGTATGAATCAAATTCACAGTTCTCTTTCTTACAAACATTACAGTTCTGACAGATGTTTGCCTTGAATGTTGTGCGGAAATCTCCGGGGAGCACGATGGAGAACAATTGTCTTCCAGTCCAGTACTCCTCTCCTTTCTCATCTTTGAATGGTTCGGGTATCTCTATGTCTGGTAATTTAGAGAGAATGTTCATTGCCTCGAATTTATCGAAATGAGGATTGTTGTGGGTAAGGAAATATGCTCCGGTGATATGATCGTGGATCGCACCGATGATAGGTCCTCCATACCTTGGTGAAAGGATGTTCTCCTGAACCTGCATGAGTATGCGAGCCTCGGCACGTGCTTCATCAGACTGAAGAACGTGTAAGTTCATCTCATCACCATCGAAATCTGCATTGTATGGTGGACAATCACATAAGTTGAACCTGAATGTACGTCCTTCCATGATTTTTACGCGATGTGCCATCATTGACATTCTATGAAGCGAAGGCTGTCTGTTGAATAGAACGACATCTCCGTCTACAAGTTGTCTCTCCACGGTATAATCGAGTTCGAGATTCTCTGCAACCTCTTCTGCATTGCGCGCTGTGACCCTGATCCTTCTTCCATCGGAACGAATGACGTAGTTGACTCCAGGAAGATATGGTTCGCCTTCCTTCGATTCCGGCCCGCGTGCAACCATTTCCTTGATCTTCTCGATATTATGCTCATGAACATGCACTGGCACTGTCAATTCCCTTGCTGCTGCGATAGGTACTCCGACATCATTGATAGATAACAATGGATCTGGCGATATAACTGTACGTGCAGAGAAATTAACACGCTTTCC
Source organism: Candidatus Methanomethylophilaceae archaeon (assembly GCA_963676235.1). Classification (GTDB taxonomy): domain Archaea; phylum Thermoplasmatota; class Thermoplasmata; order Methanomassiliicoccales; family Methanomethylophilaceae; genus JALNYB01. The sequence continues at coordinate 642,614 of OY781044.1, forward strand.
GGATAAATTGGATCTGAAACGTCCCTCTTTACCCTTGAGCCTCTGTGCAAGTGTCTTCAGAGGACGCCCGGATCTGTGCCTTGCAGGCGGGATACCAGATGTCTGGTTATCGAAATACGTTGTTACATGATATTGCAACAATTCCCAAAGATCCTCGACGATCAACTGCGGTGCTCCTGCATCACGATTCTCTCTTAGCCTCTGGTTGATCCTGAGAACATCCACAAGTTTATGGGTCAGATCATCTTCGCTTCTGTCTCCGGAATCAAGAGTGATCGAGGGCCTTACTGTAACTGGCGGAACTGCGAGAGCTGTGAGGACCATCCATTCGGGTCTGCATGTTGCAGGGTCCATTCCCAGTGTCTTCAGATCATCGTCTGTGATACGCTCAAGTCTCTCACGAACTTCCTTAGGAGTGAGTTTATGATTATCATCGACTTCCCTGAATGTGGTGGGCTTGTCTAATTTGATCTTGATCTGCTCTGCACCGCAATAAGGACATACACCTTTGGTGGATGCATCCTTTGCAGTGTCTTTGGAGAAATTCTTGACATCGATGGTTCCTCCTCCGAGCTCTTTCATCTCATCCATATCATTCATACGGACTGCGATCTGATCCACAGTAAGCATGAGCCTTCCACAACTGCGGCAAGTACTCTCCAACATCATTTTGATGTCTTTGATAAATCCTACATGGATGACCGGCATAGCGAGGTCTATGTGTCCGAAATGTCCAGGACATTCATCGACCTTACATCCACAGGTCTTACAGCGGAGTCCTGGTTCGATGACTCCCATATGTGGGTCCATCAAACCCATTTCAATAGGATATCCTTCATCGTCATAGGTATCAGCCGTAATGATCTTGGTAGCTGACATCTTTCTGATCTCCTCCGGCGAAACGCAGGAGAATTTGATCGATCCGATCTTCTTCGTAATTCCTCTCATCATGTTAAGTCCTCCAACTGGAGTCTCATAGCAACACCAAGAGACAATAATTCATCCATAAGCAGTTTGAAAGCGTATGATGTCTGAACGAGATAGATGCTTGCGTTGTTCTTACAAACCGGGCAATACAACGAACCGTGCCTATCCATAATGGCTATGTGTCCGCAACGTGGATTTCCACAGATATACTGCTGAGTTCCATCGGACTCATCGAGCAGACGATCTTTGATGACCATTGCTGCACCGTGACCGATCAAACAATCACGTTCCATCTCACCGAATCTTAGACCTCCCTGTCTGGAACGTCCCTCGGTTGGCTGTCTTGTAAGGATCTGAACAGGTCCTCTTGAACGAACATGCATCTTACCGCTGACCATGTGGTGCAGTTTCTCATAGAAGATAACTCCGGTATAGACCTCTGTCTGGATCATACGTCCGGTCCTTCCATCGTACATGACCTCTTTACCATTGTTGCTGAATCCGTTCCTGACCAATCCGTCACGAATAGATTCCTCGTTCTCTCCTGAAAAGGCTGTACCATCAATGATACGACCTTCCATTGAACCGACCTTACCGGCTATCATTTCAAGAACGTGACCGATGGTCATACGAGACGGGATACCGTGAGGGTTAACAACGAGGTCAGGTGTGACTCCTTCTGCTGTGAAGGGCATATCGCACTGATCTACCAGTCTTCCTACGACTCCTTTCTGACCAAATCTGGAACAGAATTTATCGCCGAGCTCAGGTATTCTCTCATCTCTCACTTTCACACGAACAAGTCTGGACCCGTTCTCAGATTCAGTAACCATCACTGAATCCACGTATCCTTTCTCTCCGGGCCTTACAGTAACTGATGTTTCCCTTCTCTTCTGGGGGGTCAGGAAATCTGTTTCCTCTTCAAGGAACCTGGGAGGTGACGTCTTTCCAACGAGAACATCTGAACCGGTAACTGCGGACTCGGGGGATATCAGACCGTCTTCACCAAGTGACGCATATGCGAGATCTGCACGAGCGCCCATGATATCCGGGGATGGGATCTCAAAATGATCTTCCTGTCCTCCTGGGTAACGACGTTCTTCTGAACGGTATGACCTCAAGAATGTAGATCTTCCGAGTCCTCTCTCGACCGAGCTCTTGTTCATTACAAGGGCATCTTCAATGTTATATCCATGGTAAGAAAGAACAGCGATGCAGAAATTCTGTCCTGCAGGCCTATGATTGTATCCCATGAATTCCATTGTCTGGGTCTGTACCATTGGGACTTGCGGATAATGCATGATATGTCCTCTGGTGTCAGGCCTAATACGGTAATTTGCGGCAGGTATTCCCAATGCCTGTTTTGCCATTCCAGCTCCCATTGTTACACGGGGTGCTGAATTATGTTCAGGATAGGGAACGATACCGGCTGCAACTCCTAAGATGACCATTGGATCGATCTCCATGTGAGTGTGTTCACGGGTGATCTTCGAGGGCACAGTCATATCCTCGCCACACCATTTACACTTGAGGACGACGTCCTCCTCCTTTCCGGGATTCATCCAATCTGCATCTGTCACTGAAAGTGCATGACCACAATGCTCACATCTCTTGGGTGTATCATATGCATCTACGAGAACGAGTGCGTCCTCTTCCTCTTCTGCATCGATCCATTCGACGATTCCCTCACGGAACAGATCGTTCCATGAGACCCTGCCTTCGCGGATTCCCTCGATGTGCTTCCTCGTTATCATCGTCTTTCCGTCTTTCAAAACCATAAGTGGGCGTCTGAGACGACCTTCATCACAGTTGATGATGACTTCTTTCATCTCTTCATCATTACGGATATTGATACATCCGGAAATGAGACCGTATCTCCTGCGGTCCCTGATTTCAGAAACGAGCTTTGCTGCGTCTTTGTAGGTTCCTACGAGGTCTCCGTTCACATATACACGAGTGCCCTCTTCTTTAACGGATCCCAATCCAAGCTCTTTGAGCATCCATTTGATATCTCCCTCGGGGAATCCCTCTGATACATCGATGATCAATGCAGCATTTTTAACCAGACCGCAATTCTGACCTTCTGGAGTTTCGGACGGACAGAGTCTTCCCCACTGCGTGGGATGCAGATCACGAGCTTCGAAATGAGGCTGACTTCTTGTCAGGGATGACGTTATTCTTCTTAGATGCGACATTGCAGACATATTTGATGTCCTGTCGAGAAGCTGTGATACTCCTGCGCGTCCTCCAACCCAGTTTCCTGTTGCCAGAGCGTGTAATAATTTGTGTGTAAGCAAATCAGGTCTGATAGAAGACGAAATATTGAACTCTGTTTTCTTTCTTCCCCAGTTCCTCTCGAGCTGATACTTCAGATCCTTCATGAGGCTGCTGAAGCTTGTTCTGAAAAGATCTTCCATGAGGTCACCTGAGAGTTTTAACCTCTTGTTGGCGTAGTGATCCTTGTCGTCCTCTTTCCTCTTCTTGAGTGAAAGCTCAAGGACCGAACGTGCTATACGTCCAAGGAAGATCGCCTTTTTCATACGGTCTGCCTCGGTATCTCCGAGATGAGGCAAGAGTGAACGATCCAGAATACTCTCGACCTTCTTTGTCCTGTACTCCTTTGCCTGACCTGCTGCGAAATTCCTCTCTAGGAAGAGAATTGCATCCTCTTTGGTATGATAACCATTAGGAGGGAAATTCTTCTTGTCTAAGGACATCTCGATGTTAGCATAGACGATGTTCGCCATTGCCTCATCGGACACTATTGTGTCATAAATCTCAGCGTCTGATTCCATTCCCAACGCTTTCATCAATGCGATTAGCGGGATAGATCCAGAAGCAACTGGAACAGAGACCATGACCATTCCATCTTTCTTCTTCTCGACAAGTGTGAGTGCACGATATCCGTCTTTCTGAGAGAACACCTTTGCGATTTCTACCGCTGCACCGTATTTCTCGTTGTATTCGACCATTACTCTGTTAGGGGCAAGGTCCTCAAGTGTGATAAGGGCCCTTTCGGTTCCGCCGATGATAAAATATCCTCCGGGTTCTCTGGGGTCTTCTTTCTGTTTTGCAAGTTCTTGATTGTATTCTTCCATCGAGAGTTTGTGATCAAGATGCTCTTCGAGAACATTCTTATTGAGATTGCATCCTCTTGATTTGACCATCATCGGAAGGTCTCCCACATGAACCCATTTCTCGCCCTCGGGAATCTCTTTCTCCACTCCATCCTCAAATACGTCAAAATGTACAAATACAGGTGAAAGGTAGTTTAAATTTCTAAGTCTGGCTTCCATCGGAGCAAGCTCATGGCTGTATCCGTTGGCTTCCATTACTTTCGGCTCGTCTATCCTTATGGTAGGCTTTGCCTGAGGGTCTATATTTCCAACCTCATCTCTCTTTCTGCCGATGTGAATTTCAATATTCCTTCCACCGGTCCTTTCGGGGTCCAGTTTGATAACGCCATGCTCCGCGTCATCTGTCGGAACTCTAATGTCATCAACAATCCTTTGCATTCTGCTGTTAGGGTTGGATGCGGTCGCCAAAAAGTCATCGAATGATGAAATATGGTGATTCACAATGCTCCTATCGGCGAAATATAATTTAACTAAGTCCCTCAAAAAAATCACCCTTTAGTTACAAGCCTATAGGCTACGAACTCCTGTGCTGTTTCGCTCTTTCTGACAATTTTAACAATACGGCCCTCCGCGATAGGTCCGTATATGCTCTCGAGCACCTTGATGCCCGCGTCAGTGTTTCTGATTTTTGGAAGCTGGTCGCGCGTCATTCCCATTTGCTTGAGAATTGTGTCCGCCTCTTCTTCCGTCAAGAGGTGGTGCTCAGGCACTAATACATGCTTGAGTACATTGAACGAGATGTTGTCTGATACCAAATGATTCACCTGCTAGTAGCCCGCTCCCGGTCAGCGGGAAATATATTTAAGAAATACGCTTGTCGTCATTCCATTCCTCATACTTGATCCGCCGTCGATCGCTCATGAAGACAATCAGCGGGCCTGAAGGGATTCGAACCCTTGACCACCTGATTAAAAGTCAGATGCTCTACCTAGCTGAGCTACAGGCCCTTGGATATCTTAAAGCTTGTATTTGCGCAGGAACCCTTCTTTGTATATAATACCTCCCACGGTTCTCTATTAAGAACGAGAGATACAAGCCTTCTGAAGTACAGTTATACAGAAGTCATTGATAATCCCATCGGTCAGAATGTATCAAATAGCCTTGATTTCATCCTTGTTTTGTGGAAAAATTCTTAGAACTCAAAGTTGCCATGGCAAAACGGCAATCTGAGGCAGGTTACGGCAGAGCAAGGATGGATTCTGCATCCCGTTCAACACTAGGTCTAGACCTAGGCGATGTAGTTGAGATCATCGGAAAAAAATCTGTCGTAGCGAAAGTCTTCAAAGGCGACCCTGAAGACGAAAATTCCAAAATCATACGTATTGACGGACTTACGAGGACAAGTGCAGGCGTGAGCGTCGATGAAACTGTAAAGATCCACAAATGTTTACCGGTCCGAGCCGAAAAAATAACATTGGCACCAAATATTCCAGATGGAAAGATCATCAAATTCGAAGAAGGGATAGAAAATATATTTCGCAACGGATTGATGGGACGCCCTCTCATCAAAGACATAGATATTATCATACCTAACATCGCCCTGATGGGAAATCGTTCTACATTTTCGGTAATATCTACTATTCCAACTGGACCAGTCACTGTTGGAATAGATACGGAAATAATCCTCAAAGAAGAACCCGTACATGCCGAAACAGAAAAATACACTGGTCAAACCACATACGATGATATCGGTGGTCTTGACGAAGAATTGAAAAGAATCAGAGAAATGATCGAACTACCTCTTAAACATCCGGAACTGTTCGATCGTATGGGTATCTCTGCACCCAAAGGTGTTCTGTTATACGGACCTCCTGGTACCGGAAAGACACTTCTAGCAGAGGCAGTAGCAAATGAATCGGGCGCATCTATATACACGGTCCGCGGACCTGAGATCATGGGTCGCTATTACGGTCAAAGCGAAGAAAGACTCAGAGAGATATTCAAAAATGCTCAAGACAATGCTCCGAGCATCATTTTCCTAGATGAAATAGACTCGATAGCACCCAGTCGCGATACAGTCTACGGAGAAGTAGAAAGACGTGTTGTCGCCCAACTCCTGACACTCATGGACGGAATGGGCGGAAGAGGAAATATCATTGTCATTGGTGCCACCAACAGGGAAGATGCTGTGGACCCTGCACTTAGAAGGCCCGGAAGATTTGACAGAGAGATAGAAATAGGCGTTCCTGGAAGATCGGGACGTAAAGACATATTGGAAGTTCACACTCGGGACATGCCTCTCGCCGAAGATGTTAACATCGAAACGCTATCGAGACTCACCCAGGGATTCGTAGGCGCAGACCTCGCATCATTAGCCAGAGAATCAGCCATGAAATGCCTGAGCAGACATATTCCGCAACTTGATCTCGACAGACCTGTTCCGCAAACCGCACTTGAGGCCATGAAAGTATCGATGGAAGATTTTACTAACGCGTTATCTGATATCGAACCAAGCGGAATGAAAGAAGTATTCGTTGAGATACCTAAAGTGACATGGAATGATATCGGCGGATTGGATGATATTAAAAAAGAGATTGATGAGGTGTTTATTCCGACAGAAGATCATAAAGCTTTCGAAAAACTTGGTATAAAACCAGGAAATGCAATATTACTTTATGGGCCCCCCGGTACTGGAAAGACCCTTATAGCCAAAGCCGTAGCTAACGAATCAGGAGCTAATTTCATATCGATAAGCGGTCCTGAAATAGCCAGTAAATGGATAGGAGAATCAGAACAGGCCATCAGAAAGATATTCAAAAAAGCCAAACAGATGTCTCCGTGCATTATCTTCTTTGACGAAATAGATTCTATTGCACCTAAACGCGGAAACGGAGACTCCCAGGCCTGGGAACGGGTTGTCGCCCAACTACTTACGGCCATGGACGGCATAGAATCTCTCAATCATGTCATGATCATGGCAGCCACCAACCGTCCCGATATGCTCGACCCTGCACTTTTAAGGCCCGGAAGAATGGACCGTATGATCCATATCGGAAAACCAGATCACAATGCACGTCTGAGCATCCTAAACGTCCATACTCGGAACATGCCTACAAAGGACTTAGATCTGGAAGAAATCGCAAAAGAGACGGATGGATTTGTCGGTGCAGACATAGAGGCGCTCTGCAGAGAAGCTGGACTTTTAGCATATCATGAGAATAACAATTCAGAATTTGTCGAAGGCAGACATTTTAAAGCCGCCCTTCAGATCATAAGGCCGTCTGTTGACGAGGAAACGTTCAAAAATTACGAATCGATTGGTAAAGAGATCAGAAAACGCAAAACTGGCTGGAATAACATTCCGTTTTATGGGTGATCACTGTGGAAAGCAAGATGTTTACGAAAGAATTGATTGGAAAAACAGTTGAAACAGTAACAGGCCGCGACATAGGAATACTGAAGGACTTTGTAATTGACACAGAGACAGCTAAAATAAAATATCTTCTGGTGGCCTCCGAAGGATCCGTTATGAGTACATCTCAGAAAACAGACGACAAAGGAAGACTTGTCATTGAAACGGACAGGCTAAGAATTGATAACAACAAGATAATCATCAATTGAGATCCTTTGCCATATATGGTGCCCTCAGCTCATATCCGTGAGCTTCATAGTACTTTCTGACTCCGACACCACTTGTTATCCTGATGCACGTTTTCCCATCGAGTTTGGCAAAACGCTCAGCCTCAGCCAGCAATTGTTTTCCAAAACCTCTATGCTGCCAATCCTCACCATCAACACCTATGGCCGCGATCTTTCCAAATACTTTCAATTCTCTGATTGTTGCAGTATCTGTTGAATCCGTCCTCAAACGCACATATCCGATAACGGCATCCTCATACTCTAATGAAATGAATCTTTCCTTTCCAGCGCTAGCCTCATACTCGAGTACCTTCTGTTGGATCGATCCGAGTTCCTTCAGAACCGTATCGGTATGACCGACCTCCCTGCATCTGATGCACCTGCATGCCCTACCGGTGTTAGCCATATGATCCTGCACCAACTGACGAATATTGCTTTTCAGAATACCTGCCGATATCTGAGGAACTGGTATATCTCTCTGAATACGCTGAATCCTCACGTATTCAGGAACTATTTCCTTCATCTTAGAAAGAAGTTCCACTGCGGTATCGACATCCAGCGGAGTATATTCGCCTTTCTGCCACATGTCATACAGTTTTGTTCCTTCGATCACCAATGTAGGATAGAATTTGAGCATATCAGGGCGGAAATCAGGATCCTCGAATATGCGCTTGAAACATTCGAGATCCTTCTCAGGAGATGAACCAGGAAGCCCGGGCATAATATGATAGCATATCTTCAATCCATGATCTTTACATGCTTTGGTAGAATCACGGATTGCAGCAATCCCGTGTCCACGTTCCACGCCTGCAAGTATATCATCGTCCAGGATCTGAACACCTAGTTCGACCCTCGTTGCACCCAGCTCCATGGCGGCTTCGATCTGCTCACTCATGAAGACATCGGGACGTGTCTCTACCGTAAGGCCGACGCACCTGTGTTCTGCAGTCTCATTCTTGATCTGAGCTGTTTTCAAATCCTCAGAAACACTGCCGTTCATTGAATCAAAACAACGGCGGACAAACCATTCTTGATAGGCCCTGTCCCTTGACGTGAATGTCCCGCCCATTATGATCAAATCGATTTTGTCAGTCTTGTGACCTATAGCCGTAAGCTGCTGTATCCTATCTGTAACCTGATCGAACGGATCGAACGCATTCCGCTCCGCACGTCTAGCAGCCGGTTCCTTTCCGGTATAGGACTGAGGTGAACCGTTGTCCACTCCTCCAGGACAATACGCACATTTTCCATGAGGACAGGGATAGGGAGATGTCATAACAGCTACAACGGCAACTCCGCTACCTGTTCTCATGGGTTTTTTTATAAGAAACGGTTCCAATAATTTCCTATCCTCGGGCTGAACATCGGCCAGGATCTCAGAATTTGCAGGAACGTTCTCTATACCGAGCCGTCCGCACAACTTTATCTTAAAACTTTGTAATTGATCACGGTCGCGGATCTCCCCGCTTTTAACCGCATCTATCATAAGACGATTGAACTCAGATGCCATTAGACCAACCGCAAAAATCAATCATTCTCCAATTTTATCAACGATTGGAAGTGTTCTACAGTTTTCTTATAGTTCTCCATAGCCATGTTAACATTGGCCTCTGTAAAACTCCAGGCTTTCATAAGGTCCCCGTATCTTATGCGGTATCCCTTTCTGGCCATACCGTCAAATTCAACATCTATACTCTCTAAAAGATCCATCGACTTAAGCTTATTGATATGACGATAAATAGTGGGTTTGGTTGTTTCAAGTAAAGCTGCCAACTCTTCCACGGCCCATGCTTTATTCATGTTTCTCATGAAATATTCCATGAAAAGACGGTATGGAACACTTTCCCTGACCGTAGTAGCAGATGTCTTCGGGTCATATCCTTTGGGAATATAACCTATCTGGACAAGAAATGTTTCAGCCACAACATCCACGTCATGTACTGCATTCATGGGGGTGTTGCTGACAACTTGTAATTCAAACAGTATAACATCTCCGTGTTACAAACGAGGATGAGTTAAGGTGGTATTTTAATTTTTTCGGCCCTATCGTTTTTTTAATTGATGATAACAGCTCTATTTTCATAGAAAAACCACACCTCTGTTCAAACAAGACCTTTTACGACTTCCAATGCTTTCAATACGCTTCCCAAAGGCATGACAGGTGAAACCGGAATTGAAATGATCTTTTCCACAGTGGGTGCGATGATTGGCGCACATACAATGGCTAAAGCTCCATCGCGCTCTGCACGAACAGCTGCTATGATCGCATCTTCCACGGTTGCGATGACATATTCTTTGATATTGATCTTCACTCCCTCGACCTCCATGGTCTTAGGAAGTGCTTCCATGAATGTAGAAGATGCTATCACAGCTACAAATTTTTCTGAATTCACTCTGTACTGTGTATTGAGAGCCTTAATTATCTGGCGTACTGTCCTCAGATTCGGTTCTCTTTTTTCCTCAAGTATTTTGTACATAGTGCTTTGAGAGATACCTGAAATATGACAGAATTCGCTTAATGACAATTCTAACTCTTCATCTAGAATATTTCTGAAAGATTTCTGAAATCCACCCTCTTCCCTGAGCATGCTTGCGATAAGATCCGTAACTGTCATTTCAAACTCTTCACATAATCAGCCGCAGACAAACCTGCTACGGCCCCCTGACCTATGGCCTTTGCAACCTGCCAGGGTTTTCCGGTTATGTCGCCGCAAGCAAATACACCTTTTACAGATGTTTCACAATTTTCACTTACTTTTATGGTGTCATCTATACCAGGCATTATATCAAGGTCCATAGCAAGGTCTCCGGATGATTTTCCTCCGAGCTCTATGAATACTCCGTCCACTTTGATCTCTTTTCCGTCATCGATCATAATAGACTCTACAACGTTCGAACCTTTTATCTGAAGAAGCTTAGCTTCGATTATCTCTACACCAGCAGTTCTTGCCTTTGTCTCCAATGCCTGATCCGCATCGATGGTTTCAGAAACCCAATACACTTTCTTTGCGTACTTTGTCATGAGCTCGGCAGACATTGCTGCCTCGGATTCGCTCCCTATTATCGCTACTATCATGCCCTTGTAGAAATTGCAATCGCATGATGCACAATAGCTTACGCCTTTACCGAAAAATTCCTTCTCTCCTGGAACTCCCAGTTTCACTCTTGCTATTCCTGTAGCTAAAATAATTGCCTTGGAGTGTATCTTTTCACCTGATTCTGTGATGACATAAAATGCATCTCCATCGATTGCCATCGAGACCACGTTCTGAAGGATTACTGTACAGCCGAATCTCTTCACCTGTTCCACACCGTTGTTAAGAAGATCCTCACCTTTCACTGTCTTTTCCAATCCGAAAAGATTCTCGATGTGAGCTTCCATCATAGCACTATTGGATGGTTTTCCCACAAGTATTACATTCACTTTCTTCCTGGAGGCATGTATGGCTGCCTGGATACCGGCCGGGCCGGCACCTACTATCAATATATCGGCTTGCATTTCAAAGATCTTCGACGTACTTTATTACTTCTGCTTTAGATCTGAGTCCTACGAGGGGCTCTAAAAGAACCTTGTTCTTGAATATCAGAAGTGTAGGGATAGCTCTGATGCTAAATCTTGCTGAAACTGCTTCATTATTGTCAACATTGAGTTTTGCAACACCTGCTTTTCCTGCAAGATCAACCGCAACCTCTTCCATGATCGGACCCATTTTCCTGCATGGACCGCACCACGGTGCCCAACAATCGATGATCGCGATGGGGTTCTCTTCTATGAATTTATCAAATGTGGCTTCTGTGAGTTCTGTTACCATTGTTTTCACCCTTCCTACTTTCTAAGACCATATCATTATATGTAGTTAAATAAGTTTAGAGTCAACGGATTTTTGAAATCCAGATGTGCTTCCATGCTTGAAACAGCCGATAATCTAAAAGGTCTCGAGATTTATACACCAAACGGTGTATTCGTCGGCGTGGTGAACGAAATCATCCTAAACATCTCTGAAATGAAAGCTGAAAGCCTTTTTGTAAATTCAGCGAACCCTGCACTTGTCGATGATAATGTATCTATAGCCATACCTATGAGATGGATACAGAGTGTTGGGGACATAATAATTCTAAATGCTTTCCCTGACAGAGTGAACAAACCCATCAAAGAGTGACACCCTTCAACTTCGGATATTCGCCGATTATGTCCGAAATAACATCGAGATCCATTCCATAAAGTTTTGATAATTCCCAATGAAGCGCCTCTACACGATCTGCGCCGCGATCTGCGCCCCTAAATCTCAATTTATCAACAGAATAATCATGAGTAACAACCTTGTTATCACTTACGAGATTGTCTGCGTGGGCGACCATCTTCTCCTCGAGTGTCTTTGGCATATAATCCCCTGGTGGAAGGCCCAACTCCCTAACGTCCTGAGCATCTAGTCCCGCGCCTGTATGTTTTCTGATGATTTCCACAAGCATAGGCGAAAGATCCAACTTTTCTGCTATCTCTGCACCAACCATTGCATGCATTATGGAATGATCGATAGAGCGTCCGATATCGTGAAGCAAAGCTCCTGCGATTACCAGATCTTTGTTAGCATTCCTAATCCCATTTAACATCTCTTCGGCGACAGCCCTTACAGTGCAACAGTGAATAACAACGCGCTTCTTACAGCCCGCATCATAAAGGATATCGATACATTCAAGATCATTCGGAATTCTTGCTGACAACGGTCTTCCCTCTCTCGTTTGGTATGACTGTCATTTTTCCACCTTCACGATCCGCATACAGGGCCTTACCTTCTGTGAAACGATCCATGAATATTGCTAAAGCTGCGATTTCAGAATGTGGTTGATTTCCTACTGAAATATTGAAATCAGCACGCTCATAGACCTCCGGCGGAACTTTCTCAGCTCCAATGATGATCATTATGTTCTCATCTTTCGGAATCTTAGGTAACGCCTCATCGATCCTCTGGCCATACATGGTCAAATGAACTACTTTCCCGTTGAAATCCTTAGTGGCATCCTGCCATTTGACTCCGGTATGAATTGTGTAGTCTCCACCGAACCTATCAACAACGCTTCTTATGTTCTCTTCAAGAACATCGTCTTTAGTATCCACATATATGCCTTTTGCACCTAATGCTCTGGACGATAAAGCTACATGGGTAGTTACGCGTTTATCTCTCTGAGGACGGTGTCCGATGCGCATTATCCATATGTCTGCCATCTTACTCTTCTCTAATAAGTTCGATCCTGTGTCCGCGATAATCCATTTTCACAGATCTGCGTACCAGACTTTTCAGCATTGTAGAAGACAGACCTAATGCCTCTGCAACATCTCCGGAGAATCTTCCTTCCTTTCCGATCTCTTCGAGGATTTTTCCCTCTATGCGACCATACTCTTCCTCCCCCATCATAGCTGCTGCGAGAACATCACTGATCTCATACACCGGCCACTGTGCGTTGATATTGAAAGAAGTGTAGTATGTGTGGTAAGATTTTTCGGGGTAGTTTCCATTCGTCGAAAGCCAACGGGTTTCAACGAGTTTCATTTTCTCAAAAAATATAATGGCGTCTCTGCCTTCGGGACCGAATTTTTTCTCGATGTCGTCAGCGGTCTTCCATTCCAAGGTCACCTCTTTCAAAACGTCTCTTTTTACGGGAGTGTCAACCGACCTGAGCATTGGAACTAACTCGGACGGCTCATTGATGACCTTAATCCTATTCATAGGACATAGTCCAACATCTTGGTAACTATATAATGATTTTCGGGCAAAGACAGCCGATAAAGAGAAAAACCGTGCTAAAGGTTTATTTAGAGTATCGACAATCACCACATAATGGCAAAAGAAAAAGCTCCTGAACTTAGGTGGCAATGTCTGAGCTGCTACAAATGTTTCAAAGGTCCGGACGCTGAACAAAAAGCTCTGGATTGTTGTGGCTCATTCACCCAGGGATTCTGGGTCAACTACGGCAGATGGGGAAAACAAAAGTGGTACGGACGCTGATTCGCGACCACCACATCATCAATTATACTATTATTGAACAGAATTAGCTTTTGCTGTAGTAATTTTCTAATTAGTGATAATCTCATTCTGTACTCACCATTATTTATTCTAAATGCTGTTCAACATACATGCCCGAAGAGGCAAAGATGTTCAGTCAAGCGAAAGGTGAGATGGACCTCATGGAGCGTCACATAAAGATGCTCAAGGTCACTAAGGCTAGTCAGCCTATAGGCATAATCCGGTTATCTGAGATTCTAAACATTCCGAAACACAAGGTACGCTATTCTCTCAGATTATTGGAGCAAGAGGGATTGATCATCGCCACGCCGGAAGGTGCAATGGTCTCAGACAAATACGATGAATTCATGAATGAATTGTCAAAATATCTAGATGAATTAAGCTTCCGCATAGAAGAAGTGAAGTCTGAGATACCAAATTGAGCTTAAGACTAACGTAACGCTTTAATATCTGTCAATCTTTCGTCTGATTCACAGAAGCCGTCGTAGCTCAGTTGGTAGAGCGTGTGACTGTTAATCACAAGGTCCACGGTTCGAACCCGTGCGACGGCGCTCATTTTCATACCCAGCAGATGATTTTCTAAAATCAATCTTAGACTCATTCGAGCCCCAAACATCCTTTGCTTTGTCTATTGCAACGCGGTTTTTCTGTCTGCAATAGTACTTTTCAGTCGTCTGCGTAGAACTGTGCCCCATCAAAACGGAGACAGATTCAATGTTCAGATTTTTATCAATATACTGTTGTCCGAACGTTCTACGACATTTACGGAAGTCAAATTTGATATGACATTCCTTTTCTACAAGACACTTAATCTGTCTCAATGTGTTATCAGACAGATAGCCGTCCGTTGATTCATAGGAAGGGAAAAGAGCATTGACGTAAACATCATGCTTAGACATCCATTCCTCACGCATAGAGAGGTAAAGCGATACTAAACCCCTGATACACGGAGGAAGCGGAACAGAACGCTCTTGCCCGTATGACCCCTCGCCCTTCGGGTGAGAGATCGTAAATTCCCATGATGAAGTATTGATATCGTCCACCTCGGAAAGTCTCAATTCTCTAGTACGCGTTCCCGTGAACATGAACATAGAGACGATGCAATACGCGCGGACGTGCCTGAAATCGTTAGGGATGGTCTCGATTCTATCAAGAACCGCCTGATATTCATCATCGGTCATAGAAGGCAAACGAGGCTCATGGATAGACGGTTTCAAAGTGGGATATTTTCTTAAACAGGTTGACACTGCGATATTGTTACAATATTCACAGAGATTTTTCATAGCGGAGATATCCTTACGCAATTCCGACAAAGAAAGATTAAGAGAACGACGGTAGACCAGGAAAACCTTGACATCGTCAGCGGTGAGTTTCTGCGGAGACGTTGTAGAGATTTTACCTGAATCCTTGAGATTCATCAAATCCTTAGCCTGACGTTTATAACGACGTACAACTGGTGAAATGGTACCAGGAGCGTAAACGTCCTTCATACCATCCATGTACGCGTTAGCAAATTCCATGTAAGGGTATCTTGACACGGTCAGACCTCTATCGGTAATTTAGTATTCATCAGCAATCAACCCCATTTCATAATCGTAAATAGTTTCGAAAAAATGCATATGAAAGATATCATTCATGCGAAGGCCAGGATAAATTTTTAAGAGATCCTCATAAAAGCACTGTTCACAAGAATAACCTTCCGAATAATACAAATCTAAAAGAGCAAAAAGTTTACAACTCAAGACCCCTGTGATAACGTATCTTTTTCCATTGAGGATGAAACGATCACCTGCTTTACCCTTCACTGATTTACGGGTGGTACAGATTTTTTTACCCTGTTCGACCCACGGGATATATTTATCGTCGAATTTCAAATCAATGTATTCAGCCATATTTTCAACACTTTTCATTTACATACCTTCTTAACTTCAAAAATTCGCACATGATATAATTTGAAAAAAAGTCAAAACGTAAAAATAATTTATTTCATCATTCACTAAAGACCCCCATACATCGGAATATTTACGATCATCAGGATAACGACGCATCATATCGAAAAAAATATTGAGATTTTTAGTAGGTCTGAAAAGATCATCATCAATATCAAAAATAACATTGTGACCGTCACGATAATGAAAAACCATAAGATACTGATATGACATAATCAGACCTCGACCTCATACGGATGGAGATATCCGATTTTCGCATAGCGTCTGACCCAATATCGAATGCTGGTTTTTGTTGCAGCGACCTTATCAAATTTCCAATCCTTAATCAAAGGGGAGTAATAGAACACCCTGAAAGAACGAAGCTGACAAGCAGTTTTCATATCCTCGCCCCTTCTAATTCGACACGCATCGCACCACCAGCGACCTTATCGAGGTTCTTGAGGGAATCCTCAAGATATTTAATCGTAATTTTCAAAGAAGAACCATAAACGGAATTTCTATCTTCATATGACGCAGAAATCCATTTGTCATTCAAATATTTCAAGAGATCACTGGCAATGAAACTATAAGTTTGCGCCATGTTCTCGATACCGATTACATCTTTTCTTTTTTCAGAATCCATTAAATCACCACAGAACGAGAGAATCAAGCATAATTTTGGTGGGATGGTTGATTCTCAAGTTCTATAAGTTAAATGAATAACTAATTATTTAATGATTATTCAATAGTTAAATGAATAACCACGTTTAAAATAGTTTTTACACCCTATTTTTCATATAACTTATGGCTAAGAAGAAGAAAATCAAAATCTATGATGACCCATACGCGGGAGCCTTCTTAGTTTACATTCTAGAGCATGATAGAATTATGAAAAGTGAACTTTTACCTATTGCAAACAACAGAACAGGTGAAGCAACATTAAAATTTCTAGAATCTAAAGATTTAATCAATATCAAAGAAGAAACCAAACCAAGACAGATTTTTTGGATAACATTAACTGATAAAGGTTACAATGTTGCAATGAAATACAAAGCAATCAATGATATAGAGAATGGAATTACTCCCGAACCAGAAAATAATTACAACACATCTAAGGAATCAGTATCGGTGATGAAAAAAACTTAAATTGTATTCAAATCTAGAGATCGGATTCGACGTACAAATCATTAAAAAATCTAAAAAATCTTAATATATTTTCAAAAAGATAAGAAGGGGACAATATAACTATGTCGAATAATGCTTCAGACAATACAAGAAAATACCAAGTATTTATTAGTTCTACATGGGAAGACCTGATAGATGAACGTAAAGAAGTGATAGAAACACTATGGAAAACTAATTGCATTCCTTCGGCGATGGAACAATTTCCTGCAACAGAAGGAGATAAATGGGAATTTATAAAATCAAGAATAGATGAATGTGATTATTTTATTATCATTGTAGCTGGAAGATATGGATCATGTGATAACGAGGGACTTTCATTTACTGAAAAAGAATATAATTACGCAGAATCGATAAAAAAACCTATTTTAAGATTCATTCATAAAGATTCAGATAAACTTACTGGAAATAAGATAGAATCAACCGATGCAGGAAAAGAAAAATTAGAAAAATTCAAAAAAAAATTAAAAAATGGACAGCTTGTGAATGATTGGGAAGATAAACATGAACTTTCTAAAAAAATGATTTTATCAATATTTGAATTAAATAAAAACTATCCTGAAGCAGGATGGATACGTTCAAATACAGTAACTAAACCCGAAGACTACATCTTATACCTTGAAGAAAATAAAAAATTGAACGAAACATTATGTTATCTTAATGAGAAATTAAAAAAAGCAGAAAATAATATAAAAATCGAAGAAAACGTTTCAGATTTATCAAGTAATGATGATACCCATACTGAAGAAATAGTTGTTTTTAAAGAAGAATGGCAATTAGAAAATTTAAACTTCACATGGAATGAAGTTTTATTTAGATTTAAATCAGCATTCATAACAGGAATATTTGAATCAAGCTTATTTGATAAAATAAAAAAATGGATACTTGAGAAAACATATTCCGATAAAGTAACTGACGAATCGGTGGAAAAAATCCTAAACATTGTTGTAAATCAATTCTATGCATTAAATATCGTAGATTATGAAAAAATAGAAACAAATGGTTATAACCTTCTAAAATGGACTATAACACCTAATGGATTAAAAAAAGTAAAATATTCTTTAGCAATCAAAAAAAAATAACAACCCCGTTTAAAATGAAAACATAAAAAGATTACGAAATTCGAGGGAGCTCTCTACGTTTTTCGTAATGAATTACGTAAGGATCTTCCGGAATTAAACCCCATGAAGCTCTAGGTTGCTACTGATATCGTAAAATTCTAAAACGAGGTCGTGCCGGAAAAGGCGATAACCAGCTTAGGCGGTCATTTCCCAACTGTCGAGAGCGTACAGCGGTTGCTGTTCGGCATCGGGCAGTTGTTCGGGCGGTGGCGGTGGCGTTTGTTGTTTCGAGGTGTAGACCATGATAAGGTCTAGCAGTTTTTGGATGTCGGATTGGTTGGAAACCCTGAAACTGTCGAGAAATTGCCATTCGGTCTTTGGTTTCGTTTCTTTGAGGGTCTCTATCTGTTTGGTTACGGTGTCGTACTCTTTTTTGAGGTCGGGGTAGAAGTTGAAATTGTCGCCCATTTCCCTTTCTAGTTTATGCTGTTGTTTTTTGAGTAGTTTTAACTCGTTATAATAGGTGTCAAGTCGAGTAATAGGCTTGACACATTCTATGTCAAGCCTCTGACGGAAGGATGCAGAGATCATATCGCGGAGGTTGAACAATTTTTGTCCCGTATGAGTGTACAAAGCGGTCTTATTGTGCAGGTCTACGGACTTGCTGATGTACTTCGTGATGTAATACGATACTTTACCTGCCGAGCCGATAGAACCGTCTACAATCGCCTGGATATCGAGGAAGGAACCCATAGAATACCTAGCCCACGCATCATGGAAGAAATTGACAATTTTTTGGTCTTGGATACGCCAAGAATATTTACCTGTGGTATTGGAACGATGCAAGAAGGCTTCTACGGGCTTGTCCAAGAGAACGATCATATGAGGGGCAGGGTAACCGCTACCGTTGGCTTCTTTGACTATCAGAGAAGCGTAATGAGAACCGAATTTCTTGGTCAGGATAGCTTTGAATTGATTGAGCATCTTGGTTATGTTTTTCCAAGCATCGAGATCAGACATCTGATTCTGATCTATCGTAAAAGTAATGAAAAGACCGTATGAGAATCTGTATTTGATACCGTCTCTGAATCCTTTACGGGCAGACGGGAAATCCATTACTTTGTTATCGAATCCTTTTTGGATATCCTCGAATTTGAGTTTCTGTTTTCTAGCGTAGGTGTCATTACCGCGCTTGGAATTGAGACAATAGATTATCTTATCGGTATCCTCATTTTTCAAAAAAGTGTATTCTTTGACATTAGACCAATTCTTGAAGTGTTGTGCAGCGACATCTAGATTCACTGTTTCGAGACCGTATTTCCAACGTTCCCTGAAGTCGGGGTCGGAGTACGGCCATAAAGGGGAGGTCATAATTCCTCTTGAAAAGAGCCGTCAGGGTTACGAGCCTCCGCATCCGCTTGGAGGCTCTCGCCCTGACTCGGACATGGGGATACGCTATCTGATAGTGATTCGCAGGGTTCGCTTACAGACGTTATCAAAGTATCGTCAGGGGATAAGGTTGCAGTTACACGATCTACCGTCTGTGCGGATTGCAACGCCTTAGAAAGTCCGATATTAGAATAGGTCGCTAAAACCGTTTTAGGGAATATCGAATCTGAAATACCCATTAACTTGAAGAAAGCCAAATCCAGATGATACTTTTCAGAATCATTGTTCAACGCAACATCGCGTGGTAAATTCAGCTTAGAACAGACAATTTGAGATATTGCAGCGAAGACCTCGGACGAAGGGGTAAAGATACCGTTCATTGAGAAGCCCCCTTATTCTTGGCTTTCTCGATGCTTGGAATCTTGTAATTACGAAGAGCCTTTGCGATAGAATCATCATACCATTCAGGAGAATCATTCAATATCAGACGTTCACAAAAACGGGGAACGTATGATATAAAACGCCAATTGAGAGCGAGACCGACAGGAGTGGATTCGATTATCTGATTAGCACAATTGCATGAGCTCCTTAATTCCTCGCGTTCAAAAGTGATATTAGAATATCCCATTTTTTTATGAATGAAAACAGTATCTTGGTCACGACCAAGCAGACAGAGATCAGTATTGCTGGTATTCTGAATTGTAGTATAGATTACGACATCCTTATGAGAAATCAACCCCAGATACTCTTGAAGTTCGGTAGACTTGGAAGAACGAGACGGATAAACCCTGTTAGCATCCTCGATTATGAGTATGGAATCGGGTTCGACATCGTTTAGATCGTCTACAGAATACACATTGAAATCGGAAGGAAAGAGTTTATCGGAATCAGGGAATTTCAAAAAAGCTTTCTTTCTGTATATGAGGTTAGGACATTCCTCTAAGATGCTGTACAGAGTACCGCTCTTGAAGGTTTTTCCCGTTCCCAGGATGTTGACAAGACCGTATTTCATTCCGTTCAGATGAACTAAAGTCTTAGAAGATTCAATCAACGGATTCACCTTCTTTTTTATCAGAATCAGAAAAAACCATATCTTGAATTTCAGAATCGGTTAAAGAATTGCCAGATAATATGGAATCTTCGATAGAAACATAACGACGCATTGTTTTTCTTGATTTATTGGTAGATTGCAGTTCTAGAGTATCTTCAAAAAGTGCAACCTTTCTAGTTAATTCTACATTTTCATGAATAACCATATTATAATTATTTTCACGAGCCATGACCACTTCAGGTAATTTTCCAGAACTGTTGCAGTCTCCGAATACGATCTCTTTGGTGACAGGATCAACAGATTTAACAGGATAATAATTACCCGATGCAGAATTGACCGAGAACGTGGAAATCTTGTTTTTAGATATGATACGTGAAAAAGTAGGTTTAGAAACAGCCCACAATTCCATGAAATTAGTGTCTGTATTGAAACAACCCAGATAAACAGAATCGTTAAGATAATTCTGAACAACGTAACGACCAAGAACAAATCCGATGGCAATAGCAAGGAAATAATGGCTGTTATCCTGGATACCAGATATCACACCCGTAAAAATATCAGGCTTGATAAGGACCAGGATAATGAGACCGAGCATCAACAAAATCAGAAATATCCTGTAACGGCCAACCGTAAGCAAATCCAGCCACGTGCGACCCGTTACCTGTTGTGACGATGATGATGGCAATGTCGAGATGATGTTCTTAAACGATTCTTTCAAATCCATTAGAAACCCACCTGTAATAGAAAAAAGCCATAGCAAAACCGAGAACCACGCACACGGAAGAGCATATTACGAACATCGAGGGAGTCATCTTTTCACCCATCCGCGATAGAAGTAGATACCGCCGAAGAAAGACAGAATCCCGCCCAATGTTACCGTTCCGTACACTGTGTTCGTTCCGAAGAGGTCAGAAAGGTAGGGGGCTATCACCCCCGCAGAGACCAGAAGGGATAGACCCAATGTTATGTTTCTCAATCTCAAGAGCTCACCTTTGCAAGAACGATCAAAGCAAGAATAGCGATGACAATGACAAAAATAGCCATAATGACTGAATCCGGCACAGCAGGATCGTCATTATCGTTGTCGTCGACAGAAGGTGTGTCCTCTGCAGGTATTTCTGCAGGAACAACCGTCAATCCAAGATACAACGTCGTGTTTGCTGTGATTACAGAAGTAAAATCAAACGGTATTGTCAATCCAGAATCTGAATACCAAGAAACGGTGAAACCGTCAACGGTCAAATCAGGAACAGTCGCACAAGATCCGCTGGTGATAGTCTGCGATGCAGGAACAACCACATCAGAAGTTCCAACGTCGAATGATATTGTGTGAGTTATAGGTTCGAATATTAACCCTGTAAACGATGCAATTATATCAGAAGTAAAAACCGATAAAGACCCCCATCCTGTGGTGAAGATGATTGCATTTGCATAAAATCCATAGTATCCTAGATAAAATGAATAAGAACCAAACGTTGGCTGAAGTCCTTCAAATGTAACTGATATGACATTTGAGCAATACTTGAATGCGTTATCTCCGATGAATGTGACACTGTCAGATATAATAACAGATGTAAGAGTCGAACAAGAACAGAATGCATTGGCGCCTATTGATGTAACACCTGATTCTATAATGCATGTCGTAAACGTGTAAAGTGTACCTAGATTAGCCGAACTAGTATAATCTTGCATCGGGCCCGTTCCACTGATCACGAGACACCCGTTTGTTACGGTATAGTCCAGACCATCTGTCGCATTGATCGTGGCATCCGATCCGCTGTCATCGTTAGCGATCACGAATGCACCACTCACACAGAGCATGGCCAAAATGGAAAGGGTCAGGGCTTTCGCCCCGAGATCAGAAATCATATTTTCACCCCCTTGGATTTCCCCTTTCTCAATGGCTTGATGGCTAGATACCAAACCGTTGCTAACAATATCATGATGGCCAGAAGCGAGAACGTGTTGGATGCAACGAAATCAACAGCCGACATACCGCTATCTGTAACCACGGTAGTGGTTTCAGCCACAGTCTCTTCGGTCGTCCAACCGAGATAGTCAGCGATGACCCCGACGGTGTCCGTTCCTGTCGAATAGTAGCAAATCGCATCGGCAACGGTCAGACCGCCGAGGATGATAGCACCCCACATCAATACCACCCCTTATGTTTACGGTATGCTCTGAAACCGACGATGGCAACAAAACCCAAAGCGATCAGTACGCCCCAGGTGTAAGGTTCCTGAAGGACAGCCGTAAGGTTGTCCCATACAGTGAGATCGGTCAATTCAGCGACCCCCTTTTTTATCTAAGCGGTTGCCAAGAACCTTGAATATGACGATTATCGCAACACCCGCAGCAGCCAAAGTGATTATCGAAGAAGTCAATTCGTCAAGCCCTGTTGCACCGCCTACGGAATCCTGTAAACCGCCATTGGTCAGCCACTCGAAGCCGAAGAAAGCAGCCGAACCGCCAACCGCAGGGATAGCGAGTTTGCCCATCAATTCACCAAACTTGACACCAAGTCCGATTTTTCCCATCTTAGTACCCCCTGTGTTTCCTCTTGATCAGAGGAGTAACGATACAACAAACGACACAAATCACTAAGACACTGAATATAACCCCGAACACGAACAACGGTTCGGTGTAAGAGGCTGGATTCTGTGCAAGTTCTATAATTTCATTAATCATTTTTTTCACCCCCGTTCAATGCTTTTTCGATACCGCCATAAGTCCGATAATGAACACAACAACGAGACCGATACCGAAGTAAACCATCGTATTGTCGGAACTCTCGTTATCGGGTTGTTCAGCACTAAAAGTAACGGTCTTGGACGATGACAGACCGCCCTCGGAAACAGCGGTCAACGTGATGCTGTAAACCTGTTCAGATGTGTACTTATGAGAAACCGATTGCTCGGATGATGTGAAACCATCCCCGAAATCCCATGATAACGATGCACAGTTGGTGATATCGCAATCAAGAACAGCGGTCATCGTTCCAGAACCATCGACTGACAATGTTATATTGGGGTACGAAGAAGCATAAGTTGAATCCTCTACGAATTTTGCATAGATCGTGGTGTTCTCCACTATCAATGTGGAATATGAGAAAATCGTATTCAGACCGCTGTCGGAATACCACCCGATGAAAACGTAACCGCTCAATGTCGGGTCTGATGGACATACGACAAGACCGCCATATGATACGCCCTGACTGTCGATTGATGAACCGCCGTTGGTATTGAATGTTACAACAAGATTAGCGTTCCATTTGGCGTACAGAGTGATATCGGACGATACGGCAGAACCCCACACATAAGAGGTAGTCAGAGCACTGTCAGAATACCAGCCCATGAAGGTAGAGTTAGCCTTTACTGGATTGATAGGTTTAGATGCAGAATCTCCCGCCTGGATAACCAATGTCGATACAGAAGAACCGCCGTTAGAATCGAATGCTATCGAATATGAATTGAGAATCCATTTTGCATAGAGTGTGGTATTTCCCGTAATCTGTGTGGAGAAACTGAAAGAATCGGTCAGAGCACTGTTAAGATACCATCCGCCGAATGTGTAATTGAGTTTTGTCGGTGATGTTGGATAATTGACGTAATCGCCGTAATTTACAGACTGCGAAGCGATGTCCGAACCGCCGTTACTGTTGAACGTAATTCCGTAAACATTCGCAGACCACTGCGCATACATCACGACGTTTGCAGTCGGACTGTATGAAGAACCAGCCACCAGAGTAGAACCTGTGTTATTGACTTTCCAGCCTATGAATGTGTATCCTGTATACGTGAAAGCATTGGTCTTGAGTGCAACGTATGAACCCTCGATTACCCCTGTGCTGGAAACAATCGTTCCCGTTCCGCCGTTAGCGTTATAGGATACAGTGAATGAACCGAGCGCAGGAGACACGATCAATGTAGCAGAACCCACACAAAATGTAGGGTCAACATAATGTACACCGCTAAAGCCACCCTCATCATATACTTGATTCCATTGGATCGTATACGTACCAGCCATAGAAGGCGCAGTTCCTGTTACAGACACACCGCCAGATGTTGTAGGTTCACCATATATGCCATGGGATACGGTTGCCCAGCTGTAATTTGTAGCATAATTAACAACACCTACGCTCGAATCCATCCCTGAATAAGAACCCGAGATCGTGAAAGTTGCACCAGCATCCACCGTAAGAGACCCGATACTGTAATCGTGTGAATGGTCAATAGATACCGCATCGGAATTATCTGAAATCGCAACGATCCCTGCAATTCCGCAGAGACCAAGGACGACAACAGACATGATCGTAAGGAATTTAAGATTCATTCGAAGAATCCCCCGATTTTTTGAAATACTTAATAGCATGGAATGATTCATTCAATGAATCCTGAAGATAATCAGGAATTTCCATATAGATCGTAGTAACGCTATTGGTATTTCTGTTTGTTAAATCCCTACGAATCGAAATCTTAGGGGGATATTCAGTTCCATCCTTTTTTATTTCCAATCCTGTAAAAACGGTATATTCTGAAATGTAATTATCAGTTATACGCGCAGAAGAAAACGGTTTAAGAATCTGCTTAAACTCTTTTTTTGCACCATCTTTTTTAGTTTCATTTTGTGTCATA
This sequence comes from Candidatus Methanomethylophilaceae archaeon, assembly GCA_963676235.1. Lineage (GTDB taxonomy): Archaea > Thermoplasmatota > Thermoplasmata > Methanomassiliicoccales > Methanomethylophilaceae > JALNYB01. The sequence continues at coordinate 667,525 of OY781044.1, forward strand.
AGACACCCCCTTTTTATCAGTGAGAAAGCACCGAGAAACTTCTTTCAAAAAACTAGCAACATGATATTTGTATCAGTAAAATTCAAAATCACCCCCGAAAGAAGGACATAAGGGGGCGATAAAATTTGGTTGAGAAAAAATTGATATTTTTAAAATCTGAACTGGGTCGGATGGAGTAGTCGCCGTGCGACGGCGCCATACTTTTTATTTTTACTGTATTTCGCTACAATTCATTCGATAGTTTTTTATCTTTTATGATTCTAACCATGGTCAAGGGCTCATAGCTTAGACAGGTAGAGCGCCTGGCTCATAACCAGGTGGTCGCCGGTTCAAATCCGGCTGGGCCCACATGTTTTTCATACTGTCTGGCCATCAGAATTTTCTAAAGTTCCTGACAGATTTTATTTACAAAATAGTTGCCGTGAACACACTGGAGACTCGACTGAGGTATTTTATTAAAAACTCAACAGGCTAAATTGTAATGTAATCAAAGAAACATTGCAGCTGTCATATTTTCTTAACGTTCTCAAAAATAACCATCGATGCATAGTGTTAAGCATATCAACAATATACTATGGCCCTACTTTGTCGCTAGCGACAACCGTAAAGACATGAACAATTATTGAAAATACCTTACTCTGAACTCGACGCTCTTGACCTTGTCACGGTTGCGCATTTCTGTCTCAAAGCAACAAAGAAATGAATACAGTATTTTTAATCAGATTATCGTTACAACTAATAACTTGTCATCTCTGTAACATTCTTTCTAACATGGTTTAAAATTTAACACCATGATCAAGAATGAAACCGCAGATCGCACGAATTGTAGTTACTCGCATCTGGACTTGAAATACGTTTGAAGTATTATCCTGTACAAAATCACCATATGAGAGGCCCTTTTTGCAACAACTTCAAGTCTTTGTCATTTTCGGAATAGCTTGAAAGTGAAAACACACAGATTAAAGATATGATGACTTTTTTATTTTCGAATGCTTGAAATTTTTTATTCTAAACAATACACTTGCATAATCTAAAAACACGTCAAAAATTGTATAGTGGCACATCTCCAATTCTAAAAGCCTTAATATATGCGTTTGCTTTCTTGTATACTTATAATAAGGGCTTGAAAAATAGCCCTTTTTCAGAAAAATGAGGTATACCATGACAAACATGCCGCGTATCCAGAAGGCTCTGACTGCCTGTCTCCAGTGTGGTTACTGTATTAGTGTCTGTGAGGCACATAACCAAACACCGTGGGAATCGGTTACACCTAGAGGAAAAATTTATTATTTGAACCAACTTTCGGCAGCAGACGCACTGGATGGAGTTCTCAAAAGAGAAATCTCACTCAATCCATACTTCATAGACGCAATGTACAAATGTACTGGATGCGGAAACTGCGAAGTGGTTTGTCATGCACAGATTCCTCTCGTAGAACTTTGGGAAGAATGCAGAAAATGGTTCGTAGAATCTGGTGTAGGGCCTATGCCTGCCCATAAAGGAATGGCCACGAAAGTTGCAGAATGCCACAATCCATATGGAGAATCTGATAAAAATAGAGGGGACTGGTGGCCTGCAGATGTACCTAAATCAGACACACCTGATGTTATCTTCTTCGCAGGATGTACAGGATCATACAGACAGCAGGGAATACCTCAAAACGGAGCACGTGTCCTGGCAAGAGCTGGAGTAAAAATGAACATCCTTGGTAAAGACGAGTGGTGCTGTTCATCTCCTCTTCTCAGAACTGGAAATGATAAATTCTCTCTCGCGTGTGCAGAAAAGGTCGTTGAGAAAGCTGACGGAATGGGAGCAAAAGACATGGTCATGACCTGTGCTGGATGCTTCAAAACCGTGTCCACAGATTTCGGAAAATACTATGCAAAGGTTGGCCAGAACGTCTACCACTTCGCACAATATGTAGAGAACCTTATAAGCGCAAGGAAATTACCGCTCAACCACGAATTCAAAGCAAAGGTCACATATCACGACCCCTGTCACTTAGGAAGACATATGGGCGTATTCGATGCACCCAGGAATGTCTTGAAGAAAATCAAGGGCATCGAACTTATCGAAATGGAACGTAACAGAGAGAATTCTAGATGTTGCGGAGCAGGCGGAGGATACAAATCCCAATACAATGACTTCGCAGTCAACGTTGCTGCCGAAAGGGTCAGAGATGCAGAGGAGACAGGAGCCGAGATAATTGTTACCTGCTGTCCGTTCTGTGTCACCAACCTTTCACAAGGAGCGAAAAAGATCAATTCCAAGATCAAGGTAATGGATCTTTCAGATATCCTTCTGAAAGTAACAGAACCTCTCGCCCCCACTGAAGACAAGACCGAAGCACCTAAGGCTGCACGAATTGAAGCAGCCAAACCGGCTGCAGAAGCCGAGCCAATGTCTGAAGCAATACCTCTTTCAGCACCCGCAGTACCTGCGGTCAAACAGGAAGCAGCAATTGCAATAAGACCTGAAGTCACGATTTCTGCGGTCATTCAAGAACCCGAGAAAGTGGAAATTACCAATACAGCCGTGGCAGATGCTATCGAAAACGATGAGGTAGAAGACTACATCGACGATGATGCCTTCACCGACAACTCGCCTGAAGCACTTGTTAGAAGGGCTTCGTGGAATAAAGGTCTTAGATGCAGAAGAGATTATGGAGATTGCTGTGTACCAGTCGCTTTCGTAAAATCTAAAGTAGCGGTCTATGTCAGCAAATCTCTATCCAAAGATGATGAAATTGCCCTGAAAGATGATGGATGGGCAATTCTCAGATTCGATGAGAACAAGATTACTGACGGAGAAGATCAAGCAGCAGAAATTCGTATCGCTGTTAAAGATAATCTCAAGGCTCTAAAGAAAAAGAAGAGGAGATAAACATTTCACGCTGAAGGAAAACCTTCAGCGTTCTTTTATTTTTCATATGTCTTTTGAAGGTATTTGTCCAGAACTAATCTCTGTATTGAAAAGCAGAGGAATCATTGAACCGACAGACCCTCAAAAAGATGCCATTCCTAAAATTTCAAAAGGAAATAATGTATTATTGGTCGCGCCCACTGGTATCGGAAAGACCGAAGCCGCCATGCTCCCCATCTATGATAGTATTTACAAAAGCAAAGGAAAACCTGGAATCAGATGCCTCTACATCACTCCGCTGAGAGCATTGAATAGGGATATGCTCAAAAGAATGGAAGATTATGGCGAAGCTCTGAAGATTACAGTTGGGGTGAGACATGGAGATACTTCTCAATCTGACAGGAATAAACAATCACAAAAACCTCCTGAGATCCTTATCACGACCCCAGAGACACTTCAGGTGTTGTTCACAGGAAAACGCCTAAGAGAACATCTAAAACATATTGAATGGGTCGTTGTTGACGAAATACATGAGCTTGCAAGCAACGAAAGGGGCGCTCAACTAAGCGTCGCTTTGGAAAGATTGGTTGCTCTTAACGGAGAATACCAAAGGATCGGATTGTCCGCAACGGTCGGAGACATAGATAATGTCAGAGATTTCCTAGCTGGTTCTAAAAGGGATGTTATCGTTTGCAAACATGATACATACCGTGATTTTGATATCCGCGTTGAATGCCCTGTTCCAGACGAAAATGACTCTGCGCTTCTTGATAAACTCCAAAGTGACCCTGAAATACTTGCCGTTATGAAAAGGGCAAGAGAAATGATAGAAGCAGGAAGATCCACTCTATTCTTCGTGAACACACGTGAGACAGCCGAATGGTTGGCAGCCAGATATCACATGTGGGACGAAAATCTATCCATAGATGTGCACCATGGTTCTCTTTCAAAGGAAAATAGGATGAATCTGGAAGACCGCTTCAAAAATCAAGACCTCAAAGCCGTAATATGTACATCATCCTTGGAGTTGGGCATAGATATAGGTTCTGCTGACCTTGTCATTCAGTATAATTCACCGAGAGAAGTATCAAGAATGATCCAACGTGCTGGCCGTGCAGGGCATAAGATCGGAGAGAAGATAATATCCGTGATACTGGCAACCGCACCCGATGAAGTGGCAGAAGCTATGGTCGTTGCCAGAAAGAGCGATGCGAAGGAATTGGAATATTACAAAGGAAGACCCAATCCTCTTTCTGTACTTGCAAACCAAATAATCGCTATGACCATGGTAAGCAGATACACAAAGGATGAAGCATACACGATCTTTAGAAGAACCCATCCATTCAAAGACCTTACCCAAAAAGACATGGATGGCGTCATCGAACAACTCAAGGGCATCAGAATGCTGTGGGAAGATGACGGAACGATATCGCGTTCAAAGAAGGGAATGGAGTATTTTTTCAATAACATCTCCATGATTCCTGATGAACGTACATATCTTATCAGAGACATCAGCACCAGAGCTATAATCGGTACCCTCGACGAAAGTTTCGTGGCAACATTCGCAGAACCGTTTGCGATGTTCATTGCCAAAGGACGTACATGGCGTATCGTAGAAATGCGCGAAGATGAACTCTTAGTGGAAGAGGCAAAAGATGTGGGTTCTGTTCCTTCTTGGACGGGCTCTGATATACCTGTCCCATTCGAAGTTGCGATGGAGGTCGGCAGAATGCGCCGTGAAATGAACTTCGAGATATATCCTGGAGACGAAAACTGCCGCAACAAAGTGAAAGGATATCTTAACGAACAATTGGAAAAATGGCCTATGCCCACCGACGAAACCGTAACCTTAGAGATCGGGGACAGACTTGCAATACTAAACTGCTGTTTTGGAAGCAAAGTGAACGAAACCATAGGAAAAATCTATTCAGCACTTCTAACTGCACGTTTAGGAGAAAGTATCGGCGTCTCCACAGATGCGTACCGTGTAATTCTAGAACTGCCTAGGAACATAGATAAAAAAATAATGCTGGATACATTCAAAAATATAAAACCCGGGACCATCGAAGCTCTAGCGAGGATCACTATCCTCAATTCTACATATCTCAAATGGAGATTCGTCCATGTTGCAAAAAAATTCGGTATAATAGAAAAAGGTGCAGATCACCGTTACATGAATTTCGGAAGACTTTTCGACCTGCACATGAACACACCTGCATACAATGAAGCATTGAATGTCGTATTGTGGGAAGATCTAGACATCAAGAACACAGAATTCGTAATCTCGATGCTCTCTGAAGGTAAAATAAAATTGGAGATGTGCGGAATATCCCCAATAGGTTTGGAAGGTATCGTCAGATCCAAGGAATTGATGCAACCTGTACGTGCAGATCATGCAATACTTGTAGCTCTAAAGAAAAGAATAGAAGACGAAACTCTGTTCGCATCATGTCTGAACTGCACAACACAGTGGAGAGTGCGTGTCGCAAACGCCCCTAAACGTTTCATCTGTCCAAAATGTGGCGGAAATATGATCGCCCTGCTGAAGAGTTACGAGCGTGAAAGCATCAAAGCAGTGAAGATGACAGACCGCTCCAATCAAGATAAAAAAGATGCGATGAGGGTCTCCAGGAACGCGAATATCGTAAACGAATACGGTGGAAGGGCTGCGATGGCGCTTGCTGGAAGAGGTATCGGACCAGATGCCGCATCCAGGATATTGAGAAGCATGCATTCCGAAGAAGATGATTTCCTCAGAGACATAATGAATGCTGAGATACAATACGCGAAAACAAAACGTTTCTGGGATTGATCAGATCTGAGGTCCCTTTGTCTTGAAATCCGGTTCGTTGTCTTCTTCTTCCAAAACCTTCAGTTTTACACGATGATTTGCTAAGAATCCTTTGGATACTACATATACTTCGGAAGAGGTCTCACGCGATGCATCCGGAGAATAGATCTTAACTGATTGGAATCTTTTATCCAATTCACGCGTCAATGAATCCATCAGGTCTCCCATGAATACTTTACAGACCATCTTTCCGTTTTTTTTCAAAATGCGATCACATACGTCCACGGCGTACATACAAAGATTGACAGACCTTGCATGATCTGTTGAATAATGACCCGCAATATTCGGAGCCATATCTGAAAGGACGACATCCGCTTTTCCTCCGAATCTGGTCAGAAGTTCGATCATCGTCTTATCTTCGGTGATGTCCCCCACAAAAGTCTCTACTCCTTCCAAGGGATAGATATATCTGAGATCTACACCGACTACCTTTCCCGTCTCTCCTACACGCTCTTTCGCGACCTGGAGCCATCCTCCTGGACAAGCACCGAGATCTACGACCGAATCGCCCAGACGAAATATCTGGAAACGGTCGTCTATCTGTATCAATTTAAATGATGCTCTTGAACGATAATCCAACTTCTTCGCTAATTTGTAATAGTGTTCGTTCTGACGCTCCACTATCCAACGATCATGTAGTCCCACAATCATCTGCAATACCCTTCCCGCTTAAACCCTTTGTTATGGAAAACTAATAAGTGCAAGAAGCTATCCCCGAGATGAGGACCCCGATGACGGCCGGATGGACTTATTCAAAAGCAGGCGTGAACATAGACGAGAAGTCGAGCGCTATCGAATCTCTTGTTACTGAACTCAAATACAAAAGGAATGGACTAGGACAAATGGTCCATATGCCTGGACTTTTCGCAAGTCTTATTGATTTCGGAGATAAATACATCACACTTGCAACCGATGGTGTCGGTACAAAACTTCTGATTGCTGAGGAATTGCAGATTTGGGATACGATTGGTATCGACTGTATCGCAATGAATGTGAACGACACGATATGCGTTAACGCAGAACCCACATCGTTCGTAGATTACATAGCAATTGACAAACCAAATGATGATATCACACAGAAGATCGGCATCGGACTCAACAAAGGCGCAGAAATGTCCAACATGGAAATCGTCGGAGGAGAAATAGCCGTCCTCCCCGAGATTATCAATGGCGTAGATCTTTCCGGAACCTGCATGGGATATGTCATGAAAGACAAGATCATCACTGGCGCAACATGTGAAGAAGGAGACCTTATCGTCGCACTGAGGTCGACAGGAATCCATTCAAACGGACTCACTCTTGCAAGAAAGGTCTTCGAATCAGCAGAACTTTCAATGAGAGACAAAATATCGGGATTATCTAAGAGCATCGGTATGGAACTTCTTACTCCCACCGAGATCTATGTTAAACAAATATTAGAGATCACATCCGAAAACACAATTCACGGACTTGTGGACATTACTGGCGGAGGCCTGAGAAACATCCTTCGCATGAAGAAAGGACTTCAGTACATCATAGATGACCCAGTAAAACCAGCACCTATCTTCGATAAGATCCAGGAACTCGGAAATGTCGATCAACGCGAGATTTACCAGACCCTCAATATGAGTATGGGATTCACGATCATCGCACCTAAGGAAGACGCAGAGAACATCGCTTCAAAATACAAGAACGCGCAGATCTGCGGACGCGTAGAAAATGGAAATGGTGTACTTTTAGAACCCGAAAATATCTTGTACGACCATTACTGATTCAATTTTGCATTCAAAGCACCGCATACCGCACCCAACGCAGTACATGTTTCCAGTGAATAACCGCCATCGGTGATATCCAGATTGTACTTCGGAATGGCCGCTGCATCCTTCGGAACACCGTGAGGACCGAGACCGAATACCAGAAGGATACTTTGTCCCTTCTCGACCATTTCTATTGTCTGAGCGACCGTTATCTGTTTTGTTTCGACCGGTTTACTCGTTGTCAGAATAGGTTCTCCCAATTGCGGAGGAAATCCTCTAGTAGGATATGGAAACTTCATAAATCTGCCCTTTTCCGCTAATTGAACAAAATTATCACCGTGTGCGCCGATGCTTGTCGTACCTGCGACCCACTCAGCCACCTCCAAAGGCGTATTGGTATCCTCTGGAATTGGGAAACCGAAAAGAGATAGATTCATGCCGAACGCCAAAGCGAGATCGCCGGTTCTTGCGATGGCCCTTCTATGAGGTTCCCTGAATTTGGTCGCATCGTATGAATTGTAAAGTCCTATTGTAATTCTACCTCTACCCATGGTTACACCTTTATTGTTTGGATCTCTTTCGTCCGACAATGGCGTGGGCATCCCCATCCAAGAATATCTCATAACCTGGATTTTCTGCTTGAATGCGCTTGATCTCCGCACGGACCTGAGACAATGTGAGTTCACTTGTCCTGATATCTATGAAGATCTTATCCGCTTCCAAATTGATCCCTCGTCATACTGATCGTCGGAACGATAATAATTGTAGGAGAAGAAAGTATGGTGCCGTGAGCCGGGCTCGAACCAGCGACTTCATGATCTTCAGTCATGCACTCTCCCAACTGAGTTACCACGGCGTTACTCTCCCCTATGGTTACTTTTCCATTATAAAGTTTTGCTGAATAGAAATCACTCCTCAGGCATCTTACCTTTTGGTATTATCTCATCTGCTGGCTCCCTCATAATGCCCTCTTTTTTCAATCTGAAACACTCGACAATATCCTTTTCTGCGGTTATCACATCATATCTACGTTTTGACAGATATATGCATACTGCTGATATCAGCAGACAGATAAATGTGACCAGGTACAGTATTGCTACCGTCCCGGTCTTATTATCTGTGACAAGGAAAGATATCAGAGACAGGGTACCTCCAATAGCGACCAATATAATGGTCGCCATGAATGTGTTCCCAGCCTCCATTCTCATTCTACTGTCTCCGAAGGTGGATCATCATCCGAAACAAGTGGCTGCACTGCAGTTATCTTATCATCGTTGCGCATGTCCATGATCCTGACACCTTTCGCGTTGCGTCCGGTCTCACGGATCTCGTTCATATCCATACGGATGATCTTTCCCTGCATACTGGTGACCATCAGCTGATCATCGAGATTCACCTTTCTGACACAGACAACCTGTCCATTCCTTTCATCGGTCTTGATCGTTATGACGCCTTTTCCTCCACGATGTGTGTGACGATAATCATCGACGTTGGATATCTTTCCATATCCATTCTCGGTGACCGTTAACAGTTTATCCTCGGGATGTACGACGGCCATGGATATTATCTCATCTCCTTTATCGAGTGTCATTCCTTTCACGCCCATCGTGTCCCTTCCTGTAGGACGCACATCCGATTCATCGAATCTACACGCCTGCCCTCTCTTCGAAGCCATGATAATCTGCTCGTTTCCGTCTGTAATGGCAGATTCGATCAGCTCATCTCCTTCATCGAGTTTTATGGCCTTTATGCCCTTAGCCCTTACATTGCTGTAAGCGCTGAGAGCTGTCTTCTTGAGCAGACCTTTCTTTGTACAGAATGCAAGGAACTTGTCATCTGGGAAGTCATGGACACAAATTGTATTCTCTACCCTCTCGCCCTCTTCCAGATCCGAAAGAAGATTTATGATGGGCTTTCCTTTGGACTGCCTGCTCCCTTCGGGTACTCTGTATCCTTTCAACCAATGAAGACGTCCATGATTAGTGATGAACATCAGATAATCGTGTGACGAGGTGATGAACATGCTCGATACGTGATCCTCTTCCTTGGTCTGCATTCCTGTCAGGCCTACACCGCCACGAGCCTGCTGTTTGTAGGTGTTGAGTGGCATCCTCTTGATGTAATTATCTCCGGAAATGGTGATGACTACATCTTCCATAGGAATAAGGTCCTCTTCATCGACATCCAATGCATACTCGTTGATCTTTGTACGACGAGCATCTCCATAAGATTCGCGCATCGATGCAATCTCGCTCTTGATGATATCGTTGACCCTCTTCTCACTTCCCAGAATATCCTTCAGGTCGTTCATTGTAGCGATCAGAAGATCGTATTCTTCCTTGATGGATGATATCTCGAGACCGGTCAACTTCTGAAGCCTCATATCCAGTATGGCTTTTGCTTGATCCATATCGATGTTCAAAAGCGTCTGCAACCCGACATTCGCCTCTTCTCCCGTTTTGGATGCACGGATCAATGCGATGGTCTCATCTAGCATGTTCAGTGCCTTCATCAGACCTTCCAAGATATGGTATCTCTTCTCAGCCTGTTGCAGATCATATTGTGTCCTGCGAACAACAACGGTTCTTCTGTGCTTTATGTAATAGAAGATCAACTGTTTCAATCCAAGAACTGTCGGCTTGTTGTCTACCAATGCGATATTGATTATACCGTATGTGGTCTCCATCTGAGTCTTCTTGAACAAATTTTCAAGGACGACTGTATCTATGGCATCCCTGTGGAGCTCGATGACAATACGCATTCCTTTTCTATCAGACTCATCACGAAGATCGGTGATACCTTCAAGCTGTTTTGATTTGACCTGATCTGCAATAGCGATTATCAATGATGCTTTATTGACCTGATAGGGGATCTCATCGACAATTATACGGGTCTTTCCATTGGGCATCTCCTCAAAATGAGTGTTTGCCCTCACTCTGAGCTTTCCCCTTCCTGTCTCATAGGCAGAAATTATTCCAGACATACCGAATATCGTACCTCCGGTAGGAAAATCAGGACCTTTGATAAATTCCATCAAGTCTGAAACGGTTGCATCTGGATTATCGATTGTATAGCTAATGGCACTACAGACTTCGAACATGTTGTGAGGAGGCATCTTTGTTGCCATTCCCACTGCAATACCGTCCGATCCGTTCACCAGAAGGTTAGGAAACTTTGATGGAAGGACTGAAGGCTCTTTCAAAGAACCGTCATAGTTGTCCACCATATCAACAGTATTCTTATCGAGATCGACCAGCATATCGCTGGACATCTTCGAAAGACGCGCTTCGGTATAACGCATAGCTGCCGGAGAATCTCCATCGACTGAACCGAAGTTACCCTGACCGTCAACCAGTAGATATCTAAGAGAGAAAGGCTGTGCCATCCTCACCATGGAATCGTATGCAGCTGTATCTCCATGCGGATGGTACTTACCTAATACTTCTCCCACGACAGTTGCTGATTTTCTGTAAGGACGATTAGACTGCAATCCCAATTCATTCATTGCGTACAGTATCTTCCTATGCACAGGCTTAAGACCGTCACGTACATCAGGAAGCGCACGTCCTACGATAACACTCATCGAATAATCGATGTACGAGCGCTGCATCTCATTCTCGATGCTCTGCGGAATTGTCTTTTTTGCTCCATCCATGATATCACACATCCAGGTTTATCACTTCGTGTGCATGTTCAATGATGAAATCCCTTCTAGGCTCAACATCGTCTCCCATCAGGATAGAGAACAACTGATCAGCCAAAATGGCATCGGTTATCTCGATCTTCTTCATCACCCTTGTCTCAGGATTCATGGTAGTATCCCAAAGCTGCTGAGGATTCATCTCTCCCAGACCCTTGTACCTGCTGATCAATGCACCCTGTCCGAGCTCTGCCATTGCCTTTGCCAATTCCTCATCATTGTATGCATAGATCTCTTTTTTTCCCTTGTGGATCCTATACAGCGGAGGCATTGCAATATACATGTGACCGGCATCTATGAGGGGCCTCATCTGCCTATAGAACAGAGTTAAGAGCAACGTTCCGATGTGAGCCCCGTCTACATCAGCATCGGTCATTATGACTATGTTATGATATCTTATCTTAGAAATATCGAAATCCTTTCCGATACCTCCTCCTATTGCGATGACTAGATTCTTTATCTCCTCGTGATCCAATAATTTATCGGGGCGCGCTTTCTCAACATTGAGAATCTTTCCGCGTAATGGAAGAATAGCTTGAAACATACGATCTCTGCCCTGCTTTGCACTTCCCCCTGCAGATTCTCCCTCTACGATGTACAATTCACATTTTGATGGATCTTTCTCAGAGCAATCCGCAAGTTTTCCTGGAAGACTTGTCGATTCGAGTGCGCTTTTCCTTCTAGTAGCATCCCTTGCTTTCTTTGCTGCTTCCCTGCCCTCGAATGCGGTTATTCCCTTCTTTACTACAATGGCTGCAATTGATGGATTCTCTAGGAAATACTCTGCTAGTTTCTCATTCATGAACGAAGAAACGGCACCCTGTGCGACACTGCTTCCCAGTTTTGCCTTTGTCTGTCCCTCGAACTGAGGGTCAGCCATTTTGATACTTATGATTGCTGTAAGTCCTTCACGGACATCTGTCCCTTCGAGGGTTATGTCTTTCAGCATTCCGTTCTCTTTTCCATAATCATTGATCGTCTTGGTCAATGCAGTCTTGAATCCTGTGAGATGTGTTCCCCCTTCAAGAGTGTATATGGTGTTAACGAATGAATCCACTGCCTCGTTGTATCCATCTGTGTATTGAAGTGCAATATCTATATCGATATCGTTTTTAATGCCCTCAAATGCAATCGGCTTATCGTGAATGGACTTTTTAGACCTGTTCAGATACTGAACGAATTCTGCAACTCCTCCGTCATAATGGAATAATTCAGATTTTCCTGTCCTTTTATCCTCGAAGTAGATTGTTGCTTCTTTGTTGAGGTATGCCTGGTTACGAAATCTGTTCTGCAGTATGTTATAATCGAATTCAACGGTCTCGAAAATCGTCTCATCCGGAATGAATGTAATAGTCGTTCCTGTCTTATCGGAATCTCCAATCATCTCTACAGGTCCATCTGGTATTCCGATCTTGTAGGACTGTCTCCAAACATGTCCATCTCTTTCCACGATAGCGACCATCGTTTTCGAGAGCGCATTTACACAAGAGACACCCACACCATGGAGTCCACCTGATACTTTGTAAGAATTCTGATCGAACTTTCCTCCTGCATGGAGATCCGTGAGACATACCTCTAATGCAGATTTTCCTTCCTCGTGGTTCATTCCTGTCGGAATTCCTCTTCCATCATCGCTTACTGTGATCGACCCATCTTCATTGATGAACACATCTACCTTTGTAGCATATCCTGCCATTGCTTCATCTATACTGTTGTCAACGACCTCAAAGACCAGATGATGAAGCCCCCTTGCATCTGTACTGCCAATATACATGCCAGGTCTTTTTCTGACTGCTTCCAATCCCTTAAGAGCTTTGATGCTGTCTGCATCGTAGGTCTCTTGCTGATTATTCCCATCCATAGATTTACAACTCCGCATATGAAATATGCATTGTTTTTCCATAAGCTCTGGTGGTATATATAGAGACGTGCGCACACGTAATAATTTGTGCGTGCACGCGCACGCGAGGGACAGGACAAAGTCTGAAATAGCGTACAGGCAATTCCCTCTCGATATCAAATGAGCACCATTATGGAAGAGTCCCGCAGAGGAATCACCCCTCTGATCAAGAAAATCGCTGAAAAAGAGAAGGTCAGTGAAGAATTCGTAAGGAACGGGATTGCAGCGGGACGTATCTGCGTTCCTTGTAATCCAAAACACAACCCTATACTCGGCGCGATCGGAGAAGGGATGTCTATCAAGATCAATGTGAACTTGGGAACATCAAGAGACATCGTAGATGTGGATAGCGAACTCCGTAAACTTGACATTGCCGTAAAATATGGTGCAGATGCGGTAATGGACCTTAGCACGGGCGGAGACATTGATGCCATAAGGGCTAAACTTCTGAATAAATGTCCTGTGATGATGGGATCAGTCCCCATATATCAGACCGGGTTGACCGCAGCAAGGAAGAATGCTGTTGTCGAAATGACTGAGGACGACATTTTCAACGGCATAGAAAAACACGCCAAAGACGGAATGGATTTCATGACTGTTCACTGCGGCATCACAAGAGAAACCGTCGATTGGCTGAAAAAGAGCGATAGACTCATGGATGTTGTCTCGAGGGGAGGATCATTCCTCACCGCGTGGATCCTTCACAATGAAGATGAGAATCCTTTGTTCAAAAATTTCGATTATCTGCTTGAACTCGCTAAAAAATATGAATTCACATTATCACTCGGTGATGGATTCAGACCTGGTTGTTGTGCAGATGCGTCGGACCAGGCACAATTATCGGAATTGATGACTCTGGGTCATTTAGTTAAGAGGGCAAGAGAAGCAGGTGTTCAGAGCATGGTGGAAGGTCCTGGACATGTTCCGTTGGATCAAGTCCCTATGAACGTGCATCTGGAAAAGAGCCTTTGTCATAACGCCCCGTTCTATGTCCTAGGACCCTTGGTCACAGACATCGCACCTGGTTATGATCACATCGTGGGCGCCATAGGAGGAGCTATCGCAGCACAGAATGGCGCAGACTTCCTTTGCTACCTTACGCCAGCAGAACACCTGTCATTGCCTGATGAAAACGATGTGAGGGAAGGTGTGATCGCATCGAGGATCGCAGCCCATGTCGGAGACATCAGCAGAGGCAAGAACTTCGATCAGGACATCGCAATGGCCAAAGCAAGAAAGAAATTAGATTGGGAAGCTATGTACAAAGTGTGTATCGACCCTGAAAAGGCAAGAAGATACAGAAAACGCGGATGCACAGAAGAAAAAGATGGATGCTCTATGTGTGGAGATGTGTGTGCCGTCAAGATTGTCAATCAATACCTGATAAAAGAAGACCATATCGCCGACAGCAAGAAAAAAGAAGACTGTTGAAATTATGGAGCCACTGGAGGGAATTGAACCCTCGACCGACAGTTTACGAAACTGCCGCTCTACCGCTGAGCCACAGTGGCCTGTAGTCTGATGATTGATACAGAGAATAAAAAGCTTTACTTCATTGGCGGTACTTCGGGAACATATTCCTGAACACTACTGCATCCTCTTCCATCAAAGGTGACTCGCAGATAAAATTACAATCCCTTTTTGAATCTGCCAGTACATCTGCAAGATTTTGCATATCGGGTTCCTTTACATCCAAAGGAAGATGAGATATCTCTCCTTTTTCCCCGTATTTTATGCAACTTATGTGGAAATGCGCAGTTTTTCCACAAAGCAGAAAAAACTCGTCAGTCAAATCTTGCATGTCCTTCTTTGTCTTGAGACACCCGACGCCTCTTGCATGAACATGTGCAACATCAAGAACCGGGTAAACTCCGTCAACATGTTCCATGACCTGCCCGATCTCTTTCAAAGTGCCGAATTGCCCTTTCTTTCCCATCGTTTCCACACCAAGAATGACATCTTCGATACCCTCATCATCCATCATATTCTTGCATTTTGCAAGTCCGTCAATAACTGAAGGTAACGCTGTCTCTGGAGATTTTCCGTATGATGCAGCATGAATGACAATTATGTAGGCACCCATTTCGTGAGCTGCATGGACCGTATCCATAACCCAATTGATGCTCTTCTCACGGGTCTCCTGGGTCTCTGAATTAAAACTTATGAAATACGGCGCATGACAGCTAAGTCTTATGTCTAAGCTCTTTGCACAGGCACCGAGAATCCTTGCCCTCTCTGAAGTTATCCTTGCTCCGCGAACAAACTCCACTTCCAAAGCATTCAACCCAATATCTTTCGTATACTAAAGCGAACCTTCGGGTGTTTTACCTTTAGTTGGATATCCTGCAGGACCAAATCTCATGTTTCCTAATTCATATCAATCTATTTCATTATTCGTGAATCATTCAATTATTGAAAAATAATTCTCTGATGCAAAATTCGATAATATTTTTATATATTTTCGATTCGACGAAAGATCTAATGAATTCGGAAGCAACTCTGTATTCTTTTTTCCAAATTTTGTATATATTTAAGCTAAGATACAAAGACTATGCATATCGAACTCGATGTTTCTCTAGATCCAACTTTGGGCTGTGGACAAGCTCATCGTTGGAGAAAAACAGCCAATTCTTGGGAAGGAGTACTCGGAAATGAGATTGTGACCCTTACTCAGACGGAGAATGGTTTCGATTGCGACGGATCCTCCGACAAAAACAAACTCCTGAAATATTTTAGAAATGAGGATGATCTTGCCGAAATAATAAAAGATATATCAAATTCAGACCCTTATGTCGCAGACTTATCTAAAGCCTGTCCAGGACTCCGCATTTTAAGGCAAAACAGATGGGAATGCCTTGCAACATATGTCCTTGCTACCAACGTCAATATAAAACGCATCGCACAGATGACAGAAGCTGTATGCGACACTTTCGGAACTGATCTCGGAAAAAGACGTGAATTTCCAACACCGAAACAGATCTTAGACAAAAAAGAAAATACAAAGATATGTAAACTCGGTTTCAGAGAGAATAGGTTCATAGAACTCGCAGAAAGAACCGAAAATGGGGAAATTGACCTTGACACCATATCAGAAATGGACTATGAGGGATGCACAAAAGAACTCATGACCATCAACGGGGTCGGACCAAAAGTAGCTGACTGTGTTGCATTGTTCGCATTCGATCATTTGGAAGCATTTCCCATCGATGCTCGTATATCCAATTGCCTCGAATCGCGCTATGGTGTAACCGGAACATATCTTAAGATGTCACAATTCGGAAGAGATAAATTCGGCAGATATGCTGGATACGCTCAGGAATTCCTTTACCATAGTGATCATATAGGACCTTTTACGAATCCGTGATCTCCCCATGCACATGCCGGCGCTGGAACGTGTGTATTATCTGAATATATCTCTGCCAAAAGACCGATATCCTTTACGATGCCACATATCCTACACATCTCCACAGAAATATCAGATGTGCCTTCTACAATAGATTTCGCAGAAGCTTTGATCTCAGCCTCAAACGTATCATACTGCTCACTCTGTTCAATGAAACTGCTGTCTCCCCTTTTGTTCTTCAGATACTGCGAAATAGCTGCATCCGTAACGCCGAACAATTTGGCCACCTTGGCCTGTTTCATTCCGTAGAAGTCAACCAATTCTCTTGCCAATTCCCTTCTGATCGTAGGAAGCACATACCAAACAACGATCTCACATGGGGTCTTCATAGAGTTAACAATAGATTACGTCTATTAAAACCTGATGTGAACGCCCAAAACAGAACATGTTTATCTGTTTTCATGCTCCTGGATTCGTTTTGAGATAAAATTCCGATACATCCCAGTCCTCATCCTCGGAAGATTTACCTTCGTCTATCTTCACACCGAGTGATTTTGCGACCTCTTTGATGTATCTGTTAGCCTTATCAGAACCCTTGAAATCCTCGACCTTTGCACCGGATATCGCAACCTTTCCCTTGAATGAACCTATGATCTCAGTACCTGCGAATATAACACATTCGGATGCTCCGCATAATTTCTTGATGTGGTCCCTGAGATAATAATGAAGATTATCTTGCGTATTGAGCAGGAATCTCTCGATGAATGGTTTGGGTTTAATGTCTTTATCTGTTGCTAATATCCACCTAAGGGTCGGATCGTTCTCGAGCAGGAAACCTTTGACAAGGTGTCCTTCATCCTCTAACTCCGCGAGTATGCGCCTTGTTATCCCCATCCTGATACTCATGAACTGGGAAAGTCCTTCTGCAGTGAATATCCCGAAATCTTTGAAATGCATCTTGATGACCTCTTTCAAAGCATCCTTCGGATCGACATCCCTGATTGGCACTAAGCTGTAATATGAATCCGCATCCTGATAAATAGCAGATAATTTTGACAACTCAGACAACGTTTCCATCGTCTTCTCCGTAGATAATACGGAATTCGCAAGGATCTCCTTTCTAGAAACGGGCTGCCTATCCTTGATCAGCAAGAACAATGACCTCATATCTTCGTCAAGACTTCCTTCTTTAGCCGCACGATAAAGCGGAGCGAACTCCCTTGTAGTATAACCTACGAACGGAGGCGATAATGTCATCCTTATGAGATTTCCGCGGTCCATCTGTTTCTTGATTGATGTCTTCTCTATCACTCTTGTGAGGATCTCCTGATCATTTCTTATATATCCCCTGGCCGCCACAGCGCGATCCACCGTACCATACTTTGCACCTTTGGAGACCTTCTGTTTACTGAACACGTAACTTAACATCTCGCTCTCTGTCATGGTCCTTGTGATGAACCTTCCTTTAGCGTAGAATCCATTGACCAGAGAATAACCGTGAGCCTTGTATAATGTAGCGACGTTCTCATCCAACTTCTCGATGTCAACACCCATTACCTCTCTTATCCTGACGACATCCACACCTTTCATCTTGTAGAATTCCATCAGATCGTCGACAGCATCCAAGATCTCATCCATATAATCGATAGAATCAGCATCGATACCTCTGATCTCGATGCACCCAGACATCTCCCAGATCTCCATCGCACCGATGACACGGCTTCCTTTTGTCAACGGATAGACCCATCTGTCACCATAACGTGCAGATAATTCGGACCATTTCGAACCCAGATCGGGATCGAACATGGAGAGGATCCTGACCTTGCACTCCTCTGCTTTTGGCTTGTTAAGAAGCGGTATCTCTTCGGGCATCACATACATCTGATTCTGCCCGCTTCCCACTAAGATGACCTCCGCGCCAACGGCCTTTGCATATTTTTCGACATCGTCGGAATCTATTCCCAACAGGAAACGAAGCGCCTGAGCAGGTATCGGTCCGTTAGATGTTATAGCTTCCTTTATGAGCTGCTCCATTGGATTGTAATCCAGTGGATTGGGATGATACACCTTGTATGTGTTTTCTGTTCCCCAATCCTCCCTCTCATCGAATGCACGTACGATCTTCAATGAACGGTCCAATCTCTGGATGACTTCCTTGATCTCATCCTTATCGCGGCCTGTCTCTGCAACAAGCTGTCTCATTGTCGCCTGTCCGAGACCATCGATCCTCGTCAAGAGTTTCTTATCTTCATCCGTTGACTCGTCCGGCCTTAAACTGGCCAAACGGTCCCCGTCTTCTGCAAGAACATATCTTACCTTTCCTCTGACGAACCTTCCCAGAAGAATGCGCTCAGATTCTCTCATCGCATACCACTCTTGGAGGTCGAAATTCTTCACTCTGTGGAAAACATCGATCTCGCTTCCTGCAGACCTGTAGAATCTGAAGAAGTCTTCGATCGTATCGAAGGACTCTCCTTTTGTCAATCTGAAGTCTTCGACCGTATCATAATCGAAAACATTCTCCTTACCGGCCTGAAGCCTCATACGATCGAGAGATATCATGTACTGATCTTTCTCTGAAATCAAAAAGAATCCTCTCGATACCTCTTCACTCCTTACGAGCGAATCCAACGCCGAACGTACATCATCATCTGGAATCGATAATACGAATGCTATCTCCTGTATCGTGGCTGGTGCGAAACATCCGAGATATCTGAAAACCACTTTATCCAAACAAGTCATTTTATCGAGTTCAGGATATTCTACCTTTGAGAAATACCACCTGTTGTTGGCAGCGATATCAGATCTTGTGATCATATACATCGACTCCAATTTCCTGATGGATCTGAATGTCATATCCTCACTGATCTCAAGCTTTGTAGTGATTTCACTCATAGCTGTCCTTTTCTCGATACAATTGTACACTTTTTGATCGATCTCGGTGAGTTCACGTTCCTTTGCCGTGGCTGCAGCATATATAGGAATCTCACTCGCGACCATTATGTGAGGTTCATCCAAGAACACCGTTCCCAACGTTCCGTCCTTGATCAACTCTCTTACCCAATCATCGACTATCTTCTTGTCTTCGTCGCAGTATGCATAGATGTTGTTTCCACGCTCTCTGATGGCCTGAAGAGGTCCTGTGCGCATGAGCATCTTCGGAATGTCATCTTTGCATGTTATGCGTCCGATCTTATGTCTGAAATACGGTATTACTTGGTCTTCCTCAAACTCAAAATCCTTTACACCGTCACCCAACGCACGATATAGAACTTTACGATGAAGTTCCTTGAGAAGCGCCGATCTGTCCTCCATAAGAACTATATCTGAGAATCCTGAAAGAATGACGGAATGTGCAAATGGCGACGGGGTTCCTGTGAACGGCAATAGTTTGACACCCATCTTCCCGTTCTCGATCATTTCAAGAACGACTTTCGCATTCTTTACATCCATATCATCTTCAAGAACCTCTCTGTAGGTCTCTTCGATGACCGGTTCATTATCCATGTTGCCGAGTGTCTCGAGCAAATAGGTGGACCTGACCTGCTGTCTGTTGACCGATATGGGGCGCCCCATGTAATTCCTAAGGATCATGAAACTGCGTGCGGCAGTGTGTCTGAATCTAAGTTTGAATATCTCTGAATCCTTGATGGCTTTCCTGAGAATGGTATCCAAATCCTTGGCATTCAACATTCCCGGAATCTCCGTGATATCGATCTTCCTGGAAGTACCGATCATGAAATTATCGTCGGTGACTGTAACTGAGACATTAGCACCAACAAGATTCGTTATCCTGTACGCATATGCTCTGGACAACGCATCATTGACCCTTCTTCCAAACGGATAATGGAAAATGATCCTTTGATTGTTGGACGGATCTATATATTCCTCGATCGCCAGGTTGTCACTGTCCGGAATGAATCCTGTAACAGCTTTCTGCTCCTTGAAATAAGAAATTATACTCCTTGCAGAACCTTCGTCGATATCGAACTCCTCGCTAATCTTAGGAACAAGATCCTCTGTATCCGCATCATCATCAAGATGTGCGGACATCTCCTTTCTGAACTGTGCTACATCCATCGAAAGATCGAAACTTCTTGGAAGCATCTCCCCTGCCCATGAGGGTACTGTGGGTTTCCTTCCGCTTGCTTCTTTAACATGTGCGATCATTCCTTTAGAACGCACAAACTCATAGGACCTTCCCCCCAAAACAAAGACATCTCTCGGAGAAAGTCTTTCAACGAATTTCTCGGAAAGCTCCCCTGCTGTTGAGCCATGACTTGTGACAACACGATAATTGGCCTCTTCAGGAATTGTTCCCAGGTTCATGAAATAAATCATTCTGGAACCTTTCTTCCTTCCGAACTGATTCTCTTCCTCGTCATACCATATCTTGGAATAAACACCTTCATGTTCATCCTTACTTCCCAAATATCTCAGAACATTGATGAAACTCTCTTTCGAAAGATTGCGGTAACAATACGAACCTTTAATCATCTCATACGCTTCATCAACTCCCCATCTGTTATCCAAACTCATTCCAACAACTGTCTGAGAAAGAACATCTAGACAATTCTCAGGGATACCGACACGATCGATATTGCTCTGATGTGCCGCGCGACACATGACTGCGCATTCTGCAAGATCGTCAGGATCGAATACCATAAGACGACCTTTTGCAACTTTTCCAAAACTATGTCCGCTACGACCGATCCTCTGAAGTCCTTTTGCAACAGACTTGGGAGAACCTATCTGACACACGAGATCCACAGAACCGATATCGATACCTAATTCCAAAGAAGTAGATGATACGACGCATTTGATCTCTCCTCTCTTAAGACGTTCCTCGACGTCCAGCCTTACTTCTTTTCCCAAAGAGCTATGATGAACCTCTATATTCTCGAGTCCTCTCTCCTTGAGTTTGTAGACAACACTCTCCGCTCCAGAACGTGTATTTGTGAATATCAACGTGGTATCGTGTGTATCTACAAGCTCTTTCAGCTTGTCATACATCATAGAATTGACTATATCCGACGATAATGTGGTCATATCCTCTGTAGGACATATGACTTTCAGATCCAGAATCTTCTTGGAATCCGACTGAATAAGCGTTACATCTCTGGAAGTCCCATCGAAATTACACCCCACGAGATAGCCGGCGATAGCCTCGATCGGAGCTAATGTCGCAGACAGCCCGATCCTTGTGAAATCGGTGTCACAATGATGTCTAAGGCGCTCCAATGTAAGTGACAGGAATGCTCCTCTCTTAGAATCGCAGATGTCGTGAATCTCGTCTAGAATGACCCATTCTACATTCTTTAGATTCTCTTTGAATTTGGGGGCAGCCAAGATCAAAGCCAATGATTCTGGAGTTGTTATTAGGATATGCGGTGGATGACGAACCATTTTCTGCCTTTCACTCTGAGGCGTATCTCCAGATCTTACGGCGACTCTGATGTCAGGAATGTTCATTCCTTCTCTTGCAGCGAGTTCTCTCATCTCCGCGAGAGGAGTGTTGAGGTTCCTGTTGACGTCGTTGGCCAACGCCTTCAACGGAGAGATGTATACACAATAGATCCTCTCTTCCAAACGGCCTTCTGTTGCATATCTTGTGAGTTCATTTATGATACTGGTGAATGCAGTGAGTGTCTTTCCTGAACCTGTCGGTGACGATACGAGGACATTATTTCTCTGATGGATCACAGGAATTGCTCTAGCCTGCGGTTCGGTGAGATCGGTAAACTTCTCTCTGAACCATTTGGAGATGAGAGGTTCCATTGTACTCATGACCTCATCCATTGTATGTGTTTTATCGACAACTTCCACTATCGTTCACCTAGAATCGTCCTACATTACCAACATGTCATATTTATGTTCATCTATCAACGCACACTGTTCTAAAGACTTGTTACTCGTTTTTGAATGCTCCATAGATATACTTTTGGTAAATAATGACCACTCGAACGGGTTTTACATCCATTCAAGCAGTCCTGCATAAATATTCTATGGAAAAGGTAATAACGCACAAACCCGATGAGAGGCCGATGAAAGGTAAGATATTCCTCAGTTTGTTCGCAGTGTCATTACTTCTTATGGCAATCCCGATGAGCATGACAGATGCGAGTATCTCGACCACAACAGATTACTACATAGAAGGATACGTTGTAGAAGCAAATGCGAGCGAAAATATTCCGCTTGAAGGTGTCATAGTCACTATCATGTGTTCAGATGGCACATCATCATCCGATGATACAGATTCGAACGGATTCTTCAGCATTACTGTAACCGCCACAACTGGACTGACAATTTCTTTCACTTCATACGGACTCACGCTGAGATCTTGTCCAAACATTACAGCAATTGAAAACAATGACGGCGAATACACACTAGATCTTACCGGTGCAAAATACGACAGTTCTACTCACACGTACACTATAACAGGCACAGCAGACAGTATGCAAGCCGCGTTAATGCTATCAACAACTGCATCCCTTAACGGTAAAATAACATACAACAATGGACTGGCTGTAATCGGAGCAAAAGTAAAGATCGTTTCAATATCAACAAACGAACCATACACCGGAACTACCGACGAAAACGGACAATTCTCTATTACTTGCCCTACGGGAAGCTATACTGTCACCGCATACTGCAACGGATTCAACGATAGTAGCACGGTCACTGTGAATGTCACAAATGACTCAACGTCTGTCCTTATTACGATGTATAAATCCACCGTCAGTGAATATTTCGGATTCGATCTCGCACATACGCTAATGCTTATCGGAGTCTGTTTAGGACTTGTACTTGCAACAACCGCTTGGCTTATCAGCCGCCGTATGAAAAATAATCCTAAATCTACCGTGGTAATGGATGATGACTCATCAGATGAAAGTGAGATCAAATTTCCCTGACAAGTGACTTGTTGACGTTCTCATACAAGCTGTTGCCATGACTATCCATCGCAACTACCAATGGGCCTAACATGTTAGCCGTGAATTTCCACATAGCTTCAGCCATGCCGAGGTCTTCCCACTCTACACCTGAAACATCAGCCAAGGTCTCTGCGAGAGATACTGCCGCACCTCCAGTAGCTGCAAGATAAACACAGCCTGTCTCCTTCATAGCATTAGAAACCTCTTTGGACATGCCGCCTTTTCCTACAATTGCTTTGATGCCGAATGCCCTGATCATCTCCGGTTCAAGCTTATTCATTCTAGCGCTGGTGGTAGGACCTGCCGCAATAACGATCCATTTATCTCCTTTTTTGATCATTATAGGACCACAATGATAAAGGACTGAGCCCACGATCTCTTTCGGAACCTCTTTTCCTTCCCTCACATATTCCAATGCACGAATATGCATCTCATCCCTACCTGTGATAACTGGTCCCGAAATACAGACTATCTCCCCTAACACTAAAGAATCGACAATATCGCGTGTAAGCGGTGTGTTAAGAGATTTCATAATTCCGTCCCCTGAGCATATTCTACTCCGCCATTACTTATCTTTGCAGATGCCCTACGTGTTGCCCAGCATCCGATATTAACTGCCACAGGAAGACTGGCTGTGTGACAACAAGCTGTCTTGATCCTTACTGCTAGAACCGTTGTAGAGCCACCTAATCCCATCGGACCGAGCCCACTCTTGTTGATCTCCACAAAAAGATCGCCTTCCAGCTGTTTCAACTCGGGGTCTTTGTTCTCAACATCTATCGGTATAACGAGAGCCTCTTTGGCCATCGCTACGCATTCATCGGAGGTTCCGCCCAGACCTACTCCGACTATTCCGGGAGGACACGGACGTCCGCCTGCGTCCAACACAGAATCGATTATGAATTTCTTAACTCCCTGAAGACCGTCTGAAGGATTCAGCATCCCGAGACGGGTCATATTCTCTGAACCTGCTCCTTTCAAAAGTACGGTTATCTCTGTAAAATCATCATCTGTCGGAATGAAATGAATGATCGGCATACCCTTTCCAAGATTGTCGCCTGAATTCTTACGTGTAAGAGGATCTACCGTGTTAGGCCTGAGCGGGATCTCTTTTGTTGCCCTCCTGAGTCCGTCTGTGATATCTTTTCTTATTGAAGAATCAAACTTTCCCTTAACATAGAATATAGGTATACCTGTATCCTGACACATGGGCCTACCCAAAAGCTCTGCTTTCTTGACATTATCCATGATCGCGCCCAATTGAGAATATGCTATCTTATTTGTCTCCCATGCCGCTCCGGCTTCCAATGCCCATCCGATATCCAGAGGGAGTTTTGTATTTGCCAGACGAAGAAGATTGAACACTATCTGTTCAGTCGGCTCAGGTAACTTGATCATTGACATTTATTCACCTTATTGAATTTCACGGAACGTAGTAAAGAACCTCGTTTATATCGACCACATGAACGACCTCGCCGATATTCGCACCTTCAGGAATTTTGAGGTCTACCATGGAATAATTAGAAGGATTCATGACCTGGATCTCGCCGGGCATCCTACTTACAACAGTGGCTTCACCGAAATCCTGCTGCTTCCTGTAAACCTTGATGTTTGACATATCCTGACGTTTCACGGACCTATCCCCAAAATGCAGAAGATCGATCATCTTTGCACCTACATTTGCCACTCTTGTAAGCTTGTAATAACGTTTATCGAAAATAACAACGTCGCCTACATGATAATCCGGAAGACGAACCAAATATGTAACTCTGTACATATCCTGACCGTCGTCGGTCTGACCTACAAGCTTTGGTGACTCTGTCCTTGCCGCACAATATTCGTCTGCGAGGAACTTTGACAACGATCTTCCCAACTGTATCGAAGAAAGATAGAGATCCAGACCGCCCACAACGATTTCCGTTTTAGTAATGAACAACTGTTTATCGGTCTTTGCCCTATAATTAACATAACGCTGTACCTTTGATAAGGTCTCATCCTTCAATTCATATGAAAGATCCTTCTCTCCATTCCTTATCTGAAGTATGGACTCATAATAACTTCCGAGTTGTCTCGAACATTTCTTGCAGACCGAATTCTTCACACGCACCGAAGTCGTAGCAGAATCGGTTGTGTATACGGCCCCTACCTTTAGAGAAGTTCCGATAGTGACAGCAAAATTGCTAGTATCTTGCTCGATGATGGATGTCGCTGTGACCTCTAATATCTCCGCTTCTTTGAGAATATCAAGATTCTCGATCGCCGCATCCTCTATCGCCTGTATCTTCTCTTTCTCCACCCACTCATCATGGATGAAGAACTCACCGCAACTAGCACATGTCTCGAGATCGACGTGGTGTGGCAATGCTGTAAGTGTACGATCGCCTAAGAAACAATCAATGCACAACCCACGGATCGTTTCTTCACAATCTACGCCACATTTTACACAGAAATTCAAAATATCACCGCCTGAGCATGCTTAACATCACCGATGATGATGACATTGTCGCTTGATACCAAACCTTCCGATATCGCAAGATCAACAATCTTGTTGCCTACCAGATTCATGATGGTCACTGATTTGGTACGTTCTATGAACGTCTCTTCGGAGATGAGCTCTCCTTTGTAAAAACCTTCAGAAACAGTAATCTTCATACCGTCCCCTTTGAAGGTAAGGCCTAGGATCTCCTCATCGCATGCTGCCAATATTCTCTCAGTATTATGAACGTGTATTTTCGACGAGATCATTTTGAATTCACCAACTTGTATCTTCCGCTTGACGGACTGTATAACTCAACGGCCTTTAGCATCTTGCTAATCACTTTTTCCACATCTTCCTGCGTCAATCCTTCAGTAGAGACGTGGTCCGCGATCTCCTCTTCAGACATTCCTTCTTTAGAACCGAATTGGTTGAAGATCGACTTGACTATACTTATATGGTCACGATCTTTCTTAGATACTGATGATGTTATCATATCGATATCCCATTGGCCGCCGTTGGGCGCCGCGATCTTTCCCAGATAATATTCAACTAATGAAACTGCCCTGTTGGCATCCGCCTCTTCTACCTTAAGACTCAATCTGAGCCTTGCGGCCGCCTCCGAAAGACGGACAAAAGCCTCCAATTGCCTTGCGGTAATCGGCACAGATGCATTATCGTTACCATTGCCCATAGCCCTTATACGCAAATAACCTTCTCTTATGATGCTGACTGCCTTCTCGGTCATGACCGGAGTGTAACGTTTAGAGAACGCCACATATTTTCTTAATATGTCAATATCGTAGAACGGACAAATGTTCTCTGTCTGCTCCCTGATCTTCTTCATATCGATTCCGGCGATCACAGTCTCATCTGGTATCTGTCTTACCTCTCCGCGTCTGTGAACGCTCAGAATATGATCTGTAACCTTCCTATCTTGTTCTGCATTGGGCTTATCGGTAAGTACAAAAATTAGATCGAAACGAGACATGAGTGCAGGAGGCAGATCGATCTGAGCCGCGATCGTATCGCTGTCAAGATCGAATCTTCCGAGTTTCGGATTTGCTGCAGCCAACATGGAACACCTGCATTGAAGTGTAGCTGTGATTCCTGCCTTTGCAACAGAGATCTTTTGTGATTCCATTGCCTCGTGCAACGATGAACGATCCTGAGTTGTCATCTTATCCAACTCATCGATACAAGCAAGACCTTTGTCGGCAAGCACCAAAGCTCCTGCCTCGAGTGTCCATCTTCCGTCTCCGAAGTCATCTTTTACGGCGGCCGCGGTCAATCCTGCTGCAGATGCCGATTTGCCCGAAGCATAGATTCCTCTCGGTGCCAACATACTCATGTATCTGAGGATCTGTGACTTTGCCACTCCTGGATCTCCAACAAGAAGGATATGCATATCGCCTCTGATGGTTGTACCATCATCCATCTCCTTGTGACATCCACCGAATAATTGTAATGCGATAGCCGCCTTGACCTCGTTCATTCCGTAAATAGTAGGTGAAATAGAAGCTATGATATTCTCATAGAGCATTGGATCCTCAGACATTGCACGGATCGTAGCTTCATCCTCCTCCGTTATCTGGATCTCGTCGTATTCATGTTGTTCGAACTCGATCGACATCACATCGATATATATTTCGAACACTGTCGTCTTGTCTCTATCTGGTTTCTCGGCAGAACGTATGATGCCGTTCAGTGTGATCCTGTTTCCTGCTGTGATCACTCCTGCGATATCATCTTCCACATAACCTGTCAACCTCTCGGGTTGAGCTCCTCCCCTGAGTCCTTCAGGACTTTCCTGGATCTCGATCTTTTGAGTATCAACATAAACTGAACTTTTATCATCCAAAATAAAACGTGTCGCCTGTTTGTTACAACTGCCTTCAGGATTGGAACATAACAGCGGTTCCCTTAGGATCATTCCGTTCTGAGATTCCCATATCTCTGCATTGCAACGAGCACAGTGGAAAAGTGCGTACGTCATTCTAGGTCTTACACCTGTGACCTTCCTTACCAATCCCTCTACAGCGACCAATTTTCCAAGATGTTTTGACCTTAATTGACGTATGTCGACCTTCGCATCACGCGGAAGTTCGGTTATCCTAAGATTTACAGCATCCTTTGCATCCCATGACGGGGGCATTTCTGATTTAATAACCTCTTTTCCTTTCCTGATGCATCTATCCGGATTCTCCAGAATATACATTGCTAGATCAGTATTGTACGCATCGATATCACGATACGACACCGTGATGCTTCTCTTGTCAGGATAACTTGCGGCAATATCCGCTATCATAAGACGATACTTGTCCTTGCCAAGAATGTCCTCCCAGCCTGCCACCACTTCGTTATCTTGGAAATTAACCGTCATTTATTTCAGCTCTCGGATGCCTTTTGATCCTTATTGTGATTGCGACACTCTTCATCTACCCACCATATCCATCCACCTTTTTCCATAGAGACCTCTCCTTTGATTAAACCAACCTTCTTCAACTTTATCATAGTTTTAGCAAGATCGTCAGGACATCTATAATTGAACAGACTTTCGAGTCTCTCGCTCGCCTCTTTGGTTGTGATACGATCATCACCCATTATCTCCCAAATCAACGGAACGACGTCATCGAGCATTGCACTCTCGTATTGACAAGTATGATAAAAAGTAAATGGTAGACTATAATAATCACGTACGCATAGCAAGAACTTTAAGATTTTCACTTGTTTTTGTGAACGGACAACGCAACAAGATCTGATTTTTGATAATGATTATGACCTGATAAGTCCTTCTTGTATCTCCAACATATTATCGCATCTTTAAGCGTCATACCTATATTGTCTGCGAAAAAATCACGAATATATGTGTTGTACTCAAACTGTTTATCGATTGTTGTCGCATTGTTCCTGAGCTCGTCCATGATGACCCTATATGCATCGATTGCATCGCCATATGTATCGTTCGGATGCGACCTTATCCATTTCATAAAGGGGACCTTGAATGTGAATGCGTCTCCTAGGTATTGCTTGAAGAATGCACGCGCGGTTTCCGAATATATAGGATTCTTTCCAATCATAGTATTCTTCGATATTGGTCCATCGTTGGACGTTCTAACGCGCATTTTAACAACAAGCTTCTCACCTGTGTCCAGATAGACCTCTATCCTTTTGTTGAGTTCTGGTTTTCCACCTGTTGACTGCAAACCTTCCTGTCTGCAGAAGGCAACGAGTTCCTCTTTCAGAAAATAGTGATCCCTGAATTCTTTAGAATCCATAGATCTGTCAGGAATCATTACTCTTCCTTCTTGTGATCGGCCATTATGATCTCAAGATACTCATTCTGTATCCTGATGACATCCTTACTATCAATCGCATTGGAATAATCCTCGAGCATGGCGCCGTTGAGCCTCATGAACTCTGGGCCCCAATTGAATCTTCCTTCGAACTCTTTAGCCTGTTCGTTCTCTCCCAGAATCAATAAAGCTGCCATCACAGCCTCTGCGCTGTTCAATTCCATGGGCCTGCCCCAATTGATTGGATTGGATGCCAAAAGATATGGCAAGGCCCTTTCCTCAACCTTTTTAAGTCTCGGAAATTCATCGATATTCGTCCATGTTAAGTCCATGACCACGAGTCCCTTACGCGCGAACTTTATGTCTGCTGGAGACATAGCCTGCTTTGAGAACGGTGACAGAACCACAGATCCCGCTGGTATCGCACTCAGGGTCTTCGCCTCTTTCCCAAGGCCGAATTTCATCATCCTCTTCGCCGTACACTTCTTCGGGTCGCATTGACATTTATCAAAAATTATCACAGGTATCATGCGCTTACCAGAGCCTTCAGGCCCTCGGGGTCTTTCATGTTCTTCTCGACCCATTCTCTAACCCTGTTCATCATTTCTTTGTAACAATCATATAACTCGGCATCATCGGTGGCTGTGAAATCCTTTGTACAACCCATCTCATGAACAATCTGCTTTCCCTGCCACGGCGTCTTCTCGGCCCATTCATCGAAGACGCTCTGTATTGTGAATATAACATAATCATATTGACCGTCTTCCGGAAGATGATCTACATCCTTGAAATCCTTTGATACCTGACGCCTCAGATCCTCTCCTTCGCGATACATAACAGAAACAAGTTCACAATCGACCATATCTTGGACAGGGCCCGCACTGAAAACTTCATATCTGTCATCGAACAACGATCTTGTGAAATATTCGGCGATCTGCGATGTGAGTTCGTTCTTCTCATCCACAAACAACACACGAAACTTTTTTACTGGCTTTTTGAACATAGGACCATTCTCGTAATATGTATGTTCCGTTAAAGATTTTTGGCAAATGTTTTATCTAAGCCCGATAATAAGGTAATTACCGCGATGATGATGTTTATCGAGCTGAATCAATGATGATAGACGGGCGAGCTGAGCGGCATTCAGCATTTATCATTGGTTACATTTTATCATATACGAACGTCTCTTCCTTGCCCTTTTTAACATTGGGCTGACCATCCGCCAAGGCATAACCTATCGGCATCACTACCGGAACAACATAATCATCGGGAATATTCAGGATCTTACGTACCTTGTCTGCATCGAACAACCCTAACCAACAACCTTGAATTCCCTGCTCTACTGCTTCAAGCCACATGAAAGACATCGCTATTGTGCAATCGATAACTTTAGCTGACTGACCACAAGGCAACATCATATCTTTATCAGCACACGCCACCAGAACTACCGGTGCTTCTTTTACAAACTTCAGACCTTTACTGGCTGCCATCAATTCTGTTTTTAGCCCTTCGTCTGTAACAGCGATGAACTTGCATCTCTGTTCATTGCGGGCGGTGGGTGCAAGCCTGCCTGCATCCATGATCGCCTCCAATTTCTCAGGCTCTATCTTCTTGTCGGAAAAAGCACGAACCGCACGCCTTTCCTTTATCGCATTCATAACATCCATTTTCATAGCTCCTATTGATATGTATCAGGTTATATATTTATTACATAAGTGTAAATAAACGCCTGTCAATCACCAATACATGAAGCCGGTTCTTCAGGTTGCTCTTGACCTCATGCAGCTTAGCAGGAGTATCGCTATCGCCCATGAAGCTGTTGACGGCGGAGCAGATTGGATCGAGATCGGAACACCTCTCTTAAAAAGTGAAGGTTCCGAGGTCATACGTGCCATGCGCAAGGAATTTCCCGATAAAAAGATCATCGCCGATACAAAAACGATGGATGTAGGAGGATTCGAAGTAGAGATCATGGCAAAAGCTGGGGCCGATATCATTACCGTTCTTGGACTTGCCAACGATTCCACGATTTCTGAAGCAGTATCTGCTGGAAGAAAATATGGTGCCGAGATAATGGTAGATATGATCAATGTTCCAGACCGTGTGAAAAGATCAAAGGAAGTAGAGAAATTAGGCGTTTCATATATCTGTATTCACATGGGTATAGATTCTCAAATGAAAGGGGAAGAACCCCCCGTAGCCATCCTAAAAACCATAGTAAACGAGACTTCAATACCTATAGCGGTTGCAGGAGGAATCACCGCAGAGACAGTCGGAGAATTCGTAGAGGCGGGAGCTTATGATATAATCGTTGGTGGCGGAATAATCAAAGCAGCCAATGTGAAAGAAGCTACTTCTACAATAAAATCAGCAATGGCAGGACACGAAGTAAGTTCTGTTATCTCTAAAAAATACACGGAAGAAGGACTTTTCGAAGCATTCTCGAGTGTCTCTACATGTAACATCTCGGACGCATTCCATAAAAGAGGAGTCATCTTAGGACTTCATCCTTACATAAAGCACGGAGAAAGAATGGTCGGCCGTGCACTTACAGTTCAAACTACAAATGGGGATTGGGCTAAACCGGTCGAAGCTATAGACCGTGCAAAAGACGGCGACATCATCGTGATAGATGTTGGTGGAGCACCTGTGGCAGTATGGGGAGAATTAGCTTCCAACTCTGCAATGAATATGGGCGTCAGAGGTGTAGTCATAGATGGCGCGATCAGAGATATTGATGATATTGAAGAACTTGGATTTCCCGCGTTCGCGAGAACCGCAGTCCCGTGTGCCGGAGAACCAAAAGGCTACGGTGGAATAGGGATTGAAATCAAGATCGGAGGAGAGATAGTCCATACCGGCGACTGGATAGTCGGTGATGAAAACGGATTGATGGTTATTCCAAAGGAGATCGCAGTAGAAGTTGCTAACCGTGCTGTAGATGTTCACGAACGTGAAAACAGAACAAGAGAGGAGATCCGCAGGGGATCCACTCTCTCGAAAGTAAATGAATTGGCCAAATGGGAACCTGTGAAGTGATCAATCCGAATAAAAGAACATATCGTCGTT
Organism: Candidatus Methanomethylophilaceae archaeon; assembly: GCA_963676235.1. Lineage (GTDB taxonomy): Archaea > Thermoplasmatota > Thermoplasmata > Methanomassiliicoccales > Methanomethylophilaceae > JALNYB01. Next base: position 699,693 of record OY781044.1, read on the forward strand.
CTTTTTCTGCTTAGGCGTCCTGGGAAGTTCCTTATCTCCCAGTTCTTCTGCAAGCTTATTGAGCCTTGCTATCCTATCCTCTGTAGCAGGGTGCGTACTGAACAGATTGCTTAGTAAGCTCTTCTTTCTCCTTTCGCCTTTAAGCGGGTTGGATATCCACATATCTGCATAATTATTATTGGAATAATCATTGCTGGGGGCTGCACAACCTTTCTCGATATGAGCCAATGCCCTTGCCAACGCACGCGGATTGCCTGTCATCCTACCACCTGTTTCATCGGCCAGATACTCACGATTCCTTGACACCCCTAACTGAATCAAAAGAGCTGCAAACGGAACCGTTATGTTGAGTACGACATAGATTGCAAGAGCCGTACCTCTGTTTTCCCTGTCACTTCCAAAGAGCACTGTAAGGCCTGCGAATCTTGCAAGATATGAGACTACTGCTGCTAACGTGGACGCCACCGACATAACGAGTATGTCACGATTCTTAACATGAGATAATTCGTGTGCAAACACCCCCATCAATTCATCATCGGGAAGCATCTGAAGAATTCCTCTTGTGGCCACGACAGCTGCATCTTTTGGACCCCTTCCACATGCAAATGCGTTTGGCATTGGTACTTCAGAAACGCCAACCTCAGGCATAGGAAGATCCGCTTTTTTTGCGAGCTGCTTTACAATATTGTATAATCTAGGTTCCTCTGCTTCTGTGACCAGATGTACTTTGTTAGCTCTGAGGGCACTCTTTTTTGAAAAGAAGTATGAATATGCACTGAAGATCAGCGCTACCGCCATCATGACCCAAAATCCTAACCACACACTATGGAAAAATGCACCTATCAATGAACCTAATCCAACGAGGATCAAGGTCATGAATACGAACATCAGTCCTGTCCTAGCACGCCAATACATGATTGCACCTTATTCGAGATATAAAAAGGTAGTATTTAGATTATTAGGCCAAAAGTATTATAAATAAAATATGCAAGACCTTCGTACTTCTTAAAAATTTGATGAAGAATTCGTCTGATATGATCTACGCTGATGTGCTATTGCGAAAACACGGTGGCAGACTGATTTTTGAATAAAGTATCGAAAAAGAATTTAAATTCCGTACTATTCAAACATATGGATTGATCTCTCTAGCTGTCCAAAATAGTTTATAGCACACTTGTAAATTGAATGACTGCAGAACCAGGTCAAAGTATCTTCAAGGCAACTTCGAATTATTATGCGGGATGAAACTTTATCCATCGATGAGAAGGTGTTCAGATCTCATATTCAACTGTACTTCCGACATAAAAATCATTAACGCCTTTCAATCCCAAATTGACTCTCAGTTGCGTTATACCATTCGGACTCGTACAATGATTCAGATGAAGGTCAGTACAACTGCGAGCCAAAAACTCCTTTGCAATCAGGTTGGCTTTCTCTTCTTCTTTCTTACCGATATGAACTCCACCGAAGTAAGATCTCGGCACAGCTCCCAACTTATCTGCTACCGCATCCAAGACAGGACCTACTCCACAGTGTGAACATCCGCTGAAAACGACGGGGCCTTTCTTTGTGTTCATTACCATGAACGACTCCGAACCACTACCGTATACAATAGGGCCTGTAACAAAAAGATGCTCACTCAATTCGGTCCATCCCTCAATTATGTGGAAAACAACCTTTTCCGCAAGTTCCGGAGAAACATGGATCCCGTTGAATCCAATAAGCTGTTTCGATCCGAAGGCTGTCTTCGGTGCATATACATCGACCGGCTTCGTCCTGCCCTTCAGAAGACCTTCTAATCCTCCAGCATGATCCACATGTCCATGAGAAATTACGACTCGATCAATAGAATCGAGATCGATATCCATATAATCGAGATTGTGAGCAAGATATCTTCCCCTGCGGCCTGTATCGAACAATGTACGTTGACCGTCGATGTCAACTAGCATCGACAGACCTTTGGCGCCTATCAGCGGTGTAGCTTCGATAGCACCTTCATCATAAACGCTTTGAATTTTGGCCTGCATGATATCTCTCGCTTCTGCATACAATTCTTATCTGATAAAACTATCAACGATGATAAAGAGAATTCGGGATATCCCGGCACATCCTGTAAACTGTTTCCTCTTTGGCCATTCCTGAACCCAATATCTGTTTAATCTTGTTCGGTACTGTCTTCACATCCATGATCGCCATCGGTTTTAGGGGATCATCGATGTAATCGGTCTCTATCATAAACCGGTCAGAACCCTTTCCAAAAGCCTCTGCAATGAACTTCTTTGACGCAGGGATCGACGGCATAATACCATACGTCTCCGCCTCCGTCACAAATGGAGGAGACGAATGTTTTACAACAAGTCCTGGATCCAATCCTACTCTTCTAGCCATCTCTGAAAGATCGCGATTGGTTTCCGTGGAACCGGATTCGCAGTGAATTATCACAGGAACATCATTCTCCTTTGCAAGTTCCATTCCCCTCAGCAGGACCCTGTTCGAAGCATCCATTATATCCTGTTCGATAGGAAAATGAGGCCTTCCAATCTCTCCGATAGCACGGGCCTTTCCCTCTTCAACGCATTTTGCCGCATCTTCCATTCCTTTGATGAGGAACTGTTCCGCAGACTCCAATCCATAATGCGCTGCCAAAGGAATGATCAGCACCGGATACGGGCCTACGGCAATGTTTATTTCTAAATTTGTTCTCTCTTTAGCCTTCTTGGCCAAGTTGAATGTGATATCGTACGAAGTTGCGAAATCTTCGCCTTTGGTAATTGCCACTTCCGCGTAAGGAAGTGTTACCAACGTCAGTCCTGTTCCACCAGCTGCCTGAAAATCCAGTAATGCATCTACGTTCCTTCCTGACGGACTCATATGGATGTGATCATCATACATCGGGATCTTCTCGGCCATAACTATGAAGGTGCGGGCAACGTAATTATACATTGCCTGAGATAACACATCATGGACCATAATTCCCGTTTCCTGCTCAAGTCGTTCAGGAAATACTACAAAGAGTATGATCCAGTGCCTTACATGCCAGAACGTTACACGAAAAGGGAATTCGGTTTCATGTTCTTTGATAAGGAAATGATGCAAAGACATCTAGGATTCACCACTCCTGACGACCTAAAGAAATTCATGATCGCACAGGTACCGAAACACAGCTATTATTCAACTGCGTACTACAGGCGTCCCGCTGCACCTACAATGGATGAAAAGGAATGGCTGGGCGCAGAACTCATATTCGATCTTGATGCCGACCATCTAGCGGGTGCAGACCAAATGACATATGACGAAATGATGATACAGATCCGCAGCGAAATGATGAACCTTGTCGATTCTTTTCTATATTCTGATCTAGGCTTCGATGAAAACCAAGTACATTTGATGTTCTCAGGAGGAAGGGGATACCATGCACACGTCTTGATGCCTGATATTGCCACCCTTGGAACCCATGAAAGAAGAGAACTTGTAGATTACATAACATGTTCGGGACTCGATATTGATTGGATATTTCCATTCCATACTGTAGCGCTGGGTCAATACAAGACCAGTAGTGGCGCCAGCAGGACCAACACAACTGAAGACAGGACGATCCCTCCAGCAGATTCAGGAGGATGGAAATTGAAAATGAGGAACGGCCTCAGAGAGGTTGTAAACGATCTCTGCGATCTTGATGTCAAAGAACTGAAAAAAGCATATCCATCCATACATGGGACCCAAAACCAAAGCATCGTTAAAGTTCAGGAAAATATCAAAAAATCAAGATCAACGATGTTTGAAAAGAACACCATGGCCTCACTTGCCAAACCTAGCCAAAAATTGCTAATAAAGATCATGCAGGAAGACAAAGCAAGGATGATATCAGGCGAAGTGGACAAACCTGTTACTCCAGATATAAAGAGACTTATCCGTCTCCCGGGTTCTGTTCATGGAAAAACAGGACTTAAGGTCACACCTATCACACGTGACGAACTTACAGATTACAATCCATTACTCTACGCTGTTCCTGAGACATATTCTGATGAACCTACGAAGGTCACATTACGTAGAGACTATCAACTAAATATGAAGGATGTTAGACTATCACTGAAAAAAGGTGAGACAGAAGTACCTGAATTCGCAGCAGTCTTCCTTGTTGGAAGAAAAGAAGCCAATTATGGATTTGATTCCGAACAAAAAGACTCGTTCTTCTGATCGATCCCCATACAGCAGCATCTATTATCTGTAAAAATGATATAGCCATTATCTGCAGCCCATTTCTTAGCTGTCTGGGACATGTTCGCAATTCTTGTTATTCCCTTTTCAATACACTTGATCTCAAGACCTCTTAAAGACCTGTCGCGCATGCACCCCAGAGTAATATCCAGCCCTATCTTCTGAAGCATATCCACCGCAGAAAGGATGGCATCCTCTGAAAGGAATGCATCCCCAGCGATCGTACCTTCCGTCGGAACTAAGGAATTCAACACGACATCGACGAATCCTTTCTCTTTCACAAGCATTGCCGATTGCCTTAAATCATAAGTTCCGAATCCAACTGTCAAATGTGGAACTACTTTTCCGCCTACGCTCATAATGATATCCAACAGATCTGCATAATCTGCATCCGTTTTTTTCAAATGAAAAACCGAAGAGATAACATCGGGGTCTTGATGCACATCCACCGAAAAACAGTCAATTCCAGCGCTAACGAGATCTTTTGCCTCTTTTTCCGAAATAAACCCAGAATGTGCATTTATTTCCAACCCTAACTTCGATATCTCGACTATATCATCAACATGATCTAGCAAAGGAACGGTACCGTTTATATCGCACCCTCCACTCAGAAGAACTCCTTTTCCTCTTTCTAATTTTATCTTACTGGCTATGTTGTGTAGATCCTCGCTCGTCATCGCCTGAACCATACTTTCAAGATGCTTTCCTCTACAATGATCACATCTCAGATCACAGGATTTCCCTGTAACAGAAACTGCTGGAAAACTCTTCCCGGGACTGCAATCTACCACTACTTTCATGCTATTCTCCTATAAAGTGTACCAAAGGCTTTATTAATTAAATATAATTCACCGAAGTAGGTAATCTTATGAAAGCATTCCGCGTAATAGGTTCAATGGCAGACCCAAGAAAGAGACAGCCGTTCTCAATCGAGATGTCCGCTGAGGACGAAGCAGCTGTAAGAGAGAAGACCTTGTCAACTCTCGGAAGCAAACACAAGCTTAAAAGACAACAAATCGAGATCACATCGGTCACAGAGATCCCAGTTGATCAGATTGAAAGCCACGTCATAAAATACGATGTCAGCCAGTGATTGAAATGAAGGATGAAGAGCTCCGTCAGGCTATGGCCGTTCTCGAGTCATACAATGCACAATTGGAGTCGATTACACGTCAGGTGAAACTCCTCCAGATCTCTCTGGAAGAAACAAACCGGGCACGTGAATCACTACTTGCACTTAAGGAGGCTAAAGAAGGAGACGAAATTCTGTTACCTGTCGGCGCCTCATCTTTCGTAACTGTAAAAGTGTCCGCTGAAAAGAAAGTCATTGTCGGTGTCGGAAGCAGAGTCTCCGTAGAAAAATCCTTAGATGATGCTGTAACCTTTATGGCAAAGAACGGTGACGATATTGCCGGTGCACTCAACAAAGCTGTAAATGCTTTAAATGAAGTTGAAGGCATGACCAGTCAGCTGACTGAAGCTATACAGAACGAATATCGTAACAGACAAGCCGCAGATCAACAGTGATCTATCATGTTTGAGTCTCTCAAATCCAAACTTAAGAACGTCTTCAATAAGTCGTCCAAGAAATTAGATTCTGAGGAAATTTACGAAAAAGATGGGGCATTGGCCGTTGAACGATCTGGAGAGTTCGTTTCCGAAACCAAAAAAAACCCTGAAACATCCGAACCTGCCATTGAAACTATTTCTAAAACAGTTCCCGTATATGCAGAAACCGCGAACGAAGAGAAATTGTCGAGAAAAGAGCATTTAAAATTTGCTAAACAAAAAAAAGTAGGAAAAAAATCTGCGAACACAGATAGATTCTCTACTGAAGATATGGTCGGAGACAGCGGCAAAAAAATCAAAGAAGATCCTCTCGATGACCTTTTAGATGAATTAGAACTGATACTTTTGGAATCTGACGTAGCATACCCTGTGGTACAAGAAATCATCATAGGCGTACGTGACAATCTTGTTAACAAAAAATATGCCCGCGAATATACACTGGAAGAAGTTGTTGAAACAGCTGTAAAAGAAGCTGTCAGAAAAGTCCTTCTGGTTAATGAATTCAATTTCGATGAATGGATCAAAACACAGAAAAAACCTGTCGTGATCATGTTCATCGGAATAAACGGAACAGGAAAGACGACCGCTATCGCAAAGATAGCAAAACGCCTTCAAGATAATGGAAACAGCGTCGTTCTAGCAGCCTGCGACACCTTCAGGGCTGGAGCAATAGAGCAGCTTTCAATACACGCCAATAATTTAGGCATCAAGATTGTGAAACAGATACAAGATGCAGACCCTGCAGCAGTCGCATTCGATGCATTGGAACACGCTAATTCTAAGAAAAAAGATGTCGTTCTAATTGATACTGCAGGACGTATGCAAACTAATAACAATCTTATAGATGAAATGAAAAAGATTGCAAGAATTTCTAAACCTGCGCTCAAAATATTCGTCGGAGATTCCCTTGCAGGGAATGACGCGATAGAACAGGCAAAGGTATTTGATGCAGCTGTTGGCATTGATGCCGTCATACTCACGAAGATCGATACCGATGCGAAAGGCGGTGCGGCATTGTCCATTGCACACACCATCGGAAAACCGATTGCATTCGTTTGTAACGGTCAAGAATATGATGATATTCAACCATTTAATGCAGATTGGATGCTTGACAGAATATTCGACAGTGAATGATTTCCGTAATTTTAATTTGAAAACCATTCAATAGTTTTGGTTGCATAATTCATTTTTTCAAAATATTCTAACTATTTGAACTAACCGTTGTGTTGAAACATTATTGTATAATTGAATTAAACACAAAGTTTGAATAAAAATGTCGCAAAGACCTTCGCATCTATCAATATATTATCAATAACAACGTATTCATTAGGCCCGTGAAGCGTTCCCCCACCCATTTCCCAAACATACGCATCATGACCTTTTGCTCTGAAGAAATTAGCACACGTCGCACCACCGACACCCATTGCCTTAGGTCTCTTTCCGATTATCGATTCAATTGCCTCAACAAATACATTAAATTCAGGAGTATCTGTCGATGAAGCTTTACCAGAAGTGTGTCTCTGTATTTCAGTCACAGTTATTCTAGCACCTGTCTCACTCTCAAACCTCTTTGCAAGATCTTTTGCCGTCCGGATTATATCATCTATATTGTATTCAGGAATCACACGGATATCCATTGAGAATTCATATTTTCCAGGAATTGTATTGATGTTGGTAACAGTCTGAGGGCTTTTTGTAGGTTCGAATGTAGATATAGGCGGATCAAAATACAGATCCCCTTTACAATATTCAACCTCAAATACATCCATTAACTCTGAAAGAAAATGCGTTCCAACACGATATGCGTTCAATCCGTGATTCGGTGTCGAACCATGAGTTGATTTTCCAAATATGTCGAACTGAAGCCATACAAGATTCTTCTCGGTAACATCTATCATTGTTCCGTCGGAACTTCCCCAATCAGGAACGAGAAAAACATCATCTTTGCCAAAATACCCATGATCCAAAAGATATTCAATACCCATACGGCTGGATGTCTCTTCATCCGCAACATATGCAATGCCTATGGATCTCTTGGTAAGTGTTTCTTTTAAAATGAATTTTGAAGCAAACATAGAAGAAATCACAGCCTGACCGTTATCTTCTGTTCCGCGACCATATATCTTGCCATCTTTCACTGTGGGCTCGAAAGGAGGTGTGTTCCAATCATTCAGATCACCGACAGGAACCGTATCCATGTGCGCAATTATCCAAACGGTTCCTTTTTCTCTTCCGTTCTTCTTCGCAAGTATATTCGGTCTCATTATAGACGGGTCGGTCTCATCGGGAACGTCAACACGAATAACACTGTCATATCCTTCCAGACATTTTATCAACATGTCGGCTCTCTTTCCTTCGCCGATACCCCCGTTCTCCGGAGCCAAAGCTGGGATACGTATCATTGCAGACATCGTCTTTATAATATCCTCGCGAGACATTTCGATCTTGTCGAGAATTGCCCTAAGCTCCATGAGACTCTTAATCCTCTGTCAATTCATAATGTTTTGGTGACTAACAAACAAAAAATAGAAAAAAAGTATAAAAAAGAAGTTTGAATCGAACAATTATACTAAAATCATTCACTACGAACAATCATTGTAACTGCATTTCCGCCACCGAGACAGAGCGTTCCAAGTCCAATCTCTTTGCTACGATCGTGCAGAGAATAGATCAACGACGTAAGCAGACGCGAACCTGAACATCCGATCGGGTGTCCTAAAGCGACTGCTCCACCATTAACATTGAAGACATCATCCGGAACATGCAGTTCTTTCTTGACTGCACATGATGCAGACGCAAATGCTTCGTTGTGCTCGAAAATATCGATATCATCGATGGTCATTCCTGCTTTCTTCAAAACATATTGTGTTGTCGGTATAGGTGCTTCCATGATACGCTCTGGAAGTACCCCGCGCTCCCCATATGCAACTATGGATGCAATCGGTTTGATGCCATGCTCTTCGGCATAAGACCTTGATGCAACAATTATGGCTGATCCTCCATCACTTAACTGAGATGAATTACCCGCTGTTACAATACCATCTTGCTTGAAGACAGGTTTGAGTTTACCGAGTGTTTCCATGGTTGTATCAGGCCTTATACCTTCATCCTGATTAAAGATCGTGTCTCCTTTCTTTGATTTTATGGTTACAGGAACTATTTCTTTCTGAAATTTACCTGCAACCTGCGCTTTATTTGCCTTCATATGACTGTCGTATGAAAGTTGATCCGCATCCTGTCTTGTGACATTGAAACGCTCTGCGACGATCTCTCCTGTGAATCCCATATGCTGGTTGTTGAATATGTCCCAGAGTCCATCGTAGACCATATCATCGACCATAGGCTGATCGTTCATTTTAAGACCCCATCTTGCACCTTTGATGATATACGGGGCATTGCTCATGCTCTCCATTCCACCAGTGGCAAGAACGTTGTATTCCCCAGCTTTAACGGCATCTGCTGCATTCATAACGGCTTTTAATCCTGATCCACAAACCGCATTTACGGTGTACGAACCTATCTCAACTGGTAATCCTGCTCCGATGGCGGCTTGCCTTGCCGGGTTCTGACCTAAACCAGCAGAGAGTACATTTCCCATAATACACTCCTCGATGTCTGTAGGAGCCAATCCTGCCCTACTTACAGCCTCACGAACTGCAATTGCTCCGAGTTCTGTAGCTTTAATATCCATCAGTGTCTTTCCATATTTTCCAATTGGAGTCCTTGCTGCACTAAGTATGACTGCTTCTTCCATATTTGCACCTCAAATATACTAGATGCATGAAAAAGAGAATAGTATATATTGGTGTCGGTTATTAACTTCGACTATTGACGAATTCAACCGGTTGTTCCAACCCCATTCTTTTCAAAGGTTTTGATAAATGACGCCTTGCTGCCGTAGGCGGTTCATACCATCCTTCAACAATCCATCTATTTACCTTCTTCACTATAGGATCCTCAGCGACTGTATGACACTTTCTACAACGAAAACCCCGATCCTTTCCGATTGATTCCATAGTCTTTTTACATATCGAACAAATCGGATTCGAGATCTTATCATATCTGTCTGATACTTTTATAACTTTGATTTTCTCAATATTGAAGGTCCTCGGTTCTTCTCTGAGTTCTCCCATCACTCCAACCTTATCACCGGTGTAAAGATTATCCAACGCAAGACGGAATTCTTTCGACGGCTCGTACGCACCACATGTGAGAATACCGTACTTTGTAAATATGTCTATAAAAACATGACTTCCTTGTGTATGTCTGTCTTTGGAAATAACAGTACCTTCGACATAATAAGAACGGTTCGGAATCAGAACCTTTGCATTATGGACGATATGATCATCTGTTCCCTGATTAGTTAAGAATATGACCCACCTATCTTGAGGCTCTGTTTTGATAATATCGTGACCTTTGATCAAATCGGCCATAACATCTCCTCTAAGACCGTACATGACCGGACACGGTGTGGAAGGCACCATTGCAACTTTATGCATCCTATCTTCCCAACTATTGAATGTTGTTGATAATGAATGATCCATTTCTCTGATAGATGCGGGATCAAATATACGATCTGTCCCCCATCTGCTATTCGGCCTATATGACAATAATTCATATGTGCTGTCACGAGGTCTCCAAGCCATCCCACAAACTGATCCAATAACTCCCCTTCCGCAACCGATCTCAAATTTTTTAGCTCCGATTCTTATTATCTCGTTTTCAACAACAGAACGGTCCATTATCGTACGTACACCATTCCAATAAAAATCCTGAGAAGGTTTTTTCTCACTTATTACAAGTCCCGGATCAGATTCTTCTTCGTGATGAGCTTCTATCAAAGGCTTGATCCTTTCGATGAGTTCATCCTTATCCGGTTCAAATTTGGTCATATTCGAATAACAATACAATTTTTTATTATCGATCATACCAATGAACGTTTTTTTTCCTGTTCCTTTTCCAAATCTCATCACTAATGAACCGTTTCCCCTTGTTTTCCAAGGAGTTGCAGGATTTAAACGTACTAATCTGGGATTTCCGATAAGATCTAAATCATTAATTAGTTCTCTAATTATCTCAGTCGCAAGAAATGTAGTGCAATTGCCTTTCATCGAATCAGTATCATCAACCGCAACATACATGATGATGTCATTTCACAACTTCAATATAAGTTATTCCAATAATATCTCGATCATTTCACTAACAAAAAATATATTATTATCTGAAGACATCGAACCTTTTAGAAGATAAACAATATTATTTAGAGGTTTATCATAAGAAAAACATTTTGTTATATTTCCAAAAACATCTTGAAAATAAAATGTAAAACCTTTTGAAGATTCATTGGTGTCATATACTATTCCGACGATAGAATCATCACTTTCATTTGTTCCAATGTTAATATACGAAGTGACAAAAATTATCATTATAACAGAAATACATAAAAGAAAGTACTTATCATTATATATTTTCATAAAACAGTCATGATCTCATAATTTTAAAAAAGAACATATTACAATTAATATTTCTGAGGCCCCCACCCCTTCATTTCCACTGCAAATAAAAAATAAAGATTCGATATTTTTCATAATTTTTCTTAAAATAAAATTAAGAAAATTCTATAATTTGATAAATATAATTGATTAAAAAATATTAATCAATTTTTGAAGTTTTACAAAAATTTACCGATGACCCATAAAGCAAAAATGAATACAATAATCGTACCAATGCATGCTCCAATAACCAACCAACCTTTCATTGATTTTTTCTCCTATGTGATAGCACTATAATCAACCATATATTCGTTCAGTTATAAAATAGATATACTTCAAATATATTTTTTAAAAATAAAGTTATTCAATACAACATTAAATAAATACTAAGAAAGTTCTACACGAAAAAGGGGAATATCGAGTGGAAGATTCAATTTTTAAAAAATATATAGAAAAAAGAAATATTCTAATCGAAAATAAAAATATTTTACAATTTACATATATTCCCGATCAATTACCTCATAGAGATCATGAAATTAATGATATTGTTGAAATTATTTCTCCATCGTTAAATAAAGATAAACCTTCTAATATTCTAATAATTGGAAAAACAGGTACTGGAAAAACAGCTGTTATGAATTATATCGGAAAAGAATTAAAAAAAGCAGATCCAGAAGAAAAAAATTGTAGTTTTATTTACATTAATTGTGAAATTGTTGATACTCCTTCTGGAATTTTATATAATATTTCAAATCAAATTATTACAGAATTCAATAGAAAAATTCCATATACTGGATGGAGTTTAGATAAAGTTTATAGTGAATTAATAACTTATATTGATGAAAAAAATAAAGTTTTCATTGTTGTATTAGATGAAATAGATAGATCATTTAAAAAAAATGGCGATGATATTTTTTATTTTTTAACATCAATGAATGAAGCTCTTAAAAATTCAAAAGTTTCAATAATAGGTATTACAAATAATACAAAATTCACTGAAATGCTTACAACAAAAATTAAAAGTAGATTGGGTGAAGAAAAAATTATTTTTCCTCCGTATACACCTAATGAATTACAGGATATTTTAAAAGATAGAGCAAAAATAGCTTTTAAACCTGGTGTATTAGATGAAGGTGTAATTCCATATTGTGCAGCTATTTCTGCGCAAGATTCTGGAGATGCAAGAAAAGCTTTGGATATTTTAAGAATTGCAGCAGATATTGCAGAAAGAAATGGAGATCAAACAATTACCGAAGCTCATGTTAATTTTGCAAGAAATAAAATTGAATTAGATGCTGTAATAGAAGTTATTAAAACAATTACAATTCAATCAAAAATTGTTCTTATGAGTATTGTTAAAAATCAAGAAAATGAAAATAATAAAATGACCACTGGTGATGTATATACAACTTACAAAGAAATATGTACTATAATCGGAAATCAGATATTATCTCAAAGAAGAGTTGCAGATCTTATTTCTGAATTAGATATGTTAGGAATAATTCATGCTAGAGTTAAATCCTTTGGAAGTAAAGGAAGAACAAAAGAAATTGAACTTAATATAAGTAAAGATATTACTCAAATTGTTATTGATGATGATATTTTTAGACCTCTGATAAATTATAAACCATCAAAACAAACAACTTTAATGTAAAATTCATCAAATTTTTAATGAAAAATATAATTTATTTTTTTTAAGTCGCAGTGGAAATGAAGGGGTGGGGGCCTTATTTTGTTGTTTTTATTTTCTCTTTATAATATTTTTCGAATTCACGATAATCCATATAGAAATTCAAAGCTATAAAAGAAAATATTATTGTTAAAAATATCATTGTTATACAAGGAATTGCATTTGGTACTTGTGTGTTAATAACATTTATTTTCCCATGAAATATCATGTTAAATACACCTGCAAACGGAATTTCAATCCAAGCAACCGAATTTATTCTTTCAAATGTTATAAGTTGACCTATAGCGCCACTTACACCATTTTGATCAAAAGTATAATTTGCTTTATTGTCGCCCATTGTCAAATATCCGCTGGTTTCTTCTAAACTGTCTAAATTGATACTAACAGTTTTACTGCTATATCCAACATCATACATTGTAAACGTGCCTGATAAATTGTTATAATTTGTACCATTAGTACAAGACCATAAATCAGATGGATATTTTTCTAATGATGGGGCGCTCCATGTTCCATCTCCATTATAATCCAGCCACAATATTGCACGATGAATCACAGGATTCATCGTGGATCCTCGATCATAAATGATAACATCTCCGTATTCTCCAAAATGAGAATATCCTGAAATGTAACCTTCAACATAAGATTGGATAGTAACATACTCTTTATTTTTGAGAAGGACCATGTCTCCTGTATCTATTATACCGATCTGAGAAGAATTACTGTGCTGCATACTTTGTGATTCTACTGTAGTGTATGTAGGATCCACTCCGGATGCATGTTCAATGCCAAAATAAGCGCCACTCATAACAGCAATGGCTATGACAATGACCAAAATGAAATTCCGGATTTCTTTATCCATTAGAAGGAGAACAGAGCTGAAATTATAATTATGTTACTAATGATCCTAAAAAGAAATATATGGAAACCGATATTCATTGTACATGAATAGACCTTCTAATGATCAGTATTTTATGGACATGGCAGAGTTGGTATCTTCAAGATCAACTTGTGTCAGAAGAAAGGTCGGAGCAGTTATAGTGAGGGAAAAGCACATTCTTTCTACAGGTTACAACGGATCGCCAAAAGGAACTAAGCATTGTGAAGAATTAGGATGTATCAGAGATCAATTGAATATACCATCTGGCACTAGGCATGAATTGTGTAGAGGAGTACACGCGGAACAGAACGCTGTTGCACAGGCTGCATACTTTGGCATAAGTGTCAATGGTGGAACACTGTACACAACAACATTTCCATGTTCAATGTGTGCAAAGATTTTGATAAATTCAGGAATAGTCGAGATAGTTTATCATACAGGTTATATGGATGATCTTTCAAAAGAGCTTCTTTCAGAGACGAATATCAATATCCGCAGATATCCACCTGAAGAAGAGGTTTTGAATAATTCAGAAAAGGCCTACATTATAAACTAATCATATATTTGACGTTTTTAAGACAATTACCCTTAAGTACGGTCAAGAGATACCAAGCTCTGCAAATAGTCGGGGAGTGTAAATTGAGCCGAACTGACATACTTTCGGAAATAAAAAAGGCTGAAACGGAAGCGGATGCTAAAGTCGTAAAGGCTGAAGCAGACAAAAAGACCGCAATCGCGGAAGCCCGCAGAGATTCTGTGAAGAGAATTCAAGACGCTGAAGCAGAAATGCGCAGCTCTTACGAATCCGCAATGACAAAAGAAGCAGAAGCCCTCAACATTGAGAGAGACCTAAAACTTGCTGTAGGCAAGAAAGAGGCCGATACAATCGAGGCAGCTTCTGAAAGAAAAATCAAGGAAGTCAACGATTTTCTCGCAAAGAAATTTGAGGAGACAATAAATGTCGCTTCCTGAGTCGATGAGTAGGATTGTGATCGTGGGTACTAAATCCCGCATGGACGAGGCTATAGAGGCCTTTTACAGCGTGAAAGCACTCCACCTGATCGATCATACCACCGGCGCGGATGGTCTTTCGATAGGAACACCAAGAGCTTCAAACTCAAAAGCATCTGAAAGGTTGCTAAAAGTCAAAGCTATGGAAAAAGAGCTTGGAATCAATAAACACACTGATTCCGCTAAAGTTACAGTCGAAGATGTAAAGAGTCAGATTTCATCTGACGGCGTCGAAAATATCGAGGGCGAGATATTATCTGTTCTCGATAAAAGGAATGATCTTAATCAAAGAATCACTGAGTTAAACTCTAAGAAGAAGAACTTAGAGCTTCTCGTTGCGATCCCTGTGGAACTTGAACTTTATTCGGGTTATAAGTCCATCACATCCATCGTAGGTTCTATAAGCGAGGATCCCACCGAAGCACTGAAGGCAGTGGCCAATTCTGAATCCTTCATTTCTTATAAGAAGAAAGAAGGCGGAGTGGTTGCAGTTTTCGTTAAGTCGACGGATAGGGATGCCGTAGCAGCAATATTGGCTGATTACGGATTTGCTGAGATATCTGTTCCAGAAGGAACAGGTTCTGCGGCAGATAACCTCCATATTACAGAGGAGAGCATAGCGGCCCTCACCGCACAGCTCGAATCAGTCGAGAAAGAGATCGAGGTTCTTCAGATAAAACACAAAACCTTCCTTAGGGCAACCGATGAGCAGTTATCTATCGAGATCGAAAAGGGGGAGGTCCCTCTCAGGATCGCAGTGACTGACTACTCGTATCTGTTAGATGCGTGGGTGCCTACAAAAAAGGTCGAGTTCGTAAAAACCGAACTCGAGTCCAAACTCGGAAACGATGTTTATGTCGAATTCGAGGAGACTCGTGGAAGAAATCTCCATGAGGAAGAGGAAGCTGAGGAAAGATTCAAAACTGTTCCAACAAAACAGAATAACGGAGCAATCACAAAGGAATTCGAGTATGCGAGAAGTTTAGTCTCGATACCGAAATATCAGGAGATAGACCCAGCGGTCCTTATCATGATATTCCTTCCATTGTTCTTCGGATTTATGATCGGAGATTGCGGTTACGCCATTCCATTCATCATATTGGGTGCATATGGCCTCAAGGTCACGCATCATAAGGATTGGCGTGCAATCGCAACAGTGCTGTTCTTCGGCGGTATATGGTCGTTCGTTTTTGGTTTCTTCTTCTTTGGAGAGGCCTTAGGAATGCATTTTATAACCGGTCCGGAAGTAATTCTTGTGAACGCAGGTGGCACATCAGTGACCTGGGAATATCTTCTAGGAGTCCATTTCCCAAGTTGGTTCTCTGGCATCCTGCCTTATGGACACGGAATCGGTAAATTAGATCAAGTTTCAATGCTTCTAAAATTATCCGTTTATGTGGGTATCGTGCACCTCCTCATTGGATACGTGTGCGGTTTCATCAACAAGAGAACACAGCACAATACAAAGGTCGCGTTCTTTGAGAAGGGCGGATGGATTATCTCATTCATTGGAATGGTGATATTCTGTTATGCACTCACTCAGGTCATGATCAGTAAACAGGATTTCTCCGGAATAACATTGAACTTATTCATAATAGGGTTAATCCTATTGATTGTTGGTATCATAGTAAACTGGAAGACAGAAAAAGCGCAGGCGATTATGGAGTTGCCCGGAATAGTGGGAAACATCCTTTCATATACTCGTCTTGCGGCTATCGGCATGTCTAAAGCAGGTATGGCGTTAGCATTCAATTATATTGTATTCGGAATGATCATTCCGTATACAGCAGCAGGACCGGATTGGTCTGCAATAGCATTTGTAATTCTCGGAATTTTGATGTTTGCATTCCTTCATCTTGTCATTTGGACACTGGGTATTTTGTCCGCAGGACTGCACGCCTTAAGGTTGCAGTATGTGGAACTTATGACCAAGTTCTTTGACGGTAACGGAGTGCTTTTCGATCCTTTGAAGGTCAAGCGCGAAAAAACCATTTCAGTTAATAAAGAAATAACTAATAAAGAGGTATAAAAATGGCAGCAGATGTAGGAACAGGACTTATCGCAATCGGAGCAGGACTTGCAGTTGGATTAACAGGTCTTGGAGCCGGTATGGCAGAGAAAGATGTAGGAGCAGCAGCAGTTGGAGCAATCACAGAGGATCAGACCCTTTTCGGTAAAGCAATGATCTTCATGGTACTTCCTGAGACAATCGTCATCTTTGGTCTCGTTATCGCTATCATGGCAATTTTCGTTATGTAAGCCAGAGGCTAACTCATGGCATTAGATAGTGTAACGAAGGAGATTGTCGCTTCTGCCGACAAATCTGTTGCGGACCTCAAGTCCCAGCAGAACGCTGAGATAAAAGCCATCTCAGCACAGACAGACGCAATGATCGCCGATATGAAAGAAAAAGAGGACAAAAAGCTCAAAGAAGCAATTGAGCATCTCAAACGTCAGGAGCTGTCCAGCGCAGAGCTGGAGAGTAAAAAAATAGTCTTGGCAAAAAAGAAGGAGATCCTCGCTAAGGCATTCGAAGCAGCGCTTGCTGGCCTAGAGTCTGCATCAAAAGATGAAAAATTGGCGCAGTACAAAAAAATGGTCGAATCTGCAAAAACTGTTGTCGACGAGCCAAAAGCGTTCGTTTCTAAGGACGATAAGTTCACCGCAAAAGAACTCGGTGTCTCATCAGTCGAAGTAGACACAAGGATCCGCTCAGGTCTCATTCTCCAGAGTGAGGATGGAAATGTCGAGGTCGACATGCAATATGAGACCCTTCTTCAGACGATCTGGGATAGCGAGATCAAAACTTTGTCTGAAATCTTATTCGGGTGAGACTAATGATGTTTAGGCGCAACGGAAAAAAAGGCAACTATGCATATACCGTCGCAAGGGTAAAGGCCAAAAAATCACTCCTGATGAAGGAAGAGGATTACAGCAAAATGATGATGATGACCGTACCGGAGATGTCTCGTTATATTAGCGAGACAGGCTATCAGAAAGAGATGGTCGACCTCGCAGTGAGGAGCTCGGGTCTGGATCTTCTGGAGCACGCCACGTACACAAATATGGCAAAGGTGTTCAGTACAATCCTCGAAGCATCAGAAGGAGAGCTTAATGACATGCTTTCGGCATATCTCGCAAAGTGGGATATCTGGAATATGAAGGTCATACTCCGCGGCAAGTCATACGGACTTGATGCCAATGGAATCAAGGAAGACCTTGTTCCAGCTGGCAGTCTCAGCGCCGAATCTTTGGATAAGCTCATTGCAATCGATTCACAAGAAGACATAATCGCAGCCTTTGGAAAAATGGCACATGTAATCTTCACTCCTGAAGTACTCGCAGCTCAAAAAGCAGGCGTTAATCTCGAGGAGATCGAAGATTATCTCGACAAGTTCTATTATACAAGGCTGGTCAACAGTGTCGATACCTCCTCAAGGCCTTCGCTTCTCTTCCTGAATTTCGTCAGGCAGGAGATAGATCTTGAGAATCTGGAAACAATCCTTAAGTTGAAAGTTGAAGGGATCCGCGGAGATGCTGTATTAAAATACATCATTCCCGAGGGAAAGCACATCGATATGAAACTGGCCACGCAGTTGGCAAATGCAGAGAGTATCGAAGCAATGATCCCCGATCTCGCAGGCCTTGACTTCTATGAGAATATCAAGGATGCGCTCCCGACAGCCAACAAATCTCTTTTAGGGGTTTTGGCTGGTTTGAAAGGATATGCAATGCAGCAGGCAAAGAAATTCTCACACCTTTATCCCCTTTCAGTGATACCTGTATTAGATTTCATGATCCATAAGGAGAATGAGGTCGATAATATCAGGATTATCGCAAGGGGCACGGAGAGCGGATTGAGCAAAGAAGAAATCAAAGCACTACTGGTGATCTAATGCAGATAGCAGTTATTGGAACAGACGAGTTCGTTCTGGGATTCAGGTTAGCTGGACTCAGGCGCGTATTCGTCGCAGATAAGGAAACATACCAGGAAAAAATGGGTGAGGCAATGTCGGATTCGAACATTGGTATCCTCGCTGTCGACGCAAAAGACCTGGATTTCCTTCCAACAAATGTTAGGACAAAGTATCTGGATTCTATCCAGCCTGTTGTCGTACCTGTAGGTGGAGATGAAAGCGACCTTCGTGAGAAGGTTAAAAGAGCAATTGGCGTTGATTTATACAAAACAGAGGATGAATGAATGAGCACTGAAGGTGTAATTTACAGAGTTGCGGGTCCAGTAGTGACCGCCAAAGGAATCTCACCCAAAATGTACGATGTCGTACACGTTGGAACAGAGAAACTGATGGGTGAAGTCATTAAGATCGTCGGCGACTATTCTATCATCCAGGTTTACGAGAATACATCCGGTATCAAACCCGGAGAACCGGTATCAAACACAGGGTTACCTCTCGTTGTAGAACTCGGACCAGGACTTCTGACATCAGTTTATGATGGAATTCAGAGGCCACTCCCAGTACTTAGGGACAAAATGGGGGATTACATCTTCCGTGGAGTTACCGCACCTGGACTTGACAGAAAAAAGAAATGGGATTTCACTCCCATTGTTAAGAAAGGCGATGAAGTTGAGGCAGGACAGGTACTCGGTACCGTCATGGAAGGAACCATGCTCCACAAGATCATGGTACCAATCTCGATAAAGAAAGGAAAAATCGATTCGATATCGGCTGGTATGTTCACAGTTGAAGATACTATTGCAGAGATTGATGGCGTAAAAGTCATGATGATGCAGAAATGGCCGGTCCGTGTACCAAGACCAGTTTCTGAGAAATATCAGCCTGATGTGCCGTTGATCACAGGACTCAGGGTTCTGGATACTATGTTCCCGCTCGCAAAAGGCGGAGCAGCAGCAATCCCCGGTGCATTCGGTACCGGAAAGACAGTTACCCAGCAGTCTCTTGCAAAGTATTCTGATGCACAGATCGTCGTATATATTGGATGTGGTGAAAGAGGAAACGAGATGACAGAGGTTCTTACAGAATTCCCTGAACTCGTAGATCCTAAGACCGGACAGTCACTTATGAACAGGACCGTTCTTATCGCAAACACATCCAACATGCCTGTAGCAGCTAGAGAAGCTTCGGTTTATACCGGAATGACAATCGCTGAGTACTTCAGGGATATGGGATACGATGTAGCGCTCATGGCAGATTCCACTTCAAGGTGGGCAGAGGCCATGCGTGAGATCTCATCTAGGTTGGAAGAGATGCCCGGAGAAGAAGGATATCCAGCATATTTGTCAGGACGTCTTTCGGAATTCTACGAGCGTGCCTGCCGTGCAAAATCACTTTGCGGTGAAGATGGATCTATTTCAGTTATCGGTGCAGTTTCGCCTCCTGGTGGAGATCTATCTGAACCTGTTACTCAGAACACTCTGCGTATCGTTCGTGTCTTCTGGGCACTGGATACAAAACTCAGAGAGAGAAGACATTTCCCGACCATCAACTGGTTGACGTCGTATACAATGTACAACAAACAGCTCGAGGGATGGTATAAAAAGAATGTTGCAGAGGATTTCCCACAGCTCAAATCATGGGCCATGCAGGTCTTGCAGAAAGAGTCTGAACTTCAAGAAATCGTGCAGATGGTCGGTTCCGATTCATTGCCCGATGAACAGAAGATCACACTCGAAGTTGCAAAGATGATCCGTGAGATCTACTTGCAGCAGAACGCATACCACCCTGTAGATTGTTATTGCCCCATTGCGAGACAGTACGTCATGATGAAACTCATCAAGAAGTACTCGGATCTTGCAGAAAAGGCACTCAAAGCAGGCATTTCAGTTGAAAAGATCGCATATGTTCCAGTAAGGCAGAGATTCAATCAGGCCAAATACGAAGAAAATATCGATTCTGAACTAGAAGCGGTTGGAAAGGACATGGACACACAGTTCGCAGCATTGGGAGTGTAAGACAATGGCAAACGTTAAAGTATCCAAAGAATACAAGACGATTTCACAGATCGCAGGACCTCTGGTCTTCGTAAAGAAGACAGATCCCGTAGGATATCAGGAAATGGTCAATGTAAGATTGTCCGACGGATCTATGAAGAGAGGACAGGTCCTTGATTCATCAGAGGATTTAGTCGTCGTTCAGATCTTCGAAGGTACAACCGGTATCGACAGAGCAGCATCCGTACGTTTCCTCGGTGAGACAATGAAGATGCCTGTTTCCAAAGATATGCTTGGAAGGGTCCTATCTGGTGCAGGAGAACCTCTAGATGGAGGATCTAAAATAATTCCAGAGAAGGAACTTGACATCGAAGGAGCAGCTATCAATCCATGGGCAAGAGACAGCCCTGCTGATTTCATTCAGACAGGAATCTCGACCATCGATGGAATGAACACACTTGTCAGGGGACAGAAGTTACCTATCTTCTCGGCATCCGGACTTCCTCACAATGAGATCGCTTTGCAGATCGCAAGACAGGCAAAGGTAATCGGAGAGAATGAAGAGTTCGCGGTAGTGTTCATCGCCATGGGTATCACGAACGAAGAGAAGCAGATGTTCATGACAGAGTTTGAAAGAACCGGTGCATTGAAGAATGCGGTGGTTTTCCTTAACCTTGCAGATGACCCTGCTGTCGAACGTATCGTTACACCTCGTCTCGGACTTACAACAGCGGAGTATATGGCTTTCGATCTCGGAATGCAGGTTCTGGTCATTATGACCGATGTCACCAATTATTGTGAGGCATTGCGTCAGGTCGGAGCAGCAAGAGAAGAGGTTCCCGGAAGGCGTGGCTACCCTGGTTACATGTATACCGATCTGGCACAGCTCTACGAGCGTGCTGGAAAGATCAAGGATAAGAAAGGTTCGATCACACAGATCCCCATCCTTTCGATGCCTGGTGACGATATCACACATCCGATCCCTGATCTATCAGGATATATCACCGAGGGTCAGATCGTTCTGTCAAGAGAACTTCACAGAAGCGGTATATACCCGCCGGTTAACGTATCTTCGTCACTCAGCCGTTTGATGAACTCCGGTATCGGAAAAGGAAAGACCCGTGACGATCATAAAGCAGTCTCCGATCAGATGTATGCTGCATACGCAGAAGGTAAGGACCTTCGTGGATTGGTAGCAATCGTCGGTAAGGATTCATTGTCTGCAAAAGACAGGAAACTCTTGGACTTTGCAGATCTTTTCGAGGACCGCATAGTTCGTCAGGGAGTCGATGAAGACCGTACAATCGAGGATACTCTCAATATCGCTTGGGATATCCTGAAAGAACTCGATGTTGATCAGTTGAACAGGATCGACCGTAAGTACATCGAGAAATATCTCAAGAAGTGAGTCTAATGGCCAGCCACGAGATTACCCCGACCCGTTCCGTTCTGATGGAACTCAAAAAGAAGATCAAGTTATCTCAGAGTGGATACAAGATCATGAAGATGAAGAGAGACGGTCTCATCATCGAGTTCTTCGAAGTATTGGAAAAGGCGAGGAAGATGCGCGCAGGAGTACTATCCGATTACGAGACAGCAATGAGGAAGATTACCGTTGCTCGTGCAGTAGAAGGAGATATCGCTGTAAAAAGCGCTGCGTACGCTCTCAAGGCAGACCCACAGGTCAAATTAGGCAGTAAAAGCATCATGGGAATGATGGTGCCGAAGGTTGAGATCGCGGAATCGCTCCACACCAATATCACTGAAAAGGGATATGGTGTGATCTCAACATCAACACTTATCGAGGAGGCTGCAGCAGCCTTTGAGAAACTTCTTGATACTTTAGTCCGTGCGGCTGAGATCGAGACAACCATGAAAAAACTGCTTGATGAGATCGAGAGGACCAAGAGAAGGGTAAATGCTCTTGAATTCAAGATCATTCCCGAACTCAAGGATTCCGAGAGGTTCGTTAAATTCCGTCTTGAAGAGATGGAAAGAGAGAACACCACTCGTCTCAAGCATCTGAAGAAGAAAGGAGAGGCCGCAGAGTGAAGTCATTCGAAGAACGCTGGAATTCGATTAAAAGTGATCCTAAAAAGATTAAAAAGCTTTTTATGACCATTTGGATCATAGCGTATTCGATGCTCATACTGGGCTTTGTCCTGATCCTCTGGGTCTTACTATTCTCGAGATAAAACAAACCATTTAAATCAAATTTCTTTTTCATTCTTTTCTACAAGAAAATTTATAGTTCGTAAATACTCAGACCTTGTTGTTCAGATTCAATCTAACAGTAAGTGTTATTTTTCAGAAGATGCCTCATTATCCTTGATTAAACATTAAAGTAGAATGGGTAAAACGGAAATTTTGAATTATGTGAAAATATCAATGATAGGTTTCGGAATCTTAGATCTTTGAATAAGGGTGTCATAAATTAGGATTCAGATTTTCATATCACAATCGTTCTTTGTCGTAATGTATACAATGGATGAACATGGCAATACTCAGAATGACCATGATTACTCCCAGTAGTGGCATAAATGTCATCATACTGAAATCCACTACAGGCAACGATGTCATCCACATAGTGCTGAATGAAGAACCCGAGTCTATCATCCAGTATATGGCACTCAATAAGTATGTCATTAAGCCACCGATGAACAATACGAATGAGGTCTTCAACTCGTCTTCATGATTCATAGTGTCCCTCGTATACGTAACTGCTGCTATGGTAATCATAGAAAGAATCCATCCCGGTTTTCAGATTATCGTCTTCTGTTGCATTCAAAGCTGAAATCTGATCAATAGATGTAATATAATCTGTCCAAGCGATTGTTCTTTGAATTGCTTCTTGATCGGAGTCGCATTGTACGCCGTAACATTTGGTGTTGTTTCCTATAATACAGACGGATGTCATTATCGCTGTGTCAGAATAGGAAATTGAGAGGTCGGTCTGATTCCAATCTATGCTGGTTCTATATAGCGTAACAATATAGCCGTTATCCACAAGACCGCTGATAATTATAGGAGCCTCAGTAACATTGTCATTGATCCAACCGTCTGATATAATAACAAGATCTTTTTTTTCGGACTGAGTGCTTATTTCAGATGTGCTGGAGGTGTTTGCTGTCAGTTGTTCTATCAGATAATCTGCTGAACAGTCGTTTCCGAGTACATAAATGTTATAATTCTTGTCTGGCCGTTCAATCACATGACATGCTATTTCCATATCTAGTGTAGGCATGGTAAGTTCGGTCTCATTGACCGTTCCTTGTGATGTCGTGTCTGTGCCAATAACAGTTTCACTGCTGTTATTTGCAACTACATTAATTCCGACAACGACGAATGTGCATACAATAAAAAATGCAATTATTTGTGTTGATTTGATGTTTATGCCTTCAAATATAACAACCGAGGTCTAACTATTTACGAGTTTACTTTTAGGTCAGAACGATGCGATAGGGAAGTGATTATATTTTGAAATTTGCTGTTAGTGTATTTTACAATCAATGTTGTAGTGATCTAATAATTCGATTTATAAAAAGGTTCAATTATTGAAATTCTTCATAGTCATTTTTCCGGTACCTAGGTGTACAATGGGCATTATTGCTGGGTCTGGATTGAAGTTGTGCATCTTCTGATATTCGGTCTGTCCTTGCCAAGCGGATGCATTGATCATTTTAATGCCTCTGTATACGCCGGTTCCTGCCCCATGTACGTGACCGGATACGAAAATATCAGGGATATTCTCCATGACTAGGTAGTCTTTCTTTTCAGGTGCTAAGGCGGTTTTCTGACCATACATCGGAGCGAGATGGCGTCTCTTAAGCATCTCTTCCATGACCTTTATAGGATCATCATATGTGAGTTGCTGAACTCCAGAAATCCAATCATCGATGCTTTTTCCATGATATGACAGTAAAGTTCTTCCTTCGACTTTGATGTTTATTGGGTTACTAACCATCATGATGTTGGAATCGAAGCTCTTAGTGAATACTTCATTCAGAGCGGGTTGTGGTTCTGCTAGACGTACGGCATCGTGATTTCCTGGGTGAATCACTATCTGTATGTGGTCAGGTATTTCTTTTAGATAGTTTGCCAGCGTTTCGTACTGCTTGTAAATATCAAGGATATCTAATTCTTCTTCCTGTCCAGGGAAGATGCCTATGCCATCGACTATGTCTCCAGGGAATACAAGATAATCAATGTCCGAGTCATATGCATTGGTTTTCAGCCACTGTATCATTTTTTCCCAATTGTTCTTAAGGAAAGTGTAGCTTCCAACATGAACATCAGAAAGGAATGCTACGGATGATACGGAATCAGACGCAATCCAATTATTGTTCTTTGGAATGTCAGGTCTGAATATTTCATCAGCAATAAAAAGGTCTCCTTTCGAAGTGGATTTGCCCGATACACCTATGACTTCGTCAGTAACGAAGATTTCTTTGATGTTTGGTGAATCTTTCGATATGAGTACAGTGCACATTCCAGTATCGTCTTCTAATTTAAGGATAACATGACCGTTCTTTGTGTCTTTTTTTTCATAGATCATGCCAACGATCTTTGTCTCTCTTCCCAAACGAATAGCTTTCTCAATAGGCATAGCATGTCCGAAATCTCTGCGATTTTCTATTAGTTTTTTAAGAGCATAGAATCTGCTTTTGAAAAAATTAGCAAAATCATTGATTTTGCCTTCACATGTAGATTCTCCTGTGACGTCTGTTCCAGGCACTATCTTCAAATCAAGATTTTTTTTATTTTTAGGCGCGATCGTCTTAGGACATTCAAATAGGATTTTATCTCCTGCAATGCAATCCATGATGTCTTTTTTGTCAACGAACATAGAATTTGCAGAGATTGTTGTAAGAACAGTATTTATGAATTCCATCGGGTGTGAGTTGGAAAGTACCATTTCCAATGCATCGGGCGAAAGAAAGATCTTCTTCTGCGCTGCTGCACTAAGTACTTCCGATCTCATGTGTCTCCGATAACAGTCAACAGTAAAAAACCTTTTAGGGGTTTATAGCGCGGAGTGTTAAATACCAACATAACATCACAAAAATCCATGGTAACTGTGAACATCTCATGCCCGGTATTTCCCAGTGAGGATTCAGAAAAGGTAAAAGCTGCGATACTCAATATTTTTCCAAAAGCTGTATTGGAAGAAGTAGACTCGGTCTTCAGCGGATCTGCGGATATTGTCAATTTTTCTAATCTCATAAGGAAACAAGAGATATTAGATAGCACGAGAAGCGTTATGCGCAAAGGCATATGTAGCCATAAAACGACCATTTATCTGAATAAACAGGTAGCTACTGTAGGTAAAATATCATTCACAGAAGAACGCACAATATTGGGTACAATAACGGTTACGATAGGTGACGAGGACATAGATGGATTGATAGATAGGGTGGCACCACAGACAGTAGATGGAAGGGAGGTCAGGATATGATAGGGGTATCTTGTCCGGATTTTTGTTCACATAATTTCGTGGAGATCTGGAATATGGTCTCTGAGAATTTCAAGCACTGGGAGATATTTTCCGAAGCCAATCATGCATTACCTGCGAATACAGGATTGTTCTTGGGATTCAGGGATGATCACAAGGATATGACTTATTCTATTCACGCTCCCATTGCAGATATAAATATCGCATCATTAAATGAGAGGATCAGAGAAGCTTCTTTCATGGAGATATATTCTACGATAGAAAGTGCGAAAGAGATGGGCATTAGAACAATCACAATTCATCCAGGCATATATTCGCTTGCGGTCGGAGGAATGAAAGAGCGTTCTATTGCAAATGCTAAGCTCGCACTCAAAATGTTGGCACACTCTGCAAGATCGGTTGGAGACATTACCCTGGCGGTCGAGAACATGCCTTCTTTCCCCATTATGATGGGACAAACACCTGATGAATTGGGGGAGCTTGTTGATGGAACGGATCTCAGTATATGTTTTGATATTGGACATGCTAATACCATGAATTGCATCAACGAGTTCATCGACAGATTCAAAGACAGACTTGCTAACGTCCACATTCATGACAATATGGGTGACAGGGATGCCCATTTGGGCCTCGGTGAAGGTAATATAGATTTTGAGGCTGTAATATCCAAACTCAAGGGATATACTGGGAATTATATTATCGAAGCTAAAAGTCTGGAATCTGCGATAAGGTCAAAGGTAGTTCTGGAAAAGCTTTTGAATTGATCAGTTCTTTTCGAATCTATCACTTAATATAGGAAGATCTTTAAGGCCTTTTGCAGAATGCAGGAACTTATAGATGAAGTATATTGCAGCCGGTATTCCCGCAAAAACGATCAATAATGTAACGGATCCTGATATGGCCGTACCCATTCCGAGCCACATGAAAGATGAAAGGTAATCGTTGGCAAAATGCAGAAGTATTGATGCATAGAGTCCGAATCTCACGAACAAATATCCTTCTGCAAGCCCCATTAGTGCAGCAATGAATATTTTTCCTGAGCCCCAACCCTGATTGTGTGCTAGACCAAACATTATTGCTGAGAATATTATGAAGACAACAGCGATTTTGGTCATTTCGAATCCGCCGAAGAGATACCTCCATGAACTCTTGTCCTTCTTGATCACTAAGGATATTATCATCACTGGAACACCTATGTAAAGGACACGTGTGATTATTTCTTCCCACACTGCTGCGTCAGCCAGCATGTACATGAGTTCTGTCTGTGTGTATTTATCTATCCAGGATGTGTCGATGGTTATTCCAAAAAAGAATATGATCGCGATGTATGTTATTTGAATAGTCAGCATTCCAGTCATTAAGATACAGACCCAAAAAAGGCCTGTTCTTTCCACAGGGGAATCGCTGTTATCTGTTGTTGCTGTTTTCAGACCTTCGTAGAATTTTTTAATGGCCCATATGAAACAAACAAGGATTATTATGACTATCAGTATCCAATATATTTGACCTAGCCAATTTGGTGCAGTAAAGAATACTGTCGGCGTTGGCAGAACGACGATGAAGCTGACCTTCATAGTTTCAAGGAGATCGAATACATTTCCTATGTTCAGAATGAGACAAAGCGCTTCGGTTACAAGTACGAATACCATTACGATGCACGATAGAAATGCAAGCGAGAATAGCAGATTATTGCTGAAATTTAAGAAAGATTTTTTCTTCTGATGTTGGGTGACATGGGAGTTCGTGTCAAATCCACAGAATGTGCAGAATCTTGCATTATTCTTCAAAGGTTGGTTACAATTAGGACAGTTTTTGTTCATCAACGTATCCTTCTACAAGTTTTACGATGTTATCCGTTCTCTCATATTCCAGTATTGCAAGCACGGATCTTCTGTATTTAGCAATGTCAATCAGTTGATATGCTATATATTTTTCACGATCTGCACTGACTTTGGCATAGCCTTTCACAGTGTTCACATACTTGTCCCAATCCATCACAAATGTCTCAGGTGAAGACATATCGAATTTGCGTTTCATTCCTTTCTTGGCAAGCCTGTGTTCTTTTGTAAATTCTATTGTTTTGATATTATTTATGTATACATTTGTGAAATCATCATCATTCATATCAAGCGGGATGACACGTTTTTCATCCTTTGTGCACAGATCGACTATTTCGCAGTATGCAGGTGTCGGTGTTTCTATTTCTCCGAAGACAGAGAGACGATAAGCATAAACCATATCCAATTCGCCGATCTCATATTCGTCTCCGAGTTCCTTTCTATTGCATACAGCTTGTATTTCTTCTATGCCCAGAGGGATGGCGTACGCCTCGTACTTCCCATATAATTCCCTTACTTTTTTGGCTTCGGACGTTAGTCCTTTGATAATCGGAAGAATGTCGATACGGCAGCTTCCAACAGTCAAAGAGATCATTTCTTTGTGCTCCTTGAGAGTACCATATCTGTAAGTTCCTGTTTATCGTCGATCTTCTCCAGTTCTGCATTGGAGACTATTGCTGTAGAATTGATGTTGTCTGCGGAATGTTTCTTTTCCACGATCATCAATGAATGTCTGCCGGCGATTCTGGAGATCTCTGAAGCTATCAGTGCTTTCTGAATGAGTTTTTCCTCGTCTGTTCCAAGGCCGGTAAGAATGGTCATCTGTTGACTTCTTGTAATCGCTTCAAATGGGCTTTTTATCACAGGCGTGATTGAGAAACCGATATCTAGAAGGTGATTCAGAGGACGGAAACTTGTGCGGGATTCTCCGGAGACCTCATATGAATCGGATTTCTTCTCACTTTTGTATTCGAATGGGTTCAATGCTTGTATGATAGGGACGTTCAGGAATTCTTCCAATCTCATGGCGGCATCTATCATAGCACCCATTCCGGATTCATACATCTGAATTGTGCGTCTAGATACGCCTGCAGTCTCTGCAAGGGTTCCAAGGCTGATACCGTTGTTCTCCCTGAGATGTTTCAGTAGACCGCTGTCTATCCTCACATACAGTCCGCCTGGGGCGGCGAATATGAATGGCGGTACCTCTTCTATGACGTGATCTGCCAAGGTCTCGTTGGAGATTATCGGTATTTTGAATCTTGAATAGACTATGCCTGCTTCTAGAGGTCCGGAACTGGAGTTCTCTCCAATGAGAACCGGTGTTGCACCTAATGCTTCGGCCAGCACTTTCATCTCTTCGGCATTGTCGCGCGAGAAAGCATCGACGTTGCTCAGAATTTTAATTAGAAGCAGAGTGTCGTCTTTTCTGCCTACGATATCAAAGCATATGCTACGTAGGTTCAAGGCTGAAGATACATCGAATCCACCCTTTGCCAGTATACTTCTGGTTGTGTTGATAAGATCTTCTCTGCTCATGATATGGAGAGTGGTTGTCCTTCTATATAAAGGAACATATTGTTTTTGAATGACATCTTCATCTCATATCTGAATTGTAAGGTCGGGGAAATGACCCCGACCTCTGGATCATGCTATCGTGATCCTCTTTTTTTGGGGTTTTTTTTCGACAGCATCCATAGTTACTTCGAGGATACCGTTGTTATATACCGCTTTGGCGGAATCAGGGTTCACATCGCAAGGAAGTGCCAGTGTCTTCGCGAATTTCTTGTTAAGAGTATTAACTGTCAAAGACAGGGAATTCTTTGTACTTTCTAACAAGATATCTTCTTTCGATACTCCTGGTATCTCTGCTATTGCTCTTACCAATCCGTTTTCCAATGTCACATCAGTAAGTGGTTCAGTTACTTCAGTCAAGAGCCTTGCAGGGCTTTCCTCTCCCGAACAGTTACCAAATTCTTGGAAATGTGGCACTCCGTCAGGACCCTGGTATATCGTATATCCATAGGTTTTGAATTCTGGGCCGTTGATGTTATCCATTCTAGAGAACATCTTTTCTATATTTTTGCTCAATGATTCAAAGCTGTCTCCGAAGATACTGTCATCGAAGAAGTCACTCCAAATATCTGTATCCATAGTTATCGCCTCAATCCTTCTTGTTGTATTCTTTTAGTTCTTTCATCTTTTTGGGTCCGAATTTATCTACGGCTCCTAGGAAATCATCCATGCCTACTTTGCATTTGTCGATCTCTTCTTGTGCCGGTACCTTTCCGGATGCTACGAGACGTCTGACTGCGGTCATTACGGCCTCGTTGCATATCGCGGAGATATCTGCACCGGTGCAGCCTTCGGTCTTCTCTGCGAGTATCTTTAGATTCACTGTATCATCCAGAGGCTTACCTGCAGTGTGGATTCCGAATATGTCCTCCCTAGATTTCTGGTCCGGGGGTCCGATATAGATGCTTTTGTCAAATCTTCCGGGTCTGAGTAGTGCAGGGTCCATGATGTCAGGTCTGTTGGTTGCTGCTATCACTACGACATCATTGATCGCTACCAATCCATCCATTTCTGTGAGCATCTGTGAGATTACACGTTCGGTGACATTGCTGTCTCCACCCGTTCCTCTCTCGGGTGCGATCGAGTCGATCTCATCCATGAAGATCACGCAAGGCGATGCCTGTCTGGCCTTTTTGAAAGTCTCTCTTACAGCTTTTTCGGATTCCCCGACCCATTTATTGAGGAATTCCGGACCTTTAACCGAGATGAAGTTTGCTTCGGATTCGGTTGCCACAGCCTTTGCGAGCATGGTCTTACCAGTTCCTGGCGGACCGTACAGAAGAATTCCTTTGGGTGGTCTTGCGTTCATGTGTTCGAACACCTTCCCGTATTTCAAAGGCCACTCTACTGCTTCTTTTAGTTCTTGTTTCGCGGATTCTAATGCTCCTATGTCCTCCCATTTCACGTTAGGCTTCTCGATTAGAACCTCTCTAAGTGATGCAGGTTGAAGATCTTTCAGTGCAGATTGGAAATCGTCTTTTGTGACAGATATCTTGTTCAGCACATCTACTGGAATTTCCTCCGCTTCAAGATTCACGTCCGGAAGGACACGCCTCAGGGAGGCCATCGCAGCCTCTTTGCATAATGCAGAGATATCCGCACCCGCGTATCCATGTGTTCTGTCTGCAATTTTCTCTAGATCAACGTCATTTGCAAGAGGCATACCCCTTGTATGAATCTGTAATATTTCGAAACGGCCGTTCCGGTCAGGGATGCCGATCTCGATTTCACGATCGAATCTTCCTGGTCTTCTAAGTGCCTCATCGATAGAGTCTGGTCTGTTGGTTGCTCCGATGACCACGACTTTACCTCTGGACTTAAGCCCGTCCATCAAAGATAAGAGTTGAGCGACTATGCGTCTTTCTTCTTCGCCTGCAGTATCATTACGTTTAGGTGCGATTGAATCGATTTCATCGATGAATATGATACTCGGCGCATTCTCTTCAGCATCTTTGAAGATCTCTCTGAGTTTTCCTTCGGATTCTCCGTAGAATTTACTCATGATCTCAGGTCCGCCGATTGATATGAAGTTGCTGCTCGTTTCTCCTGCTACGGCTTTCGCCAGCATGGTCTTACCTGTTCCCGGAGGTCCATGCAACAGCACACCTTTGGGCGCTTCAACACCCAACCTCTTAAACAGTTCAGGATGTCTGAGCGGAAGTTCGATCATTTCTCTGATCTTTCCAACTTCGTTGCCGAGGCCTCCGATGTCATCGTATGATACTTTTGGTATTTCCGAAGCGGTTGAGGAAACCGGTTTCTCTGATACCTTCACTTCGGTGTTGAGGGTCATCATCACAGCATCGGCTGATGGTGTGAATGATGTGACTACAAGATCGATCTTGTTGCCCATTACATTCAGTGTTAGGACATCGCCTTTTGCGAACACGCGTCCTTCCATTACCTGGGTAAGATATTCTTCTCCGCCTTGTAATCTGAGTTCTTCTGTAGGAGAGAAAGTAATTTTTCCAGCATCTTTGGCTACCACTTTCTTTATGTCAACGCGTTCATCTATCGATGTTCCGGCATTGCGCCTTGTGGAACCGTCGATTCTTATTATTCCGCGGTTAGCATCTTCTGGCCCTCCTCTGAGGATTTTCACGACTGTTTTTTTGCTACCGTCGATCTGTATGATGTCTCCCATTTTGAGGCCCAGTATGTCCATCAATTCTGGGTCTAATCTTGCAATGCCTTTTCCAGTTTCGCCTGGTTTAAGTTCTGCAACCTTTATCGGTTTGTCATTGGTCATTTTCTTTACCTCCTTTTTGTTATTGTGATATTTTGTACAGGTATTACTCATTTTGTCATCAAAACATCAATAACATCATATGTTAGTGCTTCTATAAATATGTTTGTAAATTTGGGGTTGAATGAGTATTTGTTTTAATGTTTTTTATGAGGGTGCAAGTATTATTGTGGAAATTAGTAAGAAAGAACGAATTTGAAAATCAGGAATAGGATGACGAGGCTGAAAATAAGGTATCAGATCTTTTCTAAGGGCTCTATATGTTGAACTTATCGATTCATGTAGTTCGATGCTTTACAATTTCTGTAATTCCTATTCGAGCTTGAATGTGAAAGGAAAATACAATGACGGTATCATCAGGGGGTCGTGTCTTCGATGGGTTCGGGACTTAATGACCAGGTATGTATTTGTGCAAACTGAGGGGAATTTCCTATAAAGGTAAGATGAACTAATCGATCATGTGCAACCTGATATTTTATAGGGGTTATAAATCATCAGGTCATTATTGTATTTTGATGTATATTATTGTACAGTAATGTACGTAATATTAAATATTAAATCGTAAATTATCTAATCATGTCAATTACAAAAGATCTCAGAATTCAATTGTCACCAGAAGACGTTCCTAAGAGGTTCTACAATCTTCAGGCAGATCTTAAAAAGCCTCTTGAGCCAGCTCTTAACCCTGGCACGATGAAACCTGCAACAGAAGAGGATTTCGCCCCTCTGTTTTGTAAGGAGATAATCAAACAGGAGTTTTCCACATCAAGGTATATGGATATTCCCGAAGAGATAAGGGAAGGATTCATAAAGCTTAACAGACCGTCTTATCTTCAGAGGGCGACAGGCCTTGAGAGAGCACTCAAGACACCTGCAAAGATATATTTCAAGAGAGAAGACATGAGCCCATTGGGAAGCCATAAGGGCAATTCAGCTCTTGCTCAGGCGTATTATAACGCGCAGGCTGGCATTCATACACTTACGACAGAGACTGGAGCAGGTCAGTGGGGAACCGCATTGGCGATGGTATCGAATCTCTTTGATATCGATTGTACTGTTTTCATGGTACGTGGAAGTTATGATCAGAAACCTCTAAGAAAGACCATTATGCATACTTATGGTGCAAAGGTGTATGCCTCGCCGTCTGCTCAAACAGAGTACGGAAAAAGGATGTTAAAAGAGCACCCAGAGACCACAGGATCGCTCGGTATGGCAATTTCAGAAGCGTGTGAGGTGGCAGCTAAGGACGAGGGAACCAAATACGCTCTCGGGTCGGTCATGAACCACGTGCTCATTCATCAATCAGTAATTGGTCAAGAAGTAGTAGAACAGATGAAAATCGGAGAGATCGACCCAGATTATATGATCGCATGCGTCGGAGGAGGCTCCAATTTCGGTGGATTCTGTTTCCCAGCAATGAAAGAGAAGATGAACGGCAAGCTTCATTGCGAATTTGTTGCAGTAGAACCCAAATCCACTCCTTCAATGACAAAAGGAGAATTCAGGTATGACTTCGGAGATACAGCTGGTACGACACCTCTTATGATGATGTATACACTTGGTCACGAGTTCGTTCCATCAGCCATACATGCAGGTGGACTCAGATATCACGGAATGGCACCCATGGTGTCGGCAGCATACGATCAGAAACTTTGTACGGCAGTGAGCTACGATCAGACCGAGACATTCGAGGCAGGACTCATGTTTGCAAGAACAGAGGGTATCATTCCGGCTCCGGAATCGACACACGCCATCAAAGCAGCGGTGGATCTAGCGCTCGAAGCAAAGAAGAACAACGAGGAAAAGACAATTGTCTTCAATCTCTCAGGTCATGGATTGCTAGATCTTTACGGATACGAGCAATATATGAACGGAGCATTGGCTTCGTCGGCATACGATCCGAATCACTATTGAATCGGAGTAGTTGAAACCCTTTAATAAACGATTTTATTTCATTTAAATGAAGTTTTATATTTTCAAGCATAGGTTTCAAACATATATTCACATTTTGTTTGGATATTTTGGAACAATCAATAAATACGCACGGGCAGTACATTGAAAATGATGTCAGGGGAATTAATCGACGATTCTGTGATCATCGTAGATCAAAAGGAAGGAAGTCAGCTCTTCAACAAAGGTAATTTTGGATATCCGAAGAGTCGGGGGGGTCTCGAATTGGATCTTGTCGAAGCTACATTTCTTTTGGAATGCGAAAGATTAGAGGTCTTTTATCAGGGTTCTCCGATGCATTTCGATGAACTTTTCAATTATGCTTCATCTGTACAGGAAGGGTTTGATGTAATCTATCTTGTTTACAGAGACATCAGGCAACGTGGTTTCATCGTTAAAGCGGAGACAGGGGATTTCGATCTCTCTGTGTTCCCAAGAGGAACCACAATGAGCAGTGCACGTCCAATCTATATGGTTCGTGCGGTTTCGGAAAGGACTGCGCTGGACATCACGAAGTTCTCTGCCGAGATCTCGCAAACTGAAAACAGAGGGAAGCAACTTCTCTATGGTGTTGTGGATGAGGAAGGAGATCTGACATATTACATAATGTCGACCAAAGATCCGCAGGGGTTTGTTAAAGGGAAGGCTTTAGATGTTCCGGCAACAGGAAGACTGATCAGTGATCGTGTTTTCGTGTTTGATAAGGAAGAGTCTAAGAAATTGCGCGACAGTGCATTCTACGGAAAGACTTTGGAAGGTGTTCTTCAGTTGTCTTTGATCGAGAGCTGTTATCTTATTTCAACGGGGGACCTCAGGGTTATTTCGTCCGAAAGAAAGACCATATCCTGTGAGAGTCTCGTTGATTTTGGAAGAAAGACTCAGGATGAGTTCGATCTTCGTCTGAAGGCGTTTGATGACCTCCGTGAAAGAGGTCTCGTCGTAAAGACCGGTTTCAAGTACGGAACTCATTTTAGAGTGTATGAGAAATCGCCCGATGATTGTCACGCAAGATACCTTGTTCACGCAGTTCCTGCTTCAAAGGTTACGATGTGGCCCGAGATATCCAGGACCGTAAGGCTATCTGGTGGAGTGAAGAAAGAGATCCTTTTCTGTCGCATTAGTGATTCGGTGGAATATCTAGAATTCAAATGGTTCAGACCGTAATTGTTATCGCACGACGGTCGAAGAAAAAAATAAAAATCAGCGTATTAATATGGATATTATGGAAAAGATATATGCTGCATGTGGAGCATGCTGTTCCGATTGTGTGATATTCCAAAAGGAATGCGCTGGATGTACAGCATTGAAAGGCATCGCACCTTGGATGGAATATGTTCATGAACCGGTATGTCCTATTTTCGATTGTTGTGTGAATGAAAAAGGATTCAAGCATTGTGGAGAATGTAAGGATCTGGCTTGTAAGAAATTCTATCAATATCGTGACCCAGAACTCTCCGACAAAGAGAATGATGCTTTGAATGAACGCAGAATCAATATTTGTCGTTCGCTTGCGAAATAAGTTTGAACAATTAAAAATATAATTCGGGGGATTTCCCCCGATGTTTTTATTTAAAGCTGAATTTCGATACCGAGCTTCTCTGTGAGCTCTTTATATCTGTTCCTAATCGTGACTTCCGTCACACCAGCGACATCTGCGACCTCTCTCTGGGTCCTGCGCTCATTGCAAAGGATGGATGAGATGTAGATGGCTGCTGCGGCCACTCCCGTAGGTCCGCGGCCGGATGTGAGTTCTTTTTCAGAAGCATCCTTTAGGATCTCTGCTGCTTTGCTTTGAACTTCTCCGCTGAGTTTCAGTTCTGAACAGAATCTCTGGACATAGTCCTGAGGTTTTGTGGGCATCAGTTTGAGTTTGAGTTCACGAGTCATGAAACGATACGTACGACCGATCTCTTTTCTTCCTACGCGGCTCGATCCTGCAACTTCATCTAAAGTTCTCGGAACACCGCACTGTCTGCATGCTGCATAAAGCGAAGCCGCAACGACACCTTCGATGGACCTTCCTCTTATCAGGTTCTTGTTGACTGCTTTCCTGTAGATCATTGCGGCAGTTTCCCTGACATTTCTTGGAAGTCCCATTGCGGATGCCATCCTGTCTAATTCAGATAGAGCGAATGCGAGGTTTCTCTCAGTAGCATTGGATACACGGATCCTTCTTTGCCATTTTCTTAGTCTATAGAGTTGTGCTCTGTTTCTTGTAGGAATGCTTTTTCCATAGCTATCCTTATTCTTCCATGAGATCTCTGTTGAAAGTCCTTTGTCATGAATAGTGTAGGTCATCGGAGCACCTGTACGTGCTCTCTTTTCGCCCTGCTCTACATCGAAGGCTCTCCATTCAGGTCCTTGGTCGATGAACTGGTCGTCTAATACCAATCCGCAGTCTTCACACAGAAGTTCTCCTCTCTCGTAGTCACGAACTAAATGGTGACTTCCGCATTCGGGACAGACCTCAATTTCTTCTGTTCCTTCTCTTATCTTTGCCATTTTGAGTTCCCTTCGTGAAATATAATTTCTTTTCTTTCAAACCCATAATGAGTGTTTTGTCTTCGATCGTGACCGAGACATAAGGTTCATCAACAGGTCCAAAGATACGTTTAACAGTCCCGACTCTCCTTTCTCTCTGATCGAATACAAGATTTCCTACGTCTGGAAGAGTTTCGCTTCTAACAACAGCTTTGCCGTCAGATGTCACTTCTTCAACAATTCCTAAAAAATCCATGTTAGCGTTCCTCAAAAGGTGGGTCCTTGTTTAATATAGAACCATTAGCAAAATCATATATATAATAGTTTGGGTAGTCTTTAATTACTATTTTGTCTTTGTATAAGAGCATTCGTGTAATTGTCATTAAAAATGCAAATTGTATGGCATATTCATCCATCCAAGAACGGACAAGTAGAGGTTTTTTACTTTTTTTCGAGTTGGTCTTTGTTCAGTTGCATCCTAAAATGTTTAATAATAACAATGGTGTACCACCGGTAATTAATATTCGTTTAGCGAATGTAAAAAATTGGAGGTAGAAAATTTGGATATCTGGAGTTTCCTCACGATAATCATCGTCGTATTTGCATTGGTCATGATGATCACAGGCATCTTCTCGGCATATTTCGGAGCCGGTAAGAACAGAGCATATGGTTGTATTCTCTTTGTCGTGGGACTTGTAACACTTGCCGTTTGGACATATCTCGTGGGCTACAGCGACATAAAACCATTTTGCGAAGTAGCTGGATGGGATGTAATGTACAATGCGCTTATCGATCTTATCGGAATATTGATCGGTGCACTCATCGCGGTCGGGATTTTCCTGGTCGTAGTGTTGAAAAGTTAAACTTTATGGGGTTCACACCCCCTTTATATATTTATTACTGTTTTTTTGAAAGATACTCCTTCGGTGGGTTTTTATCCTTTCATTCTGTCGCTGTTTTGATGGCAAAGGTTTCAATTATCATGGGAAGCAAGAGCGATCTGCCTGTGGCGGAGAAAGCTATTGTAATACTCAAGAAGTTTGATATTATTTTTGATGTAGCTGTCGCATCTGCGCACAGGACTCCGAGGAGAGTAGAGGAACTCGTAAAGAATAGCGATGCAGATGTATTCATCGCTATTGCTGGTTTGTCTGCGGCACTTCCTGGAGTCATAGCATCATACACATGTAAACCTGTGATTGGAGTGCCGGTCAGCGGTAGCATAAATTTCGATGCATTGTTATCGATTGTCCAGATGCCGCCAGGAATACCTGTGGCAGCTGTCGGAATGGATCGCGGAGATAACGCGGCAGTCTTGGCAGTTCAGATGATGAGCTTGTCATCTTCTGAACTGAGGCAGAGACTTTGTGACTATAGGAAAGAGATGGCTGACAAGGTATTGGCTGATTCAGAACAGGTGGTTTTAAGTGTTCGGTGTTGAAGAGTTCGTAGATGAGACCATAGAGGATATTCGTAAGAAGATAACAGGGAATGCTATCATTGCATGTTCTGGAGGAGTAGACAGTATGGTAGCTGCCGCTCTTGCAAGCAAGGCTATCGGTGACAGGCTATTGGCAGTCTACGTTGATACAGGACTTATGAGAAAGGGTGAAACCGATGAAGTTCGCGCAATGCTCGAGCATACAGGTATAAACTACAAGATCGCCAGCGTCGGCGAGGAATTTTTTGCAGCACTCGATGGTATCACCGATCCTGAACAGAAAAGGAAGATCATCGGTGAGAAATTCATAAGGGTCTTCGAGAAAGAGGCAAAAGGATTCAAAGCAGAATTCCTGGTCCAAGGTACTATAGCCCCAGATTGGATAGAGTCTGGTGACGGTGTCCGTGATACAATCAAATCTCATCACAATGTCGGAGGGCTTCCGAAGGAGATGGGAATGACATTAGTGGAGCCTCTCAGGGACTTGTACAAGGATGAGGTTAGAGACGTAGC
Organism: Candidatus Methanomethylophilaceae archaeon; assembly: GCA_963676235.1. Lineage (GTDB taxonomy): Archaea > Thermoplasmatota > Thermoplasmata > Methanomassiliicoccales > Methanomethylophilaceae > JALNYB01. Next base: position 738,457 of record OY781044.1, read on the forward strand.
AAGATTCCTCAAGATACAGGCATCCGAAAGGCAGCCTTTTCCCGGGCCCGCACTCGCAGTAAGATGTCTCGGTGAAGTTACACCCGAGAATGTTGAAATCGTGCGTGAGGCATGTTACATCGTTGAGGATGAACTTCAGAAAGCGGCAAAAGCTGGGAAGATGGAGATCCCATGGCAATACTTTGCAGTATTGATACCTACAAGGACCGTAGGGGTTCAGGGAGATAGGAGAGCGTATGGAAGGACCATCGTTGTTCGTGCGGTCACATCCATCGATGGAATGACTGCAACGTACACTACGATCCCGATGGATGTGCTTGATGCGATCTCTACGCGTATTACCAACACAATGAAGAGTCAGGTCAATCGTGTTGTATACGACATAACGAATAAGCCACCTTCGACTATTGAATGGGAATAAACTTTGAACGGGGTAAAAGCCCCATTCACATTACTTTTATACTACATATCATTATTTCTGCATAATGAAGGTCTATGTCGTGGATAACGGAGGTCAGTGGACCCATCGTGAATGGCGTGTTCTGAAATATTTGAAAGTGGAGACTAAGATCATCCCCAACACTACGCCTTTTGACGAGATAAAGGACCTCGACGGGCTTGTCCTTTCGGGCGGAGCGCCAAGTGTTGCGACCGACGCCAGCCTTATGGGTAATAACGGCGAATACTTGGATAAAGCAGAATATCCTATTTTTGGTATCTGTGCGGGTATGCAATTCCTATCTGAACATTTCGGTGGAAAATTGGGGCCAAGCGTCATTCCTGAATTCGGACATGTAGATCTAATTGTAAAGTCGCACGATGATCTTTTCAAAGGCCTTCCAGATGCATTTACGGTTTGGGGATCTCATAACGATGAGGTAAAATCGGTTCCCGATGGATTCGAGGTCATTGCAACATCTCCGACGTGTCCTGTAGAAGCAGTAAAATGTTTGACTCGTCCGATATATGGTGTTCAATTCCATCCGGAAGTTGAGAACACGGAGAACGGACCTCAGATATTTCAGAATTTCTTGGATATTGTTATTAATTATAACAAACATTAAGTTATAATGGGAAAGGAAATAAGGTATTTTGAATCACAGCGCTTGATAAGCTCAATATGGCTTGCTACACTAATGTGTTTGGCATTCGTCATAGCAGAGGTTGCCGTAATTTATTGCTATGTAAACGATCTCAGTATGCCTTGGTATGTTATGATTGTTATCACTTTGGTTCTTGCATTATTGATTTTGGCAGTATTGTTCCTGAGATACAGTGTGACTGTTACGGATAGCGAGGTTAGGATCAAGACGATCGGCGCGAGAGTAATTTCGAGAGATACAATAGAGAAAACAGAGGTTCAGGAGATCCACGCGATTAGTCAATACGGTGGATGGGGCATCAGACATGTAGGAAATGGAACAGTTGGCTACATATTTTCGGGTGCAGAGAAAGGCGTAATGATTTTCATAAAAGACGGAAAGAAAGTTATGATATCATCACACAGATTCGAAGATCTTCAGAAAGCACTATCGAATTAAATTTTTCAAAAAGTAAAAAAATTATTCGGGGAATAAACCCCGTAAACAAATTTATCTCGACTGATTGCTGACCATCTCAAGTTGGCTGATAACATTCCAGATGAGTGTTCTGCCGTGTAACGGTATGTTAGGGTCATTAGCAAGGTCATCAAGGATTATCATCGCACTGGTTGCACGGACATCCAACGCTTCCTTGTTATCAAGCAATTTAGCTTTCGCGTCTGATGCTCCCTTTCTGATGTTTCTGGGAACGGACGTATCTTCCGCCAGCATGTCCAGGACATCGACTATTTGTTTGATCTTATCTGCTGCCATTGCGATTCCTTCTTTCAAACTGTCTCGAATTCTTCTTGGAGATCAATGACAAGCTGTTCCAAAACCTCTTCAAAATTAGCGGATTTGTATTCTCTCATACCGCCAATATCGCTTTGAATTCTGGCGACAAAGTTATTGTTCTCTTTGACCAATTCGACGTTGCACAAAACTTCTTCCATTTCAAATACCCCGTGCAAGAATATCTGCACCAACTAATAGCCGATATTTAATAGTTGGCTATAAAGATTTTCTCGTAAAAATGATGCTGGCAGTCATTTGACGTGTACATTAGAGGAGATTCGTACAAATCTGAGGATCTTTTGGAAACAGTTATATCGGTTCAAAAAACCATAAGAATATAGCTTTTTTTCGTATTTTCAACACCACAACGTACCGAAACCTTTAAGATAGATATTCAAATTAGGGACACTATTCAATTGTTGCCTTCAGTGGTAACGAAAGAGCGAGATGTCGTTCGAGATTATAGGTCGGACGAACAAGGAAGGGAGAAAAATGAGCGAAGGGGAAAGTAGGGCAGAGGAATTTCAAGAGAATCTTGAATCGAAGGCAGGAAACCTCGGAAAAGGTAAATATGGCAGAATCCTCAAGATGGCCCGCACACCTACCAGGGATGAGTACAAGAAGACCTGCTACATTGCAGCAATTGGAATGATTATTCTTGGAGTAGTAGGTTTCTCTATTTTCTGGTTGATGACCTACCTTCCGAACTATTTCTAAATTTACGGAGCAATGAAAAATGTCAGATCTTGGATTAGGAGGCCCCATTGTAGCCGGCGAAAGTGGTACGAAGGACGTCCACGCTGGGGGTATAAACACATGGAAATTCCAGCTTAGTACAGATGTGTCGGTAGCGACCTTGTGTTTTGACATTGTCACCGGACCAGATTCAGACGATGCCCCGGAATGGACCGTTACATTGTATGACTCTACGGGCGGAGAACTCTGGAGTAATTATCGCAGCAGAAGAGAGATCGACATAGATTTTCCTGGAAAAGGCGTTAAAGAATTTAAATTGGAGATTATCTGCCCGAAAGGAGCAAGATACGGAGACACAGTAGATGTTGATATTCAGGCATCAAGCACTGGTGGAACATCGACTATAAGCTTCGGGGCTGTTGCAAAACAGTCAATTATGGTACTTAAAACTCAGATCGACCAGGAGAGGACTGTCGCAGACGCTCTAATGTCGAAGGCAAATGTCGGAGAGAAGGACATTTTCGCAGTCTTCAGCCCAGCTGGCCTGAGAGGATACGTTTTCGTAGAAGGAATGAATACCGACCATCTTCGTGAGAAGACAAGGGATATCAAAAAAGCACGTTCCTTCGTTGACGGAGAGACAAGCATCGATGAGATAAGTCATTATTTGGTGCCTGTTTCAGCCGTCATCGGAATGGTCGAAGGAGATCTCGTTGAGCTTATCAACGGCCCGTTCAAGGGAGAGATCGCCAGGGTACAGCAGATCGATCAGGCCAAAGAGGAGATCACAGTTGAACTCGTCGAGGCTATGGTGCCGATCCCAGTCACCGTCAAGGGTGACAGTGTAAGAATTATTGAAAAGGAGAAATGAACACAATGGTTGATACTGTTGAGGCATTAGTTGATGGAGGCAGGGCCTCCGCAGGTCCACCCCTCGGTCCGGCACTCGGACCCAAAGGAGTAAACATCGGTCAGGTTATAGCAAAAATCAATGAGAAGACGAAAGCCTTCTCTGGAATGAAAGTTCCTGTAAAGATATTGATAAATTCTGACAAGACATTCGACGTCAAGGTAGGAACACCTCCAATGTCCGCTCTCGTTAAATCAGAGCTTGGACTTGCGAGTGGATCTAGCAACGCAAAGACTACAAAGGTCGCAGACATGACTATCGCACAGGCAAAGAAGATCGCTGAAATGAAACAGGACAGCCTTCTCGGAGCCACCGTGAAAGCACGTGTTCTCGAAGTTTCTGGAAATTGCGTTAGCGTCGGTGTAACTATTGATGGAAAAGACCCGAAGGTCTTCCAGAAAGATGTTAAGGCCGGTCTTTACGACGATCAGCTTCAGTGAATAAACATTAACGGGGCACATACCCCCAATTCTTTGTGTTTGAAACACCACGGGGTCTTCGCAAATCCCATTTTTATTTTTTTTAACCAAATGAATGTATATTTCAAATTGTTACTTTTTCAATATGCACGGAAGCATATGCATTTATTGTTATCAGAAAAACTTCTCTACGGGATAAGTCGATAGGGGTTTCAATTTTATTATAACCCGACTTTGAAAGACAATGTAAAAGCAGATTGCGATCATGATTGCAATAGACGGAATCACGGAGGTCGGATAATATGGAGAATAAATCTCGAATTAATCAATTATCAATGCTTTACGTTCTGATATGTTCAGAACCCATCTTGGACTCGACCTCATATAACAGTCTTGTGAGATTTTTTAGGTTGATGGTCTCGATAGCCAGTTTGTGGCGGTATTCCCTACACCCATGACAACCGGCGATGAATTTAGGGGCAATGCCGCGGAGCATATTCATAGCTAATTCCTCTCCTTTCTCCTGAATGAGGGCATCGGCGAGAGAAAGGCACCAATCCACCTGTTGAGATATGATAGGGGTGGGAAGTGTCTCTCCGGTACGATAGTAATGGTCGATCTGAGTTATGAGGTATGGATTTCCCACGGCCCCGCGGGCCGCCATCACTGCGGAGGCTCCAGTGATATCGACAGCACGGATGGCATCATCTAGGGAATAGATGTTCCCGGATATTATCAACGGAACGGACATATCCGATTGTAGGCCTTCTATGAGTTCGAAATGGGGATTTCCGGTGTAAAGTTCCTCTCTGGTCCTTGCATGAACGGTGATGGCATCCACGCCAGCATTCGTCAGTTCGTCTATCACTTGGCGGAAGTTGATGTTCTTATTGCTTCCCAAGCGTATTTTGGCGGTGACAGGCACGTCTACAGTCTTCTTTATGCGACGCACTATGTCGCCACATTTACTCGGGTCATCCATCAATGCGGACCCAGAGCCGTTGCTAACGACCTTGGATACGGGGCAGCCCATGTTTATATCGAAGAAATCTATGTTTTGGTTGTAAAGTATGGCGTTCTTCGCGGCCTTTGCAAGGTTATCTGGGTCGTTACCTAATAACTGAAGGCCGGTAGGATAATTGCGTCCGAATCTAACATATGTCATGGACCTTTGTAGACCGTGGACGATTCCGTTGTCAGAGGTCATTTCTGTGACTGATACGGCTACTCCGAAGGGTTTCATGAATTCTCTATAGCTGCTACATGTTATGCCAGACATGGGTCCCAGGACCACGCGGCCCTCGATTTTCAGATCACCGATCTTCCACATTAGGATTGGGACCATAATACGCGTGTTTATCAGGTTTACGTGAGGTAAGTTATATTTCCAATAAATTTACAAGCTGCAATGTTCGCAATTCTGTTTCTATATTCTAAGCTACTTTGATATCATCTTGTATTTTTGGTCACAATCATATTCCTAATGTCTGTTACTGTCTGAATATTGAACATTCTATTACATTTTAGACTTAGTGTAGATATAGTGAGCGTGACGAATTTTGATGATTTTATAGATTAAGACGTCCGTGTCTTATTTCTGATATGAGCATGACACTAAATTGTGGGCAAATATAAGAATCAGACTTGTTTAACTAGTTTAAAAATAAAAAGAACTGTGCCAAAATAATATGGTTCACAAGGAGCAATAAATTTACACTTTTTAATTTTAAGATACAATCTATTGGATACTTTTGTATAAGGATGAAAGATGAATAAAAGGCCGTCTGTCCAACATTTCTATATCTTTTGTTCGTATTCCGTTATTATGGATTACACTCAGTTCGGATGTCCTCGCGGAGAAGAGGGGCGTTCAATTTTAGAAGACATGAATATTCATCACAGACCTCTTTCCGAATGGGCTATTGAAAAACTTTCTTCAACATATACCAGCATACTAGATGTCGGATGTGGCGGAGGGATGCAATTATCTATTCTATCCACAAAGTATCCGAATGCCTCTTTGATAGGTGTTGACATATCCGAAGAAGCCATAACAAAAGCTTTGGAAACCAATCATAAGGATATAGATTCTGGAAGGTGTAAAATTATTAAAGCTTCAGTATTCGAGCTTCCATTTGGAGACTGTACATTTGATCTTGTTACTGCATTTGAGACATATTTCTTCTGGTCGGATCTTCCTGTGGCAATCGAGGAGATACACAGAGTATTGAAGCCTGGAAAATGTTTTCAGATAATATCTGAACAATATCCTCATCCGAGATTCAACGATAAAATATCTGAGCGTGCAAAGCTTTGTAATTTTACATTAGTGACTAATGAAGAGATGGTACGATTATTGGAAAATAATGGTTTCTCTGTAAAAATGGACGTTATAGAAGATAAGAACTGGGTATGTTTTATAGCAATTAAGAATTAAAAGTTATAATGCGGTCTTTCGACCGCAATCGAGTTTATAGAACGGGAAGCACGTCCTTTTCGGTTTCTAGGAAAATCCAGTTTCCGATAGCCTGGTATAGGAATACTATTCCGCTTACGAGTAATGCGATACCCGCGATCAGTATCGATGTGTCTCCATTGAACAGAGATGATACCAAAAATGCAATGGCCATTAAAAGTGATGATATTCCAGATAGAATGTTATATGTCGCGAACAGTATGGTTGTGGCAACAAGGGTTCCGATACCAATCATGACATCGATGAGGAAGAATCCATTGAATCCATACCACGCGGAGAGTCCGAATATGAATATTGAGACACCCCACATTCCAATAAGCATCCCTTCTGTTATCATGTCATTCTTGCCTGCGTAATATGCCATAGCTATGAGGAGTGCACCTGCGACTATTTTGAAGATTGTATATTCGGTACCAGTTGCATCGAACATATTCATAGAATTATTCATATAATTCAGACCTACGATTATAAGGGTCATACTGAAGAAGAATAGACACATAACCGAAATGAAATCAATATTGTTGTTTAATTCATAATCTTCATAAGATTCATAAGTATCGTCTGAGATATCATCGTTGTCCATGACTTGGTATCGAAGTCATGTATATTTATGAATTCGTTGTTCGTTGTTTTTATAGTATAGATATTTTCGAATTACTGTACCAAACCTTTTATATATGTTATAGTTTAGCAGTGACTGCTTGTAGAAGAGCCTTCGGGCTCGTGTTACTACAAGGAGGAATTGTATTGGCAGAAAAACCAACCGTAATGGCTGTGCAGAAAGCACTCGAGAGTGCGAAGAAGCGCAATTTTACTGAAACGGTTGAGTTGGCTATCAATCTCAAAGATATTGACCTTTCAATACCAAAGAACCGTATCCAGGAAGATGTAATCCTCCCGGCTGGTCGCGGTAAGAAAATCAAGATCTGTGTTATTGGTGGTGGCGAACTAGCCCTTAAAGCCAAAGACGTTGCAGATCTCGTGATCACACCCGAAGAATTGGGTGCGCTCGCTGAGAACAAGAAACAGGCTAAGAAGATCGCAAACAGCACAACATACTTTATCGCTGAAGCACCACTTATGGCGGTAGTCGGTAAAAGATTGGGTACTGTTTTAGGTCCACGCGGAAAAATGCCTAAGCCCATACCGCCGGGAGTAGATCCCGCAAGCATGGTCGAGAGCCTCCGTAAGTCTGTGACCGTCAGAACGAAAGACAGGAAAACTTTCCACGTACCCGTTGGATCAGTTGATATGTCTGCAGATGATATCGCTGAAAATGTCGAGATCATTTTGAAGCGTGTTGCACTCCGCCTTGAAAAAGGTAAGATGAACATTGCTTCTGCATACGTAAAGACATCAATGGGTCCATCAGAGAGGATATTGTAAGGAGGTCTAAGATGGTACACGTCGCAGCTTGGAAGAAGGATCTGGTAAGCGAAATTGTCCAGGACATGATGGAAAACCCAGTTGTCGCAATTGTCGACATGCATGGAATTCCAGGACAGCAGATTCAGTCCATGAGAGCCGGCCTTCGTGCACATGCTCAATTGAAAATGACCAAGAACAATCTTATGCTCTTGGCCCTTGACGAGGCAGCAAAGCAGAAGCCAGGTATCGAAAAACTGAAAGAAGCTGTTCACGGTCAGTGTGCAATTGTTACAACGGATATTGATCCGTTCAAGCTTTACAAAAAACTTGAGGCAACAATGACACCTGCTCCTGCTAAACCAGGAGACATCGCCCCAACGGACATTATTGTCTACAAGGGACCGACACCGTTTGGACCAGGACCGATTATCGGTGAACTTCAGAAATTAGGCCTTCCTGCATTTATTGATGCAGGAAAAATAGCAATCAAGAAGGATACACCATTGGTGAAGGCTGGAGAACCCATCCCCGCTAATGTTGCAGCAATGCTTCCAAAACTTGATATCTTACCCATGATCGTCGGAATGGACCTTAGGGTCGCTTTCGAAGACGGAGTAGCATATGGTCCAGAAACATTGAACATTCCAGAAGGTTACTATTCATCAATGTTCGCTACGGCTGCAAGTAATGCATTCGCATTGGCAGTTTCGGTTGCATACCCCACAAAGGAAACAATCAGAACTCTCGTTACGAAGGCATTCAGGGAGACAATGGCTCTCTCTATATCAGCCGCGATACCAACCAGAGAGAATATTGAAATACTTCTTGCAAAGGCAGACAGTCAAATGCTTGCCATAGCTTCTGCATCCGGATACACAAACGAAAACATAGCTGCTAGGCTTAGCTTGGCGGCAAAAGTGGCAGTGGCCGCACCCGCAGCAGGAACATCCGCACCCGCGGAGCAAAAAGTTGAACAAGAAGTCGAACAGGTCAGCGAAGAAGACGCAGCAGCTGGCTTGAGCGCATTATTCGGCTAAAAGGAGTTGAATTAAATGGAGTATATTTACAGTGCAATGGTGCTTTACTCTGCTGGCAAAGAAATCACTGAGAAAGACGTAACAGCCATTCTCACGACAGCAGGCGTAAACGTTGACGCAGCTAAAGTCAAAGCACTGATCGCATCACTCGAGGGAGTAGACATCAAAGAGGCCATCGCAAGTGCCTCTTTCGCAGCCGCACCCGCAGCAGCAGCAGCCGCACCCGCAGCAGCAGCAGCCGCACCCGCAGCAGCAGACGAACCCGAAGAGCCCGCAGTCAGTGAAGAAGACGCAGCAGCAGGTCTCAGCGCTTTGTTCGGATGAACAAAAAGTTGGTTAAAGACAACACAAACCTCTTACACATATCTTTATTTTACAGAGTTGATTCGAGAGAGTAATTCTTATGGATTCCACACAAAAGATTACTGTCAGATTAGGATCCGATACTATGGCTGTACTGCAGTCATTTGTAGATTCTGGAGAATATTCCAGTTTATCTGAGGTAATTTTTGCGGCCATCAGTGATTTTATCTATACAAAATGTACGCAAGAAGACATTTTGAAGATTTTAGCCAATATTACAGATAAGAAGAATATCGACATGAAGGTACTTATGAAAAATGTGGAACATACAGAAATGGATGAGGCAGTTCGTAAGGCAGTTTGCGAATACATCCGCATGAGGATGAATTCGGAGGAATGATTTGCCAGGCAGTACCGTTGTTATAGGTTGTGGTGGCGGCGGTTGCAATACAGTTTTTCGTTTGAAGAATTCGAAATTGCCAATTGTCACGATAAATACGGGAAACAACGAATCGAAGGTCACAATTTCGATGGCCGATAAAAGTGTTAATGGTTGCAGGGGGGATCCAGATCTTGCATGGGCATTGGCATCTGATTATGCTGACAATATCAGGGAGCAGATCGAAGGATATTCTAATGTCATCGTTACCGCAGGTCTCGGAGGCGGTACGGGCGCAGGAGTCATACCGATCATTGCAGAGTGTGCAAAGGAATCAAAGGCAAGATTCATTTCAGTGGTCAGTATTCCTATGGCTTCAGAGAAGGAAAGGAGTTCAACTGCACGGACTCAGATGAGAGAGATAATCCAGCTATCGGAGCGTACAATCATATTCGATATGGATAAGGTCTTCAACGAAGGGGGAGATATGATATTCAATAAGCTTCTTCTTGCAACAGATAGGCTGATAAGCCAATCTATAGAGAGGCTTGCAGAAATGCTGGAAGGGCCATTCTTCAGTATGTTTAGTGAAAGAGTGTACACAGTGGCTTACGCATCATCTTTGGACCCTGTGTGTTCTGTTCAGGCAGCATTATCATCGTATTTCTTCGATACAGATCCTAATTATGGGAAGATTATAGTAAATACCGATTCAAAATTCACTAATATGGATAAGGTTGACATATCTGAAGCATTATGCAATAAAACAGGGATATTGCCCGAGGTCATTGTAGGAAAAGTGCAGGATAGTTATGGAATGATGTTGTTCTTTCCCATATCATATACTTCTTTGTTGTCATGATTCACAAAAGGTTTTAACAGATAGCGGTGCTCTCAGACTCATTAGATCACTTTGTGATATTCTTAAGAGGATGACTGATGTTCAATATAGGAGAATGGATCTACGATTTGTTCGGTGCTAACGGTGAATGGGGAATATTACTGTGTATATTCTTGATATTCTTACTTGATGCGTTGGTAGTCCCCACGCTTCCCGAGTTGTTCTTTGTAATTTGTTTTATGTATAAACCTACAATGCTGTTCGGAACAGAACTTATCTGTGTGGCTGCATTGGCAGAAATAATCGGAATTTTATCACTATATTTTGTGGTGACCCTTATCAAGATCCCGAATAAGATAGAGAAATTGGTTGATAAATACATTGGATTCCTAGTGTTAGGGGATGAACGGCTTCTTCTGTTGAATCGTGTAGCGCCAATGATTCCGTTTGCAGGAGCTTTTATAAAGATCGCAAATTGGAGGCTCGGCGTATCTCTGATGTATATAGTCGTAGGATGTTTCGTGAAATTCGGCATTATTATGTTGATGAGCGATTTCTTCTATAGTTATTTCAGTGGATCAGAAGCTCAAACGATCACATTGATATTCATATTCGCGATAATAGGCATCAGTTTCATATTGTCATATGTGATGAAAAAAAGAAAAGGTCTTTCGGATGAAGATAGTTGATGTGAATCCGTTTTTCTATCCTTTCAGAGGAGGGATAGAGCATAGAATGCACGATACCAGTCGTTTACTGGTTGAGAAAGGTCACGATGTCACAATCATCACCGGAAGACTTCCTGATACTCAGAAAGAAGAAAGGACATCGGAAGGTTATAGGATCATACGTTTAGAATCTAAATTGATAAATATCTATAATCCTCCTTTTATTTCTTCAAAAGGTGTCTACGAGGCAATAGAGTCATTGGATCCAGATATAGTGAATTATAATTATAGATGGGCGCCGAGTTATAACAAAGATCTTAAAAGATATGATGGAAAGAAAGTTTTTACATATCATAATATGTGGGGTGAGGGTATCGGCGTTCAGGCAACCGTGTCTGAATTAAATGACAATAAATTTGCAAAATGTCTTGACACGTTCGATCATGTTATCGCAGTAAGCGATTACGTTAGAAACGATTTGATAAGGCGCGGTTATTCTCCCGAGTATGTTACATCCGTCCCTACGGGATTATCTGAATATCCTGAGGCCGGAGACGGACAGGGGGATTTTATCCTTTCATTGGGAAGGCTCGTAAGGACAAAGGGCTTGGATTATCTTGTGGAATCTATGAAGGATGTCGATTATAAATTAATCATATGTGGGAAGGGTCCTGATTCGGATCGTCTGTCCAAAAAGATATCTAAATTGGGACTTGAAGACAAGATAGAAATGAAAGGATATGTTACAGACGAGGAGAAGAATTGTTTGATGGGTTCGTGTAAGTTCTTTGTTATGCCCTCTCTGTTTGAATCATTGGGCCTTGCAGCCATAGAATTGATGTCCTATGGAAGGCCGATAATCTGTACGAATGTAAATGGGCTCCCCGAGACGGTGAAGGATGGTGGGGTCACTGTTCCGCCTAAGGATTCGAAGGCACTTTCAAATGCTATCAACGATCTTCTTACAAACGAATCAAAACGTGAAGAATTGAGAAAGAATGCATTAGTTCAAGTTCAAAATTACAAATGGGAGGGATTGATCTCTAAGATAGAGGGTGTTTACCAGAAGGTTCTATCCGGTGAATATTCCAAAGAGAATGCGCATGCTAGATGATTATCTGTAGTTTTTGCCGTTGTTGATGATCTTCGCAGCATCTCCGAATATTCCCATTATGGTGTTATATTCGTATTTGGTAGGTATGGAGCGCCCCATCATTCTTCTGAACATCACCGCAGTACCTTCCTTTCTTGGTTCTGAATAATCTACGGCATCCAGAAGGTCCATAAAGAATTCGAACATGAGTTCTTTTTCTCTGTGATCTGCGGGTTCTGCCCGTCTGTCAATAGAGTGGGCTTGGAATATCTCGTACAAAACAAGTGTTGCAGCGTGTGAAAGATTCAATATTGGATATTGTTCGTTTGTTGGAACGTTGATTAGCACGTCGCATTTGTTGAGTTCTTCCTGAAGAAGTCCTATATCTTCACGACCAAGCAACAGTGCGATCCTTTGCTCATATCCACGTATATTTTGGGCGAATTCTCTGGCTGGTACTGGTACACGAGCATAATTCTTGTCACCTTTTGTAACTATCCCGCTTGTACCTACTACCAGAAAGCAATCTGTCAATGCGTCATCTATACAAGTTACTGTGACTGCATTGTCAAGTATGTCGGAACCGTGTTTTGCTCTGCGATAAGCATCGTCCCCTATTTCGCACGGGTTCACAAGATATAGCTCTCTGACGTCAAAATTAGCCATTGATCTACATACTGCGCCGATGTTTCCTTCGAATTTGGGGCCCACCAAAATAACACGTATCTCTGGCATTATTTCGCATTAGAACATAAATCTATATCAATTGTACTCTTACCTTGTAATGTGAGTGTCCCCAAAGATCATCCGAGATACAGATCGCTCATGGTAAGAGAGCATCTAGCTGAAATGGTAGAGAAAGGATTGGTGAATCCGACAGGTTTGATTTCGCACGGAAGAGGAGAAGCGTTCGACTATCTGATGGGTGAACGTTCATTGGAACCCTCTCTGGTTGCTGAAAAAGCTGCAGCCGCATATCTTCTGAGGGCGAAGCGTCCAGTTGTATGTGTAAATGGTAATGCGGCTGTATTGGATCCTAAGAATCTTATCGCATTAGCAGAGAATATTCCTGCTAAGTTAGAGATAAATATATTTCATCGCACCGAGGAAAGAATGGAACTTTTGATCTCTTATATGGAGTCTGAGGGTGCGAAGAATATCTTAGGCCGTAATCCTGATTCCAGGATTGCAGGTCTCAATCATGATCGTGCATTATGCACAAAAGAGGGAATTTACGATTCAGATGTTATAATCGTTCCGATAGAGGACGGAGATCGTGCAGAGGCTTTGGTATCTATGGGGAAGATCGTTATTTCCATAGATCTCAATCCATTATCAAGAACTTCGAAGACAGCAAGCGTTTCTATTTCAGATGAAATGACGCGTGCTCTCGAGAACATAATGGGATTCTTAAAGGAAATGAAAGGAAATGAGAAAGAGATATCAGATATCATATCTAATTTCTCCAATAACGATAATCGCAAAATTATGATCGAGTGCATTTGCAGCTCGTTGATGTCAGAATTTGAAAATGGTGAGAATTGATGGAAGAACTCTTGAAGAAAGGAAGTTTGAGGTTACATTGGGCGTATGAACATATGCCCGTCATGCAGACGATAGATAGAAGGTTCAAGAAAGAACAACCACTGGCCGGCCTCAAGATCGGAATGGCCCTTCATACAGAAGCTAAGACCGGTATCCTCGCGATTGTACTCGCAAATGCAGGTGCCAAGATATGTCTCGCGAGCTGTAATCCTCTTTCCACAGATGATTCTGTTGCTTTGGCATTGAGGGAAGAATATGGTCTTGATGTTCATGCCAAGAAAGGCGAGAATCAGGATGAGTATTATAACAATCTCAATACTGTACTCAACACTGCGCCTGATTTCTTGATCGATGACGGTGCAGATCTCATCACAATGGCACATACTAAGCGCAGAGACGTTCTGTCGAACATAAAGGGTGCAAACGAGGAGACGACAACCGGGGTGGTGCGTCTAAAAGCAATGGCCAAGGACAAGAAGCTTGATTTTCCTGTTCTTTCGGTCAATGATGCTAAAATGAAGTTCTTGTTTGATAATAGATATGGAACTGGGCAGTCGACATTCGACGGATGGATGAATGCCACCAATTTAATAGTTGCAGGAAAACGTTTGGTTGTTGCTGGTTATGGATGGTGCGGGAAAGGAGTGGCAATGAGGGCAAAGGGTCTCGGCGCCAGTGTTATCGTTACTGAGATAGATCCAATCAAAGCTATCGAAGCAAAAATGGACGGGTTCGAAGTTATGAAAATGGTAGATGCTGTTAGAATAGCAGATATCGTCATAACTGTTACCGGATGTAGAGATATAGTTAGAGCAGAACATTTCGTTACCATGAAGGATGGATGTGTTATGGGTAATGTCGGTCATTTTGATAATGAGATCAGCAAATCAGATCTCAACTCGATCACAAAAAATGTTACGCAGGTCCGTGACTCCATCGAGGAATATTTGACAAAGGATGGACGCAAACTTTACTTAATAGCTGATGGACGTCTTATGAATCTAGCGGCAGGTCAGGGGCATCCAGCAGAGATCATGGATACCAGTTTTGCAACACAGGCTCTCGGCATAGAATATGTTAAAAATAATTACAGTAAGATGGAATGCAAAGTTTATGACGTTCCTGAAGATATGGATCTCGAGATCGCAAAGATCAAATTGGAATCCATGGGCGTAACCATCGATACTATGACTGATGAGCAGGTGCATTACGTATCAAGTTGGCAAGAAGGAACATGAAATCATGAGAATAGCAATGATAACTGACAGTTATTTTCCCACAAGAGACGGTGTGGTCACAGCAGTGGTCACTCTGAAAAAGGCCCTTGAAGATATGGGACATACTGTTTTTGTCATTGCACCTGATCCAGGAGAGAAAGACAGAGAGCCGGGAGTTTATTATTTCCGTTCAAAGAAGTTCAAAAAATATCCTGAATATTTCCTACCAATATACCCATCTAATAAGAGAGAAGTAATCGAGAGCTTGGATGTAGATATAATCCACATATATGGCGTGACATTCATGGCGTTGAAAGCTTTGATAACAGCTCACACGACACACATCCCCACAGTCATGACATATGTGACGAATGTTGTTGATACAATGCAGTATTATTCGCCATTGAAAATTCCGATGGATATACAGGCCAAGTTGGCTTGGATATACATCAGGAATCTTCTGAAGAGACCGAATTGTATCATTGCATTGACTCCGTCAACATTAGTAGAATTCAAAGAGAACGGTGTCCATCCAAAAAGGACTGAAGTTATTCCTATCGGAATAGACGTTCATAAATTCAGAGAGGGTCTAGATGGTTCGGAGATACGCAAGAGATACGGATTGGAGAACAAGCGTGTTGTGATCCACGTGGGTAGGGTTTCCTACGAGAAGAACATAGATGTCGTTGTAAATTCTGTGAAATTCCTACCTGATGATGTTATTTTGATGATTGTAGGCAGGGGGCCTGCATTAGATGACATAAAATCATTGGCGGGAAAGAGTGGAATGAATGATCGCATCATTTTTACAGGATTCGTATCTGATGAGGAATTACCTCTTCATTATTCTGTTTCAGATGTTGTAGTATCGGCATCAAGGTTTGAGACTCAGGGTCTTACTATTGTTGAGGCCATGGGATGTGGGCTGCCTGCGGCATGTTCTAATGGGAGAGCATTTGTTGACATCGTCAAGAGCGGAGTCAACGGGTACTTGTTCAACGGAACATCTGAAGGTTGCGCGGAAGCGATAATGAATTGTCTTGAGCACAAGTGCGACATAAGACCTCATGCAAGGGAAACAGCTGAGGAGTATTCTACTGAGAACGTGGGAAAGAAACTCACTGCATTATACGAAGATCTTGCTAAGAATAGTAATAAAGACAGGCAGATATGAATTGTTTTAATACCTGCTTCAGTTTACAGTAATACATGTCAAAAGAGCCCTTCTTGTCGGTCTACGGACATATCACGATAGACCAGATAATATCGATCAAGAATTTTCCGTTACTTAACGAATCTGTCGATGTTGTATCAAAAAAGACAACCCTGGGCGGAACGGGTACAAACATTGCAGTTGTTGCTGCAAAATTGGGAGTTCCAACGGCCATATGTTCATTCGTCGGATCGGATTTTCCTGTTCAATATGAAGATATCATGAAGGACTCCGGACTCATAATGGACGAATTGGTAAAAGTCGATGATTATGAGACGTCTTTAGCTCTCGTTCTCAATAATTCGGCTATGGAACAAGAGGTCATATTCTATCAGGGTCCGCAAGGCTGTGCCAGTAAATTAGGCCGTATGCTTGTGGATTCTGCAAAGAGGTCTCAATATGTGCATTTCTGCACAGGCGATCCTGAGTATTATATCTCAGTAATGAATGTTATCAGATCATCTAGTTTGAAGATAGCCTTGGATCCTGCGCAAGAGATATACAAAATGTGGAATAAGGACAAACTTACCAGAGCAATAGAACTTTCAGATGCTCTGTTCTGTAATGATTATGAAGCCAAGGCCATTGAGAAACATCTCGAGATCGGAGATGTTCTAGCTGTCAATGAACCACTAGTTGTCCGTACATTAGGAGATAACGGAAGCATTGCAAGGATCAACGGAGAATTATACGAGATTCCTGTTGTAAAAGGTAATGCAATGGTTGATGCAACAGGTGCAGGAGATGCATACAGAGCGGGATTTTATGCTGGACTCTACAATAAATACAGTATAAAAGATTCCCTGGTAATCGCAGCTGCAGTCTCTTCATTCGTAGTTGAAAAAGTAGGCGCCCTCACCAATGTTCCAACTTGGGATATGGTTCTCGAACGTGTAGAAAAATATCTGAAGTGATAATATGCCGGTCATCGCACTTACAGGAACTCCTGGAACTGGAAAGACATCTGCTTCTGAAGAGTTGAGAAGAAGAGGTTATGTGGTAGTCGATATCAACAAGCATCTTCGTGACCATGATCTTTTAGGCGAAAAGGATGAGAAAAGAGACACTTTCAATGTGGATGTAGATGGCTTGAATATTTCTTTGGAGGAATATAGACAGAAGGATGAGACGGTTTTTTTGGACAGTCATCTTTCACATTGTGTCGACAGTCATACGATCATAGTCTTCAGATGTCATCCCGATGTTCTTGCTAAAAGACTCGAGGCAAGAGGATATAATGAAGATAAAGTAAAGGAAAATGTTCAGGCAGAGATACTCGATGTAATTCTCTGCGAAGCTATGGAGTCGGACATTCCTGTTTATGAGGTTGATTGTTCATCTGGAAGTGTTTTGGACGCTGTGGATTCGGTAGTTGATATTATTAATGGAAAGGTAGATGGCTATCTACCAGGAAAGACCAATTGGACTGACGAGGTGGAAAAATGGTTCTAGATGCGCGTAGAAAAGATGTAGATTTTGCAATAACTCCCGTTGCAAAAAAACTGATAAATGTCAATCCTAACTATATCTCGTGGATCGGATTGATATTAGCATTCATTTCGGGTCTGTTACTGTATTTCAGCTATGATAGTCACTATTTTCTTCTGCTTGGAGCATTAGTCGTGATAGTTTCAGGTTATTTTGATGCATTGGATGGCAAGGTCGCAAAACTTGCAGGAAAAGCATCTAACAAAGGAGATTATCTGGATCATGTTTTTGATCGTTATGCAGACGTGTTCATGATCGGTGGTGTTGCCGTAAGTGCTTGGTGCAATCCATATCTTGGTATGCTGGCACTTGTTGGTGTTCTCTTGACATCCTATATGGGGACACAGGCACAGGCAATCGGAGCACCTCGTTTGTATGCAGGTCTTCTCGGACGTGCAGATCGTGTTGTTCTCAGCACATTATTCCCGATAATACAATTCATCATGTGTGCTTTGGGGTATCCTACTCTCGATATCGGAGATTATCATATTTATTGGCTCGAGATCATGATGCTCTGGTTTGCAGTTGTAGGTAACATAACCGCTATTCAAAGAGGAATAATCACATGGAGAGCATTAGGAAAACAGAATAAGGAAAAATGAACAATCATTCTTTCTTTTCTTCTTCTTTTTTCATAAAATTGCCAGATTTTATTCTGTAATATGTCAAAGGATGATTGACTGTTTCACGGTTGCACAATTCATCAGGATTGTAACAGATACCATTGGTTTTCATGGTGGAGCATTCGGGTGGAGTGTATCCATCGCCTCCCGAAAGTTCTCCCGTGATATGTTTGATCTGATAGCTTGATTTTGATTCATCAAAGTCAGGCGATTGTGAGAACAGCGTTATGATCCCGTCGTATGAGACTCCGAGTGCATGCAGGAATGATACCAATGCGAATCTTGCGCTGTGAGGTAGATTCATTCCATTCTGTGCGTTTGCAAGTATCGTGCGAATGCACGGTGGCAGATATTCCAATTCCATGCCTCTGCCGCCTGTAGGGCTGAGTTTGACTTTGTTTTCAGCTAATACTGCAGCTACATGCTCAACGTCTTTCCTGATGGCTCTCTGGAACTCATCAGGCATCTTCAAAGGAAGTTCGGCTTCAATCCTTTCCTGAAGGGCAGTTTGTATAAGACGGTCAAATTTCTCTGGATCCAGATGAACATATCCTTTGCGGAGATCCATATTGATGAGTTTCCATTCGACAGCTTTAAGGACGCACGAATATCTGAGGTAGTTTCCAAAGTGGATTGCGATTCTTCCATCAGGGTCTATCGAGGATTTTATCTCTAGTTCCTGTGCTACAATTACATTCGATTCAGGGTCATTATGCAGAAGGAAATTCATTCTGACGCCTTCGGCTAGAGCGTATCTTTTTGTTAGATAGCGATCGTTGATGCAAGACACAAGCATTCTGGCATATGGATATGAAAGCACCTCCATCAATCGATCATACTGTTGCAATAAGGATCTGTCAGAGATAGTATGCTTGTCAATGGCATCAAGAACTCTTTGCATACCTCTTTTTCTGGCATCTTCGTAAGAAGGGGAAGATATCAAGGACTCTATGTCTGCAGAATTAGATTCTGCGAATTCGGCAGATTCCCGGAGGAAGGGATATCTTGCGGCACGAAGTGAGTCCATGTACCCCGGAAAACATTATTGATAGTTTAATATGCCGTTTTTCAGAAGTCAAGGATCTTCAAAGACTATTAAATCTTTAAGTCCGGTGATGACAATGGGGTCTTCTACGATCTTCAGGAGATCATCAAATGATCTGTAAGGTTTATGAACAAAGATATTCGCAGATCTTTTTTTTCCAATTCCAGGGAGAGAACCTATTGCTGACATCGGCATTTTGTTTATATTAAAAGGATAAGAGATGCCTGTGACGGATCTGTACCCCCAATCAGTTATCTGAATGTCATATGATCTCTCAAGTTCCAAGCGGTATGGAACTCCAACCAATATTGGATATGAACCGATCTGTCGTCCGAATGTGATATTTCCGTCATGGAGTTCCATGTAAACATTCTTGAGAATAGTACCAGCCGGAAAGATCCTTTCAAGCATGACGCGGTCTATATCTTCGCGGACAGTTTCTTTGAATTTTTTGAATATTTTTTGATCTACCTTTACATCGAACGCTCTTCTTATGGGAAGGACCTGACGGATATTGATACGTCTTATCATGAGCCCTTCATCGGTTATTTTCTGAAGGAATTCCAGATTCAGGTCATATGTATCTACTGTCTCGCCATCAAGTCCACATATGAAATTCAATCCAGGAAGGAGTTTTGGAAGTCCGTTATCTCCTCTCTCTCCACCGATTTCGTTAATGATCTTTATAGCATCTAAGACCTGTTCAGATGTACTGTTGAGATTATTTTCTAGATATACTCTGTGATCTGCAGATTCCATACCGAGTGCCAAGACGTTACCAGGAGTGCAGCATTCTGTTATTGTTTCAATGACCTTTTTAGACTCTTCGGGATATTTTGATATGACCGCAGGATTTGCGTTATCTACATGAATTATATCGAAATCAAGTTCTTTTAAGCCATGGAATAATTCTGATACTGCGTTCGGATTTGGTCTTGGAATTTCTTCTTCGCTTGTGGATCCGTATGATATTATGCAAGTCTGTCCACCGATCCTGATGTTTCTTATCCCTAAGTTTTTTAATACTCTGGCTTCCGCCAATATGTCTTGGGGGGTTCTCATCAAAGGTTTGCCCTTGATCGGTTCGATGCAGTATGAACATCCGCCGTTCTTCCATCTATGACATCCTCTGTATGATTCTATTTCAACCATCAGTGGATGTGGAAAATCTTGGTGCTGTGTAACGATCCTCGCGCCTAAAAGCATCCATCTATTCCATTCATCAAGGGTTCTCAGTCTTTCTCCGACCTCTTTTCCTGTCATTCCGTCGTACAACGATGCAGCAATATCTTTTTTGACAGCAAAATCGAATTTATTTGCAATATCTGATGATGCTGCAGATCCTCCGATCAGTTTCCATCCTTTCAGATTGGGGATCAAAGCATCCAATTCTTTCAGAGACATAGGCATAGAGCGAAGATATTTTCCAGGAACAGTATTTCCTGAAAGAACAACGCTCACGTCGGCATTCGGGATCCCCTCTCCTTTTCTTATCATATCTATGGTAATGTAATCGACGTCAGCTCCCGCATCTATCGCAGCTCCAGCTATCGCTCTGATCATTGGAGAGATATATGGGGGGACTCCGAGCGCGGCAGGATCATCGATGTATCCGTCGATTACTGCGACTTTTATGTCTGAGGTCATGTCATTTCTCTGAATGTAAATTAGGTATAAATATGAACAGCGTAATAAAGGTGGTAGCAATCCGCAGATAAACTACGAATTTCGTAGTAAAATGGAGAAATATACGTGACAAATGATAAAGAAATGACAGTAGAAGAGCGTCTTCAGTTAGCAAAGAAGCCTGGACAGGACGCTATGGTCATGCACAAATTCTATGGTGGAAAGATCGAGATCGTGCCTAAGGCATGTGTCAGAAACTTTGATGATTTCGCCATTTGGTACTCGCCAGGAGTAGCCGAGCCCTGCAAGGATATCGCTAAGAATCCCGATATGGTATACGAACATACGTGCAAATGGAATACAGTAGCAGTAGTATCTGACGGAACCCGTGTATTAGGTCTCGGAGATATTGGTCCAGAAGCAGCAATGCCTGTCATGGAAGGAAAAGCAATGCTTTTCAAATATCTCGGGGGAGTGGATTGTGTACCTATTTGTTTAGATACAAAGGACCCAGAAAAGATCATAGAGACTGTTAGGCTCATTGCCCCGTCATTCGGAGGAATAAATCTAGAGGACATCTCCAATCCTAAATGCTTTGATATTTTAGATGAGCTCAGAAGAGATTGTAAGATCCCTGTTTGGCATGATGATCAGCAGGGAACAGCTACAGTCGAAGTCGCAGGTGCAATCAATGCATTGAAACTCGTTGGAAAGAAGATTGAGGATGCAAACATCACTGTTATTGGTGCAGGTGCAGCATCTATCGCAATTACAAGACTTCTTTTGGCAACAGGATTCAAGCCAAGTAACCTCTGCATGTGCGATTCAACAGGAATCCTCAACATGGATAGGACCGATGTCGAGGGACAGTTCAAACAGAAATGGGAGATCTGCAATAAGACCAACGGTGCAGGAAAGAAAGGCGGGATGAAAGAGGCAATGAAGGGTGCAGATATCGTCATTGCAGCATCACGTCCTGGACCTGGAACCATCAAGCCAGAGTATTGTGATGGCATGGCAGATGACGGTATCATCTTCGCAACTGCAAATCCAGTACCTGAGATATGGCCTTGGGAAGCAAAAGAGCACGGTGTGAAAATATTCGCAACCGGACGTTCAGATTTCCCGAACCAGGTTAACAATTCTATGGGATTCCCTGCGATATTCCGTGGTGTCCTTGATGTAAGGGCTAAGACAATTACGGATGAGATGTGTATCGCAGCCGCTACAGAATTGGCAAAGTGTGCTGAGGAACAGGGACTCACCGAGGACTACATAATTCCTACAATGAGGGAATTCGAAGTATTCCCCAGAGAAGCAGTTGCTGTTGCAATGAAAGCTCAGGAACAGGGTGTCGCGCGTCTTAAACTCTCACGTCAGGAACTTTACGACAAGGCAAGCTTCATGATCAGGAGATCAAGAGATTTGACTCAGAAGATGATGGATGACGGATTCATAGCAGAATTCGAATAAACTATAAAGGGGGGTTAAATCCCCTATTTTTAAATTTGTTCTTTGAAGTGATTCAAGTAATCAACAAGATGATTCTCTGGTTTATTTTCGTTTGACTTTGGGTACGAATAGATCTGTGTAGTTGTCAATAGCACCTTGAATGATATCATCGACCTTGTCTGCACCAATAATCTCATCTACGGCGGTTTGTTTGTTCTCGAGTGCCTTATAAACAGAGAAGAAATGAGCCATCTCATCGAAGATATGTTTGGGGAGTTCGGAGATATCTTTGTATGAGTTATACATCGGATCGTCGAACGGTATTGATATTATCTTTTCATCGTTTGCACCGCAATCGATCATTTTGATAGCACCTATGGGGTAACAATGTACCAAGGTCATGGGCGCGATAGGCTCTGAACAAAGAACAAGTGCATCGAGAGGGTCTTTGTCATCTGCATATGTTCTTGGAATAAAACCATAATTTGCCGGGTAATGTGTTGATGTGTAAAGAATGCGGTCAAGTTTGAGAAGGCCTGTCTCTTTATCCAATTCATATTTGTTTTTGCTTCCTTTTGAGATTTCGACTACCACCATGTAATCATTTTTGGAAATTCTTTTCGGATCGATGTCATGCCAAATATTAGATGTCATTTTATTCACTTCTGTGATGATAGGTTGAAATTTTGAGATATATAAATTATTGTCATCTCAAAGATAAATTGTAGTTGAATTATAGGGTGAACCCTAAAAAAGTTTGAATCAACAGACGGTCTGTGATATACATTCTACGTTTTCGATACCATCGATTCCGTGAAGTGCATCTTCCAGAGTGCTGCCGATAGACTCATCAGAGTCATCAATATCGAAACCGACATTGACCTTCATAAGGCCGAATGCCACAGGTAAGATCCTTGCTTCTAGAATCTTAACGCCTGTAGGTATAACTGTATTGATAGTTTCTATGACTTTGTTTAAATCTACCTCGGTGCTTTCAGGCATGAGGTCGTATGTTGCTACGATCTGTCCCATTTTAACACCTTAAGGTCCGATGAATCCGCACTTTTTACATTCGTATGAAACGCCCTGATCGCGGCATTGGTCGCATCTTCCGATCTCAGTTTCCCCGCATTTGGGGCACTTGAATGAAGTGTTACCGTGGCCAATAAGCCTTTTACCGCATGAAGAGCAAATCTTGTCTGCTGCCATACCAATGCGATACTATTTCGGGTATATAAAACAAAAGGGTACATAATAATAAGTAAAAATTAAGAGAATCATTTTATCAAGGCGAAAGAATTATCCTCAAGACGGTTATTAGGAAATTATGAAAGTGCACTCTGATTGTGTTCCGTGTCTTATGAAACGTGTTCTTTTTCAGGCTCGTTTGCTTGATAATGGCACCGAGTTCGATGCTGTAACAGTAGCTTTGAAGACATATGCGAAGAACATATCCAGGGGGCAAAATTCTGCAAGATTGGCAACGGCAGTTCATAGAAGTGCGTATGATGCTATGGGAGTTATAGATCCGTATTTTGAATTAAAGGTACGTGCTGATGAAGTCGCAGAGAGATACATAGGAAGATTGGAAGAATTCGTTAATAAATCCGATGACAGGTTTACGGCGGCCGTCAGAGTCTCGATAATAGGCAATATCATGGATTTCGGATCTGGAATAGCAATTGATGATCCAGATGATTTTGAAAATCATTTTGAGGAACTCCTTCAGCAGGGCATAGGTCTCGATGAGACTGAGAGGGTCAAAAAGATCGTTGAAGATGCAGGCACCGTGATATACATGTTCGATAATTGCGGAGAATCGCAGTTCGATAAGATCCTCATCAGAGAACTCAAGAGGATGGGGAAGCGTGTTGTTGGTGTCGTCAGGGGACAAGCGATCCTTAATGATGTCACGCTCAAAGATGCGTTACGTATAGGCCTGGATAAGGAAGTAGATCTTCTGTTGACATCCAATGCGTTTTCGATTGGCGTAGATATGAAGAAAATCGGAGACGATCTAAAGTATGAGATTTCTCAGGCAAGTATAATCTTGGCCAAGGGAATGGCAAATTATGAATCACTATCTGACGAGAAGTTAAGCATTCCAATAGCATATCTCCTTAGATCCAAGTGTATTCCAGTGTCGAGATGTTTGGACGTAAAAATAGGTACGAATGTTGTAAAACTGCAGGAATGATCGTTCTTTGTGTGTGAAAATATTTAATAACGTGTTCCATTTGGGGAACTGATATTAATGGCGTCTGAAGTAAAGCAGGCGGTTATAATGGTAGGCGGAAAGGGAACAAGGCTCTTGCCCCTTACGGAAAATAAGCCTAAACCCATTTTGCCCGTTCTAGATAAGCCGTGTTTACGATATTTGATCGAGTCATTGGTTGAAGCGGGGGTCAAAGAGGTCATATTAGCTTGCGGGTATCGTTCCGATAAGCTGGTTGAAGCTATCGGGGACGGTTCAGATCTTGGAATCAAAATAGATTATTCTTACGAAGATGAACCTCTTGGGACTGGAGGTGCCATAAAGCTTATCGAGGATAGACTGGATGATACGTTCATTGCAGCCAATGGTGATGTATTTGCGGATATTTCTGTCAAAGAGGAAATCGAAAAACATACTTCTACGCAGGCAAAGGTAACAATAGCGCTTACTTCTGTAAAGAATCCATGTGAGTTCGGGATAGTAAGACTCGATGATGATGAACGCATATTGGAATTCAAAGAGAAACCTAAACCTGAAGAAGTATTTTCAGATCTGGTGAATGCGGGAGTATATGTTTTAGAAAAAAGTGTTCTCGCCGACATTCCTATAGGAAGTTTTTTTGATTTTTCTAAGGATTTGGTCCCTATTCTTATGAGAAGGGGAGATAGGATCCAGGGATATCTTCTCAAAGGCATCTGGAGGGATGTGGGACGTCCGTCAGATCTGTTAGGTGCCAATCTCATCATGGCTACAAAACTTTATGATGGTTTTGAATGGGGCGGTAAGAGATTCGAGGCTGCAACCATAAAGAAACCCTTTTATCTCGGTGCAGATGGGTTTGTGGATAATTCAGAGGTTGCAGCATCGGTCATACTGAAGAATAGTAAGGTTAAGGATAGCAAGATCGTTAATTCTTTGATCATGACGGGTTGTGATGTCAACGGGGCAAAGATCGAGTGTAGCATTCTCGGAGACGGTTGCAAGGTTATGGCCAATTCTCATATCGTCAACTCGGTTTTGGGTGATGGAACAGTCGTTGAAGCTGGAAAATCGATTATAGATAATAAGGTGGTTTAATGGCCGAGTACATAAGAGCCAGAGCACCGTTAAGAATAGGATTGGCAGGAGGCGGAACAGATGTGGATCCGTATGCGTCCGAGAAAGGCGGATGTGTTTTAAACACCACCATCAATAAATATGCTTATTGTACGCTTACTCCAAGAAATGACGCGACAATGTCTGTTCGCTCTCTATATTACGGAAGGTATCAGGCGCCTCTAGATGGAGGGCCATTGAAACTTGATGGTAACATGGACCTCATAAAAGCGGTCACCAATTATTTTGATGTTAAGAAAGGATTCGATATGTCTATTCAGTCCGATGCACCGGCAGGCTCTGGCCTAGGTGGGTCATCGACCATGATGGTTGCATTGATCAAAGCAGTATCGGAATGGTATGAAATGGAGATGCCTTCTGCGAAGTTGGCAAAGTTGGCTTACAATCTGGAAAGGATAGATATAGGACTCAAAGGTGGAAAACAGGACCAGTATGCAGCAGCATATGGAGGATTCAATCAGTTGGAATTTGATAAAGTTGGAGTAAAGGTTACACCAATAAAGTTGGATCCAGATACGATCAATGAACTGCAGTATCGTTCCGTGATCTGTTATACGGGTATGTCTAGGGAATCCGCAGGGATAATCGAGACACAGGTTGCGGCATTCAAAAAAGGAGACAACGAGAATGCTTTGGATGCTTCAAAGGTCTTGGCTAAAGAGATGTGCGATTCTCTGAAGAAAGGCGACATAGATGAAGTCGGTCGCGGATTGGACGAATCTTGGAAATATAAGAAACAATTTTCGAATAAGGTTTCAAATCCGTTCAT
Organism: Candidatus Methanomethylophilaceae archaeon; assembly: GCA_963676235.1. Taxonomy (GTDB): domain Archaea; phylum Thermoplasmatota; class Thermoplasmata; order Methanomassiliicoccales; family Methanomethylophilaceae; genus JALNYB01. The sequence goes on from OY781044.1 coordinate 764,833, forward strand.
CGACGAATTGTATGATGTTGCAAAGAAAAATGGGGCCATCGGAGGTAAAGTGTCGGGTGCAGGAGGCGGTGGTTTCATGTACTACATTTGTGAATATGACAAGAAGTTGCAAGTAGCTCAGGAATTACAGAAGCATGGAGCGGTATTGACCGACTTTATGTTCGATCCTAAAGGGGCAACATCCTGGAGAAGTAAAAATGAATGATATTATCGAAGCCGAATTCAAAAGAAGTTCCGAGATAGTTGCAAAAATAGAAACTAGTCAGATAAGGAAGGCGGCAGATATAATCATAGCCTCATTGAAGAACGGAGGTCAGATAATATTCATGGGTAACGGCGGATCATCCGCTGATGCTCAGCATATAGCTGCAGAGCTGTCAGGAAGATACGCTTTCGATCGTCCAGCCATGGCAGGTGTATGTCTTTCCAATATTGCACCGGTAACAGCTATCGGTAATGATTATTCTTATGATATTGTTTTTAAGCGTCAAATAGAAGCTATCTGCAGAAAAGGGGACGTTGTTGTAGGAATGAGCACATCGGGAAATTCTAAGAATGTCATTCTCGCGATGGAAGCAGCAAAGCTGAAAGGAGCTGTAACGATGTCATTCACTGGAGATTGTGGAGTTCTCAGAGATGTTGTAGATCATGCGGTCATCATACCCACCACGGAGACACCGAGAGTTCAGGAAGGGTATTTGGTCGCATGTCACACGATGTGTGGTATTGTGGAATACGAAATGTATGGAAACAAGGCCGTACTCGTAGATCGAGACGGAACCATTGCGGCAGATGTTCCGTACTGTGGCGATCCGTCAAAAATTAAATTATTTCCCGGAGTGCCGGAAGCCATTTCAAAATTGAACAAGGCAGGTTATCTTGTTATCATCGTGACCAATCAATCAGGTATTGGCAGGGGTCTTGTCACAGAGGCAGCAGTTGCTAAAGTACATGAGAAGTTGAAAGCAGATGTCGCGGCTGGTGGTGGAAGGATAGATGATATTTTCTTTTGTCCGCATCATCCAGATGAAAAATGTAGCTGTCGTAAACCCGAGATTGGAATGGGGGTTGCAGCATTTATGAAACATCACATCAATCCCACACAGTCTTGTATGATCGGAGATTTTGACAGAGATATAGAGTTCGGTAAAAAGCTCGGGCTGAAGACATATCTCGTATCGGAGAAGATGTCTTTCGTAGATGCAGTCGATGATTTTTTGAAAAATTAATCTTTTCATCAAATCTCGCATTACTATTTGTTTAGTATGGGCCTATATTATATCGTAAAAAACGACTGTATCAAATATGCGCACGAATATTCGCATGAAGGAGAGTGTCAATATGCACGTAATATCCTTGATCGTAAAGAATGAGTTCGGCGTTATGCAAAGAGTCATGGGTGAGTTTACCCGCAACAAAATCAACGTCGAGACCATTGTAGTCGGCAAATGTGAACTTTCTGGTAAATCTAGAATGGTACTTTCGGTAATCGGCAAGGATGCTGCAGAGCTTGCTTTAGGAAGAATCCAAAAACTTCAGGACGTTTATGATGCTGAATTGATTCCTGAAGCAGGACAGTCTGCATATGCGCTTATGTCGACATCCAGTGGTAATGTAGGTGTTGTTGGAGGATCTGCCCAAGTAGAGGAGATCATCGATCGCAGCAATCCTGAGAAATATGTTCAGGCATTAAACGCACTTTAAATTCAAATTCACACAATCAAAGAAGGAAAAAAAATGGATAAAACCGAAAAGATTTGGTTAGATGGAAAATTGGTCAACTGGGATGATGCAAAAGTTCACGTTCTAGCGCATGCTTTAAATTATGGAACTGGGCTTTTCGAGGGTATCAGAGTTTATCAGACACCCAAGGGGCCTGCAGTCTTCAGACTTAAAGATCATGTCAGGAGACTCGTCGATGGATGCAAGATCATGGGATTCGATCTTGAATTTGGAGGAAAGACATACACACAGAAAGATATAGAGGAATCCATAAAAGATACAATTAGGGCAAACGAGAATGTTGACTATGTCAAGCCGTGTATTTTCTTAAGCGGGGAAGAGGTCGGATTGAACCCCGTCGGAGTCTCAACAAGTATGGCTATAACATGTATCCATATGGGCACATATCTTGGTAAGGCAGGCAATGGCGCGAAAGTCATTGTTTCTTCATGGCAGAGGCCAGACAATCTCTGTGGACCGGTAGGTGCAAAGGTAAACGGAGCATATGTTGCATCATGCCTTGCAAAAAGAGAGGCCGTACGGCAGGGTGCAAACGAAGCAGTCATGTTGAATTCGGTTGGACGTGTTGCGGAGTGCACCGGAGAGAATATATTCATCTATAGGCACGGAAAAATATACACGCCTTCGACAGGTGAGAGTATTCTCGAGGGCATAACAAGGGATTCGATCATTCAGGTCGCACGCAATTTCGGATACGAGGTTATAGAAACAGAGGTTACCAGATTCCAGCTTGTCTCAGCGGATGAGGTATGGATGACAGGAACTGCCGCAGAGGTTGTACCAGTCACGACGGTTGATGGAAAAATGATTGGAGATGGAAAAGCTGGCGAGATCGCTCAGAAGATCCATTCTAAATTCCACGATATCGTTGAAGGCAAAGCACCCGAGTACGACAAGTGGCTGGATTATGTCAACTGATTCGCTATAAGCAACAACGAAACTTTTTATAAAAACATTTTATTTTTTACAATATCGATGATATCTTCTTGTGACATCGTTATTCTTTGGTTTTGGATTCTCGAATGTTTTCAATTTCTTCTTTGACTTTGAATATGTAATATTTGCTGAATATCCAATTCAAAGCAATTTCAATGACGCTTGTAGTGATTTTGGCAAGGAATCCGTCAACATGGAATAAACTTTCATTCATTCCCATTGCGAATAATATTGGGAACAATACGATCGATATTATTCCTGTAACTACTCTGGCACCAAAGAATGAACTCAATTCTTTGAACATGACCTTTGCTTTTGTGGAAGTACTACGGAAGACTAACCATTTGTTCACAACGAATGCAAAAATTACCGCAATGATCCAAGATAGAATATTACTCAGGTTCAATTCGAAATCACATTGCACGAATGCAGCATACGATACCCAGCTGACTACTACGGTCCCTCCACCGCAGATGAGGTACATGATGGCCTCTCTGTGTTTTTGAAGGAAGTCGTCAATCCATCCCATAATATCTACCCTTTATTCGGACATCGATTGATTATTTATAAACCAAGTGCCTGATTTAGGTGTAACCACAATATAAGGTTAAAATAGATTTCCTAAAAAATGTCAGTCATCCGATTCATTACCGCATTTTCTGTCCCATTTTTTTCCGATGCGGTCCATGAATCTATCGAGATTCATTTCTTCGACTATCTGCGTTATAGAATAGCGGGAAAGGATTAGCCCTGCAATCATATCCGTTAGTATCGCACCGGCGAGATCGCTTATGACTAGGTCTCCCAATGTATCCATCACCGAATATGACATGAGAGCATTACCGGATACATTATCTATGATCCATTCCATTATTTCCCAGATGTTACCAAAGCCCCACGCTATGATGAATGTAAAAAACAGTATTGTTGCTGTGGACCCAAGATTGATACGTATTGTATAATGTTGGATTATCAGAAGTGAGATGAATACTATCAATCCGACAATTATCGATGAATATGTGTGAGATACAAAATCCCAATTTGCAAATGAATGATAGAATCCTAAGAATAGGGATACAGCGTGTAGATACGGTACGGACGTAACAAGGAACATAAACCAATACGGAGAACGGAATTTTTTTGTCAGACGTAACAGAGGAAGTATCATGACAAGGATTGCCGAAACGATCTGAGTAGAAGATATGTATGTTTCTGCGAAGAATCCTTCGGAGAACCCCATAATTGCTAGTATTGCGAGGATAATAAATCCTGTTGGAAATAGAATAAGACAGGCAATATCGATTGTCCTTTCTTTTTTGGAATATTTCTGCATTATTTCTCCTCTGTTATGATATATTTTGCAGTTATAAGTTTGATCTTCTTTTTTCTGATGATAATATCAATGACAACGATGGAGATGATGGCTGCTAGAAGTACAACTGCAAAAGATGCGTCCAAGTAATAATTTGCAAGTTTGCTTTCCTCATCGGTCAGGGTCTTTGTAAGAACGCGCGTGAATAGGAATAATCCAGCATACGCTGAAACGGTGGAAAGAGACATGAATAGTGTGAATACTGCCAGCATAACATGGTCCAATCTTATGTTGAAATATCCTATAATGAGCAAGATCGAAACGAATGATACAAAGATGAATGATGGTGTTACGAGATAAAAGTCGAGCCAATCTTCAGGAGTATAATGAATCGTTGTGATAAATGAACTTAGGATATTCATTACGAGTCCTATGCACAAAATTATGCAAACCCATTCCTTGAGGCATTTATTCTGTGTTGTTTCGAATACTGCCAGCGCTAATAACAATGTTGAGAATGCAGCAGGGACAATAAGGTTCTCCTTCATTTTCACGAGCCCTATGATCAGCCCTACAAGGGATATTATCAAAGATATCATGCATACGGTCTGCTGTCTATCCACATTTTTATGAAAAGACTGGGGATTAATAAACTTAGCTCTGCCAGATATATTTTATTTAAAGATCTTAAATATCAAAGCTTTCTCTATTTAGATTTTGTTTAAAGTTAGTGTGCGCGGAAGGATATTTAACGTCTTTCGATATGTAGGATAAAGTAAGGGCGTAATCAGAAGAATGATTCAAACAGTTGTGATGCTGAAATAGGCACATTCTAACTTAGATCATTTCAATATTCTGATTGTAGATAAGGATGGGAGGTAAAGAATGACAGAGTATATCCGGTCCAGAGCACCGCTGAGGATAGGCATAGGAGGGGGTGGGACCGATGTAGATCCATATGCATCCAAGAAAGGTGGATGTGTTTTCAACACGACGATAAACAAATACGCATATTGTACATTGACTCCACGTAATGACAAGATCATGAACGTGCACTCCCTTTATTATGGTAGATATCAAGTTCCATTGAACGGTGGCCCACTTGAATTCGATGGAAATATGGATCTTATCAAAGCAGTTGTAAATCATTTCGAATTGAAACAGGGTTTTGACATGATGGTTCATTCTGATGTTCCGGCAGGCTCTGGTCTCGGAGGTTCTTCTACTCTGATGGTTTCAATTGTTTCCGCTGTTGCCAATTGGATGGATTTTGAAATGGATAAATATGAGATGGCAAAACTTGCATACACTCTTGAAAGAGAGGATATTGGCCTTACAGGCGGAAAACAAGATCAGTATGCAGCGGTTTTCGGCGGTTTCAATTTTTTAGAAATTGATATTAACGGTGTGCGTGTAAAGCCAGTTCAAATCAATGAAGACATTGTAAGTGAACTCCAGTGTCGTTCGCTTCTTTGTTATACAGGCGTATCCAGGGATTCGGCGTCTATCATAAATACCCAAGTAGAATCATTCGAGAAAGGATTCAATGAGAAAGCGTTAGATGAATCGAAAAGACTTGCCAGAGAGATCGGAAAATCCATCCAGGCAGGAGATATCGAGAAGGCTGGAAGGCTTTTAGATGAATCGTGGTCTTATAAAAAGCAGTTTTCAAGTAATGTTTCGAACAGGCACATTGATGAATTTTATAATGTGGCCATCGCTAATGGAGCTATCGGTGGAAAAGTGTCTGGAGCTGGAGGTGGTGGTTTCATGTATTATATCTGCGAGTATGATAAAAAGGCACAGGTAGCACAGGAATTGCAAAAGCACGGAGTGCTCATAACCGATTTCATGTTCGATCCAAAAGGCGTTACATCTTGGAGAAATAATAACGATTGATCTTTTTATCAGATGGTTCTGGTGGATAATTTGTCACGGATTAGCATTTTTTGAATGCAATCCAGAATTTGGCCATGAACTTTCCAAGTTTTCCCATTTGGTGGAATGAAGTGGTAACCACGTTGAGATTAAGGTGCGATTCTCCATGTTCTCTTTCTTCAAACATGTAGTGTATCGAAGCAATCTTCAGATTCCTAGGCCCATATTTTAGGAGGTCCATAAGAACCTTCCATCCTTTCATTTCTAATTCATCGAAGTGTTCTTTGATTACAGGTTGAAATATATCACAACGTCCAGAGTATAATCCGCTCATGACATCAGGAGAGCCCTGTTTTCCAAGCGACATAAGATAGATGTCGGCCATTATATTGAACGTCCACGATCCTGCTGTGCGTGCAAAACCCATTATATGTCGGTTATCTCTGATGCCGATACAGAGATCATATCCTTTTTCCATCTCAGTGTACATTCTTCCTAGTGTTTCTATGGGATGTTGGAAGTCACAGTCGATAGTCATAAAATAGTCTGTTTTCGATTCTAAAATACCTTGGAAACAACTTGCTGCTAAGCCTCTTTCTTCAGGGTTTCTAACACAGAAATTTATTTTAGGGTCATGAAGGGCTTCTACCAGTTCTTTCGATCTGTCAGTAGAGTTGTCGTCCATGAACGACACGTAAAAGTCAGGGTACATATCTCTGATGGCTTTTGCCATATTAGCCGCGTTCTTTTCTTCATTGAAGATCGGAATTATTATCGTGCATGTTCCTGACATGTTTCATCTCTGTGTTGTAACCGACAAGTTCGAAGGACTATATATTTTATATGTGCAGGTCAAATTGTATAGTTATGTATCTGTTATTTTTGATGATTTGTGGCAGTATTCATATATCTTGTCTTTGAAATATGTCCATAGGATAAGAACTGTGCCAGCGTATTGAAGTATAGCTCCAGAGTAATATATCCATCCCATTTTAGAGAGTCCGAATATAGGTTCTTGGAACCAGTTGGAGAGATCCATTACGGTTTGCGTAGATAATATATTTGTGAATGCACCAATAGACATAAGATCCGTGAAGTTACCTGAAAGTGAGAATAAAGTAGTGCCAATTGCAAGGACTATCCATGGCTTTATGAATTGTCTATCATACATGACGATATACATTGCTAGGAATGGGACTATAAGAACCATGTACTGTGGTGTCGAAGGATACAAGAATATTACTGCAATGTTAATCATAATCATCGAAAGTAGTGTCTTATCAGCATTTTCTTTTGGAGATTTGTACACATGTATTGCAATAATAATGGATACGATAATGATAGCAAGATATGCAATGATTGTACCTGTTCCGCCTATTGCTCCCAATTCTCCCCCTAATCCTGTTGATGCTCTGGAGGTTAGGAATGAGAAACAGACCATGATATTATTCTCCATTATTTGAGGGAAAAACATAACTATTCCAGTTATAATCACGCCCATTGCAGCATATACGATACATATCAGTCCTTCTCTGATGTTGTCTTTGTGCTTAAGAAGGACATATGCGATCAGAACGAAGATCAATATTCCTGGAAAGAATTTGGTCAGCATGGCCATGCAAAACATCATCCCCGCTAGGAAATATCTGTCTTTCATCAGAAATATAATACACAAAAGTGTCATCAGAGTGGAAAATGTATCGAACATGCCTTCTACTGCTGCTATTGTGATGACGAATGGACATAGGAACCATAACGCATAAGCGATAGTACCTTTTTTCTTGTCGTGTGTTATATCCATTATGATCCAATATATGAGATATCCTACAACGATGTCGCATATGAAAATTGCAAGTTTCAAGGTAATATTGAATGCAATTGTAGTTGCGTTTGCAGAAAGGAACCATTCTGTATAATTCTCAATAGGTAGGTATTCTAATATTCTCTCTCCAATCACATCGACACCGAGAAGATTTTGAAATGATGAGATCACTCCGAGAATATATCCCCAACCTGGTGTGTAATAGTACCCATCCAGTCCGTAAAGTCCGTTTCCAGACTCGTAATTCTGAATTATCGTACCCCAATGATATACGTCATAGTCGTAGTTCAAAAAGATACCTATGATAAGTCTAATAATCAAACCAATAATGGTTATGATGACTATAGGATTCTTCAGGAAGGATCTAACGTTGTGTGCAGTTTTGCAGACCTTCAACACCTCAACGTCAGACTCTGTTCGATTCATATGTTCCTCATGTAGCTGAGAAGATGAAAGCTTCACCGTAAACAGGGAAGTATCCTCCTAAATAGATATACACAACTATATTGCGATCCGTTGGGATGGTAGTGAGAATTGTTCCTGTAGATGTAGATCTTGTTACCGATCCATTGTAACTTTCAATGAGTTTGGAACTGTAGCATAGTTGTGAAGTTATAATCTGTGCCAGATCGCTGATTTGTTTGTTGGAGTAGTCTCCTCCAAGGACGCAGATCATTCCACTGCCATATTTTACGAATGCAATGCTCGCATATCCACCTTCTGTAAACCCTACAAAGAGGCAATCGTCGGTGAGGGTTTTCATCGCAGTCATATTAACAGCATATTTCACATTGTTATAGGTTAGAGATAGCAGATTCCCGTATTCGTTATCGGTGATCTCAGAATATGCATCGTAAGTATCGGTGGTGTTAAGACAATCCCCCCCGAAGAAGAGCGTCTGATAATCATTTGCAACTGCGATAATTTCAGTCGTTGTTGCATAGCACGAACCGAGCAGACTGCCGAGCCAATACAATGTGCCTCCATTTGACATCCAGTTGAAGATGTAATCCGAACTTACTCCGGTATATACGGTGTCAGGTAGTGCTCCTGAGATAACCACGACAGCCTGTCCAGAAGACGACGTATCTTGTTCCATAAGATTTTCGAGTTCATCGGCGTCTACGGTTATAACGTTAGACAATCCTCTGTATTCTACGGTTTTTATGAGTTGTTCAATGTAATATTCTTGTGTCAGTGCCTTTGCACCTACGGCAACAGTTACTGGTTGATAATTTGATTCGTATGTGCTGTCGTAATATATGTAGAGGGTGTCGATAGATTTGAAAGAATCATTATCTGTGATGAGTACAGAGTATGTGTTGGATCCAGAAGATGATACGGAGTATTCTATTCCGTCACCATCATCAGTTATAGTGGCATCCGCGTTGAAACTATCAGTACCAGATGTGTATACGACAATCTCTCCTATTAGCATCACCGCGATAAGTATTACTGCAATGGCAACTATGCGTGAATCAGAGTTCATGATCTTTTTTCCATCCTACTCTTTTTATTTTTTCGATACAGAGTTCAGCTTTAGGACTGTGTTTTCCAATCCATTTCTCAAAGCAGAATGCCAATATCAGTATAAGTCCTATATACTCTACGATTTCTGAGATGGCGTTCGTCCAAACCATGCCGGTGAAGCCTAAAAACTCTGTCTCGAATCCCTGCATCATGGATATTATCCATTCTGGAGATACGATATTTAAAAATTCTCCAGATGATGTGAGAAGCGAGAAATTATTGATGCTGAGTGCTGCAAAGAATGATCCTAAAGAAATCAGTATCCAGCAGATGAGATATCCGCGATCGGATGTCATAATTTTGAAAATCAGCATAGGCATCATGACTATCATATATTGTGGCGTAACGGACAGCATCATCGCTGCGGTCAATGCAAAAAGCAGACAATTGAACAGTTCAGTATCAGCATTTTTCTGATCGGTCTTATACATCCGATATCCGAAGTAAAATGCACCTAGAACAGAAACAATCATTCCAAACACGCTGTGTGTTGCTACTAAAAGGTTAGGATATGTTTCCATTCTTCCGAACATGAATGACATAGCATCAGAGACAGTACCGTCCAATATCTGAGGCATCATGATAGCCAAGGCCATCAAAGATCCTCCAACTATCGTCATGAGAAGTTTTCTCAAGGCAAGTTTGTCGTCACGATGTTTAACGATTATATATGCTGCGAATACGAAAATACAGAATGCAGGGAAGAATTTGGTAAGTGCAGCCATAGCAAACAGCATACCGCCAAGAAAACATCTGTCTTTGTAAAACGAAATGATCGTCAGCATCAGCAGTAGTGCAGACAATGTGTCAAATTGTGCTTGGATTCCAGACATGTAGATTATTGTAGGACATAGAAACCATAACGCAAATCCCCATGTAGCTTTCTTACTGTCTCCGTTTGTTCTGTCCTTTATTAGCCAATAGATAAGATATCCGACAAGCACATCACACAGAATAAGTGGAAATTTTATTGATAAGTTGAAAGAGACTGTAGTTGTTGTGGCAGTATGATATACGCATTGAAGTGTTTCAATAGGTAAAAGATCTGTAAATCTGATACCAAGGACGTCTATATTTAGAAAAAGGTCTTGCACAGTGGATAGCAGACCTATAAAATATCCCCACACAGGAGTGTAATAGTAACCAGCCAAATCGTATAATCCATTTCCACTGTTGATATTTTCAATGACAAGAGCCCAGCCTTTCATATCAAAATCGTATGTGAAGAATGGAGCCAACACTAAGCGAATTATGAGGCCGATTATGAGTATTATAATTACAGGTTTTTTTACGAATGACAAGATGGCTGAAGGTATGCCAGCAGCTTTCAACCCGTAAAATTCCATGTTTGGGCATAGAAATGATTCTATTTAATTATACAGACTTATTGATTATATTAAGGCAAATATGCACGAAGACGTTTGAAATCGATTAGGAAGTGAGATTCGAGGTGTCTGATTTATTTAATATTGTATGTCATATACGGTATTTAGGATAATGTTAAAATCGACAGGAGATTTTCAAAAGATACCGGTATCTGATCGTTCAGAATCAATGATTGTATACAAAGTATTCAAGGATCATTCGGATCTTGTTATATTGGTTGTTTCCGCCATTATCATGTTGGCGCTGCTCATCATATACACTGTTAATGGAAATGGTGCTGATAATGATGTTGTGAATTTCTATAAACACGCAGAGGCCATTAAGGCGGGCCAGATTCCTTATAAGGATTTTGTTTTCGAGTTTCCACCGTTCTCGTTGGTATTTTTTATGATACCATCAATGTTCACATCTGAAATGCATACATATGTTGTTTTGTACGGAGTAGAAATTGTATTTTTTTCAGTTCTAACATTGTATTTCATGATCAAGGTTGCAGAAAAGATGAAGGTAAACAAATATCTGGTGTCAATCATTTTCATGATATTTATCGTACTTTATTTTGATCAGATGATAAGGAAATTCGATATAATCGTCGCAGCATTCACGTTCATATCCTTGTATTTGTTCTGCGAGAAGAAGTACACATTCAGTTATGCTGTAATGGCCTTTGCTGCTTTGATAAAAATCTATCCTATTTTTTTGATTCCGGTATTCATAATCATGAATCTTGCAGATAAAGAAGATGCAATGAGGGTGAAGAATGTTCAGAAGGGCATAGTTGCATGTTTATGTGTAGCTTTCGTTGCAGCAGTACCATTGCTTTTATTGTCTGTTTCTGTCAGTGATTTGTTATCTTTTATCGGTTTTCATTCTGTTCGTGGTTTTCAGGTCGAGAGTGTTGTTGCAGTGATCGTGCAGAATTTGGCATCTTTGGGATTCACGACTGCTGTAATAGTGCCTTCATGCGATACGTTTGATATCATAAGCCCTATCTGCAGCTTTTTACTGCCATATTGGTCTTCTGTAAGTGCGATAGCAATCATATTAATTTGGATGTTAATAATATACCATGCGAATAAGGTTAACCACAGATCCAGTTACAGTGATCTTTCACGCGATGTAATGATATATTCATCAGCAGTATTGATGACGTTTATGCTTGTTAACAAAGTGTTTTCAACCCAATACGTGATATGGTTATATTCTCTCATGCCGTTTTTGGCAGTTGTCAATGAAAAAAAGATCAACATTCCGATAGCGGTATTATCTATTTTGATAGTAGCACTATCATATCAGATTGCCACTCTTGGACCGTATTATGAGTTTTTCCCAGTGTTGAATCTTATACGCGATGTGATGATGTTATTCATACTCTTGCAGATCTTTCTCTACCTATTGGGTAAGAGGAATATTCTAGATACATCATGTTCTGAAATCATACAGAATTGTGAATCATAGGAGACAAAATAAGTTCTATCTTGAACAATCTGAACTCGTAATCCGGTTCAGACATATTTCATACTAAACACGAGTTCTGTCCATTAAAGTTTTACACGGACTCAGAAGTGTTTGGATAGTATTTTTTTTGTCGACAAACAATATATACTAAGATAGATTAGACGGATTGCTCTTTAAGAGCCGATGAATGATGACGGTGCTAGACACCGGAAAGAGGTAATTAAAATGTCTGTATTTGTAAAGTTTGAGACACCCAAAGAGCTTTCCGATAAAGCCTACTCCCTCGCAGAGATTGCAAGAGACGGCGGAAAGATAAAAAAAGGAACCAACGAAGTCACCAAAGCTGTAGAGCGCGGTGACGCAGCAATCGTGATAATGGCAGTGGATGTCAATCCCCCAGAGATCCTTGCGCATATGCCAGCACTTTGTGAAGAGAGGAATGTAACATACGTTTACGTTCCCAGCAAAGCAGAGCTCGGAAATGCAATCGGACTCGACAAGCCTACCGCATCTATTGCAATTATCGATGTCGGAAGAGGAAAGCCCCTTTGTGAAGAAATCGCCCAAGCTGTTAAAGCATTGAAGAACTGAAGGTGAACTGAATGGTAGACACTGATAGCATTCCCTCTGAAGTGGTCGAGATAATCGGCCGCACAGGGATGACTGGAGAGGCTACCCAAGTCAAGGTCCGTGTATTAGACGGCCGCGACAAAGGTAGGATTATCACCAGGAACATCATGGGTCCGGTCAGAATGGGAGACATTCTCATGCTGAGAGAGACATCCAGAGAAGCCAGAAAACTCGGAATGGGTAGGTGAACTCGATGGTTGATATTAAGAAGTGCTCTTTCTGCGGTTCAGAGATTGAACCCGGAACTGGCAAAATGTATGTCAAAAAGGACGGAACCGTCTATAATTTCGATTCCAATAAATGTTATAAGAACATGATCTTGTTGAAGAGAGTGGCAAGGACCACCGCTTGGACCGAGAAAGCTGGAATTGAGAAACAGGCTCGTATCAAAGCACTCGAGAAGAAGGAGTGATTTCCATGGCCATGGAAAGAACCTATCTCATGATCAAACCAGACGGAGTCCAGCGCGGACTCTGCGGAGAGATCGTTTCTCGTTTCGAGAAAAAAGGACTCAAGCTCATCGCAATGAAACTCACTGCAATCCCGAAAGAGACTGCTGAATATCATTATGGTGAGCATAAAGGTAAGAAGTTCTTCGATTCATTGATCGCATACATAACCTCTGGTCCAGTACTGGCGATGGTATGGGAAGGAGAAGGCGCTGTAGCGGTTTGCAGGCAGATGATGGGAAAGACCAATCCTCAGGAATCGGCCCCCGGAACCATCCGCGGAGATCTAGGAATGGTCACAGGCGTGAACATAATTCATGGATCCGATTCATCGGAAGCTGCAGAAAGGGAGATCAAGATCTTCTTCAAGCCAGAAGAACTCATGTCCTATGATAGGTCCGCTGACAAGTGGATATACGAGTAAACCTTTTTTTTCAGAATTTATTTCTGAGAGGGCGATCGAATGGCAATAAGGCAACCGGTTGTTAGTGTACTAGGCCATGTGGATCATGGAAAGACGAAACTTCTCGATAGAATTAGAGGAACGTCTGTTCAAGCCAGAGAGGCTGGGGCGATCACTCAGCATATCGGAGCTACAGAGGTTCCAATAGAACATATTTACAAAATGTGTTCAGCCCTCATCGGAAAAAAGAAATTCGATGTACCTGGATTGCTTTTTATTGACACCCCCGGACATCACTCTTTCGTAACGCTTCGTGCAAGGGGTGGCTCTTTGGCAGACCTCGCTGTTCTTGTTATTGACATAAGAGAAGGTATAATGCCTCAAACGATAGAGTCAATTCACATATTGAGGCAATATAAGACTCCGTTCGTAATCGCACTCAATAAGATTGATACTATAGAGGGGTGGATCGGTGAAGACGGGCGTCCTTTCATTTTATCTGAGAAAGTTCAGCAGGAACACACGCTTGAAGTTTTTAACGAGAAGTTGTACAACGTCATCTCACAATTAGCTGAGAACGGAGTATCTTCAGACAGATATGACAGAATAGATGATTTCAGGAAAGCTGTTGCATTGGTTCCCATAAGCGCAAAATCAGGAGAAGGAGTCCCCGATCTTTTGCTTATGCTTGTAGGTTTGGCACAGCGGTTTTTAGAAACACAATTAACCAAAGCGGAAGGACCCGGAAAAGGAACGATCTTGGAGATCAAAGAGGAAAAAGGTCTCGGAAAGACCATGGATATGATCCTTTATTCAGGAACCATAAAAAAGGGAGATACTGTCGCACTCGGAACAAGAGGGGCACCAGTGATCACCAAGATCAAAGCGATCCTTAAGCCGAAACCTTTGGACGAGATATGTGATCCTAGGGATCGGTTTGATTCTGTCAAAGAGCTCCACGCAGCCGCAGGAGTGAAGATATCATGTCAGAATATGGAAGGAGTCATTGCCGGAGCACCCATCAGAGTTGTCAAAGGACCGAATGATCCTGCAGTTTTTGAATTGTCCGAAGAGACAAGTATCAAAATAGAGACTCAGGAACACGGCATCACAATCAAAGCAGATGCCATCGGTTCTTTGGAAGCCTTGGCGTTCGAGGCCAAAGCAGCAAAGATCCCGATAAGGAAATACGGTGTCGGAGAGATAACCAGAAGAGATGTGGTTGAAGCTGCTTATGGTGATAAGACCAATAATGTAATTTTAGGATTCAATGTAGAGATGTCCAAGGATGCTGAGACAGAATTGGTTAATCATGATCTCAAGGTACTCACCAGTCAGATAGTTTACAGGCTCGTCGAGGATTATCAGGATTGGGTAGAGGAGTCAAAGAAGAAGACCGATACCGATAAAAGAACAGAATTTTCTTTTCCGGCAAAGCTTCTTATTTTACCAAACTGTATTTTCCGTGTCAGTAAACCGGCTATCGTAGGTGTGCGGGTACTTGCAGGAAGGATAAAGATCGGACAGACCCTTATCGGAGCAGATGGAAGGGATGCTGGAAGAATCAAAAGCATTCATACAGGTGAAGATACTCTCAAGGATGCCAAACAGGGCGATGAGGTCGCTGTAGGAATAGACGGAGTTACTGCTGGTAGACAGATAAATGAAGAGGACATTCTTTATGTGAATCTTATAGGATCAGCCATCAAGGAATTGTCTCATCTAGATCTCAACGCAGATGAGAAATTAGCAATGGAAGAAACCGTAGCCATTAAGAGAAAGGAAGATGCATTCTGGGGAATGTGAATACGGCCGGGCGCATCGATTGCTTCGCTCAGTGAATATGGTCAAGAAGTGAAAGTCGTCCATATCAAAACAAAGGCTCTGTTGGAGAGAACGATCTTTGATGTTATCATGACAGGGAGCTATGTTTCATTTTATTTGGCTCAGATGCTTCGTGTAGATTTGCTTCACAAAGAATATATCAATCAATTCAAATGTCGTTTTAATACGGATTTTGTTGTGATAAAGTCGAAGAAACCCAGAAAGGTCAATTGAAATTTATTTTTGCAAAGCTTTATAAATAGCCTGCTAATAACACGACCTACAGGCGTTCAAATGGCAGAATTCAAAGCTATCGTAAACGATGTGAAGACCGGCAAATCATATAATGTTGCCGTGTCTGGTCACCACGCGAACTCTCTGGATGGTAAAAACATCGGAGAGATTGTAGACGGAATATTTGTCGGTCTCCCCGGCTATAAACTTAAGATCACCGGCGGAAGCGACGGAAACGGCACCCCTATGAGAGGGGACCTTCCCGGAAAGAAGAGGAAGAAACTTCTGCTCTCTGACGGACTCGGATTCCACGAGATCTATCACGGAGAGAGAAAAAGAACCGCAGTCCGCGGATCCGCAATATCTTCTGAGATCGTCCAAGTAAACATGGCGGTCGTAGAGTATGGTTCCAAATCCATTGAAGAGTCCTTTGCTCCAGCAGCTGAAGGGACCAAAGCGGAGAACTGATGAAGGTTCCAAAGCAGCCCGAGATCAATATCGGTATGATCGGTCACGTCGATCACGGTAAGACAACTCTTACCAAAGCTCTCTCTGGAGAGTGGACGGACCGTCATTCTGAAGAGGTTAAGAGAGGAATCTCTATTCGTCTCGGGTATGCAGATGTTGCATTCTACAAGTGTCCAAATTGTGAAGGTGCTGCAGCATTCGGTACTGTAAAGAAATGTAAGAATTGCGGTAGCGAAGCGGTGTTTCACAGGGCCGTCTCTTTTGTAGACGCACCCGGTCATGAGACCTTGATGGCAACCATGCTGTCAGGTGCAGCACTTATGGATGGAGCATTATTGTTGGTAGCTGCCAACGAGAAATGCCCCCAGCCACAGACAAAAGAACATCTGATGGCGTTGTCTATAATCGGAATCGATAAGATCATCATCGTTCAGAACAAGATAGATATTGTCACCCGCGAACAGGCTATCGAAAATTACAAACAGATCAAAGAGTTTGTAAAAGGTACGATTGCGGAAAATGCACCTATCATACCTGTATCGGCAAATCGTGGCGTGAATATCGATATGTTGATCGAGACAATCGAAGAGCACATAATATCAAAGGTCAAGAGGGACACCGATTCTTCTCCGATCATGCATGTTGCTCGTTCTTTCGATATCAACTCTCCCGGAACAGTTCCTATGGAATTGAAAGGCGGAGTAATCGGCGGAAGTCTCATCCAAGGAAAACTGAAATTAGGAGATGAGATCGAGATCGCTCCCGGAAGAAAGGTCGATGTCGCAGGAAAGACCACTTATGAGACGATATCCGCAAAGGTAACATCTCTTGAGGCAGGCGGAAAGAGTGTGAAAGAGGTCCTCCCCGGAGGCCTCATTGCAATCGGAACCGCTTTAGATCCTTCGATAACAAAATCAGATGGACTCACAGGAAGGGTTGTCGGAAAACCTGGAAATCTTCCAACAGTCTCACATGATTTCGTAATGAAGACCACACTTTTGGATCGCGTCGTAGGTTCATCTGCAGATCTCATTGTTGATGATATAAAGAGCAATGAACCTCTGATGTTAAGCGTCGGCACTGCTACAACCGTAGGAGTTGTGAAGAGTGCTAGAGGCGGAAATGCAGAGGTCGCCCTGAAGATACCGGTATGTATTTTGCCGGGTCAGAGGGTCGCCATATCAAGAAGGATATCCAACAAGTGGAGACTCATCGGATATGGTATCATAGAACAGTGAGTCTATGCAGACCGTCGTCTTGGACACAAACGCTTTACTAATGCCTTTTGAGTTGAAATTGAATCTTGACATAATGGTCAATAATGTTCTGGGCGATGCCCACATGGTCGTCCCTGAGCCGTTGCTCGGTGAACTCAAACGCTCTAAGAACAAGTATGCAAAGGTCGCTCTGGCCCTAGCAAACAAATATGAGGCGATCCCCACAAAACAGTATGGGGACAACGCGGTCATAGAGGTTGCTTTGAAAACAGGTGGAATCGTTCTTACGAATGATAGGGAGTTAAGAAGCAGATTGAGAATATTGGGCGTATCGTTGTTATATCTGCGTTCCGGCACACATCTTATGCTAGAAGAACTTTAAATGAGTGGATAGGGAGGCTCTTCAGGAGGATTCCCGTTCCAAGCTTCTTTGCCGACTTCTTTGAGTCTCATATTCACAAGTTCTTTTCCTTTTTCTGTTACACCATAGACGGGTACTTTGTTGCCTGCGATGATGACATCTCTTTTCTTGGATTCCATTCTGCACGTGCATGATGCGCATGCAGTGATAATGTCACAATTGTCAAAGAGTATCTTCGTTTCTTCTTCAGTTTTCTTGGAAGTATGCACGGCGATGAGGATGAGGTCATTTCCGTAGGTCTTCCTTAGTTCCTGAGCGTCTTTAGCGGATGCAACGGTCACTCCTATCCTCTTGTGCCCTTTAGCCTTTGCTTTTCTCACACCGGCAATGGAATCAAGAGGTGTGTTGATTGGGTCAAGGACATTCTCTGCTCCAACATCATCAATGACTTTTTTGATAGGTGATGTTTCACAGAGCCCAGAGATTCTTCCTCCAAGACCTTGAATTAGTTCAGGATCAGCGAGTATGACAGTACCGCATCCATCGGCCGCGATGACCGCGGCGTCAAGATATTTGTTACGGACGGCAGAACTGAGGATCTCAGAGATTCCGAATGAAAGAAAATCTTTCATCCTGGTTTCTCTGTTCTCGCAGCACATACCGAATGTCTTCATACGGTACTCGATGTTCTCCCTTATTGATTCTACAGTAAGTTCATCGATGTTACGGTATTTTTTGAATAGAGGGCAATATTTGATCTCAGGTTCACTGATATCTATTATCTTTTCGTCTTCTATTACAACCCTGGACATACCAAGGCATTCCATAACATGTTTTCCCATACAGGATCACTCTATGACTTCAACAGTCTTTATGAAAGCTGGTTTTGTTGGTTTGTCGTTCATATCCACTGGAAGGTTTCCGATAATATCGACAACATCCATTCCACTTACGACCTGACCGAAGACAGGATGTGCATATGGTGTGGTCGGGTTCTCTTTGTCGAGATATTTGTTGTCGATGGTGTTGATGAAGAATTGGCTTCCGCCTGTGTGTGGACGTCCTGTGTTCGCCATAGAAATCGTTCCTCTGACGTTCGAGTGCCCTTTTCCGAATTCATCCTCAATGGTGTATCCGGGTCCGCCCATTCCTGTTCCGTCGGGGTCTCCGCCCTGGATCATGAAGTCTTTGATGACGCGGTGGAATATGACATCGTCATAGAATCCTTCTTTCGCGAGTTTCATGAAGTTGCCTGTTGTGATGGGCATATCATCGTGCATTCTGATTGTGATGTCGCCTAAGTTAGTATGAATAATTACCTTAGCCATATTTCTGCATTAAGTCCAACACATAAAAAACATTCTCGGTCTTATGCCATTCTGTGAGGATATTCGGGTAGATGTCCTTAGCAATTAACTAAACGAAATGATTATTATACGCCATCTATGTTATGTGGTATTCATATGAGAGAACATATTTCAGTAAGTCATAAGGGATTATCTCGAGGAAATGATGAGTATGGCTGCTGAATTTCCTTCCCCGGAAAAATACGATAAGAATGCCATTGTCACAGTTCCCAGGTATTCTGAATTCCATAATGAAGCGGTTAACGTTGTAAAGAATTTTGGTATAAAGCCTAAGATATGGTTGGATACTGGATGTGGTACAGCTAAATTGGTCCATGATCATATCGATGAGTTTCCCGACACGGAGTTCGTACTTTCAGATCCTACACGGGGCATGATAGATATTGCTAAAGATAGGATGAGTGGCAATAAAAGATGTTCTTATGTTATCAAGGCGACAGATGAATTGATGTTTGGAGGCGAATCTGTAGATGTAATAACGGCTATTCTTTGTCATCATTATTATCATGAGGAGGGTAGACGGAAGGCCGAGGAGAATTGTTTCAGGATGCTTAAGAAAGGCGGCATATATGTTACTGTTGAAAATACTGCTCCTGTCACAGAAGAGGGTTTTATGATAACAAGGGCACGTTGGAAGGAAATGCTTGTAAAAGCGGGCAGGACCGAAGAAGAGGCAGAGGACCACCTTGCAAGGTACAATGTTTCATTCTTCCCGATAACAATGGAAGCTCACATAAGGCAATTAAAGGACTGCGGTTTCACCATCGTGGAGCCCTTCATAATGTCGTATTTCCAGGTAGGTTTCTACGCAATAAAGTAAGCGTCAGTGTACGTATCTTTTTAGATATCCGTAGCCTTCTGATTCCATGGAATCAAAGGGAACAAAACGCAATGATGCGCTGTTTATGCAATATCTTGTTCCGTTGGGGGATTGTTCATCATTGTAGAATACATGACCCAAATGAGAATTTCCTGTACGGCTGCGAACTTCAGTACGTTTCATCCCATGGCTGTTATCGATCAGCGGAACGATCGTGTTGTCATCTATCGCGGTTGAGAATCCTGGCCATCCGCAAATAGTATCGAACTTATCGGAAGATGAGAACAGAGGTTCTCCTGTTACTATGTCGACATATATGCCACGTTCGTGATGTTCGTTGAATTCATTTTGATATGGAAGTTCTGTACATCCCATCTGCGTAATCATGAATTGTTCGCGCGAGAGTTTTTTCTTGATATCCTCGTCGGAAGGGCGTGGATATTTTGCAGGGTCTATTGTCATGTCTATTGTTTCTTTTATTTTTTCAGGCGATATATGGCAGTATCCGTTGGGATTCTTATCAAGATATTTTTGATGGTATTCTTCTGCATCAAAGAATGATTCTAGAGGCTTGATCTCAACACTAAATGTCTTGTAGCGTTTCTTTTCGATATCTATGATATGTTCAATGATTATTTTGGAATCCTCATCAACGTAATAGATGCCTGTTTGATACTGTGTTCCTTTATCGTTTCCCTGGGCGTTTTGACATGTCGGGTCTATTACACGGAAGAAAGCGAACACGATCTTTTCAAGACTGACAATTTCAATGTTGTAATCTACACGTACTGTTTCACGGAATCCTGTTTTTCCGGTGCAGACAGTTTTATAATCTGCATCTTCTTTGGATGAACCGTTGGCATATCCACATACGGTGTTGGTTACACCCGGAATTGATTCTATCAATTTTTCCAGGCCCCAGAAACATCCGCCTGCAAGATAGATAGTTTTGATAGTGGTAATTTTTATCACTTCTTATTTTTATATATCGATGTAAAATATGACGTTTGAAGTATTTAAACAGAAAACTTATGCGAATTATATGCGAAAGATATATTGAAACAGATTGAAAATCAGGCAAATTAGAATGGTAATGATAATCATTAGAAAAAATCACGTAAAACGATTCAAAACAGAAAGTATTGATAAGATAAGAAAGGGTTTAATTTCCGGTAAGGGGAAGAATCTTACTTCTTTCCTTTCTTGTCAGCCTTTGCTGCGGGTGCGGGTGCGCCTGTTGATTTTTTTGCATCTGCGGGTGCGGCGGGTTTGGCTTTTTTATCTTGATTTGACATTCGTTTCACCTCGGCGATTTGAATGTTTTATTATATCGCGCACCATGGATATACGCGTAGTCTTTAAACTCAAAAAGTAGTTAGAACTTAAAAAGTTGGTTAGTTGAAATACACGTGTACTCAATTCATATCATTATTGTTTTCGATTAGATATTTATTACCTTTCTTTATAAACTCGTACAACGATTCATATGAGGTTATATCATGTCGAAATTAAAATTAAAGCTAACCGCAGGAGACTTTCAGATAGAGCTCAAAGGAAGCGAGGAGACTGTAAGAGCAGTCCTCGATGACATATGTTCGAAGAAATTGGAAGATATCTATGATGTTGTGGGATTGGATTATACCAATTACTGCTATTGCGACGATGATGCTTTCGAAGATGTCATAGAAGTTCCAGCATCTAAAAAATCAGAAGCGAAACCCGAGGTTGAAAAGAAAGTCAAAACGCAGAAGAAATCCACTTCATAAGAAAACAGATGGCGGGCTTGAAGGGATTCGATATTGTGCAAAACATAAGATTATGGCAGGATAATCTTTAATTAACTATGTTCACACTATGTAAAATCAATTAAATCAATATGTTGTCAGTATTTGGTAGTGTCTTCATAACTGGTTTATATGATTTCTATAAGGAATTTCTATCAATATATGCAGTGTCCAGGTGTCATCGGCGATATCTGTTATCGTCGCTAGCGCGACAGTCTGTTTCACGCCATCCCTGATATTAACTACTTGACCGCAGTTGAGACCTGCCGTCGGAACCATGTGTGCGACTGGGTTGCGCCCGATGTTCGAACGTTTGGGGTTAGTAAACCTGTATCCTATTTGTTCAGAAGCATCCCGTATAAGCAGGATATCTGCCGTCGGTGGACGTCGGAATAGGACCATTCTCGATCTTTTGGATTACGTTTCTTTCGAAATATTCGGCGGATATAATATTCCTCTCGTCGATGTACGAACTGAAAAAATACTTGGTGTCCGGGTCAACGGAAGTCCATACCTAGATGTCATCCCCTCTGAGCGTCTTATCGCTCAGTTTTGGTTTTTTAACGATGCTCTAGAGCTCGTTCATCTGTAGGGCGTTTGGTTAGGGCTTCTCTCGAAGACGGAAGCGGTTCTGCGTGCCTGCTTATTCGCTGAGCGCGTCTACCTTCGGACGGTGTAGTGTTGCGTCCAACGGTTCTAGCTATTGCCATACACTCATATTTTCATTGTGCAGCTCCATGAACCCGTCGAATTTTTTTATGTGACTTCGGATCCCATCATATGCTGTGTCGGACGGATGTTGAAGACGTGTCCGCAATTCTTGCATATGAACTTGCGTATTTTTCCGCATCTAGCTTTGTGGGTGCCGTTGGATATTATATCTCCTTTGTCGGTCATTCCGGATCTCTTGCAGCTGCGATTTGGACATGATACTTCTATGAATGATTGTTTCGTCCTCTTTTCTCATCTTGCTGATTTCAATGGAATCAAGGTCTTACGAATAAAATATAAACCAATTATGATGACACTATCAAAAAACAATTATGGACAAAGTCCGTATATCTTAAGAATCAAGAATGCGCGAGATCAATTCGGTGCAATCCATTCGATTAGTTCTATTGCGCATCTTTTTATCTCTAAAATCAGTTCACCACCGTTATTAATAGGAACATTTCTATTTAGCGGAAGCTTGAGGATATAATCCACCTTGCTTGGCTTGTCGTTTAATATAAATGGAATTGGAATATCCTTCAGCTCATTGTAGTATTGGCATTGTATCTTGCGATTGAGGCCCGATATCCACACTTCGAAACAAAAATTATTATGAACAAACACAACAACAACCTTTAAGCCTTGTTTTTTCAAATGTTCATCGGTGAATTGGAAATAAGAATAGTCCATAGCATTTTCTACGATATTACCAGAAAAAGTATACTCAGAAAATTCCTTTTCAAGCTCAATGCGTAGAAAGCGGAATAGTTTTATGAATTCCTGATAACCTTTTTGAAGTTCTGTCGTTTGAATAAGCGTCTTGTATATTTCTAGAAAATGTTGTTCAAAAATCACTTATAAGACCCCCATTCCTTTGTGCAACATAACTTAAGATTGTATAATTTCACATTTCGAATAATGTTCGCAGAGCAATTGTGAGATTGGTCACTTTAGCACTGTACGCAAAGAAAAGATAAAAAATATTTGATTTAGAACTCAATAACATAGTCATTCGAAATCCAAAATAAACTTTGCATAGTATATCATGAATTCAATATCTTTGCTACCTAATTTAGCACCGTAATAATGTTTGATTGAATTTATTTGTGATAACTTATTGAGCATTTCTAACGGATCGGCATTTGCAACGGCCTTTATGTCTTCATAGCCACTGCCATAAATCATTTTGGCTGCGATTGCTCCAACGCCATTTATTCTTACAAGATTGCATAAACAAAATAATTCATGGAATTCATCATTGTTTTTCATTATATTGGCAAAGTATGCATTCTGATCAGATTTTTGATACAACTTGTAAAAATCTTTTGATGTTTTGATACCCCCACTCGACATGAGAAATATGATTTCTTCTTTTATATCTGGAAAATCACATAGGTTTATTGATTTTTGTTCAAGACTCCCTATTTCTCTTTTGAGTATGGTCAAATAATTTATGGATATTCTTGTTTCGAGTGAATATGACGAAATCTTCTTTGCTGAAGATAAATTGGTTTTTAATACAGATAGGTCATCAATACCAGAATCGATTATTTTTTTGAAATTTTTATCGATTTCTTTTAATAATATTTTACGGCCAGGTAACAAATTCTTATTCTTCAAAATCTCTCTGTATTTCAGAACAGATATTTGTTTCAAGTCGATCGTATATGACATATATTGAAAATTCCCCTAATTTTCACACGCAATTCAAAAACTTAAACATATCTATGTTTGAATTTTAATATTCCATTCGTCAAATGATACAATCATAATCGATGCATTTCTGTAAAATAAATTACCTATAATTCTCGGGTCGCAAAATCGCTGTAGAATTAAATTGCCCGGGAGTTATAGATAATAATAGTCAGAAATGGAATGATATACTTCAAATATTTCATTTTCAACCTGAGTTCGACACTCGATTCTAATTTTGGAAGAATTTGACACTTGAGCATCTGCTGATCACACTGCATTTTCCATCATGTTTTTCGTGTCGTTATCGGTCTTCCCCCGGGCTTTCAGCCTCCGGAAACACCAGAAACGACCACCATATCCCTGAGAATGCGCGAATTGAGAGTCTCAAAGTTCGAATATATGCGTCTCGTCGCCTGCTTGCGGTCGTGAACATACGTAACTATCAAATTCTGCAAAGAATCTATGATGAATCTCGTCGAACGCTTCCTCAGTTCAGGCATCTCATACCGCACCATCGAGACGATCACCTGGGCTAGAAAACATAACAAAAGGGTACCTTTCACGCTGTTCTCCGACCATACGCGCATCGGTTTGAGGTCTATATGGTTCTTCAGCGAGTCCATGAGCTTTTCCACCGTATCGCGTCTGCGGTAGATCGAGAACACATCCTTCGCTGTCAAATTCGAACTGCATTCGAGTTTGAAGAATCCCTCGCGATGGTTGGAAAGCTGTCCGCGGACGTACTCGAAGCTGTCTACATTGTTGGATAATAGCTTGCCCTGGACGCCCACATTCAGCGATATCAGCGGATTCCTCAACTGCTTCACGACCGTCTTGGATATGCGCAGCGTTCCGTCCTTCTTTTTGCACATGACATCCTTGGCATCCTCCACACATCTCCACGAGTGGCCATCTGTCGCGATACAATTTCTCGGAATAGAACAGGTAGACCGTCCTCCCGGACGACTCGAACATCTTGCGTTGGCAGTAAACGTCGTCCTCATCGTCGACGCAGTACGCCTCGTCCTTGTCGAAACGGGATATCCATGTGTCGTCGATGATATTCAGGCGCTTCCTGGTGATATACCTCATGTTCTTTTCCGTGATCTTGTCTAGCACCTGCTTGGCATCCCCTCCTGCATCGAAAACGAACAATTAATCGTCGCGGAGGTCGCCGATGATATCGTTGACGATCTTCACAAACTGAATAGAATCGGATGCGTTCCCGCGATCCACGGAAAGATCGATCGGTATGTTGATCGGATCGCGGAGCTCGGCGGCGCCGAAATTAACTTGTCTGAGATCCGGCCGTTTGTCCCTGGAATAACCGAAATCGTACAATCCCGTTCCCTTCGCATACACTGCTACGGACGTCGTATCGATGTTCACGTCGGTATGCTCCAGATCGTAAATCGAGAACAATCCCCTACGCAGATGCACCAGCACCTCCGGCATGATCTCCCCGCAGCGTTCCACCGCGCGGTTGATCATCCTATGGCTCACCTCTCCCCGGATTCCCAACTCGTTCCTGACCTCCGGGGACTCCAGCCATCTTCCGCATCCCTCCACGGAGAAGTTCTCCGTCAGCCGATATGAAATGATGGCACATACCAATGGAAAAAGCGGATGCCCTCTGTTCTTGGAATCGTTGAAGACGCGGTCCGATCCCAATTTTCCAAGATATTCCCTCACGCAGGCGATGGTGCCAATCGGCAATGATTTATTCTCGTTCGGCTCTAGGACGAACGTCCTGAGTCGAAAGTGGTTTTTTGTCACAACAGAACAGATTCACTCGGACACTTCTATTTTGCGTCCAGTCATCCGATGTCGATCGATCATTTGCATCAGGTCCTGTCGAACTCAGGTTAGAATATTTAAGTTCTCTTATTTCTGATGAAGAGGCAGGAGGATTGAGAGAGAATGAAAGTTGCTCTATATGCTCGTGTCTCAACAGATGATAAAGACCAAAATTCGAAAACTCAACTAATTCATCTACGAAAATTTGCAGAGACGTTCAATCACAGAGTTTTTGCAGAATATGTTGATGAAGGCAAATCTGCCAAGACCATCAAAGGAAGGACTGAACACATCAAGATGATGGAGGGCGTGGATGCCAACAGGTTTGATGCAGTTATTGCATACAAACTTGATAGATTCCATCGAAATACCTTCAATGCTATAGCCTTCGTGGATCACCTGCGCTTGAAAGATATTGCACTTATACTTACGTCACAAAACATCGACACTTCAACAGCGATGGGAATGGCTATGATGCAGATCACAGCTATTTTTGCTGAACTCGAAAGTGCTAACACTTCTGAACGCTCTAGGTTAGGAACAGAAAGGACGAAAGCCGAAGGTAAGATCTGTAATAGACCTACAATTAAACTTTCAGATTACCAAATTAACAAGGCGAAACAGATCATTGATGTTTGTGTCACATCCCCTCCGTACTGGGCAGTCAGGGATTATCACTCGGAGCCCGTAGTATGGGGCGGTTCCGACAGCTGCGACCACTCGTGGGAGGACTGCGGGCACATCAAGAACAACCCTCAATCGGATCATGACGGCGGTCGCGGTTCAGAACTGTGGAGAAAAGAATCTGCAATGAATGCTGCGACCGGTCAATTCTGTAACAGATGCGGTGCGTGGGAAGGACAGTTGGGGTTGGAACAGGATTACAATCTGTACATAGAGCACCTTATGATGATATTAGATGAAGTCCGGCGTGTATTGAAGCCTTCTGGCTCATGCTGGGTCAACATCGGAGATACGTACAATGGTTACAAAGTAGGTAAAACAGATAAGAAGGCCTCCAAAAATTACTTTCATCGAGTTTTACGAAAAACTAAATATCAAGGCTTCCGAACAAATCACTTTGTCAAATCCCCTCTAGGTTTGCAATAGCAATGACTGACAACGGATGGATATTGCGCAATGAGATAATATGGCATAAACCTAATGTGATGCCCGCATCAGTTACGGATAGGTCTACAGTTGATTTTGAGAAGTTCTTCTTCTTCACTAAGAACCCAACCAACTACTACTTTAAGCAACAATTGGAGTCTGTCAAAGAAATATCGTTGAATAGGGCCAAGTATGGATGTCGTACTAAAAAAGGAAATCTCGGATGGCAATCATCCGTTGGAATTGATTTTGGAGTGATGGGTGAACGCTTTGTCGATCCCAAAGGCAGAATATGCGCACAATATGGGAAATTTCGACAAGTTCCAATAAATTATCGCACGTTGCGATGTTTCCCAAATCTCTAATAGATCGCCCGATAAAATCATGCTGTCCTCCCGGAGGTGTCGTGTTAGATCCGTTCTACGGTTCCGGTACGACTCTTGAGTACTGCCGCAAGCACGATATCAATGCCACAGGGATAGAGATCAATCCGGAATACAAGGATTTGATTTCCAAAAGGGCGATGCTGGAAATAGAGAAGTTAGATAGTTTTTTGGAGGTCTCGAAATGAAGGAGGATTCTTTATGACTCTGGTTAAAATGATTCCCTTTTTGGCCACTTTTTAATGGAGGAATTAGAATGAAATCCGATCTAGATGGTATGACTGCAGTTCTTTACTCCAGGGTTTCTACAGATGATAAAGATCAAACCACAGAATCACAGATCCGTGAAATGAAAAGATGGTGCGAAGATAAAGGTGTCAAGGTCATATGGATCTATTCAGAACAAATATCAGGCAAGGATCTAGAAAGGCCTGAGTATGATCGTATGATGGGCAGGATTATGAGGGGAGGATCCCATATCCTGTTATGTTGGAGTGAATCAAGACTTACTAGGAATACTACAAATCTAAAAGACATTGAGTCACAGATAGCTCCATATGGTACAAGGATCAGATTCGTTACTAATAACGTAGAACCTGAAACTGCAGGTGATGTTATCAGTTACATTGGTGTTTGGCAAGCTCAAGAAGAAAGAGCTAAACTATCTATGAACACAAAGAATGGAATGCTTAATAGGAAGTTGCAAGGGATTCATTGTGGCAGACCTTTAGCTATAGTGTTTTCACACAGAGTTGAAGAGAACAAAGCCAGAATAAAGTTAGATGGAAAACAAAAGATAAAGATCGTATCCTTAGATACTGTAATGCAAAATGCACAACTAGGTTATTCTGTAGAGAAGACATCAAAGATCATTGGTGTTTCTGCTACAAGTTTGAAAGAAGCTTTAGAACAAGAAGATAAGCTCAAAGAATACAGAGAGATCTTCAAGAAGATCAAATACGGTCATTTTTAATGTGGTGAATTTGATCTTATGGATCGAAGGTGTTACCTTAAAGGATAATACCAAATCAAAAAATGTTAGTTGTAGAGTTTACAGTTGTCAAATTATTTCCATATTGTTAGTAATACAAATACAAAAAACGGTATTATTTGACATTGATGTCCATCCAACTTCAAAAATGATTAAATACTCTCCCCTCCCTAAATTCCAGTCAAGTCGTATATCGTACAAGATTATGTGATTATAGGAAAAAATGAATACAAATGTAAATATGTATGAAATGAGAATGCCAAAGAACTATGCAAGTCTCTCAGATGATGAGATGGAATATTGTGGAACTGGATCTTATTTTGATAAATTCTTAAGAACTGCGTCTGCAGTATTAGGAATTTCTGGTGGTTTATTAGTAGCAACTGCTGGATGCGCCGTTGCAGTAGTAACGGGATTTTCTGGTGTAGGTATGTTTGCAGGAGCTACGATCGCTACATTTGGCGTATATCAAACGGTCGAAAATTCTAAAGCATTAGTAAATACTTGGACAAAAGACTGAGGAATAGCACATGGATAGTAAATTTGTGAGATTTTTCATTTCGTTCATTTTCTTCATGTCACTTATAATCGGAGGTATACTATTATGTCAAGGAATTCTGTTGCTTGATGATAATTCGATTGTAAATAATCAATTGATAGGCATCGTTACAATATTCATTGGATTCATTATGTTATTCTCTGGATTAGGTGTACGCTACGGAAAAGGCACTCCTTTGAAAAATGTATTTATTATATCCATTGCGTCAATTATTTGGGCTTTAGTTTTATATTACGAAAATTATGCCGAATATACTAGTTTAATTTTCTTTGGATCTGTGATGATATTGGTAATATCATACATGAACATGAAAATAATCAATTATCAAAAGAAACAGTCTGATATTGATTTCGATTAAACGATTTCTCTTAAAGTGGTCTCTTGTTTCTTTGATTGGAAACAAATGTAACCGCTTAAGACAGTTACTAAAAAGAGTGCAGATGCTGCAGGAAATTATCTCGCAGGAGTAGGGTTCGATGCAGGATCTGGAATTGAATTTTTACGAAAATCTTAAGGGCCACAGGGGCGGATCCTTTCATTTCGGTTGATATGAAGAATCTGTTCGCCATATTCGTGCAGTTTCGTCATAGTGATGTCTTGATCTTATAGTGTTATTACGCGGGCATTCAAAGGAATGTCCATAGATAATTGGGTGATGCATACAAACAGATCTTGATACCAGATGATCATTGATATGGGTTTTTACAAAGTATCAGTGTAACGGATCGATCGATTCCATGGAAACTTCGATATTATAGATTAGTCCGAGAAAGAACGCGGTGTTCCCGCTTTTTTGTTGAACATCTCTGGAATCACCAGCGGGCTTGAAGGGATTCGAACCCTTGGCCGCTCGATTAAGAGTCGAGCGCTCTACCTAGCTGAGCTACAAGCCCTGTCTTGATCTGCTTATTGCATCCTTATTAATAAAACTGTCTGTATTCGGCGCATCCAAAAAAGTCTCATTTCTTTCGGGTTGTATCCAAATTAATATATTGGCATGCTTACATTCAGAACATGATGAAGGCACTTAGGGTTAGGGACTTAATGACCACACAGGTCGTTACGGTAAGGCCGACAGATACACTTAGGCAGGCAACTATCAAGTTCGCCGTTGACAATATAACAGGGGCGCCGGTAGTTGACAACAGGAATCATATCGTTGGTATGATCACAGAGAATGATGTTCTAGAGTTGATCCTAAAGTATCAGGAGAAGTTACAGTCAGATACGACATTTCACAATCTATTGGCAATTCCGATGGATGGAGAGATAGCCGATGAGAAGGTTGCACAGGCCAATAAGGCGATCTCCGATATGACTGTAGAGACTATAATGACCAGAAGTATCCTGACCACCACTCCTGATGCAGAGATAGTTGAGGCTTTGAAAGTAATGATGAAGCTCAATGTCAATCGTATTCCAGTGTTGGAACAGGGTGTTTTGGTAGGAACTATCTCGAGATCCGATATAATCTTCTATATCTATAAGAAAAAGGTCTGATAAGAGGATCTTATTTATGTTTGAAGTACACGTTCTGGCCAGCGGGAGCGACGGGAATTGTACGGTGATAGAATTCGATGATGAAGCGGTCATGATTGATGCGGGCATAAGCTGTCGTAGGATTCAGGGGTTCATGGATCAGGAAGGTTATGACCGCAAGAATTTGAAAGCATTGCTCATAACACATGAACATTCAGATCATATTGCTGGTGCAGGTGCAACGGCGAGGAAAATGGATATTCCCATTTATTGCAACCGCCCTACCTATTATG
This sequence comes from Candidatus Methanomethylophilaceae archaeon, assembly GCA_963676235.1. GTDB lineage: Archaea > Thermoplasmatota > Thermoplasmata > Methanomassiliicoccales > Methanomethylophilaceae > JALNYB01. The sequence goes on from OY781044.1 coordinate 795,473, forward strand.
CAAGCAATTTTGGCAATGTTCAGTACAATGAAATCAAGACGATGAATTCTTTCATGATCGGAGGAATAAATATCACACCTTTGCCCACTTCGCACAATGCTGTTGAACCTAACGCCTTCCTTGTCGAAGAAGATGGCAAAAAGGTACTTTTGGCTACTGATACAGGCGTTCTAACATTTCAGGTCGAACAGGCATTAGCCGAGTCTAATATTGCCGTTATCGAATCAAATTACGATAAGAAAATGTTGGCTGAGGGTCCTTATCCTATTTATCTTAAGAAATTGATCGGAAGCGATCACGGACATCTTTCCAATGTGGATTGCGCCCTCGCTATAAAACGTACAATGGATGAGAAGAGGAAGATATTCTTAGCTCATTTGAGTAAAACGAATAATACTCCAGACATAGCAAGAGAAGCGGTATCAGAGATAACCGGAATAAAGCGCTTAAATATCGATTGTTTGGAGTTTCCAGGCGATACAAGGACCCTCAAGCTGAAGGGTTGACGATCATCGCTTTTTCTCTGCTTACAAGGACTTCTCCCATTATTTTAGGCATTCTTACTATGTCTTCTTTTGATAATTTATAATCATGCTCAGGCCCCGAGAACGGTGGAAGATCTTCTAAAATACGAATTACAACGAATTCTTCTTTTTCTTCGGGTTCATTGACCCCAATGATGATTTCCTCTGTTTTCGCAGTGGATCTTATAGGCTCATTAGTCAGGAATTCTTCTTCTGAGTTATCAGAGAATTCTTGTTCGAAATCCGGTTCAAGCATCTCCATTTCAGGTTCATTAGGAATTTCCGTTTCAGATATTGGTTCTGCAATCGGTTTTTGTATAGGTTTTGCAACTGGTTCTTCTTTTTTGACCGGTCTTTCGACAGGTCTGTCGTCAATCGCGCGGGATTCGAACGTTTTCTTTCCGCTAAGGCGGTCAAGGATGCATTCCTGTTTTTTGGATATGTTCAAGATTTCCGTGTAATATTCTTTCTCTTCGGAAGTGAGACCGTCTACTATGTTCTGTGCACCCATAGCACCACGTAGTGCAAGCGAGCTGATTTTCTGCATACGGAGTTCAACGATTTCTTTAGAAAGTTGTCTGGCTTTTTTCTTACGCTGATTGGCGCCTTCTGAAACAAGCGATTCGGAATCGATACTCATCTGTTTTTCATATTCTGTTTTAAGACTTATCAATAAACTTGCCATTGCAGGATAGAGATCCCTTCTGACAGCTGATAATGTCTGAGCCTTCTTTTCGACGCGGTATATGGCGCTGAGGTCATCGAAGTCGAGAGGTTCCTGAGCAGAGTGCAACATCACAATCCCTATTTCGGTGTCGATATTTGACCTTATGGTTTGGTCATGGTTCAAATAATATAAAGATTCAAATCTTATTTCAATCGATGTATATTCGATTCAAAATGAAATTTTTTGATAGTATGACATTAAAAGAAGAGTTATTTTTTAGCAAATTGTTCATTACGATTCCCTGTCAATGAGATATACAGTTTGTACCAATAAGCCATATTGCAGTATACAGAACTTAAAATTAGATTTTCAATCAATCTGAGTTTATGTGAAGATCGATTCTCTTTTATGAAACAAAGAGAGCCAAAAAAGATAATATCTGCAGTCAATACACACATATGGATCTTAGTGATGTCACTCGCAAGGTTCCTGAAGGTCTGGAAGCAGATATACTGGTCTCTCCGAGATCCAGTCGTTCTGGGCTGGATGGATTCGATGAGTGGAGAAAGAGGATCATTGTTCGGGCAAAGGCTCCACCGCTGAATGGAAAGGCCAACAAGGAGATCGAGGAATTGATGAAAGGCCTTACAGGATGCCGGTCTGAGATAATATCGGGGCATCTTAACAGACAGAAGACCGTTCTTATTTTCGGAGATTCAGAAAAAATATTCTCTACGCTGGAGGAATTAATCTGAACGATTCGGAACGTTTGGAGAAGATCCAAAAGGTTCTGGATACGCTGTCGATCCTTGCAGAGGACCACACGATCCTGGTAGAGGGTCATAAGGATAAACGTGCTCTGGATGCATTGGGTGTCATAACAGGTGATATCTTCTTTGTTCAGGCGGATGGAGGACCCATGAAGGCCGCAGAATATGTTTTCGGAAATTCTAAAAAAGCCGTGATCCTTACAGATTGGGATAGGAAGGGTGAGCTCATAGCATATGAGTTAAATGTTCAGTTGAAGGATCTTGGGATAGAAGTTGACACATCGATTAGATCCGAGCTGATAGATCTCTGCACATGTTACATCAAAGACGTGGAATCGTTGGATTCTTTGGTGAAAAGGTTGCATAATAAGGTCAGAGGACCAACAGGAATGATATACTAATCTTGTAATGTAGGATACAGAAAATGACAGGCCTATTCATTGTATTCGAAGGAATCGACGGATCCGGAAAGACCACACTGTGTGGAAAGATCCACGAAGCACTCGTGTCTGAGGGGAAAAAGGTTGTAATTACCCAAGAACCCACCCACGACGAGATCGGTACCTTCATAAGAGACGGGATCGTAAAAGATATTTCGCAAAAGGCTGAAGCACTTCTTTTCGTTGCTGACCGTGCTGTTCATACAGATAGGATCTCTGCATGGGTGGACACAGATGTCATCGTTCTTTGTGATAGATATTTTGCATCCACCATAGCATATCAGTCAGTACCGCTAAATGATTCAGCATTGGATTGGGATTGGTTGTTAGCACTTAATAAACCGGTGACACGCAAACCAGACAAAACATTCCTTTTGGATATCGATGTGGACAAAAGTATGAAGCGTGTGCACGCAAGAGGAGAGAAAGGTAAATTTGAGAATATCGAATATCAGCGCAACGTTCGTTTGAATTATCTTAAATTAGCAAAACAATTCGATTTTACAATAGTAAATGCAGACAGGGACCTCGATGAGATAGCAAAAGAGGTCCTCGATGAAATAAAGGAGAAGATCTGAAATGCATCCATCTGAAGAGATATATTGTGAAAAAAGCAAAAGACTCAGAGGAAAGACTATAGTCATAGGAATAACAGGAAGTATCGCGGCCACCGAATGTTTCGCTCTAATAAGAGAATTGATCAGGAATGGTGCCAAGATAATTCCGGTTATGACGCCGAACGCGACTAAACTGGTTGCACCGGACTCGATAGAGTTCGCCTGCGGCATGAAACCGATAGTAGACTTGGGAGGTCAGGCAGAACATATAACATATTTGGGATGCGCATCTGCAGCAGACTTGTTCCTTGTCTATCCGTCGACTGCGAATACGATATCCAAGATGGCGGCAGGTATTGATGACACTTCGGTGACATCGATGGCGACAGTGGCATTGGGTGGAAATGTGCCTGTGGCAGTTGCTCCTGCTATGCATCAGCAGATGTTTGACAACCCTGCTGTGTCAAAGAATATAGAGACGCTCAGATCCTGGGGAGTCCACGTGATAGGCCCCAACAAGCAAGGACAAAGAGCAAAGATCGCTTCCAAAGAGGAAGTGGTGGCATGGACCATCAAGTTGCTTTCAAGGAATGATTTCGAAGGGAAACGCATGCTAATCATCGGAGGTCGTAGTGAAGAACCGATCGATTCCATGAGGATGATCACTAATCGTTCCACAGGTCTGATGTCAGTTACTCTAGCACAGCGTGCATTCGAGCGCGGTGCAAGCGTGGAGCTGTGGATGGGAGGGTGCAGTGTCCCTCTTCCTGATTATATCCCTGTAAAGAGATTTACTAAGGTTTCGGATCTTTTGCAAATGATAGATACCATCGATCAGGATATTGTTATAGTTCCTGCTGCGTTGGCTGATTTCACGCCGGCTGATTCTAAGGAAGGGAAAATACCTAGCGATAAGAAGTTCGATATGATCCTTAATCCTGTTCCTAAGGTGCTTCCTCTTATTCGTAAAAAATGTGAGAATGTTATCGGATTCAAGGCTGAGTCAGGTCTGGAGCTCTCTGAATTGGAAGCCAGAGCAAGATCACGTTTGGAAGAGTATGGTCTGAAAGCAGTGGTTGCTAACGATGTGGATTCTGTAGGAAGAATATCAACATCAGCTACATTTGTTACATCTGATTCATCAAAGAATATTACCGGGTCAAAAGCTGATATTTCGGATGCGATCCTTGATTTTTGTGCGGCGAAATTATGATATCAGCATTCTGTCCGGCACATATAACCTGTTTTTTCCAGCCTGTTGACGCAGTGGATGTTCTGGCCAAGGGTTCCAGAGGAGCAGGCATACGTTTGAATCTTGGAACGACTGTGGAATTGGAAGAGCGTTCATCCGGTGAATCTAGGGTAACTTTGGATGATATCGATTCAGATGCTCCGATAACCAAAGCAGTATTGAACAGTTTGGCACCTAAGAGGTCATTTAATGTCACAGTGAAGAACGATCTCCCTACTGGTCAGGGATTCGGTATGAGTGCGTCTGGTGCCATAGCGGCATCATTGTGCGTATGTGAGCTTCTGGGTCTAAGAAGAGAAGAGGCGTTCAAAGCAGCGCATATAGCAGAGGTAACATGCGGTGGAGGCCTTGGAGATGTATCGGGATTGATATGCGAAGCTCATCAGCCGATCAGAATATCTGCAGGCCTTCCGCCTATCGGTGAGGTCATAGATTCTGAAGTAAAGTTCAATAATCTCACGTTAGCCGTATTGGGTCCGAAGTTGAATACTTCCGACATTCTGAGCGATATGAGAAAATATACAAGGATAAGCGAGGTCGGAGCGCTAGCGATGTCCGATTACATAGATAATGCATCCAAAGAGGCGTTGTTCAGGGCATCCAACAAGTTCTCTTCGGGTATCAAAATGGAAAGCATCCTGATGTCCAAGGCGATAAGGGAGTTGAAGGAAAGAGGAATAAGGTCAGGAATGTGCATGCTCGGTAACAGCATGTTCATCGATTCATTCGAGGATGTTGTCAGAGATGTCCTGGATGATGTTCAGTTGTTCACAGCCCGTTCTACAGATGTTCCGGCAAGAGTCATTCGAAAAGTGTGAAGAGGGTATCGTCTCCTCCAACATCGAATAATCCGATTCTCGCACCGCAATCTAGCCACCCATGTGCATAATTTACTGCAGCGAATGCTGTTACAAGGTCTCCGTCCTCTCTGAAATGTTTTGCATCGTTATAGTATGAAGTTGCCATGTTCAGGAAGTCATCAGCAAGTCTTTTATTGAATGAACGGTCCGGTGCTGCGATCTTTAATTTCTCCAAAGCTCTGCGCGTAATATCGAGATATCTATCGATCTTTTCATTTGTGACCGTATTCTGCATGTTACAGAGGATTAAGATAGAACAATAAAACGGTATCGAAAGTGAATGAAACAGTTAGTTTTGGTTAAAGGCTGACACTGTGGGCAGCAAGTCGAATTTATCGACTGTTGATTGCAAGTGTAAATGCTTGTCTGTATAATGCGTATTTAGTTATAATAAAACGCAAATTAAGGGCACATGATAGTAGTTGGAGGGTCATCATCCAGAGATTTAGCTAAGGATTTGGCAAAACTTCTGGGGTGTACTTACATTCAGGCAGCCACAATGAGGTTCCCGGACGGGGAATGTTATACTAGGATCGACAGCGATAAGCTGGATGATGACATAGTCATTGTTCAGAACACATATCCTGACACTAATATGATAGAAATGTTCCTCCTTCAGGATGCAGTCAAAAAGATGGGTGCGAAATCAATTTCATTGGTAATTCCATATTTTGGATATGCAAGACAGGACAGGACATTCAAACCAGGAGAGCCGGAGAGTGCCAAGGTCATGGCCAAGCATCTGAGTATGGATTGCGATCGTGTAATCACCGTTGATATCCACAAAGAGACCGTTCTTGACCATTTCACATGTCCTCATAGGGACTTGAAGGCAGCAGCAGTAATCGCAGACTATTTCAAAGGGAGGGGAATCGACCTGGTTCTTGCTCCTGATATCGGCGCGGCGGGTCGTGCTAAAGATGTCGGGGACAGAATGGGTGTTGCTTATGATCATCTAGAGAAGACCCGTCTTTCAGGTTCTGATGTGCGTATCACTCCCGCAAAGATGGATTGCAAAGGAAAGCGCGTTCTCATCGTTGACGATATGATATCCACTGGAGGAACAATCATCGCAGCCACACAGGCACTCAAAGATGCAGGTGCAGTAAGTGTGGCTGTTGCATGTACACACGGTGTGTTCGTCAATAATGCTTTGGAGAGACTAACTGGAAGTTCACTCGATACAGTTCTTTGCTGCAACACTCTGGAGAATGAGATATCTCACATCTCTGTTGCAGAAACCATTGCCGATGCTCTCAAAGAGAAGTGGTGATATTTTGCAAAAAGAGGACAATTTTAATGATTGGTATATCGAAATCGTCGAGAAAGCAAATCTTTCCGATAAAAGATATCCTGTAAAGGGTATGAATGTCTGGACACCATATGGTTGGAAGATCATGAGAGGTATCGATACCTACATCCGCCAGGAACTTGACGCGACTGGACATGATGAGGTTTGTTTTCCACTGTTGATTCCAGAGACTGAGTTTAAGAAAGAGAAAGATCACATAAAAGGATTTGATTCTGAAGTCTACTGGGTAACGCATGCAGGTCTGAACGAGTTGGATGTCCGTCTTGTCATTAGGCCCACTTCAGAAACAGCAATGTATCCTATGTTCTCGTTGTGGATAAGGTCACATCAGGATCTTCCTCTGAAGGTCTATCAGATTGTTAACACATTCCGTTATGAGACTAAACAGACAAGGGCATTCATAAGGGTACGCGAGATCCACTTTTTTGAATCACATACGTGTCATGCAACAGTGGAGGATGCGCAGAGTCAGATCGATGAGGATGTCGAGATCCTTGCAAAGATTGCAAAGAGACTATGTCTTCCGTATTCATTACTGGTACGTACAGAATGGGATAAATTTCCTGGAGCTTACTATACCGTTGGTATCGATACTGTCATGCCCAACGGAAAGACACTTCAGATCGGTTCTATCCATCATTACCGCACGAATTTCTCAGAACCTTACAACATAACGTTCGAGGATGATGACGGTGAACACAAATTTGTTCATCAAACAACATATGGTATGAGCGAGCGTCTTTTGGGTGCGGTAATAGGTGTTCATTCAGATGATGCAGGTCTGATAATGCCTCCGGATATAGCTCCGTTCCAGGTTGTTATCATTCCGATCCTGTCAAAGACCAATTCCGATCTTGTAATGGAGGCGTCTAATATATTGCTCAAGACACTTACGGATGCAGGACTCCGTGTGAAATTGGATGACAGGGATGCAAGACCAGGAAGCAAATATTATGACTGGGAGATCAAAGGTGTTCCTCTTCGTTTGGAACTCGGAGGAAGAGATATCGAGAACGGTGTAGTGACCTTTGCGAGAAGGGATAACAGCGAGAAAGGAACAATCGATATAATCACAGTAAACGATGGTGTTCGTCTTCTTCTTGATGTAATCTCGCAGTCGATGTATGATAAGGCAAAACAAATTCAGCAATCGCATATTCAGGAGATCGATTCTTTGGATAATATTCCCGAAGATAAGATCCTTAAATTCGGATGGTGTGGATGCGAGGAATGCGGACACAAGTTCGAGGATAATTATGATATGAAGATCCTAGGAACACCATACATCTCAGAGAATTACAAAGGCAAATGCATAATATGCGGAAAGCCCACAGATAAACCGGTCTACGCTGCTCACACAATGTAAACTCAACAGGCGTACTGTGAACAGTACGCCTGAATTTTATTTTGATAGCTACGTAGTAACATTATCAGATTTTTGGATTCATTTGAAATTTCATAAGATTATCCAGATGTTTGAACTGCCATTTACTTTCGGCATCCATATCATCTTCTGCAAGATATACTGCTTTCAAGGCGTATGTTGCAGTTTGGTTGGCGTTTCCTTTGAGCTGTGCTGTCGCTGCAGCGTGTCCGCAGGCGTGTGCAACTGCCCTCGCGGATTCGTCATCTGTTGTTTTTGCAGCTTCATGTGAGGCTAATGAGAATTTACGTGCATCCCCTACAGTTATGCTGCCTTTGACGAAGTCACGGCAGGCCTGAATTGCATCTTGAGGTGCTTTATTCTCTGTGCCGGACCTTTCGTAATAAAAAATAACATGTTCTGCGCAACCGCAGGCCCATTTAACCAATGTCTTCTGATCACAGGTGCTTATGAGATCTTCTATTGTCTCGGGTTTTTTGCGTTCTACGAAGGTCGGTTTCCACATGATTTCTCTGGTATTATGTTCTATGATTTAACACTGTATCTTGTTGAAAAACAGTCATTTTTGATCAAGGACGTTATATACTCAGCGTCTGGGTTTAGAATGTACATTTAGAAAACCAATCTTGCATAAAACAATGTGTGTAAATGTAAAGGCCTATGCTAAAGATCTAATATTGAGGGGTTGAGAGGCAGATCGATCATGATATGGGAGGGATGTTCAATGTCAATTTTTGATAGTCCGGACAGAGTTTTATCGAAAGGGTTTAACAACAGGATGCTATCTTCAGAATTATGCCTTTCAAAGAGAATGAGTTCGTTTATTTGGTAGATGCCGCAGGTAAAAGGGTCTGGTTGAAAGTGGCTGATACAATGCTGAAGATCGCAGCTCTTGGAACAGTTGATGGTTCACGCATCATGGGACTCGATGACGGTGATCACATTTGTATTGTCGGAAGAGATTATACTGTGTTCCGCCCAGGTACTATAGAACTCATGGATTCTCTGGAAAGAGGTGCACAGATAATCACTCCGAAGGATGCCGCCACGATCCTTATGAATTGTGACGTTAAATCAGGAGATACTATAATAGAGGTCGGAGCGGGGTCCGGAGGATTGACGACCGCATTGTTGGGAGCAGTTGCACCAACCGGAAGTGTTCAAACCTTGGAATTCAAGGAAGAGAATGCCATGAGGGCTCTTAGGAACGTCAAGCGCACGGGGTTGGATAAGTATTGGACTTTCATTATTGGAGATGCTAAGAATACATCTGTTGATGTTATGGCAGATTCGTTGATCATGGATATGCCAGATCCTTGGCTTGCATTGGATAATCTTATCCCCCATCTTAGGAACGGTGGAAGAGTATGTGCATATGTTCCGAATATGAATCAGGCAGAATCCATTGTTATTGCATTGCGCGATAGGAATTTTGCGGAAGTGTATGCACTTGAGAATCTTCAACGCGGATTAGAAGTTCATCCAGGCGGCGTTCGTCCTGCGTTTGAGATGCTCGGTCACACCGGATATTTAATCTTTGGAAGAAAAAGGACAGAGTCAAAAGACTCAGTTTGATATGGTCGCGCATCAGTTTAGAAGATGCAGATTATAAAGGCTAACAATAGCATTATTGCTAATAATGCCATGTGGGTGTACGTCAGATAAGTTGTGATTTCAAGGTGCATTTTGATTGATATCGGTGATTCGCTAGTTGATTTCAAGGTGCATTATACGCGGAAAATTCAATCTTGTCTATCAGAATCATTTAATTATGCGCGCGTAATACATTCAACAATGGCAGTAATCGACATCAGAATTGAGCTCAAGAAAGGCGTCGCTGATCCTGAAGGGATGAATACGAAAAAGACACTCGAATCACTCGGTTTCAATGGTATCGAGAATGTTAAGACAGTCAAGTTCTTCGAAGTCACACTTGACATGCCTGCCGATGAAGCAAAGAAACACGGGGAAGAGATGTGTAAAAAACTTCTGGCCAACCCCGTAATTCAAACATATTCTGTTACAGTGAGATGAGCAGATGTCCAAAGACGGGCTTATGACGAAAAGGAACGTTCCATTTGAATTATTCGATGTTGACATTCTATACGCGACTGATGCGGATTTGAATAAAATCTCAAAGGATATGAGTCTAAGTCTCTCACTCGATGAGATGAAGACTATCAAAGATTATTTCAAGAAGGAAGGAAGAAATCCGACCGACGTAGAATTGCAGTCACTTGGTCAGGCCTGGAGTGAACATTGTTGTTACAAGAGTTCCAAACCCATCCTGAAAGAATTCGTATTCGGTATCGAACGCGACGATGTTCTTTCTAGAGGAGATGCAGGCGTGATGATTTTTGATGACGATTACGCTTATGCATTGAGGGTCGAGAGTCACAATCACCCTTCAGCCATTGAACCGTACGGCGGTGCTGCAACAGGCATCGGCGGAATTCTTAGAGATGTTATCTGCATGGGCGCACAGCCTATAGGACTTGCCGACCCATTATGTTTCGGCCCAATCGATACGAAAGCCGAATTGCCACCGGGTATCAAGCATCCTCGCTATCTTATGAGTGGTGTAGTTTCTGGTATCAGAGATTATGGAAATCGTGTAGGTATACCTACCATCACAGGAGGATTCTTCTTCGATGAGAAGTACACCGGCAACTGCCTAATAAATGTCGGATGTCTCGGGATCATAAAAAGGAAGGATCTCGGTCTCAATTATGTCGGAGGTCCAGGAGAGGTCATGATCCTCGTTGGAGGACGTACTGGAAGAGACGGAATTCATGGAGTCAACTTTGCATCAAAGGATCTGACATCCACGTCACAGGATGATTCAAGGGGAGCTGTTCAGCTTGGAGACCCAATTACAAAGGAACCGGTCATGCATGCATGTTTTGAAGTAAACGAGAAGCATCTCATCACTGGAATGAAGGACCTCGGGGGAGGAGGCCTCAGCTGTGTAGTCGGAGAGATGGCACTGGAAGCGGGATGTGGTGCGGATGTCGATCTCGAGAAGGTTCTGTTGAAAGAATCAGGTCTCGCTCCATGGGAGATATGGGTCTCTGAATCGCAGGAACGTATGATGTGTTCCTGTAAACCTGAGAATGTTGACAAGGTCCTTGAGATTTTTAAGATGTGGGATGTCCTCGCGACACCCATTGCGAAGACCACATCGGTCCCACGTACACGTTTATTCTGGAATGGATCTCTCATCTTTGATATGGATCTCGAGTTCCTTACCGGTGGACCGGTCTATCACAGACCGTATACATTGCCAAAGGTATCTTCAAAGGCAAATGAGAAATTCCCCAAGCTTCCCGGTAACGATGAGATAATAATGTCACTTATGTCGGATCTCAACGTTGCATCAAAGGAGTGGGCGATAAGGCAGTACGACCACGAGGTACGTGCTTCTACAGTTATCCATCCCATGGTCGGTAAGATGAACAAGACCGGACCTGGTGATGCATCTGTTCTTATGCCGGTTCCTGGCAGATGGAAGGGACTTGCTGTAGCAACAGGATGCAATCCGTGGTTCACTGCGCTAGATCCATATAACGGAGGTATGTCGAGCATAGATGAGGCGTGCCGTAATATTGTAGCAGTAGGTGCAATGCCGAATGCATTCACTGATTGTCTAAATTTCGGTAATCCCGAGAAGCCCGATAGATTGGGAGAGTTCAGGGAAGCCGTGAGAGGCATCGGAGAGATCGCGAAGGAACTCAACATACCGATACCGTCCGGAAATGTCAGTTTATACAACGAGGCCCCCGGAGGAATTCATATTCTTCCGACACCCATGATCGTTGGATGCGGGCTTATTGATGATGTTAGAAATGCCATCACGGCCGATATGAAAAAAACCGGAAGCTGTCTCTATCAGGTCGGAAAGACCAAGGATGAGATGGGCGGTTCGTTATTGTTCCGCAAATTCCACGGAGAAGAAGGACAGGTGCCCGGTGTCGACATTCCTCACCTCAAGATATTGATGGAGAAACTCTTGAAGGCTATGGGCGAAGGACTTGTGTTGAGTTGTCACGACTGTTCTGATGGAGGGCTTGCCGTAGCTGTTTCAGAGATGTGCATCTCCGGAGATGTAGGAGCTCAAATTGATCTCAAGGCACTTGGAGATCTAAGCGATAAAGTTAAATTATATTCCGAGAGCAATTCACGTTGGATTGTGGAGATAGACGGAAAGGATACGGAAGAATTCGAGAATATCATGGGTGACGATGTAACATGCATCGGCATATCCAAAGGAGATTCCCTCGTGATCAAAAGCGCAAAGGTGGACATACCCGTCAGTGTTCTGAGAAAAGCTTGGAGCGATCCCATTTGGAACATCATGGGAGGTGCTTCGCAATGAAAGCTAAGGATGTAAAGGTCTGTGTACTCAGGATAGAAGGAACGAATTGTGAGGACGAGATGGCTGAGGCATTCAGTATGGTCGGTGTATCGGCTGAGAAGGTCCATCTCAAACAGTTGATAGGACAATCACCCGCATCGCTTGCAAGAGATCTGGAGGATTTTGATGTACTTGCATTGCCAGGAGGATTTTCTGCAGGAGATTATGTTCGTGCAGGGGCCATCTTCGCAGCGAGGATCAAAAGTGCCCTCGGACCACAGGTAAAGAAATTTGTAGAAGCTGAGAAGCCGGTTCTTGGAGTTTGCAATGGATTCCAGATATTAGTAGAGTTGGGATTATTGCCCGCAATGGAAGAGACTATGACGCCTGTTCCTACCGCAGCATTGTATACAAATGATTCTGCAAGGTTCGAGTGCCGCCCCACGGTTCTCAGGAATGATAACAGAGGAAAGTGTATATTCACATCTGATGTTCAAAAAGGAAAGCTTTTGATGATTCCATCCGCTCACGGAGAAGGGAAATTGATGAGCATGGATCCTGATTTTATTGATAAACTTCAGGATAATGATCAGATAGTGTTTAGATACGTATGCGAGAATGGAGAGCCTGCAGAATATCCATGGAACCCCAACGGATCACCGTCAGACATCGCAGGAATATGTAATCCTGCTGGAAATGTCATGGGCATGATGCCCCATCCTGAGCGTGTTATGACAAGATTCACTCATCCAGATTGGACGAGAGGATATTCTTCTCAGGACGGAGATGGAAAAGCCATCTTTACTTCTGTAGTGAAATATCTTACGAAGTGATCAGATGCCCACTCTGACATCGACATGATCTCCATTACCGAGGCTGAGCGTCCTTCTGAGATGATAGTGGCACACTATCTCAATGACATCTGAATAGTGCGATCTATCAGGCACTACGATGGCGCAATCAATGTTTCTGATCTTTGCTTTGTAAGCAATTACATTTCCGAAGCTTCTTCCTTCTGTAGTGAAACCTTCGATGATCTGTCCAGAAGTGCTTCTGATGACATCTAATTTTCCGACATCATCCTTATCGACTGTTATGTTCAGGGTACCTTCAAAGGGCCTGAATCCTAATTTTTTTTCGAATTGGTTCATATAACCCTGTTGGCAGATGTAATATCCGCCTTCTCCCATTCCTTCGGTGACAATTCCATGTATGGTTATATGGTCTGTGAGTTCGAATATTCTGCGGTATTCATTATATTCGAGTTTTAATTCATCTATGCCCTTCGGTGTTAGCTTTATTCTTTGTCTTCTTGCACCAAGGTCACGAACAATTAGTTTTTCATCAAGAAGTTCTAAGATCCTCTTTGATGCAGATTGTTGGCTCATTTTTAGTGCATCACCTAATTCTCTAGAAGAAACGGCAACGTAGTCATCCATTCCTCCAAGCAATGCAATCTTTCTCAATGCAAAGGTATATTTCTCGTCCACGAAGGTGTCAGAGTGATTAAGAGAATTTAAAACTACCGTAAAAATGGTAGCATAGATATTATTAGTTAATATAAAAGTTGGCCCCGGAGGGCCAAAAGAAGACGTTTTTGTTCAAATCCTGCTCAACCATTTTTTTGAGGAAGGGAATGAGACGACGGCAACAATAAGTAATGCTATTGCTGCGAGGATGATGCCTGCGTATACGTCAAAGTATTTGCAGACTGTGAACATAGCGATAAGACCGATTGTGAGCAATGCCATGAATGTGATCATTCTCCAGCCCCACTGACCTGTCTTCGTGAATGCTCCTGCTATTCCGAAGAATAAACATGCGATAAGCATATACAGTGCCATATTGAGGAGCGTATCTGGTTCGGATGTGTAGAACACAGCCAGACAAATAATGCTCGCGACCCCTCCAATAAGGCCGAGTCCGCATCCAACGGATATTTTTTTGGGTATTTCTGTCATTTTTGCACCTGCTTTGTAATTATCTTTTTCTAATTAATCCTTCTCTGTTGTAGCGATCATTCTGATGCTCTCAATACAGATCCAAAGAAGTGCAAGGATGACTGCCCATCCTTCTGCCGTAGCATTGTTGTATCCGATACTAAGTCCGATGATTATACAAATGATGATGATGGGCACTCCGGCATACAGTTCGTGGTGTTCATACCAGTTTCCTGCTGCGAATGAAATTGCTGCGCAGAGTATGAATATGGCCGTAGTTATAGCAACGAAGTTGTGAAGATTTCCATTACCGACATCCATTGTTATAATTCCGACCAAAGCCAAGAAAAGTCCTGCCATAATCATGAAGATCCCACCTGAGGCATGTCCTGCATTTTTGGCATATAATGTATTTCCGATACCGAAAATCATGGCGAATGCACCAGCGAGAATGCATCCGTATTTAAAGTATAAGCTGGCATCTGTATTCGATATTCCCAATTTAGAGATCATATCTTCGCCAAACACCCATGTGGAATCCAATGCTGCAGCACAGATCCATGTAATAGCGAACACCGCAACTGCGAAAATGCCGAACCAGGCAAATGCAACATTGTGTGTTTTTGTGTCATTCATGACCCTGAACCTTCTTCCAATTAAATTAGGTTTGTGTTAGAACGAACTCTGATGCTTGTTTCAACTTGAGAATTTTTTTGATTCTTGTTATCAGGATTTGAATTTCACGATCTTTTTGGAATATTGATACGTTTTGATTTAGGTTGCTATTTTTCCTCTTGTGATATGGTATTGAAATCTATCTATCATATTATTTGGCTTGTAATCTAAGCAAAGTGTAAATTACCACAATGAGTCGGGGGATAAGGGATCAAATGAGAAACATTTATTTTGTCGGAACTGCTGGCAGCGGAAAAAGTACTTTGGTCGGGGCATATAAACAATGGCTTGATGACAATGGTATTGATGCTATCGTCATCAATCTGGATCCAGGGGCGGACAGACTTCCATACACGCCTGACATAGATATCAGGGAATGGGTATCGTTAGACGAAGTCATGAATGAATATACATTAGGACCTAATGGTGCGCAGATTGTTGCGGCAGATCTTATGGCTATGAATATCAACAAACTCGTTGATGTCCTTCAGACATTCAAGACAAAATATGTTTTGATCGATACACCAGGTCAGTTGGAATTGTTCGCATTCAGAGAGTCCTCAGAGATAATCATAAAGGCATTGGATAAAGAGAAATCCATGCTTGTTTACCTTTCAGATCCTATACTATGCAAATCACCCAACGGATTCGTTTCATCAATGGTCCTTTCTGCGATTGTTCAGTTTAGGCTTCAAATTCCTATTCTGAATGTGCTGTCAAAATGTGATATGTTCAAAGAGGAGGAGACAGAAAGGATCATGTCATGGTATGAGAACTCCGATGTCCTTTATGGGGATCTTCTCGACATGGATTCCAGTTCAGAAACAGTTGTCGGAATGGAGCTTTTCAAGTCGTTGGAGAACATGGGTACATTTGGCGAGATACGTTCCGTGTCAGCTCAGGAAGATGTTGGTTTGCCGGAAATCTATGCAGCATCGCAACTTTTGTTCTTTGGTGGAGAAGACTCCGAAGAGTAATAAATCTAAAAATGACAAATCTCTGAGTGGGATTATTTTTCCACTCAGAGTGTCAATTAAAATGCAGTTTCCTGCGTTTATGCCTTTTCTCTCTGTGTTGAGCTCGACGATGTCTTTACCAAGGTCTCGGACTCTTTTCTGTCCTTGTCCATCATTTCGTCGAGGTCCGCAATCTGTTTCTTTATCTCTTCTGGTGTAGGGATGGTTCCTAAGATGTCATCTGCTTTTCCTACAGCTTCTTCGATATCTTTTCTATTTGAGACTTCCCTTTCTGGAACAGATGTTCCTGAGCCCATGTATTGGGACATTCCATCTATGAGTTTTGTGAGTTCAAGGGGGAAGAAGATCTTTGATGATTGTCCTTCTCCTACAGATTTCAGTGTTTCCATCGATAAGACCGCCATGGCTTTGGAATCCAAAGCCGATGAACCTACAGCGACGATACGGAGTTTCTGTGCTGCTCCTTGGCTTTCAAGGATTGTAGCGAGTCTTTTACCTTCTGCTTGAAGGATCATCGACTGTCTTTGTCCCTCTGCTTGAAGGATCATCGATTTTTTCTTTCCTTCTGATTCAAGGATGGATGCAGTTTTCATACCGTCTGCTTGAAGGATGGCTGCACGTCTCCTTCTTTCTGCAGATGTCTGTTCTTCCATGGAGTCTTTGACCTTTTTTGCAGGGTCCACTTCCCTTATTTCGACAGCTTCAATTCTTACACCCCATTTATCGGTGGAACTGTCTAGAGTATCTCTGAGTTGAACATTGATCTTTTCTCTGCTTGAGAGGATTTCATCGAGATCCATTTCTCCAATAGTTGATCTCAATGTTGTCTGTGCAAGGTTTATTGTTGCTGCATGATAGTTTGTGACTTCGAAGAATGCATTTTTTGGATCTATCACTTTTATGTAAATGATGGCATCCACATTTACAGGCGAGTTATCCTTCGTGATGACCTCTTGGCTCGGAACATCAAGAACCTCTGTACGAAGGTCTAGTTTGACTACATTACTAATCAATGGGAATACAAAGTTTAGGCCTTGATTCAGGACCCTTACGAATTTTCCCAATCTCATGTATATGCCTTGTTCATACGGTTGTACTATTTTCACACCGCTGAGCATTACAGTTATTACTGCGATTATCGCAATTGCGACCAATATTAGTATGACAGTTTCTTCCATTTTATTTCACCTCTTAGGATCAAATACGTTCAAGTTTTACGTGTACTCCTTCGGCAGAGCATACACGGACTTTAGTGCCTTCTTCAAGGATTTCATCAGATGTTGCACTCCAAATGTCAGAATTAATCTTTACTTTTCCTTTGATGGAGTCGGGATACACCTTTTCTGTTACGGTTCCGATCTTTCCTATAAGTGATTCAGACACCGTCGTTGAAGGGGCTATGGGTTCTCCAAGAAATCTGTATGCTTTGATAGTAACAAGGGTTATCGGAATTGCGATCACGATTGCTAATATTGGTGAATACCAGCTTATTAAGAAATCAGGAGCCGCGTAGCCGATTATACCGAGTATCACAAGTACGGTACCGGGTATGACCATGAAAACACCAGGACTAAGTGCTTCTATAATTATGAATACTGCACCGATTAATATGAATAAAAGTGCAATTGTCGTTACTTCCATGGAATTGGTATGGTTTTGTATGTATTTAAGTTCATCAAAGTGAGATTTCGAGACGTAAGAATGTTCTCGTTTACATACATAGTTTTGATATTATAGAACGATAGATCGCGGTCTGTTTATTGTTAGTGCATAGCTGCAGAAGAAAAGTACTATCATAGAATAGTAAGTCGGCAAGATTTGAAAACGATTTACTGCCGGAGAAGAATCTCCGGCAATTTTATAATTGAAGTTTAACCGAACATATATGCGGGCAAAGACTTCATTTTATTCCTTCCTGCAGTCATTACCTTTTCTTTGGCGTTGACGAAATCTTCTGCAGAGATGGAATCGCGTCCGTCTCTGATTGCCAACATACCAGCTTCTGTACAGATACTTTTTATCTCTGCACCGGAAGCTTCTTCTGTCAATTCTGCCAATTTCTTGGGGTTGACATCTTTTTCAGTGTTCATGTGAGCAAGATGGATCTTGAATATCTGGACTCTTCCATCAAGATCAGGCAGTCCGATCTCGATTATACGGTCGAATCTTCCTGGTCTGAGAAGTGCGTCATCCAGAATATCAGGCCTGTTGGTTGCTCCGATGATCTTTATGTCGCTGGTAGGCTTGAATCCGTCCAATTCTGCAAGCAATTGCATAAGAGTTCTTTGAACTTCTCTGTCTCCAGATGTTGCGACATCTGCTCTTTTTGCACCCACAGAGTCGAGTTCATCGATGAAGATGATGCTTGGTGCCTTCTCCTTTGCAAGTTCGAAAAGTTCACGTACCAGTCTCGCGCCTTCTCCGATGTATTTTTGAACTAGTTCAGATCCTACCAATCTGATGAAAGTTGCATTTGTAGCGTTTGCCACTGCTTTTGCCATCAGGGTTTTTCCTGTTCCCGGAGGCCCTACTAAAAGGACACCCTTCGGAGGTTCGATTCCTACTTTTGCATAGAGTTCGGGTCTGAGAAGTGGGTCTTCTACAGCTTCACGAAGTTCTATCATTTGGGATTTTAATCCGCCGATATCAGCGTATGTAGTTTTTGGTTTTTCGATTATTTCAGCGCCAGTTACCACAGGGTCAAGAGGTGCTGGAAGAACGCTCATTACTGCTAGAGTTTGTTTATTGAGTGACACTCTAGATCCTGGAATAAGATCTTCTTGAGGGATATATTCTGAAACTGATACAATGAAATCAGGGCCCGTCGAACTTTTGACGACTACACGGTTGTCGGGTAGTACATCACGAAGCGAGCCTATTATGAGTGGCGGACTTTTCAGTCTTTCTAGCTCTGTCTTTACACGGGTGATGTCCTTCTGCAATCTGAATAACTCGCCCTCAGAGTAACGTTTGTCGTTCTCGGCATTCTGAAGGTCTTCCATTAATCTGACATTTCTCTCTTCGAGGGTCACAATCTTGGTCTTCAGTTCCTCAATATCGGTATCTTCCATATGTATCCCGTTATGAGGCCCTATGCTGTTCCTGTTTTTATTACTTTTTCGTACACACCTACGTCAATTTTAACTAGGACTATGCTAATCAGTATAGTAATGATCTGCGAAATGTGTGGAAATGAAGCGCCTGCCACGAGGCCGATGATGGTCGAAGGTACCAGATTGATGCTTTGTCCGAACTGTGCAAAATTTGGAGACGAGTATATCGCATCATCAGGTTCAGGTTCTGGCACCGTCAATAGGACAATCATATCTGACAGGTTGGAGAAGCGTGAGAGAAGAATGCAGACCCGCAATGTCTACGACAGTGCATCTACAATGGAAATCATTGATAATTATGGTATAATTATTCGTGAAGCGCGTGAAGCGAAAGGTATGGAATTGGAAGATTTTGCAAAATCTATCTTAGAGAAGAAAGGGACCATCGGCAAGATCGAAGCTAACGATTTGATTCCCGATGATAAAATGATCGCAAAACTTGAAAAGGCCCTCGGAATAAAATTGAGAGAAGCTGTTCAATCAGGTGTAATCGTTGGATCTGGAAATAAGTCTAATTCGATGACACTTAGTAACTTTATCAAAAAAGAGTGAACTCATTTATTTGCTACGTAGGCATAGATATCATCGTAATACGGTGAAACATCTGCACCATGGTCCCTCAGGACTATCAATGCTGCTACCTCTATGTCTATGTTCATTTTTTTCATTATCTGGTTACATTCTGCTATGAATGCTCCTTTTTTAATTCCTGAAGATACTGCGAATTCCATAAGTTTAGGCAGAGGATCGTCAGAATCAACCGGGATTTTCTTTTTTACAGATTTTGTTTCATTTTTTTGTTCAGGTGTTGTTTTCATAGAAGATCTGACGTAATCCAGAAGTTCTTTTGAAGGTTTGTACGCGACAGGAACATCGATATCTGAAAAGTCTATCTTGGCTTTCAGATAATTATCGATCTTTTCGAATATACCTTCATTCAGGAGAAGGAGTAAAAGAGTGTTGGCTTCTTTTACAGGCATCCATCTGAGATCCAATGAGATATACATTGTGAATTCTTTTTCTGTGAAGACTTCTTTCCCTTTGTTGCAGAAGAATGCGGCGGCGCAGGTCTTCAACTCATCGTACATAGGATAGGGCATACATATGACCGTAAAAATATGTTCCCCTTTCTAGCGCGTGCGTTATTAGAGATTTAACTAACAAATAAAAATAAGGGCGACCGACATGTTTATAATCAATTCATGATTACCATGATTCCTGTATGGTGACTCACATGATGTACACTAGATTTGAGAAAGCAAGAATCATCGGTGCAAGAGCACTGCAGATTTCGTATGGTGCACCGGTGCTCGTCGATTATCCCGACGATATGCTGGACCCAATTGACATCGCCATGCTAGAATATGCAAAGGGTATAATCCCTATCACAGTCGTTAGAAATCAATGAGGTATTAAAATGAGTGACGAGGAGAACATGACGAATGGCGCAACCCTGTTGGTCGCAGAAGACATCTACTTAACATCAGGTGTCCACATCGGAACCCAGCAGAAAAGCGCTGACATGAAGAATTTCATCTATAAGGTCAGGCAAGACGGACTTTACGTTTTGGATGTCAAAAAGACAGATGAGAGGATCAGGGCAACAGCAAACTTCCTTTCACACTATGACCCTAAGAGGATCCTTGTCGTATCTGCAAGGCAGTACGGACAGAGGCCAGCAAGAGAGTTCTCCAAGGCAATCGGAGCACCTGCATTCGCAGGACGTTTCGTTCCTGGAACATTAACAAACCCTGCAAACCCTGGATTCATGGAGCCAGAGGTGTTGGTCGTTACAGATCCAGCAGCAGATAAGCAAGCACTCATGGAAGCATTGAATCTCGGAATCCCTATAGTCGCAATGTGCGATGCCAACAACGAGACACGTAATGTCGATCTCGTCGTCCCTACAAACAACAAGGGAAGGCGCGCACTCGCTTGTGTCTATTGGCTCCTTACAAGGGAAGTTCTCGTTGCAAGGGGAGATCTCAAAGATCCAGCAGATTTCAAGATGGAAATCGAAGATTTCGAAGCTAAACTTTAAGATCTCATCTTAAAGCAAAAAACTTTTTACAATCAACCCCTTTTACTTTTATGCGTTATCCTGCAGTAGCGGGGCGTTTCTATCCGCTTGAGAAAGAAGCACTCGTCTCAGAGATAGAATCATGTTTCAAGCATGAGTTGGGTCCGGGCATTCCTCAGGAGACAGGCACCGAGAGAAGAATATCGGCGGTTGTTGTACCTCATGCAGGTTATGCCGCATCTGGTATGAATGCTGCACATGCGTTCAAAAAGATCAAAGAGGATGGTTTGCCGGAGGCTTATATATTGATAGGCCCCGACCATCATGGCATTCCATTTGATTTTGTGATGTGTAGTGATGAATATTTAACGCCTTTAGGTCCATGTAAGATACATTCGGAAATAGCAGGGAAATTAAGCGAGTTCATTCCAGACAGTGTGAATGCTCATAGGTTCGAGCATTCTATCGAAGTGGAGGTGCCCTTCCTTCAGTATATCGATCCTGATCCGCATATAGTTCCGATCATCATGGGCCGTCAGGATATGGAATCGGCAAAAAAGCTGTCTGCATTCATAAAGATGGCTTGCAAGGGTCATGACGTTATTGTTATTGCATCAAGCGATATGTCTCATTATGTTCCGAAAGCTGTCGGAGAAAGACTCAATTCCATGGTTCTTGATAAAATGGTTGCCAAGGATATTGATGGATTATATTCGACAATAATCGAAAACAAGATAACGGTGTGCGGATACGGCCCTATGGCAACTGCAATGATGGCAACAGATCCAAAAAGCGTCGAGGTCCTAAAGTATTCTGATTCATGGGATTCGTTGAAATATGATATGAATTCGGTAGTTGGATATGGATCTATAGCGATGTATCGTTGATATTCTTCGCAAAATATATTATATTCACATGTCAGATAACATAATCATGTCTGATCGTAGTGAGTTCTGCGCAAAGTGTGGAGCTAAATTGAATCCGAACAATCATTTCTGCCCAGAATGCGGAGCGAGCGTTCCAGGAATGAATCCGGAAAAAGTCAAAGCAGAAAAAGAAGTCATTCGCGAAAGTATCAAAGGCCGTCTCGGATGGGCTGGCATAATGATATTGGTTTATTCAGTTCCATTTTTGATTGTGGGACTGTATTATCTTTTCGATTCAACCACCATTGCCAACACTATTTGGAATAATTCTACCATCCATCAACAGTTGATCAACCTGGGGTGGACATTTGAAAATCTTAAAGATTATCTGATGTATTTCGGAGCAGGATGGTTAATATCCGGTGCGACTGGAATTATCGCTGCCGTGGCATGTTTCAAGCGTACCAACTATTATGTTGCAATGATATTCTGCCTGATCTCTGCGTTGTTTGCAATAACTGGAATATTTGCATTCCTTCTGGGTTTCCTGGCTTTCTGGTTCATTATGTCCTCAAAACTCGGATTCAAGGAGAACGAGGCAGAATTGGAAGAAATGTTGAACACAATAGAGTGAAAAACAGGGGGCAATCCCCCTTCTTCTCTTAATTATATAAATTTTAAAAGGTTTTTGACGTAGAGCGAACTCTATTCAGATGCGTTTAAGGTATCTGAGGTTAGGTTCGTATACAAGTCCCTTGTCCATTAGGATATTGGATATCTCCTCGAGTTCCATACTCGATATGCCGGCTGTTTCGGCTCTTCTCTCTAGTTCATCCCTCGGAGCACCTTTGCCGTCAGTATCCAATTCCTCCAAAAGGTTCAGAATGGTGTCTTCCAGATCTGAATTATTCTGAGCGGTTGCACCGGGTTCGATATCGATCTCATCTGGGACTTGGGACATGTCCTCGGGAAGTCCAAGATCGATATTCTTGTCCGGAAGAATAGTTCTGAGGGCTGTTTGAATAGTCTTTAGATATGTTGTTGAGTTAGGAATGCCGTATTGATCCAATGCAGTTGTGATCCCCTGTGCATCCTTTTGGTCGAATCCTGCTGTGATGAGATCTTTTTCGGAAACATCTTCGATCGCAGTTGCCTTCTTCATCCGATTAAGTCTGATCCAAGTGGATTTTGCTGCATCAAGGATCCACTGCATACGGAGTTCCTCTGTGATCTTGATGATGCGTTCGGGTCTGATGGACACAAATACTCTTTCATCTTCTGTCGTGTATGTTTTTACTTTACCGATAACAGCTACGAATTCAGGAGCATCTATGTCCGCTATGGCTGCTGCAGCTTCGGGTTGATACCGTCCTATATTGATGAAAAAGTTACCAGATGCAAGATCCTGAATTCTTCCTCTCCACATAGGTTCTTCTTCGCTTCCGACGTTCTCTTTCTCTGTGAGGACACCGGCAACGAGTACCCTGTTAACCATTGCACCCAAGTGGGTTACTACATATGAAGGAGATTTTTCATCCGCTCCTTTTATTTCATGGGTTGCGGTGTTGAGTTCCGATGAAAACAATCTCCACGCTGTCTCTCTTGCGTTCATAATGCTGCCTCCACATCATCATAGAGTTTTTCGGCTTCGGCGATGACATCGGTTTTTTCTATATTTGCCGATTTGACAATCATCATTGGCCCGTAGTCGTCACTCATGACATTTCCAGTCACTGTGATCTTTTTCATGATTATCAGTGGAGCCATGTCTCTTCCAACGACCTCTATCTCTCCTTTTGCCTGTGCTAGCCCCTTCGCTGCTTCAAGTGTGATACCTGTGAGCTTCGTTGTGTCTTCGCAGTTGACAATTGCGCTGATAGCACCGGTTCCGTCATCGATCACGAGTTTCATTCTCAGATCAAGGACAGGTGTGATCTGTCCGTGTGTTGTGCATTGGTCATTGAGTACGGAGCGGTTGCACTCAGGACATCTTTTGATGAGTCCGCTTCCAGTCCTCAGATCCACAACAGTACCTGTGACAGATATGTCAAGCCCGCCACCGATTTTGATGATATCCGCGACTGTTTTCTTTGATGCAGTAGCATCTATCTGACCGAACGAATCGTCTACTCTGCTCACTTCGCATTTATCTCCGAGGTTAAGCTGAGGGATTCCTCTCCATGCGCGGATATATGCATTCTTGACACAGATGGATTCACCTTCTTTCAGGCCATAATCATTCCAGGCTGAGAACTGAATCTTTCCTGAATTATCTGCAATAATACCAGAATAAACGACCTTGGGTTCTTCTTTGACTATGATATTCCTTGCTTCGACGGACATTATGCGTCCTGAGACAGTAACATTTCCGACACCGTCGTGGATATCACCGATCTTCATGTCTTGGGAATCTGCAGTGATGGTTCTTTCGGTAACATCTATCTTAATATCTTTTATAGGTTCGATTTTGCCGCGTGAACCCAGATTGATCTGTACACGGTCATTCCATTTTTTTGTATAAGCGTTCTTGAAAAGATATATTTCACCTTTTTCAAGTTCAACATTTTCCCCTTCCCAGATTGTGAACGGGGCTGTTCCGGTTTCATCACCGATTATACCGGATATGATAATTTTTTGATTTCCTCTGACAGTTATTTCTTTTTTGTCGACATAGACGGTTTTTGCTGTTATGTCAACGTTCATTTCATTCCCTTTAAGATCTCCGACCTTCTTGGAAATTGTGTTTGCTGTAACAAAGGATGAAGTGTCGCCCACGCCGTATTTTCTCATTATGCCTCTTTTGGCAGCTTCTATAGTAACGTGGTATGCATTCAGGTAAGTGTCTAGTTCTTTTCTGAGCTGGTCGTCATCGATTTTTCCATTCAGAACTTTTTTCATTTCTTCAAAATGAGGTGTTAATTCTTCTGTGTTCATAGTTAGACCTCTTCGTGTTTCTACGAGGTAATCTTAGTACTATTTGCAGGTATAAAAGGTAATGCAGGGGGTCGCCGAATCAGTCGAAAGAGAGTTTTTAAAAAATGGTTTTTTTGACAGATATCACATGTATCGATATGCAGATTTTTTTAAATCGTGACAATTTTGTTTTATGTAGGATATATTGTGTGTAAAAAAGCGCTACAAAATTGCTGGAATCTGTAACAATCTTTAAAAGCATGAATCATATCATATGATATGGTTCCCAAGAAGAAGATAGATGAAATTTTAGACGGGTATGACAAAAGCAAGCTTACGATTGCGACTTTGTGCTCTCACTCATCACTTCAGATATTTCACGGAGCCCGTAAAATGGGTTTTAAGACCTTGGGCTTGACCGTTAAGGACAATACAAAGTATTATGATGCTTTTCCGTTGGCAAAACCAGATCATTTCATAAAATACAAGGATTTCGACGAGATGGAGGAGCGTGTAGGTGAACTTCAAGATGAGAACACTATCATCATACCTCACGGTTCATTCGTCGAATATATGAGCCCAAGCAGATTCGAAAATTATGAGGTCCCTTCATATGGAAACCGTGCTGTCCTTCAATGGGAAGCTGATAGGGACAGTCAGAGACAGTGGATAACATCTGCAGGCGTACCTATGCCCCGTTTGATCACGGATGCAAGGGAGATCAACGAACCTGTGATGGTAAAATATCACGGCGCAAAAGGAGGTCGCGGATTCTTCATAGCCAAGGATTATCCGGACTTCAAGATGTCAATCGATAATACACAGCCTTACACTATTCAGGAATATTGTCTGGGCACAAGGTATTATTTGCATTTCTTTTATGACCCTCTTAAAAAAGATGGTTATAGATGCGCACAGGGGGGTTCGCTCGAGCTTCTGTCTATCGATCGTAGGGATGAAAGCAATATCGATGAGATGTACAAATTGGGTTCGATCGAAGATGCCAAAAGGCATGGATTATATCCATCATTCGTTGTAACAGGGAATACACCGGCGGTCATTCGCGAATCACTTCTTCCGAAGGCATTCGAGATGGGTGAGAACGTTGTTAATCGTGCATACGAATTGTTCGGTGGAATGTGGGGTCCATTCTGTCTGGAGACGGTGGTCACAGATAAATTGGAATTCAAGGTCTTTGAAATCTCAACAAGGATCGTTGCAGGCACCAACCCGTTCATATCAGGATCTCCGTATGCAGATCTGATTTATCCAGGACTTAGCACAGCAGCAAGAATGGCAATGGGGATAAGAAAGGCTGTGGAAGACGGGCAGCTCAACACTCTGATAAGCTGATTCCAGCGAAAAGTAATATAACTGAAAAGAATTAGGTAATTTCGATGGCTAACGCATCTAAGAGACTTCAGGACATTCCAGCATCGGGCACTGTTGCTATTTCGAATCTTGTCAGTCAGCTCAAAGCAAACGGAGCGGATATCATCTCATTTTCAATGGGAGAGCCCGATTTCGTAACGCCATCCAATATCGTGAATTCATGTATCGAGTCATTGAGAGATGGATTCACTCACTATACCTCTTCACTGGGAATTCCTGAACTGAGAGTAGCTGTCGCTAGTAAGTCCGCAACTCAGAATAAGATTCCTTGCACGGAGAAGAATGTTCTCATCACACCTTGTAAACAGGCGATCTTCATGACTGCACTTGCATATCTGGATCCCGGAGACGAGGTTATTTTATCAGACCCAAGTTGGGTCTCTTATGAGGCATGCATTCGTCTTGCAGGTGCAAAGCCCGTATACATTCCTACGAAGTTCGAAGAGGATTTCGTTATCGATCCTTCGCTACTCGAGGCTGCGATTACACCTAAGACCAAGATGATAATCCTCAATACGCCTTCGAATCCGACAGGAGGAGTACTTCCTGTACAAACCATCAAGGCCATCGCAGAAATTGCAATAAAGAATGACATCATGGTGATGTCCGACGAGATCTACGAGAGCATCATATACGAGGGTAAGCATCTTTCAATTGCTTCTCTTCCCGGAATGTTTGAGCGTACCATAACCATATCTGGATTGTCAAAGACCTACGCCATGACTGGATGGAGGCTTGGATGGGCAATCGCACCGGAAATTGATATCAAGAACATCAATAAACTTCAGACACATTCGATTTCATGCTGCGTTTCATTCACACAGCCTGCGGCTGTAGAGGCTATAAACGGGCCTCAGAAAGAAAAGGATGACATGGTCAGGGAGTTCAAGAAGCGCCGCGATCTGGCACTTGATCTCATTTCTGAGATCAAAGGTTTGGAATGTAACATTCCGAAAGGAGCATTCTATTTGTTTCCCAGATATAATGTCCGTATGAGTTCTGAAGAACTTGCGACACAGCTTTTGGAGAAGGCGCATGTTGCTGTTACTCCAGGATCCGCATTTGGGCCATGTGGAGAAGGATTCTTTAGGATATCATATGCAACAAGTGAAGAACAGATCAGAGAAGGGCTTGATAGACTCAGGATCTTTATGAATGGTCTCTAAGTTTCACCATCGATTTTTAATTTGTTTATCCGGTTTCTGCGGACGTGCGCGCTTGTGCGCACGTGCAACTAAAATATATACAGGGTAACGGATAGCCTAAAAGTCCGCCTAGGTATCGAAAACGTGGGCGCCCGAGGGATTATATTGAGTAGGAAACTGTTCACAGTGGGTCCAGTAAACGTAGAACCGGAAGTTTTGCAGGCTATGACCAAGCCGATGATCACACACAGGTCCAAAGAGTACAAAGCGCTCCATGGCGCGATCATTGAGAAAATGAAAAAGGCACTCAACACAGATCAAGATATCTTTATGGTTGGAGGATCGGCTTCGATCTTCCTTGAAGGAGCTATTAGGAACGGAGTTCAGAGCAAATCACTCGGAATCACCAACGGTTCATTCGGACTCAGGTCCATCGAGATCGGAGAACTCAATGGGAAGGTTGTAGACAAGATCCAGGTTCCATGGGGAATGGCAATGAAGCCTGAACATATTGCTGGTAAAGTAGGAAAAGATGTCGAGATGGTCCATTGGGTCAGTAACGAATCCTCTACCGGAGTATTCAGCAATTCAACTGCACTTGCAACAGAAGTCAGATCGCAGAATCCAGATGCATTGGTCATGGTCGACGCGGTGACATCCGCATTTGCAATGGATCTCAAGTTGAAAGAGCTTCAGCCAGATGCACTCATATTCGGAACACAGAAAGCACTTGCACTTCCTCCTGGACTTGCAATGGTTGTCGTTTCCGAGAAGATGATGGATAAATCCAAGGCGGTATCTAACAAAGGTTTCTATACCGATTTTGCTAAACTGAAAAAGCAGAATGATGAAAATTATGCGCTCACAACGCCGCCTGTATCTCTCATGTATGCTCTTGATTTCCAGTTAGATCGCATTTTGAAAGAAGGAATGGCGACAAGATATGCAAGACATCAGGAAATGGCCGAGCTCGTCAGGAACTGGGCAAAGAAAAATCTCTACGGTATCTTCCCAGAAGAAGGCTACCAATCAAATACCATCGGCGTGTTGAATCGCGGAAACTTAGATTTCGATAAATTCCACTCAGCGCTCAAGGCTAAAGGATATGAGATATCCAACGGCTATGGCGAAGTTAAAGAAAATACATTCAGGATCGGCCATATGGGAGATATCACTTCTGTAAGGGTTAAAGAGCTTCTTTCCGTAATGGATGAAACATTGGAGGAAATGCAATGACCACAAAAATATTGGTTTCAGATATTCTAGATAAAGACGGATTAGACATACTCGAAGCATCAGGCTTTCCAGTA
The DNA here is from genome assembly GCA_963676235.1 of Candidatus Methanomethylophilaceae archaeon. Lineage (GTDB taxonomy): Archaea > Thermoplasmatota > Thermoplasmata > Methanomassiliicoccales > Methanomethylophilaceae > JALNYB01. The sequence goes on from OY781044.1 coordinate 823,944, forward strand.
GATGTCAAGGCCGGTCTTACAGAAGACGAATTGTGCAAGATTATTGGTGACTACGACTGTTTGATTATAAGATCTGGAACAAAGGTCACGAAGAAGGTCATCGATGCAGGGAAGAAACTTCGCGTTATCGGTCGCGCGGGCGTTGGTGTCGATAATGTAGACATTCCATATGCTACCGAAAAAGGAATCCTTATCATGAATACTCCTTCGGCAAACATTTTGTCTGCCGCAGAGCATTCGTGCGCAATGCTTCTTTCTCTTGCGAGGAACATTCCGTTCGCTCACGCATCGATGCATGCAGGTGAATGGAAGAGATCCAAGTTCACCGGTGTAGAAATGAACGGAAAGGTCCTCGGTATCGTCGGAGTAGGACGCGTTGGAGGAGAAGTCGCGAAGAGGATGAAGTCATTCAATATGACTGTTGTTGGATATGATCCCTTCCTTCCGAAAGAAGTAGCTGATGAAATCGGTGTAAAGCTCACAACCTTGGAAGAGGTCCTGACAACAGCTGATTTTATTACGATCCATACTCCTCTTCTTCCTGAGACTAGGAACATGATCGGCATGGCCCAGTTCAAAACTATGAAGCCTAATGTAAGGATCGCGAACGTCGCACGTGGTGGAATAGTCAATGAGGAAGATCTTTACACAGCATTGAAAGAGAAGGTAATCGCTGGTGCAGCATTTGATGTATGGTGCAACGAACCTCTCGATGACGATGAGAAGAAACTCCTTGAGTTGGATAACCTTGTAACGACCCCACATTTGGGGGCAAGCACGGTTGAAGCACAGGAAAGAGTAGCAATAGAGGTAGCAGTCGCTGCAGTGAAATATCTGAAGGATAACGTTATCACGAATGCTATCAACGCGCCACGTGGAAAACTCGATCCAGAGACAGCCAACTATGTACCGCTTGCAGAGCGTATGGGTGTATTCATTCATCAGGTCAATGGAAACAACCCCATCGATGAGCTGGAGGTCACATATTGTGGTGAGCTCGCAAAGAAACAGACAAAACTTTTGACTGTTTCGGCAGTTGTCGGCGTTTTGAAGAATATTGTGGGTGTTGATAATGCCAACATTATCAATGCACTGCCTGTTGCAAAATCAAAAGGTATCGCCATCAAAGAGTCTTCAACAGAAAAATCTGATGAGTATTCAAACATGATCGAGATCAAGATCAAATCCAAAGGCAAAGAAACAGTTATTCGCGGAACCGTATTCGGAGATCAGCCAAGGCTCGTCGGCTATAACGATTTTTCATTCGATGCTCCCATGTCAGGCGATATGATCTTTGTGTCATACTCTGATGCACCAGGAGTTGTCGGAGCAGTAGGATCAGTTCTCGGGGACAATAAAGTCAATATTGCTCAGATGTCAGTTTCAAGATCAGGTAAACACGCTCTCATGGTGATCACAGTCGATCAGAATGTATCGACAGAGATCCTGAGCAAGATCTGTAAAGTGACAGGAAGCACGGATGTCAAGTTTGTGGATCTTGTAGAGAATTGAACAGGAGAGTACAGAAATGATCGCAACAATCACCGTAGAAGACCTTACACAGGCAATTAAGAACAGCATAGATAACACTAGAGAGATGGAGGTTGAGCAGGCTTATGCATTAGCACAGCATGTTTTGAACTTTTTCGGATATTCCGATAGGATAATCGACAATATCCTCGAGCCCGAGGATCGTGATGCATTCTATATGTTGGAAGATGCAGGCATTCTTACTACGGAGAGGGAAGAGACCACTCTGTACGATGGTAGGGAATGGAGAATCCATTATTGGCTTTTCAGAAGAGAGAAGATCGGGGAGCTTATGGCTCATACTCGTACCATTGCTGCCGATACAGGCGCGGAGGATACGGTCTATACGGATCTTCCCGATGATATCTGGGATAGAACCAATAAAGAATGATCTCCAAGGTAAATCGAGATGGATCTTTTTCCGTATCAATATAAAGGAGACCAACAATCGATCATCAGGCTGATCAAAAAGGCTGTTACGGACGGCCGATCAGTCGTGATCGAATCAGGTACCGGAACAGGAAAGACCGTTGTGTCTCTGACGGGGGCATTGGAAGCGGCATTAGGGACCGGTAAGAAGATAATTTATCTCACCAGGACCAAATCTCAGCAGAAACAAATTATCTCAGAGGTCAGGCAGATATCTAAGAAAGCATCTGTTTTTTGTGTAGGATTGCAGGGAAGGAGCAGTTCTACATGCCCGATGATGGCAGTTGATCCAGATCTTGCATACGGGACTTCCGAAGAATTATCGAAGCTTTGCTCCGAATATAAGAAAAAGAACGGGAGCAGTTCTTCTTGTAAATTTTATGATAATATTGAAAATACTGACATAAATCTTCATATCGATTTTCTTAAGAGTGAACACCCTCAGTCTGAGGAGTTTGTAGAGTATTGCAAAAAGAAAGAGTTGTGTCCGTACGAATTAGTGAAATATGCACTGCCTCACGCGGATGTCGTTGCTGCGCCTTATCCATTTGTATTCATGCCTCATGTTATAGACCATTTTATCCAATGGTTGAGTGTTCCTATTTCCGGAATGGTAATAATAGTTGATGAGGCACATAATCTTCCTAACTATTTGAGAGACGTGATGACTTGTGAATATAGTTTGAGGTCATTAGATCTTGCAGAAAAAGAGGGAAATGATTGGAAAGATCCCGAGATCTACAAAGGGCTATCGATAACGGATCTCGTTGCAGTTGTAAGAGAATGTCTGGATCTAGCATTGTCTGAATATCTTGACGGCGACGATGGCGTGATCCCATCAACATTTTTGCAGGATGAGCTGATGGATCGTTTGGGGATGTCTTCTGTTTCTCTTACTGCCATATACAAAGGACTTGTGGATTTCGGAGAGATCGTTGTCAGTCAGAAGAAGGTTCAGCACAGGCTTCCTCGCACGTATGTTGGAGCATTTGGAAGATTCTTGATGGAATGGAGTGCATGTGATGAAGAGACGCACATAAGCCTCATAGTCGGCGGAGAGAACCCCAAATTCCAGGCATTCTGTCTCGATCCGTACGAGGCTGCAGAACCGCTCAGGGCCTGTTGGTCATCAATTAGCATGTCTGGAACGTTGGAACCGCTTGCGGATTATTCTCATGAAATAGGGTTAGAGGAAAGTATAGAAGAGACATTCCCTACGCCGTTCTCTAAAGAGAATCTGAAACTTCTGTATGTGGATAATGTTTCTACAAATTTTGAAGAAATGAAGAATAGGCCAGAGACGTATGAGAACATCAAAGAATATGTCATCAAATTGGTGAGATGTGTTCACAAGAACACAGCCGTATTTTTTTCTTCGTATGCGCTAATGGATAGATTCATTGCCGATGGCGTTCCAGAGCTTATTGATAGGGAAGTTTTCTTTGAAAGGAGAGGAACGCCACAAGCTGAACTCATGGATGTCGTTTCTGATTTTCGTGCATCGTATGGAAGTGTTCTGTTCTGCGTTACAGGTGGAAGAATCAGTGAGGGATTGGATTTTCCAGATAAGGATATGGAATTGGCGATCCTAGTAGGTATTCCATTCCCTAAGCCTACAGCTAAGGCGGCAGCATTGCAAAGATATTGTGCTTTTCGTTTTGGTAATGGTTGGGAACATGCGGTTAAAGTACCTGCGATGAGAAAAATGAGACAGGCGATAGGGAGATTGATACGATCGGAGACCGATCGCGGGGTAGCAGTCATTCTTGACAGAAGGGTGTCAACAATGGAAGATATCAAGGCAGAATTGACAAACGATCCATGTAAGGAAGTACAGAAATTCTTTGCATATGGGCAAAAATAATAAGGTTGATCATTATTGGGAATTTTATGGAGATTATTGTTGATGATGATGTAAAGAAGATGATCATGTCGGAAGGACGTGATTATAGAATATGCACTGCTTGCATGGGTCCGGCATTGGTACCTATCACAGTTAAGAGACCGAAAGATTCTGACATCAAGATAAAGATCGGAAATAATACTCTTTATGTTTCATCTGTTCAAGCGAGATACATAAACGAGATCACGATGGATATGAAATACGATCAAGACGAGATCGACTCTTGTCCTGTGTTTTATCATAGATTATAATTGTATAGCATTATCTGCAGAGTTCTTAACTATGGCCTCAAGATCAATGGCTATATCGAAGTTCTTTACTTTATCGGGGTCCGCCTCGGTTATAGGTTTCAAAGGGACAATTGTACATCCTGTGGTAGGTAGTATAGATATTTCATAGGTTCCGATTTGTTTTGCGATAGCCTCGATCTCTAATTTATCATAGCCTATCAATGGCCTTACGACAGGAAAATCGAGTCCTATATTCTCCGATCTGATATTTTTAAGGGTTTGTGAGGCCACTTGTCCGAGGGAATCTCCCATGATTATACCTGCACATCCGAGTTTCTTTGCTAATTCTCTGGCAGTTCTTTGCATTATTCTTTTGCACATAACGCATTGGTAGTTATTATCGCAGTTTTTGTGGATGATATCTTGAGATATACCGTGGGGTGCGGACCACAGTGGCATTTCTTGGCCTGTGACTTTTCTGAGTTGTTCTGCGAGTTCTTTCACTCTATCGAGTGATTTGTCTTCAGCAAAGGGACGGTTGTCCATGTGCAAAAGTATAACTTCCGCGCCTGCACGACTCATTATGTATGAGGATACCGGAGAATCGATACCACCGGAGATAAGCGCGATAAGCTTCATGTATTGAACCTTCCGACCTCTACGCCACCCACAAATTCCCCTGGAGCGTCGTATTCTTCATCTTCGCTGATCATGCTATACATGGCCTTTATGAAGTCTTTCAGATCTTTGACCTCGGTCCTTAATGCTTTGACCTCGGCTTTCAAAGATTCTACATCTTTGTCTTCTATCATATTTTCACGTCGCCGTAATCATCGGCAAGTTTTCGAGGCATTGAGCGTTCGCATACGGGGCAGTAGAGACCATGGCCTTTTTTTACGAACTCTGTTTTGCACTGTCCGCATAATGAACGAATGACGCCTAAATGATCTTCTTTTGTAGTCAGTTGGAGTGAGGGTGTTGTTCCTATGACGCGTGCGCGGATGAAATCTCCTTTTCTGAGTTCTTTTGAAACGTCGTCTGTGTATCCTTGTGATATTTTTGAAACATGGATAGTTGCATAGGTTTCGTTTCCGATGCCTCTTGTTGTTCCATCTTTGGCAACTACGTCCGCTGTTGCCATGGTGTTTCTGATGTCTGATACTACCGCGTACACTACATCTCCGGTTTTCAGGATGTTGGGTGGGTTGGGGGATATGACCCTGGCAACACATTCATTGTCATCCAATTCTAATATACCGATTTGTGATGCGTAGATTTTACCGTTATCCGCAAACGTACCGTCAGAGGCCAAATATTCTTCTTCTTCCGCAACCTCGTCTCCGGGAAATACTTCAATTTTATCTGTCATTTTATCACCTAATATTGACGACAATTATGTCAATGCTGTGTTTTTCTTTACTATGGAATGAAAAGGTATGAGGGATAACGTACTTATACGTTTTATTATACGCTATCACACGACCCTTCTCTTCCACATATTCTTTTATGAATTCCGTGGTGTTCGCCATATGTATCGAATAGATGCATTCAGCGGATTCAATCGCTTTATCTAGGAATGCGCGGTCTGCACGGCGCGTTTGGCAACCGAATGGAGGATTCATGAACACAGTGTCAGCACCCTCATTTACATCATCGATATCCGATTGTTTGAATTCTATATCTGCATTGAACGATCTGGCGCATTCCTTTGCGACACTCAGGGCACTTACAGAGATATCATATCCTACTGTTATTCCTGCACCTAATAACCAAGCGCCTATCGAGAAGATGCCGGTTCCGCAGCCCAGATCAAGGATTTTCATATTTTGAATATCGCCTTTGCTGTATGCGTAGTATAGGATGTCGGCAGCTATCACCGCAGGCGTTTGATATTGTTCTAATGCAGGGTCCGGATCTACGAATGAAGGGATTTTTTCCAATGCAATTTCGAGATCTCTTTTTTTCATTTTCGTGCCTATTTTAGATATTACTGTCTCTGATAAAAAAATTCTTGGATTACATACACTTAGATGCAAAAATTCAAAAATGTCATTTTTGCATGTTTAATTACTCAAATGACTTATACACTAACCTATTTATTTCTTTTTGACTAACCATCTAATAATTAACTATTTATATCGAATCATATGGTTTATGAATCATTGTGTGTAGATCCAATCATCTATCGCAATAATGGTGATTAAGAATGTCTATAGAAAATTCAAAATCAACGACCGGAACGTCAATCCGTGTGAAGGACCCTACTCCTATCAACGGAATGTGTCCAGTATGTATTGAAGACTGCAATGTTCTCTGTGAGGTCGGAAAAGGCGCACTCAGAGGAAGAGAAGTGTTATATCCAAGTCCGGAACACTTCGGAAAATGTACAGCGGCATCCAACAAGGATTATTTCCTTGATTGGTCGCACTTCCAGGTAATGGCAGAGCTTATCGGAGCAAAGGGTATCGAACCCAGCTCAGATGTTGCATTTTTTGAAAATGTCAAAGTAAACACAGTTATCGGCTCTCATGGAAAGAATCCTATCAAGATGGCCCTTCCTTGTCATATTGCAGGACTCGGTTCCACAGCCGTTGCAAAGACAAATTGGAAAGAACTCGCATCGGGTGCAGCACTGGCCGGCGTATGTGAGGTAATTGGAGAAAATGTTTGTGGTATGGATCACGACTCAGTTTATTCCAACGGTAAGGTCCAATCATCACCTGATATGATGTTTCGTGTAAAATCATATACGGATTTCTGGGATGGAACCAATGGGCGCATAGTCCTTCAGACAAATGTCGAGGATCAGCGTGCAGGTACTGATGATTACGGCCTTAGCAAACTCAATGTTGAAGTCATCGAGAGAAAATGGGGACAGGGAGCAAAAGCCATAGGTGGAGAAGTAAGGCTCACGACACTCGAGAGAGCGCTAGAGCTTCAATCACGCGGATATATCGTGATGCCCGACCCATCGGATCCCGAAGTACAACAAGCATTCAAAGCAGGTGTATTCAAGTCATTCGAGAGACACAGCCGTGTCGGATTCCCGGAATATAAAGGATTTATCGAAGATATCGAGCAACTCAGAGAGAAGGGAGCAAAGAACGTCTTCCTTAAGACTGGTGCATACAAGCCTGAGATAGTTGCATTCACTATGAAATGCGCATCTGATGCGAAGATAGACCTCCTTACATTTGATGCGGCAGGTGGCGGAACAGGCATGTCACCTGTAACACATATGAACGAACTCAGTTCTCCAGGTATCTGGCTTTACAGCCAGGTCATCGCATGTGCAAAGGAACTCAAAGCACAGGGAAGGTATGTCCCCGATCTGTCTTTTGCAGGCGGATTCATCAACGAGTCTCAGATGTATAAGGCATTCGCTATGTCCGATATAGGACAGGGGCCTCTTGTAAAGTCCATCGGAATGGCAAGAGGACCCATCACTGCAGCAATGAAGGGAAAGCACTTCGCGGAGCTTGCAGCAAAGAATCAGCTCCCACAGTCATTCGTTGATCAGTATGGAAATGACCCGAATAAATTCTTCATAGGTGCGATGAGCATCGAAGAGAAATTCGGGAAGAAATGTGGATCCGAGATTCCTTGGGGAGGGGCAAGTTTATACACCTACTTCCACGACAGGATAGGAGAGGGACTTAAACAGCTAATGGCCGGAACACGTAAATTCAAGCTCGAGTGCATCGAGAATGAAGATATTGTCGCTCTGTCCGAGTATGCAAGCAAGGTTACCGGCGTGGAGACCTTGGATGCCAGGGCTGCAAGGGTCATGAAAGCACTGTTGTAAACAAAAACATTTAAGGGCCCCCGCAAGGGGGCCTGATAGATATCAAAATCTTATTCATTTCGATATGAAAGCATCTTATTCTAGGCAGTAGTTATCAGTTTGATATCAATCTTTATCTAAGACGAATTAATTAGGAGATTGTATAGTGTTTATACGAACCTCGAAAGAGGGGGGTAAAAATTGGCACAAATCAAAAGAGCAATCATTAGTGTCTCGGATAAGTCTGGAATCGTGGACTTTTCTAAAGAATTATCATTGTTGGGCGTAGAATTGATCTCGACCGGCGGAACATATAAACTTCTGAAAGAGAACGGCGTAAAGGTTCAGGAAGTATCAGAGATAACAGGATTTCCTGAGATGTTGGATGGACGCGTTAAGACACTCCATCCAAAAGTTCATGCAGGCATCCTTGCAAGGAGGGATTTGCCCGCACATATGGAATCTATCAAAGAGAAAGGTATCGAGCCAATAGATATGGTAGTCATCAATCTATATCCATTTAAACAGACTGTTTTGAAAGAAGGTTCAACTCTTGAAGAGATCGTTGAGAACATCGACATCGGTGGACCAAGCATGATCCGCGCCGCAGCAAAAAATTATAGATCTGTGGCAGTTCTTACAGATCCGGATCAATATCCTGCGGTCCTCGAACAGCTCAAGATAAACAAAGAGTTGGATCAGCCTTTACTTGAGAAATTGATGGCAGAGGCATTTATCACCACTGCTAACTACGATGCAATGATTGCAGGTCAGATGTACAAAAAGTTCTGCACTGGGTTCCCGAAATCATTTCCCATTGCAAGTGAGAAGGTCGAGGATCTGAGATATGGGGAGAATCCTAATCAGAAGGCGGCATTTTACAAAGACCCCTTCACACCTGGAACATCAGTGGCAAAGGCAGAGCAGCTTCACGGAAAACAATTATCATACAATAATATCTTGGATTTAGATAAATCTCTGGATATAGCAATGGATTTTGAGAAGCCTACGGCAGTTGTTATGAAACACACAAATCCATGCGGACTTGCATCTGCAGACACGATATTTGAAGCATTCAAGACATCATACGCAGTGGATCCCCTTTCAGCATTCGGTTGTGTCATATGTCTCAATAGGAATTGCGATATGCCCACTGCAGAAGAGATTGCAAAATATTTCGTTGAGGCTGTTATATGTCCTGACTTCGAGCCAGGAGTCGTCGATCTTCTTGAGAAGAAGAAGAACATTCGTCTTCTGAGAACGAAGACACCCATATCGCCTGCTCAGAGATACAGGGAGTTCAAAATGAAGAAGGTTCAAGGCGGACTTCTTGTCCAGACCGATGAGGATGTTCCGATAGATCCGAAGAATCTAAAGATCATTACAAAGCGTGCACCCACAGAAGAAGAGATCGCAGCGCTTTTGTTTGCATGGAAACTTGCTAAACATGTGACATCAAATGCTGTTGTATTTGTCAAAGGAGAGCGCGCTGTAGGTATCGGAGCAGGGCAGATGAGTCGTGTCGATTCTGCGAAGATCGCAGCTATGAAAGCTAATGAACCGACAGCAGGAAGTGTAATGGCATCGGATGCATTTTTCCCATTTAGAGATGGAGTCGATACTGCAGCCGCAGCAGGCGTTACAGCTATAATTCAGCCAGGGGGAAGTATAAGGGACCAAGAGGTCATCGATGCTGCCAACGAACACAATATGGCTATGGTATTCACCGGATGCCGTGTATTCAGGCACTAAGTATACTAAAAGCAGGTTGGATATTCCCACCTGTTAAACTCATTTACCTTTTCTCCGGATAATCTGGAATTATCGGTTTTCCTTCGGCTTTTCTTTTCATGTGTCCACCGGGTCCGCCTCTTTCGATCCTGGCTTTCTCAATACATTCAGGATCGTCACATACAAAGGCTGCGAAAACAAAGTTGGTACTGGTCTTTCCGCAGAATTGACATTTATAATCATCAAAATTTATCGACATATTCCGAGAATAGTTATCGAAGGATTAATTATTTGTTATGTCTAAAGAGAAATGGACAGCCTTTACGGAATGTGTTAGTGCACCTAGCGAGATCATATCCGCGCAGTTGGTGAAATCGAGGACATTATCTTTTGTTATGTTACCTGAAGCTTCTATAAGGACCTCAGGATTTATCTTCTTGGCAACATCACGGAGCATCTTAGTATCTGCGGGTGTCATATGATCGGCCATAATGATGTCCGCACCGTATTTTGCTGCAATCATTCCGTCGTCGATGTTTGAGACTTCCACATCAATCATAATGCCTTGCGGGGCGTTCTTGGCCTTTTTCATGGCATTTTCTATGCCACCGCAAGCAAGGATATGGTTGTCTTTGATCATTATCATATCATAGAGTCCATTTCTATGAGGCCAACCACCACCCAAAGCGATTGCTTTCTTTTCGAATTCTCTGAACCCAGGGGTCGTTTTTCTTGTACCTGCTATTTTGATATTGTCATCTTGAGTTCTTACGACCTCGATAATAGATGCCGTCGCCGTAGCTATTCCGCTCATCCTCATTAAAAAATTGAGAGCTGTTCTTTCTCCGGTTAGTATTCCTTTCAGGGGTCCGGACAAGGTCATGACGATCATGCCCTTTCTGACTCTGCATCCGTCTCCTGTAAGCAATTTGGATTCTACATTGAGAAGTTTGAAGATTCCTTGCGCTTCTTCCAAACCGGCAACAACAGAATCTTCCTCGCAGAGTATCGATGCTGTTCCATAATTGTCTGGAATGAAGATCTCGGTAGTGATATCACCTTTTCCGACATCCTCGTCAAGGAAGCGTTTCAAATCTTGCATACGTGATCAGATGTCCAATTCGAATTCTTTTCCACATTCAGGCAGGATAACGTTGTAATCTTGAAGATCTGGAAGGAACAGTTCACGAGTTTCAGAGTGCATGATGATGACGTTCTCAGGGTCACTCTTGCGAATGAAGTTGACGAGTTCGTCATGTCCTGCATGTGCTGAGAAGTCGTATTTCTGAACTTCGCACTCGATTTTAACAGTTTCGCCGTCCATGGTGATGCATCCTTTTTCCATGAGCATCCTTCCGTTGGTGTCCTCTGCCTGATATCCTACCAGCAAAATAGCATTCTTTGGGTTTTCTCTGAGTGCTCTGAGGTATCCGAGTACAGGGCCACCATCAAGCATGCCACCCGTAGTGACTATTATTTGTCCCTTTGTGGCGTGTCTTCTCATACCTGAATTTCTGATTTCATTGAACACTCTTTTTGCTTGTTTTAGTGCTTTTGGTTCTCTCAGGTATTCAGGATAATCTAAGAATAAATTGGTAACCGAGCGCCCCATACCATCGACCCACATATCGTAGCCGAGGTTCCTTAAAAGCATCATGATCTCTTGTGTTCTGCCTACTGCAAAACATGGGATGATGACTATGCCGCCACGGTCAACGACTTCATCGATTTTTGCGATAAAACTGTTGATGGTTGCATTTTTGTCTGGGTGGTTGCGCCCTCCGTATGTTCCTTCGATGAAAAGGTTCTTGCATTTGATCGGTTTTGCACCGTATACTAGTCCCTGATCCGCTGTGTGGATGTCTCCTGTGTAAATGGTGTTGTAATCGCACTTGAATTCGAACATAGCCGCTCCCGGGACGTGTCCTGCATCATGCAGCGTTACATCCATCTTTCCGAGTTCGATGGTATCTTCGAAGGTAAGAGGTGCTACACATTTCATTGTTCTTTCAATATCTCCTGCGGTGTATGGTTCTGGATATCCCTCTGCCTTAGCTATCTTGAGACTGTCGTACATCATGATCTCTGATATTTCTGCAGACAGTGGTGTTGTGAACAATTCACAGTTATCCCTTCCACAGATGGCGGGAATCATTCCGCAGTGGTCAAGATGACAGTGTGTCAAAAAGACGTGGTCCACGCGAGGCGCCATGATAGGATATTCCGGAGGTTTTGTAGGACTCATCCCGTATTCGACCAGCAATCTTTTGTTGTCGCCTTCTATAGTCATTCCCATACGGCCTACCATATCAGCTCCGCCTAGGAAATTAAATTTCATTAACATTAATCAATTCTCCTTTTTCGTATTTACCTTCGAATCTATCAAAGGATTTTGTGAAAAGAGGTCACGGCCGTGACCTTCTTTGACTGTGATGATGTAAGGCTTTAAGCCCCGCATTATAAGGTTATAGAGTACGTTACATACTTGTTATATATTTACTTTCTTGGTAAGATTAAATTTTCATTCTTTAATGCGCTTACTATAAAGCGTTTTATCTCAAGGTGGTTTTTTGATACCTGATCGACGCATATTCATGGCAATGTAAAAATCTTCAATCTTAGTTGTAATTTATGTGTATGGGTCGTTTAGAAAATTTAAATTTAGGACATAATCTAGGCAGATATTACCAGTTTTTATGGAAACATACTAAAATAAGTATGGGGGTATCTGTGATATGAGAACAGCTATAGAGAACAACAGTAAAATTGTGGGTATGTTCGGTATCTTAGCGGCTATAGTTTACATTTTGACCATGTTTATCGCGGTATTGACTACCACAGGGTTCGATATTGGCCTTAACAACATGAAAGAGCTTAGCGATGTATCAGTTTACAAAGCAGGATGTGTAATAGCAGGCATGCTGGGTATGATATTCGGAACATGTGTTTTGGTTCGCAATTTGAAATCCAACGTGTTCATTGGAAAGATCTATGGATTGTGTATGATACTTGCCAGCTTATTGTTGTTGGTGTTAGGAATTGTAGGATTCCAAAATGATGTCGTGTACTATACATTCATGGCATTGGTCATAATTGCCATATTTGCAAATGCAGGGTATTATTGGGTCACAAATCAAGAAATTCTGACATTCGTTACGGTACTTTTTGCCATCATTATTTCGGCAACCGCATTAACAAACACGGTTATGGGATTCGGATTTGCAATTGTTCTGCCTATCTGGCTTCTGGTAGAGGGTCTTCTTTTCTACTTGGAAACAGAGGTCGAAATACCCGATAAGAAGAAGTCGAAGGTAACAGCTATCAAGAAGAACGAGCCAAAGCCAAAGCCATATCCAGTGAAGGCATGTGTTCAGTCAAAGCCGGCAGAGACCACCAAGAAGAAGTTCGAAGAGAATAAAGAGCAACCCAAAAAAGCAGAGGTAAAAGCTAAGAAATCAACGTCAGTATTGGTTGCTGATTCAGTGGCTGTAGAGCCTATGAAAGAGACGCCTAAGATCAAGGTTATGAGTTCCAGAGATGCCGCGGCAGCTAGGGATTCTCGTAAGAAAGAAGAGGTTGTTAAAGCAAAAGAAGAGCCGGTCGTTGTCGTTTCATCGAAGAAAGAGTTTGTAAAAGAGGAATCTGTATCAACAGTCAAAGAAGACCCGACATTCGCAAAGGAAGAACCTCTATCTCTTGTTAAGGAAGAACCAATTCCAGATTCTGTTGTTGTAGCCGTAGAACCCGTCGAACAAATTGTCGAAACAGAGGGTGTAGAGGAAGAATATGATGAGGGCCTTTTCGAGGATACGCCCGATGCACTTGTAAGAAGAGCTACATGGAATAAAGGGCTCAGGTGTAGAAGGGATTATGGAGGGCACAAGATACCTGTAGCTTTTGTTAAAGGGAAAGTTGCAGTGTATGTCGTCGCAGATAAAACAGATTCACCTGTTTATGAAGTTCTTAGATCCGAAGGATGGACAGTATTGCGTTTCCTTGAGACAGAAATTACGGACGGTAAGATTCAGGGAGAAGAAATCAGTAAAGCTGTGAAAGAGAATCTGAAAGCTGAACGTGCTTCGAAGAAGAAGAATATTACTAGAAAATAAGTCGTCTCCTTCAAACTTTTTAAATAACCTCTTTCACACAACCTTATAAACAAATATCTCTCTTATACGATCAGGGATGCGAATGGCTAGTGGCGGAAATCTTGATATTTTGGAATCCAAAATAACCGCAGTAAGGTTTGGTGTGTACGATCTCAAACTCGCTACAGTGTTTTGTTTAGTCCTATCTGCGATGTTATGGTGGATACCTATTTTTGGTCCCGCTGTAGCAGGTTATGTGTGTGGAAGAAAATCAGGATCTATGATCAAGTCGATGATATGTGCAGCGGTAGCTGGTTTATTATTGCTGGCTATTGTGTGGTTGTTGTCATATGTACTTCTTACTTCAGGCACATCCGCTAGTGAATGTGCAGCAGGTATGTCAGGCATATACGGAATGATAGGATCATATCTACAGACATTCTACATCGAGGGTACATATAGACTTAATTTTTCATCACTGGGAATGGTAGTTGTGTTTGCAGGAGTAGGCGGCATCCTAGCAAGGCAGATCAGGATGGAAACGGCCAATCTTTTGGCAACAGGTGCAATGGAAGGAAGTATCCGTCCCGCGGCAAGATCTGTGGAATTGTACATCAAGAACAAGGAGCTCGGGTTCGAGTGTTTTAACGATTGTATAGTAAATCAGAACATGTCCGTTAATGATAATCCCGAAACCAAACAATCTATTCCGAAGAACGGTAGCATCTTTACATCCAGGCGTGATAATAAACCAGTGACTACGACCGTCCAGACTGTTACTTCAACGGTCTCTGGTAACACGTTTACGGGCACCGAAGAAGAACATAGCCCCTTCGCAGATATCTTGGGAAGGTCGGATAACCGCGGAAAAGAAGAAAATCGTGAACATAAATAATAAGCGCGCGTGTAAGAAATTATTAATACGGACAGCCAATTGGGTAATAGAGAGGCTGAAAAATTTGTTTTGTTCCTCATGCGGCTCAATGATGTTTCCGAAAGATGGTATGTACATATGCAATTCATGCGGTGCTACTAAGGAAATCGGTACTAAAGCACAGGTGTTTGTGACAGATTCTAAGAACAGGGAGACGACTGTGATAACAGAGAATATTGCCACTTTGCCTAAGACACGTATACCGTGTCCGGAATGTGGACACACAGAAGCGTATTTTGTCCTCAGACAAACCCGCGCAGCAGATGAGCCCGAAACCAGGATATATCGTTGCTGTAAATGCAATCACTCCTGGAGAGAGTACTAAGTCTCTTTAGAGTACGAGGTGAATTTATGTTCAAAGCAGAAATAAAGTCAGAAACACTCAAAGGACTGGTCAGCATAATCTCAACTCTCATTGATGAGGTAAAGTTTACTGTTAATTCAGATGGAATGAGCCTCAAAGCGGTAGATCCTGCACATGTCGCAATGATCGAGCTAAACATCGGCGCAAAAGCATTTGAGTCATATTCCGCAACCGAGACTGAGATTGGAGTAGATCTCGATAAAGTGAAATCAGTTATCAAACTCGCTGGACCCGGAGAGACCATCATTATGGAACAGGATGAAGGCCAGGGCAGGCTTGTATTCAAGATTGGAAATATCACGAGGCGCATGAATCTTATCGATACTTCCTGCATGAATGATCCCAAGGTTCCTCAGCTTACACTTTCAGCAAATATCGGAATACTCGTTGATCAGTTGCAAAAGGGAATCCGTGCAGCGGAATCTATTTCAGACCATATAGCATTGAAAGCAGATTCGGAAGGATTCGAACTTTCTTGTGAAGGAGATACCGATTTCGCAAGTTTAAGAGTTGAGAAAGCAGCTCTCGAGAGTTTGAAAACAGATTCTAAGGTTTGCAGCCTATATCCTTTGGAGTATTTCTCGAACCTGATCAAGGCGATTCCCGCAGGTACGATTGTTAATATTGAGTTGGACGATGATTATCCAGTAAAGCTTGTATTCAAGTTAGCTAATGGTGAATCCACTGTCAGTTATTTCTTGGCACCAAGGATTGAAAGCGATTAAGGGCGTTTATTGGTGAGTCCCATGGAATGCAGCATTAGTGATATAGAAAATAAGGCGAACATCCTTAGGTTAGATGTCATCAAGATGACCACAGAAGCAGGTTCTGGACATCCTGGAGGTTCGTTATCGGCAGCAGATATGATGGCGGTACTCTATTTCCGTGTTTTGAATCATGATCCTTCGAATCCATTGTGGGAGGATAGGGATAGATTCGTACTTTCAAAAGGTCATGTTGCCCCGGTTCTTTATGCGGCATTGGCGGAATCAGGATATTTCCCTACAGAAGAACTAATCACGTTAAGAAAATTAGATTCTAGACTACAGGGTCATCCAGTACGTGGAAAGGTTCCTGGTGTTGAAATGTCAACAGGTTCACTCGGGCAGGGACTCAGTATGGCGTGCGGTATCGCTCTTGCAGGTAAAATAGACAAGAAGGACTATCATGTATACTGTCTGCTTGGAGACGGAGAGCTTCAGGAAGGTCAGAATTGGGAAGCTGCAATGCTTGCTCATCATTACAATCTTAGCAATCTTATCGCATTCGTAGATCGTAACCGCCTACAGACAACAGGTAACACAGAGAATGCTATGTCATTGGATCCTCTTCCGGAAAAATGGAAGGCGTTCGGATGGAATGTCATAATCATCGATGGTCATAATGTTCGGCAGATCATCGAAGCATGTGAAAAGGCTAAAGGTTCTAAGAAGCACCCGACAGTTATCATAATGAACACAGTTAAAGGAAAAGGCGTCTCCTTCATGGAGAACAATGCAGATTTCCATGGAAAGACATGCAAACCTGCAGAATATGCTATGGCTATTAAAGAACTGAAAGAGGTTATTCAATGAGCGAGAAAAAGAAACTGGCTCAGCGTGATTATTACGGAAAGGCGCTTGCAACCCTCGCAGTAAAGGATCCAAATGTCATTGTTTTGGATGCAGATCTCGCAGGATCTACGAAAACATCAGAATTCAAAAAGGTTGCACCAGAGAGATTTGTAGAAGTTGGAATCGCTGAACAGAACATGATTGGCGTTGCATCGGGTCTTGCAGCATCTGGAAAGACCGTATTCGCTTCTACATTCGCAGTGTTCGCCAGTGGAAGATGCTGGGAGCAGATCAGACTGTCAGTAGCATATCCAAAGTTGAACGTGAAGATCGTAGCGACACATTGTGGTATCAGTGTTGGTGAGGATGGAGCCTCTCATCAGGCATTGGAAGATCTGGCCATCATGCGTGCATTGCCTAATATGACAGTGATTGCGCCAGCAGATGCATATGAGACCTATGCGGCAACAATGGCCATCGCAAACTACAGCGGTCCGGTCTATATGAGACTAGGACGTTCGGAATTCCCCACCATCATGCCCGAGGACGTTAAGTTCGAAATAGGTAAGGCAACTGTTATGAGGGAAGGATGTGACGTGACGATCATAGGTGCAGGTCAGATGGTAGCCAACTGTCTGGATGCAGCAGAGGAGTTAGCTAAGGAAGGCATCGAGGTGGAAGTGATAAACATGTCCACCATTAAGCCTTTGGATATCGGAACCATATATGATTCGGTTTCGAAGACGGGATGTTGTGTTACTGCAGAAGAACACAGCATAATCGGTGGACTCGGATCTGCCGTAGCGGAATTCCTTTCGCAGGAACTGCCTTCACCTCTTACTAGGGTTGGAACTTACGATGTATTCGGTGAATCAGGATCGCCCAATGCATTATTTGAGAAATACGGACTTACGGCAGCAGACATTATGAATGCTGTTCATAGGTCAATTGATAAAAAAACAGAGATGAAACAATGAAGATATTCATAGACACTGCAAATCTAGATATGATCAAAGAGATCAACAGCTGGGGAATTCTCGATGGAGTTACAACAAATCCAAGTCTTATTGCAAAAGAAGGCACGGATACACCCACTCGTGTCAAAGAGATTGCAAAGATTGTTGATGGTCCGATATCGGCAGAGGCAATGTCTTTGGATGCAGAAGGAATGATCGCAGAAGGACGTAAACTTTCTGCAATTCATCCTAACATCAATGTCAAATTGCCTATGTGCATTGAAGCATTGAAAGCTACCAAGGTACTTTCTTCTGAGGGTATAGATGTCAATATAACATTGATTTTCTCTGCTCAGCAGGCACTTCTTGCTGCAAAAGCAGGAGCAAGATATGTTTCACCCTTCATTGGACGTGTAGATGATACTGGTTCATACGGATCTGATACACTCGCAGAGATTCTCAATATGTTCGCTAACTATGATTTTAAAACCGAGGTTATCGCAGCATCTATCAGAGGGCCTATGCATGTTCTTGAGGCGGCATCCATGGGGTGCGACATTGCTACAATTCCGTACAATGTACTCAAAATGATGGTCTCTCACCCCAAAACAGATGAGGGGATAAGAAATTTCATCTCAGATTATGCAAATGTAAAGAAGAACTGATCGCGTCGATTCGCGATCAGCAATTCATTTTTATTTTTTGAAGTTGATATATTTGAAAGTTGTAAGGCTTGCGAAGATCCCCAGTTCGGATGCTTCTGAGCTGATACTCAAGCTTATGGCGATGGATGTTGTGGAACGTTCAGCCAGGATAAGCAAGAGTGAAGGATATCGTCTTGTTCCAATAATCAACGGTAAGGAGCAAGAGATCGAAAGATTGGGCATTGAGCTTATCAATGGTCTTGCATATGACCTCGAGAGGAGAAGTCCGCAGGAACGTATCATTGAGAAATTATCGGATCTTCCGGAGAATATAAAACTCAAGTTTCCCATGAAATGGGAGTATGTCGGAGATATTGCGATCATCAAGATGGATCCGGTGTGCATTCCATACAAGGAACGTATAGGTAAAGTCTATTCAGATATTTTGGAAGTAGAAACAGTATGTGCAGATATTCACGGAGTCTCCGGAGAATTCAGAAGACCAAGCATAGAGATTCTGCATGGGGATAAAACAGAATCCATAAGACTTGAGAATGGAATAAAATACGAGTTTGATGTTAGAAAGGTGATGTTCGCATCAGGTAATACTGATGAACGTTACCGCATGAGACAATTAGATTGTTCAGGCGAGACTGTTGTGGACATGTTTGCAGGCATAGGTTATTTCACGTTACCTATAGCGAAATTCACGGGAGCTAGAAGAATATTTGCATGTGAGAAAAATTCTGATTCTTATGAGTTTCTTCTGAAGAATATAAAGATCAACGAGGTAGAGGATGTGGTACTTCCTATACTCGGAGATAATCGTGATATTCTCGGTAAAGGATTTGCAGATCGTATCTTGATGGGGTATGTTCAAACAACCTCAGATTTCGTTCCGAAAGCATTGGAAATGATCAAACACGGTGGCATGATCCATTATCATGATACATTCTATGTTCATGAATATAAAGATCGCATAAGAGAGATATTCGACAATGCCTGCGGTAAAGACAGTTATAAAATAGAGAATATCAGAGAGGTCAAATCGTTTGCCCCCTCTGTTTCTCATTATGTTGCTGATATTCGTATATTTTAAACAGATTCGCCAGAACTACACGCGGTAAGCAAGGTGTTCATTGCATTCTTGTATTGCTCGCCGTTGGCATCTATGACAGCTTTTGCAAAAGGCATAAGAAAATCAGCGAAATCGCGATCTTCCTTCGATAGATGCAAGTGGATTTTTGCATCAGGATTACATGCAAGGATGAATGCTGCCGATACGCAGCGTTCTTTAGAGCTTTTCATGGTCTCTGTTTCTAAGACCTTGATTACAAGTTCATATCCATTCACTTTTGCTGCTTTGGCAAGATGGTCAGACAGTTTTGTTATTGGTTTTGGTTTTTTGAATTCAGGTAGGCTTGCAACGACATCTGCTGAAATATGTTTCTGATATGCTTCTTCCAGTACACGTATAGGTAAGGTTCTGGGGCGTTCTGTGAATGAATCAGCTATCTTTTTCGATGTGCAGGCTGCAATGATCTCTTTCCAATCATTGTCCCACAATGCAGTGAATGCTTCGCTTGCTTTTCCGTTTCTTATGACAACAGACCTGGGAACTGCACTTAGGAATTTAAGTAGGGTATTTTTTTCTATCTCAGAGCCAGTTATTGATTTTATGAACATATCCAGGTCAGACCCGTAGTTCTGTGAACCGACGATATAGGTTGCAGACTCTGCATGTTTGAGGTCTCCAAGCTTAATCCTTTTGAGGGATTGTAGTAGAGAACTATCATTGATCTCCCCGCGGAGATATCTTTTTAGTTCGTCACCTTCGATTTTCTCTGTTCCGCTTTCGTTGGCAGAATGATATTTGTGAGATACGGTAACTTCGAAATCATCAAGAGGGTCTGCAGCACAGATCTTGGCAATGAGGAATTGGATCGTGGAGACATCTTTCGCACAATCTTCGCATATGTGTATGGTCTCGTCTATAGATTTGATCCGTATGTTCAATGCAAGTGCGCCGTCGTGACCGCACGTCAGTCCGTCATCTTTGAATTCATATGGGGTTTCCCAGAATGATTCATAAAGATAGTCTTCAGGCATATGGGGGTCATCTGAGCACACAAGGCCTTCTTCGAACGAGTATAAGTGAAGTTTGTTCTTTTTTATGAAACCGTTGTAATACAAAAGCCTGAGTTTAGGGTCATTATAATATTGACAGCCGATCAATTTGTCGTTTCCGACAGCTCCTCTCACAGCGAATGGAACTTTTTCTCCTGCGAGTGTTGCAGTTGCGAGCATAGGGATCTTTCCGGCAGCATTAAGCGATATTGTTCCTGCATATGCTTTCACGAGATCGTCTGAACCTCTGGATGCCATTTTTATGAGTTTATCGGCATCTTCTTTGTATCCTGATACGGAATCGATTACTTTGAATGTTTTATCAAAATCGCATTTTCTGCAATTTCCTGCGCACATCGGTCTTAGAAGTCCCGGATCTTCAGCGAGTCTTCTAGAGCGTTCTAGAATTTCTTCCTCCAATCTTTTCGGAGTCTGTTTTACGCCTTTCATTCTTAGACGTTTTTTTTCCGGTGCCATGAATACCCCAATAGTTTTTCGTGATAAATAGATAATGAATCTTGGATGTATGTAGTATGTTCAGAATATGTATGTATTGATTATAATATTTAGGTATAATCAAGGATTAGGTTGGTGGAAATCGTAGAGGCACATTCGAGTTGAGATGTTAAAATATATGATTTTGGAGTTTTGGATCGATATGCTCACCAGAATTTTTATTTTGATATTCTTTTTATTTTACTGACCAAATGCAGATACAGAGGTTCTTTTTTCAAGCTACTAAAATATTATATGTATGTCTGTTTCATAGATTTTACCACTTAATGACGTATTTATGAATAGAAATAATTAGGTACGTATTTAATTCTACTACGCAATACCAAACACTGTGTCTGACAATATCGCTGATACAGCTTTGGCAATCAAGGAAATGCGTATTCGCGGAGCTGGTAGGATAGCCTGCGCAGGAGTAGTTGCTTTAAAGGAATTCGCAGACGGTTATGTGGGCACAGGACTCGACAAATTTTTACAAGATCTTGAAAGATCAAAGAAGGTCCTTTTGGATTCAAGGCCAACGGCGGTATCTCTTTGGAACGGATTGCACGCATGCACCAAGAATATTTCCAAAGCGGATTCAGTCGAGGAAGCAAGACAATTGGTATCCGATGGCGCAAAAAATTTTGTGGAAATGTCATCTAAAGCCACAGAAGCTATTGCTAAGATAGGAGCGAGAAGTATCCAAAGTGGCGATATTATAATGACGCACTGCAATAGCAGTGTTGCATTGGGTGTCATAAAGGAAGCGCACAGACAGGGAAAGGATATCAAAGTTTATGCTACGGAATCGCGTCCGTGGAGACAAGGTATCATCACAGTTAACGAACTTGCCGATGCAGGCATAGATACTACACTTATAATCGACAGTGCTGTTCGTTCGGTAATGAATAATGTTGATAAGGTGTTCGTTGGAGCAGATACCATATCGTCCAATGGGTCCGTTATTAATAAGATAGGGACCTCTCAATTGGCACTTGCTGCTGATGAGGCACGCGTTAAATTCAATGTTTGTAGTGAGACGTATAAGTTCTCTCCGTTGACCATGTTCGGAGATATGGTTACTATAGAGGAAAGAGGATACGATGAGGTCGTAAAGACTGGAGAGGTCAACAGCTCCGTAAAAATCTTCAATCCTGTATTTGATTCCACTCCAGCAAAGTACATAGATGCGATAATAACAGAATTGGGGATAATTTCTCCAGGTTCGGTCTATGATATTATGGTTAGACAGTTAGGGGACAGTATATTTGATTCAAGGTGATAAAATGAAGTCGTATTCGTATTTGCATTTAGGAGAGTCTATTGATCCAGATTCATATGTTATCTGTAAGTACCGTGTAACAACGGACCTTCCGATAGAAAAAGCATCACAGGCTATAGCCGCAGAGCAATCTACAGGAACATGGACAGGGATATCTACACTGAACGACACTGTTTTTGAGAGGTATGGTGCCAGAGTTATGGATATCCAAGGAGATATGGTTACTATTGCATATCCTGAGGACGATTTTAGTATTGAAGTGGGAGCCATTCCTCAGATATTGAGTGTAATTGCAGGAAATCTTTTCGGTTTAGACGCACTAAAAGGTGTAAGACTCGAGGATGTAGATTTTCCGAAAGGTATTTTGAAACAGTATAGGGGTCCAAAATTCGGAGCTGAAGGACTTAGAAAGATCCTGGATCGTCCGGAGAAGCCTTTGGTAGGAACCATCGTGAAACCTAAGATCGGGCTTTCACCGAAAGAGACGGCAAATTATGTTTACGAGGCAGGAAGCGGGGGCCTAACCAACAGCAAGGATGATGAGACTCTCGTGGACCAGAAATTCTGCCCCATCGAGGACCGTACGAAAGCTGTCGCTGAGGCACTTGATAAGCTGAATGAGGAAGGCCATAAGATGCTTCATGCTGTGAACATAAGCACAAATGGTGAAAAAATAGTTGAATTGGCAGAAAATGTCCAGGCATGGGGTGCGAAACAGATAATGGTAGACGTAATCACATGTGGTTACGGGGCCGTTCAAGCACTTGCTGAAGATCCTGCCATCAAAGTACCGATTCATGTTCACAGGACGATGCACGGAGCATTCACAAAGGATCCTCTCAATGGAATATCAATGCTTGTGATCACAAAACTGGTACGTATGTGCGGGGGAGACGCACTGCATATCGGAACTCTGGGTGTTGGAAAGATGACTGGTAATGGAGGGGACTATGACAATCTCAACACATGTCTCGATTCCAAGATGCCGTATAAAACAGTAATGCCGGTATGTTCTGGTGGAATGTATCCTGGCATAGTGTCAAGATTGATCGAAGAGGCCGGAACTAATATTCAGATACAGGCTGGTGGCGGTGTTGCAGGACATCCAGAAGGTGTAAGGAAAGGTGCGATGGGAATGTGCCAGGCAGTAGATGCAGCATGTTCCGGAGTATCTCTAGAAGAGTATGCGAAGACTCATCATGAGCTCAAAGTAGCTTTAGATACGTGGGGATTTAAATGAAATTCATAGCAAAAATAATGGATGTGGGAACAGCGGATCCTCTAGCTATCATGTGTGCAGAAGATGCGATACTTCTCGGATTAAAGGAAAACGACCGCGTCCGCATCGATGCAAAGAAATCATCCACTGCCATGTTGGATACCACCCGATACATGATCAAAAAGCGTGGATTGATGTATCTTTCTGATTCTGTAATGAATAAGATCGAAGCGAAAGATGGGGATGAAGTAGATGTTGTATTTGCTGCGAGCCCCGAATGTATAAGGACCATTCGTAAGAAGATGGACAAAGAGGAACTAACCAAAGAGGAGATCAGTGAGGTCGTAAAAGATATTCTTAATGGTAAATTATCAAGGATGGAAATATCTGCTTGGCTCACTGCTTTGTACATAAACGGGATGGATATAGATGAGATTGCAGCGTTCACTCAGGCCATGGTGGATACCGGGGACAGGATCGAGTTCGATCGTACTCCGGTATATGATTTCCATAGTATGGGGGGAGTTCCTGGGAATAAGATCACACCCATTGTCGTTTCTATTGTTGCATCGGCGGGAATGATGCTCCCCAAGACATCGTCACGTGCTATCAGCAGTGCGTGCGGAACATCGGATTTTGTCGAGACATTCTGTAATGTTGAATTGGATGCCAGAACATTGAAGAAGATTGCAGAGGAGACGGGTGGAGTGTTTGCATGGGGGGGTTCTATGAACCTCGCACCTGTAGATGATCTGGTAATCAAGATCGAGCATCCCTTGGGCATCAATCCGCGTGCTCAGATGTTAGCATCAATCCTAAGTAAGAAAGTGGCGGTTGGTGCCACACATCTGGTTGTTGATATTCCGACCGGAGAAGGAACGAAGGTCGAGACCCTCGAGGATGCGCGCCTTTATGCGAGGGATTTCATGGATTTGGGGGAGAGGCTCGGAATACGCATCGAATGTGCAATCACATATGCAGATCAGCCTGTTGGAAGTGCAATTGGACCCATTCTTGAGGCAAGGGAATGCATTCGCATCCTAGAAGGCAACAAGCATCCTGAAAGTGTGATTGAGAAAGCATGTGACCTAGCAGGCATGATTTTAGAGATGGGAGGAATCAACAACGGACCCGAGAGGGCACTCGAAATCTTAAATTCTGGAGAAGCCATGAAGAAATTTAGAGAGATAGTTGCCGCTCAGGGTGGCAACTATGACATCAAGTCAGATGATCTGGTTCCTGGAAAATATATGTTGGAAGTATCCTCTGTAAAATCTGGCTATGTGCACTCTATAAATAACAAGGATCTAGTTTCTATTGCAAAGGCAGCTGGATCGCCTAACGACAAGGGAGCAGGACTTATACTGCTTCGTAAGAAAGGACAGAGAGTAGAGAAAGGAGACATATTATTCCAGATCTATGGGGAGAGTGAGCCGAAGGTCTTACGTGCCAAGGATCTCGCAATCAAGTATCAACCTATCGAGATAGAGGGAATGTTGATCAAGAAGATAACGGCATCAAAGGTCAGATGACATCCGATGAAGACATTATGCTTTACAATAGATCTTGACAGGGATGTCAATATCTGTTTGCCTGGGCATACACCAGCCGGGTCTATGGATAGAGGAGCTGGAACAGCACCCAGGTTCGATTCTACGTCGGAAGGATTGCCTATGATCTCGGAATTGCTGGACGATCTTTGCATAAAAGGCACTTTTTTTGCGGAAGGAAAGACCTTGGAATCCATAGATGCAACTAGCTTTCTTTCTGGTCATGAAATAGGTATGCACGGATATGAGCATGAGGATCTCACCGGTTCTAATGGCGTAGAGTATGAAAGGTTCGAGAAGAAAGCAATTCTTCTTCATTCATCAGACGTTGTCAATGATATAATCGGGATAAGACCACAATGTTTCAGAGCGCCTTACATGAAAATCGGACAGGATGTCATCGATATCCTTCCGGAGATCGGAATAAAGTATGATTCATCATTCTACACAAAGATGACTGGAACACTCACGCCTTCGAAGATGAAGAATGGTGTTTACGAAGTATCTGTTCCAGAGGGACATGATGCGGAAGGAAAGAAGATTGCAGCATATCTTTGGCCGATGCACGAAGGCAAGAGGTTACCTTGTGATTATATATCATTGGCATCACAGTTGAATGCTGGAATATTCGTCCTTGCAACACATACCTGGCACATGTCAGAATCACGTAAGAATGGAAAGATGACTTTGGAAGAGATGATGGCAAATATCGATAATACAAGAAAGGTCTTAGAAGGCATATTGGACCTTGGTTTTGTTGCTAAGACAATACCAGATGCTGTACGCCCGTATGAGTGACGCATCCTCGCGCGCTAACATAATATAATAGAATGGCCTTGGACAAAACGGTGTGATATCTTGAGTGCTAGACTTATACTCGGCAAAGAGGTCTCTGAGAGAATTTATTCTGAGCTCAGGGAAAGGATCATTGCTCTGAAATCTAAGGGTGTGACCCCAGGATTGGCAGTCGTGCTTGTCGGAGAAGATCCAGCTTCGCAGGTATATGTCAGGATGAAAGGAAAGAAGTGCGAAGAGTTAGGCATGCATTCTGTCACTATAATATTGCCGGAAAAGACGACTCAGGAAGAGCTTCTCAAGACAGTTAGCGATCTCAATAACGATAAGTCCATTCATGGATTTCTCGTACAATTGCCTTTACCCAAGCACATAGATGAGGATACCATCATAAATGCCATTGACCCGAATAAGGATGCAGATTGTTTTCATCCAGCAAATGTCGGAAAGATGTTGATTGGAAATCCTAGTTTTCTGCCTGCAACACCTGCAGGAGTACAACAGATGCTCATAAGGTCAGATGTTGAGACATCTGGAAAACATGTCGTAATATTAGGAAGGAGCAACATCGTCGGAAAACCAATGGCCGCCATGATGATGCAGAAAGGTAAAGGTGCCGATTCCACCATCACAGTGGTTCATTCAAGAACGAAAGACATGTCCGCGATAACACGTCAGGCGGATATTCTCATAGTTGCAATAGGAAAGCCCCTTTTTGTTACAAAGGATATGGTCAAAGAAGGAGCGGTAGTCATAGATGTGGGGACAAACAGGATCGAGGACCCTACAGCAAAGAACGGATCCAAGCTGGTAGGTGATGTCGATTTCGATAATGTGAAGGAGATCGCATCAGCAATCTCTCCTGTGCCGGGAGGCGTAGGCCCTATGACCATATGTATGCTAATGGCGAATGCAGTTACAGCAGCTGAAAGGGCTGTATTACTTAGGTGATAAAATGATCAGAGAATGTGAAGATCACGGATATTTCCGCGATGAACACTGTCCCATCTGCGGTGAAGAAGGAAAATTCATCATGAGCGACTACGAGGTCGAGAAGATGGGAAGGACAATGGCTGGAATCCTCAGACATGGTAAGTTCGACCTTGAGATGGATGAACAGGGATTTGTCGACATCAGAGACATTATTGCCGTTATCAAGGATCGTAATCCACGTATGAAGTGGTTGAGAATTCATCATGTAGAGGCTCTGGTAGAGACAGATCCGAAAGGAAGGTATCAGATCTCTGGAGCCTGTGTCAGGGCGACATACGGGCATACAATCAAATTGAATCTCAATCTTCCGACCGATAACATTCCATATACACTCTATTATCCGGCAACATCGGAGGAGTGCGACATAATTTTAGAGGTAGGACTTTTGCCTTCCGATAGGGCAATGGTCCATCTTTCACGTTCATACCACGATGCGGTAAGGGCAGGTTCAGTTCGTGTTGAAGATCCCGTCATCCTCGCAGTTGATACTTTCGGTTGTGTGGAAGCAGGATACAAGATCGGAAGGGCTGCAAAAACAGTATTCCTCTGTGATAATGTTCCTCCGGAATTCCTCTCCAAAGCAGAAGAGGAAGACCAGGATGAGGACGAAGATGAATACATGAATCAAGAGGAATAAAAATGGTCCAGATCCTCAGACCCGATGAAGTCAAGGCAAAATACGGGCCTCTGTTCTGTAAAGGATTCATTACAATGGTGGATGAAGAGAGCGGAGTCGCTCAAATAGTCGAGAAGTGCGTTGCCCGCGGTCCTGGAGAGTGGGATGTTGTCAACAGGAGGCGTACCGGCGGAGTAATCAAGGATATTCGCATGGAAGGTCACACGTTGATCATGAATGTTGAGATCGGGGAGAAGAAGTTGAATTTCGGTCCTGTTTCAAAGGATGTCGGAGGTCAGGGGCTCTCGGCTTTGAAAGTAGAAGGGGATCGTGTTCGTACGACATGGTATGGTATTGCAGGCGCTACGGTAGGTATCGGTGCATGCATCGCACAGTGTCCAGACGTTATTGAAACGATATACCCGGATGATTTCCAGATAGGCGGAGCCCATACGGCTCATGTGGATATAATCACTCCTAAGAGGGTCAGAGTGATCATCGGAATAGATGATACCGATACCAAGGAGAAAGGAGCTTCATGGGTCACAGCTTTGAAACTCGGTACGACATGCCCCATTGGTAGTTTCATTGACCATAAGATAATACAGCTAAACCCGAAAGCTCCAAACAAGACCACTAATTGTTGTTCTACGGCGGTCTCGTTTGCAGTTAAAGAAGAGGAGATCCCGGAGCTCATCGAATATTGCAGGGATTTTATCAGATCGGAATCGTATTCTGATGATACAGTTATGACGGTTTTCAAAGGTTTAACCATACCTAAAAAACTTCAGGAATTCGGATGGAATGCAAAGAGTATTCTGTTCATTCAAGAAGATGCTATCAAAGTAGCTGAAGAATGCGGCGTACAGATAATCAGCATTACAGGAATGAAAGGGGTCATCGGCGCTGTTGCAGCCGTCGGTTGTTTTGATCTAGGCCCCAAAGCTGCCGGAGTACCCGAAGATTTTGAGTGATTTTATGGCAGTTCCCAAAGTAGTTTATTCAACATATGAGAAACAATTGGAAAAAGAGGTTCGTGAAGGCCCAATTCCAAAACATTTGGCAATAATAATGGATGGGAATCGTAGATATGCTGAACAGATCCTCGGTGAAGAAGCCAACAAAGGACATATGATGGGCGAACTGAAGGTTGAAGAGATGCTTGATTGGTGCCTCAGCCTCAATATTTCTTATGTTACCGTGTTTGCATTCTCAACAGAAAATTTCAACAGGGAACAGAGTGAGATAGATTTTCTGATGGACCTCTGCGAAGCATCCCTCTACAAGATGGCAGATACGCCGAAGGTACATGAGTCCAAAGTAAGGATCAGGGTCCTGGGGGATCATTCAACGCTTCCGCAGAGAGTTCTCGATGCGATAGATTATGCAGATGAGAAGACGAGCATGTACACCAATATGACATTCAATGTAGCTATAGCGTACGGTGGAAGGCAGGAAATCCTTACGGCAGTTAAGAATATAGCTCAGAAAGTAAAGGATGGAGAGATAGATATCGATGACATCTCCGAGGAATTATTCTCAGATCATCTTTACACATCAGACATCCCGGATCCAGATCTCATCCTACGTACGTCCGGAGAAGTGAGGATGTCTAATTTCCTTCTATGGCAATTGGCGTATTCAGAATTGTATTTCACAGATGTCTATTGGCCAGGATTCCGTCATATTGATTTCCTGAGGGCGATAAGATCGTATCAGCAACGTGTAAGGCGTTACGGGTCGTGATAGATTGGCACATTCAGACATAATCTTTCTGCATGCGCCCAGCGTTTATGATTTTAGAAAGAAACCTATATTCTACGGCCCGGTAAGCGATGTCATCCCGTCATCGCCCGTATTTGAGATGTATCCTATAGGATTCATGACGATCTCTTCACATCTGGAAGCTGCTGGATTCAGGACAAGGATCGTGAATATCGCCGTTCAGATGCTTCAGAGCAAGAAATTCGATGTTGAGAAGCGCATACGCAGGTTGGATGCTGATGTGTTTGCTATCGATCTGCATTGGATGCCACATGTGCACGGAGCACTGGAGCTTGCAAAGATAGTAAGAAAATATCATCCCAATTCAAAGATCGAGTTCGGTGGGTTCACTTCCTCGTACTTCTATGATGAGTTGATAAGAAGGCCAGAAGTGGATCTGATCATGCGGGGAGATACCACAGAGGTACCCACAGTGAAGATGATGGAGGTCCTTCAAAAGGGAGGGGATCTGTCAGAGGTACCTAATCTGATATGGAAGGATGCTGAGGGTAAGATCCACGACAACGGCCTCACGTATTCAGCAGACAGTCTGGATGACATAATGTTCGATTATGGGGTAATGATCAAGAATGTCATAAAACACATGGATATCAAAGGCGCCCTTCCTTGGTATGGATGGGACAAGCTCCCATTGACATCTGTGTTCACGGTAAGAGGATGTTCTCTCAATTGTGCAGAATGCGGAGGATCACATTACGCCAATGGTAAAGTTGTATGCAGAAAGAAGCCTGCATACAGAAGTCCTGAAAAACTTGCTGAGGACATAGACTCCATCCAGAATTATCTGGATACTCCCGTGTTCATAGTTGGGGATATCAGGCAGAATAGCATGGATTATGCCGAGCGGTTCCTCAAAGCCGTAAAAGAGAGGGAGATAGATAATCATGTTGTCATCGAACTATTCAACGGTGCCAATGCCGAATATTTCAAGAAATTGGACAGGGCATTCGAAGGTGGCTATACGATCGAGTTCTCTCCTGATTCACACGACGAGGAAGTAAGGTTTGCACTCGGAAAAGGATATACCAACGATGCTATCGAAAAGTCTGTCACTGCCGCTTTCGATAATGGTTGCAACAGGTTCGATCTGTTCTACATGACCGGTCTTCCGCATCAGACCAGAGAATCTGCATTGGATAGTGCAAAAGCATCAAAGCATCTGTGGGACACCATCAATAAAAAAGATAATCTTTATATCTACAACGCACCCTTCGCTCCGTTTGTCGATCCCGGAAGCAGGGCTTTCGAGGAACCCGAGAAATGGGGATACAGATTCTTTGCGAGGACATTGGAGGAGCACAGGAAGCTTTTGGATAATCCTTCATGGAAGCTCGTCTTGTCATATGAGACTAAATGGATGACAAGGGATGTTATTGCAGAGACCTCTTATGATGCTGCGTTGGAATTGTCAAAAGCAGAGTTCGAATGCGGACGCATATCTAAAGAAGATTGTGACAACCGTTGTGAAAGAACAGAGGTCGCACGCTCCCTTATGCATGAGATCGATGATATCATGGTCATCTCCGATCTCAGAGAAAGAGAAGCAAGACTGTGGGAGACCAAAGAGGAAGGGGAGCGGTTGATGGATTCTACGGTTTGTAACAAGAACGATCTCGGTTGGGAAGCAGGTTCGATCTGGAGGAATTCTCCGCGCATCGCCACCGGTCTTTTGAAATCGATGATGAGAAGATCGAATTGAACCTTATATAAGAATTATAGATATCATATGAATATAAGGCAGGAAAGATTCACTTCTTTCCCATTTCAATTGATCTTTTAACAGAAGCTTTTACAGCATCTACAACAGCGGATTCGAAGCACTGTTCTTCGAGGACTTTGACACCTTCGATGGTAGTCCCACCCGGTGAGCACACGCTGTCTACTAGTTGAGAGGGGGTCATTCCGCTTTCCAATGCCATTTTGCCTGCACCAAGCATCGACTGTGCCGCAAGGCGTATTGCAACGGTTCTCGACAGTCCGCAGAGGACTCCTGCATCTGCGATAGCGTCTATCATCATGTACATGAATGCAGGCGAGCTTCCGCTTACACCCGTGACTGCATCAAGATCATGTTCTTTTACTTCAACAGCAAGTCCCAATGCAGAAAGAATAGTTTTTACAGTCTGCATGTCGGAGTCCGTGGCTTTCGTTCCTTTGACATATCCTGCTGCACCTTCTAAAACCATACAACAATGGTTGGGCATAACTCTTATAATTTTAGCATCTGGCACATATGATTCAAAGGCAGCTATTTTGACACCGGCAGCAATGCTTATCAATAGGTGATTCGACCCCAATTCGAGTTTTTCTTCTTGGAAAAGGCTCGGAATGTTTTTTGGTTTGATTGCAAGAACCAGTACATCTGTGAGTTTTGCGATCTCCGAAGCATTTTCATACATCTTTATGCCGAATTTTTCGCTTACACGGTTTCTTGTTTCTTCCGTTTTAGCACATGCTATGATTTCGTCTTTCGTGTAAATATTCTTAGCGATGAGGCCGTTGATCATAGCCTCTGCCATTCTTCCTGCACCGATGAATCCTATTTTTGCTGCCATATTAATCCTACAGGGGATGCATGTTGTTGAGTGTAAATAAGTTACCTTCTCCCCTTATATATACAACAGGAACGCGCCTCTGAAAAGTTATATATTAACAAGCCATGCGCAATTCTTAATGTCACTAATTGTGAGCTACATACCACTGGTCGTCGTGGGCATAATCGCCCTCGGTTTTGCACCTTTGGCATGGTGGGCATCAAGGTTTATTAGACCCTATAAACCGACTGAATGGATGGAGACCACATATGAATGCGGTTCAGATCCTATCGGAGAAGCACACGTTCAGTTCAGATTCCAATATTATGCTTTTGCAATAATATTTGTGGTTTTTGACCTGGTCGCGACATTTTTAATGATTTGGGCAGTTGCGTACGGCGGTCTTTCCACCATGGCAACTGTTTGGATGCTTTTGTTCTTCGGAATGTCGATTTTGGGTGTAACATACGCTCTGAAAAAGGAGGAAACCGTATGGATATGAGCCTATACCCCCATGCTGTCGCAATGAGCGCAGACGAGTTCATGACATGGTCTTCGGCCATGATCAACGATCTTTTGAGCGCAGGTACGAAAAAGACTGTCGACAAGCTGACCGGACCTATTTGGTCTTGGGCAATGAAAAATTCTATGCACCCCCTGCACTGGGGACTTGCGTGTTGCGCTCTGGAAATGGCCGCGGCATCTGCACCTCGTTATGATGCAGAGCGTTTCGGTATGATTTACAGATCATCACCCAGGCAAACAGATATCCTTCTCGTTAACGGTTGGATCTCCAAGAAGGTCAGACCGGATATCAGGCGTTTGTATGAGCAAATCCCTAACCCCAAGTGGGTTGTAGCTATGGGTGAATGTGCAATCTCAGGTGGACCCTGGTATGATTCATACAACACCGTACAGGGACTTGATCAAATAGTGCCTGTTGATATTTACATACCCGGATGCCCTGCAAGGCCCGAAGCAATGATCGATGGATTCATGCTTTTGCAGAAGAAGATCGATGATTATTTCAGAAGAGGCGTTTTCATGGAGGACTGAAGATGGATACCGATACAATATATCAGGCACCCTCAGTCGATGATATCAAAACTCTTCTCACCGAAAGATTCGCAGGCAAGGTCAATGTGACCAAGACCGAGACCAGGAGAGTGTATGCAACGCTTCCTAAGGAAATCGTTCACGAAGTTTGTGAATACATCCATGAGAAGCTCACCTTTGAGCACATATCAACGGTCATCGGAGTCGATATGGTAGATTACATGCAAGTCGTCTACCAGATTAGTAATTATCACACGGGCACCATGATTGAGCTCACAACCGATCTTGACAACCACGATCTTCACGTACAGTCGATCTCTGACATATGGGTTGGAGGGAACTGGCATGAGAGGGAGACGTACGAGCTTTTCGGAATCGTTTTCGACGGTCATCCGAAACTTGAGAGATTACTCACACCCGATACATATGAATTCTATCCGTTTAGAAAATCATATAAACTAAGGGGGCAGGAATGATGGCTAAAGATGTTTTGGACATTAAAGCAGAGTCTGCAGTGATGGACACAGATAAAATGTGGATCATCATGGGCCCTCAGCATCCTTTCTCTCACGGACTCTGGACATTGAAGATCCAGGTAGATGGAGAGATAGTAAAGGATGCCGAGCCTATTGTAGGATATCTGCACAGGGGATGGGAGAAAGAGGCCGAGGCAAGGTCGTATCCAAAGATCATCCCGATGGCGGACCGTCTTTGTTACGCAGCATCGATGACATACACACACTTGTTCTGTATGACAGTCGAGAAAGCGTTAGACATCGATGTTCCCGAGAAAGCAAAATACATCAGAATAGTTGCCGATGAGATCTGCCGTATCCAGTCACACCTCATGTGGTTGGCAGCAGTCGGTACGGATCTCGGAAACTTCACAGTGTTCCTTTGGTGTATGAGGGAAAGAGAATTCTTTATGGATCTAAATGTTCGTCTTTGCGGTGCAAGGATGACAACCAATTATCCACGTATCGGTGGTGTAAGGAACGATACGACCGAACTTTTTGACAGAGATGTCATGAGGTGTGTGGAGCGTTTCGAGAAGGTTCTAATGGATGATATTGTCACATTGATCGATGATTCATCTGTATTCGTATCAAGAATGAAAGGCGTAGGTCACCTCACGCGTGAGCAGACTGTCAATCTCGGTATCACCGGACCTGCAATGAGAGGTGCCGGTGTCGATTTCGACATTCGCCGCGATGATCCATATGACAATTATGACAAGATCGATTTCGATGTTCCAGTCATGACACAGGGAGATTCGTATTCAAGATACCAGGTAAGGATAGAAGAAATGTTGCAGTCCTGTAAAATCATCAGACAGGCAGTTCAGAAGGTCAAAGCACTCGGAAAGAATGCTCCTTATAGACTCAAAGTCCCATCAAATGTACCTGCAGGCAGATCCACAGTAAGGTTGGAAGATCCTCGCGGAGAGTCTTTGATGTATCTGATTTCAGACGGAACGGATAAGCCATACAGACTCAAAGTACGTAGTCCGATCTTCACAAATGTATCTGCAGCTAAGCCGTTGGTACAGGGATGTAGGATTGCAGATGTGCCCGTAGTAATGGCAATGATCGATATGTGTCTTGGAGAGACTGACAGGTGATACTATGGTTTACAGCAGTATTCTTGATTGGATTCATTTCCCAGACGTAATGTCGAACATGTATTACCCGTTCGATGTGTACAATCTGCCGTATGATATCTCATACAAGTTATGGGAATTATTAGGTGGAACAATAGCATGGTTGATCAATCTTCTTTTACCAGGAAACCCTGTTTCTACATGGTTGATTTGTGATGAAGTAGTGAATATGTTCGCATTGATCATTTTCATGATCGTCATATTCCTTGTCGTTTTCATAGCTACTCTGATTTCCTTATGGGAAGAACGTAAAGTTCTGGGTAGATTGATGGACAGAAGAGGAACCATGATCGGTATGAAGGGATTCCTCCAGTGTGTCGCTGATGGTCTCAAGACCTTCATGAAAGAGAACACAATGCCGAAGAAAGTCGACAAGATGACCTACATGTGGACATTGTCTCTCGTTATTGGGACATCTGTTCTTATCGCATGTATGATCCCTCTGTCGCAGAGATGGTTCGTTGTTGATTACAGCACCGGACTTCTAATCATCATGGCATTGTTCGCACTGGCACCATTCTTCATATTGGTTTCAGGTTGGGGACAGAACAATAAATATTCACTTATCGGTGGAATGAGGGCGGCAGAGTTGATGATCTCGTATGAGGTCCCAATACTCATCATGATAGCTACAACAGCTCTTATGGCAGGTAGTTTCAACATCGGTGACATCGTAAACGCTCAGTTCAATTCTACTTGGTATTTCATTCCCCAGATTGTCGGTTTCATCACCTTCTTCTTCTGTGCTACAGCAGAGTCAGAACGTACTCCGTTTGACATTGCAGAAGCAGAAGCAGAATTGGTTGAAGGCTGGCAGACGGAGTATGCAGGAATGAAATGGGGACTCATCATGTTAGGTGACTATTTCAGAGGTTACGTCGCATGTGCAATGATAACTATCATGTACCTCGGCGGATGGCTTCTCCCATGGGATCCGTTACAGATCAATACATATCTTCCTGAGCTAACATTCCTCATAAAGACCTGGATTGTGTTCTTCATGATGATAATATTAAGAGGAGCAATCGCAAGGGTAAGGCCGGATCAGATCCTGAACATCGGATGGAAAGTATTCATGCCGTTGTCTGTCATCAATCTGGCAATTGTTCTTATGCTTAAGATCGGAGGTGTTTACTGATGGTTATGGAATTCTTGAAGAAATATCCTTACGATGAGAACATACCGAGAAGAACACTTTGGATTATGAAGCCCTTCGTGGTCGTTTCTAAACTGTTCGTCAAAGCGGTCATTCACAGGGATGTAGCTATACTGTATCCTTATGAGGATCTGTGGATGCCGGACAATTATCGTGGACGTCCTGGACTCAGGTTTGATAAGTGTATCTCGTGCGGTATCTGCGTTAGGATGTGTCCTACATCGTGCATTGAACTTGTTGAAGTTCTAGACGATGCGGGAAATACAGTAAAAAGGCCGCAGATCAACCTTGGAAGATGTGCATTCTGTGGTTATTGCGCAGAGTACTGTCCTGTCGATGCTATGACCGTCACTCCTGAAAAGGAATTGGCTGAATACACGAGAGAGGATCTAATTTACGGTCCACGCAGGCTTGCCTGTGACAAGATCAATAAGAACATGGAGGTTCACCTCGAAGAGACCCTCATGTCTGATATCAAGAACGGAAACTCTGAAAGGCGCGTAAACGCGTTCATGATAGATAGGCCGATTCTTGACTCGTCTAAGTGCATCAGTTGCAAAAAGTGTGAAAAAGTATGTCCTGTAAAGGCCATCAAAATGATCGAGCACGGAGTCAATGCAAAAGGCAGGCCGATTCTTTGGCCTGAAATTAACAAAGACACATGTGTTTGTTGTCATAACTGCGTGGATGACTGTCCTAAATCAGCTCTCCACATGGATGAGGTGCTATAATGCAATTCTTAAATGATATTTGGAATGGATTCTGTTCCGTAGTGCAGTACCTCTGGGATAACGCAGATCTCCTGGCATTCGTTATATTAGCTGGCATTGCAATTGCTGCCGCTATTTACGTTGTAAGTGTCAAAGAGGTCATTCACAGTGCGTTCTACCTCGCGTTGGTATTTGTCTGCGTTGCAGTCACTTACTTCTTCCTCGAGGCTGAATTCATAGGTGTTATCCAAATGCTCGTATACGTCGGTGCTATCACGATCTTGTTCGCGTTTAGCATTATGCTCACGAGAAGGTACATTCAGAAAAGTGGAGATGATTCCTTATGACCAGCAAGAAAGTCATAATTGGTGCAGTTGTAGCAGCTTTGCTACTGGTAGTTTGCGTTTCAGCGATATTCGCGACGAACTGGGACAACTATACAACATATGATACCCCACAGGAGATCCCCTTCACAGAGGTTGTGGACGATGAAGGTCATCTAGATGAGAGTTCCCTCAATTATGTTCTGTTCGAACAGTACGGTCCCCTTCTTTTGATAGTGGGTCTGCTTATGTTCGGTGCAATAATCGGCGGAGTATGTATAGCAAGAGAGGAGAGTGAACACGATGATACCAATTGAGTTCTTCCTCGCTTTTGCTGCGATACTATTCGCCATAGGAGCATACGGCGTAATGACAAAGAACAACACAATCATTGTTCTGATGTGCGTAGAGCTCATGCTCAATGCTGCGAACATTAATTTTGTGGCTTTTTCGGCATTCACCGGTGATGCAATGGGTCAAGTATTCGTTATAATGACGATCACAGTAGCTGCTGCAGAGGTTGCAGTAGGTATTGCTATCTTACTCAATGCATACAAACTCAAGAAAGCAACTGAGGTCGATGGTTTGGCTTCAATGAGGTGGTAAGTTTGTTCATAGAATATACTTGGTTAATTCCAGTGATACCGCTTCTTTGTTTCTTGATTGTCGGTTTCCTTGGTAACAAAACGCCACAGGGTGGCGGATATATTGCGATAACAGGAGCTGCTATCGCTACTGTACTTGCAGTTCTCGTTTCGTGCGAGTTCTGGACTTCCGCTGCATATTCAGACGTTGGATATGTGACGCAGCAGATTACATGGTTCACCTTACCTGGTGGATTTACTCTTCACTTCGGATACTATATCGACAGCTTAGCGTGTCTTACGATGCTGTTCGCATCGTTTATCGCGATGCTGATCTTCATTTATTCGCTTGGATACATGCACGATGAGGGTGTCAGGAAGAGAAGATATTTCGGAGAGGTTTCCTTATTCCTCACAGGAATGTTAGGATTGGCCGTATCTAGTAATTTCTTAGAGATGTTCATCTTTTGGGAGATTATGGGACTCTGTTCCTACCTCCTTATCGGATTCTGGTCATTCAACCACCCCGATGGAGATGCCGCTTCAGAAAATGCAGCCTCTGCAGCAAAGAAAGCATTCTTGGTCACAAGACTGGGAGATGTTTGTCTGATGGCAGGTTTGTTCGTTCTATTGTTTGCATTCAAGACATTGGATTACGCAGACATGTTCACAGAAGAGGCATTAGCCGCTGTTGATCCGAACATGATCATTCTCGGAAGCCTTCTGATATTCGGCGGTGTGATTGGAAAATCTGCACAGTTCCCTCTATTGGATTGGTTGCCCGATGCGATGGCAGGCCCTACAACGGTATCTGCTTTAATTCATGCAGCTACAATGGTCAAAGCTGGTGTCTATCTCACAGCTAGGTGTTTCCCTCTGTTCACACAGTGTTCATGGATATTGCTCTGGGTTGCGATTATAGGAGGAGTCACAGCATTCTTCGCAGCAACGATGGCTCTCAACAATATGAATATCAAAAAGGTCTTGGCTTATTCCACACTTTCACAGTTAGGATATATGTTCTTGGCTCTGGGTGCAGGCGGATACATGATTGCTCTCGGTCTTGAGCAAGGTAACGAAGCTCTTATCGTGGCTGGATCAGCAGGATATACAGCAGGATTACTTCACATGGTCAATCACGCTTTCTTCAAAGCATTGCTTTTCCTCGGTTCAGGTTCGGTCATTCATTCATGCGGTACAGAGGATATGCGTAAAATGGGAGGACTCGGAAAGAAGATGAAGATAACATCGATAACAATGCTTATCGGTTCTTTGTCGATTTCAGGATTCCCGTTCTTCGCAGGATTCTGGTCAAAGGATCTTATTATCGAGAGTGTTATGCATGCATCGGACTTTGGAGAACAGACTCTGTTCCTAATATTGTGGTTCCTTGCTATAGTGACAGCATTCATGACGGCATTCTATATGTTCCGTATGTGGTTTATGACTTTCCAGGGAGTGGAGGGTGTCAATGCTCATCATACTCACGGGGAGTCACCCAGATCGATGGTTGTACCTCTCTGTATCCTGTCAATCTTTGCAGCGGGACTCGGTTTCGTAATATTATTCGGATTCGATAATTTGATCTCGATCGGAGAGAATGCTGCAGGTAACCTTCAGGTTGGAAGCGGCGAAGGAAAAGGATTCGAGTATATCACAGAGATATTCGGAAACGTATACACGTGGATGACAATCGTGCTTGTATTGATGGCAATGGGTATTGCATATCTTATGTACAGCAAGAAGACCATGAACCCAGGTCAGTTCAACAAGAACGGAGAGTCCCGTCTTTACCACGCACTCACTATGAGATGGTGGTTCCCGCAGCTCTACGATCAGATTGCCTGGAAATTAGGATATGGTGTCGCACGCGGTGTTGACTTCGTTGATAAAAACGTTATCGATGGAACTGTCAATGGAATTTCGAATGCAGTGATTGGCGGTGGAGAGATCCTCAGTAAAGCTCAGACAGGAAATGTACATTCGTACACAACAGTTGTCTTCGGTGGAGTTGTGGTATTCTTCTGTGTCATTCTCGGCATATTCTGGTACATGGGAGGCCTGTAAAATGTTTGATTTACCGGAGATCCCATATCTCCTTACACTATTGGTCGTATTACCGTTGATCGGTGCAATTATAACACTATTCATGGGAAACGAAAGAGCAAAATACGCAAAATATACCGCAGCAACAATGTCTGGTATCACACTGATCCTGACATTCTTCCTGCTTCTGGCCAAGAACCTTTCAGTCTATAGTGAAAACTACGCGTGGATCGAGTCTGCAGGTCTTAAGATGTCATATATTCTTCAGATCGATGGGCTCAGCATACTGATGGTCTTCCTTACAGCACTTTTAGTGTTTTTGGTCACGATCTTCTCGTCTCACCAAGAAGATAAGCCCAATTACTTCTTCGCATTGCTTTTAGCAATGGAAGTTGGTCTGATGGGTGTGTACATGTCAGCAGATTACTTCCTGTTCTACATAATGTGGGAAGTAACTTTGATCCCTATGTATTTCATGATATCATGGTTCGGAGGCCCGAGGAGACATTATGCAGCCATCAAGTTCTTCATATACACCCATGTAGCAAGCTTGGTAATGTTGATTGGTATCTTTGCCATCGCCATTCAGGCGGCAGCAGGCGGAGTTGTCGACTTCTCCTTTGCAGCTGTTGCAATCGGTGCATCGGCATTCTCGTCGACATTCCAGATATTCGTATTTGGTCTGCTTTTCTTCGGATTCGCAGTCAAAATGCCTATCGTACCGTTCCATACTTGGTTACCAGATGCTCATACAGAGGCACCTACAGCAGGTTCAGTATTGCTGGCAGCTGTTATGCTTAAGATGGGTTCATATGGTATCATAAGAGTTTGTCTTGAAGTGCTCCCGGATGGAGCTGTTTGGTGGCAGCCTGCAATGGTCGTTATTGCAATCGTTGCGATTCTATATGGTGCGTATGCTTGTATTGCCCAGAAGGATCTCAAGAAAATGGTTGCATTCTCGTCCATTAGCCATATGGGTATGGTATTGCTCGGAATTGCGTGTCTTTCAGAGGTCGGTATTGAATTTGCAATTTTCCTGATGTTCGCACACGGGCTCATCACAGCAGTATTGTTCATGACTTGTGGACTTGCACACGATCTGTTCGAGACAAGGGAGATTCCCCTTTTGGGAGGTCTTGCAGGAAAGGTCCCGATATATGCAGCATTCATGATGTTCGGTTTCATGGCATCACTCGGATTACCAGGTCTAGTAGGATTCTGGGGAGAGTTTGGTATCATATTCGCGTTCTACCAGTATTCATTCTCAATCAATATGATCTGGTTGATAATCTTCTGTTTGATGTCACTCATGCTGACCGCAGGTTATTATCTGTGGGCGATGCAGAGATCATTGTTTGGAAAGCTTACCGATAAGATTGAAACGGCGCACCTGAGGGATGTCAACAAGTCAGAGGCATTCGCACTCGTTATTGTATGTGGACTAATTGCATTGTTCGGTTTATGGCCGGACCTGGCATTAGGTTACATAAGCGATTATACATCAAGCCTTGTAACTCTTGGAGTGGTGATCTGAAATGAATATTGATCCAACTATAATCAGTAATATTTTCGGAGATTTCACTCCGATAGCGCCGATGATCATCATGATCCTCGGAGCACTCATAATGCCTGCCATATATCTTTCTTCAAAGAGAAGGAATTTGGTCACAGGTGCAATGTTGGCGGTCATTATCATTTCGATAATAATCAACTTCGTTCTCCTCGTGGGCGAATATACCGGAACATATGCGGAATTGTTCACTTATGATGCCTTTTCGGGCCTCATGATCCTGCTCTTCCAGACAGTTGTGTTCTTGGTAGCTTTGGTATCCGCGGCAAGCACAGAGACCACAAGGTTGTACTACGGCGCATACAGTTCGTTGCTTTTAGCAGCAACGACCGGTATGATGTTCGTTGCAACAGCCAGTGATCTTCTGACGATCTTCCTCGGTGTGGAACTCGTAAGTATCTCTTCATATGCACTTGTTGCAATGAAGAGGAATGATCCGAGGGCAGCAGAAGCAGCAGTGAAATACGTCATCATCGGTGGAATATCCACGGCACTTACCATTTATGGTATCTCAATGCTGTATGGTGTTACCGGTACGACCAATATCGCTGATATTGCAACAGTTCTGTCAACTGATGGATTCTCATGGGCATTCGGCATCGCAATGATCACGATCATCGCAGGTTACGGTTTCAAGATCGCAGCTGTTCCGTTCCATATGTGGGCACCTGATGTTTATGAAGGGGCGGCAACTCCAGTGTCTCTTTTCCTGGCAACAGGATCGAAGAAGATGGGGCTTGTTGTGTTCTTCAAGATCTTCTTGGTGCTCTTTGTGGCAGGATCGGCAGTCGCGTCATTTGCAACTGTAGAGATGCAATATGTATTCGCGATCATCGCAGCTATCACAATGACGGTCGGTAATGTCGTCGCTATCGCTCAGCCCAACATCAAGAGGATGCTGGCATATTCGAGTATCGCGCAGGCAGGTTACATACTAATTGTTATGGCAGTCATGAGCGAGTATGCACTCACCGGTGGTCTGTTCCATATGTTCACACATGTGTTCATGAAAGGTGGAGCATTCCTTATCGTAGGTGCACTCATATCTGTTGGTATCGGAGAGAAGATCTCGGATTACAGAGGCCTCGCGAAGAGGGCTCCGTTCGTTGCATTCGCAATGCTTCTGTTCTTATTCTCACTCGCAGGTATACCGCCTCTTGCAGGATTTACTTCAAAGTTCATTCTGTTCTCATCGGCGATATACGGCGACGGCGGAGTAATGACACAGTGGATCTGGTTAGCATTCATAGCCATTCTTAACTCCGCAATCTCCCTGTATTATTATGCAAGGGTCGTAAAGGCCATGTATATCGAGAAGGGCGAAACGACAGAGAAGATTAAGATCCCGAACGCATTTGCAGTTGCAATCGCAATATGTGTGGTTTTCGTTATCGTACTCGGTATCTACCCACAGCTCATCTTGGACTTCTGTTCAAACGCAGCTGCAGCATTGTTTGCTTAAACTCAATAAAAACAGGGCCTTTGGCCCTTTTCCTTTTTAATATCTCATCATCGATGGTTTATTCCAGTCTGAAAAAACAGATTCGAAATTAATGCTGGGTATGTATCCATATAGAATATGATGAAATTCATCCAGATATGATCATTGATATCTCAGGATTGATGATTTTGGTGTTTTAAATTCAACTGGTGGCAGAGATACATACAATATTGCAGAAGTAAGTCGTTTATTCGAGTCGGATTTTGGTACGCATTTATAATCGTAATCATAGTCGATATTTGTTAATTTAATATCTATTTGATGTAGTATTACATAATGATTCAGTTCAGGGAAATCACACTCACCTTCTAAATTCTTTTATTTCAATTCATAACTCAGTGTGGTCGATAGCTTTTATTATGATGTATGGTGATTTGAAATGTATTAATTTAGAGGAAATTCTATTAAAAATGTATTTTAATTTCATATAAATCAGATGTGTGACAATTTATCGTGTCTGGATTATACTCATGTCTGAAAAAAAATGAGAATAAATATTAAGTAGAATCTAAACATCCCACTGCTATGGATGAGCCATGGTATTCCTGCATCTCCAGAGAACTCGATGATGTCGAGACGTTAATGTGCGATACCATGAGGTCTGAAAATTCTGAACTCACTGAGATGTGTAATTACGTCATTTCGGTTCACGGTAAGAGGATTAGACCGTCGATGTGTATTTTATCGTATTATGCATGTGGCGGTTCAAAACCTAAGAAGGCCATAGATGTAGGTTCTGCTTTGGAACTTATTCATAATGCTACTCTTATTCATGATGATATTAACGATGAGGGAGAGCTTAGAAGGGGAAGAAAGACCCTTTATAGAGAATATTCATTGGGAAAATCAATTGTCACGGGGGATTACATCTTCGCATTGGGATTCCGTCTTATAGGTTCAGCATCGCCTGATATCGTAGATTTTGTTGTAGACGCATCTGCATCAATGGGTGCCGGAGAGTTTAATCAGAAGGATTTCGAGCACAAGGGTTGTGTTTCAGAATCAGATTATATGAAGATTATCGATGGTAAGACTGCTAAATTCATCGAATGTGCTGCGAAATCAGGTTCATTCTTAGCAGGTTCGGATACGGAAGTTGTAGATGCAATGGGTCATTTTGCTCAAAGAGCCGGAATGGCGTTTCAGATAGTCGATGACACACTGGATGTCATCGGTAATGAGAGTGCAACGGGAAAGAACGTTGGAAACGACATCCTTGAAGGAAAACCTACACTCCCTATAATTCTTGCAATGCAGGATCCGATATACGGAAAGGCAATAAGAGAGATATTCGAGAAGGAGAAACCTACACCATCAGAAGTTATCGAAGCCCTGAAACTCATAAAGATGACCGATGCTGTTTCAAAATGTATCGATAAGGCAGAGAATATCGTCAACGATGCTGTTCGGTCTCTGGATGTAATTTCAGATTCGATCTACAAGACCGCTTTGATCAATATGGCATATTATTTTGTAAGCCGCGATAGGTGATATTCTTGGTTGACAAGATCAAAACAGACATCCTGGTGGTAGGTTCCGGTCCAGCAGGAAGTGTGACAGCGCGTTATGCCGCGATGAAAGGTGCTCAGGTTACATTCATCGAGCGTCGTCCCGAGGTGGGCGTTCCAGTTAGATGTGGAGAGATGATTCCATCGAATGAAGAGATAAAAGGTATGTTTCCAAATCTGGAAGATGCCGAATCCCTATTCGATATTCCGAAAGAACTTCATCTCAGAGACATCAAAGGTATAAAGCTCATAGATCCGAAGGATAAATGCACGCTTCTTGATTTTACAGGTTATACGATAAATAGAGATAAATTCGATCAATATTTGGCGGATGAGGCTCAGAAAGAGGGAGCAGATCTGGTAAAGAGCTGTCAGTTCCAAGAGATAAAGGATGGAAAAGCGGTCACAACATGTGGTGATATCGAGTATAAGGTCATCATAGGTGCTGATGGTCCTGGTTCACGTGTTGCTCAGAGTTTGGGTTTAACGAGGAATCATATGCCTTATCCGGCGGTAACGGCGCAGGCAAAGGGAGATTTTGAGCCATATGTTCAGATGTTCTTTGGCGGAATCGCACCGGGTGCATACAGTTGGGTCATTCCTAAGATCGGACAGGCCAATATAGGAGTTGGATTCTCTCCGAAGTTCTCCAATGGAACATTAAGCCAGTATTTCGATAAGTTTGTGAAGATGCATGAATTCGATGTGATCTCAGACAAATTGGAAGGGAAATATGTTCCCAGTGAAGGTGCAATTCCGAAGACAGTCGCGGGTAATGGAATGGTCGTCGGAGATGCTGCTGGGCATGTCATATCTGTGAACGGCGGAGGTATTCCGTTGGCATTGATAGCGGGCCGTTTCTGCGGTCAGGTGGCTGGCGATAATATCAAAGAAGGGCGTTCATTGGTTGATTATGAGACGTTGTGGAAAGAGGTCCTCTACAAACCTTTGAAGATAGCCGCCAACAACAAGAGATTAGCTGATACGTTCGCATTCGGTTCTGATAAAAGGACTGAGATATGTATGAGCATTCTGGGAATGAGACGTATGGGCAAACTGATCAGATGCAAGCATCTGTTTCCGTGATCATCTTTTTCTGCACGATTTCATGGCAGAGCCGCAAATTGGACATTCATCTGCTTTCTCTTTGAACCA
Organism: Candidatus Methanomethylophilaceae archaeon; assembly: GCA_963676235.1. Classification (GTDB taxonomy): domain Archaea; phylum Thermoplasmatota; class Thermoplasmata; order Methanomassiliicoccales; family Methanomethylophilaceae; genus JALNYB01. The sequence goes on from OY781044.1 coordinate 868,755, forward strand.
TTTTCCGCATCCAATGCATTTGTAGTTCCATTTTTCGACTCTTTTTATGCCTGCCTGACCTACCGCTCTGCACGGGAGGCCCATTAGTTTTGCTACATTTTGAATTGAATAATCATCAGTAAGAATGGTGCCACCGGTATCAAGACCCAGAGCAAGGACTGTAATGTCGACTGGAGACAGTCTTCCGAGGTCTCCGCTTTTTTTTGCGATCTGCGAGACTTTATCTATGGATGCTTTGGTGCAATCGGATACCCTCAGCAGGTCTCCCCAAAGGACGAGTCTGGGGTCTTTGTACTTATTGAGCTCGTCTATCACACCAGGAGGACAAACCGATTCCTCTTCCGGGAGTTGTTCCATTGAGAATAATGCGGAACTGTCCAACACGAGCATATGTTAGCATAAGTGATAGAGGATAAAATAAATGCTGTTATAAAATCTTGAATATTTTCTTATCATGGTCTTATAAAAATTTGTTATTTAAGAATCAAACCATGCAATAGAGGAATTGAGAACTCGGATAGGATCAATCTTGATGGTTTAATATTTCAATTATTGAATGCAAAGCACGGATACATGTAAAATCGTCAAATAAGGAGTCAATGTTACGAAGGCGTTGAAGAGGCCTCTAAATGATAATAGATTATGATGTAACAACACAGTCAGCAGTTCCAAGAGGATATTGAAATTTACGAAAGCTTAAACAATCAATTGTATATGTTGAACTGGAGAATAATATGGACGTCGTAACTGCCGCAATCATAATGATTAACGGTCTTTGGCTGTTCTTGCCTGCAATGGTACCTAATTCGGCAGCCGTGCTGTTTGGTGGAGGCAGAACGATAGACAGCGGAAGAAAGTGGAAAGGAAAAAGGATATTCGGAAACGGAAAGACCTGGAAAGGATTCTTTGGAGGAGCCCTTACAGGTATAATCATCGGTCTGATAATGATCGATATTTCGTTTTTCTTCGACAATAGGGATTTTTGGGGATTCGGTCCTTTCTGGGGTAATATATCTGTAATTGTATGTTTGGCATTCGGAGCCGTTTTAGGAGATCTCATGGGAGCCTTCATAAAGAGAAGGCTCGGACTCAAGAGAGGGGAGAAAGCGCCCGTTCTAGATCAGTATGATTTCGTATTCGGCGCACTGCTGGTAACGGCTATATTCAATTTCAACTGGGTATATTCTACATATTTCGAGGGTTGGAACATATTGGCTCTGATCTTTCTGTTGTTGATAATGTTCGGGCTTCATCGTGTTGCAAACATTGTTGCATATAAGAAAGGCCTCAAAAAAGAACCTTGGTGATATTATGAGTGAACTTTCAAAGGCATTGGAGGACTGCGGTGCATTGCAGTTCGGAGATTTTACATTGGCATCAGGTGCCAAAAGCAATTATTATATCGATATCAAAAAAGCAAGTACTAACCCTCAGGTCCTCTATTTGATCTCACAGGTCATGGCAGAGAAGATGCAGGATGAGAATCTGCGTCCGAATAGGATTGCAGGTGTTGTTCTTGGCTCAGTTCCGTTGGCTGCAGCATTATCGATGGCAGTCGGCATTCCATATGTTATGGTAAGGAAAGAGAAGAAGGATCATGGAACAGGTAAACTGATCGAAGGAGATCTAAACACGGGAGACAAGGTACTTGTTATTGAGGACGTCATAACAACAGCAGGATCCAGTGTAAAAGCTATTGAAACATTAAGAGAAGCAGGAGCAGACGTCATCGGCGTGCTGTCTGTAATCGACAGAGAAGGTGGCGGCAGAGAGAATCTGAAGTCGATAGGAGTGGAACTCTGGGCACTCGTGAAAGGTTCCGAGGTCTTGAAGGACAGGGGACATGAGGCCTGAGCCAGATTGTATGTTATGCAGTCTATGCGAGGGACGTACACAGCTTGTGCTCCCAAGTGGCGATCTTTTATCAGGTATTGTTTTTGTGGGAGAAGCTCCTGGTGAGACAGAGGACCTGGAAGGAAAACCGTTCATAGGACGTTCTGGAAAGTTATTGGATAAGATCATGCAGGAAGAGGGATTCGATCGTTCTAAAGTTATGATCACGAACACTGTTAAATGCAGACCTCCGAATAACAGGGACCCTACTGAAGAGGAGATGAAGGCCTGTAGGCCGTTCTTGGATTCTGAACTGCGTGATGCTAAGGTTGTTATTGGATTGGGGAAGTCTGCGTGTAGGGATCTTCTGCAGTACGAAGGTAAGATGAACGATATTGCGAATACAAAACAGAGGATATCTGTGAAAGGAAAGGATATCCTTTTCATCCCTACTTATCATCCTGCTGCTTGCATTTACAGTAAGGACGCAAGGCAAGCGCTTAGAGACACGATCAAAATGGTCAAGAACGAGTTCTTGGAGTGATAATATGGAATATTATGGATTCATGATAGATATGGATGGCACCGTGTATAAAGGTGGAAATCTGATAAACGGTGCTGTGGAGTTCATAGACTATTTGAAGGAAGTAGGAATTCCTTTCGTTTTTCTGACGAATAATTCTTCAAGGAACAGATCGTTTTACTATTCTAAATTGAAGAAGATGGGTTTTGACGTTTTGGAGAAGAATGTATTAACATCGAACATCGCAACGATAAGATATGTTAAGGATAATTATCCTGGGAAGAAGGTATTTCCAATTGCTTCAGAAGATGTCGCGGAAGAGATAAGTGATTCAGGTATTACCTTCTCAGAAAAAGACCCAGATATAGTATATTTGACGTTTGATAAGACTATAACCTACGATAAATTGAATGATGCCTATCATCATATATTGGCAGGCGCAAAACTTGTTGCAACGCATCCGGACGATGTATGTCCGACTGAGGATTCATACGATGTCGATATAGGGCCATTCATAAGGCTTTTCGAATCGCTGGGTGGAGTTAAAGCAGAAGTCGTTGGAAAACCGAATCTTTTGATGCTTGAGATGGCGGCGCGGGAGATGAGTGTTTCGAAGGACCATGTTGTGATGGTCGGAGATCGTTTATACACAGATATTAAGATGGCTTTCGATGCAGGGACGCCATCCATACTCGTTTTAAGCGGAGAGACATCTAAGAAAGACCTTGAGAACAGTGATATTAAGCCGACTTATGTTGTAGATTCTGTGAAGGATATTCCTAAGTTGTTGGAATCTCTGAAGTGACAGGATATAAAGCATATGCTAATTTTACCAGTGTATTTAGCATATACGAGTCAAACCAGAGTATTTGGTAAAATTATAAAGAAATGCTTCACATGATATAAAATTATTCAATATCTGGGTCTTTTAATTTTCGATATATTTCAAGTATCGGATGATTATTGATACAATATAAAACGTATCAAAAACATTCAAACAACAAAGCCAGCACTTGTTTTCAAATAGGAATGTTTTTAAATATTACGCACTCATTATATAAGTGTTCGTCTACGAACAGTGGGATGCATAACGAGCCGACAATCTCGCGTTGCCCTTCATAGGGGTGGAACGTGTACTTAAAGCAAGTTGAATTAGAGAATTTCAAGTCGTTTGGCGGTAAATTAACCATACCGCTGATGGAAGGATATATGGCAGTCACGGGACCGAATGGTTCTGGAAAATCTAATATAACAGATGCAATCCTATTCGTTCTGGGTCCGAAGAGTTCTAAAGCGGTAAGGGCGGGAAAACTCACCGATCTTATTTTTGATGGCGGTAAGGCAAAGACCAAGGCAGGTTTTACAAAAGTATCACTAGTATTCGATAATTCGGATAGGTTGATGCCGTGGGATGATGATGTTGTCAGACTTACACGTTATGTTAAGATATCAGATAATGGAACAGATTACAATTCGTATTTTTACATAAATGACCGTAAATCATCACTCACTGAGTTTGACGGTCTTCTTACTAAAGCAAGGATATCTGCAGATGGATACAATATGGTCCAACAGGGAGATGTCACGCGTATTGTACAAATGGGAAATTTGGAAAGAAGGCGTGTTTTGGACAGTATTTCCGGTATTTCAAGTTATGATGACGATCTCGATAAGGCTAATGGCGAGAGGACAGAAGCAGTCACGAACTTGGAACGCATCAATATCGTTGTCGGTGAATTAGAGAACGATATAAAAAAATTGGAAAAAGATAGGGAGGATGCTAAAAAGTATCTCGAGACACAGTCAAATCTCGAGATGGCCAAGGCACAATTGATCCATAGGCATTTCCAAATAGAACAATCCAAACTAGAATCAACATTCGGTCAGATGGCATCTCTTACTGCAGAGATCGAAGTTCTGACGTCAAAGAAAGGAGCCCTCAAACTCGAAAACGAAGAGAATGAGAAGAAAATAATTGCGAAAGAGGAAGAAATCGCTGAGAAGATCGGGCCTGAGTATAAACAGTTGAAGGAAAAGATCGAGAGCACGAAGATCAAGCTTGCAACTCAGAAGGATCGCGTGGAGCGTGCTTCCGAAGATAAGGATGAGCAAATAGGATTCAAGACCAACTTCGAGGAATCCATCGATGACAATCTGATAGAACGTAAAGCTGCCACAGAATCGTTAGCTGACATCGTAATAAAATTGGAAGAGCATCAGAGCAGATTAGAAGAGGCCAAGGCAGAGAGTGCGAGCATCAGCGAAGAGATGGCCAAGCATGGCGGAGAACACACTATTCTTCAGAATAATCTTTCGAAATTGGAGATAGATATCGATGCTAAGGAGACTGAAGAACACGATATTCAGGTTAGATGCGCTAAAGCAGAGACGATCGCAGAGGAGAGTCACCGTTCGCAGGCATCGCTCGATGAGAGATTACAATCCGCAGCATTCGACATCAAGGATGCCGAGTGGAACATACAACAGGTGAAGCAAGAGGCCGGCCCAATGGGAACCACCGAGGAACTATCCAAAAAGATCCTCGAGACCAGAAAGAAAGAGGCCGAGTACGAGAAACAGGAGAACGAGCTCAAGGAGATCATCAGGAGATTGGACGGAGAGTACAACGAACTGATGGCTGAAAAGAGAGTATCCGACAGGATGAACCGCGGAAGTGCGGCTGTTTCTGCGATCCTCGAGTTGCGCGATAAGGGACAGATGCTCGGCATACATGGAACTATTCAGGAATTAGCCACAGTAGATTCCGTATACGAGACCGCATTGGCGGTTGCAGCAGGAAGTAAGATGCAGGCTATAGTCGTCAATGATGATCAGGTAGCAGCAGATTGTATCAATTTCCTGAAGAAAGAGAAGCTAGGAAGAGTCACTTTCTTACCTCTGACCAAGATGATCCCAGGGAAACCAAGGGCAAAAGCGATCATGATCGTCAAGCAGACTGAGGGCTATGCTACGGATCTCATCGATTATGATGTGAAGTATCAGAATGCGTTCTGGTATGTTTTTCAGGATACCCTGGTCGTCGATAACATCTCGGATGCTCGCAGCATGATGGGCGGAGTAAGGCTCGTTACGAAGAGCGGAGAACTAATCGAAGCATCCGGAGCAATGGTCGGAGGTACGATCAATCCTCAGAATATCATGAAGTTCGGTGCTTCTTCAGAAGATAAATTAGAGGAATCAGGTTCTAAATTGAGAGGTGCCAATGCATCATTGGATGCCGTAAGGGCACAGTTGAAAGAGATCAGGGACTCCATCCGTGCAATGGACGATGAGATGCGTAAGACCTCTCAATCCGGCATAGGAGCACAAGCCAAGATGGGTCAGCTCAATGCACAGATATCGGAATTAAAGAAAATAAAGCAAGCTCTGTCTGATGAGTTCAATATCAAACGCAATGAATGCAATGCGGCAGAGAAAGAACTCGATAAGGCAAGGAGTGATCTTGCATTCATTTCAGAAGTAGTCGAGAATCTCAGGAATGAAAGGACAAACGTAAGAGAGCGTATCGCAATGATCGCGCCTGCTGAGATCCAGGAGAGGATCCAGAAAGTTAGGGACAACATCTACAAGCTGAAGATCGATGTTGCCGATCTGGAATCACAGAGGACCGGACTGGAAACAGAGATCTCAGGACTTGACAAGCAGAAGGAATCTCTTGACATTCAGTTGAGATCCGTTCTGAAGAAGATATCAGACGATGACGAGATCATCAATAAGTACGAGAAAGAATTGGAATCGTTGAAGATCGAACTAAATGCTTTGAAATCCATAGAGAAGGAGATGGAAGGAGGGATCGAAGATCTCCGTATTCAGAAGGATTCATTGATCGAGAACAGATATCGTTTGGATGGAGATAAGACCTCTACACAGGAGAAGATAGAGACCAAGACCGGATTAAAACAGTCGCAGGAAGCTCAAATTGCTATCATCAACGAGAACATAAGGCAGTTGAACGAGGAACTTGCAGCGATAAAGATCGAGGTAAAACAACCTATTCCATCAGAAGAGGAGATCAAGCGCATCATCAGGTCCTGTGAGAACATCATGTCTAGACTCGGCAATGTCAATCTTCGCGCCATAGAGGATTATGATGAGAAGAAGAAGAGATATGACGGTTTGATGTCTGATGTAGCGACACTCAATAAACAGATCAAAGAATTGGACGATCTGACACAGTCGCTTAACGCACAGAAGAAAGGTCTTTTCATGAAGTCCTATGAGGCTGTGAATACCAATTTCCACGATATTTATACTCAGTTATCCGGGGGAGGAGAGGCATACATGGGCCTTGAAAACGAGGATGACCCATTCAGTGGCGGTCTTATGATCAATGCAAAGCCAAAGAATGGTAAACTTTTAAGACTGGAAGCTCTGTCAGGAGGAGAGAAATCCCTGACAGCATTGGCATTTATATTCGCTATTCAGGAGTATCAGCCGTCGCCCTTCTACGTATTGGATGAAGTGGATATGTTCTTGGATGCTGTCAATGCAGAAATGGTTGCAAAGAGGATCAAGGAGAGTTCACTGCGGGCACAGTTCATTCAGGTGTCTTTAAGGAAGGTCACTCTGGCCATGGCCGATCATCTTATCGGTGTGACCAGACCGCCGAGCGGTATAAGCAAGGTCATCATGCAACCAGATCTAGCAGAGGTCTCCAAGTATGAAGAAGAAGCTAACAAGAAGCACGACTCTGAAAGTGTGAACACAATGCACAATCATGAGGAGTAAGGGAGGGATAAGAAATGGATGGGAATCTACAGATAGAAAGCATGGAACAGCATTTGTTGTTTCACAAGGCTATGGCCGAGGATGTTGAGTCTTTCAATAAGATCAATGGCTATATGAGCATACTGAACAACGCAGAAGTAGGCGAGAAGCTCAGCGATCCTATCGATGAATCGATAAGGGCCGTCTTCAACTTGGTTCTGCAGAACGGAATAGACCCGTGGGAGATCGATCTCAGAGAGTTTGTGAAACTCTATACCAGAAAGGTAGCAGAGAATTCTTTCGATATGATCGTCGCAGGAAAACTCATGCTTATGGCATGGAAGATCCTCAGAATGCAGTCGGATGCAACACGCAGCAGGGTCGACGAACCGTTGGATGACGAGTTTTTCGATTTTGATTTCCAGTTGGAAGATGAGGACGAACATATGTACGTTCCGGAAGTCGCATTCAAAGCAGCATTCCAGAGAGAAGAGATGCGTCCAGTTACGATGTACGAACTTATCGATGCGTTTGAAGATGCACGTTACGATATGGAGATCGCGCAGGAAAGAGAACGTGTAAGATCCGAACTCAAGGCAAAGGAGCCGAGAAAATTCGATAATAAGGCACACGACGAGGATGATGAGAAGGATGTCGGGCGTGTTTGGGAAAGGATAGAGAAGTTAGGTGCCGGGCCGTTCCAGATCGATGAATTATATACTCCGAGCATCAAACAGAATCTCACGATATTCGTTTCGGTGCTACATTTGGTAAGGGACGGAAAGCTCTCGGTTTGGCAGGATGTACTTCCGCGCGGTGAGATCTTCATAGAGATCCTGATGCATGAGGTATCCGGATCCCTAGAGGATTCCAAAGGTATCGTGGCGGTGAACTGACGTGAATGCCAAAGGCGCAGTTGAAGCGGCCCTCTTCTCCTCCGCCGATAATCTCCGCGTTGCAGATATAGTAGAAAGGACAGGGCTTTCGGAATCTGATGTAAGGTATACATTGAAGGATCTGAAATCAGAATATGATGAGCGCGATTGTGCAATGGTGATAGCGAAGATAGGAAATGAGTATCGTATGATGCTCAGGCCAGAATACACCGAATATACCGGGAAGTTTGCCAAGGCTGAGATGGCAGGGGGCATCATGCGCACTCTCAGTACGATAGCTTACAATCAGCCAGTACTTCAGTCGGAGTTATTCAAAACTCGTGGTGCACGCACATATGACGATGTAAAGGTCCTGTTAGACAAGGAATTGATCGAAGCTAAGAAGAAGGGTCAGACCTACGAACTCACCACGACGAAGAAATTCTCAGAATACTTTGGCATTGGAAGCACCAGGGTTGCAGATATCAAGAAGTGGATCGAGGATCAAGCCAAGAACCGCGGACCAGAAACACCTGATTAAGTATACCGCATTCATTTCACAGCTATCGTTCAGTTCTGCAGTTTCAGCGGAGTCTTATCGATTGCAATATCCAAATGGAAGGAATTCCGTCCGCATCGTTGTATCATGAAGATTGCGGGTCAGGCCACAGCTATAAGATTGGATACGAAGCGCATTGCTTTAAAGATTTAATAAAGGAAAAGCTTTTAATCAAGCCATCACATAGGTCGCTTTGATAATTATGGTCATGCCACAAGCCCTATTGGAAAAATCCGTCGACAAACGCGTTTCGCTTCTTTTGAAGGACGGAAGGATATTAGAGGGTAAGCTCACCGGTTTCGATGAGTACATGAACATGGTGCTCGAAGAGACCGCAGAGAACAACGTGAGTGGCGGAGAAGAAAGGCGTCTGGGAACAGTCGTTCTTCGTGGAAACAACGTTGTCAGTATCTCTATACTCTGAGAAACCTGTTCGTTAGAATATTAATGCTGCCGTTACGGCAGAGGTAAGGTACCTCAGATGTCCCTATTTAGAAGGATAAACGAGATCTCCAATAATGAAAAATCACGGAAAGCATGGTTCGGATTCGTTTGTGCGGTCTTCCTGTGTCTCATTATAATACCTTCCATATTCGTTGTTTTAAAATTATTTACTGAATGGGGCCTCGTCAGCGAGGTCCTTGCTAATTCGGCAATGATGGCTCAGATAAACGGGGCTGTTTTCAATTCATTCAGCATTGCTCTGATTGTTACCATCATTGACATATTGGTTGGTATTCCGATGGCTTGGATCCTTGTGAGGAAACCTTTCAAAGGAAAAAAGTATCTTGATACCCTGATGGATATGCCTTTGGCTTTTCCTACAGCTGTATTAGGTCTCTCTGTTGTAATGTTCTGGGGTGCTCCGGACGGAATAACCGTTTCTGGATTGGGATTGGTATTCTCGCCGTATCTCATGATCATAATGTTGCACATCATTTTTACTTATCCATATATGGTAAGATCGCTCTCTGCGATATTGGAGCAGATCGAGCCCAACTATGAGACTGCAGCCATGACTCTGGGCGCATCTAAATTTACAGCGGTAAGAACTATAACGCTGCCTCTTTTCAGGGCTGGCCTTATAACAGGTTTCATTATTTGTTTTGCAAGGTCGTTGTCTGAGACGGGAGGTACGTATATTGCATTGCAGCTAATGGGTGTTCAAAACACTTTCTTCACGGGACCCACATATATTGCCGAGAATATGTCTGGAGGAAACGGTCCGATGATATTGATCAGCGTGATGATGATCATACTCGCTCTGGTTCTTCTCGTAGTAGCAAAGACTCTGATGACTAGGTTGAAGATACCGCTAACCAAAGTATGGCCTCAATTTGGAAGAAAGATCAGCAGAGGTGTAGTACCTAAGTCAAAAGATATCTTTTCGATAGCTTTTCTTCTGATAATCGTTATTTTACCGTCATTTTACATATTCGCTTATCTGACTCAATCCGGGTCTAATGTTGATTACAGTACGCTTTTGTATTCAACAGGAATATCATTTCTGATCGCGGGTGTTGCTGTCGTTTTTGATATAATATTCGGAATCCCCATGGCAATGTACATCGCGAGGCAGCGCAATACCATTCTGGGAAAGATACTGGATAATATGGTAAATATCCCGCTCATAGTACCTACGACCGCATTGGGATTCTCATTGGCACTATTCTGGGGCAGTCTCAACGTAGGGAGTTCATGGGGTTTGGTCTTGGTAATATTCGGTCATATAGCATTCACATATCCGCTTATCGTGAGGAACATAACAGGTGCGGTTGAAGAAGTAGATCAGTCTTACGAGGAAGTGGCAATGACATTAGGAGCAAAGCCTTTCCAGGCATTTTCTAAGGTATTGATGCCAATAATCAAGTCCTCAATCATAGCCGGAGGGATTTTGGCATTTACAAGGAGTTTGGGAGAGACCGGCGCAACGGTTGCTATTGGTAATTCAGTTCAGACTGTGCCTGTTTACATAATAAATCTGGTCAAAGCACAAGCATATCCTGAGGCGGCAATGTGTTCGATAATCTTGATAGCCATATGTTTCGTATTCATGTTTGCTGTAAGAGTGATAACACACGGAGGTGACAACAATGCCTGAGATTGTTCTTAAGGATCTCGTAAAGGATTTTGGTAATGATTGCAAAGCCGCAGATGGGTTGTCACTCACTGTCCACGGTGGAGAGTATCTATGCATACTGGGCCCTACCGGGGCCGGAAAGACCACATGTCTTAGGATGATATGCGGATTGACCCGTCCTGACAGCGGATCGATAACATTCGATGGAAAGAATGTTCTGGGGGTGCCTATAAGCGAACGTCAGGCTACAATGTTGTCACAGGTCTATTCGTTATTTCCATCGAAGACCGTTTATGAGAATGTGATGTTTGCACCGCAGATCAAAGAGTGGCCCGAAGAGAGTTCAAAACAACTCGTGAAAAGTATGATATCGATGGTTCATATGGAGAGCAAGGTTCAATCACATCCTCACGAATTGAGCGGAGGTCAGCAACAACGTACTGCGCTTGCAAGAGCATTGGCATCCGATTCAGAGATCCTTCTGTTGGATGAACCGCTCAGAGCATTGGATGCGCGTTTGAGATTGGAACTCAGAAAAGAACTCAAGTCAATGACAAAAGAGATGGAATTGACTTGTATTCATGTTACACATGACCAGGATGAGGCGTTGGAGATGGCAGACCGTATTGCCATAATACGCAAAGGGCGCATCATACAGGTAGGGACACCGATTGAAGTGTTTCAGAATCCAATTACGCCTTTTGTTGCTAATTTTGTCGGAAGGTCCAATATATTTGAAGGCAAAGTGGAAGCATCGTTTGAAGATCATTCAGAGATCAGACTCAATAACAATTCGATAGTTAAGGCTCGTAAGACAGATATTGCTGTTGGAACAGATGTGGTCATCGCCATAAAGATCGGTTCGACACAAATAGAGCACATATATGAACCGACGGAAGAGGATCCAGCACCAGTGATGCCTGAAGGATTTTTCAGTGGTGTAATAGATAGGATCCTTTACGAGGGAGCAACAATAACCATAGAAGTGAATGTAGATGGTACAGGCATTGTATCTACAAAACTTCCCAATAGAAGATATGACGATTATGCATCTGGAGACAAGGTAATGATAAGCTGGCCTCCTGCGATGGTATCTGTGTTCAATATCCCCAAGTGCGGATTGGAAGAAGAACTGAGGTTAGATTGATGGAAAAGATAAAGCTCGATCACATTTCAATGAAATTCGGTGATTTTTATGCTGTCAGAGATATCTGTATATCAATAGACAAAGGAGAATACCTTACGATACTGGGGCCATCCGGGTGTGGAAAGACCACGCTTATCAAAGTAATTGCAGGAATACTCATCCCCACAGAGGGAAGTGTTATAGTTGACGGAGAAGATGTTACAAATGTCCCCATCGAAGATAGGGATACGGGATATGTGTTCCAAAACATAGCATTGTTCCCGAACATATCAGTTAGCGACAATGTTGGATACAGCCCCCGTGTTAAAGATAAATCCAAAGAAGAGATCAAAGCAACATCTGAGGAATATCTCATGCTTGTTAAGATGTTCGATCGCGCTGGCATGTTCTCAACCGAGCTATCCGGCGGAGAACAACAGAAAGTAGCAATCGCTAGAGCATTAGCGTCGGGTTCAAAGATGTTGATGTTGGATGAGCCGTTATCTGCCCTAGATGCACGCGTGCGTGTAGAACTCAGATATGATATTCGCAGACTTGTCAAGAAATTGGGAATAACTGTGTTGCATGTCACCCATGATCAGGAAGAGGCGATGTCTGTTTCAGATCGTATAATATTGATGAGGTCCGGCGGTATTCAGGAGATCGGAACCCCCTTGGATATGTACAGGGATCCCAAATCTATCTTTGCAGCATATTTCATCGGTGAAACAAATCTAATGGAATGTACCGTTTCAGGAAAGACAAAAACAGGTAAGACAACGGTCCGTCTCAGAGGTGGATGCGAAGTCAAAGCAGCAAAATCACAATTTACTGCAGGTGACGCAGCGGTAATATCCGTACGTCCTGAACATGTATATGCAGCAACAAAAGGCCTGAAGGCCGAAGTTCTGAATGTTGTGTTTATGGGGACTTATTGGAGGGTAAGAACGGTGGCAGAAACAAGAGATTACGTTGACTACAATGTTTCTTCCAGTGAAGAGATACCTGATAAGGGAGATAAGGTGTTCCTTGTCTTCAACAAGAAGTCAACAAAGGTCTTTGCAAGACCGCAGGAAGGTTTAGAGGAGGCGATTAAACTTGAGTGAAAAGGGAATGTTGGAATGGTTCGGAAAGAGGAAGGAGGATGCAGTTCGTTTAGGATCGAGAAGTCACGGAATAAGTGTTCTCGATGCTGTAACAGAGTTAGATATGGCACTTGTGGCCATGTCTAAGAATGATTATGGCACAGCATCGAAATGTATCGACCGTCTTATTCTCAGCGAACGTGAAGCAGATCGTATAGAGGACAAACTGTGTGCAGATCTCTCAGGTGGAGAACTGAGTGTACAGGAGAGGGAAGACCTCATTCGGTTTGTTCGTAAAATGGATCACATTGCCAATTGGGCAAAAGAAGCATCACTACACATCCAGCTTTTGAAAGAGACCAACGCCTCGGTTCCTGAAGAGATCTGGAAAAGTGTAGAGAAGATGTCTGCAGAACTACTTCCAGCAGTAAGATACCTGATCAAAGCAGTCGAATCACTCAAAGATGATACAGCCGAGACCGTAAGGAACATCGACAATGTTAATGATCAGGAAAGGATCATAGACGGTCTTTATTTCGCAACTATCAAAGAGGTTCATCTTTCAGACATGGAATCCAAAGCCGTAATGCTCATGCGCGAGCTCATATTGTCACTAGAGATGGCTGCCGATACATGCAAGGCTTGTGCAGACACAATATCTATAATATTAGTTTCAAGGAGAATTTGAGATGGTCGATCGGATGTTTGGTACCAATGGTGTGCGTGGTGTCATCAATGAGGATATGACCTCCACGTTGGCTTTGCAGATGGGAAAGGCCATCGGAACTGTATTCAAGGGAAATGTTGCGATCGCAACGGATACAAGGGTATCCGCGGACATGATCAAGACTGCAGTATCGTCGGGTATGATGTCGGTCGGAACATGCATAATCGATCTTGGAATGTTGCCTACGCCCGCAATTCAATACTATGTCAAGAAGCATGCAAGTATAATGGGCGGTGTTATGATCACAGCGTCGCATAATCCTCCACAATTCAACGGTATCAAATGCATCGCATCTGACGGGACCGAGGCAAGTCGCGAACAAGAAATGGAGGTTGAAGCCGCATATGCCAAAGAATTACCATGTGTATCCTGGGAAAAAGTGGGCAAGGTACAGAAGGTAAATGGTGCTGGAGAGGACTATATAGATGCCGTCATTTCGAATATAGACGCAGATGCGATTAGAAATGCAAATCTTAAGGTGTGTTTGGACTGTGCTAACGGCGCATCAGTCCAAACCTCTCCACTGTTATTGAAGAAACTCAATGTCAGAGCGATAACGATCAACGGAAATGCTCAAGGGGAGTTCCCAGGACATCCGAGCGAACCGACGGAAGAGAATCTTAAGGATCTCATATCCATGACAAGGATGACCGGATCAGATCTTGGTATTGCTCATGATGGGGATGCGGATCGTTGTGTTTTCGTGTCATCAGACGGTAAGTTTGTAAGTGGAGATAAAAGTCTGGCATTGTTGGCAAAGTACATCCTTTCTACAAAGAATGGAACAGTTGTCACACCGGTAAGTTCATCATCTTTGGTAGAGGAGGTTGTTAAGCAGGAAGGTGGAGAGCTGGTCTATACGGCCGTTGGATCTCCGATCGTTGCAAGGAAGATGATAGAGAATGGTGCAGTATTCGGCGGAGAGGAAAACGGTGGTCTGATTTTTCCCGAACAACAATACTGCAGAGATGCTGCAATGTCAATTGTTAAGATGTTGGAGTGTATTGTAAAGAACGGTTCTTTAAGTACGCAGATATCAAAGCTTCCTGTTTACTATACGTATAAGAAAAAGATCTATTGCCCAGATAATGCAAAATCTCACGTACTTGATTTCTTGGAGAGGATAAGCACAGAAGGGACTGTGGACAAGACAGATGGTATAAAGATAATATTCGAGGACGGTTGGGTTCTCGCAAGACCTTCTGGTACGGAACCTATTTTCAGGATTTACTCTGAATCAAAGAAAGAAGACGTTGCAAAGGCAAGAGCCGATGAGTATGAAGCAAAAGTAATGGATTTTCTGGATCCAGATGGAATTCATAGACAGCCTAAAACTTCTGAGGAAAGATAAAATCTGTATATTCAACATCTTAAGTTCTTTGCATAGACCGCAAGAGCTTCGTTGATATATCTTGCCGCTAAGATGGAAGTAATGCCCGAAGGGTCTGCCGGAGGGCATACTTCTACAACATCAAATCCTGCTAAGCGATCTCCGATACAATTGATGATCTTTTTTACATCCATGGGCATGAGCCCAAATGGTTCAGGTGTTCCGGTTCCCGGTGCGAACGCAGGATCTATTCCGTCTATGTCCAGTGAAAGATATATGCGTTCATTCTTAACGTTGTCCATAGCTTTTCTTATAGCCCATTCGGCACCTTTTTCCATCACTTCGAATGATGTGATGTACGGAACAACATCCTCTCTGTCCAATTCTTCTCTACCTATTGCGCGTACGCCGATGGCGCAGATATTTTCGATGCCTATGTGTTCTGCAGCACGTCTTGTGACGCATGCATGACTGTTCGGGGTTCCTAGATACTCGTCCCTTGAATCTAAATGAGCATCTATGGTTATCAGAGATATGTCGTCCTTTTCAAAATTTTGAATAATAGGGATATTCACAGAATGTTCTCCGCCGATAACGACAGTGAATTTCTTTTCTCTTATAGCGGGACCTACTGCGAAATTGACCTCTTCGATCATATCCTCAGGTAGAACAAAATCATCGCAGTTTCCGTAGTCGCAGATTTCGATAGGATTCTGATGGAGACCATGTTCGAAATGTATCTCTTCAAAGTTATAAGATGCTCTTCTTATTGCCCACGGGGCTTCTCTTGCACCCGCCTTAAAACTGGCAGTATGGTCATACGGAATCCCGAAGATGACAGCATCGGCGGAATTATATTCTGCTTCAGCGCCTGCGTACGAGAGCCCGTATGACATGGGAGTTTTACCTTCACATTAATTTCTGTCTGCCCATGGCGACAATATACAAGATCTCTCCGCCGTCTTCAAGAACGCATTCATGATCGGCATTGATGGCCATGGAAAATGTCTCGAATGTTTCAAGATCCATGATCTGGACTTCATCACCCTGTATGGATAGAACTTGTCCTTTCCTTTTATCGATCTGAGGAACTTGAACCTTTGTGCTTACAGGTGCATTAATTGATTTTTTTGAGCCTGTAAAAAGGTCGGTGGCTTCAATACACGCTTTTGCGGATCCGTGTTTTCCGGGTTTCGAAGTGCTGATTGAAATGATCTTACATGGTGACTCATCGATGTTCACGTATCTTCCAATCTTCAACTCTCTGATTTCTTTCATCTCCCACATGACAATTACCTCTTTATTCACGCAATTATCCGGTTGTCCAACTCCCCATAGAAACAGGGTACGAATTGTCTTGACACATCGTTTAATTGCATGTTATCTTAATGGCCCTAATAGCCCTATACTTAAATATATTTGGCTTTGGAATCATATGCGATCCTTTCTTGGTCTGTTCGTGCCTTTTTTATTGCGTCCTTTGGAGATTGGTTTTTTCTTCGGAGCGTTGGGGTATCTGCGTTTGATGTCCGCAACTCTTCCTTCGAATTCTTTGTTGAGTTCGTCTCCCTTGAATTCTCCTTTATATGCATCTATTTTGGCTGCGATCAATACCTTCCCTGCAAGTGCTCTGGCTATATTTCCTCTCTGCCAATATGGAGAGCGGTGAACATCGGGATGCTGATAGAGCACACCATGTTTAGGTGGATTCTTTCCGGACTTAAGATGTCTGAACATTGCTTTTTCTGCGCCCAATAACTGTACGGTCGATGAAGGAAGCGAAGCGAGTCTCTGAAGTCCGCCAGCAAGAGATATCATTCTTGCGGACAGCGGTCCGCCGAGTATGGCACACATGTTAGGACAGATGTCGTCAACAATGGCAGTGATGTATTCTCTCATCTTCTGCTCATTGGCATAGATCTCGCAGAGGGTCTTTGCAAGTTCAGTCACTTGTTTCATATCTTCCAGGTCGAAATCGGATCCGATCGATTCGACATCCAAGTCTAATTCTTTGATGATGCCTTCGCGTTCTCCGAATTTGGCTACAAGGGCAGCATATCTCTGATCTTTGACCTGATCGGCAAGTTCAGGGAAATGCATTCCATACCACTCATGAAGTCTCTCATCGAGAAGATTCGCGGTCTCCGTTGCATCATCCAATGCTCTGATGGCTTGAACTAGATTCTTATCTTTTGCAATAGGCTCCGAAGTTCTCAGTTTTCCGAGTTTCAGCATGACCTCATGCATTATGGTGTTCGTGAATCCGAATGATTCAGGTTTGATGAAGGATGAATCATAAAGTACGGTCTTACCCAATTCTGATTGTCTTCTGTCCGATACAGTCAATTTCGGGATATCTTTTGCAAGATCCCTTTCTTCCTGAAGGATAGCTCCTTTCTGAACGAATGCCAATTTTTTCGCTGTTTCATCGGTGTCCTGTGGCATCAATCTTTTATCGATTATCTTGTTGGTCTTTTCATCTATTAGGAATACGCCAAACCATTTTGTAACAATTATAGCCATAGGATCACATATTGCATATCTTTTCTATCTCTGAGTCGGGAAGATCTTTCGTCCTTCCGGCAAGAATCTGGAGTTTTGCTTGGAATTCAAGTTCTTCCATTCTGTTGTATGCTTCTTCCAGGGTCTTTCCCTGTGTCAGAGCACCATGTTTGCTCATAAGCATTGCACGTGCTTTCGGATAATCCATTATCGCATCGACAAGTTCTTGAGAGCCCGGCGTGTAGTAAGGTATAAGGGGTACTCTGCCGAGAAGAAGCGCTCCTTCAGGAGTGATGTTGCTTTTGATCTTCTTGTTGTTGACGGCCAGTGCTGTGCAGTATAGTGGATGGCAGTGAACGACGGCATTGGTTTCAGGGTTCTCTTCATAGAGTGCAAGGTGGAATTTGTGCTCTATAGATGGTTTTCCCCCACCAATGATCTCTCCTGCAAGGTTCATCTTCACCATATCTTCTGGTTGGAGGGAACCTTTATTCCTTCCGCTGGGCGTTATGATGATCTCCACTGTATTGAGTCTGACACTCATGTTGCCGCCTGCAGATACCGTAAGATTTCGGTCGTATAGTTGTTTGCAAGTTTTTGCTAATCTGCTGCGTGCGAATTCCTCGTTCATTCTTTCACCTTACTTATCTCGTCGGGGGTGAAGATTCCTTTTTCGGTTATGAATCCGGTTACCAGATCTGCTGGGGTGACATCGAAGGCTGGGTTTAAAGCGGGTGAGCCAACAGGTGCGATCCTTTGATTGTACACTTCTGTTACTTCTTTCTCGGATCTCTGCTCTATGATGATGTCTCTTCCCGTTCTGGTCTTGAAATCGAATGTTGATATTGGTGCCGCTACATAGAACGGGATGCCGAAGTGTTTTGCGACTATCGCTTTGTCGAAGGTCCCGATCTTGTTGGCGAAATCTCCATTGGTTGCGATCCTATCTGCACCGGTAATGATCATATCGACTCCCTGCGACATGTAATATGCGGATGCGCCGTCTGGAATTATGGCATGGTCGATGTCTTCTTGATTCAGTTCCCATGCTGTCAATTGCATTCCCTGAAGGCGGGGACGTGTTTCTGAAACGTAAACGAAGAACTTCTTGTGGTCTGCGTGTGCCTTCCTCATAGGTGCTAAGGCTGTTCCGACATCAACGGTTGCCAACGCGCCTGCGTTGCAGTGCGTCATGAGCTTCATTCCGTTCTTTATGAGTTCTCCGCCGTATTTTCCGATCTTTATGCATTTGTCAACCATCATCTGCGCGTAAGCATCTGCTGCTTCGATCGGATCTTTGCCCTTTTTGAGTTCGGCATACATATAATCCACGGCGTAGAATAGATCGTTAGCAGTAGGTCTTGCTGCTTTGATATCCTTCGAGGCTTTGTCAATATCGGATTTGGAGAGTGCTGCGAGGCACATTGCATATGCTGCGGTAGCACCTATAGACGGCGCTCCTCTTGTGGTCATGTTTTTTATGGCCTCTGCTACGTCAGGATATTCTGTGAATCCCACTATCTTGACCTCATGAGGGAGTTCCCTTTGATCTATCATCATGACCTTTTCATTCTCGAACCATACTGCTCTTATGTCATCGTAACCCGTTTTGGTTCTTATTTTCACAACTATCTCTCCCGATGGCATTAATTATGTAAGATTATAAACTCTTTTGTAGGTTAAATTCACAACAACTCTATATCTATAGTGTCATACTAAATACATGGAACCGCTCAAATCGTTTAGTCCCATAACCCTGGAAGAAGTGGGCAGTGTGCCAACAGTAAGCAACGATGAGATCGATACAATCGTCATAAGAAGCAAGAACGCTCAGAAGCATTGGGCACAGTTCTCTGTAAAGGATAAAATATCAATGTTGAGAAGGCTGAGGGTTCTAATGGTCGATAATATCGATAAGATAGCATTCACTGTTCATCAGGAGACAGGAAAGCCAAAAGCAGAGGGATATAACACCGAGGTCCTATCTTCCGTAGCTATGGTATCATACTGTGAAGAACTTCTTAGCAAGTTCAAGTTCAAGAAGAAAGTAGATCAGGGACCGATGTCTTTGTTCACAGCATTCATGGGGAGATCATCATACATACAATACGTTCCGTTCGGCGTCATCGGAATAATTTCGTCATATAATTTTCCGTTCGCAATACCTTTTACGCAGACCATTATGGCCGTTGCGGCAGGCAATGCAGCGATCATAAAGCCGTCATCTGATACGCCGCTTTCAGGATTCCTCATCGCGGATCTGTTTAAGGATGCAGGATTTCCAGAAGGATTGGTATCTGCAATAGCAGGTCCAGGAGCGGGCGTTAAACTCGTATCCTGTGTCAATAAAGTAGTATTCACAGGAGGGACAGATACAGGGGCCAAGATCATGCAGGAAGCATCCAAGACGATAACCTCCATCGTTTTGGAACTTGGTGGAAAAGATGCAATGGTGGTACTCGAAGATGCAGATTTAGACAGGACAGTATCTGCGGCAGTGTGGGGATCATTTGTTAACTCAGGACAAGTATGTGTCGGCATTAAGAGGATATACATTCACAGATCAATTTACAATGATTTCGTGTCTAAGTATCTGGCCAAAGTAAAAGAACTGAAACAAGGAGACGGTTGGGAGGATCCCACAGTTTCTGTAGGCCCTATGATCAACGAACGTGAAATGAATAGGATGTCCGAGGTTGTTAAAATGATAACAGATGAGGGCGGAACAATCATGACAGGAGGAAAACCTGCAGATATGAAAGGATATTTCTTCGAGCCTACTGTTGTTTCAGGGCTTCCTCAGGGTTCTGAGATGATCCCAAAGGAAATATTCGGTCCAATCGTTTCAGTGTTCCCGTTCGATTCGAATGAAGAAGCGGTTGAATTGGCCAACACGAGTCCGTATGCGTTAGGCGGTTCGGTTTGGACAAAAGACATCAAGAAGGGAGAGAATATCGCATCGAAGATCGATGTTGGTACAGTGGATATCAACAATGCAGTCTATACTTATGGACTTCCTGCAACGCCGTGGGGCGGAATGGGGAAGAGTGGTTTCGGTGCTACACATGGAATAGACGGATTTATGCAGATGTTGCATCCGCATCATATCCATATAGATCATGGAAAGCATCCTCGTGATCCTTGGTGGATGCCTTATACAGAAAGCGATACTCAACTTCAGAAGGAAATGGCAGAATCCTTCTTCGGAGATAAAGGTGGAAAGATAGCTGTCATAAGGAAGATAATGAAATCCCGTGACGGAAAGATTTGATCAGTCGTATGAAGGTTCAAAGGTCAGAAGAACGCCGTTTCCCAAGACCTCGCTGTCTTCCAGAGAAAGTTTGATACCTCTCTCTGCGACCCATCCTTCTCCGTCTGCCGGAGTTGGGGCGGTCCTTCCGCCGATCAGAAGTCCACCGACGAACACAGTGTATTTATCGACGAGTTTTTCTTTGAAAAACGAGGCAATGGTCTCTCCGCCGCCTTCGACGAGGATATTTTCAATACCCATCTCTTCGGCTAGTTCTTCCATTATCTTTGTAAGATTGATCTTATCATCCGATCTGATGGTCTCTTCGCAGTCCCATTCTTTGGTGCAGTTCTTTGTTGTGACCATTATCGTGGGGGCTTGATCGTTTAGCACGAGTGCATCATCAGGCGTTCTTCCGTCTGGATCCAGAACGATACGGACAGGATTGGAATCATAATCTAGGCCTTTCACTGTTAGATGAGGATTATCCGATATGATGGTTCCCACACCTACAAGGATGGCATCATATTTCTTTCTGAGATTTTTGACACGAGCCTTGTCCTCTTCGGATGAGATGGAAATCTGTTTTCTCTCAACGCCTGCGATCTTTCCATCTGCGGACATGGCGCAGTTAACATGAATGAATGGTCTCATAATCCCTCACCTGGTGAAACTGTGAAATGATATCCGTCGTTCTTACGTTCAACGCCGAATCTCACATCTAAGAATGATTCTAAAGTGTCCATCTGACTAAGAAGGTGCTTACTGATCCTCGAAACAACGAATCCGCTCCTTCCTTCAGCCATGGCCATGTACGGTAGCAGTTGATCTGCGGTATGGACATCTACGGTAGAACCTGCGCTGATCTCTTGAAGGAGGTCGTTCGCAGCATCTATTCCCGATTGTTCTGCCGAATGTCCTCTGGATGTGAGGACGTTGCTTGAAAGTTTTCCGTTCTCATATTCTGCAACTATAACAAGACCTGCACCGCGGGATATTCCGTTACTTTTCTGAATTTCGAAGTCGACGTCGTATTCCGGTGCCAATGTTTCCTTGCAGGCAGTCATCATATCATTTCCAATCCTTTCGGGAAGGTGTTGTACAAAGCATCTGCCTTTTATCGATTTCAATTCGCCGAGGTCCATGAGTTCCAAAGGCTGGATCTTTCCGATAGGTTCCAGTTTTGCGATGACATGTCCTCCGCCTAGGGGGTAGAATCCTCTTTCTACGATGTCTACGCGGGCATTGATATCCATTCTCTTCATCAATGGGAACAGTACCAGCTCATACGAGTCCAATGGAGGTGCCCACATGACGTTCGTTCCGCCGATGATATCAAGTGTCAGTGTTTCTTTATAGTTCTTGGCTGCCAATAATGCTGCCTGAAGCACAAGACTTATGCTTCCTGCAGTTCCTATATCCATTTGGATGTTCGTAATCTGTTTGTTTCCAGGTTCGAAGATAAGATCGCTCGAGCCTACAGTATTTCCCTCGACCTTGGACCCAGTCATCATGGCTACGGCATTGATCGCAGTAGTATGTTGTTTAGATAACCCGTTGGTAGGGCGGTTCTCTCTTATCCTGGTCAGTTTCGTGGGGATCCCGGTAAGTGCTGAAAGCGCTACAGATGTACGCACCATCTGGCCTCCGCCTTCGCCTCTTGAACTGTCGATCTCCAACATAAGGAGACGCATAGCGTAAGGGCTCTTATATATTTTCTAATTACGAAAAGTGCGATAGCCGGGATTCGAACCCGGGTCAGAGGCTTGGGAAGCACCCGTCTTGACCACTGGACTACTATCGCTCCATTTCAGGTATGATGTAACTATTATTTTAGCCTCACTTGATTATTCAGCGGTATGTTTTTAATACTTCTTCATTAATCAGGCTACATCGGGCTCATGGTCTAGGGGTTATGACGTCGCCCTTACAAGGCGGAGGTCGCCGGTTCAAATCCGGCTGGGCCCACTCCTCAGTTTTTGTTATGTTTGCATCGTTGCACGCATAAATTCTAGTTTTAAGGGATTTCTTACAGAACTTTTTAATATCAGCTATTTCCATTAGATGGACGATACAACCAACCATGATGTATCGAATCTCGGATCTATTTCAATCTTCCTCTGTAAATAGGTCCGAGATAATTATTTCGGGGAATGTAATGAAAAAATGCAACAGATGCGGATACGAATGGAACGGAACCACAATGAGCCCGATTCGATGTCCTCATTGTAAGTCGACAAGATGGAATGTTCCTGTAAAATACAATAGATGTGTCAGATGTGATGCACAGTGGGAACAGAGGGGGTCGTCTACTCCACGTTACTGTCCTGAATGTCATTCAGATCTCTGGAATATTCCTGCAGATACATTCATATGCCCTAAGTGTGGAAAGGAACGCAAACTCAGATCCAACAGTCGTAAAGGGCTTTGTCCAGATTGTGACAGGTATCATAGTAACAAATGGGAAAAAAAGTACAAAGAAGGCAGTAAAATGTTATCAAGTAAAGGAAAAACAGATTTCGTTCTTTGGAACGACGGCAAAGGACACATTCTCAGATATTTGGCAGACACGGATGGTCTGGCATATCTTTGGGATGATGGAAAGATAATAGGTTCTGTGAATTTTAACTGTTGGTGCAGATCAAGGGGACTCACTGCTGAATCTTTCACATGGAAACTCAGTGAGGAAAGAGCACAATACGAACTCGGGATTCTTGCGAACGAGATCTTGGCATCAAGTGATGATTATAGACATAAAGCGGATATTTTCATGGAACTTCATGGAATGGACCGTATTGAAGCCGAGGTTTATGCTTTGAAAGAATCAGGGATGGATGCCATGCCGATAGCTTTGAAATTGGGAATTGTTTATGCAGATGTTGTTTCTTCGCTGTCCACGGCATCATCAAAGGTCAATATGACTCACGAGAAAGGAAGCAATCTGCGTATGGATGCCGTAGTGAAAGCATATTCGGCGTACAAGGAAGGCAAGATGGAAACCATGCCTGTACGCGAGTTCAAAGCAAAGTGAAAAGAAATGGTGGACCCGGCCGGATTTGAACCGGCGACCTCCGCCGTGTGAAGGCGACGTCATAACCCCTAGACCACAAGTCCGATGCCGGTCTATTAGATTCGGTGTATTTAACCGTTAATGTAAGCAAAAACATTAACATAGCTCTCATCAATACATACATCTATGGTGGACATCGAGACAGAATGCCAAAAAGGAGCCTACGACGAGCACAAGTTCGAAATAGCGTTCCAAAGTGTACTTCAGACGGAGAAGAAGGATTATCCGTCCTATATAGGCGGATTCAAGGTAGCATCGGGAAACGATTTCATAGTCAAAAGTCCGATCGATAATACCATCGATTTCGGTCATTTTCAGGAACCCGAGGATGGCATTACAGATACAGCCGCGGAAGCGGCGTTGAAAGCATATGAATCCTGGTCGATGGTAGAGGTATCCGAAAGGGTAAAGTATTTCGAGAAAGCGTTGGAAATGATATGCGCTCAGAGATACAGATTGGCATCGATCGTCGTCCTCAGTGCGGGAATGACAAGATGTGAGGCCCTTGCAGAGGTAGATCGTCTCATCGATATCATTCAGACAGAGTGCGACAGGACAAAGGTCCTCAAGGGAAAGCCTATGGGCGTTTGGGGAATAGTCACCACACACAGTTCGCCTTTGGCAGCACCGGCGGGATTTGCGGTTGCCGCAATGCTAGGGGGCAATTCCGTTATCGTGATGCCTTCTGTATATTGTCCGCTCCCGGTGTACGCAGTTTACGAGATACTTGTGAAAGCAGGTCTTCCGGACGGCGTGATGAATCTGATCGTGGATCGCAAGGAGAAGACTCAGGAGACACTTGCCAACGATCCACGCCTGGCAGGAGTGGTCGCATCAGGTTCAGGAAAGATCCTAGATGACATGATGTTCCTCCAGGTAGATGATGAGATATCATTCATAAACGAGATCAAAGGAATGAATCCTGCGATAGTCTATAAGCCTTCAGATATGAAGAAGACCGTCAAAGACATAATCTCGTCTGCATTCAGATACAGCGGTCAAAGCATATACTCGACATCAAAGGTCATACTCTTCATGGAAGACGATCAGGCGTTCATGGATGAATTCATAGAACAGATGAAGAATGTCAGGGTCGATGATCCGGCAGATCCAGGAGCAACAATGGGGCCGATGATCTCAGAAGATAATTTCAAACAGTTGAATGAGACCCTTAAAAAGGTCAGTAATTGTGTGATCATGGGTGGAAAGAAGGTATCAACCGAATTCACCCAGAATGGTTCCTACGTTTCACCTGCTGTATTGATCGGACTCGATGACGATGACGACCTAACATACATGGATTTCGGATTCCCGCTTCTTTACATAAAGGTCGTTCCGACCATCGATGAAGCATTCGAAGAGCTCGCATATACAGAATGCGGGCAGTCTGCAGGCATATTCACCAAAGATCAGAAGGTCATTGAAAAATTCCTCAAAGACTCAGAGGTTCCAGAGGTCTTTGTCAACAAGTGTAATGAAGATCTTCCGGTGGCAGCTTCTGCAAAGATCGATAATTTCATAAGATAAGGGGTCAAACCCCTCTTATCTTAACATTTTTTACAAACTTTTTAGCGGCATTTGCCATTTTTATCAATTCTGAATTGGAACTCAGTTTCATCTGTGCATATTCGGTATTCGATACGTTCTTTGGGTCGAATTGCTGGATTATGTAGCTTTTGGCATTTTTGATATCTTTAGCGATGGAGCCGATGTCTTCAGGTGTCAGATCGGAAGTTATCACGGTTTTGAATTCATTCTCAATACCGGAATCGAATATTATTTCAATGCTTCTTATGATATTATCCACATCGACCTTTGTTCCTGCAGACTTCGAATATCTTTCACTCGATAGCGGAGCCATGATGTTCAGGCAGACGCAGTCCACCATACCCGCTCCGATGAGATCATCTAAATTGTTTGGATTGTTTCCGTTCGTATCCAATTTGATCTTCAGACCTAATTTCTTCAGTTCTTTCAGGAATTTGTACAGATCTGCATTATCTGTAGGTTCTCCGCCGGAGATCACGGCAGCATCTAAAAAGTCCTTGTTTTCCTTGATATAATCGAAGATCGCATCAGGATCTATGTCATCGCCGCTGTCTTTTTCAATGAACTTAAAATTACAATAAGGGCACTTGAAAGTGCAACCCGAGATCAGGATCTTGCAGGCATTTCTTCCTTCCCAATCTCGGAGGGCGGTCTTTTCAAACCCTGCGATCTTCATATCAGTTCAGCTTTTTTATGTCTTTTAGTTCAAAGACGCCGTTCAGTTCATTGAGATATGTCGGAACTTTATTCTGCAAGTCTTCAAAGGAGGTCTTGCAGTTCTTCATATCCGCGACTATTTCGATGGACATGGTCTGATATGCGATCATGATCTTCGAGAACACCGAGATAAGATTGATGTTCTCTTCAGCGAAGATATTCAGTGCCTTATCTATTGTTCCAGGGCAGTCTGGGATATTAAGATTGACTTTGATGAGTTTCGTGTCCTGTTTAAAGAATACAACAGATACAAGCCAGGAACTCGGATCCACGGTTATCATCACTTCGGTATCATTGACATCATTGAGGATATCGCCGTATTCTATGTTCAGATCGAACGTATCATTAGTAAGTGTAATGGGTGCGCCATGCCTGAGTTCTTCTTTGATTTGGTTCTCAGAATCCTTGCGGAATATCCTTCCTATGTTCGCCGGTTTGATACTTACATATTTGATCTTGTCAACAGACGGGTCGTTCACAGCTTTTAGCTGAGCGAATCTTTCTTTGATGATGTCGCCTTCTCCTGCGAAGTTGAGTTCTCCCATGATGTTCCAAATGATCGTCGTGTCTGAAATTCCGTTCAGTGATACAGAGTTAAGGATGTTGATGCCCTGATCGCATAGGAATTTTGCTGATTGAACTGTGGATCCCGGAACATCCTCCATGTAAACGTTGATGTTAGTGAGTGTGCGGAAGTTCTCCTGGGGATACATTGAAAGGATCAATTCGTATCTCTTAGGTCCTTTTTCGGGATATTTGAAAAGGGTACTGTATATGTACCCGCCCTCTACAAGACCCATAATATCCGACAGCAATTTGTCTATCTTGATCTTGTTATCTTTGATCTCTGTGAATTCCCAGCTCTTCATGGCACATCCTCTGAATATGGGTTATTGATTAGGCTCATATATCTTTTCGGTTCACGTTCTTAATGGATACCGTCGGACGTGTCCATCCCGGGCTATCTTTGTCGGAGTCCTTTATGTCCAAGATGATGTTTGAGATGCTGCAGGATTCTTCTTCTGAATCTGATATTTCTTTAAGGGTTTCTCTTATGTATTCCCCTCTGGCTTCCATTCCGGTCATCTTCAACGCATCTGATATGAAATTGGATGCCTCGCGAAGTTTTGCTTTGGCCTTCTCCAGTTTTCTTATCCTATTGACGTTATCAGAAACATCCTCCTTCGCGGTCCTGGAGAATCCGTATTTTCTGGGCGTGAGAGGTTTCTGTCCTATGCTGTACGGACATACGGTACACTTTCTCTTCACCTCAACGATATCTCCGTCAAGGGACATATTCATCAGAGGTTCCATGGCATTCTTGCATACAGGGCAGATCTCAGGAAGTTCTGTGTTGCTGCTTTCATTGTACTCTATTACGATTTTGAGAAGATTTCTGTCGATACCGACGCGTCTGATACGTTCTCCGCCTACGTGGTAATCGGGGTCCATTCTGGTCAATTCTTTTCTGACCAACGCGGTAAGTTCTTTCTGTGTCCCGACATGAGAATGCCTGTCCATTACAATTCTTATCGCTTTGGATAGCGTTTCTTCATCCGAGATCTTGTATGACATCGTTTGAGACATGGTGTTCCCCTCTATTAACGATTTCATTCGAAGAATACATTAATAAGTTGTTCATGTTTCGGTCTATTGCGCGGGGGTTGCCGAGTTGGCCAAAGGCGCAGGACTTAAGGCTCCTTTAGCGAGTTTCATCTCCTGAGAGTAAGATATTCTGTCTCGCAGGAGTTCAGGGGTTCGAATCCCCTCCCCCGCACTATTCTCATTTTCAGACATGACCATTACTCGAATTAGGTGGAATCAAAGAAAAATATATGAAAAAATCTTCATATTATGTACCAAAGGTGCATTTTTATTTGGTTCTATAGGTTTTTAGAACGATGCGATGAATTTGGTATATTTCTGTTATTGTACATAAAAACCCAGAGAATCAATATTTTTTACCATATATTACCATCACAAAAACGGTTTATATTTACATTCAATTAAAGATATAATGAATAGAAGATTTTCAATGGTAATTTCCTTGATCGCAATCTTGATAATGTTCATCATTTTGATGTCTGTTAGCAGTCAACATAGCATTCAACCGCCTATCGGGTTGATATCGATCTTTTTTGTTTTTGCGATACTCGTTGCAATATATGGTTCGATGAAAAGGGGCAAACGTTTCTGATCTGAAAGATTTCAAAAAATATAATGATGCAGCAGATGTAAAGACATCTAAAAAATATAATCGATGACGTTTCGATAAAATCCTTCCCCATGTCAAAGTCTTACATATCTTCATGCGACTTATGATCATAGGATTCAATCTTGATTGTGGATGCTTTGAACGTAGATCAGGCGCCGGAGGTGTCGACCCACGGATCTGTGGGCTCATATTCTCTTGATGTTCTTATACATCTAAGGTCTCTGTTGTAATATATCAGAGGATGTTCGAACAATACTGAGGATGGTTTCACTTGGTTTTTCATGTTCTCGCAGATAGATCAATTTCACTATAATAATTAAGAATTAAAAATCATCAAGATATTTCTGATTGCACAGGACCTTTACTGGTTTGATAAATTGTGTGATTCTGTAATTACGTTCCAGTATAATTCCGGTTCAAACGACATTCTTGAATCAACAATAACAACGGATTCATGAAACAGATAGTATAATTCATCATTAGACACGTTTTCTTTTTTCACACAATCCCATAACATTCTTTCCTGACCCGGTGCAAGGTAGACCTTAACGGTTTGTCCGGATTTGTTGAACATGTTTCTTAACTCGTAATCATTATCATAGAACATTATATTTGCACAAAATGCGAAAACGATTGCTTTTTTACACTGATCTTCTTCTTTTAAGAAATCTGCCATGAAATAATAAATTATCGATAATTTAGACTTATCAGAGGTTGAATCTATTTTATCATTAAAAAGACTCCACAATGCATCTCTGTATGTGAAGGTTTCATCTTTCTGTTTCAAAATATCTATTTTTTTCTTCAATTCATCTTTTGTTATTGCCATCGGAGGTTGCATCAATACATCATGTTTTTGAAGATAATTCAGATAATCTTTGTCTTTCAATTCATTTTTTCCCGTTTCTGTTAAACGGTAATATTTTTGCGGATATTCCAGATCAATATCTCCGTTTTTCAAATGATCATTTATTGTTTCGATCAATTCATCTTTTTTACCGTTCGGTGATAAATTATTATTCGCCAATATCTTCTCTAATTCTGATACTGTCAACCACGAAAGATCATCAGGAATCACACTTTTTATGATAAAACCGTTCTTTTCTAAAATTTCTAAGGTTTTTTTGGGATCGATTCCATATCTTTCTTTCCAGTATTTTGAAAATTCTTTTTGTTCCGTATTGAATTCATTCAAATGGAATAAGAATATAATTTCATTATCGAACAATTCAAATTGTTCATTGTTAATAATGCATTCTTTTTTCAATTGTTCTTTCTTGTCCTCATCGAAATAAAGACTCATAATATAGTAATCGAGTGTATATTATGTAAACCTAATTGAGGTCTTTATAATGAGATCAACTATTGTAAATCCATAAGATATTCGGATTTTGTTATGAGTATTAAAAAAATCACAATATTTTCTTAATTTTTTTTATTTTTTAAAAATAATGCACATAATTGGATAATATATTACATTTTTAGACATTATGATAAGAAGTTTTACTAATTTTATAACATAAAGTATGATTATTTTTATATATTAGTAACACCTAGATGTTTTGCAAGGGGTAGAATTAGGTTAGGCTTAACGTCTAATTTGGGAGGTACGTGACTAATGACCCTTACATTTGTCTCCGTTAACGTACCTCCTTTTGATTTTCAGATAAATGTAATAAACAGGTGTTCAAGTTTATTTTCAAAGTAAATAAAAAGTTTTGAAAAAGGTTTTTTTAACGAGATATAATAAAAAATATCGAAAGTTCGATATTGTTTGTGGTCTCTATCGTTATGGTTGGGACATCATTGACAAGAGTGTACGTCACATTATTTGCACCTGTTACAGTCGTTGTAAGAGTAGATGCCCTACCATTATAGACACACGAGAAGACGTCTCCGGAAAGTTCCCAATTTGTGAGACCGGTCAGTGTGATGACAGTTGTTGGCAATACGGCGGGGAGTGATCCACTTGTATCCGCGATCTCACCATTGAATTTCAGAGTAAGCGGAACAATAGCTATGGTAGAAGATGTGACATAATATGTTTCGGTCCATTGAGCATAGAGTAAAGTTCCATATACTACTGATTCGCCATTTGCATATGTGGTGCCGGTGCCATCCGTTTTTGTGTTCCAGTTGTCAAATACGTAGTCGCCGTTGGCGAACATACATGCTTGAACGACCTCGCTTGTACTTGTGAAAGTTATTTCGCCTTCAGAGGTCGTGCCTCCGTTGCCGTTGTATGTGACATCGGTTGCTTTAGAATCATTGTTCGTGAATGCATAGACACCTGCCACTACAATCACCAATGCAATTACCACTATTGCAACTATGATGATCTTTTTATCCATGGACGCTAACCCGAATAACGGTATATTATGATTCGTAAAAGAAAATATAAAAAATCTGTGAAAGACAAATTTCCGAAATAATCATAGATTATTCTACAGAAGAATAAATTTTGACAATTTTCATTCATTTTTACTCAGTTGATATTTTTGGACCTTAGGGTTCTACTGTGTTGCATCGATGGAATATAATTGTAAATTTTTAGAATTAAGCGAAGATATTTCAATTACATAAGATATTTATGTTTAAAGAACAGTGTTTAATGTGTATCAATGGAGATGATATCTTGCCTGTAATAACGATTGAATTGCCACCACAAGATTATGCAAAGAAAGCTGAGATCGCAAACACCTTCACGAACGAACTCAGCAGAATTATGAAGTTTCCCAAGGAAGCGATCGTTGTTCTGTTCCATGAATTATCGCCAGATAACATTTCGAACGGCGGAACCATGCTGTCAGAGAGATTAAAGAATGAGCAGTTGAAGTGAATGTACAGGAGGGAGCAAATCTCTTGACTGGTTCACTTCCAATTTTTATGTAATTTATTGTTCCTATCAATCAGGGTCGATATATCGGCCACAAATATGTTCATAGTCTCAGACTTTTTTTAATATCCAAAATAGATGCATTGTTATCGCGTGCCAATTTTGCAATGTCATCGTATTCTGCTTTATTCTTCTTGATGCCGTATCCTTCTGAGTATTTCACACGAATAGGTCCGTATTCAGTCGATATTGTTTCTGTGCATGAATGCATCTCATAACGGGAACACAGGTGTTGACGTATGCCCAGTGTAGTCGTGTGTTTCATAATCAGTTTAGCGAATCTTTCAGAATCGTCATTCCGGCATAGGCAGGTAAGCATGAACGCGGAGCGGTTCTTCTTCATGATGATCGGAGTTACAAAAGCATCCAGAGCACCATTTTCCATCAGGACATCTGAAGCGAATCCCAATTCTTCCGGTGTTATGTCGTCGATATTGCATATGAGTTCGCAGACCTCAGGAAGGTCTTCCTTCACATCTCCCAGATATGCACGCATGATATTCGCAATGGAATAATCATTCTTTCCCATTCCATATCCTACGTTTTCGTAAGTCATCAAAGGCATGGTTTTGAAATTCTTTGTGAAGTGTTTCAGAATGGCAGCTCCTGTTGGTGTACAGAATTCTCCTTCTGCATCTCCTGCATAGGATGGAATGTTGCGGATGAGGTATTCTGTTGCCGGAGCAGGTATCGGAATGACGCCGTGCGCGCAGTTCACATGTCCGAATCCCAGACGAATAGGTGATGATATGATCTGTTTTGGTTCGAGCATCTCAAGGAGCATACATGCGCCTACGATGTCTGCTATCGCATCTAATGCTCCCACTTCATGGAAATGTATCTGATCAATGGGTTTTTTATGCACATTGGATTCTGCTTCTGCGATAAGATCGTATATCTCATTAGCATTTTTTTTCACATTTTGAGAGACATTCAGGTGATCGATCACATCATGAATCGCATCTAATTTCGAATGACTATGTTTCAGACAGTGTTCGGTGTTATCCTCTTCATCACCGTGGACTTTGACTGTTATGTGAATTCCGTTTATTCCGCATTTGGATGTACGGTCTAGCTCGAATGTCACGTTAGGGATATTCAGATCCTGCATTTTCTTCATGAAGATGTTCGGATCTGGAAGAAGATCCGCCAGAGAGCTCATGATCATGTCTCCGGATGCACCGGCCAAGCATTCAAAATAGATGGTCCTCATTGGTTATTCTCTCCTATCTGGTTGATCATACTTGCAAGGTATCCCGCGCCGAACCCGTTGTTGATATTAACGACGCTTACTCCGCTTGCGCATGAATTCAACATTGAAAGCAGTGCAGATATTCCTTCGAAAGAAGCGCCATATCCGACCGATGTAGGGACAGCGATGACAGGAGCATCTACGAGTCCGCCTACTACGCTGATAAGGGCCCCCTCCATGCCTGCTATGGCAATGACCACCTTTGCTTTCATCAGCACATCAAGATGTGCAAGCAGTCTGTGAAGGCCTGCCACACCTACATCATAGATGCGCTCAACGTTATTTCCGAGAGCTTCTGCAGTAAGTGCCGCCTCTTCTGCTACAGGTATGTCGCTTGTACCGCCTGTAACGATCGCGATGAAATCTTCTCCTTTTGGACTAGGCATTTTACCGATGATACACATGTTGGCTTCTGGGTAATATTTCGCAAGATCCAATTCTCTGCACAATTGGGCTGCTGCTTCTTTTGATACGCGTGTGGCGAGAACGCAGTGCGAATCTTTGAGTAATGAACGAGCGATACTGCAGATCTGGTCCGGGGTCTTTCCAGCTCCGTATATGACCTCTGCTGCACCTTGTCTGAGAACGCGGTGGTGATCTACCTTTGCATAGCCAAGATCTTCGAATGGCTCCATCTTCAGTTTTAGTAATGCTTCATCGGGTGTTATATCGCCGTCGCGTACTTGTGCCAATAATTTCAGAGTATCCATTTCTTTACCTCGGAGTGGGATCCAGTGATACGGAATAATAGTCATCAGATAAAGCGGTTTCAATATCTTTGAGACATTCTATTGCTTTTTCCATTTGTTCGGATCTGACTTTAATTAGTGCTGAATTTCCATTGCAACATATGCGAAAGTCGTTAAAACCCATTTTGAAAAGTATATTCTCGGAATGTTCAGTACGTTCCAAATCCTCGGATGTAATGATTGTGCCAGTTGGTATTCTAGTAGCTAAACACGAGTATGATGGTAAATTCCATGTTGGAAGTTTTACGGCCTTTGAAAGTTCCCGGATTTGATTTTTGGTCATGTCGCATTCACGCATAGGGGACATTATCGACATTTCTTTCAGAGCGCGCATTCCGGGACGTTCCGACTCCAAATCCGTGGAATTGGTTCCGTCAATGAATGTATAGAATCCGTCTTTTCTGGCTTCTTCGATGAATATGGAGAATATTGCTCTTTTGCAATAGTAACAGCGGTCTTCCGTATTTTTTATGACGTTATCATACGAAAGGATATCTGCTTCGATGATGCGCAGGTCTGCATCAAGATGTTCTGCGATCTTTTTCGCATTTTCCAATTCGAAATGAGGCTGAAATTGGGTCTTTACAAAATATGCTTTGACAGTAGCTCCGCTTCTTTTTGCAGAATACAATAAGAATGAAGAATCGACACCGCCCGAAAAGGCCAGTGCGACCTTGGGATTCTTGTCAAAGAAAGATCTTAGGTTCATCGCCACACCTTTTCGGTCTATCTGCAAATGGTGATATATTGTTTCCTATTATGTTCAAAAGTCTTATATCGAGACCGCACTTTTCAAAAATTGATAAATATGGTAAGTGCACAACTCAGAGTTCAGTTCTTAGAAGCAACAGCTTCTCTAATCATCGCAGCATTTGGATTGGTAGCAGCTCTCGCTTGGAATGAGACGATAAAATCATTGATCGCAAGCATGTTCCCCAACGATCCGGACAGTCTGCTCGGATTGACCACGTATGCAGTTATAGTGACTGTTGTCGCAGTAATTGCTACACTTGTGATCACCAACGCGATCAAGAAAGCAAAAGCTGTTGCGGAAAAAGAAGAGAAAGAATAAACACAATTTATTTTTAGGTTTAAACTATTTATTAATTCTTTCTGTTCTTAGAATTCTTGAATCTGTTCTTGACATAATTCAAAAGATTCATTCCGTTGATATCTATGCTCGACGGTCCAGAACGTACAAAGAACGTTTCAGTTTTTCCTTCCGTAAGGAATACAGGCGTATCGCTTTTCTTACAAACAACTCTCATGACACATTTTTCGTCAATGTCCACAAGTTTGAACGAGATGAATGGAAGAAATTCATTTCCGATCTGGCTGGAAATGAGATTAGTCATGTGCAGGTTCATCTTATCGCGATTGTCAAAGCTATTCTCATCTATACCGATGATTGTCCCATCATCTGAAACGCCAACAAGTAAGGTTCCGCCGTTGCTGTTAAGGAATGCGACCAACGTCTTCAGAATTGCTTTTTCCATTCTGGGATCCTTTTCGCCGGTTGCAAGATTCGTTCTCAGAGTGGATTTGTATTCTACATTCTCACTTTCTCCGTTTCTGATAGATTTTCTGATCTCTTGGATATCATATTCATTGATACTTATGGTTCCAGGATTGGATTCCATATACTTTGTTACTGTGTATTTGAAAAGTCCGTTCTTTTTGTTAAGGTAGAAGAGGATAGAAACAAACAGTGCACCGATGACCATCGGTGCAAGTTCTGCCATGAATTCGTTTATTGTGAAATTAGGTTGATTCATGAGCATTAGTACAACGTATTGAACAGTTTCCAAGATCGTGAATAATGACAGTGCCAGAGACAGAGATACAAAAGCGGTTAGAAATGGTTTTTCATCGCGTACTCCCGGTATCGTACTAAGAAGGGAATACGTCATGATCAGTCCTGCAAGACCTAAAGCTATGCCGAAGAGAAGATCTGCAATTGTATCGATAATATATCCGGTCACGAACACTTTTCCTAACAGGAGAAGTATCATCAGAATGATCATTATGAAGATCATGAGGGGCGGGATATGAACAACCGTCTTGTCAGTGAACAAAGCATCTACAAGAGTGAATATCACAGGAATCGAAATGATGACGCAGACATAACTTTGAAAAAATAATCCGCCGATAAGGACTAAAATCGATACGATCAACAGGATTATGTATGCAGCGTATAGTGATTTGGTGGTATATCTGTCACGTATATCGTGGGACACAAATTGACCAATGCCGTCTTTTTCTACCATTGTTTGGTTATTGGGTGGTATATATTTATTTTAATCTGTATTTAAACCTTAAAAATGTTCTTCAGTTAAGGGAGACTATTAAATAATATAAGAGGGTCAGGTCTTTGGAGAAATATTCTTGGTAGGTCCTAGTACAAGCACAAGTTCATCGCAGAAAGTTTACAAACCATCCCCGAACAAACAGAACACGAGATCAAAATCGAGGTCTAGGGACAGTGGAGCTAAACGTCAATCTATGTTGAACACGCATAAATTATCGCCTTTCAAGTATGATATGAATGATGTTTTGTCGAATTCAGCGATGGACCCCAACAAAGCTTCATCATTTTTGGCATCAGTTATTGCAAAAGCATCCCGTGTTTCTACCAAGGATGCAAAGGATTTTGCTAGGACATTCTTAGAAGAGGGAGACCTCACGAAAGAAGAGTACGATAGGATTTGCAGATTGATGGATAAGTATAGCAAGTACCGCTGATGATAGAATGAAATACTCAGAGATGTCCGCAGGAAGGATATTCGTTCTCAGATTGGAAACGGGAGAGTTTCTTCACGAGGTCATCGAGAGTTTTGCACGCGAGCACGATATCAAAAGTGCCACAGTTACAATCGTGGGCGGTTGCAATGCAGGTTCTAAGATGGTCGTAGGCCCCAGACTTCCTATCGAATCTAATATTGATCCAATAGTATACACTGTTGAAGCACCTTCAGAGATAACAGGTACAGGAACCGTGTTCTCAGATGAGAACGGGGATCCTATAATGCATATGCACGGCTCTGTCGGAAGGGATGGTCATTCTGTGACAGGATGTTTCCGTGCCGGAATAATTGTATGGCTTGTTTTGGAAGTAGTCATAAAAGAGATTGTCGGCAATGGTCCTTTGAGAAAAAAGGATCCACTTACAGGTTTTAAGATACTCGAAATAGAGTGATTTTATCTTCTGTTGTAAGTGTCATCAAAACCATTGAAGACGTTATCTGCGTATTGATTCATGTGTGCGCTGTCCTGTTTATCGGGCACAATGAATCCGCTTAATGGATATTCCGTATCACAATACGGGCATCTGACATTTGGGCAATTTTGATTTGCTTTCACGCAGTATTTACACGCGACAGCTCTTGATTGGAATAAGCTGAATTCTTTTCCACACGTGGGGCAAAGGAATCTATGGGCTGCTACTTTCAGTTCTTTGCTGATTCCTGCAGCTTTTTCTTCAGGGGTGAGCCACATAGGAGCCTTAGGGGATATGGGTTGACTGTATGCAGGTGGATCATATGACATTTATAACACTCCCTTAGAAGCATTGACTACGGCCCTCAAGGTCGTGTCGTCAGAACATTTTTCAATGAAAGTTCCTGTAACAATTGCATTAGCACCCGCTTCTCTTGCAGCTTTGGCTGCTTCAGGTGTCCTGATGCCTCCACCGATTATGAGAGGAATTGAAATTGCTTTTTTGACAGCAGAGATCATGGTCGGAGGTACAGGCATTCCTGCACCGCTTCCCGCCTCCAGATATACAAAGTCCATGCCTAGCATCTCGCAGGCAAGTGCGTATCCGACTGCTTTTTCTATTTCATCATGTTTGATGAGGTCTGCTTTTCCGACTTCTCCCACTTTCATTCCAGGTTCGATGATGATATATCCGAGTGAGATCGACTCTATTTTAAGTTTTTTAATGTATATTGCTGCGCTGGCCTGTGCTTTGATAACAAAGAATGGATCTGCACTGTTGACCATGCTCATGAAGAATATGGAGTCAACATCACTCGAAAGGGCATTGGGCCCTCCGGGGAAGTAGATGGTGGGAAGCCCAGAAGCTGCTTTAATCGCTTTTGCGGTGGAACTGAGATTTTCATCGGTGATACCCGTGGAACCGCCGATCATTATCGCATCTGTTCCCGCCTCCTTGATCTTGTATGCAAGTTTTCCTGCTTCTTCGCTGGTTTGTTTGTCAGGGTCTAAGAGAGCAAGATGTAATGTGCCATTTTTCATCTTATCGAGGAGATATTCTTTTACTGTCATTGGATAACACCCAATATAAACGCTACCAGCGCGATCATCATTGCGATCTTTGCTAGTTTTTCTGCTTTATGCGCGTCTTTGAAAACAATCATAGATACATATATAAAGATTGCATCGGCAACAAATACAATACAATACATCCATCCGAATGTATGGTCCAAAATAGGCCAGATGCTTAGCACAGGGCCTGCAATAAAGAATATACTAGCAATTATTGATGCATTTTTCACTCCGATAGACATGGGGAGAGTTTTTCTCTCTCCTTTATCGGATGCCACATCTTCAATGTCTTTTGCAATCTCACGGCCGACACTTACCAACATAGCCATCGCGGCTATGATATAATTAGATTCAATGTGATTGACAACTGATGCACCGAACAAGAATACCATTCCCGTAAGTATTGCTATTGTCAAGTTTCCGATGAATCCTCTCTGTTTCAAAACGGTCTCATATCCGATCATTAAAAGTGCAGCTATAAGGACGGTCGCAGTCGTTTCCAAGTTTCCGAGAAAGAACGAGATTATTACTGCCATGCTCAATCCAATTATTCCGAGATACAGTGCTGTTCTCGGAGAAATCTCCTTCATTGGAATAGGTCTGTTCGGATGTCCGATCACATCTATCTCACGGTCAATGTAATCGTTAAGAGAATTGCCGCCTGCGATAAAGGCGATAACAACAAAACAAGCTGCAATCAGCTCAGGTACGTAATTCTGGATATCAAAACCGATAGCTATGAAAGCACCGATGACGACACCTAGGATGCCCATCACACCGTTTCCAAATCGGAATAGTCTGAGATACTTGTTCACTTTTCCGGAGATGATATGACGATTGAAATAGTTAGTGTTTCGGACATCAAAAATAATATTTATTGACGCACTCATTGGAAAATCTGGAGAGAAGTCAAAAGCATATCGTCCGTGTTGGGTTTCAATATAATGTACGTAGTACCACGTTAACAGTTATCTGGTCATTCAATGATCAAAGTCTAAATTCCAGACATAATTGCGGATATTTTGACATATGGGCCGTCTCTATTAAGAAGAATTTTCACCAGGTCATCTTAATAAAGGTCAATATTATAGTTGATATGACCATTGAAAAATCTCAAATGTTTGTCAGATTTAGTGACGGCCTATATTATGGAATATATGATAATGTCTGGATAAGGAACCATGTACGTATTGAGCGTAGACATTTTCGAGTTCCATGGTATTGCAAGATATTGTATGCGGAAGTACGATTCCAGCTCTACCTTTAGGTGTAAGGACCTTTGGGATCGCGTGCATAGCACGATCGTATATATGATTGATATTCTCTCCACCGGTTTTGGTCGATCTTCCATATGGAGGGTCTGTTGCCACGGCATCAATGTCGCTGAATCTGTCCGCTATATCTGAGATATCCATTGTTTCGAAATCCTTCAATTTGAGGCCATAGAATTCCATGTTCTCCTGACATCCTATTATCATCTCCTCATCAAAATCAGTGGCAATCGCATGCATACCCATTTCTGCTGCTTCGATGACGATTCCACCTGTGCCACAGAACGGATCAAGAACGGTACCTCCGCGCTTTACGCCGGTAAGATTGATCAGTGCTCTTGCATATCTGGGGTGAAGTGATATAGGGGAGAAGAACGGTCTTTCTCCGACTTTTCTTTTTTCAAGGAGATCATTATCGGTGACTCTTTCTTCGATATACAAGTGGATCTTATCGCACATCTGCATACGAACTATCGTGTCTGGTTCTTTTAGGTTTACCGTATTGTATTTTGACAATAATCCACCGATATCTCTGATTATTTTCTGAGAATCGACATCTTTCATCAGTCCTTGGAATCTTTTTGCTTTGATCGCGAAGGATCCTTCGGGTAATTCAGAATTTGAAAGGTTAGAAGTATCGTCTGGGTCATATGAGCCCAAGTATCTTCCCATGCTGTGAGTAAGAGCTATGCGATCTGCGATGGTGTTGAGACATTCGTAAGGGAATGATGCGATCAGATATCCGGGTCCGCTACCTATTATATCATAATCTTCGGTTTCGGATTCAATGCATCTTATTGCTTCCGCTAATGGCATATCCTTCGATTCGCCCGATAATTCGAAAAAGAAATTGGGGTTCACGGGAACCCCTTTAAGTTTCAATCCTTAATACCATCTTCGGTTACCGTGAAAACGGCTTCGCCTTCTGGTAAATTAGGTGAGTCGATGAGTCTTGCGATCCTTTTTCCGGCTTTTCCTTTTCTCAGGTAGATACGGAATGTGGCGGTATGCCCTACGATATGTCCGCCGATCGGCCTTGTCGGATCTCCGAAAAATGCATCAGGTTTTGCTGCGACCTGGTTCGTAACTGCGATGACCGCATTATTAAGGGTCGCGAAGTTCAGTAGGTCATGCATATGACGATTGAGTATCTGCTGTCTTTCTGCCAGTGCTCCTCTTCCCAGGTATTCTGCTCTGAAATGTGAAGTCAGCGAATCGACGATCATCAGTCTTACTTTCGTAGTTTGTGCGAGTTCCAAGGCTTTGTCGACCAAAAGTACCTGATGCTGCGAGTTGAATGCTCTTGCAACATGGATTCTTTTCAATACAGTGTCGGGATCCACTCCCAAGTATGTTGCCATCTGAATGACCCTTTCTGGTCTGAAGGTGTTTTCTGTATCGATTATTATGACATCTGAATCCAATCCCCCCATCTCTTCGGGCAGGGTTGCATTTACTGCAAGCTGGAAACAAACTTGAGTCTTGCAACTTCCGAATTCACCGAACATCTCAACGATTGACTGGCTTTCCAATCCTCCACCCATGAGTTCATCGAAAGCTTTCGATCCAGTTGTAAGTTTTTTTACTGCCTTACGGCGTTCAAGTACGCTGTCTCCAGTTTCGAATCCGCCAATGTCTGCGCAAAGTTTTGCGCCCTCTATAATATCCATTGCTTTCTTCTCACCGATCTCGCAGGTCTCTGCAAGATCTTTTGGTGCTGCAACGGCTATGGTCATTAATTCACTGTACCCTGCTTCACGGAGTTTTTCTGCTATGGCTGGCCCCACTCCAGGTATATCTTCTAGGGTTTTTTTGGACATTGGTAATCACTAAATCTCATTACGTTTCTTTGAGTATTTAAGACGAATTAGGGGGTCACTGAATCAGCCGAAAGTACGATTTTTCAGTCGCGTACAATATAAACGTTTATATTGGTGTGTTAGAATCTGCACATTGATGGCAAAGAAGAAGAGACGCATAACGGAAGAATCCGAGGAGCAGTACGAGTTCGTTCCCGAAGAGTTCGATGAACGTGAATTCATTCTCAAAGATATTTACGGAACAAAAGTATTGTTCGTTGTAACTATATTGGCTGTCATTGTAGGACTCATAGCAGCTTTGATATGCGCATATGTTGATGCGTCATGGGCTTGGATGGTTGCGACACTTATATCGTTCGCAACGGTTCTGGGTATGAAGAAGTTACTGATGGTAATGGGCTTCAGGGTAGATCTTCTAGAGACAAAGACCATGATAGGAAATTACCTAATGTTCCTTTGTCTGGCTTTGGGATGTTGCATTGTATTCATGAATGCACCGTTTTTCACGTAAAACTATTTTTTTAACTTATTTCAGTGATTCGGTGAATCTTTTTAAATTTCCCAGCTTTGTTTGGGATCCATCAATTCTGTCAGCAGAAGTGGATTCGTGTCCCTCAACGAGGATTCATGGTCGCGAATTTTCATTGTATTGGGATCTATTTCTCTGCCGATGCCGGATATTGCAGCTTCGTCGGTAAGCATTTCCTGAGCTGTGAAGTACATCCTTTCTGCTATAACATTCCAGCATCCATCTTCTACAAATGGGTCTCCGAATTCATTCTTCTTCCATTTAGATAGAAACGAGTCTGCGGATTTAACCCATACAGGAGGTCCGATATGTTTGTACGTCTTGGAAAGAATATCACGTTCCAATTCGAATGCTATTTCTAAGGTTTTATTGTTCATATCATGAACGCAACGAAGTACATTGTAGTCGAAATCATTAAGTTTCTTGGCCAACGCATTCTGTGTCTTCCATAGCTGAGAGTAAAGGTTATCTTCGATTGTGTCTGGTCTTTTGAAGACAACAGTGATGATTCTAGAGCCGTCAATGTTTGCTTTTTCTTGTAATTCTTCTTTAGATAGAGGTTTTCTATCGACAGGGAAGAAGAATTTCTTCGAAGGTGAAGCAAGATATGCTCTTGCTGCGATCATGAATAGTGCCAGAGTATCTATATGGACCGCTGAGGCTACGTTGCGTCTCTGATCCACAGGGTCGTATACGACCAGAGGTCCAACCATCGGCGGACCTTTTTTATCTATAGAGAGCGTCGTTCCTTCTTTCCATTCTGTTGCGCCTTCAAGCACTTTTATGAAGCTGCCGTAGTGGACGATCAGCAGTTCACACAGATATCCGGAGAATCCTCTTGTATTGGGTTCTGCTCCATATGTTCCGATGCCTTTCATGAATTTTTTCAGCAGACGGGTCTGATCCTTCTGTTCATCGGTCATATGTGTAAGTATGTAATTTGTATGGAATGGTGTCCTGTCTACGGCAGTTTGCAGTTTATCTGTATTTACCAGATCATAACTTGGAACCAGATCCACATCGATTCCTTCGTAAACTCCTCTGGTGTAGGGATGTTCGGAATATTTACGGATGCCATGAAGGAGATCCTCTCCTATCCTCAGTCCCGTGTCTTCCAGTTCTTTGCGGGGAGTATTCTCTGGGAATAAAATGAAAAAGTCAAGATC
This sequence comes from Candidatus Methanomethylophilaceae archaeon, assembly GCA_963676235.1. Lineage (GTDB taxonomy): Archaea > Thermoplasmatota > Thermoplasmata > Methanomassiliicoccales > Methanomethylophilaceae > JALNYB01. The sequence continues at coordinate 910,893 of OY781044.1, forward strand.
GGGTTTGGAAAGGAACGTTCCCTTTGCAAAAGAACCAACAAATCTTACTTGTATGTTTAGGCCGTGATCCGAAATATATTTTAGAACGAGTTTTTTCAGATGTTCGGCTGTATCGGTTATCGATCTTACTTCATCGGAAGTAGGTCTTATCATTTCCAATACTTCAGATTCGACACTCATTGTGTGAACATGGACGTTTAGAATTTAAGCATTGTCCATCGCAGCCGATAGGTCAATTTGTTCATTGACATGTATTATATACAATGGTGTTAGAAATATTGTTCTTCATTTATAAGACACGCTGTCGCATATATCTGATATATAATGATGCTGGGTCTTCGTTCCCCTATTTATAAATATAGACGGTGGCGTATATCTCAATCGAGATGCATTCTCCAAATGGCGGTACTGAACAAAATGATAATGTCCAGTTCTGTATTGAATACGGTGCAGAATTGCGCCACGATTCCTCAGATGGACCTGTAGAGGATGTCAATTATTTCTTTGTAAGGGATGGTTTTGATTCGTATTCTTTGATGATGTGGATAGAATGCAAGGGACCGGAAGGTTCTTCTAACACAATGAGAAAACCATCTAAAACAAAGGTCCTTAAGAAGAGCATGTCAAAGAACACAAAGACGATCATAGCTTTGGCAGTTGTGATATTGTGTTGCCTTCCTATGCTTCCGGGGTTGTTAGTAGAGCCGTCGCATACGGATACAGAAATGTCGTTTGGGATAGGGATGCCCATACATGACCTTTGGGCTGACGGCGCAATATCCGTAGTCTTGAATGATTCCGATGCTGCAAATATAACGTACACTCTTACATATTTGGGCAAGGTATCCGGAGATTGCACATGGTATCTGCGCACCGATGATGGTGTGATCTATGATGTTGTAGATTCTACGGCTCAAAGAAAACCGTACTCTGAAATAGATACCGGGCGTATAATAGCGGTGTCGGATGATATACTTCATACAGGATCGTTCGATCTGAGATTAGTAGTAGGGTCTGTCACATACACCGATGTGCTAATTTTGGATGGAGAAGTTAGTATTAGTTATCAGTGGACATTCATAGGAATAGGTGGAGTAAGCAAGGAATGTTCAATGGACATTCAGTTCAGCTATATCGAGTATTACGAATACGCTACTGATACATCCATAGGTAGGAGCACCTCTGTAAGGGTAGCTGATTTTGCTGTCGTGACACCTTTGATAGATGGAATGATCACTTCATTACGTGCAGAATATATTGAACAGTACGGTTCTTTTGATGACAATTGGTTTATAAATTATATTTTGACATTCGTTCAGATGTGTTATGGATATCCGCCTTCTTCACAGCCAGATCTCTATCTTTTCGGAGAGATGGATTATTTTGCATATCCTATACAAGTAATATTCCTAGGAATGGGAGATTGCGAAGATACTTCGATATTGGCGGCGGCAATGTTCAATTCTGCAGGTTATGAGGCCGCTGTAGGTTTTGTTTATTCTCAGATTTCTAATACCTCATCGATCATTGGTCATGCAGTTGCGGCAGTGAATCTCACGGCAATAGTCACAGACATCAATACCGATCTTGGACATTATGTGAGATATTATAAGACCATAGACGAAATTACTTTCTTTTCATGCGAGACCACAACAGATATACAGTTGGCCGCGGGTTTCATCGAGGAAACATATCTTGAAACGATCGCGTCTAAAATGAATAATTTCTATATTGTAACAGTTAATAACGTTTAAGGTGCTGATGGAGGGATCCATTCGTCATCATATTTTTGAGCATTTGACATTATAATATCTTCCCCAATGTCCAACACTAGAAGATCTGTTGCGGCAATGGTTCTGATGCCTGTTGCTTTTTCAGTCATTTCGGCTTGTTTCGCAGGGTCTTTTTTTATCATTATTATCCCAAGATGAGTGAAAACTGCTAATTCCGGTTTTACGCGGTTGATGAATTTTACAGCATCCTCGGTACAGAGATGAAATAAGATGCGGGAGTCATTCGGTGCTGTCACGGGGAGGATAAGAACGCGGACTCCTATGTATTGGTCTGCGATCTCGTCTGTATATCCTGTGTCGCTTACGTAAGCTACGATCCCATTAGGTGTATTGAATTTGAATCCTACGTTGGTAGGGTCGCTGTGATTGGCAAAACATATCTCCGTGTGGAGTCCATCGATATCCAGAATGTCTCCAGGTCTGAAAACAGTGATTGTTTCGGCAATATTCTGATGGTATTGTGAGATACACGGGCCCAGTTTCCCCTCGCCCGTTATAACCGTAGGGCTTCCGTAGATATGTCCGTGTTTGATCCATCCTCCATGTGTCATTCCTTCAATGGCGACCTCTGCATCGCTGTAATGATCGGGATGGGCATGCGAGATTATGATGGAATCAGTATTCGCGAGATCATAATGAATCCTATGCATCTGGGTAAGTGCTCCCGGTCCCGGGTCTATGTGCAGATGATGTTTCTTAGTTCCATGTTCGATCAGCATTCCGCCGGTGCATCTGGTTTGATACATTGTGGAATGTCTTCCTCCACCAGTGCCTAAGAATGTGATCCTGAATCCCATACACGTGTTATTGTCATTTTTTCTATATCCTTTTTTTGAAGGTACGAAACTGTTAATATCACAGATGAAAATGCATCGTCATGATTACAGTCATTAGGGATGCTTGGATTGTTACGCAGGATCCTCAGAAAAGGATCATCAGAGGCGATGTCGTCATCGACGGTGAACGCATTTTATCAGTGGGAAACAAATACATAGAATCGGCGGACATCGAAATAGATGCATCCGGAGACATTGTCATTCCTGGGCTTATCAATACACATTCTCATGTAGCAATGTCTGTGATGAAGGGTGTTGTAGACGATCTTCTTTTCCCGGATTTCTTGAATAAAGTGTTCAAGATAGATTCCGACAGGACAGATGCGGATCTGGATGTCGGAACGAAGGTCGGCTGCATGGAAATGATGCGTAGCGGAACCACGACATTCGTCGATATGTACTATTCGGAGGATGTCATCGCAAAAGCGGTGAAGGAAGCAGGCATCAGAGGAGTATTGTGCTGGTGTGTTCTAGATCAGGAATGTACCACACAGACAGGAAATCCATTGAAGAATTGTAAGAATTTCTACAATTCATTCAAAGGCCAGAAGAAGATCATTCCCGGAGTCGGACTTCAGGGAGTCTATGTATGTAATGAGGAAACATGCGTGGGTGCAAAAGAATTCTCAGATGAGGTAGAAGCACCGTTGACGTTCCATCTTTCAGAGACCAGAGGCGAGGTCAACGATCATAAAAAGAAGACTGGGCTCAGGCCGGCCGAGTGGTTGTCTAAGATAGGAGTCCTCGGTCCAAGAGACATCGCGGCCCATTCAGCATGGCTAACGATGAACGAGGTCAGGCTCATGGCAGAAGCAGGCATGTCCATAGCATCATGTCCTGTATCCAATATGAAATTGGCAACAGGCGGAGTCGCACCTATACCGGAGTTCCAAAAATGTGGCGTTAATGTATCGATCGGAACGGATGGAAACACGACGAATAATAGTTTGGATATGCTTTCTGAGATGAAGATCCTTGGATTGTTACAGAAATCAAGCAGATGGGATCCGACCGTCACCCCCGCGCAGGACCTTTTGGATTTTGCTACAATAAATGGCGCAAAGGCCATCGGGATGCAGGATTCATTGGGTTCAATAGAGAAAGGAAAATATGCAGACATAGTGATACTCGATGGCAAGGCACCTAATCTAAGGCCCCTGCTTAGGGAGAATATAATAGCTAACATAGTCTATTCTGCTTCTACCATCAACGTGAAAACTGTTATCTGTCAGGGAGATATAGTTGTCAGCGACGGAAAGGTGAAAACATTGGACGTAGACAAGATCCTAGACCAATCTGAGGATATGTGGAAGGCGCTTTGTTTGAGGTAAAGATGAACGAGACCGATAGGGTAGCATTCAGACATCCGGACTGGAATTCGATAGCAGAGAGTGGTAAACTCTGCGCAGATATGCACTTCCATACGAATTGTTCAGATTCATACACGGATATACGTCGCCTTATTGATCTCGCACGTTCAAGGAAGACAGGTGTGGCCATTACAGATCACAATCTTATTTCCTCAGTAATGGAAATAGATATCAAAAGATCGGATGTGTTCATCATTCCGGGAATGGAAGTGAGCACATCGGATGGCCCCCATATTCTTACTTATTTTTACGATCAGAACGATCTGGAAGAATTCTGGACTTCCAATATAAAGCCGAAACTTCAGGCGTGTCCTTGGTTAGCATTGAAAGGATGCACAGTCGAGGATCTGTTGAATCTGTTGGAAAAGGAGAATTGTGTCGTTTCCGGCGCTCATCCGATGGGTTATCTAGGTTCCAATAAGGGAGTAGAGATCTGTAATGTGAAAGGTTATCTTTCAGATGAGGTCGTAGAAAGATTGGATGCGTACGAGGTAATATGCAGCGGAATGACAAGAAAGAGCAATCTGTGTGCATTAGAGGCTGCCCAGAGGCATGACCTTGCGTTTACCGGAGGAACAGATGGACATCTGCTATCGGAGGTCGGAAACGTCGTCTCTGTTGCGGACGCTGAAGATATAGATGGGTTTTTAGACAGTGTTGTAAAAAGAAAGAACATGATAATTGGAAAAGAGAAGAATGTTTTCAGAAAGGTTGAAATGGGGTCAGCTTCGTTTTCAAAGTTCATAAGACATGCTCCGTCAGCATCTTATGTTCAGTTATATCAAGGTGTAAGATCTGTGAGAAGGGGAGTTAATAAAAAGTTAAAATGATCACAAGTTGTGAAAGGATGCGATCCTCCGCACAGTTTCAGCTTTTGATTATATCAGATTCTCATCCCGCAAGCTCCATGCATCATCCATCTTTGTTCATGAAATCAGAGTTGTCCGCTCACCAATCTCGATACACCTGTTTTGAAGCGTTGCCATGTTGTTCTGTTATGATACATTTCCAATGTGTATTCTGTACAGTATTCCAAATCTTCTAAGAATGCATCATTCATCTCTTTGCCTATTTTTTCTGAATATATCATGACGTTCGTTTCGAAGTTCAGTTTCATGCTTCTATCATCGAAATTAGCAGATCCCACCGAGCAATAATATCCATCTCCGACCAGAGTCTTAGCGTGAATGAATCCTCTGTTGTATTCGTATACCTTCGCGCCTGCTTTCAAGAATACTGATGCCCAGTACCTATTTGCCCAATATACAAAAGGATGGTCTCCGATGTTCGGCATCATGATCCTTACATCCACGCCTGCGAAAGCCGCTCTGCGCACACAGTCTGCAAGTGCCTGGTCAGGTTCCAGATACGGAGTTTGTATGTACAGTGTCTTCTTGGCATTGGTAACGATATTAAGATACTGCATTTGGATGGGATTGTTCTCACTGACATCAGGCCCTCCGGATATGAGTTGCATGCTGGTGTCTCCAGTGCAGGTGTCATATTTGTAGAATCTATCTTCGAGTACGAGGTCTTTCTTAGTCGCATATCTCCAATCGGCAAGGAATCTGAATTGCATGGAAGCGACAGCTGTTCCATCCACTCTTACAGCGCAGTCCCTCCAATATCTGAGAGGTCCCTCCCCCAGATATTCGTCACCGATGTTGTATCCGCCCACGTATCCGATCCTTCCGTCTATGATCGCGATCTTACGGTGATTCCTGTTATTTTTTCTGGGACTCAGCAAGCATGTCCAAGTGCTGTGAAAAAGAGAATATTCTCCTCCGGCCTTTTTGAACTTCATAATATTCTTCTTAGGGCCTTTGTTGTTTCCGATGGCATCGATCATCAATTTTACTTCAACGCCGCTCTTCACTTTGTCGATCAGGATATTCATCAGTTCATTGGATATTCTATCGTTCCTTATGATATAGTATTCGAAGTTGATGGTCTCTTTCGCATTTCTGAGATCTTCGAGGAGCGAATCGAAGTATTTTTTACTCTCAGGGAGTAATGTAACGTTGTTCATATTGGTATATAGGACACCGCCGGCGTTTTGCATGGTATTTGCAAAATTCAGTTTCTCGGCATTTTCGGGATGGCCTTTCAATTCCTGCTCCATGATCATTTTTTCGATTTTTAGGACCTCTGCAAGCCTCTCATCTTCTGTTGCTTTATGACGAAAGGTTCTGGTCGAGTAGAATGTCTGTCCGAGGAACAGATATAATATGAAACCGAAAAGTGGTAAGACCCACAGAACAAGAATCCAGATAACTGTGCTTTTAGGATCATTTCTTTCCCAGAATAGCATTGTAATCATCAATATGATATCAATCAGGAATATCAGAAGATAAAGGTTATCCAACACGAAGCCGATCATGTCCATGTTGAATGTAATCTTGTTATGTAACGTTTAATACTTTTCGAATATTTTTCATAAAGCATTGATTCTTGTTTAGTCAGCAATCTTTATCAAATAAGATAGATTTAGTATTTCTACAGAGGTTATGATAATGTCATCCGAATATCCGATCGAAATCGTCAACTTAAGGAAGGAATATGGTTCTTTCGTTGCGGTCAACGATCTCAATCTAAAGATCAAAAAGAATAGCTTCACAGGTCTTCTGGGTCCTAATGGTGCCGGAAAGAGCACGACCTTGAAGATATTGACTCATCTGATAACTGCCACATCAGGTGAAGCATTCCTCGACGGTATTGATGTTACCAAAGATCCGAAGGCCGCACTCACTAATGTAGGTACTGTCATCGAGACACCCGAATTCTATTCGTATCTTACTCCGAGGGAGACCATGAGGTATGTCGGAGAGATAATCGGAATGTCCAAGGAATCCATCCGTTCCGAGACAGAGGAAATTTTGGAAAAGGTCAAGATGGTAGAATGGGGGGATAAGAGATTGGGAACATTCTCAAAAGGTATGAGACAGAGAATAGCTCTAGGACAGGCTCTTATGAAAGAGCCCAATATCATCATCCTCGACGAACCCACATCGGGTTTGGATCCCAGAGGCATGGTGGAGATAAGAGAGGTGCTCAAGAACCTTAGAACCGATTCAAACGATCTTACGATAGTCATGAGCTCTCATGTATTGACAGAGGTCCAGGATCTGTGTGACAGGATAGCCATGATAAATCACGGTACACTTCTCATGGATGACGACATCTCTGCGTTCCTGACATCGCATGGTACGAGATCCATCATTGCAAAGACCGCAGGGGTGCCTGCACCGGAACTCATACAGAGGATTGGAAACATGGATTACGTCATATCGGCAGATCGTCTCGGTAATGACATACAGGTCGTTATAAGCGATTCAAAAGAAGACAGGCAGAGATTATTCCACGATATTTCCGGAATGAACGCGGGAGTCTACAGTATAGCAGACAGCGACATTCTAGAAACAACATATCTAGATATGATCAAGGAGTCGAGATAATGTCGTTTTACATAGAGGCTTCCGATTTCAAGCAGGTATATGTCGTTACAAAAAACGAGATAGTTAAAAGTGTCAGAGGGAAGAAATTCATCGTAAGTTTAGCAGTTATTTTGCTGATCTTCATGCTTATAACGGTTCTTCCGTATGCTACAGGCGGTGGATGGTCCGGTAAGACAAGCGGAGATATGCTTTCGTCATATCTGTCGAATATAAGCATGGTATCCCTGCTGATCGTTGCATTGTTGTCATCCGTGGCATTGGTCTCCGAATTCGAAGAGAGAACCGCATTGATACTTTTCACAAGGCCGATCAAGAGAACATCGATCTTCCTGGGAAAGATAATCTCATGTGTACTAATCGAGGGATTCATCCTCGCGGTCTATTACATTTTGACCACAGTGATGCTCGTAGCATTCACAGGGGGTGTGTCGGTTGAGCTTTTGACCTCATTCGGATTCTGCATACTGTATCTGTTCGCCGCGTCAGGAATAGCATTCGTGATCAGCGCTTTCATTAAAAAAGGAAGCGTAGGTACTATCATCACCCTTTTGGTACTCATAATGGTCATACCTATAATCACACAGATGATGTCCGGCGATACATGGTTCATGCTGAATACTGCAGGGAATACAATAATCACCTGTGTTCCAGATTATGTGAATTCATATAACAAGGAGATCCTTACATGGATGAGTTCTATGCAGAGCGCCATAGATTATCTGCTCACATCGGCCGATCCAAAGATCTTGGATGTTGCAAAGTTTATGCAGAGAATGGTCGATACCCAGATGTTCGGATTCATGAAGATCATCGAAATACCGAATCTTGCGCGTGAGGCTGGAGTTCTTCTCTTATGGGGAGTTGCCGCATACTTTGTTGCATGGATAAAGTTCATAAGAAAGGAATTCTGAATTCTTCAATATAAATGTCAGGCGGCCAATCTTAGAATGGCCGTTCTGACACATTTTAATAATTTTGTCTCTCCAGGAATCATTCATTTGAAATTCTAATCAGCAATCATGATGTTGATTTTCTGGATCGTAATCAAAGATCACAATGGACGTATCATTATCATGGAGCTGTATTTTTGCGATCTCAAAGGATTTTTCCGTTATCAGAGATCGTTACAACATCCATCGGGATCTTTTTTCCGCTCTTCTCCAATGCTCTTTCGACAGCCCTGGTAAGGCCAGAGCAACACGGGACTTCCATGCGGACGATCATGATGTTCCTGATGCTATTATTGATTAATATCTCTGATAATTTATCAGAATAATCTATGTTGTCCAGTTTGGGGCATCCTATCAAGACGGTGCGGCCTTTGACGAATCTCTCATAGAATCCTTCAAAAGAATATGCAGAGCAATCGGCGGCTATCAAGAGATCCGCATCGTTGAAATACGATGCGGTGCTCGGAACGAGCCTTATCTGAACCGGCCACTGTTTGGCATCGTTCTTCGGAGTTCCAGATGTACGATTACGAATGATCTCTATGCGCTTGTGCGGACTGCATAGCGACTTATCTTGCATTGGAAGGTATTGATCCTCAGCATAGCGTTCTTCTAGCACTATGGCGCCTGCAGGGCATACGGGAAGGCAAGTACCTAAACCATCGCAATAGTCTTCGTGTACGACCTTAGCTTTGCCGTTGACCATCTGTATGGCGCCTTCTTGACAGGCTTCTGCACATTTGCCGCACCCTGTGCATTTTTCCTCGATTATTCTTACGGTCTGAGACATCATTGTATTCCTTCTGATTGATATTCATTATATTTCTTGTTAGAGCCTTTGGTCTTCTCAACAGGATATTTTTCATTGTTGATCTCGATCTTCTTCTTAAGTTCAGTATACAGATCGATATCATTCATCTGAGCGAACCTTAGTATGAAGTACAGTGTGTCTGAGAGTTCTTCGCAGATTATCTGTCTTTTTTTCGGATTCCTCATCAGCTGAGCAGATTCATCATTATTTTTGAATCTGAATATCTCAAGAAGTTCGGAAGCCTCGGTGACCATCCCTATCGCAAGGTCTTTAGGATTATGGAACTGATCCCAATCTCTTGCTTCACAGAATTCTTGAACTATGCATTTCAACTCATTGATAGTAGCTGAAGAGTCATCCATATTGCCTGTAATGTAGTTTCCTTTTAAAGACCATTATCAGTCATCCGGAAGCCCGTCTCTCAGTTTCTGTATTTTTTTAATCACAACGATGTAATTCTGATGTTCTATGTCGCCTGCCTTAGTGCATATCAGGAATTTCTTATGGGCGTCGTCGGATTGCTGATGAAGTTCATCCGCTTCTGCATACAACTGCGACATCTTCTCATGGGCCGCCTGTCCGTTGGCGGAATTTTGAACGATCTGCTGATGGTAGGAGTTGGCTTGATTCTTCGCTTCTGATGAGTTTCCGAAGCCCCTATCATGGCAATCCATGGCGGTATTGTTCCATTTGTCACGTTGTTCTTTGGCAACTTTAACTTCACGGTTGTATTCATCTCTGTGTTCTTTGAATACAGCCGCCTGAGAGGCCTTCGATCTCGCTAGGGCATTGCATTTATCGCGTTTGTCTGCCCAGACTTTTGCCTGGTTCTGGAAGTTGTCCCTGTCGCGTTTGTGATTGGCAGCCTCTTTGTTGAGTTCTGCAAGAAGTTCATCAAAACTTTTGAGAGGGTTTGCTTCTGATTCTTCTATGCTCATGATACTGACGATAAGGGTATGCCGATATTTGAGTGCTTTCAGGTGGTTTTCCTGTTAAGTGTGAGCTATGATCAATTTGATATAATGGGCATTAGATCGATATTAGATATCAACGGATTTGATCACATGTGCCGGATTTCCGACGGCAACAGAATTGGGTGGGATATCCTTTGTGACGACAGAACCAGCACCGATTATAGAGTTTTCTCCGATAGTGATCCCGGGAAGAACAACGGTCCCTGCACCCAGCCAAACATGATGGCATATTCTGATCGGGGCTCCATATGCAAAACATGCAAGTCTCTCTTCAGGATCGAACGGATGTTTCGCGGTCATGAGTTGGCAGTTCGGACCTATCATCACGCCTTCTTCCAGTATTATCTCGGCCGTATCCAGAAGATTGCAGCAATAATTTATGAAGACCTGCTTTCCGATCTTTATATTAAAACCGGCGTCGCAGTGAAAATTCACGCACACATCTGAATCTTTTGGAACGCGGTATCCAACTATCTCAGATAGAAGGTCTCTTCTTTCATCAAGGGTCATAGGTTGAGTATTGTACTTCATAAGAAGATCGGCACAGGTGATGAATCTCTCTTTTATACTGTGTGCATCAGGGGAATCTTTGCGAATGAGTTCTCCCTCGCTCATTCTCTGCCATACGGTCTTCTCAGCCATTAATTGTGTAGAGATATAGAGATAGTTAATCTTTTCATAGGCTATTAGCAGCATGTGGGGTAGCGGATGCCACGCAATCTCCGAACTGTCGAATGGGGCGAAGCCCCCGTTCATGAGTTCAAAATGTCGAGGTCAGGATGTTTCCATCTTGATATCGTAGATTTCCATTCTTAGACGTTCTATTTCTTTTAGAGTTAGATAGTATTTGTCGAAAAGGTCACAATATATTGCACGCATGAAGGAAGCGAATCCGCTTTTGGATTCTATTTCCTCGATCAGCTTATCTCTTTCCTTATTGTTTGTTTCTTAGTACGAGTAATATTGAGTAGTGTGTTAATGGAATTATATGAAATTACGGATTATTATTGTTTGCAAAATCATCTAACGGAAGTCCACAAAGTGGGCATTTTCTTTTTCTAAAAGCACAATAAATGAGGTATATCAATCCAGGCAATACGCATAATATCAGCAATAATATTGCAATTAACCAGTTTACTTTGCTTGCATAAACATTTTGTTTGCAATTTGGACAGTAAGTATTTTTTGCCACAGAATGAAAGAGAGATACCATATTAAATAATTTTTAGTTTTGGATAATGGTTTTAACTTTGGTTATCTCTATCAAGTCTATTGTTCTAGTTGTAATAGGTCTAATCTTCGTATAGATGTGTTTAATACTTTATCTGAGATTTATGCGCATGCTGTTAGTTGAGAAGATCAAATGTCCATATTGCAACGAGACATCGTATTTCGAAGAAAATATGACTCAGGGATATTGCAGCTATTGTGGGCGCATCATTTATTCTGATTCTTCATCAGAGAGAATTTCAGCTCAAGAGTCTTTAGAGATATTATCAAAAAAAGTAGTTGAATATAATGTAGTATTCAATTATACAAGAAAATCACTTTCTGGTTATTCTCAATCAGTGACTATTCTAATCGATAATCAACAAAAAATGGTTGCAACAACTGGAAAACCTTGTTCAGTGAAGATTCAGGAAGGAGATCATTCTGTGGTAGTGGAATGTCACATATCAGCAGGTGTTAATTCAACAGATGTTGTAATTTCAGAAAATATTAAAGTTTCATCAGATCTCAAATATAATATAAGATGTGGAGGGGGAGTGTTCCACAATATCTTCTTAGAAAAGGCTTGATTGAAACGTGAACATTTCTGAAAATCATTATTTTTTAGGTCGGTAAAGCATTCTTAGGCAAATCTTCTTTGGAGTATCCCATGAACAAGTACAGGAAAGGGTCATTGATACTGACCGTTTTGATATGCACCCAATTGCCTTCGAGTTTATCCCTGACCTCTTTCAGTCTGTTCAGGGCAGTCCTGAACGATTTGGATATCACCCACGTCTGAGAGTTCCATATGAGGTTGTTGAGTATCGTCCAGACGGCTGTACGGTACTTCTCAGGAAGTTCCGATACCTTCTTACATGTCTTGAGCTCGGGGATATTCTCTACATCCAGGGATTTGGAGATGTACTTGGCAATGTAATTGACTGGGTTAGCATAACCGTGGAAGGACAGTCTTTCCTTTGTGAAACCGTATATATCTATGAAACCGACACCCCACACGGGGCTTACAGAATTCCAATTATTGAGATTCTTCAATGATCCTAATACTTTCTTAGAATAGGGGTCCGAAGTATCTGGGCGATATGTATGGCTCTTCTCGTGCCATTTTATCTTGAGAGGTGTGTTCAGATATAGAAGGACATGAACAGCAGGATACCCCGATGTTGTGGATTCTTTTACGCTGACCTTGGAATATCCGCCGATCAGGACCTTATTGAGACGAGCGAATAATTTGTTAAGGCCCTTACCAGCAGTTGTGATGTATTGATTGGCCTGGGCGCAGGACATTATCTTCCTATCGAATGTCAATGTCATGAAGAACAGGTGAGATAATATATGGCCGTTGCATGTTCTGGATATCAGGGCCTTCTTGATTATCTTGGCGAGGTCTGCCTTCTTGAAGGATTGTCTCAAGGCCCATTGGGGGTTTCCTCTCCTTGATATGGGTACGGCATGTCTTTCTTTGGTTTCTTTATTTTCAAATAGATTGTAGTAATTACATTCAATATAATCTAATAGATCAGGTAATAGATCATTGGGGTCTATCTTACCTGAAAGAACATCTTTCTGTAATTGAGATCTATGTTCAGAATCAAAGATGGTGATGTCACCACCATCCTGGAAATAAGCCTGGATGTTCAGCGGTTCTAATGGTTTTAAAGGGCGGCAGACAACGGGCGGAGGGGGGGGGAATACCCCTCCCGTCCACCCTATCTGCCTGATGGTGCTTGTTATTGGCCGTCTTGTGACGGCCATAACATCCCTTCGGGAACGCACCGATATGGAGATAACTTCCCACCTTTGGCGTGCATAGGATTGGAGTTTTGTTTTTGTCCTTGTATTCAGAGTTAAAATATGATATCTGGACAGTTGAAAGGATTAATCTAAAAAAGGAGTTTACTTTAAATAAAATTCCGTCTGAAAGTATATAAAATGAGGGTAAATTGGTCCCCACTCCCTGATTTGAACAGGGGACCTGCTGATTTCAGCGGCTGTATCGGATCTCTCCGAGAACACTCTACAGTCAGCCGCTCTAGCCAGGCTGAGCTAAGTGGGGACGAAACATGATTAGGGATACCGTATTTAAATGTAATGTTGCTTGACATTCAGTAATAAAAAGACTTAGCCAGCAGTTATATTTTTTTATCAGAGATCTGTTATCGTTCAAGATATACGTACAGTTATGATGATATTGATGAACTTAATTATCTTTAATTCAAGCTATGTAAAATATCATTATCTCTGTTCGACCTGTGTTTGTAAGATATGAGTTATTCAGGATCTGTTGTTCTAAAGATCTTAATTTGATAATGTTAAAACCAATTATTTTTCATTGATTTTAACATTCTAGTTTATGGGATCAAAGTTTATAAAAGTGTAAGATCTATTTGTCGTTTCTGTATTTAACCTGAACTCGACAGGACCTGATGCAAATGATCGATCAACATCGTATGACTGGACGTAAAATAGAAGTGTCCCGAGTGAATCTGTTCTGTTGTGACAAAAAACCACTTTCGACTCAGGACATTCGTCCTAGAGCCGAACGAGAATAAATCAGTACCGATTGGTACCATCGCCTGCGTGAGGGAATATCTTGGAAAATTGGGATTGGACCGTGTTTTCAACGATGCCAAGAACAGAGGGCATCCGCTTTTTCCATTGGTGTGTGCCATCATTTCATATCGGCTGACGGAGAACTTCTCCGTGGAGGGATGCGGAAGATGGCTGGAGTCCCCGGAGGTCAGGAACGAGTTGGGAATCCGGGGAGAGGTGAGCCATAGGATGATCAACCGCGCGGTGGAACGCTGCGGGGAGATCATGCCGGAGGTGCTGGTGCATCTGCGTAGGGGATTGTTCTCGATTTACGATCTGGAGCATACCGACGTGAACATCGATACGACGTCCGTAGCAGTGTATGCGAAGGGAACGGGATTGTACGATTTCGGTTATTCCAGGGACAAACGGCCGGATCTGAGGCAGGTGAACTTCGGCGCCGCCGAGCTTCGCGATCCGATAAACATTCCCATAGACCTCTCGGTGGATCGCGGGAACGCATCCGATTCTATTCAATTCGTGAAGATCGTCGACGATATCATCGGCGACCTCCGCGACGATTCATTGTTCGTTTTCGATGCAGGAGGGGATGCCAAGCAGGTGCTGGACAAGATCACGGAAAAGAACATGAGGTATATCACCAGGAAGCGCCTGAACGTCACCGACGACGCATGGATATCCCGTTTCTACAAGGATGAGGCGTGCTGCGTCGACGATGAGGACGGCGTTTACTGCCAGAGGAAGACGTTCGAATCGTCCGGGAGGACCGTGTACCTGTTCTATTCCGAGAAATTGTATCGCGACAAGATGGCCGCTTTGGACGGTCGCTCGTGGAGATGCGTCGAGGACGCGAAGGATGTCATGCGCAGGAAGAAGGACGGCACGCTGCGCATATCCAAGACGGTCGTGAAACGGTTGAGGAATCCGCTCATATCGCTGAACGTGGGTGTCCAAGGCAAGCTGTTGACGAATGATGTGGACAGCTTCGAGTACGTTCGCAAGCGTCTATCGAACAATCGTGAAGGATTTTTCAAACTCGAATGCAGTTCGAATTTGACAGCGAAGGATGTGTTCTCGATCTACCGCAGACGCGATACGGTGGAAAAGCTCATGGACTCGCTGAAGAACCATATCGACCTGAAACCGATGCGCGTATGGTCGGAGAACAGCGTGAAAGGAACGCTTCTGCTGTGTTTTCTTGCTCAGGTCATAGTCTCGATGGTGCGGTATGAGATGCCGGAACTGAGGAAACGTTCTACAAGATTCATCATAGATTCCCTGCAGAATTTGACAGTTACCTATGTTCACGACCGCAAGCAGGCGACGAGACGCGTATATTCGAATTTCGAGCCTCTCAATTCACGCATTCTCAGGGATATGGTGGTCGTTTCGGGTGTTCGCGGGGGATGAAAGCCCCCTAGGAACACAGGAAAGGACCTGAAAGACATGACGTAAAATGATGTGTGATAGCGGATGCTCAAGTGTCAAATTCTTACGATTTCGAAATCATCTGTCGAACTCAGGATTTAAAATAGAATGACCCAGACAATAGATTTCGACAGCAAGATCTAGTACAGATTCGTCCACATTTTCATGCAGGCCTTGAATAATATTCTAATATGTTGTGGAGTGATGCAAAGTGGATGTATTCAACAGTTCCAGATATATATTTATTTTAAACTCTAACTCGGTAATGTTGGGTATAACGATCTGATACTTTGCGATGATCCGTTCAGACGTCTGGGTGAGTTCTTTCGATGGTAATTTTTTATTTCTGTATTTAAAACAATAAGTGTTATATAGTTATACCCCATGTGGTATAATATGGGATGCAGACCCGATCAATGGGCGAAGGACTGGCTGGACGAACAGCGGACTCAAGGCGAGACAGGACTGACCGTGGAGAAACGCGGCGGCATGCATATCGTCAGGTGGGCGACCACGAAGTGGGACCCGGAGACCAAGAAACGCGTGAAGGTCTCCGAGTACCGCGGAGTGCTAAGTCCCGACGGGATATTGACAGAACCGAGACCGCGGAGGAGCAGGGTCGATGTCGTGCAGATAACCGACAGCGGGAACGCAAGACTGCTGTCCAAAGTAACGGAACCGTTGCTCGGACCTTTGAGATTCGCCTTTCCAAAAGATCATCCGGAGATCGTGGAACTGGCATTCGCGAGATGCCTGGGTAGGGGAGAATTGAACAAGGCCGGAAGGTGCTGGAACAGGCTCGAGGATGTGCTCGGGCTTCGCCCCAACACCTCCGCCAAGAGCCTGTCTCAGACATTGGAGAGGGTGGGGCTGTCCAGAGGTTCCCAGGATATGTTCTTCAACAGAATACACGTAAACGAGGGGGAGATGGCCGTCGACATGTCGGTGATATTCTCCAAGGCCAGCGGGGCCTTCATGCTTAAAACCGGCTACAACCGCTTCAGCATGTCCAGCCCCCAGTTCAACCTGCTTATGGGATGCGGCCTGGCCTCCGGCCGGCCGCAGTACATGAAGGTCGTACCGGGAAACGTCAAAGAAGGTTCAGCCGTCAGCATGCTGGATGAATTCGAAATCCCCGAAGGCACGATACTGGTGATGGACCGCGGGTACTCCGACAGAACCCTTCTGGAACAGATCAAGGAGAAAGGACTGGATTATATCGTAGCCGTCAAACGCAACTCCAATGTCTACAAGGTCACCGATACCAAGGAAGGCGTATTCAGATGGAGGAGATCGGCGGTGGCGTACGGCCGCCATTCTTTCGGAGAAGGGGAATGGGCGTACAGGTTCGAGAATCTGAATCACCGCAACGACGAGCTTGTGGACACCCTCTGGGCACGGGAACAGGGTAAGAAAAGAGAGCTGGGACTCGACAAAGCAGGCAATTTCGTGATGATATCATCGAAGGAACTGGACCCGAAGGACGTTTACAGGCTGTACAAGACCAGATGCGAGATCGAGAACTGCTTCGATGCCGCTAAGAACTGTCTTTCGGCGGACAAGATGCACATGCAGGATGATGCGCATGTGATGGGACATCTTTTCATAACATTCCTAGCGATGTCGATAAGATTCGAGATCACTAAACTGCTGGATGATGCAGATCTGCTGTCAGCATACAGTCCGGAGGATGTTCTGGACATCTATGCGACGATGAAGGTCATGACCGGCGATGCGGACATAAGGCAAACGGTGCCGAAGGACGTCAGGGACCTGGATGCCAAGCTGGGGATGTTCATGTACAGCACCCGGGAGGATCTGGATAGACTCAACGGGGTCAAAAAGAAGAGGGGCAGGAAGCCAAAGGCTTCCGAACCCTCTTCGTGAACTTATACCCCAGTTTACCGAGTTAGAGTTTAAATTATAAATTAACTAATACGAATTCTCAGAGAGACTTTTTACAGTATAGTTAATTGTGTTAAATCAGTACGAAAAACAATCATGAAAGTTATTTTTCAATATGAAAAATGCAGTCTTCACAGACATGAATTTTGAATTCATTCATCATTATGTCGGGACACTCAAATGTGTCAGATCCGATCAACCGATGTAATTCAGTTCTTCATGTGAGCTCTGTGTTTCGAATTCTTTGACCTTCGCGGTCAATGCATCGATCTGCTCTGATTTCTCTTTGAGGTCTTTAGTATCGAGATCTACACCTATGACCTTCATCAAGATATTCAAGATTGCCATTGCGCTCTTGTGATCCACAAAGTAACCCGAGGTCTCTCCCATCAAACAGATGGAATCTATTCCGTATACTTGTCCGAGT
The DNA here is from genome assembly GCA_963676235.1 of Candidatus Methanomethylophilaceae archaeon. Lineage (GTDB taxonomy): Archaea > Thermoplasmatota > Thermoplasmata > Methanomassiliicoccales > Methanomethylophilaceae > JALNYB01. Next base: position 928,625 of record OY781044.1, read on the forward strand.
CCCAAGAGTATTCCGCTTGCGCCGACTATACCTGCTTGAGGGTCGTTAGGTGAGAAGATAACTCCAAGATCTTCAAAATAAGTTCTTACGGTAGTATTGGAAACTGCTCCGAGTACGCGTGGGGTGTCTACCATTGCACCGGTACCGTATCCTCCAAGTGTTATGATCTTGGAAACATCGTATTCTAAAAGGATGTCCATGACCTCTTTTGATAATTCGAATTGGCCTTCTGGAGTAGAACCTTGGAAGTCCCCTCTCAGAAATATTATGTCTTTCTCGTTGACATCCTTTGCAAACCACAATTCATTGCAGGCCATTTTAATGACACATTGTTCATCTAGCATTACTTGTGGGGGAAAGTTCTCTGAATAGATGGTTGCGAATTTGGTTGCTTTTATAGCGTCGGCAAGAAAATCTCCTGCAACTTTACCGACATTTCCTATTCCGGGAAGAGCTTCTATGAAGATAGGGCGATCAAGAATCGGTTTTGATTCATATTTTATGATACTTGCCATTTTCTCCGTACTCCTCTATAATAGCAGTTCTTCTGTATTTTCCGTAATGGTCATCGGGTGAAAATTTCATTGGAACAGGGCATATGGTTTCCAATCCACAGATAGGACATACTTTGTCGAGAGTGTATTTCTCGCATTTCATGCATTTTCTGAGATCGGATCTCATAATTATTTGCTCTCACGTTTAAGAATTGCAACGCCACCGGCAGCAGTCAGACTGTTAATCGCAGTACTGCTGATATCTTTCATGATATCTTCTGCTTCTTTGTATTCGCTGGCTGTGATAACTACTCTGTATCTCGGTGAACCGATATAAGTGATCTCGGCGTTTGCGCCGTCAGCAGCTTCAAGTCCAGCTATGAGAGCCGTCTTGATCAATTCTATTCCGTTAGGTGCAGAGGAAGTCATTTCGAGAATACCATCTATCTGAACGAAAGGCGGTGTTACATTCTCTTTAGCTACTTCTACAAAAGCATCTGTCCAGTCTCCGGAGAATTCACTGAGGAATTCTTCCGGAGAAGCTACGACAGATTCGAAAGAACTGTACAGGGTCTCATATGCTTCAAGAAGTTCGTTTCCGAACATATCATAAGCATCATCGACCGAAATGGACATCCTCTCTGCGACGATCTCCACGAGCTTTTCAGCTTTTTTCTCGTTCTTCCATTCTTGGATTTTCTCTCTCTTCTGGTGTTCGTTAACGGATTTTAAAGAAAGGTCAATGTGACCTTTTTGTGAATCTACACCCAGAACTTTACAGACGATCTTTTGACCTTCTCTGATGAAGTCTCTGATATACTTTACCCAGCCAGTGGCTACATCCCTGACATGAACGAATCCTTCTTTTTCGTCATACTCATCGAGTGAAACGAACGCTCCAAAGTTCTTTACACTTTTAACAGTGCAAACAACGAGTTCTCCGTTCTCGGGAAAGCCTCTGGTCCTCGACATCAGCCGACTACCTCAAGGATTTCTCCTCTGATTTCGCCGACGCCGCCTTTGGGCGTGATGAGAACAGAGTTGCATACGTGGCATGTAACCTGAGTTGCTGCTTTTCTGAAAGCGATCTGCTCGTTTCCGCAGTCTGGGCATTTAATCTTAATAAAATCATTTGTCATGGAATTCACTCCGTGAGTTCGAATTTCTTCGCTCTGATACATGTTGTGAGATGTGCTTTCTTGCAGGTTTCGCATCTGTATCTTATGTTGACCCTTTTAGTGGGTTTTTCTCTTCCTTCTGGCTTAGGCCTGGGGAAACCTCCGTAACCAGCGGTTACTTTTCTGAATCTCCTCTGACCCCATTTGAGCTCACTTGCTTTCTTCTTTTTGACCCTTTCCACATCGTGGATAGTGTGGGTCTTGCAGAATGGGCAATATGTCTTGATTGTTCTGGGCATCTTCATTTAAATCACCTGAAGCGAAACGGAACTAATATCGAGGTTGTATTAAAACCTCTCCACGTACTATTACCTATAATAGTATGAGGTATCAAAGCAAATTAGTGAAAATTTACTTCTCCATTTTTGTTATCGTACCGTTTGGATGAGATATCAGCACTACGGACGCTGTATTTAAAAATAGTCCGTTCTCTATGACTCCCGGTATCACATTTATTCTTGATTCAAGGAAGAATGGGCTCTCAATCGATTGAAATTTGCAATCGTAGATGAAATTCCCACTGTCAGTTCTGAAGATCTCTCCGTCGATTTTTCTAAGAGTGGGCTCACATCCTTGTTTTTTGAGAGCGAATGCGGTACGGTTATGCCCGTATGGTACGACCTCTACTGGCAAAGGAGCTTTTGTTCCCAGTTTCTCCACGATTTTTGACTCATCTGCTATGATGATCTCTGTTACGGTGGCTGCTGCAACGATCTTTTCTCTGAGAAGTGCTCCTCCCAGGCCTTTGATTAGCTGAAGCTGCGGGTCAACTTCGTCTGCTCCGTCGATGGTCACATCTACGTGATCTACGTCGCAAAGAGGGACGACATTGACACCATATTCTGTGGCAAGGTCCTCTGTCTGAACAGAAGTGGCAACACAAGTGAGTTTCATTCCATTTGCAACCAGTTCTCCGATTCTTTTGATCGCAAACGCGGCAGTGGAACCGGTTCCGAGACCGACGATCATTCCGTCTTTTACGTAATCGTCAACTGCTTTTTCTGCTACGAGTTTTTTGAGGTTGGAAACATCATTCGAAGTCATTTTGGATTATCCCGATTATTCTTTCTATGATATAATCGTTTATGGCTGTTCCGAGTTCTGCTGAGGCTTTTGTCGTATCTCCGACTATTCCTACTGGGAAACAGACACTTGCATCCTTATGTACTACATATTTTTTTCCGGCGTATTCTCCGATAGGACGTGAGCATCTTACGAGATCGGGGCGGATTGCCAGCACTCTAGAACTCTCAGCAAGTCCGCCGTGTCCGTCATTTTTTACATCGGTAAGCTCAGAGCATTCTTCTCCGATATCACAATCTGCGAAGAATATGATCTGTGCATTTGTTTCTTTTACCACTTTTTTACACGCTTCAGATACGGCTGTCATATGTCCGCTACCTGCATGGCCAGTGATAACAACGATCTTTCTGATCCCCTGTTCGTACAGAGATGTGAGCATATCGTAGATCACAGCTCTGACAGTGTCGAATGTGAGATTTATTGTGCCAGGGAGATTTTTTGTTGTTGAATGTAAAGCATAGTTTAGCGGTGGAGCAACCAGTATGTTGTCCAGTAAGCTGTCCACGGCGTAGGCTATGAATTCCGGCTGAATCGTATCTGCGCTCAATGGAAGGTGTGATCCATGAGCTTCTGTCGCACCCAATGGAATCATAACTATCGGATCTTTTTTTACAGCTTCCCTGAAGTCATCGGTTGTCATTTCAGCCATGTGCATAATTCTGTATGTCGATAAAAGATTAAATTAATGTGTGACGCCTTATGATGGATATGCGTTTAGCCGCACTGTATTCAGGAGGCAAAGATTCTACATTTGCCATGTATCTGGCGAAGCAGATGGGACATGATATACCTTACATCGTTAACATAGTTCCAGAGGATAAAGCGTCTTGGATATTTCATACGCCAAATCTAAACATTGTTCCGCTCATGGCGGAATCAATGAATGTAAAGTTGATCCTCGGAAAGAGTACAGGTACTGAGGAAGGAGATATGGAAGGACTGAAAAATGCTCTTCTGGGTCTTGACGTAGAAGGTGTTGTTACAGGAGCGGTCTGGTCGGATTATCAATGGGACCGTATGAACATCGTTTGCGGTGAGTTAGGCATGAAAGTGATCACTCCGTTGTGGAGAAAAGATCAAGATATAGTCATGGATGAACTTTTGAACTCAGGCATCAAAGCAATTATCGTAGGATGTTATGCAGAAGGTCTGGATGAATCTTGGCTCGGACGTCCTATAGATGCATCTGCGGCAAAAGATCTCAGAGCATTGAGAGAAAGATACGGCATAAGTGTTATCGGGGAAGGCGGAGAGTACGAGTCCTTGACATTGGATTCTCCAATGCATTCTCATCCGCTTTCTATCATCAGTTCTGAAAAAGAATGGAAGAACAACAATGGAACACTTCACGTAAAGGAAGCAAAGCTTATTCAATGAGTGTTTTAAGCGCATCAGGTTTGAATTTTCTGAGCCTGAGTGCATTAGCTACCACGGATATAGAGGATAGTGACATGGCTGCCGCCGCAAGCATGGGCATTTCTGTGATCTCAGAGACACCGAATAGATACGGAAGCCCCGCTGCGATAGGTATGCATACGGCATTGTAGCAGAAGGCTAGGAATAGGTTTTCTTTGACATTTTTAAGTGTTGCCTTTCCGATCTGTATGGTTGCAGGTATGCTTCTGGCATCATTGTTCATAAGGACGACGTCTGCAGAGCTGATTGCTATATCGGTTCCCGTGCCGACCGCAATACCCAGATTTGCCTGAGTAAGGGCCGGAGCATCATTTATGCCGTCTCCAGTCATTGCAACATCTTTTTGTTTTATTTGGAATTCTTTAACGATGTCTGTTTTTCCTTGAGGAAGAACACCGAAATGCACATTTGATATGCCCGCTTCGTGCGCTATCGCATTTGCGGTCCCTTCTGTATCGCCGGTAACCATGACAGTTTCGATATTCATATTCTTAAGGATATTCACAGCATTTTTGCTGGATGGTTTGATCTGGTCCTTTACGGCAATGAGTCCTGTGATGACGTTATCGACGGATATGAAAACATATGTCTTTCCTTCGGATGAGAGTCTGTTCGTCTCTTCCGAATATCCTGGGGAGATATTCAGAGAAGACATCATTTCAAGATTTCCGACAGCTATCTTTTTACCGTTTACGGAACAGGTTATTCCACTCCCTGTATGTGATTCGAATGATGTGTGAGCACGGATTTCGATGTCAGAATTCTTCGCGTATTCCACAATAGCAATTCCTATCGGATGTTCGGAGTCGCTCTCAGCAGATGCAGCATAGCTTAGGAATTCGTTCCTTTCCATAGATGTTATGACATCTGATACAGATGGATGGCCTTCGGTAATGGTTCCTGTTTTGTCCAATATCATCACATCTATTTTTCCGGATCTTTCAAGTGCCGATGCGGTCTTGAACAATATTCCGTATTGGGCTCCTTTTCCTGTACCCACGATTATGGCAAGTGGTGTTGCCAATCCCAGTGCGCAGGGACACGATATCACTAGTACAGATATCAGAATGGTAAGTGAGAATGATACGCTCGATCCCGTGAAGAACCATATCAAGCAGGAAGTTACGGCGATAAGGATCACAACAGGCACAAATACTCCTGCGACACGGTCTGCGATGCGTGCAACAGGTGCTTTGGTTCCCTGTGCGGTCTCGATCATCTTGATTATCTGGAACAGTACGGTATCCTTTCCCGTTTTTTCTACAGATATGCGAAAACTCCCGGTACCATTCACAGTGCCGTTGTATACGGTATCTCCGAGTTTTCTGTGTGCGGGTATGCTCTCTCCTGTAAGCATGGATTCGTCGACATACGATTCTCCGTTGATCACGGTTCCGTCTGCAGGAATATTTTCTCCTGGTTTAATTATGACGACATCACCGATAATCAGTTCGTCAGTAGGTATCTTGATCTCTTTTTCATTTCTGATGACAGTTGCTTCAGCAGGGGTCAGATCAAGCAATCCTCTCACAGCGTCGTTTGTTTTCACTTTCGATCTGGACTCCAGGTATTTCCCCAATCCGACCAAGGTTATGATCATGGCGGCAGAATCGAAGGCCACCGACATAGCATATGATCCCTCGCCCTGTATCACCATAGAAAAGCAGTATAGGCTGTAGATGAATGCAGTTCCGGTACCCAACGCTACCAAAGTATCCATATTAGGGCGAAGATGGATCAAAGCAGGTATTCCACGGATGTAGAATCCTCTTCCAGCGATCATAACAGGTATGCAGAGCAAGAGTTGGATAAGAGCGAACACGAACATGTCGTTATGAAATGGAACATCAAGGCCGATCATATGCCCCATCGCATAGATGCTCAAAGGTATAGTGAAGATCGCTGAGACTATGACATTTCTTTTCATGCTGAGTGCAGTTTTTCTGTCTGCCTCTTCAGCGTCTCCGCGGATGACCGTGTATCCTGCTTTTTCTATGATCTTGGTGATCTCTTCTAAATTGGTGACAGTCTCATCGAAGATTATGTTGGCAGTGTTGTTGCCGAAATTAGCAGTACCTGTCTGTACGCCCTTGGCTGAACTCAATGACTTTTCTATGGTACCAGCGCAGGCAGCACATGACATACCGCCTATCCTCAGGGTGACCTGTTCCAACACCATCCACCTTCAAAAAAGACCGTGTTTTACTTTAGCAGTGAATCCCGCATCTATGACTGCTTTGATAAGATCCTCATTCGTAACATCGTCTTCACAGATGACGGTAGCAGTTCCTTTTTTCAGATCTACTTTGACATCTGAGACGCCTTTTACCGCACTTATCGCTCTCGTGACGTTATCAACGCACATTCCACAGGACATACCTTCAATTTTCAGTGTGATTTTAGACATGGTAACGAATCATTCACTCATATTATATTGATTACCGTCTTACTTCTGATGATGCTCTATTGTTTTGACGATCTTGTCTATTTCGTGTTCAGAGTCCTTCCACATTCCCGGAGTCCATACTCTGTGAATATGCCAACCCCTGGATTCTAGATATTTTTGCCTGTGATAGTCTCTTTCTCTCGTGGAACTCGACATATCATAGATGTGATCATCGCATTCGATGCCTAAGATGAATCTTTCGTTTTGTTTTATGGCGAGATCTATCTGATATCCGCCGATACCCACGTTCTTTTCGACAGTGTATCCTTTTCTTACGAGTGCATTGTAGACGCGTTCTACGATAGGGGAATCCCCTGCTACTATGGTTTCGGATTTCCATCTTTCGTTGCTGAACGAATCAAGGATACTCTTTGCAAGTTCTTTGCGATCCTGGCTGATGGCATCAGCATATTGGAGATATTTCTTCAATATTCTCGGGCCGTCATTCTTGGCGCCTTCGACGTCGAGTTCTTCGGGTTCGAAGGATGTGACGATGTGGATCTTCTTTTTCGCACGGCTGATTGCGACATTCAGACGGTTCTCTCCGCCACGATTGTTAAGCCATCCGAACCTCTGCATCAATCTACCGTCTTTGTTCTTTGCATATCCGATAGAGAACATGATGACATCACGTTCATCTCCTTGCACACTCTCTATATTTTTGATGAAGAAACCGACATCTTCTCCGTTATCGAAGCGCTTCATCTCATTATTGACTGTTTTTCCGAACATCGGGTCTTTTACAGATTCCTCATCGATAAGGTCGTTGATCAGATCCCTCTGTGAGACGTTGAATGTGATTATTCCAACCGTTTCGTTATCCTTTCTCGTAATGAAGAATTCTTTGAGAAGGTTTACAATTTCCTGTGCTTCTGCTATGTTGGCCTTATTTTCCCAGAGACCAGTGACCTTATGGACTTCGATGGGAGGTCTTTCAGGTTGTATAACATTTGGTGAGACGTACAGTCTTCCGCCGTAGAATGCGTAGTTGGAAAATGCTATCAGTTCTTCGTATTTGGATCTGTAATGGAAATTTAGGAGTATGTTGTCGTAACGTGCTCTCGCGAGGTCTAGTAAGCTTTCCTCTTCTAATGCTGCAGATACTTCGTCGTCTTCTCCGGTCTCATCATCGTCGTTGCCGTATTCCATGCGGCCGGTACCGAGACTCGACGGACGCAATTGTTTGTGGTCTCCTGCGATGACCACTTTTTTCGCACGGTAGATAGACGGGATGCCTTTTTCGACATACATCTGAGAGGCCTCATCGAATATGAGAAGGTCGAACAATCCCATTTCCAAAGGCATTATCTCAGATACCACCTCGGGCGTCAGAAGCCAGACCTTCACGCCTTTGAACAGTTCGTAGCTGTAGCGGTTGAGGAATTTATTGAGGCTCCATTTGCGTTTGTTCTCAATGATACGGTTGATATCTCCGCGTCTTTTGGATTCGGAGATGTATCTCAGATTTTCCTGAAGGGTCTCTTCGACCTTGTCACGCGTGAGAATCTTTTTTTCTTGGATCTTACGGTCCATGTCAGCAATGATGCTGTCGAAGTCCTGTATCTCCTGTAGCAATGCCTTGTTGGCGGCATCGAATTTCTGAAGATGTGAATTGAGGATGAATTTGTAGATGTTGTCGTTGCTTTGAACGAATGAGGTTTTGGATGTTTTGGATATATTCAGTAGATTGTGACCGTAGAGACGTTCGCTGTCGTTAAGTTTGTTGTATACCGTGGTTCTGGCGGAGAACATTTCATAATCGTCCAGTCCGTCGAATATCTTCTTAGGATCATCAATCACATTAGAGATCGTGCGGTCAGTATATCTGTCGAAATACTTGTCCAGCATCAGAGTGGCTTCGCGAGTGACTTTTCCTTTCGAGAACAATCTCGCAAGGAATCCTTTGCCTTTCCAATCTAGCATCTGGTTTTCCAGGTCCATGAGATCGGCTTTCATCTCTCCTATGTTGTATTCGGAGAGATCGGCTTTCATCAATCCCAACCACGGGGTTTTATCAAGGCAGTCGCAGTAATCCTCGAAATTATTGGCTAGAGTGTTGTCACCATATTCTCTGTGAAGTTCTTTTACACTGTTGTATTTCAATTCGAGAAGGGCAGGGTCAATCTTATCCTTAAGTGATTTGTATTCTTCGAATTGAGATTTATCATTGATATTGAGCCACCTGTCCATGGAATACAGTTTGTAAGGTTCAATACCGAATTCTCCCGGACTATACATCTTTTCTGCGATATTGGATAGGACAGCGACATCTTTATCGATACTTTCCGACAACGGTAAGAGATCTGCACCAGTTTTCGGATGATTGATATCAAGCATGTGTGACAACTGTTGGTAGAATTGATCTTTATTACCCACGTCATCGATCATCATGCAGTATTTGGAAAGGCTACCCAATCTGGAGTAAACAACATCCAATGCTGTTTTCTTTTCGGACACCATCAGGACTGTCTTTCCTTTTGTTACGGCAGATGTTATGAGTCCTGTTATGACCTGTGATTTACCTGTTCCCGGTGGCCCCTGAATAACAAGTTTGTCATCACGGTTCACAGCTGTAAGGACATTTTCCTGTGCGCTGTTGAGCGAGTTGATATATGTTATGTTGACCTCTGAAGCTTCCAGTCCTCTGCTCTTGAGTTCCTCACCTGATAACGGATCAGGAAGATCTGAGAGGAAATCACCGATATTAAGATCCTTGACCAGATCCTCCAGGATGCCGTTGATCTCGTTTCCTGCAAGCAGATCATCGAAGTCTTTCTGTATGCTGCTCGAATAGGTAGGATATTTTCCCAAGACCACATTCTGAGTCATATTCAGGTCGCCCGGAAGATACTTGGGGAATTCGCCTACCTTGTAATCGACGAATGGGACTGGGTTGCCGTATGAGCATTTGATCTGGAGTCCCTGTTCTTCATAGAATTTTATCAGGTCGGTAATGAACGACTCGCCGGAATAATCCTCGAGTACGTTATTGGGGAGAAGGCGGTTCTTTTTACTGAATTTTATGAATGCGGTTATAAGAGAGTTGTTGTAGATGACATCTCTCGAGTTGTCCATCGATAGTGTTACTGATTTTGCATCTTTCTCCATGATGGCTGGAAATAACGCCAACGGAGCACGGACATCGAAGTCTTCTCCGGGAAGTTTTCCTTCAACAAAAGGATATGCGATATACAGGTCGTATTGTCCTTTGTCCCTCAAGTCTCTGTTAACCTCTCTGTAGATGTCAGTCAGTTGTTTGAATCTTTTAAGATCATCTTGGCTTTTTGTAGAGTCACAGAGTTTGATGGAGCGTTTATTTCCGAATATTAGGCCCATGATGTCGATATTCGGAACAGACAGTAGATCGAAAGCGTTCTTCCTATAGATCTTAGGTTGGAACAGAAGACGGTTGTTCCTACTGATATTGATGAGTTTCTTCTCAAGTTCTCTGAGGGTTTGGGCAATGTTCTTATCCATATTGGAGCCCCTGGCCACAGTTATTGCATATTTTTTGGTGACTGTAAGGAAATCATCACCATATAATTCCACAAATCTCTGTCCGATACCCACTATGGCAGAGAAGTCCTCGGCTTTTGTAGGAATCCGCTGTGCCATTTCGTGTAATGCCTCATCAGAACACACAACAGGCAGTCTGCCATTAGAATATGTACGGTTCTCACGAATCGTGTCTCTCAATTCGAGTAATTCCGAATAGATATCGTCTTCTAGTCCCATCGGCCCTTAATCGCCTCCTTTAGATAATAACGTATCCTGCGCGCGGGAACTTATAACACGGAGTCGGACCGAGAGCATTAAACATACATAGGATGGTAAAGGGTCATGGTTTCGGCAGGGATCACAAATCAGAAGACCGTCAGGGTCACCGGCGAAAATACTGCAAAAGCTTTGGGAAGCGGAGAGCTTCCTGTTTATGCAACACCTGCGATGATACAACTGATCGAACTAACAGCGTCGGAAAGTGTGAAATCTGAACTTCATGAAGAAGAGAGTACTGTTGGGACATATTTGGACATCAAACATACATCAGCGTCTCCTGTGGGTATAGATGTTACTTGTAAGACCGAATTAATTGAGGTCGACAGATCCAGATTGAGATTCAAGGTTGAAGTTACAGATGACAAAGGGGAGATAGGCACAGGTTTTCATGAGAGATTCATTGTCAAAAATGAGAAGTTCATGGGAAAGGCCCAGAGTAAATTGAGTTGATAATATGGTACTTCGTTCTCGTTATTTCTGTAATAAGTGTGGAGAAGCTCACGATTTCTTATACGGTACGGCATTGAATTATGATACTGGAAGGGTGTTCAAGATACCTGAGAACTGGGGAACGGACAAATATGTTCGTCGGGATTCGCAGGAAGCTTTGAGATTGTTGATATTGGACGATGATGTCGTCGAAGCAGCATACAATTTCATCCCTCAATGTGATGAGTTTCCAAATAAATATCTCTACAAGCACGATGACTTCATATGCACAGAGTGCCAATTGACAGAATCATTTTTCTTCTTTTCACTCAAGAATAGAAATGGAGAGAGATTCTATCCTCACTACAAATGCCCTGCATGCAGCGGAAAGATGAGATTGGCCGAAGCATATATCAGAGATAATGGCGCGGTACCTAAAAGATTCAGATGCAACAAATGCGGAGAGATCCAGTCAATGGGTGAACCGGATGAATACGAGTGTCTGGATTATCGTATAACAGAGTGTCTCAAATTATGATATCAAGTTTTCTTTTCATCTACGATATATGAAAGTATTACTGCTATTATACAAATGATCGTGCCAATTATTGCGGCGAATTGGAAACCGTTCAGGAACACGTCGGGTGTGATGTCCTCGAAATTGATGTTTCCGGAATGCGCACTCATTGTGAACATCATAGCAAATAATGCGGTACCGATCGTTCCCCCTAGATAGAAGGTTTCATTCATCAGAGATGAGCCCATTTCACGGCTTTCGTCTGCAACGTTTTCAACAATGCGGCTTGCCATGGGTCCACCGCAGAATGTCCAATAAAGTCCCATCGTGACTGTGGTCAGCGCGAGAGGAATGATTGCGTTTTCGCGACACATCAATGCCATTGTGGCACAAGATATAGTTACGAATATGCAGGCCATCACCGAGAAGGATCTCCTTTCTGTGCGGTCTGACCATCTGGATATTGGTATGCAGAACACAAGAGTGATGAGGGAAGGCAAGAATAACCAGAATCCGCTTGCGGATGCAGAGAAGCCCATACAGATATTCATGTAGAACGGCAGGAGGTAGAACATGCCCATGTATGCAAGATTGGCTAAAAGATATGCCATGAATACAGAGTCGAATTTCCAGTGTTTGAACAGACGGAGATTCAGTATAGGTTCCTTTTTTTTCGTTTCGACATGTATGAATGTTATAAGGCATATAATGAATATGATCGTAGATGCGATCACGATCTGTGAGTCTTCTGGATATGTGGACCTATCGAGTGCCAGTATTCCGAATACTATGGACATGAATAATAATAATGCACCGAAATAGTCCAAATGTTTCTTTTCTGATATGATATCCTTTGGGAACATTTTCAATACCAATGGGATTATGATCATCCCCAATGGTACATTGATCAGGAAGATCCAATGCCAAGACAAGGCATCTATGATTATTCCGCCTAGTGCAGGACCCATGGCATAACCCATTGCTCCGCCCAAGGTCATTATGCCAAGGCCCATTCCTAGTTTTTCACGAGGAAGGAATCTTACGCAGATCATCGGAACAGCCGCACCCATCATGGCTGCGCCTATTCCTTGCACCAACCTGAATACAAGTAGCATATGGAAACTGGTGGAAATTCCACAACCAAGGGAGCTGATCGTGAAGATAGCAATTCCGACGGCGAATATCTTCTTGATAGCACCGTCACTGGCGATCCGTCCGAAGAATATCAAAAGACCTGCCATCATTATGAAATAGACCACGGTGATCCACGCAATGGTTCCTGTGTCGGTGTTCATGTATTCTGCCAGCGTAGGCAGAGCAATGTTGACTATGCTTCCATCGAGGCCATCCATCAGAGCAGCAAAGGCTATCGATATCATTAGACATGCAACAGTCTTTTTCCCCAAAGATTCGGCCATACCAGAGGAAGGTGATGTTGTATAATAATTTCGTTCTTGTCTTACACGATTGAGAGTACGAGATCAAGCATGGAAGATTCCATTAAAAGTACGGGAACAATGAGGCATCCAGTCAATGGTATTCTGCTCATTTCGATATTGACAGGTATGAAGCCAACAACAGTGGACATTATCAGTATAATGATGCCGAAAGGTCCCGTAAGAAGAAGAATGAGGATAGTGACGAAGAGTATAACGACCTTATTCAGGGTCCTGAGATCAAAACGGTCTGCTATATCAGACATCAATCTTCCTGCTTTGATCGTGATAATGTATCCTATGGCTGTTGCTATTGCAATGCTCAACAGAAGAAGTAAGAATTCTTCAGAACAAAATCCGGAGATGCTGTCGCCCATGATCTCCTTGACAACAAGTACAGTGCCCGATCTTCCGCTTCCTGATACAGACAGAGTTACAATCGAGAATACAGTCGTGACGGTGCCGATCGACGCTACAAGAGAAATGAATCGTGCAGGGTCGTTCTCGGGTGTGAATACAGATGCCAGGGAAGCTCCCGCCGTTGCTGTGATTCCAGGATACCAACCTGCCAGGCAGCCTGTGATGACGCCTTTGATCCCAGGAAGAGGCCCTACAGGATCTCTTCCGGTGTCGGTTTGTTTGGGTATCGCAGCATTCGATATAGAACTCATAAGTGTGGGCATTCCGAAGAGTCCTGTCAGAAGGGGAAACAGAAGTGTACCGTCTCCGAGTATTCCAGAACATGGAAGGTTCATGTGCATGCACATAATGCCTAGGAATCCAGAAAGTAATATCAGTAATATCGCCCAGATCTTTTGTGCAATTCCTATTTCACTTATTACCATCACGCACAGTGTGAAAAGAAGGATAGAAAATGTCAGAGTATCCAGTTGATCAGCAAGTCCGTTGAGCATCAGATATTGAACAGGTATCGCAAGAAGTATAGCGAACGCGGCACCTATAGTGCTTCCCACAGCAGCGGAACGTACTGCAAGCATTCCTTGTCCGTTCATCAGAAGTCTGTGGCCTGGGAGCATACTGAGTGCATCATCGGGATCCGGAGCACCTATGAAAACAGAAGGAATGAAATCCACAAAGGAATGAACGACAGAAGCGGACATTATACACGCAGACACCAATACAGGCACCCAAGTAGGGTCTGCGAAGTCGGATATTGCGGATTCTAGCATAGGATAGCTAATCATCATAATCGATGCGAGAGTATTGACATGGATCCCGGGAACTAATCCGGTGAATGTGCCCGCAACTGCACCTATGAGACTCATAAGAACGATGAAAAATAGTATTTCCGGATTCACAGGTGTTAAAGTTAGGGTTTGTGTTTAATATGAAAAAGTTACAATTAATATTATCGTGTGAATGATAGGTATTACATTTTTATAAAGACGCGATAATAACGGCTTGATCTAAATGGATGTCGAACAGAGAATGGCCCTTGTGACCAGGAATACGGAAGAGTTGGTGACCGAGGAAGAGCTGAGAGCGCTTTTGATAGAAAAAGAGCATCCTACAGCATATATCGGTTTTGAACCTTCGGGATTGGTCCATTTGGGATGGGCATTGGTAACATCGAAGATCAAAGATCTTACTGATGCAGGTTTTAAGGTCATCATCTTTTGGGCTGATTGGCACGCTTACATCAATGATAAACTCGGAGGGGACCTTAAGAGCATCCAGACATGTGCAAGATACATGGAGGATTGTTTCAAAGCACTCGGAGTACCGGAAGATAAGGTCGAATTCAAGTATGCAAGCGAGATCCTTGATAATATCGAATACTGGGGACTCGTGATCAAGATCGCAAAAGTGACGTCTTTGTCCAGAGTGAAGAGGGCAATGACCATCATGGGCCGTTCTGAAGACGAAGCCGAGGTAGATTCTTCAAAGGTTCTATATCCATTGCTTCAGGCAACGGATATATTCTGCATGAAAGTGGATCTCACATATGCAGGATTGGATCAGAGAAGAGCACACATGCTAGCAAGGGATGCAGCAGATAAATTAGGATGGAAAAAGCCAATTGCGTTGCACACACCCCTTCTTCCTGGACTTAAGGGAGGAGATAGGATGAACCCTGCAGCAGGTAAGATGTCTAAATCAGATCCGAACAGCAGTATCAATATACACGATACCGCAGAGACCATCGCCCCTAAGATGAAGAAGGCATTCTGTCCTCCAGAGAAAGAGAGTGAGGATGTCAATCCTGTTCTTATGCTTTGTAAGTACATCGTCTTCCCCCGTTTGGGAAAGATGGACATCTCACGCCCTGAGAAATACGGTGGAGACGTTTCGTTCTCAAGTTATGAAGAACTAACAGAATCCTACTTCGGAGGAAAATTGTCACCACCAGATCTTAAGAATGGTGTGATGGCATCACTCGGAAAAATATTGGAACCTGTTCACGAATATTTCGCAAAGCATCCTGAGAATTACAATGCTATGCAAGAAATATTTGCAACCGTAGGAAAACTCCGTTAATTTTATTCTTCAGAGTCGGCGACATCTTGGGGCGTCATGCCGACTTTGATCTTTCTGAATTCATCCATTGTTCTGTTCTGACACATATGCAACATGGCTTCTGCATCTCCGATCCCGGAGAGTCCTGCGGCACCACCATGTCCTCCTCCATCTGTGTCAGTTTCTTCGCTTATGATACCTAATATCGTGCCTAAGTGTATGCCTCTGCGGACCATTTCCTGGGTTGCTCTGGCACTTAAACGGAACTCATTATCTCTCTGTGTGCATACGAATACAACGTCAGCTCCGGATGATGTTATTGCTCTGCATGCAGATGCTTCGAAACTGCTTCCAGTTGCGACAGCTACTATCATGTCCCCTACACGGTCATATTTGGTTCTCTCAATAGTCTTCATGACCGCGATACGTTCTGACATGCTCATCGAAGAACGTGTAAGATTCATAGCCTCATCCATTCCGATGTTTTTATTTTCAAGTATCTCTGCGAATGCACGGAGCATATTAGGGTTTGCGAATTGGAAGTGCCCGCTGTCTGTGAGCATTCCGCCCAACAGAGCCAAGCCGACATTTTTGGATATCTCTATGTGACAGTCATCGATCATTTCTTTGATTATCTCACAGCATGATACTTTTGTATTATCACAATAGAATTGCATGTTTTCCCATTTGCCTGTAGGCAGATGATGGTCTATGACGATGCTGTTTTCGGGTACATCTACAAATCCTGGTTTGAATTGTTCGGGTGATGAGGTATCTACGACAACGACTAATTCGTAATTTGAAATATCGCACTCATCGAGGATGTTGATCTCAAGTTTCTCAGCGACCATTTTTGCGACGCGGTCCATTCCTCCGGGCGCATATATGGTTGCAGGTGGAAAGCAATTAGACACAGCGTAAGCTGAGCCAAGGGCATCCATGTCTGCATTCCCGTGCACAAGTATGACCTTGTTCTTTTCTTTTAATTTTTCAGCTATTGTTGTGAGCATCATTCATCCACTCTTTTTCTTTTTGGAGAACATCTTTGCGAACCTAGTCTGGCTCAATCCTGTAAGCAGAATATCTGACTTGTAGATCTTGACCGTGAGTGCTATAGTTACAATAGTGAATATAACCAGATAGATCAATCCACCAATCACAATCGTGTAGTTTCCGAACATAAGGTTGTCCATGACCATCATAGGATGGGAGAACGGAATTGCGAATATTGCTACCTGAAGTACTGTCGGAAGGCTTTCCCAGCTGGAGAACATCATGACGAACATAGGGATCATGGCAAGGACGCTGATAGGCAGTGTCATTGTCTGAGCTGCTTTGTAATTCTTTACGAATGCACCGAGAATCATACAGATTCCCAAAGCACAGAATATCGCAAGGAAGATCATGATCATAACGATTATCCAATCTCCGACATTTAGACTAAGCCCATATTCTGAAAGGTCTTTTCCGCCTACATTAGAGGTAAGGCCACTCATATAGAACATCATTCCGACCAGGTATGCAAGACCGAATATCAATCCAGTTATCGCCGATGCTAACAATTTTCCGCCGACAATTGTCGTTCTTTTAACAGGTAATGTAAGAAGAGTTTCTAGTGTTTTATTCTCTTTTTCATTACCCATGGATGAGATTACTATGCTTCCGATCATAACAATGACGATCATGATCACAATAGGAATCATAAGATTCTGACTCATCATGGATGTGGATATCTCGAATGGCGTGACTCCGGAATGAAGTTTTCCGTTAATGTATGTGTAACTGATACTACTGCTGCTGTCGCAGTTCGTGTTTACTACGGGATTCTCAAGGAAGATAGCGTAGTCAGAATCACCGGTCAGTTCGGTGAGTAGGTTTGTGGATATGCTGTTGGATACATATACGATCAGTAGGTCTGCAATAGACGATGTGACTGAACTCATCATTCCCTGATTTTCGAATATGTAATACTCATAGATTGTAGCTTGTATGTGATTTGATATATTTTCAGAGTAGTCTGGTTCAATTATCAGTGCAGATGTAAGTCCTTTACTCTGCATTTCTGAGATTATAGCATTGTCATCGCTATATTCACTATCCATCATTATGATATATTTGTCGGCCTCTTCCGGGGTGAGATCGTATATGTGTTCATAGTAATAATGGATACATTCTATCGAATATTGATCATAAGTTCCTGAACCATCACCGTTCAGGATACCGATGGCAGAAGGATTTTTAGCATCATCTGTCTGTGCACTGACCATAGTTCCTATGGCCATCATAAGCACTACTACTATGACAATGGATATAACTGATCCAGGAGTTAGTAATTCTTTCAGTTCTTTTCTTGTGATATTGACAAGATGGTTCATCCTTTCACCGCCTTGACGAATACTTCCTCAAGATTTTTAGCACCATATTGATCTTTCAATTCTGCAGGTGTTCCACACAATATGCAGTGGCCTTCATTGATCATAGCGACACGGTCACATATGATTTCCACTTCGAACATATTATGTGATGAAATGAGAACAGTGACGCCGCTCTTTGCGATGTTCCTTATTATCTCTCTGATCTCATATGCATTGATGACATCTAATCCGGATGTAACTTCATCCATGATCGCGAATTTAGGAGAAGGCATGATGGCTCTTGCGATAAGTAGCCTGCGCATCATTCCTTTGCTGTACGTATCTACTTTGGATTTTATCCTGTCATCAAGGTCGGCTATTTCTACGCCTTTTGTGACCATTTTTTCTGCTTCTTCACCATCTGCGAAGAATCCAGCCATGAATTTCAGATATGCAAGGCCTGTGAGATCCTTGTAGGCGCCAGCGTCCTCCGGAAGATAACTTATGATCTTTCTGACATCGTCTGGTTGTTCTGTCACATCATAACCGCAGACCGTGATCTTCCCCGAGGTTATGCGAAGAAGTGTGGAGATCATACGTAGTGTTGTGGTCTTACCCGCTCCGTTAGGTCCGATAAGGCCGAATATTTCGCCTTCCTTGACTGAAAAACTAACTCCTTTAACGGCTTCTCTGTCACCGTATACTTTTTTCACATTATCGACGATCAATGCATCTGTCATGTTATGTAGCCAGTCCATTGTATAAAATCGACATTATAAAACCATTGTCAAAGTTTTAAGATCGATATTGTTATAGAAGTTGAGTAACGGGGTATGAACCCCGTGTGAAAGTTGGTTTATTCGTTGGGTGCGGAAATAGGTTGCTGACCCATCGCGGCATTGATCGCATTTTGAAGTGCGTCATATCTTTCGCGAAGGCTTTTTTCCTGACGATCCAAGCCTTTGATCCTGATCTCCATTGTTTCGATGGAGTCATCGATCTCAGCTTTGAGCTTGTCTTTGTCATCGACTTTGACGAGCAGGGATCCGACGTTCTTGTAAACATCGCCGGTGGATTTGCCGAGTTCATCAGATGTTCTTACCATCTCCCTTTTTTGCGATTCCATCTGTACCTTTTGTGTGGATACAGTTTGGAGCTGCTGTTGAGTTTGCTGGTATTGCGTGATCTGATTCTGTAACTGGGGGCTGATGCCATTCATTTCATTCACCTGTAATTTTACTGATATCTTCTGTGATCCTGATACATTCAAGATACGAGTTCAATGCAGCTCTCATGGCTGAAGCGTCTGTTGCCGAAATCTCAATGGTCGCTTCTCCTTCCTTTTCATGTATGATAACATTAGTGCGGGAGAGTTTGCGACGTGATTCCGGTTCCAGAGTAGAGATAACGTCTTTCGCGTCAGCGGAGACGAGTCTCAGTTTAGCGCTCAGCATGATCGCTCAGTCGGACTTAAGGATCTTCTTGACGTTTGGTCTCTCTTTGAAGAAGATCTTCGAACCGCATTTTTCGCACTGTAATCCCAGTGCGTTTACGTTCCTGATCGGTTCGTTACACTTTGCACATCTGTACATTAGATCACCAAGTCAGTATTTACTGCTCCGAGACCTGTGAAATCTCTTTCTTAGTCTGAGGGCTGTAAGCCTCTGCTGCGAATTTGACACCGCAGTGGTTACATGACCAGATACCTGAACTGACCCTTTTAACGGTCATGTGGTGGCATACGGGGCATTCATGTTTTGCTTTCTGGTGTGCTTCGATGTTCTTAACCCTGTTACGTACAACGACACCATATCTTGCACCGAATCTTCCTGCGGTACCTGCATTTGCTGTTCTTTTTGACATTTGTATCACCCAATGATTTTTCTAATTTCTTTACCCTTTTCGACGGCTCTATCCAGACAGAGTGAAAGATCGTCACGTGTGATCGATCCCTTTCCGCCCTTTTGCATAGCCCTGAAATTGCCATCGTCGTCGGTTGTGACGGTCATGCGGGCTGATGAAATCATTTCCTCGTCGAAATTTGGGTCTAGTATTAAATCGTTTCCTATTTTTACGGATGTAATTGAGATAGGTGTGCAAGTTACAGGTAATGGTCTGTTCTTGCCTTTTCCATACTGTTCGGCCGGTATAATGGCATTTTTGAGTGCACATACTGCCGCGAGGTTTGCCGCATCGAACAGGTTGCCGTCGTAATCGAGGGCATACATATCAATGAAACACATCCAAACCTCTTTTCCTGATTCAATGCATAGTTGGCTGACATCGATCATGCCCGACTCACGGATGCCACGGTCAACGACACGTGCCAATTCGATAGCAGTCTCGCTGGGGGGTCCTGATTCGAATGATGCGTGTGCCATGGGGATGAGTTCTGCACCAGTGGTGAGAACTCCTACGTCTGGGCTATCTCCGAAAGGTGTTCCCGGGACGATTTTGACACCCGCGATGATCTCGGTCTTTCCGAGTTTCACTCTTGCGGATCCGTCCGCGGATTCAATACATCCTACTATGGTCTCGATTTTTCTTATGTCTGCTGTTCCGCGTCCGTCTTCTCTTTTTCCTTCACAGAGGAGTTTCAGGATATGGTCGCGTTTGATCTCAGAGATTATAAAATCACTCATCGGAATCGACCTCCTCTTTCATCGAGGTGTAACGCTTTTTGAGCGCTTCCTTTTGAACATCATAGACTTCGTGGCAGGCCTTGTATGCCAGATCGATGGCATGATCGAACTCTTCACGGGTCATGTTTCCATCCATTTGAAGGAGAACGATCTCGTCAGTGGAAGGTACGATAGCAAGAGGCACATCTGCCTGTCCGAAGTTGTCTTCTTCTTTATTGAGGTCAAGAAGGACATGGTCGTCTGCTTTTCCTGCTGCTATTGCTGGAATGATATCCCTCATAGGGATACCTGCATCTGCAAGCGCGACGGATGCTGCGGTAAGACCTGCGCATCTGGTTCCTGCGTTTGCTTGAAGGATCTCGATGTAGACATCGATGGATGCACGGGGGAAGAGTTCTGTGAGAACTACTTTCTCCAATGCTTCTGCGATAATCTTCGAGATCTCTATTGACCTTCTGTCTGGTCCGGGTCTTTTCCTGTCGCTAACAGAGAAGGCTTCCATATTGTATTTGCATTGGATAATCGCTTTTGTAGGGTCCTGAAGATGTCTAGGGTGACATTCTCTCGGGCCATATACTGCTGCGAGTACCTTGTTCTTTCCAATTTCTAAGTATGCAGATCCATCAGCGTTGCTGAGGACTCCCGCTTCAATTTTGATGGGCCTTTTCTCTTCGGCAGTCCTGCCGTCGATTCTGAGACCTTCATCATTAACTAATACCATATCAGTGTGTCCGCTCATGATCATTCCTCCCCGTTGTCGTCTTCGTCTGCGACCTGCGGGAGTTTGTTTTCGATAAATTCTTTAACTTTTTCCGTAAGGTTACTGGATTGTGCGTTTGCCTCGATCATCTTGATCGCTGCAACAGCGACATCTGTGTTTTCGTCGTCGCCGTCTACCCAAATCCTACCATTCTGACCTACAAATATACGGCAGTCGGTAAGGTTCTTGATCATTTGGATCATTGAGCCGCTTTTTCCGATAATCCTGGAGACTTTGGAATGAGGGATTTCGACAATCTGTCCACCTTCGATTCTTCTAAGTCCTGAATCTTTCATTGTGACTTGGATCTTTTTGCTCTCGTCCACCATAAGTACCTTGAGCATTACAACATTTCCAAGATTCAAATATCTGGATGTGTCCCCGAATTCGACTTTCCATGGAACCTCATTCACATGGAGGGGTGCGGGATAAGGTGCATTGATGTCGACCAGCCAATTGGAGGGTCCGATATCTATGATGACTCCGAGGACCGTGTCACCGGTGCTTGGCATGTAACATCCTCCCAAGGGGATGACGTTTACATTATTCTGAAATATGTTCTTGACGCCTAATACGCTGGCGTATACATTGCCGTCGAGCACGTATGTGTTGTTACCGGCATTCATTCCGCTGTCATCCAGCAGATCTCCCGGGACCACTATCTCACGTGCGGGTCTGGCGCTTCTTTTTTCCATTTTATCACTTCTCGCGAATGTTATTTAATTGATTAGTTTGACCGAGGCTGCTCCCTTGGTCCGGTGTTTTAGCTTCTCACTCAGTTCGGTAACAAGTCCTGCAGGTAACTCCATCGTGCCTATCCAAGATCCATCTGCTTCCCATTCTTCCCTGTCTACGATACCGTAATGAATCAGATCATCATAGCAACGACCGTAATCCTCTCCTTTGATTTTGATCACGATTTTGCTTTTCTCGAATCTAATTGGGATGAGCGGGCGCAAAAGTTTCATGGCCTCTTCTATTTCTTTGTCGAGAGGTTTGAACGGGTCTACATGGAATTTGACTTCCTCGAGAGCCAGTTTGATCCTCATCGGGGGATGAGGCAGTTTTGTTTGAGGGTTGATCGCATTAGCAGAGATGTATGTTATCACCTGATGCATTTTCACGTCGAGCATTTCTTTACGTTGCTCAGCGGTGATCTGTACCTCTCCTTTCTCAATGATTTTTCTTGCTATTATAGAAATATCATCGGTTCCAAAGGTTTCTTTAATCTTTTCTTCAGCTGGACGGGTTCCTTTGCTTGCATTTTTGAAAACCTCTTCGACTGCTAAGTATTCGATAAGATCAACTTGTTTTCCCTGTTTGATGATATTCATCGCTGCAGGGTCAAGCATGATTTCAAAGGTTTCACCATGGCTTTCTAGCCTGGCTATTATCGCGTCGTCGAGATTTACCATGTCAGTACCTATTCAAGTCTTGCTGACTGTTTTAGAGGTCTCGGTTTCCGAAGGACCCTTTAATTTCTTGTCTTTTTCGATAACTTTCGAGATCTCAGCTTCCGAGAGTCTTCTGAATTTCTTGTCTTTTTCGACAATACCGACTTCAACAGAGTTAGCCGTGGGCGTCTCTTCGATAGCGGCACCGAGTGCCTTAAGTCCGAGTTTTGCTGCTGCTTCAAAGGTCATTTTGTCTTTGAATTCTTTTTCGAATATGTCCATGACTACGGGGCGTCCAGATCCGATACACGTTGCCTTGTATGCCACGAGGGCACCGGAGGGGTCGGTCTCGAAAAGATGTATTCCAAGGTCGTCAACGCCTGCCATGAGCAATGCTGTACCGAACGGGCGTACTCCGCCGTACTGAGTGTAATTTTGTTTGTAGTCGCAGATTTTTTTCACGAGTAATTCAACGGTAATGTTTTCACCGTAGTTTACTTTGTGAATTTGTGCGATCTTTCTCGCTTCGTCTACGAGGATTCTTGCGTCAGCTACGAGACCAGATGTTGCGCATCCGATATAATCATCGATATCGTAGATCTTTTCGATGGATCTGGGCTCCACCAATTTGCTAGATACTCTTTTATCGACAACAAGGATAACTCCATCCTTGAATTTGAGTCCGATTGTGGTCGTACCCTTTTTGACTGCCTCACGGGCGTACTCGACCTGGAACAATCTTCCGTCAGGAGAGAAAACAGTTATTCCCCTGTCATATGCCATTTGTCCTGGTTGCATGTGATTAATACTCCTTATATTCGCGACCACATTCGCACAGCAGTATATATGGGTTTACAGTCGCGTATTAAATAGAGTTCAATGTTTTTTCGATGTATTATTTTTTAATTCGGGATATCTGTCTCTAAGTGTTCTCAGAGTTCCTGATGTGAGTATTGATCTGGAATATGAATCAGCAATATTCATGATTTCTATCGAACGGTCAATTTGATCGGGCGAACATCGTATTATGGCTCTAGATGAACTGCACTGGATGATATAAAGCGCCTCTTCATTCTTGCAGATGCTGTTGGTGGTTCTGATCAATGATTCTTTTGTAATATTGGGAGAAACTTCAAACACGATGTACCTGCGTCTCCCACGTTCTGATTTAACTACCAATTCATTCACTTCTTTTCTTTGTATACATGCATCGAAACGCTTTCATAGATTGCTCCGCATTTTTTACATACGGGTTTGCTCATATCCACTCTGTTTCCACATTTGCATATGAAGGTTTCATCTTTACGTGGCAATACGGCACCGCATTCGCAAATATTTCCTTTTACGAACCTTCCGCAGATAGGACATCTTGTTTTTATCGGGTCTCTGATCTCCATGGTCTCGTATTTAGCACCGCAGTAGGGACATGCATCTGTAGGTTTTGCACAGGCATCGTGGAAGATCTTTCCACAAGTGCAAATAGCGATAGTATCGTCGGCAATGTTTCCGCGACATATTTCACACTTTTTTTCATCTTCTCCTTCATCCAAAAAATAGGTAGATTTTTCGGATTTGATGCCATTCAATTTGCTACTAATCTTGTATTTTCCGAATACGTATGATTGTACTACAAAGAGTATGGCTGCAACTATGACCAACCCTATGATTATACCCAGTGTAATGATGTCATTTCCTAAGTCCATGTTGTACGTATATAAAATTTGGCTTTTTAATACTTCGCAGAAATGAGCAATCGATTGAAAATTATGCGCATACGATTTTTGAATATTTATGCAATTATGTTACATAAAATATTGTAGAATTACCTTTTTAGGTAATATAGAAACTATAGGTGATATTCATTATCTGGGTCTGTTAAAAAATTAGTAACCTAAAAACGATACAATACAAAAGCAATTTTTCAAAAAATTATCGTTTGTAAAGCACTGTTGAGTTTATAAACGTTGCGTAATAAGGGTTTTAATTAGGAAAACCATTTCCCAAATCATTCCAATCACCAATTGGTATGACGGAGGCAAAGATTTGACGAAATCAGCATTAGTTATCGGTGGAGGAATCGCAGGTATTCAGGCATCATTGGATCTTGCAGACAGGAACATTCACGTCTATTTGGTAGAAAAATTAGCTTCTATCGGTGGAACAATGTGCCGTCTCGACAAGACATTCCCAACGAATGACTGTTCCGCTTGTATTCTCTCGCCAAAAATGGCAGACTGTATCGGACATCCGAACATAACCACACTCACGTTCCATGAGGTTCTGAAAGTTGATGGAGAGGCCGGAAATTTCAAAGTAAAGCTTTTGAAGAAGGCCAGGTACGTTGACCCTACCGCATGTACGGCTTGTGGAGATTGTATTGCAAAATGTCCTTCAAAGGGCATTCCGGATCAGTTCGAGTATGGACTGGCAACCAGGAAGGCAATATATATTCCGCATGCACAGGCAGTGCCCAGAGTAGCTCTTATCGATGCAGAACATTGTAATATGCTCACAAAAGGAAAGTGCGGAGTATGTGCAAAGGTCTGTGGTAAGAAAGCCATCAATTATGAAGACAAAGATGAAGAGTTTACAGTCGAAGTAGGCTCTATAATCGCAGCAGCCGGATTCAAGGTCTGGAATGCTAATGTTGCAACTGAGTACGGATACGGCAGATTCAAGAACGTCGTCACCGCACTCGAGTATGAGAGGATGATGTGCGCATCAGGACCAGACAAAGGTCATATAAAGGTCCCCTCTACAGGCGAAGAGCCAAAGAGAATCGCATTCATACAGTGCTGTGGATCGCGTTCGCAGAAAGCCGGATGGAAGAAATACTGTTCATCCGTGTGTTGTATGTACGCAACAAAAGAGGCAATGCTCACAAAAGAGCACATAGAGGATGTCAAAGAAGATATCTACTTTATGGATATCAGGTCATACGGAAAAGAATTCGAGGCCTACATTCACAGAGGAGAGGATCAGTATAAAATCAATATGCATAGGTCCTCGCGTGTGTCCAACGTAGATGAAGACCCGGTGACAAAGGAACTAACAGTCAATTATACGGATAAAGATAACAATGGTGTATCCGAAATTTATGATCTCGTAGTTCTTTCAGTCGGACTTAATCCACCTGATGGAGCACAGGACCTTGCAAACATCTTGGGCATCGAGCTCAATGAATATGGATTCTGTAAGACGACAGTCTTTGATCCACTTAACACTACAAAGAAAGGTATCTTTGTAACAGGATGTTTTGCAGCACCTAAGGATATTCCTACAGCTGTTGCAGAGGCAAGTGGTTCCGCAGGAAAAGCAGGAGCTTTCATCGTCGATGAGAACTTCATACCTTGTGCACCAAAAGTCTACCCAGTAGAGAAGAATGTGGAAGGCAAAGAACCCCGTATTGGAGTTTGGATATGCCACTGTGGTGTAAATATCGGATCTGTGGTCGATGTACCGGCAGTTACTGAATATGCAAAAACACTCCCCGGTGTCGTAATGTCTAATGAAACGCAGTATGCATGTGCACAGGACTGTCTTGAGGCTATTTCGAAAGCAATTCAAGAGAATGACCTCAACAGGGTTGTCGTTGCATCATGTACGCCTAGGACTCACGAGCCTCTCTTCAGAGAAGCATGCCGTGAGGGAGGATTGAACAAGTATCTCTTCAACATGGCAAACATCCGTGACCAGTGTTCATGGATCCATATGCATTCACCTGAGGCAGCGACTGCAAAGGCAAAGGATCTTACTAGAATGGCTATTGCAAAAGTGGCACTTCTTGAACCCCTCGTTGGATCTGAGATCCCCGTTACAAATGCAGCGGCGGTCATCGGTGGTGGAATTACAGGTATGGCAGCAGCAATCGATATTGCAGCACAGGGAATTCCTGTACACATATTCGAGAAAGAGAACCATCTCGGTGGATTCGCACTCAAATTCAATCACAAAGAGGATGGAGTTTCAGTCAGCGATTACATCAAGAAGCAGATAGAGGCGGTTACAAAATCTCCAAAGATCACCGTTCATACCGGAATTACCATAAAGGACATTCCAGGATTTGTAGGAAACTTCAAGGTTCAGCTTACCAACGGTGAGGAATATCCTGTCGGTGGAGTAATCTTTGCAACAGGTGCAGGAGAGTACAAGCCTGTTGAATACAACTATGGATCGGACAAGAAGGTCATGACCGTTGTCGAGGCAGAGAAAGAGATCGCAGATGACAAATTCAAGGGAAAGAATGTCGCATTCATTCAATGTATCGGATCAAGGTCCGAGACAGTCAAGTACTGTTCACGTGTATGTTGCGCATCTTCGTTAAGAAATGCCATCCAGATCAAGATGAAGGACCCAACAGCCAATGTTACTGTCATCCACAAGGATATCAGGACATATGGATTCCGCGAGGAACTCTATAACAAAGCATGTCAGGTCGGAGTTAAATTCCTCAGATATTGTGTAGATGACAAACTTCCAGATTTCACTGGTAGCACCGTCAAAGCACATGATTCTATCCTCGGCGAGGACATCGAGATCCCAGTAGACACTCTGATACTTGCAGCAGGTATAACCCCGCTCCGTGAGGAGAAGGAGCACATTGCTCAGATGGTAAAAGTTCCGATAAGCAAAGATGGATTCTTCTTCGAGGCTCATCAGAAATTGAGGCCGGTAGATTTCGCTACAGAGGGAGTATACATGGCAGGTACGGCACACTGGCCCAAATTCATGGATGAGTGTATCGCACAGGCTTCTGGAGCAGCGGCAAGAATGTTGACTGTCATATCTAAAGACAAGATCGTCTCCGATGGTATTGTAGCAGTCTCCAACCACGACGTCTGTGATGGATGCGGTGTTTGTGAGGGATGCTGTGATTACAACGCTATCACGATCGATGCTGATCCAGTATCTGGAAGGTTGAAGAGCAACGTGAACCCTGGTCTCTGTAAGGGATGCGGTTCATGTGTTGCTTCATGTCCTGCCGGAGCAATGGAGCAGAGAGGATTCAGGAACAAACAGATCATCGCTGAGATCGATGCACTTCTTGATTACCCTGTAGGAGGAGCGTGATTATTATGGCAGACTTTGAACCAAGAATAGTAGCATTCTGTTGCAACTGGTGTTCATATGCGGGAGCAGACGGCGCAGGAGTCGGAAGACTTCAGATGCCAACCAATTTCCGTATTATCAGGACCATGTGCACAGCAAGGGTTGATCCTGAGTTCGTTCTCAGGGCCCTATCGAAAGGGGCTGACGGTGTGATCGTCCTCGGATGTCATCCGGCAGACTGCCACTACATCGGTGGAAATTATAGAGCAAGGAGGAGAATCGCACTCTTGAGACTTATTCTTGAGCAGTATGGATTCGATGCCAAGAGATTGAGACTCGAGTGGGTTTCAGCCTCCGAGGGAGAGAAATTCCAGAATACTATGACAGAATTCGTTAATACGATCAAAGCACTCGGACCTACTCCAGTGCAGAAGGAGGTGAACTAATGTCATTCTTTGATAGATTCAAGAAAAAGGATAATAAGAAAGAAGAGCCCAAGGTTGACAACAAAGAAAAGTTCGCTGTTAAAAAAGATGCGACAGCACCCTCATTATGTGGATGTGGAGCTGGAAAAACAACAGAAAGCGTCGAGGCAAACTATTCAAAGATGGCAGACCTCGGTGAACTTCTTCCAGGAGCACCTCCGGGAGGTAAGATAAACCTCGCTATCTACTGGGCAGCAGCTTGTGGTGGATGCGATGTCTCTATTCTCGATACAAACGAGAAGATCCTCACGATCGGCGACATGGCAAACATTGTAATGTGGCCCATTGCAGCAGATGGAAAGGAAAAGGATATAGAGGCAATGGAAGACAAATCAATCACTGTCTCAATCATCTCCGGTGCTATCAGGAATTCAGAGAACGAGCACATGGCAAAATTGCTCAGGAAGAAATCACTTATCGTTGTTTCTTACGGAACCTGCGCATGCTTCGGTGGGTCGCCTGCGCTCGCTAACCTCGTGGCTGGTGGAAGCAAAGAGATCTTGAATTACGTCTACGAAAAAACACCATCGACCGCAAATTTCCAGAAGGATTACCATCCAGGAAAGCCGATCGTACCTCAGACAAAATGCACAGTGCCGGAAGGAGATCTCACACTTCCTACTCTGTTTGACACAGTCAAAACATTGGATCAGGTAATCGATGTCGATTACTTCATTCCAGGATGTCCTCCTCTCCAGGAGTCCATCTCACAGCTTCTGAAAGCTGTTGTTGACTTTGCATACCACGGTGTAGCATTGCCCCCCAAGGGAAC
Organism: Candidatus Methanomethylophilaceae archaeon; assembly: GCA_963676235.1. Lineage (GTDB taxonomy): Archaea > Thermoplasmatota > Thermoplasmata > Methanomassiliicoccales > Methanomethylophilaceae > JALNYB01. The sequence goes on from OY781044.1 coordinate 957,335, forward strand.
TGAGATAGGAGTAACACAAACCAGTCTTTGCGACCAGTGCCCCAGGCACAAGGAGTTCAGAAGAATCACTAAGATCTACGAGCCGTTCCAGGTCAATATAGACCCGGATCTCTGTCTTATGGATCAGGGAATTCTATGTCTTGGACCTGCAACAGTCGGAGGATGCAACGCAAGGTGCACTCGCGTAGGTCAGCCTTGCCGTGGATGTTACGGACCGACTCTTGAAGTTCAGGAGCACGGAGCAAGCGCAATGACTGCGATTGCATCACTGTTCCCTGTACTCGATGACGATGGAACAATCGGAGAAGATCAGATCATAGATATCATGAGCACAATCAAGGATCCTTTAGGATACTTCTATGCGTTCACGATGGGTAAATCATTGATCAAGATGGCCGTTAAAGAAAAAGGAGGTCAGTAAAATGGCCGGACCAATCATTTGGGATGAGAAACAGAAAGTAACTACCAACAGGGTCTCAATCGATCCAATCACTCGTCTTGAGGGTCATGGAAAGATAGAGATCTTCCTTGACGACAAGGGAGACGTTAAGAATGCCTACTGGCAGGTTCCTGAGGTAAGAGGATTCGAGAGATTCTGCATAGGCAGGAGAGTAACAGAGCTCAACCAGATCACTGCAAGGCTTTGCGGTGTCTGTCCAGGAGCACACCACTTGGCTTCAACAAAAGCCATCGATGGATGTTACCACGCCAAGCCGACAGAAGCAGCATTCCACATCAGGGATACATTCTACAATGCACATTTCATACACAGCCACATCGCGCATTTCTACGCATTGGCAGCACCAGACTTTGTGTGTGGACCTGCAGCACCTGCTGCAGAGAGGAATGTTCTCGGAGTCGTTGCACACGTAGGACTCGAGCTCGGGTCAGCCGTACTGAAGGCACGTGCAGAGGCTCAAAAAATTCAGGGAATTATCGGTGGAAAGCCAACTCACCCAGTAATGGGAGTTCCAGGCGGAGTATCGAAAGCTATTTCCAGAGAGGAACAGAAGGAGATCCAGGGTTATGCAGATAACCTTGTGAAATTCGGAGAGACATCTATGGGAGTCCTCAAGAGCGTTGTTCTTGAGAACAAAGAGTATGTAGATATCATCGCAAACAAGGATCTTTTCTACAACGAGACCTATCACATGGGACTTGTTAACAAGAAGGATCAGCTTGAATTCCACGATGGACAGGTTAGAGTCGTTGACAATGATAGGAAAGAAGTTGACAAATATGACGCAGTCAACTATCTCGACCACATCGGAGAGGCAGTCGAACCATGGTCATATGAGAAATTCCCCTATCTGAGAAAACCCGGATACAAGGGACTTGTTGATGGAATGGACAGCGGAATGTATCGTGCATCGCCTTTGTCAAGGCTCAATGCATGTGAAAGCATCTCCACACCTAAGGCTCAGGCAGAACTTGAAGCATACAGGGCACTTTTCGCAAGCCTCGGCGTCAAAGGATCAGTTCAGTTCACACTTGCCACACACTGGGCAAGAGTCATTGAATTGTTATACTGTGCCGAAAAACTTCAGGAAGATGCATACAGCGACAAGCTGACAGATGCTAACATCAAGCAGTACGATCTCGTCCCAGGAGGACGCGGTGTCGGTTGTGTAGAAGCTCCAAGAGGAACACTTACGCACGATTACACATGCGATGAGGAAGGTATCGTTACAGCTTGTAACTTGGTTGTCGGAACTACCAACAACAACGGCCCAATCAATATGGACGTTGCCAAGGTAGCGAAAGGCCTTATCCACAACTTCGAGGTGTCCCCTGGACTCTTGAACATGGTTGAGATGGCATTCCGTGCATATGATCCATGTAACTCCTGTGCAACACACAGCTTACCTGGTCAGATGCCTCTCGAAGCAGTCATAAGGTATGCAGACGGTTCCGAATTCGAGACCATCAAGCAGAATTAAACATTAAAACAAAGGGGGTAAAACCCCTACAATTTTTTATTTGAATTTTATAATTTTTCAATCTGATGTTAATCTTTCCATTTGGAAGTGTTGCGTCCTTTGATCATAAGATCGGAACGTTTTCCTAGATCAATCCCATCGAGTGTGTGTATGTTGGCGTTATTTAGATCTAAAAGATCACTGTTCAATATCGGACCCAGAAGTCCTTCTCCGATTATATTAACCGGAGATCCCCCTAGCATTCTGTTGAATGCAGGTACAATTATGAATGTCTCCGGAAGAGTAGGATACTTGTCTGTTGATATTTTAAGGAACTTACCTCTGACCCAACACGGTTCTGTGGCGAGTCTTCCTACGCCATCTCTAAACATTATTGAGGGATGATCGTGTCCCATGACAAGAGTTTTGGCGGCCATAACATTCTCGGATGGCCAAGTGTGTCCATGAATGAATCCAACATCTTCTATTCTTAATCCCGAGGCGGGACGGATGCAGACATGACCAGGAAGGAATTCTTCTATGCTTGTATCATGGTTTCCTCTGATTACGTCAATCGTATCAAAATGTTCTAGAAGTCTGTCAAAGAACATTGGTATTTCACGATATTCTTGTTTTGTGGAACCGGGAACAGAATCTTTCACATCTCCGAGGACAATGAGTTTACTAGAAGTCTCTCCTGCGGCGGTCAATATATTATCGAACATATCATCCGTACGTGAGGTTATGTGGAATCCTTTGGCTCCAAGATGCGCTTCAACACCTATATGGAGATCACCGATTATGAGATATTCTTCAACTCTGAGGGCAGGAATGCCAGGGACCGGTTGAAGGTCCATGTTATCTCCTTAGGTCCTCGGCGATTACTTTTGAAATTTTGTCGATGACATCTGTGGCTATTAGTCCGTACGATCTCTTTTCAAACGCCATCTCTCCGGCTCTTCCAGATATATATGCTCCAAGACATGCCGCATCGAATGTGTTCATTCCCTTGGATAAGAGTCCTGCGACAATACCGGAAAGTACATCTCCAGTTCCGGCGCTGGTCATAGCAGGAGTACCTCTTTTGTTGATCCGATAATGAGTTCCATTCGATATTATGTCCTCTGCTCCTTTCAGAAGAACGGTGGCATTCATGTCTGATGCTTTTTTAGTGACATGTAATACGAGGTCCTTTCCGATCGTTCCTCCGAGCCTTATGAATTCTCTGGAGTGGGGCGTAACAATGATTGGTGTGTCATCATTATGGAAATCTTTTCCAAGAGCATTAAGGCCGTCCGCATCTATAACCATCGGAACAGTGCATTTGGAAACGAATTCTCTCACTGCAATGATTGTTTCAGTATCTATTCCAATACCAGGTCCTATAAGAACTGCATCATTATTCGATGTGAGTTCTAGCAATTCTTTGATATGTTTCATGGTGATTATCTTACCAGGAAGTTCCGTCATAGTGAATACTGGTGAGAACGAGGATACGGTTGTGAAAGATGATGTCGGCGTAGCTATCCTTACAAGATCAACCCCTACGCGCATCGCAGCCATAGCTGCCATTGCAGGAGCACCTGCATAGGGACCTCCACCAATAACTAAAAGTCTTCCATTACAACCCTTGTGGCTGTCTGGTGATGGGATAGGATATCTTTTCATATCTCCAGGTCCCGTTTCTAGATATGCATTTTCTGGAATTCCGATATTTGCTATGATTATGTCTCCGCAGTTCTCTGAATTCATTCCATCTTTTGCTGCATGGAAAGATATTGTTATGTCGGGTAATATGGCAGTATCAGTTCCGAATCCGGACGGGATGTCTACGGATATGACTATTCCTTTGAATCTATTGACGATTTCGATGTATTCGTCATAAGGGCTTCTGATAGATCCTATGGCACCCGTTCCAAGTGCGCAGTCCACAAGAATATCGTATTTTTCTATTGCAGACTCTGAAAAGAATTCTTTTACAGGACATGATACGGCATTGAGTTCTTTAATGGATTCTTTGGAGCGTATCTCAGTTTTTGGTTTGAGAAGCATTATTGAAACATCTTCTCCAGTTAGACATCTGGCTGCTGAGAATCCGTCTCCACCGTTGTTTCCGGTACCGCATACGAACAAAATCTTCTTTCCTGAGAATCTCTTTTTTATCACTTCCGCAACGGCTGCGCCCGCATTATCCATAAGATCTTTTACGCTAACACCCAATGCTTCCGAGTTAGCGTCCATTACTTGAGCATCGATCCGTGTTATCATGATAATGATTCCTTATTTTTGCTTATTCTTAACCAGAATTTCACCTATTTTCGGGAGAAGGGTCGTTTTTGAAAATTTGCCTCTTTCTACACGAACGCATCCGTGTTTTGCTGCCCAATTGGCAGGGTAGGCTTTGTTTTCGAACACTTCATATTCGAGATCAAGGATCAATGCACCCTTCGCAATGATATCTAGACTCGGTTCTTTGACACAAAGATTTTTAGGAAGTCTTCTGCCATCTGCGCGTGTACGCTCAATGTCAAAGTATTCTGGCCAAAGAACTATCGCGGTATCTTCATCGTAAGTCATGATATCACTTGACATAATGGAGTACTATGTTTAAGAATTTGTTTGATAATTTTTATTCATATGATAAAGTATATCGTAATTTGGACTGAATTAATTTTTATTTCAGGAAATAATCAATCGTGGAAGAGTTGAGGACAGTTGCAAAGATTGTAGTTTATGCTAAATCATCGCAATTGAATACAGTATGATCGAGTTAATCATCCAAACAATCTATAGACTATTACATAATCATTTTTGACAGTATTTTATTTTTATGCAACACAGGTGTATACTGATGAAACACATGAAAATAGTATAAGATTCTACTGAAAAGAAGTGAGTTGTGTTCCCGGACCATAAGGTCCGGGAGATTAAAAGTTACTTAATTAACAAGTACTGCGTTAATGGCACCGTCTTGTCCAGGTCTGGATGTAACAATGGCTTCTCCAAGATCTGTTGAGATCTTTGCGCCCCTGTTAAGGATGTTACGCTGAACGTAGTTAGGATCGGCTGGGTTGGCTTTAACTGTAATGATCTTGGCTTTTTTCACAGTGTTTGTCTTCTTATCGACAACATTTGCGAACTCTGCTGTAAGCATTCCAACCTTCAAGATTCCGCCTGCTCCACGGTATTGTTTAAGTGTTTGTTTACCGACTTTTGTGAACTGCTTCTCTCTGCTGATCTCGAATTTTCTCTTTCCCCTGCTGGAAACAAGTCTGCCACCAGTGGGCTTTCTGTTGGATTTACCTTGACAAAGTGCCATTTTAATCAATCACTCTAATTATGGAACTGTATATAAAGCTTTTCTAAGTATGATTTTCAGAGAGGCTTTAGTTCAGTGGACCTAGTAATTTTGCCTCTGCTTTTCCGTTTTCTATAGTGATTATTGCAGAATAGCCATCTTTTGCCGGTCCGGGATTGCAGAAAAGCGTTCCGTCGATGGTTGCAGATCCCCGATCCTCATGTACATGTCCCGATAGAGCAATAATCGGATGGAATTCATCCACAATCTTTTTAACTGCGTGACTGCCCACACTAGTACCGTTGGGAATTTTATCGAATATTCCGTAAGAAGGAACATGTGTCATAAGGATCATACCCTTTTTAGAGATAGGTTTCAACGCGTTGTATATTTCATCTTCTGTTAGTTCGAATGGGGTTCCAAATATTGTGATGTTAGAGCCTCCGAGTCCTATGAGATCATATTCGCCGATCTTTTTTGCTTTCCCATGTAGATTATATGCGACCTGTGAGATCTTATTGGGGAAATCCCGCGAGTCACAGTTTCCCGGGATGACGTATGTTTTTCCATGTATAGAACTCAGTATTTTTGCAGCATCTTCCCCGGTGCCCATATCGGTAATGTCACCTAAGAATAGAATGTGATCAGGACGTTCATCTGCAATAATGCGATTGATCTGTTCTATTCTGGATGTTTTTTGATGCAGATCAGTCAATACTAGAAACTTCATGATCAGGCGATTGTAATTGATGTACTTATAGATTCATTGAGATGAACAATTGCGCGCGTAATGCATATTATGGTCATAGAGAAGGTAAAATTGGTTATATTGTAATAGTGAACAAGATAAAGAAAAATGGCGTGGAGGGGGGGATTCGAACCCCCGGGTCGCAAGGCGACATCAGATTAGCAGTCTGACGCCTTACCAGGCTGGGCCACCTCCACAGTAAGACGGCGTAAGACATGTTGCTATTAAAACTTTGGATTATCCGATGACTTTATACACATGTTGTGTATCTAGAGGTTTAGATAAGAGAAAATCCACTGAAACTTGGTATTATATTCAGTTACAATCGTAACTGTTATATACTACGTAGTTGTCGGGGGATTGCGCGATTCAACCATTGCCCAACAATTCGTTGGGATGTTTTGACACTGAATTGCGTCGTCTGGGAAGGTAAGACTTCCTGGGTGAAAAAGCTTATATATTCCCCTGAATTACAGGGAAATACGCGGGTCTGAAAAGACCCAAATGATGGAGAATCAAGATCTCCGCCGAAAGGCGTGCTCTCTTGTATTCTGACGTTCGATGCTACGAATGTTCCGTTAGACGGACATTCGATATGAGTGAGCCGTCCTAATGGAACAGCGGTGAAATATGGTAAACTGCCATTTCTTTTTCATCCTAACAAGAAGACGTAATAATTACACAGTAATTAATGAAGGATATTTGACTCCGGTTGATCCTGCCGGCGGCCACCGCTATAGGAGTTCGATTAAGACATGCGAGTCGAGAGTCGTTATGGACTCGGCGGACTGCTCAGTAACACGTGGACAACGTGCCCTTAAGTGGAGAATAACCTCGGGAAATTGAGGATAATACTCCATAGATCATGGAATCTGGAACGATTCATGGTTCAAAGTTCCGGCGCTTAAGGATCGGTCTGCGGCCTATCAGGTAGTAGTGGGTGTAACGTACCTACTAGCCTATGACGGGTATGGGCCTTGAGAGAGGGAGCCCAGAGTTGGATTCTGAGACACGAATCCAGGCCCTACGGGGCGCAGCAGTCGCGAAAACTTCACAATGGGCGCAAGCCCGATGAGGGAACTCCTAGTGCTAGCACTTTTGTGTTAGCTTTTCTTTAGCGTAGATAACTAAAGGAATAAGGGCTGGGTAAGACGGGTGCCAGCCGCCGCGGTAATACCTGCAGCCCAAGTGGTGGTCGATTTTATTGAGTCTAAAACGTTCGTAGCCGGTTTGATAAATCCTTGGGTAAATCGGAAAGCTTAACTTTCCGACTTCCGAGGAGACTGTCAAACTTGGGACCGGGAGAGGCTAGAGGTACTTCTGGGGTAGGGGTAAAATCCTGTAATCCTAGAAGGACCACCGGTGGCGAAGGCGTCTAGCTAGAACGGATCCGACGGTGAGGGACGAAGCCCTGGGTCGCAAACGGGATTAGATACCCCGGTAGTCCAGGGTGTAAACGCTGCAGACTTGGTGTTGGAGACCCTTCGAGGGTATTCAGTGCCGGAGAGAAGTTGTTAAGTCTGCTACTTGGGGAGTACGTCCGCAAGGATGAAACTTAAAGGAATTGGCGGGGGAGCACCGCAACGGGAGGAGCGTGCGGTTTAATTGGATTCAACACCGGAAAACTCACCAGGGAAGACTGTTACATGAAAGCCAGGCCGATGACCTTGCTCGATTTTCAGAGAGGTGGTGCATGGCCGTCGTCAGTTCGTACCGTAAGGCGTTCTCTTAAGTGAGATAACGAACGAGACCCTCACTAATAGTTGCTACTTCATTCTCCGGAATGGAAGCACACTATTGGGACCGCTGGCGCTAAGTCAGAGGAAGGAGAGGTCAACGGTAGGTCAGTATGCCCCGAATTTCCTGGGCTACACGCGCGCTACAAAGGGCGGGACAATGAGTTCCGACACCGAAAGGTGAAGGTAATCTCGAAACCCGTCCGTAGTTCGGATTGAGGGTTGTAACTCACCCTCATGAAGCTGGATTCCGTAGTAATCGCGAATCAACAACTCGCGGTGAATATGCCCCTGCTCCTTGCACACACCGCCCGTCAAACCATCCGAGTTGGGTTTCAGTGAGGCTGCCTCTAATTAGGGTTGTCGAACTGAGATTTAGCAAGGAAGGTTAAGTCGTAACAAGGTATCTGTAGGGGAACCTGCAGATGGATCACCTCCTACGCAGGGTGGGGTTTCATACCCCACCCTCAAAAAAACTAAAGCGAAAAATGGCAAGGAAATCTCTAAAAGATGATTTCCCGCAATTCCGAGCAGCTTACCATACACTAAACGTAGCATCGAGCGTCATATGTCATCTTTTTATCATTATTTGTTCAGAATTATTTCTAGACTGATGATTATTGATAATTTTTTAAGGATATTTCAAAAATTTGTCAATCAAGATGATAAATATTTAACCGGCAAAGTATCGAACATAATTTTAATTTAAAACATGGTTTTCACATCATTGTTTTGAGTTCTTGCAATCTATAAATAATAAACACAATAATTTGAATTGTCTGTATTAGTGATAACAGATAGATCTGTCTATTGTTGTATTATTCAGAATTACAAATTTGGGCCATTCATTGATAGAATATTATTTTGATTCTGATAATTATATTGGTACCAAGAGATAGAGTACTGATATAGACACACAATCCAGCAATCATCTTGGTTTCAAATCTATGTAGAGATTATTGGTAATAATGGTATAAAGGTAGTCCCGTCCGGATTCGAACCGGAGTCGCCGCCTCCAAAGGGCAGCATGATTGACCACTACACTACGGGACTATGATTCACACTAAAGTGCTTCATTTATTTAACACTCTTCCGACAAGGTATGTCGAAGCGCAGTCTGTGATCTCTGTGTTAACAAAAGAACCAAGTGGTAAAGTGATTTTAAGTGCAACTGGACGGTAATTCGAAGTCCTTCCTATAACGGATCCATTGGTTCCATTTTCTGTTATCAAAACTTCGAATGTCTTTCCGATAAGTTTGGAATTTGTATCGTATTCTGTCTCATTCTTTATCGCAGTAAGTTCAGTGGAGCGTTCTTTGCTGATCCTTCCATGAATAGGTTCCATCTCTGCAGCTTCTGTTCCGGGCCTAGAAGAAAATCTTGTTATATTCACCGTGTCTGCCCGAAGCGTCCTTATGAGCTCGAAGGTTTTCCTGTGATCTTCATCAGTCTCACCCGGGAACCCAGAGATTATATCTGTAGCTATACTGAAATCAGGATAGCGTGCACGAATTCTATTAACGATGTTGAAGAATTTTTCTACTTTGTAGTGTCTCTTCATTCCGTTTAATACATCATCACTTCCGCTTTGAACCGGTATATGGAAGAACCTATAGACGCGTGGATCATCAATAGCATCGAGCAATTTGTCAAGAATAGGCTCCAGACTATTTGGATTCATCATTCCTATTCTTATGCGGTAATCGCCAGTAGTCTTGAGTATTTTTGTAACGAGATCTGCCAGATCGCTACCGGTGTCGTGGCCATAGCACGCAGTATCTTGAGCTGTGATAAGGATCTCTCTAACGCCACGGTCTATCATTTTATTGAATTGTAATAATATGTCTTCACAAGGATAGCTAACGAGTTTTCCTCTGGCGAATTTCGTAATGCAGTATGTACAGTTTCCTAAGCATCCTTGAGCTATAGGAATTATACCGAACGTCTCTGTTTCTAAAATAAATGGGTGATCCGTACATCCGTATTTTTCTGTGACAATACATGAAAAATCTTTGTATTTGTCAGGGGGAAGGATAATGGAATTAGGTAAACGGATGGAGATCCTGTTAGATTGGACCTTCGCCATACATCCGGTGACAATAACCTCTTTTCCAGCCTTCTTAAAGTCGGACATACGGCGTATCATCTTTTTTTCCGTAGTCTCGACAACAGTACATGTGTTAAGGATGACAATATCCGCTTCTTCAGCGGAATCGACTCTAGTATGACCTAATTCAGACATACGTTCGGAGAGTTGAAAGCCCTCTCCGAAGTTCATTGTGCAACCGTACGATTCCACAAAATATTTCATGGTATGACTTTACCGCAGTTCAACGGGTGGAGGCTTCTGTAGTCACCATACCGAATGCTGTCTTTGCGGAGATGTTGGTGATCTTCACATGTACACTGTTACCTTTTGTTGTTCCGGGTACTATAACCAGGTAATCCATGAGTTTTCCGACACCGTCTCCTTTCTTTCCGACATCGGTGATGAGTAGTTCGATAATGTCCCCTTCCTTAAGAGTGTTGACATTTTCAACCCTTGCTGCCTTTTTTACATTGATGGACCTGCGTGCACCGCATGCTTCGCATTCAAGGATAAGTGTTCTATCCTCTTTGACCATCTTTGTATCTGGAAGTCCGCATTCGGAACAGATGACGTATGTGTCCGTGTAATTCTGGATCTTTTCATTGATATGCATCGGGCTGATCTTGGCTTTAAATACTACTCTGCGCCCCTCTATGTTTCCAGGGGTACCTAATTCCTTAAGGAGGAACTGTAGAACATGCTGAGGGTCTCTCCTTACTTTATCAGTGACGTCAATGAAGTTCTTGAAGATCGTAATCTTTCCTTCCTGGATGATGTCTAATTCCGGAAGTTCAAATCTCTCGTGATTCTCAATTGTCTCTGGAAGAACATCTTTTGCTCTATCGAGCAATGCTAAGTAATCGTCATCTGCCATTTTAATCGCCTTAGTTGCCTAACCTTCGTTACATTTATAAAGGTTTGTCGCGCGAGCGCGCATTTTATTGCTTGTTCAGATTATTCATGTACTCTATAGAAGCATCAACGAGCCCTAGGTGTAGAGGTGATGGTTTTTCGGGTCTTGATTTTAATTCTGGATGGAATTGTGATGCAACGAAATAGGGGTGATCCTTCAATTCTCCTATCTCCATTCTCATTCCGTCATCAGATCTTCCTGTGAATTCCCATCCTGCTTTCTCAAGACGCTCAATATATGCAGGGTTGACTTCATATCTGTGTCTGTGCCTTTCTGAGATGTTGGTTGAATTGTATAATCTAGCTGATATAGAGCCTTCTTTTACATTCACTGCCTGTGCTCCGAGACGCATTGTAGCACCCATATCGTGAATGTTCTTTTGTTCGTTCATTATGAATATGACAGGATCTTCCGTTTCTGGTTCGAACTCTGTGCTGTTAGCGTGTTTCAATCCAAGTACATGTCTTGTTATCTCAATGGTGGCAATCTGGAATCCCAGGCAGACACCTAGGAAAGGTAGTTTGTGTTCGCGTGCATATTGTGCAGCAATGATCTTCCCTTCGACTCCTCTTATACCAAATCCTCCGGGTACAAGTATTCCGTGAACATCTCCTAAAAGTGTGTCATGGTTTTGGTTGATCAGATCGTCGCTATCTACAAATTTGATCTTCACCTTGCAACTCATTTTTGCACCAGCATGAGTGAGTGCTTCTATCTGACTCAAGTATGAATCTGCAAGTGTAGTATATTTTCCAACAAGTGCGATACGAATCTCATTCTTGGGTTCTAGAACATTCGAAAGGAATTTTTCCCAATCTTTCATGTTTCTTTTAGTTGTTAGAGGTTTGAGTTTCATTTTGTCGATTATATAATCCGCGACTCCCTGTTTTTCAAGTGTGAGAGGGACTTCGTAGATCGAACGTGCGTCAGGACAGGAGACCACGGCCTTCTCATCAACGTCGCAGAACATTGAAATTTTGGCTCTAGCGGCATCACTTATTGGTTCTGAACAGCGGCCTACAATCATATCGGGTCTGATTCCGATGCTCATAAGCTCTTTAACGGAATGTTGTGTAGGTTTTGTCTTTTCTTCACCGACGGACCCCATGATGGGTATGAGAGTGGTATGAATGAACATGACATTCTCTTCTCTTCCGAGCTCTCTGCTTAGTTGTCTGGCTGCTTCGAGGAATGGCATTGATTCCATATCTCCGACCGTACCTCCGAGTTCTATTATAACAACGTCAGCTCCTGAGTCTCTGGAGATCTTCATGATACGTCTTTTGATCTCATTGGTTATATGAGGTATGATCTGAACGGTCTTTCCGAGATAATCGCCGTGTCTTTCATTTTCAATCACGGTTTTATAGATCTTTCCTGTGGTAATGTTATGTTCGCTGGTGAGTTCTAAGTCCATGAATCTTTCATAGTTACCAAGATCCAGATCTACTTCTCCTCCGTCATTAAGGACAAACACCTCTCCGTGTTCGAAAGGATTCATCGTACCTGCGTCGATGTTTAGGTAGGGGTCTATCTTTATTGCAGAGAGACTTAGACCTCTTGCTTTGAGAAGGCGTCCTATAGAGGATGCCGTAATGCCCTTTCCTAGCCCTGATATAACTCCGCCGCTAACAAAAATCAATTTCATACTAAATCAACGGGAATAATCATATTAGACGAATCTACATAAATCTATTTATTCGACAATTGAATGGTAATTTTAATGATTTTTATACAAATCATACTAAAACAATTTGAAAAAACTAGTCCATTTTAAGTTTTTTTGTATCGATTATTTAGTTTCGTCGCATAACAACTGTTAAGAATAGGAAGACCTTGGGGAGGTTCAGTTAAGTCCGCAATGGTATTTTGCTGATAACACAGATGCGTAAGAAAGTGTTATATACCATATCATTGTAGCCACCGACAGCGTAGAGCTGTGCAGTGAGCACGGGCTTTAAATACGATAACTAATATCGTGAAAAATACTTCAAAACGAAGGTGAAAATTTGGGTAGAGGTCTATATACCGCAAGAAAAATGAAAGAGGACAGGCAGAAATTCCGCTGGCTGGATAGAGGATACAAAAAGAGAGTACTGAAACTTAGGGAGAAATCCGACCCACTAGAGGGATCTTCCCAGGCACGCGGAATCGTGTTAGAGAAGGTCGGTATCGAGGCAAAACAGCCTAACTCCGCTATTCGTAAGTGCGTCAAGATCCAGCTTATCAAGAATGGACGTCAGATCACTGCATTCGCGGTTGGAGACGGAGCTATCAACTTCATCGATGAGCACGACGAGGTACTCGTTGAAGGTATCGGTGGAAGAATGGGTCGTTCATACGGAGATATCCCCGGTGTTCGTTACAAAGTTATCAAGGTAAACAATGTCTCTCTGAACGAAATGGTCAGAGGCAGAACAGATAAACCAGTAAGGTGAATTTAAATGGCAGATGAAATTGTAGCGCAGAAAGTGCTCATATTCGGAAAATACGACACGTCCGAGGTTATCGTCAATGATGGCGGATTGGCAAAATACATAGACCTCACACCCACAAATGTGCCTCACTCGGGCGGTAAGCACGCAAACAAGTGGTTTGGAAAGTCCAAACTCAGTATTGTCGAGAGATTGATCAACAATATCATGAGGACTGAAAAATACACTGGTAAAAAGATGAAAGCATATAGAGCTGTGTCTCAGGCTTTCGACATTATTGCAGTTAAGACCAAGAAAAACCCACTTCAGGTTTTGGTTGAGTGTCTTGAGAATGCAGCACCACGTGAAGAGGTCACAAGACTTCAGTTCGGTGGTATTTCAGTCCCCAAGGCAGTAGATATCTCTCCTCAGAGGAGGCTCGATATCGCACTTCGTAACCTTTCAACCGGTGTTGTTTCGACAACATCAAAGAACAAGAAACCTATCTACGAGTGTCTTGCAGATGAGATAATGCTCGCAGCAAAGGGAGACATGACTTCGTTCTCTGTCGCTAAAAAAGAAGAGACCGAGCGTGTTGCACAGTCGGCCAGGTAAGCATATAATACAAAAGGTGTGTGAATATGGGCCGTAAAGAAGATAATATTAAAATTGCATCAAAATTGATGAAGACCCCACAATATGTGAGGAACATCGGAACTGCTGCACATATCGATCACGGAAAAACAACATTCTCGGATAACCTCATAGCAGGTGCCGGAATGATGTCATCTGATCTCGCAGGAGAGCAGCGTGTTCTCGATTATGATGAGCAGGAAGCAGCAAGGGGAATCACCATCAACGCGGCAAGCGCGTCAATGGTTCATCACTTCGAGGGACACGAGTATCTCATTAACCTTATCGATACACCAGGTCACGTCGACTTCGGTGGAGATGTTACAAGGGCAATGAGAGCACTTGACGGTGTTTTCATCTTATGCTGTGCAGTCGAGGGTATTATGCCTCAGACTGAGACAGTTATTAGACAGGCACTCAAAGAGCGTGTAAGGCCTTTGTTATTCATAAACAAAGTCGACAGGATGATCGTTGAGCAGCAGGTCACAAAAGAGATGATGATTGAAAAGTTCTCTAAACTAGTGGCTGAATTCAACCACAAGATCGCTAACATACTTCCTGCACCGCTCAACAAAGAGTGGCAGGTCAGCATTCAGGGCGGTACAGTGGCATTCGGTTCAGCTTACAACAACTGGGCCATTTCTGCGCCGTTCATGCAGAGAAGCGGCATATCATTCAAGGATATTTTTGAGTATTGTTCAAGAGAAGGCGGTCAGAAAGAACTCGCCAAGAAGATCCCTCTTCACGAAGTAGTCCTTGAAATGGCCATCAAGCACGTTCAGCCTCCGGTAGAAGCTCAGAAACTCCGTATTCCAATAATTTGGCATGGAGACCTTACATCAAAAATCGGAAAGGAAATGATGACTTGCGATTCTAATGGAGATGTAGCATACATGGTCAATAAGATCGTTATGGATCCTCACGCAGGAGAAGTAGCGATCGGAAGACTGTTCGCAGGAACGATCAGGAAAGGACAAACCCTGTACATTTCAGGTATGCCCAATCAACAGAGGGTGCAGACTGTTGCCATGGTAGTCGGTGCAGACCGTATTCCCGTTGAAGAGGCACAGGCAGGAAACATCATCGCAGTCACAGGATTGAAAGATGCTATTGCAGGATCAACAGTTTCATCAATGAAAGATATGGATGCGTTCGAGAAGATGACTCACTATTCTGAGCCCGTAGTCACAAAAGCTATCGAGGCAAAGAACATGAAGGATCTCCCTAAACTCGTCGAGGTTCTCAGGAGCATCGCAAAAGCAGATCCGTCACTTAACATCGAAATCAATAACGAAACTGGTGAACACCTGATGTCGGGAATGGGTGAGCTCCATCTGGAGATCACAGAGTACCGTATTATCAATGAACACGGTGTGGATATCATGTCTTCACCCCCGATCGTTGTTTATCAGGAATCTATCAAAGGAGCAAACCAGAATGAGTTTGAAGGTAAATCACCTAACAAACACAACAAGTTCTACTTCCTTGTGGAGCCTCTTGAGCCTCAGATCATGGCAGCCATCCGTGCTGGTGAAATCGATACGGAAGCAAAGATCAAGGATCCAAAGGCACTCGCTAAGCAGTTAGAAGCACTCGGACTTGATAAGGATCAGGCAAAGGGAGTTGTTGAATTCAAGAATGCAAACGTACTTATCGATTGCACGAAAGGTATTCAGTATCTTCATGAGACAATGGAACTTATCAAACAGTCATTCGAAGAGGTCATGATGAAAGGACCACTCGCAGGAGAGAAAGTTTCAGGACTCAAAGTCAAGCTTATGGATGCAAAACTCCATGAGGATACGATCCACAGAGGACCAGCACAGGTAATTCCTGCTGTAAGGGACGGTATCTACGGTGCGATGTGCGTAGCAGGAAGGAATCTTCTTGAACCTATGCAACATGTATTCATCAGTGTCCCACCCGACTTCATGGGAGGAGCAGTCAATCTGATCACCCAGCGTCGTGGAACAATTCTCGAGATGGGTCAGGACGGAGCAGACTCAACAGTAGCTGCTATTTGTCCTGTTGCAGATATGTTCGGATTTGCGTCTGATATCCGTGGATCAACACAGGGTCGTGCACTCTGGTCCACAGAGAATTCAGGATTCCAGCAAGTCCCTATAGAGTTGCAGAAGAAGGTAGTTGCAGACATCAGGACACGTAAGGGATTGAACCCCGAACCCTATGATGCTAGCTATTATTCGGGCATGTAAACTATAAATATAAAACACCTTATGGCTAAAATAATACCTATAAAAACATAATAGGAGGAACAAAAATGGCAGAGAAAGAACACATGAATCTGGTCATCATCGGACACGTAGATCACGGAAAATCCACCCTTACAGGTAGGATTCTTCTCGAGACCGGTGCAATCGACCCCCACGTAGTTGAGAAATATAAGAAAGAAGCAGAAGAGAAAGGTAAAGGATCTTTCTACTTCGCATGGGTCATGGATGGACTCAAAGAAGAGAGGGAAAGAGGAGTCACTATCGATGTAGCACACAAGAAATTCTACACCGACAAATACTACTTCACTGTTATCGACGCACCTGGACACCGTGATTTCGTCAAGAACATGATCACTGGTACATCTCAGGCAGATGCAGCAGTAATCACCTGTTCAGCAATCGAGGGACCTCAGGCTCAGACAAAAGAGCACGTATTCCTTGCAACAACACTCGGTGTCAAGCAGATCATCGTTGCAATCAACAAAATGGATGCAGTAAAATACGATGAAGCAAAATACAAAGCAGCTGTTGAAGCGATGAGCAAGCTCTTCGCAATGGTCGGTATCAAAGCTGACACAGTACCTTTCATACCTGTATCCGCATTCTGTGGAGACAACATCAAGGTCATATCTCCAAATACCCCATGGTACAAAGGATTAACCCTTCTCGCCGCATTAGACAATCTTAAAGTTCCAGAGAAGCACACAGAGAAGCCCCTCAGGTTACCTATTCAGGATGTGTACACAATCACCGGTATCGGAACAGTTCCAGTAGGACGTATCGAAACCGGTATCTTGAAGCCGAACATGAAAATTGTCTTCGAGCCATCACACATTCAGGGAGAGGTAAAATCCATCGAGATGCATCATGAACTGTTGTCCCAGGGACTTCCTGGAGATAACGTCGGATTCAACGTCCGTGGAGTTGCAAAGAACGATATCAAAAGAGGAGATGTCGCAGGACCAGCAGATAACCCGCCGTCAGTCGCAAAGACCTTCACAGCGCAGATCGTGGTTCTGAATCACCCGTCCGTTATCACAGTAGGGTACACACCTGTATTCCACTGCCACACATCACAGACCGCATGCAGATTCGTTGAGCTTATAAAGACCATCGATCCTAAGACCGGTACTGCAAAGGCAGAGCATCCTGATTTCCTCAAGACTGGTGACATCGCAGTTGTAAAACTCGAGCCTACAAAACCACTGGTCATCGAGACCGCAAAAGAGTTCCCTCCTCTCGGAAGGTTCGCTATTCGTGATATGGGACAGACCGTTGCTGCAGGTATGTGCATTTCAGTTGAGAAGGCATAAGCCTTTTCTTCCTAATTGAAGGATTGAAAATGTCACAACGTGCAAGAATCTCTCTCAGCGGTACCGACCCTGCAAAGGTCGATAACGTCTGCGCTCAGATCAAAGGGATCTCCCAGAGAACTGGAGTAGACATCCGCGGACCCATACCGCTTCCTACAAAGAAGCTTAAGGTTCCATGCAGGAAATCACCTGATGGAGAGGGAAGCGAGACATACGATCGTTGGGAAATGCGTATCCACAAGAGACTCATCGACCTTGATGCTGACGAGCGTGCCCTCAGGCAGCTCATGAGGATCCAGGTTCCAGATGGAGTCAACATTGAGATCGTACTTCGTAGCGCATAAATTCCTTAAAATCAATTCAGTATTATCCGCCTGAGCCTATGGTTCGGGTGGATAATATCCAGCTTTTTTCATTTTTGTTATTGTTCGGTGTAATTTATTTTGAATATTTCAGTAAGTTATTTACACATAGGTTCAATCACATGGTCATTGGAATGATGATCATGAGAAGTGATGTCGTAAGAAAAGGAATCGAAAGCGCTCCAGCAAGAAGTTTACTGAGAGCAGACGGATTGACAGATGAAGATTTTGAGAAGCCATTTATCGGTATCGCAAATTCTTGGAATGAGATTGTCCCCGGACATATTCATTTGAATGAGATTGTAGAAGCTGTGAAACAAGGTATCATCGAAGCTGGAGGAAAGCCATTCGTATTCGGAGTCCCTGCAATATGCGATGGTATCGCGATGGGTCACAACGGAATGAGATATTCGCTCATATCAAGAGAGGTTATTTCTGACTGCTGCGAGGTTATGGTAGAAGGTCACGCACTCGACGGATGGGTTGGAATCACGAATTGTGATAAGGTTACACCTGGCATGCTCATGGCAGCTGGAAGGATGAATGTGCCTGCACTCATGGTAACTGGTGGTGCAATGGAAGCAGGGCACAAGGGAGATGAGTCATTAGATCTTCAGTCTGTGTTCGAAGCATTGGGTTCATATTCGGCAGGAAAAGTTGACGAAGAGTATGTGAAATCTATCGAATGTGCAGCATGTCCCGGAAGGGGAAGTTGTTCAGGACTTTTTACTGCAAATTCAATGGCTTGCCTTACAGAAGCATTGGGACTCAGTCTCACAGGTTGTGGAACATCTCTCGCAGTTGATAAAAAGAAACTTGAGATTGCGAAAGCTACCGGAAAACGGATTGTAGAACTTGTTCTTAAAGATATTAAACCTCGCGACATTGTTACAGAGAAATCGTTCCATAATGCAGTATGTGTAGATATGGCCATCGGTGGATCCACAAACACAGCACTTCATATTCCTGCTATTTCAAAGGATTTTGGATGTAATGTCACACTTGATACATTTGATAAAATTTCAAGAGAGGTCCCACATATAACAAGTCTTAGGCCTGCAGGATTATTCACTATCCGTGATCTGGATAATGCTGGAGGAATTCCTGCAGTATTGAACAGGATCCAGAAATTTTTGGTGGACGCATCATCTGCAAGTGGAAAGAGCATACTTACAATAGCAAAGGAAGCGGTAGTCAAAGATGAGAACGTTCTCAGGTCCATTGATAATCCATATCATGTGCAGGGAGGTATTGCCATTTTAAAAGGGAATATTGCACCTCAGGGATCTGTTGTTAAACAGGCAGCTGTAAGTCCAAAGATGATGAAATTCACTGGAAAAGCAAAGGTATTCGATTCAGAGAAAGAGGCAACAATGGCCATAACTTCTGGAAAGATTGTTTCTGGAGATGTCGTCGTTATCAGATATGAGGGTCCAAAAGGAGCACCGGGAATGCCTGAGATGCTTTCTCCTACAAGTTTGATCATGGGAAGAGGGCTTGGAGACTCAGTTGCACTTATTACAGATGGAAGGTTCTCAGGAGCTACCAGGGGAGGAGCAATCGGTCATGTTTCACCCGAAGCATATGAGAAGGGTCCCATTGCAGCACTTCAGGATGGAGATATTATCGACATAGATATTCAGAAAAGGGTTCTTGAAGCAAGGATATCCGATGAAGAAATGAAGGCGCGTCTTGCCAAAGTCGTTATCGTTGACCGTCCCGTCACCGGTGTACAGAAAAAATACAGACAGTTGGTCACCAACGGTGCCAACGGTGCGTATTTGGAATAAACATTTCAGAGGGTTCACAGCACTTTGCGTGAACTCTCGTTTTTATAATCCTCTTTGAATCTGATCTGCTATCACCATTGCGGTAACTGCTTCTACAACGATCGCTGCCCTGGGAACAATACACGGATCGTGTCTTCCTTGAATGATCAGTTTCGCATTTTCTGATTTTGTCAGATCAACAGTGTCCTGTTCTTTCCCGATCGATGGAGTTGGTTTGAAGATCGTACGGAAAACCATCGGCGCTCCATCACTCATTCCGCCGAGGATGCCGCCCATATTATTGGTCTTCATTTTGACACCATCATTGTAATAGAACGGATCATTGCTTTGAGAACCTCTCATCTTAGCAAGTTCGAATCCTTTTCCGAACTCAATTCCTTTGCAGGCTGGGATCCCGAACACTGCTTTTGCGATTTCTGCATCGAGGGCTTCGAACCAGATACCTCCGAAGCCTATTGGAAGTCCAGTCGTTATGCATTCTATTACACCCCCAACGCTGTCCATATCTTTTGATGCACTCAAGATCTCTTCAGTCATAGCATCATTAAGTGTTTGGTCACAAGCCCGAGTAGGATATTTTTTAGATATCTTTGCATCGGTAATGTTTCTTTCCTCCGTATCTTTCACGGATCCAATGGATCTTGTAAATGCTGAGGTCGTGATACCAAATTTCGAATTGAATTGTTTTACAATACTTCCACCTGCGACAATCGCCGTGGTAAGCCTTCCTGAAAATTGTCCTCCGCCACGTATATCATGTTCGTTGAATTTTACTAAAGCAGGAAGGTCTGCATGTCCGGGACGTGGTGTTTCGCTGAATTTAAGATATTTAGAGCCGTCAGTGTTCTGATTCGGGATCAAGAACAGTATAGGATTTCCATCGGTTTTTCTATCATATAATCCTTGAACGAACTCTACCTTATCATCTTCTGACCTGGGGGTTCCGATGCCTGCAGACGGTTTGCGTAACTGCATATCTTCGGAGATAAGGTTTTCATCTATCGTCATTCCTGCTGGGATACCTTCCAAAATTCCTCCGATACAGGAAGAATGGCTTTTTCCAAACAATGAGAATTTTACCTTCTCTCCCAGTTGATACATCTTTATTCCTCGATTATTTTCATTCCTAGTATTTTCATTTGGTAAATGAATGCAGGATATGATACTGCACAGCACTCTGCATTCTCCATGGTAACAGGTCCCTCGCAAGAAAGTGATGCAACCGCTGCCGCCATCATGATTCTGTGGTCGCCTTTGTTATCGATGAATCCCCCGGTGAGTTTTTCCTTTCCATGAATTATGCAACCGTCATCCGTTGCTTCTATGTCTGCGCCGATGGTTTTTAGCATATCTACTGTAGTTTCAATACGATTGCTCTCTTTTAGTTTAAGCTGTGGTGCTCCGTATAATCTGCTCGTCCCATGTGCGGTAGTGAGAAGTGTTGCAACAATCGGAAACAGATCAGGAACGGCTCCCATGTCAAATTCTATGGCTTTCAATGAACTCATCTCGACGGTAATATTGCGTCCGTCAATGTTCATTTTAACGCCAATCATTTTTAGGATATCAATGATGCGACGATCTCCTTGAGGATCTGCCATATCTAATGAAGTTACAGTGATTTTGCCGTTAAGAGCTCCTGCGACAAGCATGAATGCTGCTGATGAGAAATCCGCGGGAATCTCAAAATCATGAGGTTTGTATCCAGAGTTTCCGTGTATTGAGTAGATGTTGTCATTATTTTCTGCGTAAGCTCCGAAGTTTTCCATCATCTTCATCGTGATATCAAGATATGGTTCTGAGACCATTTCACCTTTTATTACAATCTCGGAATCGGTAGAGAGCATAGGTGCTGTCATCAATAATGCAGTAATGAATTGAGAGCTTATTCCACCATCGATTGTAATCCTTCCGCCTCTATTATATCCTTTTACTGTGACTGGAGGTTTTCCATCGTTAGAAGTGCATTCTACACCGCATTGGCTCAACGCATCCAGAAGAGGCCCCATAGGTCTTTTTTGAAGTGATTCATCACCGGTGATCTCAACTCTTGTATTGAACATAGATGCAAGTCCTGTGAAGATACGCATAGTAGTTCCTGAGTTGTCTGTGTTAATGACCTTAGTTGGTGCATGGAGTTTTCCTCCGTCGATAATGATCATGTCACCTTCGACAGTGATTTTTGCGCCGATGGCTTCACATGCATGGATCGTGGCTAGAGTGTCATTAGATAACAGGGCATTGGATATTATGCTGCGACCTTGAGCCAGAGATCCTAAGAATATTGCACGGTGTGTATAGCTTTTGGATGATGGAGGTGCGGCCACTCCTTCCAATTTTCCTCCGCAAAAACTTATTTTCATTTATTGGATCTCCTAGTGGTCGTTTTAATAACATTTGTAAGTTTTGTTCTTTCTAGGAATGATTCTGTTCTTCCTTTGTTAAGGATTATCGCTATCGCAGGCCCGGAACCAGACATACCTGCGCCCAGCGCCCCATATTGAAGAGCCATATCGGCAACAGAATTGTCAACACCGGATGTTTCGGCGATTATGTGACCATTCATGGTCATTGCCTTACACGGATATGTTTCGGCAAGGCTTAACGCAGTCTCTATCAGAGGTGCGATAGCTTTCAATTTATCAATAGGAACCGTATGTTTTTTGATCTTCTCGTTTGGAACATATATTACCACATCCCAATCTTCGATATCTTTTTGGATTATGATCTTGTCTTTAGTGTTATCGGTGATGACAAGTCCTCCGAGCTGACATCCGCATGCATCATCAAATGAACCGGTCACAGTTACGCCGGCTTCTCTTGCACAGTTCACACCAAGTTTGATCATGTCGACTTCATTCATTGTGAATTTGTTTTCAATGAGAACAGCAGAGATTATGGCGTTGCAGGCAGAACTGGAGCTCTTCAACCCTCTCGAGACAGGAATTTCCGAGTTGATCGTGAGTGTCCATCCTTTCGGTTCTTCTTTTCTCATCAATTTGTATGTTTCTCTGACACATATTTCTGCCATTTTGGTATCTTCGCTGGGGTCGTTTTTTATATAGACCATTCTAGAGATGCCTTCGATAGCGAATCTTGCTTCTGTTTTGAGATTCACACCGATGGTAGCGCCTATGCCGACAGGCATTGCGTTTATGACTGTGATTGCTCCGTATGATATTCCTATCCCTGTCATTCTAACACTCTTCTCATTATTTCGAATTGATCTTTCTGACCTGTCCAAAGCTCGAACGAGGCAGATCCCTGACCGGCAAGCATATCTGTTCCCGAAACCGTTTTTGCTTTGACAGAAGATGCTTTTGCAAGTATCGGCGTCTCATGGCCGTAGACCATGTCGAAGACAGTATGGTTCTTAGATATATGCTCTAACCTGATAGGGTATTCTCCGTTATCATACATTCCTATAGGTGTGCAGTTTACAATCAGATCATACATATTGATCGGAATCGAATTTCCGGGTTTATATTCACAATCGATATCATCTGCGAGTTTTTTTGCTGTTACGGAATTCCTGCCGGTTATTGTTACATGACATCCTTTCTTTCTAAGAATGAACGCGCAAGCTCTGGCTGCTCCTCCGGAACCTAGGATGAGCGCTCTTTTACAACTCGTATCAAAATGGGATATTTCCAATGCTTTTTCAATGCCTTTTATATCTGTATTATATCCTTTCAATTTACCGTTATCATTTACGATAGTATTCACGGCGCCAATCGTTCTTGTATCATCATCAATGGAATCCAATTGTTCCATGATGTCTTGTTTGTATGGTATAGTGACATTAATTCCTCTGATGTTGTATTCACGAATGACATCACATGCATTCTCTAGATTGTCAGAATCGAATTTCAGGTAGATCCCGTTGATCCCAGTGTTTTTGAACGCAGCATTATGCATCGCAGGTGACATGGATCTATACAGTGGATGGCCGATCAATCCCGTGATCATGCAATCATCACCCAGTTCTTTCATCTGGGTCACGCTCAGTTGACCTGGTGCTGTAGGTTCTCCGACATATCCAAAAGTGAATTCATTTTCAAGAATGTTCTGTCTTATCCTGGTTATAGTTCCGAGTTCATTCATTCCGAGGATGACATGTCTTTTTTTCAGTGATGTTGCTACCTTCCATATATTATGGAGGTCCTTGAATGATTTAACTGAAAAGGCACCTTTAGAGATATCAGAATCCATCTTATTCAGAATCGATGACATATCTTCTGCATCAGGTGTTCCTTCGAAATCATGATGGGAAGCCAAGATAGTAAGTTTCGAAGAAGGTCTTTTTTCCTCTCCGATATCCAGCATTCCAGAATATCCATGTGGAAGAATGGAAAGATCGATATTTCCCCGATATGTAACAAGTAATTCTTTGTTCTTTATGTCGGGTATTTGACCTAAAAGGTCTAGACGTATCTCTACCATATCTGCTGATTGGATCCTGTCTTTTTCTGAACAGGAACTGAGGGATGCGCAAACTTTCATCATATCTCTCTGATGGTCTCGTCTATCTTCATTCCGAAGTGACGTCCCCCCGACTCCAATTTGGCGAATATCTTATCGCCCTTTTTGATTTTAGAGACGGAGATGGAACCGTTTGGGCCAACCAGCTTTACGGTTTCGGCGTTCTGGAGGATGGTTGTGTATTTGTTTTTTCCATCAGTTGCTTCCAACAGTAATAAAGGTCTTTGTTCGATCTTGCATCTTCCGACGCTCGATGATCTTGTCTTTCCTTTGGAATTGACAAGTACCAACGGTTCTCCTGATTTAAGTTCGGAAAGGTATCTAGTCTTTCCTTCGGGACCTAGGATATATGCATGGACAGCTCCGGCATTGACTCTAAAGGGTCTGGCTGAAACGTATCCGTTGTCCTCGCTTTCTGATTGAACAAGGAATAGACATGATGCTGTAGAACCTATGAGCATACCTTCGCCGGGGCTCATCATTGAGATTGTATCCACGCAGACCCTGTCGCCCATTTCGATTTTCTTGATAGAGATGACATCCAAAGTATCAAGGGAGATATCAGCGGAGTTTTGACTGAGTTCTGAGAACTGTCTCACTTCATCGCCTGATCCGACATCGATGACGACTCCGTCCACACCTTTCTCAAGTGTATTGAGATAAAGTTTGGCCTGTTCTTTATCCGATGCACAGGCGAAGATCTTAGTCTCGGTCTTATGGAATTTGGCTATCATGTTCTCTAGTGGAATGATGGTCCAATCGGAAGTACCTAGAATGACGGTTTTGCATTTTCCCGCAAGTGCCAATGCTTCTGTTTGATCGTCAGGATTCTTAAGCTCAACGAGTTTCACGTTTCCAGTGATCTCATTATCTGTGTTGTAAAGTAAAGTGACATTTCCGAATGATGAGAAATCAGAGTCCTCAGGCCTTACGATAGCAGTGGTGATACCGCATTCCAAGGCATTTATGACAAGGTCTTTCCTTTCTGCTTTATCATCTAAGACATCAGCTCTTATCCAGAGTTCTTTGCTCATGATATCAGTTCCTGATGATCTTGTAGGCTTCTTCCACGGTCGCACCGTGGAGGACTATTTCGGAGATAGCTTTTGTCATATGCATGACATCCTTATGCTGGAACACATTACGTCCAATCGAAACACCATGTCCACCGGCTTGAAGTGAATCATAGACCATATTGAGTATGTCAAGATCAGATTTCATTTTGGGTCCGCCCGCTATGACCACCGGTGCTAATGCGCCTTTGACCACAGTCTTGAAGGAATCAATGTCTCCTGTGTAACTGCATTTTACGATATCTGCTCCGATTTCGGTTGCAACCCTTGCTGCATGAGCAATAGCCATAGGATCGTATGAATTTGTGATTGCGGGTCCGCGCGGGTATGCCATCGCTATGAGAGGCATTCCCCAGTCTTGGCATTCTTTTGATACTCTTCCAAGATCTCCAAGCATGTCCGATTCGGTCTCAGCACCAACATTGATGTGCACAGAGACTGCATCTGCACCGATTTTCAGTGCTTCTTCTACACTTGCCACTAGTACCTTACTGTTAGATGTTACACCAATGTCAGTTGAAGCTGATAGGTGGAGTATGAGTCCGATATCACGTCCGCTTGTACGGTGGCTAAAACGGATAAGACCCTTGTGCATGAGGACGGCCGTTGCTCCGCCGTTAGCTACATCATCAACAGTCTTTTTCATATCGATAAGTCCTTCGACCGGTCCAATAGATACGCCATGATCCATTGGAACGATGACACAGTTGCCCGAGGTCCTATCGACGATTCTTTCCATTCTTATGCTTTTTCCGTACATTTTCAATCATCTCCAAGAATTATCCCGAAAGATAATCCGTTGTTTCGTGATTGGATAGCTTATCTGAGCGAAAGATATATATTTTGTTGCTAGTTCCCCTTCTTAGTGGGCTGGTAGATCAGCTGGAAGATCGCTTGCTTTGCAAGCAAGAAGTCGCGAGTTCAAATCTCGCCCAGTCCACCATTTTGTCTGACTATACCTTGTTTCTGCCCTAATTTTGGACATTCCGGATTTTGCCTAGATATTTCTGAGAAATACCTATCATACAGAGTTGCCCCGTTGTTCAGGTCGTCCATCGTAAGCCCCAGGTATTTGACCGTGGTATTAACATCGGCATGACCGAGTAAGGAGGATATGGTCGCAAGGGGAACACCCGCTTTATACTACATCCGCGCACAAGTCCTACGGAGTGTGTGATTGGATACGGAACGTTCGATATCTGAACGAGCGCAGATATCTTTGACAAGATTGTCCGCGAACGTTTTAACTGGTTTATGAGTTCCACATCTCGGAATCATCAACAGAGGACTATCAGGAGATAGATAGGCAGAGATACTATTCCTGAAAGTCATCCAATCCGAAAAGACTATCAAAGAATCGTTCACGGAAGGCACTGTTTTTATTTTGTTCTCTTTTCCATGAACGATTAAATGACCTTTACAGACATCACCGAGCGTAAGATTGAGCATATCGAATCTGCGGAGTGCCAATCTCAATTTTAGATGAATTATTAATTTCTCGATGGGAGACATCGAGACTGAATAAATGTGAACTGCATATATATGAGAAAAGCAACTCACATAAATTTTCATTGAAAATTCAATGTGATGCTATCTTTGTTTAGAAAATCATTCCAATTCCAAATACAAGATTGGATGGGTACTTTATCTTTGATAAATGCAGTATAAACTCCGTTATTATGTTGTATAATGAAATTTCCATTTTTAAAAATTAATAAAACACCAAATCTGTTGAATTTAACCAAATCTTCAATCACCGAATCAAACTCACAACAAAACGGTCTAATAACCTCGGAAGAATACTTATCATGTGCAACATCCGATGTTCCGCAAATCACTTTACTAAATTTACCATTTTCCATTTTAGAATAAATAGTCATTTTTCCTGATTTATTTTTATTATTAGATGTTGTATGTTCCTGAATTTCAACACCAATTATATCACTCTTAGATAGCTGAATTTCAACCATGAATAAGAATAGTTATAATCATTTAAATATTCAATTAAATGCAGGCTGTTATGTTACATAGATAGTTATCTATATGTACTCAAATAGATATTCATCTATCTGATGAACATAGATAATGCAGATCTAAGAAAATGTTCCATGATCTTCAAGGCTCTTTCAGACCCCAACAGACTGAGAATAGTTCTTATGTTGAAAAATGGAGAGCTATGCGCATGTAAGATATTGGAATTATTCAGCATTACTCAACCAACTTTGTCGCATCACATGAAGACCCTTGTAGATGCAGGCATAGTCAATGTAGAACAGGTAGGAAAATGGTCACATTATTCTTTGGATTCAGAGGGATGGAAGACCATTCGCATGTTTTTGGATGAATTGGGTGTTTGAACATGTCGGCATGGGATTTCTTTCAAGATCAGATCCTCGGTATGCATTGGATAAACGATCTCGTAGGTTCTCTGCTGACATTTCTCGGAGTAGATATCACCACAAGAATCGGCGGAAGTCTTCAGTTCTTTATTTACGATTGTACCAAGATAGTGATTCTTCTGGTAGTATTGATCTACATCATATCTTATATCCAATCATATTTCCCACCGGAACGTACTAAGCAGATATTGGGAAACATAAAGGGAATATGGGCCAATTTCATAGGTGCCATCTTAGGAACATTGACACCGTTCTGCAGTTGTTCTTCTATACCTATATTCAT
This sequence comes from Candidatus Methanomethylophilaceae archaeon, assembly GCA_963676235.1. Taxonomy (GTDB): domain Archaea; phylum Thermoplasmatota; class Thermoplasmata; order Methanomassiliicoccales; family Methanomethylophilaceae; genus JALNYB01. Next base: position 985,022 of record OY781044.1, read on the forward strand.
AGGTTTTACCAAAGCAGGATTGCCGTTGGGAGTAACATTCTCGTTTCTGATATCATCTCCATTGGTGGATATGGGAGCATTGGTGATTCTGATGGGTATATTCGGGTTCAATGTTGCTGTTGCATATGTGATAGTGGGAATACTTCTTGCAGTTGCCGGCGGTTCTATAATCCAGAGATTGGGGATGGAGGATCAGATCGAGGAGTTTGCGCGTCCAGAGGCATGTTCATGTGAAGGAGGAAACTGTTCTGCAGATGGAAAATATGTGCCCGCCGAAGACATAGATCGTAGAAATTATGCCTGGACGCAAGTAAAATTCACGCTTAAGAAGGTCTTTCCATATCTATTGCTGGGTGTATTCATAGGTGCGTTGATTCACAATTGGATCCCCACAGATGTAATTCAGGCAATATTGGGTCAGGAGAATCCGTTCTCTGTAATAATCGCAACGTTGCTGGGTGCTCCGGTATATGCAGATATATTCGGAACCATCCCGATAGCTGAAGCGTTATTCGATAAAGGTGTCGAGGTCGGTACGATCTTGGCATTCATGATGTCCGTTACTACATTATCCATTCCGTCTTTGGTATTATTGAAGACAGTAGTTAAGAAAAAATTACTGGAAACATTCATACTGATTGTATTGATTGGAATAATTGTAATCGGATATCTGTTCAACTTTTTAATGATGTTATGAGGTGATAATATGGGATTATTCAAAAAAGAAAACAAGGAAGATAAGAAAGAGCAAGCATCTGAAAATGAGGCTTATTTGAAGGTATTGGGCGGAGGATGTGCCAAATGTAATGAACTCGAGGCGAATGCAAAGAAAGCCTTGGAGCAACTTGGAATGCCGATCGAGATCCAGCACGTAAGAGACATGCGCGACATCGCATCATACGGTGTAATGTTAACGCCAGCATTGGTTCTCGGGAAGAAGGCATTTTCTCCCGGAAAGATACTATCTGTCAATGAGATAGTTGAATTATTGAACAAGAACAAAAAGGAGTGAGAAATATGAGAATGTTAGCAGAGTTCTATCCAGAATTCACAAATAAATTGGATGAGATAGATGCAATGTATGCGAAGGATATGCCGATTGATGAGAAAACGTATCAGTTCATCTGTTTGGCATTGTCAATCAAAGGACGCAGTGCACCATGTGTAAGAAAGCATTTCAAAGGTGCTTTGGCTGCTGGAGCGACAGTTGAGGAAGTAAGTTATATCTTGGCGTTGACAATGCGTGAAGCCGCGGGTGCAGATGATTGTTGGACTCATGATGTGTTAAAAGATTGGCAGGAGATAATCTCAGGCGGTCCGCAGTCGTCAAAAAGTTGTTGCTGTCAAAAATGAAATAAGAGCAATAAAAATGAGAATAAGAAGGAATTCCCTTCTTATTCTCTAAATTATTTAGAATTTACCGATGACAGCCTTTATACGTCTGACGCCGGCCGCAGAGCTTTCTTCTTTTAGGATCTTAAATCCTTCAAGTTCTCCAGTATGTGTCACGTGAGGTCCACCGCATAGTTCGCTGGAAATGTCTCCGATGGAGTATACTTTGACGATCTCTCCGTACTTGCTCTCGAATACTCCGATGGCACCTGATGTTTTCGCTTCATCATGGTTCATTTCTTTGCATATGACTGGTATATCTGCTTTGATAGCATCATTTACATAGTCTTCAAGGGCTTTGAGTTCTTCAGAAGTTAGTTTCCTGTCGAAGTTGAAGTCGAATCTTAATCTTTCGGCTGTAATGTTGCTTCCTTTTTGCCTGATATCAGGATCGACAAGATTCCTGAGTGCAGCATTCAGAAGGTGTGTAGCGGTGTGCAGCTTTGTGGTCTCCTCGCTATTATCCGCAAGTCCGCCTTTGAAGATCTGGTCTGCTCCAGCTCTGGATTTGTCTTGATGTTCTTTGAATCTGCTGTTGAAATCATTCAGATCTACGGTGAGGCCTTTCTCTGCTGCAAGTTCCTGTGTCAATTCTACAGGGAATCCATATGTATCGTACAGCTGGAAGACGCGTTCTCCATCGAGGACTTTGGAATCTGTGCTCTCTGAGAGCATTTCATCGAATCTTCTGAGACCTTTTCTAAGTGTTTTGTGGAATTTCTCTTCTTCTGCGGTTATCTGGGAGTAGATGGAATCTTTGTTCTTTTCTAATTCGGAGTATGCTGGAGAGTATTCATTTACGATGACCTCTGATATTTTTTGCATGTTGATGCCTTCGATACCGATGTTGGACATGTATCTGCTTGCTCTTCTGATCAGCCTTCTGAGAATATATCCCTGGCCGATCTTCGCTGGGACCACACCGTCCCCGAGCATGAATGTTGCAGCCCTCAGATGATCGGATATGATCCTGAATGCTTTGATATCATCAGAATATTTTTTTCCTGACAGTTCTTCCAGTTTTTTGATGATCCCGGTGAAAAGCGAAGTATCATAAACAGTCTCAACGCCATTGACGATACGTAGTGCTCTCTCCAGTCCCATTCCGGTATCGACGTTCTGTTGTTTCAAAGGTGTGAATTTTCCGTCATTATCTTTGAAGTACTGCATGAACACATTATTCCAGATCTCAGTGTATTTCCCGCAGTGACATGAAGGTCCGCAGTCCGGACCGCATTTTTTTCTTCCGTCATCGTAGAATATCTCAGTGTCTGGGCCGCATGGTCCAGTTTGTCCTGCAGGTCCCCACCAATTATCATTTCTTCCATAGAAGAATATCTGATCATCCTTGAATCCGTGTGATTTCCATAATTCTGCCGTTTCTATGTCTTTAGGAATATCTCCTTCGCCTGCAAATGCGGTGACGGCTAGATGATCAATCGGAATCTTCAGTACCGTCTGCAGAAGATCAAAGCTGAATTCGATAGATTCTTTCTTGAAATAATCCCCTAATGACCAGTTTCCGAGCATTTCGAAGAAGGTGAGATGACTTGCATCTCCAACTTCATCAATATCTCCTGTCCTGATGCATTTCTGGAAGTCGCAAAGTCTTTTTCCTTCGGGGTGTTTCTCACCTAAAAGATATGGGACCAAAGGATGCATCCCTGCTGTTGTGAATAGGACCGTAGGGTCGTTCTCGGGTATGAGTGAGGCCGATCTGATCTGTTTGTGGCCTCTTGCTATGAAGAAATTAACGTATGCTTCTCTAAGTTCTTGAGCGTCCATCTTGTACACTCCAATATCTGTGTGATATTCTTATCATTTATATACACTCTGGATGTGTGCGCCATTCAAAGGTGTTAATCAGATTTGGACGCTTCGTAGAGTGCGTCTGTGACCATGCCGTCAAATACGACGATCTTCTTTTTTTCAGATTCCAATATCTTTGAGGGCAGGTGTCCTATTTCTTTCACCACTATTGTATTGCAATCACCAAGAGCACGGATGATGCTTCCTATATGATCTCTATGGGCAGTGCCTGAGACTTCTGTTGCGGTGTTTATTTCAACAGTACGAAGATATTTCGGCCCATCTTTATCGGTCGAATAGATCCTGAATTTAGTAGCATTACCAAAACCAGAGTCTACCATCTGACCGTCATTCGATGCCACAGCGATGTTAGTTCCGTTGTTGGTGTTAATTGATAAAGGTTCCGATACAGGTCCACAACCTGATTTGCAGTTTCCGAAATGAAGGAATTCTGCGGAGCGATCTTTGTCGAGAAGTCCTATCGCATCTGCGCGACATTGTTTGCAGTGACGCATCATCTTTGCATCTATCGAACACTCGTCCATCAATGTTTTTCTTTCTTCAGATGTCGGTGCACGCATGTTGCTGAATTTGGTGCCTTCTACGGGTATCAGCGGAAGGATGTTGATTATATATGCTCCAAGGCTTTTGACCTTCTTCACGAGTTCAGGAATGTGCTTGTCGTTGACACCAGGGACCATCACAACATTCACTTTCACAAGCATTCCGAGATCTGCTGCGAGTTTTATTCCTTCCAGTTGTTTTTTCATTAGGATCTCTGCGCCATCCTTGCCGGTATGTTTGACTCCTTCCCAGATAACCATGTCATAGATCTTTTCTCCTATCTGAGGATCACATGCATTCATAGTTACCGTAAGGAATCTCACGCCCAGATCATAAAGTCTCTTTACTTCATCTGGAAGTGCCAATCCGTTGGTGGATACGCATAATGTAAGGTCAGGGAATTCTTTCTTTACAAGTTCTAATGTGCGGAATGTTTCCTCATTTGCCAGAGGATCCCCTGGGCCGGCTATTCCGATGACCTTCAGGTTAGGAACTTTTTCTAAGACTGCGCGTATTTTCACTATAGATTGTTCTGGTGTGAGCACCTCACTCGTAACTCCGGGACGGGATTCGTTGCTGCAGTCGAATTTCCTGTTACAGTAATTGCATTGAATATTGCATCTAGGTGCAACGGGAAGATGCATCCTAGCAAAAGTATGGTGGGCTTCTTCATTGTAGCACGGATGAGTTCTCAGCGCTTCTTCCAATTCTTTTTTTACTGCCATCGAACTGTAATATACTTTCGATTATATTATCAGTAGTAAATGCACGATAATGAATACTCTATACTATTACCTATAATAAGAGGGATTTCAAACAGGAGATAAAAATGTCAGACGATTCAATGAATGTTGAAGGGATTATCGCGGATATGAACAGTAATATGCCAATCAATCGCAGGTCTTTATTGGATTATCTGGAGAATGGGGATCTCACATATGCGACAAGAAAAGGAATCAATGGTACGTTCGATCGATTTGAATTGGATTATTTGGCTGGAATATGTAATGAGATTGAAAAGATGAGATTTAGATTGCCGATATTCGTTAGTACTGATTCATCATCATCAAATGGCGCGTGGAAAGTCGAAGGAATAATCGAAGCGGGAGTGGTTGCAAGGATTCTTGGGAAGAAGTTGTACCGTGAAGATTATGTACGACTACACTATCCAGACCTTGTAGAATTAAGAAAATTATTGCCTAATCTGGTGATTATTTTGTTTCTTCCATGATGTGCCTGTGTATGGGTTGAAAAACTTTATATACAGTTCCTGTTTACAGGATTTTGTGCGATGTGAAGCATCGTGTGGTTTGTGAGATTTACTCGCAAATTATTGCGGTGCGAACATTGTTCGTAACGCTAATTCCTGGCGCAACAGTAGTTGTTAAATACTACTTATGCCTCGGGAGTATTCACCGAACTGGGCGATTGCCTGGTTCAATGAAATTCATGCACCCGAACAGAGGTCCTGTTTCGGGGAAGAGGTCGAGGGCTCCGTATATGGAGGATGAGAACGGATAAAGCCCAATGAAAACCGATCATACGCAACCTGGACGTGTGCTAGATCATACGCCAGCGGCGATGCTACGCCGCATGGGGGATGGTTCGGCTAGAGCGCTGAAGAAGGTCGTGTCAAGCTGCGAAAAGCGTCGGGTAGGCGCAAGAAACCTATGATCCGACGATGACCTAATGGGACTTCCTATTCTTCGGAATGATCAGTAATGATCGGGAACGCGGGGGATTGAAGCATCTTAGTACCCGCAGGAAAAGAAATCAATTGAGATACCGTTATTAAAGGCGATCGAACGCGGTAAAGGGCAAACTGAATCCCATATGGAAACATTTGGGAGATGTGGTGTTATAGACTCTTTTATTCCTAAGTCCAAATATTCAAAATTGACTGGAAAGTCATGCCATAGAGGGTGATAGCCCCTTAGAAGAAGGTGGATATGGAAATTTTAGAAGTTCTCGAGTAACGTGCGTTGGATATCGCGCGTGAATTTGGGAGACATTCGCTTCCAACCCTAAATACGTCTCTAGTCCGATAGTGTAGTAGTAGCGTGAGCGAAAACTGAAAAGTACCCTTAACGGGAGATGAAAAGACCTGAAACCATGCGGTCAAAGATTTATATGGCATGAAAGGGAAGAAGCCAATTTATTGGTGGACCAGTGTCATATTGTTCGTTTAGAAAAACGATCCAGGGAGTTCCAATCATTGGCGAGGTTAACTGTTCAATCAGGTAGCCGAAGGGAAACCGATAGTCCGCAATTTTTATGAGGGACAAGGTGTGCTCGCCTGGAGTCAATGGTGTGGATACCCGAAGCCGGTCGATCTATGCCTGAGCAAGATGAAGCCTCTCGAAGGGGAGGTGGAGGTCTGAACCAGTACTGATGTGCAAATCGTTTGGATGACTTGGGTATAGGGGTGAAAGGCCAATCTAGGCCGGAAATAGCTGGTTCCCCCTGAAACTAGTCGTAGCTAGACCTCGATCGAGGTAGAACATGAGGTAGAGCACCGATTGAGCGCTTAGGGAAAGAAATTTCTCGGCGTTCTGTCAAACTCCGAACTTGTGTTCATCGTAGACATCGGGTGCTAGGCCATCCGGGGTAAGCTTGGTGGCCATAAGGGAAACAACCCAGACTATAGTTAAGGTCCCCAAATTTCGGTCAAGTGTAATATGAAATGGCGTCGGCAGTCCAAAACAACCGGGAGGTGGGCTTAGAAGCAGCCATCCTTTAAAGATAGCGTAACAGCTCACCGGTCGAGATTGTGGGCCCAGAAAATGGACGGGGCTAAACCGAGTACCGATACTATAGAATACAGAAATGTAATTTGGTAAGGGGGCGCGGTGCATGGGCAGAAGCAGGGCTGTGAAGTCCTGTGGACCGTGTACCGACGAGGATCCTGGAGAGAGTAGCAGCAAAGCACGGTGAGAATCCGTGTCGCCGCAGGGGCAAGGGTTCCTTGGCAATGTTCGTCAGCCAAGGGTTAGTCGATCCTAAGGTAACTCTTAATCGAAGTTATCGAATGGGAAACGGGTTAATATTCCCGTACTAGAAATTCCTTTGTCCATGCTTATGGATCGGGATAGTCATCGTACAATTGTCTTTGTATCTAAGCGTGTAACTCCATGAAGAACCGTAATGGTGAGAAGTGGACGAAAGCGTGATGGGGTGAGAGTAATCTCACTTATGATGATTCCTGGTCTCCGTGAAAAGAGCATGGTTACAGAATTTCTATTCGTACCAAGAACCGACACAGGTGTCCCTAGGTGAGTAGCCTAAGGCGTGTTAGCATAATCAAGGCGAGGGAACTCGGCAAATTAGCCCTGTAACTTCGGGATAAAGGGTGCCAGTAGTGAAAGCTACTGGTCGCAGTGACAAGAGAACACCGACTGTTTAATAAAAACATAGGTCTCTGCTAGTTCGAAAGGATGTGTATAGAGGCCGAAGCCTGCCCAGTGTCGGCATCTGAAATTCTGTTTCAACGGAACGAAGGACCGATAAACGGCGGGGGTAACTATGACCCTCTTAAGGTAGCGTAATACCTTGTCGCTTAATTGGCGACTTGCATGAAGGCTCAACGAGTGTTCTACTGTCCCCGCCTTGACGCTAGTGAAATCAATCAATCTGGTGCACAATCCAGATCCCTCCATCTGAAAGCGAAGACCCCATGGAGTTTCACTGCAACCTGTTGTTGTTGTAGGAATTGTTATGTGTAGGGTAGGCGGGAGACGTTACCCAGGAAGGTGCGCTAGCATCTCTCCGAGTCACCGATGAAACACCGCCCTTAACAATTCTTACGACTCACCTCTTAGGAGGAACAGCTATAGGCAGGCAGTTCGGGTGGGGCGCCACGCCCTCAAAAAGATAACAAGGGCGCCCAAAGGTTAGCTCAGGTAGGTCAGAAATCTACCGAAGAATGTATGGGTATAAGCTAGCTTGACTCGGAACCAGACAATAGGGTTCGGAGATAGGAAACTATGGCCAAGCGAACCAATCAACCTCCCGAGTGGGGGTGATTGATGTCAGAAAAATTACCCTGGGGATAATTGAGTTGTCACGAGCAAGAGTTCATATCGACCTCGTGGCTTGCTACTTCGCTGTCGGCTCTCCCTATCCTGGTGGTGCAGCAGCTGCCAAGGGTGGGGTTGTTCGCCCATTAAAAGGGATCGTGAGCTGGGTTTAAAACGTCGCGAGACAGTTTTGTTGCTTTTTGATGGAGGTGTGGGTACCTGACGAGAAGGATCCTTTAGTACGAGAGGAACAGGGATTCGTCGCCTCTAGTTTATCAGTTGTCTGACAAGGCATGCTGAGTAGCCACGCGATAGCGGATAAGAGCTGAATGCATCTAAGCTCGAAGCCGTCTTGAAAAAGAGGTACCATAAGACGCTTATAAATGATAAGTTTGATAGAAGCCGGATGTAAGTATCGAGGTTCGCCGAGATATTCAGTCCTGGCTTACTAAAGTCTTTACGTCGCTGGATATGGTCTAGCAGTTAAACAGGTTGCGTATGAAAAGTCTCATCCTCCAAATTGTATTTTATTGAATTTTTATCGTATATGTTATATATTTTCAACAATTAACTTTGTTGATGGTAATATATTCCATAAAGTCAACTGTGCAGTTCGATTCTAATATTTTTTTAATAATTGGAAATAGAACTATACTTATTGACACCGGATCCGGATATGGATCTGAAAAAATAATTCAAAATATACGAAATGCACTGGATGGACGGAGTCTCGATTCCGTTATCCTCACGCATTGTCATTTTGATCACATAGGCGGTCTTAATAAGATTATTGAGACGTTTGGTTGTAAAGCATTTGCAGGCGGGGATGCTACCTATATCAGGTATGCAGATCCCGTAGTAACCCTTTATGAAGATTTTGAGGGAGAATTATCACCTACGGATGTAGAAGAGCTTTCAGATGGAACTATAATGGATATAGGGGAACACAGGTTGCGCGTAATAAATACGCCTGGTCATACGGCAGGAAGTATTAGTCTATATGATGAAGTCACATCCTCTTTATTTTCAGGGGATACAGTCTTTAACAACGGTATCGGTCGTACCGATATGCCATCCGGTTCTAGTTCAGATATGCAAAATTCGTTTCAAAAGCTTAGTAACATAGATATAAAAACACTGTATCCAGGACATGGGCCTAGTGCCTTTGGTAATGGAAACGAATCGGTAAGATACGGAATACAAATGATGGGGGGGTTTTAATGAAGATAATGAAGTGTGATTGTTCTAACGGTCTTGATGCTCATTGCGAGGACGCAATACTAAGTGCAGCAGAAGAGATCGCAGCAGGTAATTTGATAGTGTATCCGACAGAGACAGTTTATGGAATCGGTGCTGATATTTTCAACCAGGTTGCAGTAAAGAATCTCTTCCTCGCTAAGAAAAGACCCTTCGACATGGCACTTTCTGTTGCAGTGAGTGACAAAAAGATGATGGAATCTGTTGCAGTTCTCAATGAGAATGCAGACAAGCTCATCAAAGCATTCCTTCCTGGTCCACTGACGATTATCATCGAGAAACAACCAGATGTGCCAGATTTGGTAACATCCTCATCGCAGAAAGTCGGAGTCCGTATCCCCGATCACCCGATTGCGCAGGGAATAATCAAACGCGCAGGACCAATAGTTGCGACATCCGCTAACCTTCACTCTCATCCGGATGCTACTGAGATTAACGCAGCGATCGACGATTTGGGATCTGTTGTCAATACATATGTTGATGCAGGTAAAAGTCCGTTGGGAACTCCGTCAACCATAGTATGGTTAATGAAAGGGCAGGTCGAGATAGTCCGTCAAGGTGCTATCACGATCCAGCAGATAGAGGAAGTCCTAAAATGTTAACGGATGAACAATTAGCTAAATTACGTAAAGCTGGACAAGTAGCAGGAGCCGCAAGAGAGCTCGGTTTGAGCCTCTGTGAAGCGGGCGCAAAATTATATGATGTGGCACAGGAAGTTGAAGGCCATATAAGAGAACACGGTTGCGGACTCGCATTTCCATGTAATATAAGCAGAAATGAAGTCGCAGCACATTATACACCAAGTGTTAACGATCCCACAGTATTTGAGATCGGAGACGTCGTAAAGGTAGATTGCGGAGCAGAGCTCGACGGTTATGTTGGAGATACTGCAGGAACAGTCGAGATAGGTACAAGGAGGTATACAGACCTTGTAGAGACCTCTAAACGTGCTAGAAATACCGTCGCGGAGTTCCTCGGTGCAGGAACGGAGCTTGGAGATATCGGACGCGCAGTCGAGATGAGTATCGCAGCTGATGGTTTCAAACCAATTCAGAATCTATGTGGGCATCAAATAGAACCATACAATCTCCATGCAGGACTGTCTGTTCCAAGCTATGCAAACGGAGAGATCCAGAAGGTATTGGCAGGCATGGTAATCGCAATCGAACCATTTGCGACAAATGGTGGCGGAGCAGTCGTTAATGGTCATCCCGGAAATATTGTACGTATTTTGAGGGAGCGTCCTATTTCGGATCCTAAAACAAAGGAATTCTTCGATTATGTCAAAGGCGAATTCAAGACATTCCCGTTCTGTGCCAGAAGTTGCGACTTCCCAGATGCTGAGAAGCATGTGAAGACACTCATTCGCCATGGAATACTTTCAAGTTATGCACAACTGGTGGAGGAAAAAGGTGGAATAGTGTCACAGCACGAATACACCTTCTACATAGGTGGACCGAAGGCAGAAGTGACGACTCTGCCATAAAGGTTTATCTATTACCCGTTGATTACAGTGTTGAAACATGCCGATGTTGCCAAGCCTGGTCAAAGGCGATGGACTCAAGATCCATTTCTGTAGAGATTCACCGGTTCGAATCCGGTCGTCGGCACTATTATTTTTTCATTTTTCTCCTATACGTATGCGCGTGTGCTAAACCTATATAAACGATAAGATCATCCGCCGATTTACGTAAACTCAGGACCCGTCTAAGAAACGAACACTGAGAGCACATCCTTTGAGGATACGTGCTTGAATTACTTCCCTTCAGGGAACATTTACGGAGGATTGAAAAATGGCTAAAGCTAAGAAAGAAGCAACCAAAGTCGAGGACGACTTCAACTATATCGTCCGTATCGCATCTAGCGATATTGATGGAAACAAGAGGACCGTTATCGGTCTTCAAAGCATCAAAGGCGTAGGAAAGAGAGTTTCAGAGATCGTTGTTAAGAAAGCAGATGTTGATCCATCAGTCAAGATCGGAACACTTTCTGATGAAAAGGTCAAAGAGATTGAGACACTTATCACAACATACGTTGAATATGCTCCGAACTGGGTTATCAACCGTCAGATGGATTACGAGACAGGAGCAGATATGCACCTAATCGGAAACGATCTGGATTTGATCCAGAAAGATGACATTAACAGAATGAAGATGATTCGCTGTTACCGTGGTGTCAGGCACGAGACACACCACAAGGTAAGGGGTCAGAGAACACGTTCTAACGGAAGAAAAGGACTCACAATGGGAGTTCAGAGAAAATCTCCAGGGGCTTGATTTGAATGGGAGACCCTAAATTTCCGCGTAAAGCGTACGACACTCCGTCACACCCGTGGCAAGGAGAGAGAATCAAGGCCGAGGTCGAGATTGTTCGTCAGTTTGGACTGAAAAACAAGACTGAGGTTTGGAAAGCACAGACTGTACTGAGAAACTTCAGGAAACAGTCAAGAGAACTTCAGGCACGTCTTAGAGGTGGAGATGCACAGGCAGAGATCGAGGCAAAAGCCCTTCTCAACAAGTGTGCACGTATCGGACTTCTCCAAGTAACAGGTGGAACATTAAATGATATCTTGACTCTTAAAGACACAGATATACTTTCAAGGCGTCTTCAGACTGTTGTTTTCGAGAAAGGTCTGTCATCAACCGTTAAACAGGCAAGACAGATGATAACACACGGACACATCTACCTCAATGGTCACAAGGTCACAGTACCAGGATACATCGTCACAAGGGAAGAGGAAGGCTCTGTTGAATACAACACAGTTTCACCGTTTACAGATGAGATGCATCCGATGAGGATCTCTGCCGAGCAGGCAGCCGCAAACGCAGTTGTTAAAGCAAACGCAGAGGCTAAAGCAAACGCAGAGGCAGCCGCAAAAGCGAAAGCAGACGCAGAGGAAGCAGGAATCACAGCAGAGGATGGTGAGATCTGATGGTAGCAGCAAAATGGGGAATCGCAAACATCTACGCCAGTTATAACAACATTATGATCACACTTACCGACGTCACCGGTGCAGAGACATTAGCCAAAGCAACCGGTGGAATGGTCGTTAAGCAGGCAAAGGATGAGTCTTCACCTTATGCGGCTCAGAAAGCTGCAGAGAAGATCGCTGAGGCCGCAAGAGAGAAAGATATCGTCGGTATCCACGTAAGAGTACGTGCACCCGGAGGAAACAAATCCGCATCACCTGGACCAGGAGCTCAGGCTGCAATTCGTGCACTCGCAAGGGCAGGTCTTAAGATCGGTCGTATTGAAGATGTCACACCTATTCCACACGATGGAACCAAGAAGAAAGGCGGACGCAGAGGACGCAGGGTCTGAGGAGGCCGTCTTATGGACATAGAAATAATCGAAATGGCAGAGAGGAGAGGGAAGTTCATTCTTAAGAACTCCTCGCCTGCCATGGCAAACGCCCTCAGGAGGACAATGTTGTCTGACATCCCTAAGATGGCTATCGACAAGGTCGAGTTCCATCTCGGTCCTATCATGGTCGACGATAAGGAGTACGAGAGCGTAACGCCCTTGTTCGACGAGATCATTGCCCACAGATTGGGAATGGTACCCGTACCTACTGATTATGAACTCTTCACCTATCAGGACAAATGTGCTTGCGGTGGAGAAGGATGTCCAAGTTGTACTATAATGTACAGCTTGAATAAAATCGGTCCTTGCACTGTGTACTCAGGTGATATGATTCCTCTGGGAAACGCTGAGCTTAAGGTCAAGGATGAGTTCATACCCATTGTCGAATTGACAGACGGACAAGCTGTTCTTATTTATGCAACAGCTGTCATGGGAACCGTCAAGAAACATGTGAAGTGGCAGGCAGCATTCGGTGTAGGTTACAAGTACCTCCCGATCATCACAATCGATGCGAATAAAGCAAATGATTCAGATGTCCTTCGTGTCATCAAGCTTTGTCCCAGGCATGTGTTCGAGGAGAAAGGAGGAAAGATCGTCGTTAAGAACTCCACAGACTGCTCGTTGTGCATGTCATGTGTAGCTCCTTCTAATGGTGCAATAACCATAAACAGTGACGACAAGAATTTCTTCTTCACCTTTGAAACAGATGGTTCACTTACAGCGAAACAGCTTCTCGACAAGGCAACAGAGATCTTGAGTTCCGAAGCCAGCGAATTACTTTCACAGGTTGAAGCACTTTAAGAAAACTTTTTCTTTAAATTTCTTTTACAATTGAGGCCTTCGGGTCTCAAATTGTATTTTAATTCATATTGAATATATTAAAAGTAATAAGATTTCAATAGAAATCAGAAAGTTTGCATTTCTTGATTTTATCATTATTGAATACGGAGTCCATCGCCATTGAAAGTATCTCGATCCTGTCCTTGGTATAATCATCAAGTTCGTATTTCTCGCTGATTTCTTTCGATACTATCAGATATTTTCTCACACTTGCTTCATGGACGGTCAATACGAGTGTGTGTCCGCATTTTGTACACACTCCGCACAGAGGTATTCTGCGGTATTTTTCTCCGCATTTTGTACATCTTACTGTTTGTGCTGCAAAGCTTCTTAGGTTTCCAGCCATATCGGGCATGAAATGTTTATTGATGACTTTAGTAGCAACATCTTTCTCGTCAACTGCACGGATCTTCTTTCCTAAATACAATTGAGCTTCCATTTTATCCATCATTGTTTCCAATGTGGTATATGCAGAATATTTCGGGCCCTCGGCGATATCATGTGTGTCATGAGTAAATCCCAGTCCCTCATATTGTGAGGGTTTACCGATACGGCCTGCAATGAGGTCCATGATTTTTTCAATCTCTTTCGGGTCCTTCATATCCATAGCTGCTTGATAGAATTCTAAAGGATATTTTCTAAGACAGTCTACGTTATGGGCTTCTTTGTCAATCTCGTTAGGATCCAATCTTGTAGTAAGAACCAACGGTGCATCCATCAGTCCACCGCGTCTGTCAGGAAGAAAAGATCTTGAGAAGTTCAGCAGTCCATCTAAAGCAAGTATGACACAATCTTCATCTCCGTCACAATTTCTTCTTTTAGCTGCATGGAAGAATGGATGTCCGTAACATCCTCTGATATCTGAATACCCGATGATACGGCTCAGGATGCATCCAGAGGTATGAGGTGCTAAAGCGTATGTGAGCTGACCGATCAGATCATTTCTGCTATCTGCATTGTAGTATTTTTTCAGTCCATATAGTTCTTCAAGTTCATCATCTATGAATTTTGATACCTTTACAAGGAAATTACCGCAGTCGATTGATGGTACAATATCTTGAACTTTCAGCTCGACTAGCTGTTCTACATCGGTTAGAGGTTGTCCGTTCCAGTCATGGGTGTAGCCAAGTTCATAGGCTCTCTTAATTGAAAGACCGATTTCTCTGGGTCTGAAATGTGTAAGTGGAACGTCCGTCATGTCGAAACGGATAGTACCTTCTTTGAATGGTGATACATTATTTTTAGCTCTCAATATGCCCTTTTCGAGTGTTTCGGGCGTTTTAGTCTTTGTGATAAGTTTTTCCATGCAGTTGACATCAATGCTTTTTTCGCCCAGGTTTGCAAGAGCTGCGTTGAATTCTAATTCAATATCTATTTTCATCCCTGGCGGTCTTCCGCCTGGCGTGTATGCTGCTTTCATATTCGGTATGCCGACAGTATGGCATTTGCATTCTCTGCACCATGTACGGAATGTTTCCTTTCTGCAATTCGGACAAACTCTTTTTCCAGCCTCGATCTCAATGCTAGGTGAGGACTCGGAATTCAGATTGGATGTGTTTGCCCTCGATGATTTTATTGCGCAATCTATGTTTTTTCTTGGTTGGACATCTCCAATTGGGAAAATGGCATCCACTTTAGGTGCCATTATACGTTCTTTTGCTTTTTCAGGACGTCCCATTCTTGTACCTATGCGGGTCCTTGCTCTTGCTCTGACTTCATAACATGCAGCTTTACTTACAGCTTCGAGGGAATTTTCGCCTTCTAATTCTACTCTTGAGATGAATTTATCGCCGTTTATGCCAAGTCCAAGACAGTCTACCATCGGAAGTGAATATTTTTTTTGGATGATCACTCTGTTTCCTGATATGATATGAGGTACGCAAAGATCTTCCAGTGTTCTTTTTGTAACAGGTTCTTTTTGAAGTGTTATTTTTTCTTCTAAATATGCTCCCGTATCCAGAATCTGTTTTCTAAGGGCTTTCAGAGAATCGATTTTGACATCGAACCACATTAAGTTAAAATTTGGATGAAGTGCGACTCCGAGTGTATGACACATTTCTTTTGCGCGTTCATAAGTGGGATTATTCCAATCATTTGGAAGTGGACCTTTAGATGCTAATTCCTCTCTGTGCCATTCAACTACATATCCGCATGGGACGAGTAAATGATTATTCTCGCAGAACTCCCCATATGGTATAAGGATCTCTCCGTTGTCTACGATCTCAGATATCTGATCTTTGATGGCAATTACTTCTTCTTTGGTTTGACAGTAGACGAGGTTTCCGTTATTCAACAATAACGTAGGTCCTTCAAGCATATCGCATGGAGTTACTACACATGCTTTTCCAGGTCTTTCAATCTTCAATTGTGTGCCTAATGCCATGAATTCATCCATTGCATACATTGTAGCGGGACTGTATGCGAGTGATGCCAGTCCAGATGTCCTTGCTCTTCCGTATCTTAATCTGAATCCTCCCACTTTGCAGGGATGTCCGAATATAGGGCGTCCTGCAACCAGATCTTTGAGATATTTGAATGAAGGTTCGACCTCCTTCTTTCCATCCTCTTCGACATCGGTCATCTTGTGCGCATCAAGATATTTATCGATGAAATCCCAGCCTTCGATATTCAGTTTGTCTACGTGTTTTTTCAGTTTTGCTGCTTTAAGACACATTCCTTCTGCAATGACCAGACAGGCACCGCCTCTGACGCGGTTTGTTTCAATACGTGGAAGATCCCGGAATCCCGAGATCTCCATTACTTCTGTTCCTTCTCCGTCGATACAGACAGGACAGTTTTGAACTATCAATGCAATTTCTGCGGAAGTAGGTGTGAATTGTAAATGTTGACACTGTTTGTATAATGGAATTTCCTCATCGAATCTTGCAGCTTCTTGAGGTGTTGGGATGTATTTTCCGATACCCAGTGCCTGCCTGACCATATCTGCGATCAGTACACTCATTGCCTGTCCTGTACCACCTGCAGCACGGATGGGTCCTGCGAACATAAGATCGATATAATTCGTTCCGTCACTGTTCATTTTGATCTTTGTATCTGCGATACCTTCCAGGGGGGCGACCAAGATTCCTTCTGTCAATACTGCAAGTCCGACCCTCACTGCCCTGTCAACTGCTTTTTCTAAACTTTCTGCAGGTTTATTAGCATACTCTTTTGCTACCATCAGAGCAACGATCTCACGGTTTCCGTATTTATCCGTAAGTCTGCGTATGTCATCTGCGATACCTTCTACGTGATATTCATACAGTAATTTTTCTACACGAGAAGCAAGGTCTTCAGCCTGAGGGATCTCAACAAAAGTTTCTGGGTCTTTTCCTTCTTTTTTAGCCATCTCTGCAATAGCATAGCATTCGTTATTTTGTCTGGAGAGTTCTTTAAAATACGCATCCATCTCGCTGCTTACAGCAAGTTTACTTGGCATCGTTATTCCTTTTCCTCTTCTTCGAGGTCTGTATCTACTGCCCTTTCACGGAACATTGTTCTGAGTTTAGTTATGAGAAGAGCTCTGAATTCTTCCATGCCTTCTCCCGTTTCAGCTGAGAAATGGATGTTTTCACTATCTGTGCGAATAAGATCTGCTTTACTTTCTGCGACAATGATCGGGACTGTTGTGAATCCTGCCTGAACAGAAGCAAGTAGTTCAAGCTGTTTGTCCATGGCGAATCCGCATGTTTCCGAAGGATCCAGGATGAATACCATTATATCGGTTAGATATCTGAGTGCAAGAACTGCTTGTTTCTCGATATCGTTCCTGTCCTCGAACTGACGGTCGAGAAGACCGGGTGTGTCGATGACTTGAAATTTTCTCCAGTCGTCTTCGATATGTCCGATGACAATACCTTTTGTTGTGAACGGATAGGGTGCAATTGTGGGTGCAGCCGTGCTCAGTACAGTGACGAGTTTGCTTTTTCCTACATTAGGGAATCCAGCAATGACCAATGTCGGTACCTTGGGATCTACGGCGGGGAGGTTCCTGAATTTGTTCTTCGTTTCCTGAAGGAACAAAAGATCTTCACCTATCTGACGTATGTATGATGAGAGGCGTCCGTAGAATCCGTTCTTGATAGAATCTAAGATCTTTGGGTCCTTTGTACGTCTGACCTCTCTAAGACTCTCGTTCTTGAGTTTTTCGACTCTGTTAGCGGCCCAATTCACAGCACCTAATGATTTTTTGTATTTGTCGATACCAACGGTGAGATCGACGAGTTCCGGAATAAAATCTTCTCCTTTTTCCATTCTCGGGAACTTTTTGGTATATGTGTTCAGAGTGGTGGTAATGATATCTCCAGATGCTGTTATCTTTGCCAGAATTGTCTTCTTTTTACCATCTAATGCATCTGATCCGGTCTTCGTGATCTTCGATGCTCTATGATATGCTTTATCCATCAATTCCTCTGAAGTGAGGACTGTTGGAATCCTATAATTCATTCCGGCCACCATAATTACGGGATGGTCTCCCCTATAATAAATACTCGTGCATGCGAATGGAAGAGGGGTTAAAAAGTTTTCAAAGAACCTCTCAGGAGTTCACTTCTTTGAAGGTTGCCTTGATCAGCCACAGATCTGAATCGAGTGTCTTGTCTGCCTTCAATGCTGATGGGATTACTTCGTATGGACAGTTCATTATAAGCACACCGCCTGTCACCGTCCATGTTCCAGTATCCTGTCCGATCAGTTTGCATAGAGCGGATATATTAGCTTTGATTTGAACTCCCAACTTTACGTGAGGATATGATTTCAGGTCTTTTAAGATCTTAGGTGCTGTTAGTCCGGTATAGACGGTAATGCCAAGATAGATGTCATCGGTGATGACGGTTTTTGGTTGTATTCCGTATGGATTTTCCATATTGAATAGCAGGGATTCTATCTCTCCGACCAGGCATTTCAATCCGTCCTCTGCGAAGTCAGAATCTATAACAATTGCTGCTCTGAATCCTACACACGAGGTAGATGATGCATCGGTTATGTCCAAAGAGACGAATACAGACGCTTCAACCAGACAGTCCGAGAGAATTTCTATGCCTGATGTTATTGCGCGTTGCATGGCAACTTGGAAGAAGGCAGACAGGTCTTCTGTACTTATCAGGTTCTTCATATCGCCCATAGTCTTCACAGCCGAATCTTTTAGGACCTTGATGATCTGGGTTTTCATCATGTTACCGCTGAGGACACGCCCCCGTTAGGCGAATCCTGCGATCCCTCGCTGAATGTCCAATCAGATGCCCCGTCTGCAACTCTCTGCCAGGTGTAGCTGTCATTTGCGCTGTCGCTTTTTGTAGGTGTCTTATCCACCTGTTCGCCGTCGGTGTTCTTCAGTACAAGATAATCCCCGCCTTTCAACGAGGATGAGCTCGAATTGTTTAAGAATGTTCCTGGGAATACCACAATCATTCTTTCTCCGGGTTTCAAAACTGTGTCGGTTATGGTATAGACCTTAGTTTTGATATTGGATCCAGCACTCAATGTGTATCCTTCGAGATCTACCGAAGAGGTGGAGGCGTTGTAGAGTTCCGCCCACTCATTTCCTGCATCTGAGCCAGATGGGTTGGATTCGAATTCGTTGATGAGGAGTCCGTGTTCGAAGGGCATGTTGAATTTAATGTCTATGCCCGCATCAAGTGACGCCTTCATCCCCGGGAATGGAAGAGGGATATTTGATAGCACAGTAGATAATCCAGGCACGTCAGAGAGACAGAAGTCTATTTCATTGTATTGAACGAGTTCTGGAAGGATGATATCGAATTGCACTCCTTTCACTACACCAGACATTGTGATCAGGTGTTTATTGGATTTCATCATTGGATCTATATCTGCATCAACTTTCCAGCCTTTACCCGAAATGCTTGCGGAACCTGTTACGAAGGTCTCCTTCGTGGATCCGGATCCTTTTTGCTTGATGGTTATTGATCCGCTGATATCGAGATTATCGAAATCGCATCCAAGTGAGATTATGAGCAATGTCTTTGTATTGTTCACAAGTGTCGCTAATTTTGTTGTAAATGTCAGGAAGAATCCCATAAACGAGAATCCGACTGTTTGTTTAGAGGCATCGATGCCCACGATGTATTGAACTGCATCAACGGCTGATTCAAGTATGGGGGAAATCAGAGCATCTATTGTGCTCTCTACCAGATCTTTTAGTTGTTCGAGAGGCTCCATAAGTGCATTGTAGAGGCGTTCGACAACGGCTGATGCATATTTCGCCACTTCCATGAGTGCTGAGCTGAATATGGACATCGCATCCATGATCATAGAGACAATCTTCCTCAAAGGTTCCAGCAGAGGAGATAAAAGGTCTATGAGAGCATTCCATATGTCTCCCCCGATAGTGTTGCTTGCTTTGTAATCCTTTACACCGGAAAGTCCCCATCCGCTCGCTACAACGATCTTCAACTGGACGCTGATATCTGCAGAATCGTCGATAGATGAGTCTGATATTCCCATGATTGATTCTAAGGTGCCTGCGCTAAATACAGAATATTTCAGAGTGTCTTTTACATCTACAGTGAATACAGTACAGAACGATGCTCCTGTATCTTCATTGAATCCCACATAATGCATGCATTCAGAAAGGTTGGAATTGGGCCCATTTATCTCGATCGATGGATTAGAGATGCAGTTCATAGATAGTTTTTCGGTAGAGTTGCTGCCGTCCTTATCTGTGAATTCGAAATAATCATATCCGGGAAGGTCTGTGAGTCCATAGTATGAGTTAACTTTGACATTTTCACATACTTCTTTGCATAATCCACAGATACGGTTTGTTATTCCGCCGTATTTATCCGCATCTTTAAGGCCATATTGAAGCGTTCCGATACATATGTCTTTTATGAGTCCACTTTGTCCTCCTGGCACTTTATTCATAGAATCAAAGGTAGCGACACATTTAGATATTGCCATACGATAGTTTTCAACAGCATTTAAAACTTGATCGCTGGTCATCATTCCGTCAACAATCGAGGTTACGACAGTCGGGTCAAGGATCGTTCCGTATGTTTTATCAAGTTCGTCAATTACCGATGTTGTAAGGATCGTTCTGATGTTATTTTCAAATATCGAAAGGCCATAGATAGTTTCTGCATTGTTGTTTATGACCTTGTAGATGGATGCGTAGAAAGGGTCTATTATATTCTGACTTCCGATAGCATTTTCCATGATCTTTTCGAATTCAATATCGCCGTTCTTCAGTGCAGATGTAACAGTTTTGGAAACCGTCTCCAAGAATGCTTCTGGGTCTGATGGGTTCACTTTAAATCTCACAGTTCCGAATGTCCCTGCTTGTCCGAGATTTACCGCGGCAGTGTTTATGATGCTTTGGAACCATTCTCTGATTTCGTTGGTATCTGCCCGGTAATCGCTCTTAAAATTTGAGATTCCTTTGTAATCCATAAGGTCCACATCAGGATATGCTACTGATGCAGAAATGTTAGATATTGTGAGTTCCTGGGTCTTTTCTGAGACGGTTGTGGTTATTACTGATTCCGGGATATGCAGAGTGAAGTTCTTTCCACTGAGGAGATACCTGTAATCTGATACTGAATATCCACAGGACGACATTAGTTTCTCGATGTATGGGGCAGCCGAGAATTCGTTTTTGTGTGAGAAGAATCCTTTGATAGAGTCCCAGGCATTGTTCAAGCTGTCTGAGATCTTATCAACAAGATTCAGTATCTTGTTACCGTAGAAGTAATCGAACCATTTTAGACAAAGATCATCCAAGACCGAGATCAGTGCTTGAGAATATATGGCAGAGATATCAATGTTTATGTATCCGTTATCTGCAATGAAATAATCTGCTAGATCTATGTATTCAGAATCTGGAGATAATCCGTTTGAATATATTCTGAAGTTTAGAAGTTCAAGCATCGACAGTGCGCTGCGATATGATCGGCCCACATCATCTTTAGTAAGAATCGAAACAGTGCCCATTTCGCCGTATTCGGAAAGCGATCCATAACCATTAAGTACTCTGTACTGTGCCAGAGCTGTTAATTGATAGGTCATCATCTGTGCGAGGATGGAACCAGAACCAGTGATAGCATTCTTGAAGAGAGACCCTTGTTCTGCGACCAAAGGGAGGGCACAACTCCCGTCGGTCTCTATCGCTGTTGTTTTTACAGAGGAACCAGAATCGCATACATATTTGGCAGTGAAACTTCCGGTTCCTATTAGATATGACGGCGTGTATCCTTCAGTGAGTTCATCGGACGTTGTAAGTTTTAACGATTCTATCGCGAGCTTGGTATTAAAATCGATGAGTGTGACTGTCACACCCGAATCCATACAGGGGAATTGAAAATACATCCATTCTGAGGCTCTTTTTTGAAACGTATCTGCACGTTGTTCTAATGTTCCTTCAGTGGATTTGGTGCTTATGTCGAAGATTATCTCTCCCAATCCTTTTTTGACAAAGTTATCTGTACTTTCTATCGCAGTCCCCAAAGCGTCTAATTCAACAGTGATATTCTCTGTGTTGTCTTCATTTTTTTCGAGTTGAGATGTTATTACTCCGTAAGCTGAACCCAAAATAAGAAGCGTTACAGCTATTATTGCAAAAGGCATATTGCCTCTGTTCGACTTTCTCAACGATATGATGGGTCTCGTGATCTTATGCATATGTCATGATTTGTCGTTTTTATGCATATAACACGGACCTTACAATTAATATAACTCTCAATTCCGATATTTCAATGTTGATTACGTCTTTATAATCTATGAAAGCAAGTATTATAAGGTGTCAACAAATCTCCCAGTTGGTACCATGACTGCAACAATGCAAGATTATGCAATCAAAAAGGGCCTTCCGAAGCAGACAGGATCAGTTTGTCCTGAATGCGGAAAGTACCTTGACGCCACTCTTTTTGAAAAAGATGGCAAAGTATACATGGACAAAACCTGTCCCGAACATGGAAAATTCTGTGATGTTTATTGGTCTGATCTGGAGCTTTATCTTAAGGCAGAGAAATATGCACACGACGGAATTGGACTCTGTAATCCAAGCGATAAAAGCCTTGGACAGGGAGAGAATGTTCACATCTTCGTTGATGGAAAAAGGGTTGACATGCTCTCATGTTCAGCTCTTGCTAACATCGATCTAACAAACAGATGTAACATGAATTGTCCAATATGTTTCGCTAATGCTAACCAGGCAGGATATGTATATGAACCCGATTTTGAGACCATATGCAAGATGCTCGATGCACTCAGAGTCGAAGAGCCTATAAAATGTACTGCAGTCCAGTTCTCGGGAGGAGAACCTACAGTATACCCGAAACTCGTTGAAGTGATTAAGGCCGCGAAAGATAGAAAATTCGCGCAGGTCCAAGTAGCTACCAACGGAATCGAATTCTCAAAGAATTATGAATTTTTGAAAGCATGTTCACAGGCTGGGCTTAATACCCTTTACCTTTCATTCGATGGAGTATCCGATGATATCTACATACAGGCAAGAGACAGAAAGATGTTCAACGTAAAGTTGAAGGTCATCGATAACTGCAGAAAATTAAAAGAGGATATCGGAAAATGTCCATCGATCGTTCTCGTACCTACAGTCGTAAAAGGTGTAAATGATCATCAGATCGGCGACATGGTCAAATTCGCATTTGATAACTCCGATGTTATTCGTGGAATAAATTTCCAGCCAGTGGCATTCACAGGAAGGATCACGCGCGAAGAAGTTTCAAAGGGAAGATTCACACTTCCAGATCTAGTGAAGGCATTCGAAGAGCAGACTGGATACACTACCAAGGACGACTGGTACCCTGTTCCTGTGGTAGCACCTGTTTCCAGTTTTGCATCTATCCTGTTGGATCAAAACAAGGTCACATTCACTACACACCCGCATTGTGGTATTGCAACCTACATTTTCATGGATGGTGAGGGCAATGCTGTTCCCTTCCCCAGATTTGTTGATGTGGATAAATTCTCAGAGGGCCTCACAGAGATATGCGACAAAGTGGACAAGTCCATGTTCAAGAAGTTATATGTGCTCAAATTGGTGAAACTTTTGAATAATTGCGTTATCGAGGATAAGCTTCCTGGAGGAATGTCCAAGAAGCAGTTCGTTAATACCATCAAGGATGTAATGAGCGACAAATCAAAGAAGACGCTTGCAGCATTCTCGTGGAAGATGATGTTCTTCGGCGGTATGCACTTCCAGGATTCATTCAATTATGATGTCGAAAGGGTAAAGCGCTGTGCAGTTCATTATATTACACCGGATTGTCAGGTGATTCCGTTTTGTGCATATAACGGTGGACCAGAATATCGCGAGTCGGTAGAGAAGAAGTTCTCGGTCCCCCTCGCAGACTGGAAAGCAAAGAACAAGAAAGAGGCAGCAGATCTCGAAGCGGCAATGATCGTTCCGGATGATCAGAAGCCTAATGCACCTTGAGGATGAGTTAAATGATAGTTGATGTAAACAAATGCTTACACTGTGGCGGATGTGTAGGATCTTGTCCTACCAATGCTATTTTCCTGAATGATTTTGTTCTGGAGTTCAATAATAAATGTAGCAGATGTGGCAGATGTGTAAAACTTTGTCCTGTTCATGCACTAACTTTGGAGGCGAAACAATGAAGACATACACATGCGACGTTGTAGTCGTCGGAGCAGGTCCCGGAGGGAGCATGGCTGCGAAGTTCTGTGCCCAGGGTGGACTGCAAACAATAATGATCGAGAAGAAAGCCGAGATCGGAGCTCCACTCAGATGTGCTGAGGGAGTTTCTAAGAAATGGCTTCAAGAGGTCGGAATAGAGCCCGATCCTTCATGGATACGTGCAGACATGGTCGGTGCAGTCATCAGATCTCCCAGTGGCTACACATTCAAATTAGATGAGAGTAAAGCCGGTTCAGAGGTAGGATATGTTTTAGAGAGGCATTTATTCGATAAAGCCCTCGCAAGAGATGCAGTCAAAGCCGGATCAAAGATAATGCTCCGCACATCATGCACAGACATCATCAGGGAGAACGGCAAGCTTGTCGGCATCAAAGCAAAGTGCATGGGAGAAGAGATCGAGATCCGTTCAAGAGCGATCATAGCAGCAGACGGATATGAATCACAGGTAGGTAGATGGGCAGGCATCGAAACAAAACTTGCATTGAATGACATAGATTCATGTCTTCAGTACAGAATGGTCAATGCAGACATCGATCCCGATTATTGTGAGTTCATCATCGGAAGATCCGTTGCACCCGGAGGATATCTTTGGATATTCCCGAAAGGAAACGGAACTGCCAATGTCGGTATCGGCATCATAGGAACGGAATGCAATAATGGTGAAGCAAAGACGTATCTCGATAAGTTCATCAATACCGATCCAAGATTTAAGAACAGCCAGGCTGTTGAGATCATGGGTGGATTCGTCTCTACGTGTCCAGGACTGGAATGTGCTGTTGATGATAATATAATCCTTGTCGGAGATGCGGCAAGGATAATAGATCCGATCACAGGTGGAGGTATCTGTCATGCATGCAGGACCGGAATGTACGCAGGTAAAGTATTGACCGAGTGCGCAAAGACCGGAGATTTCTCTAAGAAAGCACTCATGCCTTATGAGAAGATGTGGCGTGATAGGATGGAAGATAAGCTCTATAGGAACTGGATGGCTAAGGAGAGACTTGCAACACTCGACGATGAAACTATCGATGAGGTTGTGAAACTCATATCCGGGTCTGATATCAAGGAAGTCAATGTCTATAACTTATTGAGGGTCATAAAAGAGAGATTCCCGAAAGTAGTCGAAGGTTTCGAGGATCTGATCTGAAAATTTTTCAAGGTGGCTTCGGCCATCTATTTTTGTTTTTATAACTATTCAGTTATATTCTATTTTTACACCGTCAACGCCTGTTGATACTATGTATGGGATGCCACCTCTCGACGCGATAACATCTGATACGATCTTTGGTTTATCGGTAAGTGCTACCATGCATCCCCCGCCTCCAGAGCCTGTTAATTTTGCTCCATATGAATAAGGAAGGGAAGCATCTACGAGTTTATTGAGCTCATTACATGAGACTCCGAGGATCGAAAGTAGTTTGTGATCATATGTCATGAGTTTTCCAAGCCCTTCGACATCATTCTTACGAATCTTATCCATTCCTTCCAACGTGATATTTCCAATCTCATCTACGATATCAGAAGCAAATTTGTTTCTATCTTTGTATTTTCTTACTTTCTCTACAAGAGGTCCAGTAGGTGCACGAATACCTGTGTATCCTATTACGAATGTCATTTTTGGGACTTCTATCTTGGATATGTCCCAGGTTTTGTCATTCTTAGAAATATTCCAAAGATGATTCTCTTTAGAATTCGGAACATTAAGGGCGATTCCGTGTCCGTGAGCAGAAACAGAAGTGTCCATAGGACTGCCTCTGCCCTGAGCATAATATTCTGCCTCGTAGGCTTCTTTGGCTATTGATTCGGGATTTAGTCTGAATCCGTTGAGTGCCCTCAATGCTGCAGAGAATGCAACAGATAATGCTGCGGAGGATCCTAGGCCTGAACCGGCTGGGACCCTGCTGTCGAGATTGACGGAGACAGGGATCATGTTGTGTTGTTCGATTATATATCTCATATGTGGGCTCGTACGAATGTCCGAAGCTTCATTGTTAATCCTGAATTCATTGCTTCTGTGTACTTTTACAGTAAAACGTCTGTCTATAGCAAGGGCTATGGCAGGTTTTCCGTAAACCACGGCATGTTCACCTAAGATGACGAATTTGCTGGGTGCCGAAACAGTTACATCGTTCATTGATCGGACAATCCATATTTATTAAGTATTTCTTTGATAGCATCGTTTGGATTTCTTTCATTGAGTTTTGGTTGAGCTATGCTCCACCATGCTTCTTCAAAATCTCTCAATTCTGCATGATAATCTTCATCAGTTTTGAATTTGGTGGAATCTATGCCCAAGAGTGCTTTCTGCTGCTCTTTGAATAGATCAACTTCGAAATTCTTGTTGACGAGGGCGACACCCATGTACATATCAAAATAGAATGACACGTCTAAAGCCATTTCTGTCGGAGTCGCATCATCCATCATATCAAGGATGCTGTTAGCGGTCATCTTAAAGATCATCTGACGTTTTGCATCTTCAGGGAGATCTGTCTTGTCGATGGTGTCGATAATTTCCTGATACCAGAGGTCACTGAGTGCTTTAACCCTTGTGGGATTCTTCTCATACAGTTGCTTGATTGCTTTTTCCTCATCTGAAGTTTCCTGTTCCTCTTCACCGAAAAGGCCTGCATTGGGGTCATTTTGATCTGTAACCATTTTAATTTCTCCTTAATTTCTTGACTGTTGATTCGAGAATGTCCATTCCAGCGTTGATCTTCTTCTCATCTGCTGCGTATGAGAATCTCAGATGACCTTCTCCGTACTTTCCGAATGCCGATCCAGGGGTGCAGATGAGACCGTCCTTCACTAATTGATTGGCAAGTTCTGCTGAGGTCATCTCAAGATCAAATGAGGGGAATGCATAAAACGATCCTTTCGGAGGTATGATGTTCATTCCGGGAATTTCATTGATTCTCTGTGAGATGAGGTCTCTTCTTTTTTTGAACACAGCTCTTGCATTTACAAGATAATTTTCTATGTTGGGTAAGGCAGCAAGTATGCCGTATTGTGCGGGCATTGCCGGGCTGGCACACACATGATATTGCATTTTGATAAGGTCTGCCATGTGTTTTTCTTCGGCACACAGGAAACCCATTCTCCATCCAGTGACAGCCATCATTTTTGAGAATCCGTTGGAGACGATTGCCATGTCCAAACGGTCCATGAATGAGACATGTTTTCCTTCGTAAACGTATGAATCATACACTTCATCGGAAACGATTCCGATGTTTTTATCTTCGGCAATATCCAGAAGTGCCTTCTTGGTCTCTTCTGTTATGATTCCGCCAGTAGGGTTGGAAGGACTGTTTACTATGATCATCTTCGTTTTTGATGTGATTTTAGATTTGATATCTTCTACATCGGGCTGGAAATCTCCTTCCGTAAGTCTGTATTCTATCGGAATACCACCTGCGAGTTTTGTGTGCGGACCATAAATGACGAATCCAGGACTCGGTATGAGTACTTCGTCGCCTTGGTCAATGAATGATTCTGCGATTTCCAGAAGTCCGGATGAACCGCTAGGGGTGATCATAATGTCATTTCCAGTGATCTTTCCATACATCGAGAATCTTTTTGCTACTGCATCTCTGAGCTCAGGTATGCCTGCAGTAGGACCGTATCTGTTACGTCCGTTCAATGCAGCGTTGTTCATACCCTCTATAGCTTCTTGGGGCGGATCCAGATCTGGTTCTCCTAATCCGAGATTGATTGAGTTCGGTCCTGCGAGATCGAACATTTTCCTTATCCCTGACATGGGGATAGAGTTTAGCCTCTGTGAGACCTTCATGTGGGGGTTATTGTATGCATTTGTTATATTGATTGCTAACATGCATGCTCAAACCAGGTTGGAAACAATGGTCTTTAGGAATTGAAGATATACCATATCGTCTCATTTTGCAGCGTGAAACAACTTGTTGAAAGTATCGGTATGAGGCAAGTAGGAAATATAATATCAATCGTACCTTGTTGATAGAATATATTTCAGTATGGTATTGGCCCAGCCTATCTGTATTCAGGTTAGACGGGAATTAATCAAAGTAAATATTGACAACACTTCATTGATTTTTTTTGTTGATATCCTATTGTAAATAAATTCTGTGTCGGGTCTCGATCATAAACGAGACGGTTAGTTACATTTTTCATTCATTTCTCAATCTGTATGATATTTATGACAACCTTATAAAATGTTTCAAAGTGTTTTTCGCCAAGATTATTAATGCATGTGACGGTACAGTATCATGGTAGAAATAAACAGGAAGGCATGGCTCGTCCTAGATGTGGTCGGAGTTATCGTACTTCTTATCGGAGTTATAGGTTTCGTCGGTCTTATTGACATCGGTGAAACAGCTTCGACCGTGGTTTTCGGAATAGGGGTATTTCTGATAATAGAATCGGCGGTATTCATCTATCTTGAAGGCCTCACAATTAGAACTGAACTTCAAGAAATCGAAGAATCAAAAGAATTGATAGACAAAGCGAATGCTGTTTCGGACAGTTCAGATGAGAATTATATCTTAGACCTGACAAAAGGATCTGAAAAAATATCTGAGCTGAATGAAGGAATCATGTCAGAATCGAAAGAGGTTTCTGCAGAATCTTATCCAGAAGACGATTTTCAGGAAGAAGTTCTTTATCAGGCGGAAGATGTTGAATCTAATAAGGGCAAATCCGTAATCATAAAGGAGATGCCGGTTGAGTCAGTTGCGCCGATTGGATCCAAAGAGTCAGATGATAATAATGTTTCAGAAGATTTCGATGACAATCTCGATTCTTCAGAGAAGTTTTGAGGCACAATGACAGAGAACAAAGCGCTTAACGCGAATATACTGTATTCTTTATTCAATGCCGTAAATATGCACAGGTGGAATGATCATCTTCGCACGTTGGATCTTACAGAATTGGATAAGCAGGCCCACAAAGCGGCCATTGCATGGGTCCTTGGCAAATATGAGGAAATGGAATGTAATTGTAAGCTAGATTGGGAAAAAATAATCGAGCACACTTTATTCTCATTCATTCAGAGACTTGTACTTACCGATTTGAAACCGCAGGTGTTTCACCGCGTGATTTCGGAGAAGTTCGATGAAGTCAATAATTATGTTCTAAGTGAATTCGACACGAACGTCCCCGATACAGATCCAAGATTCAGGATGCGTCTCGAAGAATATCTCAAATCCGATAAGAAATCCAAAGAGGATGACATAATACGTGCAGCTCATTATTTAGCTACAAGATGGGAATTCAATACGATCTACGATGTGAACCGTTCTGTGTACGGAATAGAACAGACGCGCGTGGAGATCGATGAGCAGATCTTCCAGCATATGGACCTTATAGGTGTGAAAAGATTGATGGAGAATCAGAGTTCATTCAATTTTGTAGACCTCATAGGTCAGTTAAGGTTTCAACAAAGATGGGCAAGGACCCCCAGGATACCGAAAACATCTGTTCTCGGTCACTCTCTTATGGTTGCAGATATGATATACCTAAATGATGTTGACAGAGATTCTGATAAGAGACAGATCTATAACAATTTCTATACAGCATTATTTCACGATCTTCCTGAGGTATTGACAAAGGATGTTATTTCTCCTGTGAAGTTCAATGTTAACGGTCTTTCCGATCTTTTGGAAAGCTATGAGCATGAACTCATAGATTCTAAGATAATGCCATTGATCCCGGAGTCTTGGCGTGATGAGTTAAAGGAAATGGTCTATGAACCGTTCGTTGACTGTGATGATAGGGTTTATGGAAAAAGGAGAGGAAAAGACCTCAAAGCATGTGACATGATGGCTGCATGGATCGAAGCATACGTCTCCATATGTTACGGCGTGTCCTCTAAAACTCTAAGGGATGGAGAAGCGTCCATAAGAGCAAAATTGGAAATAAACGGAAAAGGAATAAATGCAAAAGGTTTGATTGAAAGTTTTAATCAGATGGAAATCTGATCAAGTTCAATTCTTTCCGATGATCTCTTGGCCATCCATGTATTTTCTGAGTACTTCAGGAATAGTGACGGTTCCGTCCTTGTTCTGGTAGTTCTCAAGAATTGCGACCATTGTCCTCGGGAGAGCAAGTCCTGATCCGTTGAGTGTGTGTATGAATTCGCTCTTGAGATGGGGTTCAGGCCTGTATTTTATCCTGGCTCTGCGTGCCTGGAAGTCTGTGAAGTTGGAACACGAGGACGCTTCCAGCCATGCATCTTTTCCAGGGGCGTAAAGTTCAAGATCGAAACATTTGGCGCACGAGAAGCTCATATCTCCGGTACAAAGTAGTAATACATGATACGGAAGGTTGAGACCTTTTATTAGTTCCTCAGCATCATTCCTCAGCTCTTCTAAAGCAGGCCATGATGTCTCAGGAAGTACGAATCTCACCATTTCTACTTTGTTAAATTCGTGGACACGGATGATTCCTCTTGTGTCTGCGTGTTTTCCAACCTCTCTCCTGAATGAAGGCAGGTAGGCTGTATATTTGATAGGAAGCTGGTCTTTCTCCAAGATATCATCCTGGAATAGGTTGGTCAGAGGCACCTCTGCCGTAGGATTGAGATACATATCATCTTTCTCTAGGTGATACATATCATCTTTAAGGTTAGGGTATTGACCAGTTCCGATCAATGCATTTTTATTGACGATGACAGGCGGGAATATCTCTGTGTATCCTTGCTTATGATGCATATCAAGGAAATAGTTGATGAGCGCGCGTTCTAAACGGGCTCCATCGCCTCTCAGGCAGTAGAATCCGCTTCCTGCTACTTTCACACCGCCGTCAAAGTCTATGATGCCGAGGTCATCAGCGATCTCCCAATGTTCTTTGGGCTTGAAATCGAATTTCCTTTTCTCTCCCCATTCGTAGACAATGACATTGTCATCACTGTCCTTTCCTAACGGGACTGATTTATCAGGTATGTTCGGGATGTTGAGTACACAGTTGTTACGGATCTCGTCGAGTTCTGCCATTCTGGCATCATTGGCCTTTATCTTATCTCCAACGTCACGCATTTCTACGATCTTTGTATCTTTATCTGTTCCTTGGGACATTTTCGAAATCTGCATGGAGACTTCGTTCCTGATTTTTCTCAGGCCGTTATTCTCATTAGTGAGTTGTCTCCATTCTTCATCCGCAGCGAGGAAATTGTTGAGTATATCATCGTCTTTGTTTCTGTTCTGGAGCATTGTCCTGATCATTTCAGGATTCGATCTTATTATGCTTACATCCAGCATCTGAACACCTTAGAATTTTTTTTGACCCAGGGAAGTCCATGTTCTTATGTCTGTAAGAACAATGACGCTGCCGCGAACATCCACAGCGACGGAATTCGTGGATTCTGCTATTTTATCTGCGATCTCTTGTACCCCTTCATCAGAGTTGCTTAGAACTTTGATTTTGATCAAGCGGCTGTTCTTCAGCTGTGTTGTGATCTCATCATAAAGTCCCTGGTCGAGGCCGTCTTTTCCGACATGTATGGTAACGATGAGGTCTTTCGCGCGTCTCATCAATTCCTTTTTCGCTTCTTTTTCCGTCATTTTGTTCTCTCCCTGTTATACGGCATACGTCTTGCCGTGCCACAGTCTTTGCAGCACGAGACGATCTTATGACCTGTGAGTCTGATTGTGCAGTTGACACCAGGCATCATCGGAAGCAAGCATTTTTTACAATACTTGAAATTTTCCGGAAATTTCTGACGTGTCTTCATACCGATGCTTTTGGCAATGGCGACATATCGTCTTGCACGATCGTTCTTTCCTTCTTTCACGGCTTCTTCGGATAGCGCCGTCAAGATATTGATGCGTTCAGAACCGATGTTGGCGACCGTATTTTTGGAAAGATGTCTCTTCGACATGATATATGCTCTTGACTCAAGAGTTATGCGTGGAATATAAAGGTTGTCCGTTCATACTTTTATTTGAGCGTATTCAATTCGCATTGTTATGAACGGATAATGTTTGCAATTAGAGATTTTCTTTACACAAGTGCTTTTGAGATGTCCGATTTATGTAGCAGAGTTAAGCAAAACATCTGTCGCCCCTTACGCATGTAATCATAGAGGAACGACTAAGACATAAAGATATGGAATCCAAATTCAAAGCGTAAATCTATCATCGTCAATAGAATCCAGAAACAGATCCGATGTTCAAATCAATTTCTGAGTGATTCAGGTATCAGAGGAATAGGTATTCTCAAGTATTCATTTCCTTAATGTTGAGATTTTCTTCTGATTCCTCTGCGTATATGCCAGAGGAATTCGAGATCGTTTTGGAATTTGCGGACAACAGAGTCCCGATTTTGTTTCGATACGCTTATGTTCAGAAGGTCATTTTCAAGGGTCCATGTTATGGATTGCCTATCGTATGAGACATCGGACTTTACGGGACCTTGTTTGAGGCTAAGGATTGAACATCGACCATCAACTTTCTTGCAACATGGATTGGTATCTCTTATCTTCAATATCTGGGATAACCTTAAAACTGAATGATATCATGACGTTATTCACTTTCGTCTGTAATAATCGTGTCCGCGATATATAATTCTCTGGACATATACGTATTTTCAATGGAAAGCCTTATATTCGATGTATGATTGGTCGTGATTGGTCATATAAGGCCGCTCGAGTAACAGTCTTTAAATAGAAATTTGGGATTGTCGCTCTATTATAATCCACACAGGTGGTACAAATGGTAAGAAAGCCCGCATCGATGTACAGAAGGATAACAGGACAGGCGTATACACGTCGCGAATATATGGGTGGAGTTCCCGCAAGCAGGGTCAGCCAGTTTGATATGGGAAATCTCCAGGCAGAGTTCCCGGTAATTCTCACTCTCAGGGTGAAAAACCGTGTTCAGGTTAGGCATACTTCCCTCGAAGCCGGCCGTATTGCCGCAAACAGATTGCTTTCTTCAGACGCTGGAGTCCAGAACTATCACTTAACGGTAAGGCCTTACCCTCATTGTGTTTTGAGGGAGAACAAGCTCGCTACCGGTGCTGGTGCAGACCGTGTGTCGAGTGGAATGCGTTGTGCATTCGGAAAGGCAGTCGGTACCGCAGCCAGAATGGAGCGCAATCAGGCTATTCTTACAGTTCGTGTGTCAGCAGACAAGATCGAAGTTGCAAAATTAGCACTCTGGAAGGCTTCAATGAAATTCCCGACACCCTGCTACATCGATGTAGAGAAAGGTCAGGAACTTATTCATTAAACATGTTTGACTTAGAGTTAGAGAACATCGTTGCTTGGATTCGCAACGGAGGGTTTACCTCCGTTGCTCTCCAATTGCCTGAGGGTCTAAAACTCAGGGCGATGGAAATTTCAGATAGATTGTCCCAAGATACAGGGGCAGATGTTTTGATCCTGGGCTATCCATGTTATGGTGCTTGCGATCTTTTTGTTGATTATCACAGATATGCGGAAGCATTGGTGCATTTCGGGCATTCACCCATACCTTCGCAGGGAAACGATCCTAACGTGATGTATGTTGAGGCAAAAGCATCGCCGGACATCCTGGAAGCTGTTTCTTCTCTTGTACCGTTGATTCCTCAGAAGATCGGACTCTTGGCTACGGTACAATATGTGAATCTTATTCCAAAGGCGAAAGAGATCCTGGAAGGAATGGGAAAGAAGGTTTTCGTAGGAACAGGAGATAAGAGGATATGTTATCCGGGACAGGTACTCGGATGTAATTGTAGTACTGCAACTGCTATTGAAAACAAAGTGGATGCCTTTTTGTTCTTAGGGGAAGGGGATTTTCATCCTTTGGCGGTTGCTTTCGGAGTAAAAAAACCATTGATGGTCTTGAATCCTATTACGGGAGAGATGAGATCTATCGATGACATACGTGATAGGATACTCAGGAAACGGTTTGCAGCTATAGAGTCCGCAATGGACGCAGAGTCTTTTCTGGTCATTGTATGCGGAAAAGTAGGTCAGAACAGGTCCATTGCTGCTGCTGATGTCATCAGGAAATTGAAAGCAGCTGGAAAGAAAGCGTACAAGGTAATGTTGGATGAAATATCCCCGGCATCACTGATGTCATATCAGGTTGATGCATATGTGAATACAGCATGCCCTAGGATAGCTATGGATGACTCTGTAAGATATTCGCATCCGATGCTGACAGTCACAGAAACGGAGATAGTACTGGGCCTTCGTGATTGGGATGACTACAGCTTCGATTCAATTTGAATCTAAAATCAATTGATTTTTCTAATTTTCAATGTTCATGCACGAGTATTAATGTTAAGTTTATAGAAATCCTTAATATAGATAATTGTTCTAAGAAAAATTATGTTCACATCGGAAACTATCTTAGATGTTGATATGCCGGATGTTCGCGTAGGTATAGGTTGCGATACAGACTCAGGATATGTTGAAAGAAGTGTTCATGTAATGAACAATAAGAATGTTGTTGTTTACAGGGACCCGAATGAATTAGTGAACGATCTTGTATCTGGAAAGATAGACGCGGCGATACGCGGCGATATGTCATCTTCAAAATTATTGCCGATCCTCAAGGCAAAGATGGGTGTCAAAGAATTACAGAGACTTGTTCTTCTTGAACCCAGAAGAGGAAAACTTGTGTTCATGGCTCCCGTGGGTATAGATGAAGGATGGTCAGTCACACAGAAATATGACATGGCTGTCAAGTCCATAGTACTTATGAAGAAACTGGGTGCCGGTTCTAAGATAGCTGTTATGTCAGGTGGAAGGTCTGAGGATGTCGGAAGGAATGTGATCGTGGATAAGTCCATTGCCGACGCCAAGGAATTGACCGAACGTTTGATCAAAGCGGGATATGATGCATACAACGCTCAGATCCTGATAGAGGATGCAGTGAATGAGGCGGATCTGATCATCGCACCCGACGGAATCACAGGGAATTTAATTTTTAGGGCTCTTCATTTCATAGGAGAGGCCAAAGCATTGGGAGCACCGGTACTGAATATCGATAAGATATTCATCGATACTTCTAGAGTGAAGACAGATTATACAGATTCAATTGCCCTCGCAATGAGACTGACGGAGGAATTATAATGCTATTAGAGATCGACGGAGGGTATACGGGGATCAGATTCTCAGCATGTCATTTCATCCCCAGGCATGAGAAGTGTTCAAGACTTCACGGACACAGCTATATCGTGCGTCTACGCCTAGAAGGAGAGATCGGAGAAGAAGGAATGATCATGGATTTCGTTGTTCTGAAAAAGGAACTGAAAATAATGATTGATGAGATGGATCACAAGGTCTTGCTTCCTGCTTTATCTGATACTGTAAAGATCACGAAGACAGAGGATTCTGTAGAGGTTGTCTCATGTGGGAAGAGATATGTGTTTCCGATCGAGGACGTCAAGATGCTCGATGTCCACACAACAACGGCGGAAGAGATGTCAGAGATGATGACTGAAAGGATGGCTAAGCAGGTCAATATCCCTAAGAATGTCAAGAGCATCTCAGTCGGATTAGATGAGGAACGCGGTCAGACGGCTTGGTACACAAAGGTGCTCTAATGGCCAAAGCAGTCGTACTTCTGTCAGGCGGATTGGATTCTACCACTACATTGGCACAGGCACTTGCAGACGGCTGCGAAGTGACTGCCTTGTCGTTCAGATACGGTCAGAGACATACTAAAGAATTAGTGTCTGCTGAGGATGTCTGCAAGCATTACGGAGTCGATCATATAGTTATCGATCTCAATCTGAGTTCATTCCGTTCCGCACTTACAAGGAAGGATATAGACGTCCCGATGGATAGGAAAGGAGATCTCGATGCAGAGATCCCGGTAACATATGTGCCAGCACGTAATATTGTTTTCTTAAGCATTGCAGCAGGATTATGTGAATCCGTTGATGCAGATAGAATATATATCGGAGCTAATTCGTTAGATTATTCAGGATATCCTGACTGCCGTCCGGAGTTCTTCACAGCATACGAAGCTATGCTTGTGCAGGGGACTAAAACAGGAGTAGAAGGACATCAGATCAAGATAATGACACCCATTCTGCAATGTTCAAAAGCAGACATTGTGAGATTAGGAAAGAAACTCAAAGCTCCGTTGGAGATGACATGGTCATGTTATAACGGTGGAGAGAAAGCATGTGGACACTGTGATTCTTGTCGCCTTAGGCTCAAGGGATTCGAAGAAGCAGGTTATAAGGACGAGATAGAGTACGAGTGATTAAAATGAAAATATGCGAATATTTCAGATCGTTACAGGGCGAAGGCCTAATGATCGGTGCGCCCACCTACTTCATAAGGACTGCAGGATGCAATCTTCATTGTAGTTGGTGTGATACCGAGTATGCACAGAGCGGAGGACAGGAGACGTCGATCGAAGAGATCATGGAGAAATTGGAAGATATCAGGAATGTTTGCGTAACAGGCGGCGAACCTCTATTGCAGCCTGATATGTATGAACTTCTTCAGAGACTTGTAGATGAGGGAAAATTCGTGGTTTTGGAGACCAACGGATCCAGAAATCTGGAAGATGTACCAGACAGTCCGAATATATTGATCAGTATGGACATAAAATGTCCGTCTTCTGGAATGCAGGACAAGATGATGTTGTCCAATCTCAATGTACTTACAATGAAGGATCAGTTGAAATTCGTCATCAATGATAATATCGATCTTAATTATGCGATAAGATTCTTAAGGGAACATCCGGTAAACACGAATGTCATATTCAGTCCGGTTGGCGGAATGAACCTCCGGCCACTGGCCGAAGAAGTCATATCAAGAAAGCTTGATGTAAGAGTGCTGCCTCAACTGCAAAAGATAATCTGGGGAGACAAGACTGGCGTCTAAGTTGTGAGATGACGGCTACGATATGTATCGTGAACCGTAATTGCAGGTTATATTTTTGAAATTCTGCGGTTATTTTACACAGTTTATATTGTTTCAGTCAAAGTTTAATAGTATGGAATCGATTTCAGGTCATGGATTGCAAAGTAATAGTCTATGAGTCCTCAGAGTCTAAGAACAGAAACGCAACCGATCTAATAAGGTTCGAAAGATCCTTAGATAAGTTGTCCAAGATAGGCCTGAGTGTATGCCGTGTGATTTGTTCCAATGCATCTGCATTGCCGTCGGGTTCTGAAGCATCGGAATTGGTCGTTGAGAAAGGAATGGGCATTCTCCCAATAACAGAGTATGAAGATGCGGTTATTTTCAGTGGAGCATATCCGGACGATCAGACATTAGCAGATTATCTCGATGTTCCTGATGGCACACTCAGTGTAGATAAACAGAAGCCTTTCAATGTGAACGATCTCGCTCCACCATGTGCCTGCGGAGACAAAGGCGACAGAGAATGCAAGTGATGTTCGCCCTTTGATATTCGGGCGTAGTAAAGTGCCTTAGTATTTGCGTAACGGGCTTTGAATTGAATTCAGAGGGGGATGAGCCCCCCCAAGCGGTTCTCCTAGAAATTGCGTGGAGCGCTGTGTGGTTCCATCAATTGGTTTATATGGATTAAAGACTAAGGTTTGGCATAAATTGGTGCTCGGAGTAAATATTTACGTCGTGTGTCACTGATAACACGTTGAATGTCATCTTTCTGACTGTGTCATTATCTGGCGTGACACTTCTTTTGTATATTCACTGCTAGTATGGTTGAGCCCTCGTCTAACTCTTCTAGGTCTTTTACACCCTTCAGTCCAATCATCAATCTTTTTTTATATCATCAAGACCAGCACTTTCTTTGTAATGGAGATGTGCTCAATATTTTTCACTAAATACAATAGATTATCATTCCAAAATGTTTAGTAACTGGCTATTCATAATTGTTAGGAATAAATTTGTTGATTTATCAGTATAGTATAAATAAAATATATGATTAGGTAGGTATAAACTATATACTAGTGTTATACTCGATGAATAAATTGTTTGTTATCGAATAATAACTGATGATTAAATCCAAAATCAAAGGTGAAAGATGTTGCAGATGTCAGGAATGAGGGGGAGATTATT
The DNA here is from genome assembly GCA_963676235.1 of Candidatus Methanomethylophilaceae archaeon. Lineage (GTDB taxonomy): Archaea > Thermoplasmatota > Thermoplasmata > Methanomassiliicoccales > Methanomethylophilaceae > JALNYB01. The sequence continues at coordinate 1,022,862 of OY781044.1, forward strand.
CACGATAGTTTCTATTTTGATAATCTTGTCTGCATCATTGGTCATTGTTCACACGAGCGATTCTAATAACTCTGAAGCTGCTAATGGTGATGTAATCACGGTTGACGGGGTTAAGTACAATATATTAAATGGCTCGTCTGTGGAAGTGGGTACTGGAAATTGGCAAGCTGTAGATCCTAATTCTACTATCGACCTATATATTCCATCTACAATCGTATATGGTGGAAAAACGTATAATGTTACGAGCGTAGGAGCCGCTGCGTTCCAATCTACTCATATCAAATCTATAACATTCGGTTCTAGTGAGAGCCCTATCTCCCTCAATTCTATAAAATCGAGTGCGTTTTATTCGGCAGCTGTGGAATCTGTAACTATATATGGTTCAGTGAATACAATTGTACAGGGGTCTTTCCAACGCTGTACAGAACTCACATCATTTTCTGTTAATGGAAATATAGGTACAATCGGTAGTGCTGCGTTTGATTATTGTACCTCATTGGATCAATTCTATGTGTCAGGTTCTATAGGTACGATAAATTCCAATGCATTTGACCATACAAGTAATCCTTTCACATTTACTGTTTTAGGAAATATATCTTCAATCGGCACTAGCGCATTTTGGAATTCTAGTGTTGAGTATGTAACTGTTGGAGGTAATGTCACATCGGTTGAAAACAACGCATTTCAGCAGTGTGATAATGTGGTTTCAGTGAATATGGGGTCTGTTGGTTCTATCGGTTCTTGGGCTTTCGGTGAGTCTACTCTGGAATACATAACTTTATCAAATACTTCAAGTATAGGAAACGGTGCTTTTCAAACCAGTCAGTTGAATGAAGTGTACATCACGGATGCAGGATCAAATCGTGCTCACACCCTTATCAATTCATGTTTTTCTTCAAATTCTTGGGTAATAGGAGGAAAAACGATTACAACATTGATCGTCGACGATATTTCAAAGATTTCTAATATAGGCAATGGTGGAACCATCATATATTACGATGAAACCAGCGGTTCATGTTATACATACACGTATGTAAATGGTTCGTGGGTCGTATCTCCAAGCACGAGTACGATAGTTGTAGTTTTTGAACCTCAATCAGAATCAGTGTCCGTTTCATCCGTTATATTAACTTCCGGTTCAACTGTTACTTTTCCAACAGTATACAAAGTTGATTGTGAACTCATAGGATGGTTCTCATTACCATCGGGTGGTGTTCAGTACACAGAATCTACAATCTTTACAAGCAATACGGTTGCTTATGCGCATTGGAGATCCACAGTTGCCACATATTACAATGTAACCTATGATCTAAATGGTGGTTCCGGAACGGTCCCATCTGAGATTTCCGTTATCGGTGGAGGTAGTTTTACAGTGGACCCTTGCACAGGAACAAAAACAGGATATTTTTTTATCGGATGGAGTGATGGGGTGGAAGCATACCAGCCAGGATCAACATATACTGTAGAAGATTCTGACGTAGTCTTAACTGCATTGTGGTGGTTAGATGAATTGGAGTTCGTGGTTCATTGCACAGATGTATACGAATATTGTGTCGCGGATAACAACACGGTCAGCATAGGTACAAGTACGACTGATATGCACTTATCGAGTTATACCACATACGGTGCGAACATAACCGTCACGTTCGATAGTAGTGCCATATCTTTGACAATAGGCGATAGCGCGGTTCTTGGTTGTTTACCGGTGGTTGTTGTTATTTCGAATTCTGATGGTACCGTCCTAATATCTTATTTTATAGAAGTGAACATTCTTCCTGATTCTTATTTTGTAACACTTGTAAATTGAATATTTATCGTATCACAATAATCGGTTTGTGTTAATACGTATATATCTTCACTTTCAATGAGGTCATCAAGACTGGAGAAAGAGGATCGAAACAGCGTTCACAGTAGTTTTCTACGAACTGTATCTGCGATGATCAGCACAGAATATAATCTAATGGCATTAAGAGGCTATTGCGGAGAGATTTGCAACTTCATGTATTATTCGTCTTTTCTATTGTTGCACTGATGCTGCATATGGCAGAATCATAAGTTCAAAGGAAAATTCTAGGCGTGTCCCGATCTAGATATCGGACATCGATGCGATGCATATGAATCTTCAGGTGTTGATGAAAACGCGAGTGAACTCACTCCTGATGGAGTAGAATGAAGCAAACCGAATTATCGCAGTGATATCCATTCTGTATGGGCTTGTGAAGACTATTGAATCTCGTCTCGATTTCGCAGGTGTTTTAGACCTTACAGATGTATTTCAAGTAAGGGGGCTGATGAGAGGATCATTGCGGCATGTTCGCATGTATCTGGGTGCAATTAGATGATAGATGTTTTGATTGTTTTCGGATTTGAATTCGAAGAAGGATACGGGAATTGATAGGTTTTAAAGTAGAGGACGATGGATCAGGCATAAAAATCCTTTGGATGCATTTGGCGAAATCATACGATATTGTGTAAAGATCTGGATTTTAGGTATAGTTTCGAGAACGCGGATGTGAACATCTACGGCTCTGCTATCGTATTCAACGGTCTGTGTTCGGAACTTGGTGCAAGAGATATCCCAGAGATCATAGGGACCAGAGCAGGGAAAAGGTGTAAAATTATAACCGCTTAAATGTAGAGAGCATACATGTCTCATTCATATTATGTGTACATGGAACATATCGGATGCAGAGCAGTCACATGACATACGATGAATCTGTTCTTTATGATCTAAAGGTTTACGAGCGATCATGGAAAACGGCGGAACTTTTGGACATCTTGGATCATATTGTAGGTTTTGGGAATAGATACATTATCATGAGCTGAGGCTTACTAAGATAACAATATTATGATCCAAGGAAAATGTTCTGATTCTTTGAGACAGTTTTCCAATTGTGGCTTATAACACATAACAGAGACTCATTCAGAATTAAATTAGTGAGCTGTGCCTTCATCAGTCGTTATTTGCAGGTATCAACGGCATTCTTCCGCGTGCGGTATAATGTACAGCAGATTCTACTAATGAAGATAGTGAACGATATCTGGATAAGATAAGATAAGATAAGATAAGATAAGATAAGATAAGATAAGATAAGATAAGATAAGATAAGATAAGATAAGATAAGATAAGATAAGATAAGATAAGATAAGATAAGATAAGATAAGATAAGATAAGATAAGATAAGATTGAAGAATTAGAACAGTGCCCAGATATTTCTACAGCATGATCAGCATTTTCTGGAAAGTCTGAACGGCATGATACATATGACTAAACGCATTGGTATTCTATGCAGAATTTTACGGATATTCTTCAGTATGTATAGGCTCTGAATAGCTGATACACGAACTTCTTGTATGAGGCTTCGAGACAGCGCAAGCTGTTGCGCGGGGAGGAGGTTAAGGAAGTTGATGTATCGATCCGATTGCAATAGACAAATCTTTTCGGTCTGAAGGACTCCATGGGGTTGTGAGGAGGTTTTCTGAAAGGTTCATGCAATAGATTCCATATAAAAATCTGAGAACCTTGAATATTTGATATGGGCCTCCTGCGAGAAGCATGGAGGCCCTACTCAATAAATATGAGTATAAAGTTTTTAGTTGTTTTCTTTATCTTCCTTCTTTCTTCTGATAAGGAAGAAGTAGACTATCAACATGGCTAGTATTGCTATTATCGCTATGATGGGTATGATATATTTATCCATGAAGTCCAGTGAGGCTGAACCGCCAGTTCCACCACTAGGAGCCCATTTAGCATACAATGTCATGTCTGAGGTGACAGTTGTTGAGAAATCGAATTTCTCATTGTATTCAGGATCTGTGTACCATCCGTTGAATGTGTATCCATCACGGGTAGGGGCTGCAGGTTCTGTTATGGTCTCAGGTGTTCCGAGAACGTATGGTGAATGTACGGCACTGACTTCGCTTCCACCCATGCTGTCGAATGTTATTGTCGGGGAAGGTCCCTCTACCACTATCATCACAGTTTCAGAGCTGGTCCTATCCGGTTCAAAGGTTGTTGTATCCGATATGTATTCCTTCAGGTAGAATGTACCAGTATCGTAAGGGTATGTATATTCGAATATATTGGTATTGCATATTTCTTCTATTTGAGTGAAATTATATGTGTAGCTGATTTCCCATTTCACATTGAGATCCTTACTGTTATTGTCGGAAAACTCGAAAGTTGTTGCGTATACATCGTATGTTTTCAAATCACTGCTATCTGCAGATACGGTATTGGAGTCTGATACAATCAAGGCAGATGAAACTAAACATATCATCGCGACTGCCAGTATACATTTATTTTTAATTGACATTTTTAATTGCTCCAGATTAAAATTGAAGATGGGGGTCGAAACCCCCGGTTTAAATCATCCTGTAAGTACTATGTTGATGTCAGGAACTATTATGAACGCAGAGCCGTCAGCAACAACTTCCAGATAGAATGTGAAACTAGCTGAATAGCCATTGAGACTGTAGTTGATAACATATTCATGTGTACCGATCAAAGAGGTAACAAGTGTTGCTGTGTAAGTATTACCAGATGCGGAAATTGTTACTGTAGATCCTGTTGTAGCATCTTTAAGTGTTACATCAGCGAGTGCTACTGCTGTATCATAGTTTGACACGGTCATAGTCATAGTTGTTGTACTGTTCTGGTCTATATAGCCAGTGTCTCCTTCATCCAATGTCATATTTCTTGTAACCGAAGAGGCATCTTCATGAATGAGTACTTCAATCTTGGTAAGTTTCATTGGTATTGTAATCTGAACAGGGATTGAAACACCAGTCTTAGAATCAGCTACATTAAGTGTGACTACTAATTCATAAGGGGCTACAAATTCAGAGTTTAACGCTTTACCCAATATGTAATCTCCAAGTATGTACAGGCCGGTGTTGTCAAGATCGTCGGTTGCAAACGTGTATTCTCCGGAGCCCGTACCTGTTGCAACTATTTCATTCAAATCGAACTCGTATTCTTCTCCGAAATAGCAGTTATCTACGGTCACACTTGAGTTTTCTTCAAGAGTGCTCCAAATGTTAACTGTAAATTTCATCGGAGTCGTCGTTCTTGAAGCTATATCAATGCTTCCATTAGATATGGTAGAGGTGACTTTTATGTATAAGACAATTGAACCAACGGTAAGTCCACTTCCATCAACTGTGACTGTTGTATCAGTAGTGCTTTTGCTGATGAGTGTTCCGCTATATGCTGTAGTACATGCTGCATCGGTATAGATACTAGATGTTGATTTTACTGTATATGCACCAGCGTATGTGCTGCTGGTCGGATCCGTCCAGTTAACCGTTGGGCTGAAAATTACTTCGTTTCCTACAGTACCGTTTGTTACATTTACAATTTCTGGTACATAGTTTACGTCAGTTGATAAATAATTTATCGTTCCAGTTCCAACTGGCGGATCTGCATCGTTGGAGGAAGCCATGGCTCCAATGCCAACAAAGGCTGATGCGATCATCAATGTGATCGCAATCAAGGTATATATTTTGGTTTTCATATATTCTTCCTTCTAGTTTTTAAGATTGCTTCATACTTTACATATGAGTACTACGTTGTACTCTTTAGATACAACTTAGGCTCTAGGATTGTGGTCTCATATATAAAGATTTTCCATCATTTAATTTTTTATGTAAAAGCTATTGCATGAGTTCCTCATCTTTTTTTCTATGATGGTTTTGTGTTGTTATGCTGGCTTTGCACCGGTCGTTCAATTTCAACTCGGTTTTATTGGTAAAGATTAAACTAAACAGTCTGTCTAATTTCCTTATTTTTACCTCGATATCTATATTATTTTTTGCATTAGGTTCCATTTTGCAGGATAAATAAGTGTACTTTTTGACCATTTTTAGGTAATGTTTTATCAAAAATGCACTTGTGATATATTTGAGTATATTTTTGATTTGATCTCGATCGTCGAATGTTAAGAGAATATAATTGATGTTCTCATCATACGTGTATATACAGTCTTGATATAGAAATAAATGTCAATAGATGTGTTGCATCGAGATACGATGGGTAAAGAATTCATGTTTCCTCGGATATCATTATGTTAATTATTGAAATGCAATTTTAAAGTGAATATGGTGTCGTGTTAATATGAATTGTATAATTATTCGAAGGCACAGTTGATTAGATTATAGGATTTAGATCTCGCACAACTACCGTCCAAGAGGTCTTAAGTGCTTATGTTGTTGAACAGTAATGTAGATTTTTGTGACAGTTTAATCAGTCATGTATTCAGCAGTGTATGATTGTAAACTACTCAGGTTGTGCAGGGTCTAAACTCAAATCAGGCTCCGAGGGCGGAAAACCTTCTAAGAAACAATATTTATTTTCTGTTCCCTCATCTAATTTGGCAAAAGTTTTATTAGTAGTGATATAATCAGTCGCTTATCGTATGGCCCGAGTAGGGTAGCTTGGTTATCCTAGGGGATTGTGGATCCCTTGACTCGTGTTCAAATCTCGGCTCGGGCCCCTTACTTTTATCTTTTATCAGTTGTATTACGAAAACAAGGAAACAGGATCATCATGATATACGCTGGAAAACTCAATAAGATCGATGATAACAGATGGGAGATCCCGATGGATGAGAATTCTGGTATGAGGACCAACGCTGTCATCTTCGCCAATGAAAACATGATCGATCAGATCCGTTCCGATAATGCTCCGCAGCAGGCAGCGAACGTTGCATGTCTTCCCGGAATAGTGGGAAGTTCCATGGCCATGCCTGACATTCACTGGGGATACGGTTTCCCTATCGGCGGTGTAGCGGCAGTCGACTCCAATGAGGGTTCCATATCTCCCGGCGGTATAGGATTCGATATAAATTGCGGTGTGCGTCTAATCAAGACAGACCTGACCATCGACGATCTAGGCGGCAATGTCAATGCGCTCATCGATGAGTTATACAAGAATGTTCCTTCCGGATTGGGTTCGAAAGGACTCACCAAGGTGGATTACAAAGAATTGGACCAGATCCTTCAGAACGGTTCTGAATGGGCTGTAGAGAACGGTTACGGATGGGATAACGATCTTCAGGTAACCGAAGAGAAAGGACACATGCAGGACGCAGACCCCTCTGTCGTGAGCGATAAAGCACGCAAGAGAGGGATCCCGCAGTTGGGTTCTCTTGGTTCCGGAAATCATTTCTTGGAATTGGATACGGTGGAGAATGTCTTCGACGATAGGACGGCAAAGGCATTTGGCCTCAAAGAAGGAGCGGTCACCATCACCGTTCATTGTGGTTCACGTGGATGCGGGCATCAGATCGCAACCGATTATCTCCAGGAAATGGAACACTACATCAAAAGCAACGCTGTAGACCTCCCAGACAGGCAACTTGCGTGTGCTCCTCTCAATTCCAAGATCGGGGATGATTACTACAACGCGATGTGCTGCGGTGCCAACTATGCCTGGGCCAACAGACAGATGATAACCCATTGGGTGAGAGAGTCTTTCGAGAACATCCTTCACGATTCTGCAGAGAACATGGGAATGGATGTCGTGTACGATGTAGCGCACAACATCGCAAAGAAGGAGACCCATGACATCGACAGACATCGCAATGAGGTTCTGGTTCACCGTAAAGGTGCTACGCGTTCATTCGCAGCTGGACGTTCCGAGATTACATTGAAATACCGTGATGTAGGACAGCCGGTCATCATCCCGGGAGATATGAGCGTGGGAACCTATGTTCTGGTAGGAAAGAAAGGCGCGATGGAACAGACGTTCGGTTCCACCTGCCACGGGGCAGGAAGACAGATGTCGCGCAGTGCAGCCATAAACAATCTCAACATCAATGATGTGAGAGCACAGATGGTAGACAGTAATATCTATCTCAGAAACGGTTCTGATGAGGGACTTCTCGAAGAAGCACCCGATGCATACAAGGATGTTGATGAAGTCATCAAAGTCGTTTGCGATGCAGGACTCACAGGGAAAGTGGCCAAGCTCACACCTATCGGCGTGGTCAAAGGTTGAGGATCTTTTTAACGGCTTTTCTCACTGCTTCTGAACTCGATTCGGGTGCAGAGACCATAAGTGACCATCCGAAGGTGTCTCTTGCCTGTAAAGCCTTCGCGATCGGTGAAGTTTTCGTTAGGGATCTGACCTTTCTGTCATCTAGTATTGAAACGTCTGTCTTACCGATATTTATCTTTGAGAGCAATGTAGAACTCGAAGGCATGTCGATGACGACCTCAGAGATATCGACCCCTGCTTTGTCGGCGACTTCTTGTTCTAACTGTTTCCTCTTTCTATATTTGGAGTATTGTGCCAATAATTTCGCGGTCTCATCATTGGTGTCTTCGCTGAATTTTGTCAATACATTCTTGTAAAGCATCCTGTTCTGAACGTTTCTAGCAAGTCTGGAAGGTATTCCTCCTTCTTCTGTCAAAGCATCCATAAGATCAGAGTCAGACCAGGTGTACACATCGGAAACATCCAGGGTGGAAGCTTCCACCGCCTTGGTTATCATTGTCTTCGCAATTCTTACTGTTTTGTGATAGTATACGGAAGTGTACATCAGAGAACGCGATACCATAAGGCCTTCAGCTGCTGCCGAGCCCCCTCTTTCGATGACAATGCGGTCGTTGAACACTCTCATAGTACTCAATAGACGTTCCGTGTCTATCATGCCCAGGGAAACGCCAGTGTAATGTGCATCTCTCACAAGATAGTCCATCTGATCTGCATCTACGGGTCCGTGTATGATCTGATGTGCGTAATCCTTCGATGGGAAGTAGGAGTGATGTGCATCTTTTTCAAAATCTTCCAGTTCTTTGTTTTTTGAAACAGGATATGCGATGAGATCGCACACAAGGTCTGAATCTATTCCTTTCTTTTCTAGGAGTTCGGAGATAGGTCCAATAGATTCGAACAGGTCTGCATCTCGTTGTTTATACGTTCTAAATTTCCCTTTTATGAGTTTCCTTGCGAGATCCATATGGTCAAGGCCGGTGCGTTCTTCCACGATCTCTTCCAAAGTGTGGGAATAAGGTGCGTGGCATATATCATGCAACATTCCTGCGGCTTTAACGGTCATCGAGTCTTCATCTGAGAGTTCGATCGCATCTGCCATTTTTCCTGCCAGATGATACACACCCAAAGAGTGCTCGAATCTTGTGTGATTCGCTCCCGGGAATACGAGATATCCGAAATCTAATTGTTTGACTGAGCGCAGTCTCTGCATCTCGTGTCTGTCGAGGATATCAAGGAAAACACCGTCTACTCTGATGTTTCCGTGCACCGGATCATGGATAATTTTCACGCCATCGGTCACGGTATCATTTCTCCTTGTGGGTTATGCGACATTTATCGATGCACAGTCCGCTGGGACTCAGTATCATGAGTCTTTCGGAAGCTTCGGTGAAAGCTCCGTCTATGTCGATCGCGACTTTCAGAAGATGGCGTGCCATTATTTTTTTCTCATCGTCGCCGTCAGCGAAACGGGAGAAGTCCAAAACAAGGATGTTACCTCTGTACGCCAGATCGGTCAATGGTTTCAGGTCGGAGGATGTTGTGACCTCGACGATCTTCACGCGTGCATCTGACTGGATACGGGATTGCATGGGGTAGTTGTTGAGATCGACGAAAATCGTTTCTTCTTTCTTCTCCGGTTTCTTTTTTTTGAAAAACATTTTATTCGCCGGATTTCCAGAGTTTGTCACCCACATTATGAATCATCTTGATGGCCTTTCCGCTTTTTTTAGCTATAAGTTCGGCTCCTGAACGTTCGGATATACCCACGGCCAATGGAACTTTATTTTTTTCGTCGCGTATCCATACAAGATCGCCCACGTTGATGTTTTCATCGGCTTCGACTATTCCCGGCCCCATGCAGTCTGCTCCGTTGATTATGAACGGTACTGCGCCCATATCTATCGTAACGAATCTTTTGGTAGGCTTGTATCTGATGATGCCTCTGACAGTGAGGAACGGTCTCCCATCGACAACAAGGCCTAAAATGTCGCTCCCTACAAATAAAAGATTGAACTCCGTGCTCTCAGCGAGATCTACAGGTGAATCCTCACTGAACACAGGAACACCCAATTCAGATTCTAGTACTGCGGAAATTACCTTGATATCCTTGGCTCTCATTCTTTTTCTCTTACGTATCCTGATATCTGCCATGTGATCGTTATATGGATGTATGATGTTTTCATACTTTTGTATTTATTTTGGATTTTTACGATATGCTTTATGATGATAAGTTATTAATTGCCTGATACGTTGGATATAATCAGGAAGTTGGCCAATGGGAATCAATATCGGAATTTGTGAGACGGATGCACAGAATGCATCATGCAGAGAATTGAAAGCAAGTGTGGTCAGGGTGCTTGTCGACGACATCAAAGGATTTGAAAATGTCGTTGAATACGATGATGTCGTATCTTTGGATGATGCCAAGTCTATTGTGAAAGATTGGGAAGCATTCATGAAAAGGAACAGAGTGAATGCAGATACAGATGCGATATATATGGACAAGATCAAGGCGGATTCCGATCTGTTACTTCTGAAGGATAAGGTCAAAAAGGTCTGTACAGGATGGGTGGAGATGTCTAAACTTTCAGAAGAGCAGAAGGAAAAAGCATTAAAAGCATCCAAAAAAGAGAACCAGCTTACAGGGTGGGATCTTGTAGATTTCGATGAGATGAATGAGATCTGTGCAAAATGTTCTCTTTCATGGGATAAGGGAAGAGGATGCATCGGTGCATTCGGACCTGATAACAGTCTGCTTCCGGGAATTGCAGAGAAGTACAAGTGTGATATTGTCGCATCTGCGCCCGAACTTGCAGCAGCAAAGAAGAAACTTACTCCAGAGGACGGAGTTAAATTACTCAAGGAAATTGATATTCTGACAGCAGCTCTCCCGGAAGAGGGAAAGATGATGGTCAGGCGTTACAGCGGGCCGTTGGAGAGAATGGAGGCTGTAGCAAAGATATCTGTAAAAGAGAAATGCGGATTCTATTTCTTTTGATCATATAAGCGGGCGGTAAGCCTGCTTTTATGATTTTTAATCACATAAATCAAATATAAAACGGACGATTTCAGTGATATTCAGTTCAGTCCGTCAAGACGAAGTACGGTCCAGGCCATTTCCTCTGCCATACTCATGACACCTTTCATTCCTGCTTTGTCATCAAGGTACTGAGGTGAATTATGAGAGATAACGACGGGTTCGGGGCATCCCCCTACGACGATCATCTTGTTACGAAGCATCCAGCTTACCATTTGAGCGTATGCCAGTGATCCTCCGTCGTGTGTATTTACAACAATTGCACCGCCCACTTTCCTTTGAAGGTCCAGACCGCCCATTTCAAGAGCCAATCCTGCTCTTTCCATGAAGATCTTCATCTGTCCGGAACATGTACCGAAATATGCCGGTGAAGCAAGGATTATACCATCTGCTTGGCGAAGTTTGTCAACGATATCATTCAGTTCATCGTCTTCCATTATGCATCTTCCGTCGCCTCTCATCTCACATGATCTGCAGTCATTACATGGTTCCATATCATACGCATACAGCTGTATCTGTTCTGTTTCGATACCTTCCTTCTCGATCTTATCTAGAACTTCGATCAAAATGTTGCTGGTATTTCCTACAAGACGCGGACTTCCGTTAAGGGCGATGACCTTCATGCATGTGAATAGTACAAAATCAATAAAATACCTCTTATCAGAAACGGAGTTCTGCGTTCATCTCTATAGCGTTGAGAACATTTCCGTCATCATCAAGGAAAGAAGTACGTACACCCAGAGGAATTCTTTCAGGGTCTTTTATGAAAATCACGCCCTCATCGATAAGACGCCGGTGAAGATCGTACGGGTTATCAACACCCAGGTAGATGCCCGTATCTATTCCGACCGTTTCCGATCTTTTTATGATGATAATTGTGCCGTTCCTTTTCACTGCGGCTTCTTTTTCATTGCTGTAGAGAATATCCATACCTAGGAGGTCATGATAGAATCTTGTACTTTTGGAAACATCCTTCGATGGTATTGTAACTGCGAAGATTTGTTCTGGCAGGCCTTCTGACGTGTATGTGAAAATACCTCCGCCTGGGTCTCCTATGGGCATACTGTTTGTATTGTGGTTTGATGATAAAACAATTCCTATGAGATATTCATAAACCATGGTTTTTAACATATTGTACTGCCGATAACCCTATAACATTAGTGGGCAATATCGGGTAAGGAGAAAGATAGATGTCGAAGCCAATATTGAGCGGAGAGGATATAGAAGAGGAAACAAGACTGCACGATTCTCTTGCTAGGATCAAGCATGTCATAATCGTGATGAGCGGTAAAGGCGGAGTCGGAAAGAGCACGGTATCCTCTAATTTGGCACAGATGCTTTCTATGGAAGGCAAGCAGACAGGTCTAATGGATCTTGATATCACAGGACCCAACATACCGAAGATGTTCCACATCGAGGATGAGAAGCTCAATGTTGAGAAAGACAGGCTTATACCTGTAACAGTTCCACCGTCACTCAAAGTCATGTCGATGGCATTCTTGCTTCCGGATAAGGATGCAGCTGTTATGTGGAGAGGGCCCGTTAAGATGGGTGCCGTAAAACAGTTCATAGAGGATGTGAAGTGGGGAGACCTAGATTATCTGATAATCGATATGCCTCCGGGTACAGGAGATGAAGCACTTTCTGTTGTTCAGCTTATTCCGAAGGCAGACGGTGTCGTTATTGTGACAACGCCTCAGGATGTAGCGCTTATCGACAGCAGGAAATCTATAACCTTTGCTACACAGGTAAAGATACCTATCATAGGTCTCATCGAGAATATGAGTGGATTCGTCTGCCCTCATTGCGGAGAGGTAACGGATATATTCAAATCAGGTGGCGGAGAAGCAACAGCTAAGGATATGGGCGTTCAGTTCCTGGGTCGCGTACCCATCGAGCCCAATATCGTGTTATCCGGAGATTCCGGAGCACCAATAGTCCTATCAAATCCTGATTCATTGTCCGCGAAAGCATTCGGATCGATCGTGAAGAAGATCATAACAACGGTTGAGCAGAAATGAAGATTGGTGTCATTTCCGAGGGAGATTCACTTAGTTCATATGTGGCTGACGATTTCGGCCACGCTCCCTATTTTTTGATAGTGGATATGGACACACTTGATTATCAGGTAGTTGCTAACGAGTTTGCAAATTCTGTGGAAGGTGCAGGAATGAAAGTCGCTGAGGCTATCATCGGTCTCGGTGTCGATGCGGTCATAACAGGGGGCATAGGGTCTCACGGGATCGACATTCTAAATAAGGCAGGCATCAAGGTGTCTTATGATGAAGAGGGGACTGTCGAAGAATGCGTCAATGATTTCAAAAGAAGATATCAGCGTGACAATTCATTATGAATTTTTAAAGATGTAAAAATGATCTTTGAGCAGCAAGGCCTCAAAGATCATCAATGGATTTGCGGTTCTAGATACATTATCGATCAGATAGGCTAAGTTGTTTATTTTACAAGTATTAATCAGCATGTTGATACAAATAGAATATGTTGATATGATTTCACATAGGTCGGATCAAGTATTCATTAGACATTTTTACAAATTCTTGTACAATGCTGAGCATAAGCATTATTAGCGAATGAATCACTTCCTGTCAATTATGGCAAAAAGAGATCTTATTTCGGTCCTCGATATGAAGGACGAATGGCCAGACCTTGTAGATCTGGCGATCAAACTCAAAAAAGAACGCGGTAATAACGATGCGCCGTTAAAAGGTAAGACCTTGGCGATGATGTTCGAGAAACCCAGTACAAGGACAAGGATCTCTTTTGATGTTGCCATCACCGAACTCGGGGGACATGCATTGTACATCGATGTGTCCAAGATGCAAATGGGGCACGGTGAGACCGTTGAGGACACCGCAAAAGTGATGAGTCGTTTCGTTCATGGTATAATGTATCGTGCATTTGATTACAAGATGATGGACAAGATCGGAGAGAATGCGACAGTACCGGTAATCAGCGGACTCGACAATCTGGAGCATCCTTGTCAGGCTTTGGCGGACATGGTGACCATCAAAGAGAAAAAAGGTTCTTTCCGCGGGAAGAAACTTGTTTATTTAGGCGATGGAAATAATGTCTGCAATTCGCTTCTTTACGCATCTGCCATCATGGGATTGGATATGGTCGCGTGCTGTCCCGCAACAAGAATGCCCAATGCAGAGATCATGCTACAGGCTGCACGTATCGCAGATGAGAACGGAAGCAAGATAATCGCTTCACACGACCCTCAAGAATCCTGTAAAGATGCAGATGTTCTATACACAGACACATGGATCTCGATGGGAGATGATACTCCTGTTGAAGCAGCTATGAAGCTCTTCAATATGTATCAGATCAACAGTCAGCTTCTGAGCATTGCAAAACCAGATTGTATCGTCATGCATTGTCTTCCCGCCCACAGAGGACAGGAGATAACCGCAGAGGTAATGGATGGTCCGCAGAGCGTTGTATTCGATCAGGCAGAGAACCGTTTACACGCTCAGAAAGCAGTGCTTTACACACTTCTCAAATGACCTGAGATGAAACGAGGTCTTCAACGATATCGAGGAAGGCCTCTTCTTTTCCTTCGGGAATGGTCGCACCGGCGGCAATATTATGTCCTCCACCGAAACCTCCTACCATTTCCGATGCTGTTTTCATAATGACTGAGAGGTCCAGTCCTTTGTTAGTAAGGTCATGTGTCGCTCTAGCAGATACTTTGATGCCGTCGTCCGCTTTCGCGAATGCAAAAATAGGAAGTTCGTGCTTTGCTTCATTGGAATTCAGAAGCATTCCAGCCACAATACCGACTACTGTTTCCCTTATCTCAGAACCGGAATCGAAATATTGGATGAATCTACGTTCTCTGATGAGATGATTATCTTTTACGTAGGAGAGAGCCATCGAAATGTTGCGTCTGTGATCGGAGCGGTTCTGTTCTGCATCATCTAGTGCGGTCAGATCGCCTCTGCATATTCTAAGGCCTGTTTCTGCGTCATCGTACCTTCCGCAGGAATTGAGGATCGTGGCGTATTCTTTTGCATCCCTGAGTCCGATGTGTGATTCGAATTTTGGAAGTGTGTAGACTTCTCCGTAGAGATGTTTTTCAGCTTTCTCATCTCCACTGACCATTGAACGGAGTTTTTCTGTTGCAATATCTTTCTCGTAAGGCGTAAGATCATTCCACGTTCTCCATTTTCCATTATCTTTCAGGGGTATGTTCAATTCTGAATAGAAGTTCGAACATCCTGCCGCATCATCTGTGATTCCAGGAAGTTCGGGGTCGCTGCTGTATTGCAAGAATTGAGTGAGTGGGCGATTCTCTCTTCCGAAAAATCTTATGTCTGTACCGGCAAGCACATCACCTGCATCTATCGCATCTTTGAGAACTATGCGGTTGTAACTTACGAGTTTCGATTCGAGGTTGTCCTGGAAGTCGCCGACAGCACCGATTATTCCCAGATAGGCCAGGTCTATGTTTTTAGGATCCATCTCTCTAGAAAGTAGATAGGTCATGCCTGCGCCGCATATCTCATATGAGCCGTTCACTCCGTATAAGTGGGGATTAAGATGGTGTATTTCATAGAAACCGTCGATGAATGTTTGTTTTCTTCTGTATTTAGGGTCGGGAACATGATGATCGGTGATGATTATGTTCGATTTTTTGAATTCTGATAGATATGCGCTTCCTAGATCGCAGATCCAAACGATATCTGCATCACTGGTATTCACTCTATGAATGGTATCTTCAGTGATCTTCTTTTCAAAGATTATAGTGTGTTTTATGTGCATCCGGTCTAGGGTGATGGACGCAATGGAACCAGCCGTTATACCGTCTGCATCGATATGGGTTATGACGAGTGCGGTCTTTGCTGTGCGGAGAGCCTTAGCTGCTCTGGTGATATCCTTAACAAGTTTGTCTGAAAGAGCCTCAGTGAATTCCATCATACTCATTGTATGAACAGTAATATGTCGGTTTGAATGAAAAACTATTGCATTGTAAGATTATTACGGACCAGATTAGACGTGCAGGATAATATCTGACATAGCAATGTGTTGAATGTTTAATAAAATCAAACAAACATTTATTGAAAAAAGTCAGTGAATGTTGTGATAAGAACTCAAGTGCGTGTTTCATACAGATGGTATAATAACACCGTTTTTTTGTAACATTCGCTTAATCGTATTTTCGGATTCAATCGGTTTGATGTACGAACTCTTGATATATCGTCAAAATGCCAAAATTAAAAATTGAAGTATGAAGACTTTGTGAGAATGATTAGGTTTTGAAATAAGGCTGTGTAGTTTTTATCATATCATTATCGTTGTGAAATTCATTTTATTGTATCTGGAGTTGATTTAATACATCGTAGGACATTCATGATATATGCAGAGTCTCGAGATACTTCCTGGCGTCAGGATAACCAACGATAGGTGTCTGCTCCTGGATGACGGGCCTACTGTTGTTTTGGGAGATCTCCATCTTGGTTACGAGAAGGCCATGGAAGATGAGGGAATGTACATTCCAAGGATGAACACAGATTCGATCCGCAATTCATTGAATGTCATATTGTCGAAATATGAACCGAAACGGGTGGTCCTTCTAGGCGATATAAAACATGATTTCAAAAGGTCAAGATATGAAGCATCAAATGAAGTCAAAACCATAATATCCATGCTTACAGAGGCTGCCGAAGTAATAGTTATCAAAGGTAATCATGATAATTTCCTCCAGAATATACTTTCTGATATGGGTCTTTTAGCTGTTGATTATATTGATTTATGTGGATTCAGGATGGAACACGGACACATTGATTCTGGAAAGAGACCAGTCATCATAGGTCATGAGCACCCTTCTGTGAAGATACAGGGGGCTGTGAGCGGAGGAATCAAACTCCAATGTTTTGTTCATGCTAAGGCCGATGGTGTCATCGTTCTGCCTCCGTTCAGTCCTTTTTCATCAGGTAATGATCTCATCGCAGATGATAATTGTATAATGGCACCCGCCCTCAAATCGTCGGATTATGCGAATGCAGACATTTATGGGCTATCGGAAGTCGGGATAATATCGCTCGGAAAACTTTTCGAAGTGATGGATCTAAATGTTTGAATGATATCGTCAATAGGCATTATATCATCAAAAATAGGGCTGATTTGAAAAATAAGCCTTTTAAATAATAGTATTCTATTCCCATTACCAGGAGAAGTTATACATGTCAATGACTCCAAGAGAAAGAGTAATCGCAGCAATGAAACACGAACAACTCGACAGACCTCCGGTAGCTATTTTTACCCAGTCTGCAACACTCGGACAGATGGAGAAGGTCGGTGCCGCATGGCCCGAAGCCCACAAAGACGCTAAACTTATGGCAAGGCTTGCAGCAGCACAGGCCGATATGTTTGGATTCGAGTGTGTAAGAGGACCCTTCTGTCTCACAGTTGAGGCAGAGAGACTCGGATGTAAGGTTCAGGTCGATAAAAAAGACGCAGCACCTATGATCAAAGTCCACCCCTTCAAATTCGACCCAATGGTGGGCGAGTATGACAGCCCAGATGCACTTATGGCACCTGAGGAATTCATCAAAGCAGGTAGGCCGGCAGTTGTACTTGAAGCAATGGGCCTTTTGAAAAAATCACACGGAGAGAATTACGCTGTTGTCGCAGGAAACACCGGACCATTCACACTTGCAGGTCACATGATCAGCACAGAGAACATGGTTTTCGGTATGATGATGGCACCAGAAGAGGTTGATAAATGGGTAGATGCAGTCACACCAATATGTGCAGCATACACTCAGGCATTATCCGATGCAGGCGCAGACGTCATTCAGATGTCTGAGCCTTCAGGATCAACTGATATGCTCGCACCTGATATGTTCGAAGAGGCATCCGGACACGCAATCAAGAAATGTCTTGCAAACGTTAAAGATGCATTCTCAGTCCTGCATATCTGCGGTGACACATATCCTATTCTCGATGCAATGGCGGGCACCGGTGTAACCGGACTTTCAATTGAAGAGAAAGTTGACCCATTCAAAGCTGTCTCAGCCATCGGAAGCAAGACTGTTCTCGTCGGAAATGTCGGATCAGTCAGGCCTCTCTTCCAGGGAACTCCAGAAGAAGTCAAAGAAGGAGCACTCAACAGCGCAAAAGCTGGATTCGGTGTTATCTCTTCCGGTTGCGGTATCGCAGTTGCGACATCCAACGAGAACATGCAGGCACTTGTTGACGCTGTCAAAGGTTTCAAGAACTAAGCTTACGATTAAAAACTTCTTACTAAACCTCTTACCACTTATGTTTTTCAGCACAAGTTTTATTCTATTGTAAGTTGCTTTACACATTCATGTCGAACATACTTAAGACAAATTCTGAGTACGCAGAGAAATTGAAAACCATTCTCGGCCTCAGGGCAGAACCTGTTGCTATCAAGCTTATGAGGGAAGGAGAGGAATATCCAGTTTGTTGCAAACTTCCAGAATCACAGATGAGTCATTGTCAGGCAATGTTCCGCGCAAGGCATGGAGAATGTATCAAGATGCCTTTAGAAATGCAGAATTGTCATGTAGGTGCATCTGCATTGGGAATGCTACCGACACCCGAGAAGGTCGCTACAGGAGAGTTTCATGTAGGCATCGGTATTCATGATTCTGCAGCCGCTGCTGCTAAGATGATCAGCGATCGTATTCCAATGTCTTATAAGGTCGTAGGGGAGGTCGTCTGTCCTCTTAAAGATGCAGATTTTACACCTGATGTAGTTACAATCGTAGACATTCCTGAGCGTGTATATTGGGTCATCCCTCTTATGACCGCAGAGCAAGGTGGACGTGCAATATTCAGTTCTTCACCGTTCCAATGTGCGTGTGAGGACATTACTGTTATACCTGTAGTTAGTGGAGTTCCTAATATCTCGTTGGGATGTTTCGGTTGTAGGAAGAAGACAGATATGGCGAAGGATGAGCTTGCTGTAGGCATCCCGTATTCTAAGATTCCAGGATATATGACACATTTAGATAAGTACAAGACGGGCGTTTTGACCAAAGCAAAGCGTGAATAAATTAAAAATATTTCAGCATCTACTAAATGAGAAGAATTGGTGCGTTTATTATGCATTAATTCTCTCATTTTTATTACTCAAAATAAGTATTAAATATTAGTGTCTGAACATGAAACGTTCTTTCGAGTTCTTTTTGGCGGTCTCTTTTTGACATAAAAATATGTATTTTTCTGAAAAGTTGCTATATTTACCATCCTTTTATAACGTATAACACGTTTACAGGTTTGCAAGGGGAAACGCGGAAAATTGACATTTTTCGCACATTTATTGACTAAGGAGGTATAAAATGCCAAAATACGAGGACGTAATCGACCTGTATGACGACAATGGAAAACGTATTGCAAAAGACGTACCGTTGGAAGCCATCAGTCCGTTGCGCAACAACGCAATTAAAAGAATTGCATCTCTGACAGAGAGGACCGTTGCAGTTAACCTTGCTGGAATTGAGAAAGCTCTCAAAACCGGTAACATGGCTGGCGCAATGATCAGAGGAAAAGAGATCGATATTCCATTAGTTGCTAACGCAGAGAAGATTGCAAAGGCAGTTAAAGAAATGGTTCAGGTAACAGATGGCGATGACACAATCGTCGTTCTCAAAAACGGTGGAAAATCACTCATCGTAGTTGTACCAGAAGCAAGAATGAGTGCCGGCGTAGAATACACAACAGGATTTACAGCAACCGCATCCGCAGTTACCGAGGCAATCATCGATCAATTCAAAGTACCGATGTACAAGGCCAACATGGTAAAAGGTGCAGTATGGGGAAGATATCCTCAGACAGTAGGATTCGATGGTGCAAATTGCAAGTCGATCCTCGAAATTCCACAGAACAACGAGGGAGCCGGTTTCGCATTAAGGAACATTATGGCAAATCACGTCGTTGCACTTGTTAACAAGAATGCAATGCAGGGTACTGCATTATCAGCTATCTTTGAGCAGTGTGGAGCCTTCGAGATGGGAGACGCTATCGGACCCTTTGAGAGAGGACATCTTCTGTGTCTCGCCTATCAGGGACTTAACGCTAACAACATGCTTTATTCGATCGTAAAGAAGAACGGTAAGACCGGAACAGTTGGTACTGTTATCGAGTCCATCGTTGGACGTGCAATTGAAGATAAAGTCATCTACGTTAAAGAGACACTTCCTTCAGGATACAAGGTATACACAACAGATGATCTTCCGTTGTGGAATGCATATGCATCCGTAGGAATGGTTGCAGCAGTCATGGTGAACGTCGGAGCAGCAAGGGCAGCTCAGGGTGTTCCAGGAACAGTTCTGTACTACAACGATCTGCTCGAGCACGAGACCGGTCTACCCGGTGTTGACTACGGTAGAGCAGAAGGAGTCGGTGTAGGTATGTCATTCTTCTCACACTCCATTTATGGAGGAGGAGGACCAGGTCTGTTCCACGGAAACCATGTTGTTACAAGGCACGCAAAAGGAGTTTTGATTCCCGCAGTTACAGCAGCAAACTGTCTGGATGGCGGAACACAGACCTTCTCACCTGAAGCAACATCCGGCCTCATCAAAGAGGTATTCGGAGATATGAAAGAATTCCACTCACCTATGCAGGTCGTAGGCGCAGAGGCTAAGAAGATCGCAAAGAAGGTCTGATGATTTCTATGTCGGGAAAGCCAGCAGCGGATTATGCAGGAATACCACTTCCAGAAGTTGAGATATTCTCCAATAATATGTTGGGAGCAGACACAACCGAAAAGGTATTGAATGCGTTAGAACCAATTGAGCATATTAGGCAGATCAACATGACCGGCGAAAGCTTGTCAAAGAACATTAACAACGGGCCTGCAAAGGGTATTCCAAACAATCACTCCGAGCGCAAGGTAATAAAGGTCGGCGGACGTGACGTAGAATTGTGCTATTTAGTAGGTGCATTTTACATCGAGTTGGACGTTGAAAATGAAGAGATGCTAAACGTTGCAATTGCACAGATCACAGAAGCCTGCGAGGCAACAATGCCTATGGGTTTCTCTGTCAATATAGGCAGATTCTCGAAATTTAGAAAATCACTCAGAGACTATAGAGGTGAATAATATGGTAGCATATAAAAGACAGTTTTACCCCGGTACCACATCTCCTGCTAAAAACAGAAGGAGATACATGGACCCCAAGATAAACCTGAAAAAACTTCGTGACGTATCTATGGATGACGTCGTCAGGCTCATGGGACACCGTAATCCTGGAGAGGCATACAAGTCCATCCACCCTCCGATAGAGGAAGGTAAAGAGCCGGACTGTCCAATCAGGAGACTCGTTACACCTATCGATGGAGCGAAGCACGGAGACCGTGTAAGGTATATTCAGTTTACTGATTCAGTATACTTCGCACCCATTTCTCCATACCAGAGAGCATGGATGTACCTTTCAAGGTACAGAGGACTTGATACCGGAACACTTTCCGGACGTCAGATTATCGAAATGAGAGAGAGGGACCTTGAGAAACTCGCTAAGGAACTGATTGACGATGAGACCTTCGATCCAGCACTTACTGGAATCAGAGGAGCAACCGTCCACGGACATGCTTGCCGTCTCGACGAGCATGGACTTATGTTCGATGCGTGGCAGAGATACGTTTGGGATGCAGACAAGAAAGAGGTCGTTTATGTAAAAGACCAGGTTGCAATTCCACTCGACAGGAAGATCTATGTCGGAAAGCCCGCATCAATGTCTGACTTAAAGAAGAGGACAACCATCTTCAGAGCAGACGGCGTTGATATGAGAGACGACAAAGAAGTAACAATGTATGGACTCAGGATCCACAAGCTGAGAACACTCGGCGGATTCCAGCCATTCAAATTCAAAGGTGAGTAAGTATGGCAGGTAAAGCTAAGGAAAAGCTCTTCATGGAAGCATGCAAGAAGAAATTCAAAGAAGATCCTACCGATATGGAGACCAAATACTACTGCTACGGCGGATGGAAACAGTCAAAATCTAAGGTAGAATTCCAGAAATCAGCAGATGCAATAGCTAAAAAGCGTGGCATCCCGATGATGAACGAAGATATCGGAGTTCCGCTTGGACAGAGATTAATGATGCCTTATCAGTTGTCACACACAGACATCTATGTAGAGGCTGATGATCTCCACTGTATCAACAACCCCGCTATCCAGCAGGCTTGGGACGATATCAGAAGGACCATACTTGTTGGTCTCGACTCCCCTCATGCAACAATTGAGAAGAGATTGGGAAAAGAAGTTACACCTGAGACAATCAACACATATCTCGAAGCAGTAAACCATACAATGCCCGGAGGAGCAATCGTTCAGGAGCATATGGCAGAGTGTAACCCTGCACTTGTGGCAGATTCATATGTTAAAGTATTCTCTGGTGACGATGAGCTTATTGATGAGATCGACCCAAGGTTCGTTATCGATATCAACAAACTCTTCCCCAAAGAGCATGCAAAACAGTTGAAACAGGCAGTAGGAAAGACACTCATGCAGGCAGTGCGTGTTCCAACCATGGTCGGAAGGCTCATGGATGGTGCAACAGTGTCAAGGCATGCAGCAATGCAGATCTCAATGGCTTTCATCTCCGCATACAAACTTGCAGCAGGAGAGGCAGCAATCGCAGATTTCGCATATGCCGCAAAACACCAGTCTATCAACATGGGTACAATGATGCCTGCTAGGCGTGCAAGAGGACCAAACGAACCCGGTGGAATACCATTCGGATTCTTTGCAGATATGGTTCAGTCTGACCGTGTCTACCCGGATGATCCTGGACGTGCAGTTCTTGAGACAGTAGGTCTCGGAGCAGCAGTTTTCGATCAGATATATCTCGGTGGATACATGTCCGGTGGAGTAGGATTCACTCAGTATGCTTCAGCAACATATACTGATAACATCCTCGAAGATTACGTCTATCACGCAATCGACACCATCAAAGACAAATACGGTGGATTCTGTAAATTGGACCCCAAGAACTACGACGAACTCCTCAAACTCGGTGACGATATCAACTCATACGCACTTGAGATGTACGAGAGATACCCAGCCGTCATGGAGACTCACTTCGGTGGATCACAGAGGGCAACCGTCGCAGCAGCAGCAACCGGTGTCGCGGGTGCTATGGCAACCGGTATCGCAGATTGCGGTCTGAACTGCTGGTACCTTTCCATGCTTCAGCACAAGGAGAGGACCGGACGTCTCGGATTCTACGGATTCGATCTTCAGGATCAGTGTGGTTCAGCTAACTCTTTCGCATACAGGTCCGATGAGGGTCTGCCAATGGAAGTTCGTGGACCTAACTATCCGAACTACGCAATGAATGTCGGTCACCTTTCAGGATATTCAGGTATCCCGAAGGCAGCTCACGTCGCTCGTGGAGACGCTTTCACAGCCAATCCATTCATCCGTGTCGCATTTGCTGACCCAAGCTTAGTCTTCGACTTCGCTAACGTCACAAAAGAGATCGGAAGAGGCGGACTCAGAGAGTTCGTCCCTGCCGGTGAGAGAACCGCAGTTATCAAAGGCTGATGCCAATGATAGAAGGAGACGTACTGAAGTACATGCCAACCCTGACAGTAGGGAAGGTAACGGATGTCCGCGAGAAGGATGGAAAGACCTGGGTAAAACTGGATCGTACCAACCTTTACTACGACGCTTCGTTTCTGCAACCTGCTGACGAGTCGGAGTACAAGGTATTCTCCTTCAAAGAGCGTGAAAGATCCACCGACGCATTCAAGGGAACTGGGGAGACACTTAAAGACTTGAAGAAATTCGAGGAAGAGGTTGATATCTCCACGTTCACTCCTAGCGGCGGTGGATAAACAATTTAACAATTCTTTTACATCTCCCCCCGGTTCGAAACGGGGGGAGTTCAGTTTTATTGAATTTATATTAAAAGGGCATTATTGCACTTTCATGTATGTTGGTCAATCAGAATAGTCATATTTTTGGAGGCCACAATCCGCACAGTCTCGAGCCTGCACGGTCGGGATCCATTGTTGATAATTCTAATCCAGGAACGATCATTCTTACAACTGGTACATTGACGTCAGATCTTGTAAGGTCTATTGCGATGACTTGATCGAAGCCATGGTTCATGAGTCTGTCAAGGATGATCTCAATATCATCAAGGACATAAGGTGTAGCAAGATCTATGATATCATTCAGATTGATCTTTTTTTCAAGGTCTTTGTACCACATACTGTTGACAGCTTTGATCTTTTCATACCCCATGTCCTGCGTGATCTTCTGAAGTTTAGCATTGATCTTTTTTCCGTATTTGTGGGTGGTTCTGCTTTGAGCAACTTCTGTTATCGCTCTGATGCATGCTATCTCGGGATTCAGATGGGTTCCGACGCCGATGGTAAGTAGCTCCGGATCCTTTGTAACAGTATCATCTGCAGCTGCTCCTATTGTAGGTATACCAAGATCGCTTGTGAGATCTTTGAGATGGATTTCTATGCCTTGATCAGTGAAATGTTCGATTAGTTTTCCAGGTACAGAATCGTTATCGACAATTATGTCTGCATTTGCAATATTATGATCTTCAGCCAAGGACCAAGCGTCCCTTTCAATCAATTCCAATAATCCATGAAGGATCGCTTCTTCGAGAGTATTTCCTGCGGCGATACCATTTGTATGATATTTGAATAGCTGAAGATCCGTGTCTGGTATGTATGGATAATATACTGCGCACGCGGGTACCCACGTAGGGACTCCTCTGAACATTTCATAGCCCTTTACCCATGCAATCTCCGCATTTTCATAATAATCTAAGACGTTCAATGGAAGGATGAGATCTTTAGGATCCACCGTGAGTCCAACTTCGCTTGCCTGTGCGAACGTTCCATATGCTATTTCATCATCATCTCTTTTTTCAGCACTGTATCTTTCCATCGCTTCCATAACCGCAGAGGCTTCCGCTTGCTCCAGGGTTGCTCCTTTTCCATTATAGTTCCTACCAGCTGGAGCATCCGGGCGGTCAATGGAGAATACAGGAATCCCAATATTATCTTCGGAAGTGATATCTTCCGGGGCCTTTATTCCAGCTATTGGCAAGAGGGGCAGGATATGTTTTACAGTCTCTGCAGGGGGAATTATTCTGATCCCGCTTTTTGGTGAATATTTAGGACAACGATTGAGTATCATATCGAACCGAGAATGTAATCAATTGTTAAAAAAGATAATGGCGATAAACCCACGGTGAGGGAAGAGGTTTTATATTCTGTTGAATCCCACAAGGACAGATGCGAGTTTTGGATCATCATCATACTTGTAATAATTCTTCATCATAAGATCACAGGTAGGGGCAGGACTGCATGAAATGACATCTTTGCATCCGTTTTTTTCATTCAGTTCAGGGAATGATACAGGAGGCATAATGAATCTTTCTCCGCCT
Source organism: Candidatus Methanomethylophilaceae archaeon (assembly GCA_963676235.1). Classification (GTDB taxonomy): domain Archaea; phylum Thermoplasmatota; class Thermoplasmata; order Methanomassiliicoccales; family Methanomethylophilaceae; genus JALNYB01. The sequence goes on from OY781044.1 coordinate 1,048,309, forward strand.
ACTGTTTTCACATCAGGGAATAGGACAAAGGCATCAGAGAGCCAGACAACATCTTCCCTTTTCATGTATTGCTTAGCAGTGAACGGGAAGACTTCTGTGCCCATAATGTCTCCTTTATCTGATAAAAGGACGACCGTAGGTTCCGGGGGTGGTCTGAATCTGGGATCTTTGATGATACAAATGACACTCTCACGTGTCAAAGCCATATTGAATCCTTCATTATCGACAGTTATGTCGCCGACCGCACGTACCTTTTTCTCCTCTTCCTGCATTTTTGCAAGAATGGTTTTGTCAAGGTAAAACGCATGAATTACGCCTCTGAGACCGCGTATGATTTCCAGAGGTTTGTCAACAATTTCTTCTGCCATTGGGTGTGAATCGAAAATTGATTATAAACAATTAACTATTAGTTGTCTTGATGTCATTAATAATGTTGGGTGAAAAAGACCCGAAAGTCCTTCAGGCTATGTACAGGTACAGGAATGAGGTGTTCAAGAACGGTGCTGTTTCTGTGCGCGAGAAAGAATTGCTTGCAATGGCATTGTCATCTGTTGCCAAATGTGAGAAATGTTTCGAGTATCATGCCGATGCGGCGATACAAGCAGGAGCAACGCCCCAGGAGATATTGGAGATACAAGAGGTCGTAATGTACATGACCGGTCCTTCAGCGATGATATGGTCTGAAAAGATAGATGAATATGTGAATAGTAAAGAATGATCTCTCGATCATTCTATGTTTATTGTAACGTTCCTTTTAAGGCCTAGGCCACCAGCCACTTCTACAGCCTTTATTATCGCACATGGAACAGGGCATGCTGCATGAAGATGCATCTCATCTGCGAGTTTATAAATCTCGGTTTTAGTTATACTCGATTCAATCTCGCTGTATTGGCATACTGGCTTTATAGATAATGACATTTTAAGCACGCTGGCACAGTCACTTTCTATATTCAGGTTTACCATTCTTGTCTCGGGATTGACCTTCGCATAGATGATGGTCTTCATCTTGCAGACGCCCGCATCTATTGTTACTTTGCATTCTTCATTCATTCATTCATCACTCCTGAGGCGAATAAGGTTATTGACTCCTGCCATGGATCTTATGTCCACCACACCTATGGCTGCGATGATTTTGTTATCAAGTTCTACAGGCGTTACTATGACTCTGATCCCCTTGTAAGGCCCAGACGTTGCGATCTTTCTGATTGTTGTACCGGCATTGAGCACTTCTTCCAATACGGCACCGGTATATGCATTATCGATGACAGTTCCGGATTCTATCCTGATACCTAAGTTGTCTCTGCTTTTTGCACAGACCGGAAGGCCTCCGACGAGGTCATGTATTGCAAACGCTAGTGAAAGCAGTTCGTTTCCAGTGCTTCTTTGTGAAAGGATACCTTCAAGATCGCGGTTGATGTGGAGGCCACCCAACAGTTCCAATCCTGCTGCGACAGCACCTACTTCTGCTATGTCAAGATCTCTTCCGGTACCGATGATTATGACATCGTCATCTCTTATTGTAAAATTGTTTCTGATAATGGCGCCGACCTTGGAATCCACCGGATAACCGGATCCAGGGAAGATAAGGATGCCCTTTGAGCATATCAGCGTTGTAGCTCCGGATGCGCCCGCCTTTATGGCGAGATCTCTTTCTTCACATCCGTATTTTACTTTGAATGCCATGTTTGGTATACGTATTATGCAGTCACATGCGCCGATGGTAATTTCGCTGATCTGCAACGCCTTCATTTCCATGTATGCGGAATTCCAGCATTCGATGCCTTCCGGAGTGAGTGTTACACCGTTCTTGTTAATGATGATCAGACCGCTCTCTTGAAGGAGGTTGAGGATAGTTCTTGTACTTCCTTCTCCGATTCCAAGCAAAGTTGCTAGTTTCTTACGGCCAATCGGGCTGTTGTTATTTAGACAATACAATGTCTTCCAGACGTGGTATTCTCTGAATTTTGGTATTGGCCCGCCGAGTCTAGGGCCCTGTTGTAAAACCATATGGATGCATAGTTCATCCAGCCTATATAGATAACGTTAGAAAAATGAACATAAATGAACAAAAATGTTGATTAAGTGAATTATTAATCAAAAAATATTTAAGTGCCGTTAATCTTTTTTCAGTATAGTATTTATGTGCGTAACCTGTGCATATGTTTCATGGCGCAGTCAGTTGACCTATTGATCATCGAGAACGTTTCTAAGAAATTCGATGGCAGAACTGTACTTAACAATGTGAGTGCAAAAATCTCTACCGGTAAGATTTTAGGATTGATCGGAAAGAGTGCAGCAGGAAAGAGTGTACTCATGCATATGCTCAGGGGAAGTGTGGAATATGCTCCTGATTCTGGACGTGTTTTGTATCATGTGAATCGTTGTTCTAAATGTGGAAATCTTGATCTTCCTTTTGAAGGGACCCCATGCACTAAATGTTGTTCCAAATCCAATACAGAGATGATCGATTTCTGGTCAATGAAGGAATATGATCCGATAAGGGAAGCGATCAAAGAACGTACCGCGATCATGCTTCAGAGGTCTTTTTCATTATTCGGTGATAAGACAGTTGTAGAGAATGTTCTGGAAGCAATAGACGATAAGTCTCCCAACCGTGTGGAGAAAGCTATCGAATTATTGGAATTCGTCAATATGACACATAGGACCACACATATAGCCAGGGATCTATCGGGAGGAGAGAAGCAGAGAGTAGTAATTGCAAGACAGCTTGCAAAGGATCCGTTATTTTTCCTGGCAGATGAGCCCACAGGTACTTTGGATCCGAACACTGCAGCTTTGATCCACAAAAGACTTGTGAGTTATGTCAAAGAGCATGAGATATGCATGATATTTGCATCGCATTGGCCCGAGGCCGTCGAAGACATGGCAGACGAGGCAATATGGCTCGATGCAGGAAATGTCGTCATGGAAGGTAAGCCTATAGCTATTACTGAGAAATTCATGGAAGAGTATCATTTCGATAAACAAGATCATAAGGTTGATGTCGGAGATACAATAATCTCGCTTGTTGATGCGGAGAAACATTATTTCTCTGTAGTAAGAGGGGTTGTCAAAGCTGTCGACGGAGTAACATTCGACATAAAAGAGAAAGAGGTCTTTGCTTTGATAGGTCTTTCCGGAGCAGGGAAGACAACCACATCAAGAATGATCGCTGGAATGTCCCCGGTGACTGCGGGAACAGTGAAGATCAAGATCGGTGACGATTGGATCAATATGTCCGAGTGCGGTTTTGCAGGAAAAGGAAGGGCAACACCATATATCGGTTTCCTTCACCAGGAATATACTCTTTATCCATTCGATACGGTACTTCAGAATCTTTCAACATGTATCGGTATGAAAATGCCTGCTGAACTTGCAAAAATGAAAGCGATTCAAGTGCTTTTGAGTGTGGGATTCCCAGCTAAAGATATGGAAAAGACCCTCTATGCATATCCAGATACATTAAGTGTTGGGGAGTGCCAGAGGATAGCATTTGCACAAGTACTCATAAAAGAGCCCCGCATAATAATATTAGATGAGCCCACTGGAACCATGGATCCTATTACAAAGGTAATAGTTGCAAAGTCGGTGCTCAGAGCAAGGGAGACTTTAGGTGAGACATTTATAGTCGTGAGTCACGATATGGACTTCATCCTCAACTGTTGCGATCGTGCGGCCTTCATGAAAGGCGGCAAGGTATTGGCTATCGGAAAACCGGAAGAGATCGTAAAGGAATTCGATCTGACTGAAGAGGATGAGGAAAAGGGTGAATAAGTTTGAAGCAGCAGATAGGGAGGCATCTGAGTTTCGTTGAGTGCAGAGAGTCCATGGGACTCGGAGTAGGAGGCGGTCTTGCTGCAAGGGCGACTATTTCTGAAAGCGGAACCGATGTTGTTGTAATAGCTATGGGCCCCGGAAGGAGACACATAACCAAGCCTGTCTGTGAGATCACATATGCTCTTAGAGAAGAAGGTATAGACACAAGCGTTCTTGTCGTCAATGCAGGTTCAGGAGTCCCTGCAGATGCTCCCGATGTTACGACAGGTACATGTTTTGGATTGGATCCCATCGAAGTCGAAAGGATACAGCAATACAAGGTCGCGCTCATTCATCTGGGAAATGTTCGCTCTCATATCATTTACAAAGCAAGGCTCATTCTCAGGAATGTGAATATTCCAGCCGTGATAGTGGCGCAGTGCCCAATAGATTATGAGGATTTTGCTGCTATAGGTGTCAAGACACGGGTGGTCATGCCTGCGGATGAGGACATCAATACAAAGGGGGAGATCATGGAGATCGTGACAGGAGTTATCAGGGGAGTAACATGCCCTCAGGATAAACTCGATGAGATCGTATCAAAGGTCCAGAAGGTCCTCCCATTCACAAAGGGTGAATAAGATGCAAGTAATCGTTAACGGAAAGGAGAAGAAACTCAAGGCCGGATCGACACTTAGAGATGCAATTGCAAACGAGGTGTACGTTAAAGATTCCCTGATCTCAGTGCATCTTTCCACAGAGAGATTAACAAAAGAGACCAATGATTTTGAGCTTGTCACATCGGTTGGTCCGATGACACTCCATCTTGACGATAGCAGTGATGCAAGACTTTGGAAATCGTTGATTCCAAAGATAGAGGGAATAACATCAAGGTGGGTAACCCAGGACATTGCAGCATTCGGTTCTTTCGAATCCGACATACCTGTTGATAGGACTGAAAGGAGATACATGATTTACGATTGTTTCTTCTCACTAGGCGGAAATGATAATCAAACGACGTACATCATGATCGCAAGGAAGGATCATAAGAGGTCTTATGGAGCAGGCCCAGGACGCATCGGAAGGATAACTGTCGGAAGGCATCTGCTTAAAGTCTTGAAAGAGGGAGAGCCTATCCTCTCCATACGCCCGGTAATATCTGATGTGAGCACCGAGAATGTGATAGTTACGAAAGATCTCTCATATCTTTTAGAAGAAGGTTACAGAGTGGAGACCAACATTCTCATCGAACTGGATGACAGGTCTCCGGAATCTTCCGAACAGATTCTGATCGTAAGTTCTAAAGGACATCTGAATCTTTCTGACAGCACCGGAAGTTACATCGGTTGCAGGGACGACATGGATGTCAACATAGCTGATGAACAGCATGAGATAAGATCCAGGGGAAGCGTCACCGTAAGGAATTCGGGTGTGGGAACAGGACACGTCCTGATATACAAGGAGATCAGGCAGATAATTCCGACGATAAACCATGCAGGAGAGCTTCAGAGAGGTCTTGCAATTGTAGCTCAGGCGAAGGCTGGAGACATCATCACAACGATCACAGAACCTTTGCGCGTCCTTTCTGTTGGTATGACGCAGGCCGATGGAGAGAAATTCCTTTCAGGATTCAAAGTGAAACAGAAAAGGACAGGCGATCTCTCCGATGATGCAATAATAGTGGATCAGACGCCTGAGATGACCATGTCTGCTATCAAAGCGGGAGAGGTTGAGACATTCGCAGTTCCTAAAGATAAGATATTGAGAATATCGCTTTCAGATAAAGATCCGTTGTCACTTCATTATTTCAAGAAGACCACAGGGCTCAGTCACAAGCCCATAGGTTCACTCAGGGTTCAGTTTGCATTCGAAGGAATGCCAATGGTCACATTCTACGGCGATGATGAGAGGTCCAAGATCCTGTATCCACAAGATCTGTTCAAGAAATGCAAGAAAGGTGATATCGGTATTACAAATCAGTCAAGACCCCATCACGGTCTGATTGGTATCAGGCTTGAGGATAGCAAGGAATACGGACCTACCGGAGAAGAGCCATATGGTACGAACATGGTAGGAAAACTATTAGATGATATTTCAAAGGTCAGTGCGCTCGAAGATGAGCAGACAATTTACATCACGGAGGAAAAGATATGAGCGAGGAGAGAGAAACGAGAATATTCATGATCTCCCCGGAATCCATGATCACGCCAGACCAATTGGTACGTACGATTCATGCGATGGGCAAAGAGGTCACAGTAAAAGAGACATGTTACGGATGTCTAGTGGAAGGATCCAGAGAGCTCGTGAAAGATATCCTTGCAGAGGTAAGAAAGAAGCATCCGTATGAGATCTTCTCAAAGGTAAGAGCGTATCCAGCAGGGGATCCGAGAAGATGCCGTGCACAGCACGGGACAAGGCCCGGATATGCACAATTGGAAGCAGAGTGGCAAGCTTTGCCGTGGGTCCAGAATGGCCTTATATGCGCCGATAAAGGTGAGAAATACAAACTTCCGGAAGAGAAGAAACAGTTTTCAGCAGAAAAATTCAAAAGAATATGTGAGGCGAAAGAATGAAGGTTTTCATAGACCCCCCGAACAGTTTGATACTATTCGACCTGGTAGAGAGATTCGGTCATGAACCTCTCAGCGCCATGGCTGCCATTCAAAACAAGATAGACAATGTAGAAGTGGATATGCCGCCAATGAATCTGACACTCGAGGATGTCATCAAAGGTCTGAAATATGCAGGCGTGGAGGTTCCGTCAGGTGTCAGAGGCAGACTCTCTTTATGGGGGCCCATGATAGAAGAGGCGGATGCTGCCATTATCATGCTTGATCCTCCGTTCAATTTTGGATGCGTAGGATGCGAACGTTCCAATGAAATGGTCAAATATCTCATAAAGAGACGCGGTATCCCATCTATTTCAGTGAACTATCCGAACAATGAGGAAGAGGCAAAGGCCACTGTAGGCCAAATAAAGGAATTCCTGGAGGGATTGAAATGACCATTAAGATCGCACAGTTATCATGCGGTACAGAGTACAGCAGCGTTCAGTACGAGATCGAGAAAGCGGCACGTTCAGTTGGTGCAAAGGTCGTCTATCCAGATGTTTCTTATGCAGATATCAACGATGCTGTGAAAAGATTCGGATTCAATCCGAGGTCTCCTCAGCTCAAATTGATGATCGCGAGGGCAATCTCTCTCGCAGATGGTAAATATGATGCCGATGCAGTATTTATCACGACGTGTTTCAGATGTGCAGAGGCAGCACTTGTAAGGAATGAGTTAAGAAGATTCATTCAAGAGAATACAAAGCTCCCTGTTGTTACATATTCATTCACGGAGAGGCTCAAAGCAGCGCAGCTTCTTACGAGGATGGAGGCATTGGTCACTATTGTCACAAGGAAAGAACTCTTGGCAAGAGAGAGACAGACGGGCCTCACGGCAGGTATTGATTCAGGGTCATCCACGACCAAAGCGGTGATCATGGAGAACAATAAGATCATCGGTAAGGATTGGACGACCTCGGGAGATGTTGTGCAGTCCGCACAGTTAGTTTTAGAGAATGCCATGAAGGAGGCAGGTGTAGAACTGAAACAGATCGAGGCGATGGGAACCACCGGATACGGACGTTTTACACTCGGTAAATATTTCAATGCCAAACTTGTCCAGGAAGAACTCACGGTCAACTCCAAAGGTGCCGTGTGGCTTGCAAATAGGCAAAGAGGAGAGGCCACGATCTTAGATATCGGAGGAATGGACAATAAAGCGATCACTGTCAGGGACGGAGTTCCTGATAACTTCACCATGGGAGGTATCTGCGCAGGTGCTTCCGGACGTTTCCTCGAGATGGTATGCAAGAGGTTGAAGATTCCTATAGAGGATCTCGGTGCACTTGCAGACAAAGGAGATTGGAGGAATGCTAAGATGAATTCTTATTGTTCAGTTTTCGGTATTCAAGACCTTGTCACTACATTAGGAGAAGGAAAATCCTTCGAAGATGTTGCGGCAGCAGCATGTCATTCTGTTGCAGAACAAGTGTATGAGCAACAACTCCAAGAGATCGATGTAAGGCATCCGATCATTCAGGTAGGAGGAACATCTCTTATCTCAGGAATGGTAACTGCGGTTGGCGAAGTCTTAGGAGAGAGGCCTATAGTTCCGCCCAACTCTCAATATATCGGTGCGGTCGGAGGAGCATTGCTCAGTTCCGGATTCCTGTGAGGATATTATGGACATAGAGGTCACGTGTAGCGAGCCGTTCGGAGCGGATTCATACAAAGCATTATTTGAAGAGATAATGTCAGATATCGGAAAGTCAGAGTTTATGGATAAGGCATATCTAGTCTTGAAACCAGATATTCCGCTGTTCATATTCTCGGTAAAGCTCAAAACAGAACCGACCAACATGAAAATATCGGATGTTGCCACGGTGAGGAGCGAAGGCGACAGCGTATTTATGACCATAACCGATGAAAGGCATGCCCCGGAGATGCTTGATCAGCTTTGGAAGAAATACGGAAGAAGGGCGGTAGAACAACAGACCCGTTTCGATATCGTAGTGCGCGGTGCCAAAGATTCTGAGATAAGGGATATGGTAATCGCATCCGGCGAGGAACATATGAAAGAGATCGTCGGAGCTATCTGGAGATCGATGCCTGAAGGAATAAAGGTCAGACACACCTATATCGACGGAATGGTCATAACAGTAGTGGCCACAGAAGAAAGGATAGAACCATATATGCTTGAAGAGGCGAAAGCAGTCCACAAGAGGATGCAGGGCGGTGCAGAAGATGTTTGATGTCATAATGTACGACGGGGGCGTCTATCGTTCCGAGGAACTCTATGAATTGATTGAGGATGTCGGAGGAGTTATCATCCAGAAGACAAGGAGTGCTCAGATGCTCACGGTCACGATGTCGATCCCGGCAGAAGACAGGAAGACGGTAGAGGCGTTCTGCGTAGAGATCGGCGGAGAAATAAAGCCTGTTCCTTTGGCAGGTACGGAGATAGCTATCGTAGGCCCTACATTAGGGCGTCATCATATGCCGCACCCTATCTGCGACATCGCAGAGCAACTCAGAAGATACGGTGCCGTAACAGTTGTCATGGGATTGGCAAGAGGCAGAGGAAAGCTCACAGCTCAGATAAACCTTCAGGAGAAGACGATCATCGATGAATATGATGCGGCTGTGTTCTCATTAGGAAATTTCAAGTCCTGCATAGAGGCTAAGACAGACTTGTTCAAAGACATTACAGTGCCGGTAGTATTGGTCTCGGGACCTATGCCCGAAGGTATAGATGACACATGTGAGGCCATCGTCTCAGGTGTAGGAAGAAAGACATCCAGGATGAGAACGGCTCCAGAGAGAGCCAAATTGGAAGAGATCGCAGATGCAGTGGAGGCTATCCTCGTTGATAGGAAGAAAGTGCTCGAAGAGGATCCACTGTTCGTGCATCCCGGAGAGATAAAGCAACTTCTAGAAGAGTATGAACCGGTAAATATGTGTTTAAGGCCCGCACCTCTAACGCTTCATCTGGATGGCCTCAGAGTCAAGATCCCATACGATGAACATCATGAATATATAGAGAATATGACCGTTTATGGCCGCAAACTTAAAGACGTGTGTACAATAGCTCCTTCCAAAATCGACGACAGTAGTATTCTGATCCGCATCAAGGCGCGTTCGGAAATAGAATACGAAGACGCACGGAAAGTTGAGAAAAAATGATGAGATGCGGAACATATCTCTTGTTCATGACCTTCGATCATGACATGAAGATAGACATAGGAGCTTTGGGAAACGTATCGTTCCCTGCTGGCGAATATTGTTACATAGGCAGTGCGATGAGAGGTCTCGATCAGAGACTCGGCAGGCACTTCTCGAAGGAAAAGACTATACACTGGCACATAGACCGTCTAACAGTGACCGCAGACCATATGGAAGCATATGAGTCGTATCCGGAACCCATCCTGGAATGTCAATTGGTAGGTATGGTAGAGACAGCAACCGGAGAGCCGGTCCTCAATGGATTCGGATGTTCGGATTGTGACTGCAGGACGCATCTCTTCAAAATGAATGAAGATTCGAAGAGATCGGTCATTTCTGCGGCGAAATTGAAACCTTATAAACCACGCTGACCCTGTCAGCTCCTTTTCCAGTTTCTTTCGAATTCCACAACTATTATAATATATCAGTCGCTACCCATTCTTATTAAAAGTCACACTTTTAGAAGTGGAGGACAAATCATGAATTGTGGGGAGAACACATCAAAATTAGCGGTCGAGGTCCTTGAGGCACTCCAGGCAGTGGTCGGTAAAGAGAATGTCAGCGTTTGTGATTCAAATTGCTGTTCAGATAAGAAAACAAAAGCGATAGTATGTGTGGCACCCAAGTCGGCACAAGAAGTTGCAAAGATCATTTCTATCGCAAACAAGAACGAGCTCTGTGTTGTATCCAGCAACAACCCTGAATGGGCTGTTGACGGAACGAAATATACTCAGGGAGGCATACTTGTAGATCTTTCAAGGATCGGCGAGGTCGTTAATTTCGATCGTATCGCAATGTCTGTGAAGGTCGGAGCAGGATGCACATGGAAAGCACTTATTGACATTTGTGCAAAAGAAGGATTCATCCTCGGTTCATATCCTACGGACACATCCACAACTGTCGGATCCTGGGTAGTTGCCAATGGAATGGGGATCGGTTCATATAAGAACGGATCTGCAAAAAGCAACGTCCTCAATCTTCAGGTGGTTGCAGCAGATGCAACCACCCTTGAGACCGGATACGACAAGATCGGATACTATATGTCTGGTTACAACCTCACACAGTTATTCTCAGGATCTGAGGGAACACTCGGAATAATCACAATGGCAACACTCAAGGTGCTGCCTGCAGGCGTTACAAAAGCCATTGCATACGAATTCCCTGAATTCAAGGACATCAGCAAACCTTTGCAGAAATTAGTGCACCATGCAAGCATAAAGCCGTATGATATCTCGTACAGCAGCGTAAGCAAAGCACTCCTCGTCGTACTTCAGGGAGCAGAGGAATTCATAGCTCTCGAGGAACAGGAGATCGATTCCATTATAGGCGAGTCTGCAAAAAAGATCGATGGAGCATCCATATGGGAAGAAAGATGCGGATCCAAAAATGACGGAGTCGAGGTCATCGTACCTGTAAAGGATTGGGAAGCATTCGTTATCGATCTCGGAGATGATGTAGTATTCGGGTCCATCGCAGATCGCAGTACAGCACTTTTCATCACATCGGGAGAGACAGCGAACACACTCGGTGAGAAAGCAGCAAAATATGGCGGTAGGGTCGTATCATCTGTTTCATTCGAATGGACACCTTCTTCGTTAGATGTTCATGAAGATTCGGGTCTTTCAAGAACTGTCACGCCAGAGATCATTTCGAAACTCGAAGATATTGTCGGAAAGAACAATGTCACCACCAACGGTGTGGATCTTATTCTTTACAGCAAGGATATGGCGCCACTGCCTAAAATGGCAGGTATGGCATTCAACAACATGCCGGATGTTGTTGTAAGGCCCTCAAAGGTCAAAGAGATCTCAGAGATCGCTGCATTAGCATACAAACACGGTATTCCAATGGTTCCCAGAGGAAATTCATCATGGGGACTCGGAGGATGTATGCCCACCAGTGGTGGAATCGTCATAGATATGTCATCAAAGATGAATGGCGTCATAGATATGGATCCTATCGGAATGTATGTCAAGGCCGGAGCGGGAATCACTTGGAAAGAACTTCTCGAGGCCTGCATGAAAAAAGGATTCATAATAGGTTCATATCCATCAAGTTTCCCGTCAGCTACCATAGGAGCTTGGCTCTCAACCAATGGGATGGGAGTAGGTTCATATAAATACGGGGCTGCAAAGGATAATGTTCTCAATATGGAGGTCGTTCTCTGTGATGGAACAGTGCTCAAGACAGGATACGACAACATCGGGGCCTATAAGTCAGGTTACAATTTAAATCAGATCTTCTCCGGATCAGAGGGAACACTTTGTGTTTTTGGTACCATCACATTCAGGATGTATCCGATGGGTACCATCAAGCCGTTAGCATATGAGTATGAGGCATTCAGGGACATGAATGCAGCAATTCAGGCGATTGTCAATAATCCAAGTGTCAAGCCTCTCCACATCTCATTCGCAGACCACAATCACTATGAGAATCAGAGAAAAGCAGGATGCCACACACCTGATGTTAAGAATCTTCTCATGCTGACCATTCAGGGAGACGATAAGTTCAACGCGCTCGAAGAGCAGACATTGGATGCGATCGTTTCTGAGAACGGCGGAAATAAAGTTTCCGACGAGATAGCGGCTCATGAGTGGGAAGAGAGATGTTACGAGTTCAGGGCAAGGAAGGTCGGAGTCGGAGAGATTCCCGCAGAAGTCGTCGTACCTACGCACGAGTGGGGAGCGTTCTCGGATGTTTGTTATGATGGTTTCAAGAAAATGAAGATGGAGGTCGGAGGTATCATCGGCAATGTCATTGACCGCAATACTGCATTGTACATGCCTTATTATTTCAAGGATGATGAATCGTTGTTGGGGATGACTGCATTCGCATTTAACTTCTATCTTGGAGACAGGGCTACAGAATTCGGTGGAAGGACCACCGGATTCGGTGTGTTCTTTGCATGGAATCTCGATAATATCCATAATGCTGATACAGTTGCTTATATGAGGGCACTCAAGACCAAGCTAGATCCCCACGATGTGGTCAATCCCGGTCATGTTGTATGCGGAAGCACAAGGTTTGGAATAAACATGGGCAAACAGCTCATGGGCTTGGGAAGCAGTGTCATGCAGCTTGCAAAGAAGATGCTCCCTGTCAACACGACCTTCGCGGACAATAGGGCAAGATTCAGATACAACACCCTCGAGGAACGTAAGGCCGAAGACAGGGTTCACGAGCTCGGAAAAGGAACTCAGTAATCTTATTACTAAACTTTTTACATAAATTCTTTTGTTTCATAATTTTAAAGGACGGAGTGTCATGCAGATTCGCAATATGGCAATCACAGACTACGAAACGATTTACAAGATGTGGTTTGATTCACCGGGTATCGGTGTAATGAGCATCGATGATTCCAAGGAGGGCATAAAGATATTCTTGGAAAGGAATCCTGACACCTGTTTGGTTGCTGTTGACGGCGAGAGAGCGATAGGTGTCATAATGTGCGGATTCGACGGGCGCAGGGCATACATCTATCATTTTATTGTCGATAGCGATCATCGCGGACAGAATGTAGGTACGACGCTTATCGAGACACTTATAACGCGGTTAGAAGCGATGCATGTCAGTAAGGTGGCATTGGTAGCATTTTCTGATAATGAAAAAGCCAATGAATTTTGGAAGTCTCGTGGATTCAAAGAAAGACCAGATCTCAATTATCTGGACCGTCAGATAAACGCAGAAAATATTTGGTTGAATAAAGACATTGTACTCAAATTTTATTCAGTAGGTCTTTCACGCCGTTGATGGTATCAATATTATTTCCAGCCATTTTCCAATCTTCAGATGTGTATCCGCCACACAGTACGCCGTAGAATCCGGCACCGGAGTCTTTTGCGGTTAACCAATCGAACTTATGGTCGCCTACGAATAGGATCTCTTCGGGTTTGACATTTAGAGCACGCGCAAGATTGTACATGGCTTTAGGGGAGGGTTTTGCTTCTTCTTCGGGGAAATCATCTCTTGCAATGATGGCATCGAATTCATCATAAAGGCCGTTTATGCGAAGTATACGTTCTGCATAGGCGCGACCTCCTCTTGTTAGAATACCTACTTTATATCCTTTTTTCTTCAATAATGATAAGACTTCAGGTGCTCCATCGAACGGTTTAGCAATATTGGCGTTTTCCATTTCGACCGCAGTAGCTTTTTTCGATACGCGACCTTGAATAGTGTATACATCTGCCTCTCTTCCGTGTTCTATGAGCCAATTGATGCCGCTGTCCAATTCGAATTTTGAGCCATCTTTTCTGTTAATAGCAGATTCTGGAACACCCATTGTCACCATCTCATCGAACATTACATTGGCTAATTTTACATAGTCAACCTTTGTTTCCATGAAAGTGCCATCCATGTCGAAACCGACGGCCTTGTATTTGGGATCCAGTACCATAATCTGAAGAGATGGTAACATATAATAAAAGTTTATAGATGGAAAAAGTGTCAAGTCCGAGTAGTACCCCCCTTTCTGTTTCAGGCAGCATTCGACTATGCGCTCTACCCGCCGGTCCCGAGCAGCTCATCCCGGCTGTATGAGTTTGCTCCGATGAGGTGTCGCCGTTTCACCAAATCTTCGGGAATGTCACTGTCAGCAGATCATCCTGTTTACCGAAGCTGTGTCGTTTCTGGGCCCTTGCCAAAGCTCTCGCCCTGCCGAATTTCTCGGCTCATCTTGCTCTATGGAGAGGGGAAGTTCCTCAGCTGGACAAAAGTCCTACCGTCGGCCGCCCTCTCGGTCTTGACGTTGGATTTATGGATTGGACATATTAAGCATTGTCTATCGTATTTTAGTTAAATACATTTAATACATGTTTAAATAGTTGAACATTTGAAAACAGGAAATAAATAAATATCAATAATTAAATGTGTTTAATACATGTTTAATAAGGTTGTATAATGAACAGTGATGAAATAAAAGATAAGATCAGATTGGCAACGAGGACGTTGCTGATAAACTGCGATGATGTGGAAAAAATAACGACTAGAGCAATAGCTTCTCAAGCGGATGTAAATCCTGCTATGATCAATTACTATTTCGGTACTAAGGATGAATTGCTTAGAAGCGAGATAGATAACATAATATCTGATGTTACTGTTAAAGGAGGATATCTGTGCACAGGTACAGGAAATCCTAGAAAGGTCATTTATGATTTTCTTCAGGAGATGTGTGAGAAGGAGATTACCTTCGATAAGTACACTAAAGCTTACATTCCCGATATGATGCTTAAGGATAGGATCGAGATCCCTCTGTATCTAGTGGATCTGCTGAAAGAATATTTCGGCGATAGAAAGACAGAATCTGAATGCAGAGTCATATCTTATCAATTGGTAAGTTTCTTACAATTGATCTTTTATCGCAGTTCCGATTTCAAAGAGTATTCTGGTATCGATCTTTACGATAAGAATCAGCGCAGATTGTTCATAACCAAACAATTGGATCTCTTCATGGGGGATGTTCTCTGATGGATACCAACGAACTTACGGATTATATGGGATCATTCGCAGATAGATTGGTATCGAACGCGTTAAGATCTTCAATCAGGGATCCCAAAGAAATGGCTTTTTTGATAAAATTTGGTGTATCTGTCAAAAAAGCGAACAGATTGAGAAGTGAATATGAAACAAAAGGGCTTCATGTTCCAGCTTTCTTGATCTCAAGTATAACAACATCATGCAATCTTTTCTGTAAAGGATGCTACGCCAGAGCCAATGGTATATGCGGAAAGCCACAGAAAGTAGAGATGGGGATCGATAATTGGAAGTCTGTTTTCAGTCAAGCAGAGGGTCTAGGAATATCATTCAACATTTTGGCAGGCGGAGAACCATTGATGAGAAATGATATCGTAGAAGTGGCAGGCAAGATGAAACATACGGTGTTTCCTATTTTCACAAACGGTACGATGATCGATGATGTCTATCTTCACATGTTTCAAAAATATAGGAATCTTATACCGATCTTCAGCCTTGAAGGCAATAGAGAGAGTACGGATGAACGCAGAGGAGTCGGCACATATGATACGGTGATCGATAAGATGGTCAAACTCAGAGATAACGTATTGTTCTACGGAGTATCTGTTACACTGATGGAAGGTAAGACGGATGAAGTCACATCGGAAGAATTCATATCTACGCTTCATGAACTCGGTTGCAGGATCGTATTCTTCATCGAGTTCATACCTGTGAAATCAGAATCGATGCAGATGGCACCTACTGATGTCACTAGAAGATCCATGGAAGTCCGTTTAAGTGAGTTAAGGTCAAAGTATGATGATATGATGTTCATGTCATTTCCAGGCGATGAGAAATTCCTAGGAGGGTGTTTGGGGGCAGGCAGAGGATTTTTCCATATCAATCCATATGGGGATGCCGAAGCATGTCCTGCATCTCCTTATTCGGATGTCAATTTGATCAATAGCAGTCTTGAAGATGTATTAAGATCTAAATTGTTCTCGGAACTTCGTAAGGAAGGTCTTTTAGAAGGCGATCATTCGGGCGGATGCATATTGTTGGAAAAAGAAGACAAGGTAAGAGAATTGGCGAACATTAACAGAACTGTGTGATAGTTTGGAAGTATTTTATCTGGCATTCGTCGATATTATGTCTGTCTTTTGACTGCGTAATAAAAAAGCTTATTAAGTGCGTTCTTATCGGGTTATTGTTGCGAGGGTAGTCAAGCATGGCCAACGACGCTAGGTTGAGGGCCTAGTCCTTAGTGGTCCTTGGGTTCAAATCCCAACCCTCGCACTATTCTCAGTTATTCATATATTCTGATTTTTAAATGTTTTTATCTTGTATTCAGAAATCTTGCATCGATAGTAATTTTTTTCTCGGTCGTTTTGGTTTAAGCATGCTTCACAAAGCATTTTGCATTCTTTCATACGATATCTGTTCAGACATTGTTCTCAAAGTCCACGTGGTATGTTTCAAGTTTAAATACAAGACCCAGATCTTATTTTCTTGTTAGATCTCCATCAGACGAATTCTGTAATCTATTCTGCGGTTTGGTCTGAGTCATTACAAGGAGAGTATAAGTTCGGTGTTCTATTGCGTATTGTAAGAATGTGCAGATATCAATGAGATAATAAACATTTTACAAACTGGAACGTAGTGCAAGATCAATACATAGCGACAAAATTCAGTATTAAATTGTTCATGAAACCTTAATTCGTTATTTTGGTAATGGGAACGAACAAGAGGCAATGGTATCTAATCTGTATTTTTTTGATTTTCATTTATTTTTTATGCCAGTTGTTACACCTAATACGTGCATTATCTGATTATTTTAAAAAGGTATGATTTTAATGCATACTTTTTTTATAAATAGTAATACATTAATAATATAATACAATACCGAGACACAGGAATGGATTAATGATTTTGAAAACGAAGACGTCTGGTGAAGTGGGGAGCGTATCCACATTCAAGCAGACGTATAGAAAGACAGTTGTCAAGCGCGTATCTTTCATAATAATCTGTATTATAGCATGCTTTTTGGTAATGATATATTCTGCGACACTGGGTTCATATGATATCTCTGCAGGTGAAGTATATCAGATTATTTGGAATGCTATTACAGGTCAGGCACAGTCTGATCCAACGGCTGCACATATAGTCATTAATTTGAGGTTGCCAAGAATATTGGGGGCTCTTGTTTGTGGATTTGCACTTGCAGTGTGTGGTACTGCGATGCAGAGTATGATGAAGAATCCGTTGGCGGATCCATATACCATGGGTATTTCGTCCGGAGCCGGATTTGGTGCGGCATTGGCTATAATTTTAGGATTTGAATTGGTATCTGGCGGAGGCGTTGTGGTGAACGCATTCATTTTTGCAACCATACCTGCATTGGTGATATTATTTCTGAGTAAGTTCAGGAAAGCCACACCAACGATGATGATCTTGTGCGGCATATCTCTTATGTATCTGTTCAACGCACTGACTCAACTTTTTATGTTGATCGCAGATCCGGAAGATCTTTCTGCTGTCTATTCCTGGATGGTTGGATCATTGGATGGTATAGATTTCAATGAACTTCTGATCGTTCTGATAATAACCGTATTGGGTTCTATTTATGTTCAATACATGGCCAATCAATTGAACATAATGGGCATCGGTGACGAGAGTGCTAAAACACTTGGTGTCAACGTTGATCGTAAGAGATTGGTAGTTCTGATGGTAATAACATTGATGGCGGCAGCCGTGGTAAGTTTTACAGGAATAATTGGATTCGTAGGGCTTGTTGCACCGCACATTGCGAGAGCCATAATAGGAGCAGACAACAAGTATCTGTTACCTGGATCAGCTGTTTTCGGTGCATTACTTTTGTTGGTATCTGATATCATTGCAAGGACGATAACAGCTCCGTTGATGTTGCCTGTCGGTGTGATAACCGCATGCATCGGAGGTCCATTGTTCATGTTCCTCATACTTCGTAATAACAAGGAGATTTGGTCATGACGGCGATTAGAATGGAGAATATGTCATTCAGTTATGGTAATTGTAATGTATTTTCTAATATATCGCTTAAGATCGAAGGATCCAATCTCGTTTGTATTTTGGGACCAAATGGTGTCGGTAAAACGACTTTAGTAAAATGCATAAATAAACTTTTGAAACCGACTTCAGGTCACATATACATCAACGATAACGACGTTCAGGATATGCATCTTTTGGATCTTGCCCAAATCATGGCATATGTACCGAATTCTGCATTCAGTGTATTCTCAATGACAGTGGCAGAAGCCATATTGATGGGAAGACACCCTCATGCAGGATGGACAACATCAGAAAATGATATGGATGTTGTAGACAAAGCGATTGATACGATGGATCTTCAGGATCTTTCTGAAAGAGATATAAGAGAGCTCAGTGCAGGACAGCTTCAAAGAGTGATGATCGCAAGAGGATTGGCACAGGAACCGGAAATTCTGATCCTGGATGAGCCTACATCCAATTTGGATGTGAAACATCAGATGGAAGTTATGAGATTTTTGAAAAGATATGCCGTGGAATCTGATACTACGATTTTGATGGTGTGTCATGATTTGAACATAACAGCTGCTTTTGCAGACAGGATCATAATAATGTCCAACGGAGGTATCTTCGCTGACGGAAAAGCCGAGGATGTTCTCACCGAAGATTGTATCAAGCAAGTCTATGACGTAGATGTCAAAGTCATAGATGTAGAAGGCAGGCCACATGTAATTTTATTGCCTGGTATAAAGGAGGAAAAAATTTGAATAAAAATATAATAATGGCGGCAACGGTCGCAGCAATTCTAGTGGCTGTGATCGCAGCGTGTTTTGTAACTGGAGTTTTTAATGGAAGTAACACGGATCATAGCGAAGGATCTCTTGTTGGAAACACATTGACCGGCGACGGAATACCATCTAATGATTCAAGATTGTGGGTTTATGGAAATTCCAACGAGGATGATGAAATAGATGCTTCAGATATAACATATCTTCAGGGAGTTATAGATGGAAGCAATTCAGCTACAGTTCTCTCAGATGCAAATGCGGATGGATTGATAGATTCAAAAGATATTGACTATCTTGAAAGAATTATAGCCAGTGAAGATATGAATGTTTACTACGTGAACAATTATTACTGCGTAGCTAAAGTTTCATGGCCAGTTAATACGATTGCAATCGGATATTGTAGCGGAGCATATTGTGCAGATCTGACAGGCGTATGTGACAAGGTTACTATGGTGGATTCCACAATAGACAATTATTGGTATGTAATGAATAGTAATTTTGCATCTGCTTCATCTTTCGGTGACACAGAAACACCTGATTATGAGGCAATGATAGCCAAAGGTATAGACGTCTATGTTGTAGGGTACTGTGATGCCACTGCTGATGCGTTATCCCCGTCAAAACTCAATCCTGCAGGTATCGATGTCATGTTCATAACCACATGTGACAACAGTGGTATTGATTATCCCAACGAGTACATCGATCGTTCCATATTGATGTTCGCATATCTATTGCAGGGCGATACGGAGAAGACATATGAATATCTGGATTGGCACGATGAGGTTCTAAACACATTAGAAGCTGCAGCCGATACTATAGCAGATGAAGACAAGGCTGCATTCATAATGGCCAGATCATCCCCTTCATATGATACCGATGGTAAGATCAGTATCACTGGTAAGAATAATACAAATAACATACACGCAGAATGGGTAGGAGTGTACGCAGCGGGTCAGTACAGTTCGTATCTTCCGTCCAATTACAATAATCTGACTGCAGAGCAGATTCTGACTGTAATTGCCAGCGAGGCCAAGGGTAATACCATATATTACATGGATAATGAACACGACGGTATCAGGCAGCAACGTCTTTTGGAAGATTGTATACCTGCAGATATTGAAATGTTATCATCATCGTCAGTGAATATTCACTATCTTGGTATGTCTAGAGAAGCAGGTAACAGTCCGTTGTATGTTGTAGAGTTGGCATTCTATCAGAATGTCATGTATCCGGATCTAGATACAGGAATGGATTATAAGGAATTGTTCGAATATTATTTCGACAACTTTGCATCTGAAGACTATTCAGAATACGTGTCAAATATAGAGGATTTCTTCTGGGATTACGGAGAAGCATAAAACCTATCATAAGACGTTGAAATAGTATCTCACATATGATTTAGATCAGAGAGAGTATCTTTGATCACTCTAATTCACATAGAGAGATACTTATTTCTTCGTCTTTTTTTATTATAATACGTTTCATAAAATATCAGTATATTATTTTGATTATAATCCAGAAATTATTCGATTTTCGAATAATTTTAAGAATTATTTTTGTTAAGTATTAGGTGGTTTTTCGTTTCAATTATCATTGATTGTAGCAACAGCTGTTAGCGGTCCATCATCAATATCAACTCTCAATATATTTCCGTCGTTCATATAGTAAATGAATTCATTGTTTGATTCAGATAATGACCACATGCTAACAGTTATTCCGTCAATTATGTTATTTCCTAAAAAAACATACAATGTTCTATCGGGTTCATGAGTTTCACACGACACAATAAGTGTAGATTTTTCTAATATATCATGTGTAATTCCGTATTCATCTTCATATGATACTGCATATATGAATTGATAGACATAACTTATTTGAGATTCCTGAAGGTTGGAATATGTAGCACTTCCTGAACATGGAATTTCTGTATCATTTGATAGATATGTACCGGAAATGGAAAATGAGTCGTCATTCGAATTTGTATTTTCCAGATATTGTATCATTGCCCATCCAGATATCGTTCCTACTGCCGCTATAATGATAATAAGAATAGACAATACGATAAGAGGATTACGATCGTTCATAAGGCCTCATTATATTTTTGTTGCGCAGATCATGAAAGATAGAGGTAAGATAAGATCTTCTCCATATTCTGAAATATGGATAGATTTTGCTGGATCGGTATAGATAGATACATTTGATGTTCCCATTTCCATTAGTTTTGCCGCATCCCATTGAGGTCTTCTTTCTTTACTGAGAGGGAGTTCTTTAGCTATATTTTGCATAATGTTAGCATCCACTCCCATCATGTATTCAGATTTATGCGATCTGTCGTCATCTGTATTCTCATATTTTTCATCAAACAGATGTAGATAGTGGTTTCCGTCAAATATTATCATTTTTCCATCATGTGTAAGCACTCTCATCCATTCTTTGTACGCTTTTATCGGATATTCTAAATCCCATACTAAATTCCGAGAGATCACAAGGTCGAATGATTCATCATCGAATTCTAGATTCTGCGCATCCATTTGTAATAATGTTACATTGACATTTGATTTTTTGCAATTATCTCTGGCTGCATTCAGCATGGATTCTGTGTAATCTACAGCAGTTATGCTGTGATTCATGTGTCCAAGAAGCATTGGAAAGAAACCAGGGCCAGTACCCACATCAAGAATTCGTAACGGTCTATCGAGATCAATATATTTTGATATCATTTTTAACCAAAATTCCGATTGTCCAGTTTCTATACTGTTGTTAACGGAACATGAATATCCTTCTGCTCTCATGGTCCAATAGTCTCTTATTTCGCCCAATAATTCGCTCATCTGCAATCCTCTTTTGATTATTCAGTTTTGAAAATAATTTTTTGATGTGGTCGAAACAAGAGTATCATTGATATTTTCTGAAATATTTTGAATGTACGGTTGTTTGTGTGCCACTATCATGAAATGGTCTTCTGTGCTACCATATGCTAAATGTCTGATTCCGTGGAGTACACGGTCTTGTATGTTATGTATCACGGTTATGTTTGTAAAACCGGCATTTTCCATCATTGTGATGTCATCTGAAGGTCTCATTGCTTTAACAGACCACAGATCGTTCATGTTCGTATTGGTATGCTTATTCTTTTTATTCATCAGATATTTCTTAGGAGAATCTAAAAAAACGCCTAATTTGGATATTGTACAATTAAATGGGGTTCTCTTAGGGTCGGATGTCCAATTTCCATCCACATAGGCAACGGTCCCACCAGGTTTGAGTACACGGAACCATTCCTTCATGACAAGTTGAGGATCTGGTACAGTCCATAGCATATAGTCACTTACTACACCGTCAAATGAGTCATTTTTGAAAGGCAGACATTCTGCATCGGCATATTGAAAATTTATTTTGAGATTGTTTTGTTCGGCATTTTTCTTCGCGGCCTCTAACATTTTTTCTGAAAAATCAACAGAGGTCATATCATGTCCTAAATCTGCAAGTTGCATCGATACGATCCCGGGTCCGCAACCGGTATCCAGAATATTCATTTTTTTGTCACCAAATGATTCTGTAAATAAGGCCTGCCAGGATCTTCTTTCTTTCATGATAGAAAATCCTTTTTCGACGAACATATCATAACTTCTCGAATCTTGGTCCCAAAAGTTGCGGATAGATTCATTCATCCTGCATCTGTATGCATACTAATTATAAAAAAGTATTATTATGTATGTCCAATAATAGATTTTTTATTGATAAGAAGATCATATTAATTTCATTTTTGTTCATAATTTATGAAAATTAAGAACGTTCATACGATTTTTTTAATTGCAGATATCGAATCCAACGATAAGTGTTGTCATTCTTGGTGAAGTATTAACAACGAAGTGTTCTTTGAGCATGATATCGGAAGACACCGAAGGATAGAACGATATTGCATCTTTAACATCTTTTTCAGAATCCAGAGATTTGAATTTGCGGGGAAGTATGACAATTGCAGGATCCGACCAGGATTGCACCTGAGGATACACGACAAAATTATCGGAGATCCATATAACATCTTTTCTTTCGGAATATTCTTTCATTTTGCATGCAGGAACATCATTGCCTGAGATGTTTCCCAAGCTATCTGCCATGATCATTGTTATGTCATCGGTTTCTTCGAGAAATCCATCACAGAACAGGCATAGTATAACATCTTTTTCACAACACTCTAACAGGGCGCGATCCTCATATCTCATTCCGGATGAGAGTACGATATTATTCTCTTCTTTTCTGAGGTCCAGCATATTCTCTTGGTCAAGTATTTCCACTTGTATGACACCGTCCATTCTTTTCAATTTTTCGACGATGGAGGCAATGTCCATAATTTCGGAATATAAACAGCAGATATATTACATTTTGAGATTGGATACATTATACGATCGATGTAAAATATGGCAGATCTGATATGAAATTACAGCTGTTTGTGATGTTTGTTATAACATATCGGGGTTGAAGTTATGTGCAGGGATGTGGAAATCATACAGAAAATTCATCAAGAAAGTAAAGACACATAGGATTGTCTTACATCTGAAAGTGTTTGAAAAGTTAACAAAGACATCTTAGGGCAGTATTTTAACCTACATATAGTTAATTTTTAAGTATTCAATAACAAAATTTTAACTATAATTAAGGTGACGTCGTATGAATGCTGCAGGGGATCAGATGTTCAAAAATTACCTAGATCTTTAAAACAAAAAGAAGTATTTCCGGAATGGAACGCCAAGAGATTTGCACTGTTTTCATTTATGATATTTGTTGTTCTTATGTTGTATGGTGTTCTCTGCTCAGTATGTGATCTGGGTGATGATGCTGTTGATATTAACACAGTTTGATTGTTTTGATAAAGGGTCCAGGAACACGATATTTATTCTCACGGTCATTTATGGTATGTTCTCTATGATTAACGGAGATTTTACGTATAATCATCTCACACAGTTGGACATTGGGGCGGTTCTGGTGATATTCATCAGAAACATCTTGCATCTGATATCATTGAGAGTGGTCATTCATCTTCTTATCAAGGAAACATCGATATCGCGTCTCGAAAGTATTGGTACGGTTTGATATTGTTTATTTTTCTTTCACGTTGTGATTTTGTAATGTTATTATTTTTATTTTGAATTTAAGAAAATCTTTTTTTGTGTTATGGTTTTTCTTTCTTGTTTATTTTTACAATTCAGATTTTTTGCGCGTATGTACAGATGACAGTTATGAAGAACTGAATGCAGATCAGAAATAATCAAAGGTAGTCGTTTTCAATTTTTCACTTAGCATGTTTTTATATATCTTAGGATGCAGACATATCGAATTAAAAAATCGAAATTAGTATTCTGGACAGAATCCAAAATCGTTTAGAATATTTTTGAAAGAGCATGTGTCTCTCAATTTATTTTATGATTTTTTATTGTTAGAGAGCAGGTTTTAATATTGAAGATTTTTCTTATAATATCTAGTTCAAAAACAGTTCTGAAGCTATCTGGCTATGCTTATTGTGGAATGTTTTTCAGTATATGTAAATGCGATATCATAACGAAATAATAGAATACAGGAGCCAGTCGTATTCAATCATAGTTATGCTGTAATTTTTTAATTTTTTATTGGATGGATGATTACGCCCAATCTGCGATTGGGTTATAAATATCGTTAATACCTGATAGTGGATGATACATCCATCTCACATTGACGATATGAGGATTTCGGACAGTACGCTCTGATCCTATGTCATCAATATAACAGAAAATAACACGGGAAGGATGGATCTTGATCGGAGGGCAGAGGACGGAACAAGCAGTTTCGTACGATATCCCTCCATTTAGAGAAGTCGGAGGCATTCACGTATGCCTCATTTCTCAGGAAGGAACGGACGGTCCAAACAATTCCTTCCTGTGGAAGTGGCCGTGAGATAAGAAACGGTTTAGAGTGGATTGCTGGACATAGAAAGCTAGGTTTGCAGATTAGAGAAATAGGAAAGAAAGGTGAGAGGAAAGACTGTGTGAGAGCTTGAAGATAGTAAATGAACAAAAGTAAAACTAGTGGATTCTGTTGAAAAATAGGATCGGATTATACTTCACGATTCAGGGTTAAATGAATCATATAATATAAAGGAGAAAATAAAATGTCAAACAAATATATTGTCGCTGCTGTGGCAATTATTGCAGCATTTATGATGCTGGCAATACCATTTGCAGCTTCAAGTTCAGACGCGGATCCAATTCCGGTTTCAAGTGCAACTTCTGTTTCTACAGGCGAATTCAATATATATTTTAGCGTAGATTCAGAGTATTCCGATGATCTTCCAAATAATCAATATCTTAATGGTATAACTGCAGGATGGGTTGGATATACAGGTTACGGTTATAATGCATATCTAGCAACAGTTGATGTTCTTGGAGATATGGGACTTTCTGCAGCTACATATTCATTCGATACTGCATACGTTATATCAAGTGGCGGTTATTCAGATATAAATTCGAATTATGGAACAATGAGTAAGCTTTTCAATCTTTCAGATGGTGATGCATCTTGGACCATTTATGCATACAATACTTCAACATCAACTTGGAATGCAATTGCTGATTCTGCATTAGGATGGTATAAACCGTTCTCAGATTATGCTTCATACTTAACTTCATATGGAACGGCAAACATAGCATTTTATTATGGAGATACGGCTAATTTACCCAGTATGACATCTCTTACGATCAAGTCAATCACTTCGGTTACTCAGACGGCCACATTCGCGTATTCTTTTTACTTTGAAGTAAATGATAGTTACACTCCAACAATCAGCAGTGGGGTTGTCACAGTAGTTCAATTGCATACGGGTATTCCTATGACGATATATGGTTCGGATGCGTTCATGGCTCTTGTGAATACGTTTGGAACCACTGATATAGAGTCTAGTTATACTACAGGCAATCCAGGATACAATTCATATTCATGGTTTGATTCAGCTTTCAATCTTGAAACTACGAATGATTGGAGTCATTATTGGGCTACATATACAGACATACCAGCTACAGCATACAGTGACTATTGTCTAGGTGCGTATAGTTGTGTAGCGGGAGCTCCGTTGGTCCATAGTACGTTCTCATTTGTATACATATGAGATGAGTTATGATTCTTGAAAACTTTTTTAATTTTCTTTTATTAAATCAGGGGAGGTAGATAATTTGATACAAGTATCGCACAAATCGATAATTGGAATAGTGATGTTAATCGCAGCAGCGGTGATTTTCTCTAGTACAGTCTTTTTCTTTGTCGAAAACCAATCGGGGTCCGTAGACGGGCTATCGTCATGGCAAGAAAGTGATATCATTACTATTGATAATCTAAAATACGTTGTTACCAGTGAACCAAATGGAAATGATAACGGCTCAGTTAAAATCATTGGATATGAAAATGTTACCAAGCTTACAATTCCATTGACAATACAATACAATGAAAAAACATATACTGTCAACGAGGTTGCTGAAGGGGCCTTTTATAGTTTTATTGAGACAGATGATGGATTTGAATCATCAGGGTTCAATGGTTCTTTGATGATACAAACTGTATATTCGTTAACAGGAAATGAAACAGTTAATGGTGGAGTCGTATCTCTTTCTAATGGTGTAAAAATAGTAGACAGCTTTGGTACAACCTATGTGTATGATTCCGCTAAAGGTTGGTCTGTTGATTGTCTTGGAGGAAGAGATATTGCTATAATTCCAAGTGAAATAGAATTGATTTTGGAGAATAATTCTTTACAGTATACTCTGTATGAATCAACAAAGACAAATGTATTGGTTTCAAAAAATTTAGAATCTGATGCCGAGGAGTTATTCATCGGGGGAGCGCAATTAAAAATAACTGGATCCGCTTCAGAAATATTCCAGGATTCAGATTTTATATCTGTATATGTAACAGCTTGTCTGCCGAATTTAAGCTATTCAGAGCGTTCATTTATGAATAGTAGCAATCTTAAATATGCTTATTTTAATGGGACAACACCAATATCGCTTGAAGGTGTGTTTTATGGTTGTATTTCTCTTGAATATGTGGAATTAGGAAGTAATGTTACAGGTGTTGAATCTTCGTCTTATGATACTGAAGAGTATCCTTGTTTTGGTGATTGCAGTTCATTGACATATATATGCGCGTCCAATAGTATCCCAGACGAATCATCAAGTACGACTTTTACAATACTCAAATCATATGATGGATATCTTGCAGAGGTCACTGCTAAATATGAAAATGGTTCGTTATTATCTACGGATATAGAATTAATAGTTGCACCATCTGGTATAACTTCGGCTGTGATCCCAGAGGAAATAACATCAATTGGCATTACTGCATTTGAATCCAGTACGCAGTTGATATCCTTGACATTAGGATCGAACGTATCAAGTGTGGAGTTTTCTACATTCGATAATTGTTCGTCTTTAAGTGTTATTTCAGTAAGTGCTAATAATACGATTTATAAATCTTCACTGAACATGATT
The DNA here is from genome assembly GCA_963676235.1 of Candidatus Methanomethylophilaceae archaeon. Classification (GTDB taxonomy): domain Archaea; phylum Thermoplasmatota; class Thermoplasmata; order Methanomassiliicoccales; family Methanomethylophilaceae; genus JALNYB01. Next base: position 1,075,612 of record OY781044.1, read on the forward strand.
GTGAGTTATTCTGGAGATTATTTATATCTATGTGCTAAAGATACAAGTACCATAAATGTGCCGGATGCTACACGTACAATAGGAGACAGTGCTTTTGTAAATTCCGTACTATCGACGATTTATATTCCCAGTAAAGTATCTGTAATAAATGTAGGTGCATTTGATTGTTGTTATGTTTTATCATCAATAACGGTCAATCAAGATAATGAGAAATATATAAGCACTAATGGAATGCTAATTGATAAAAATGATTACAGTCTAATATTTGTTCCATATGGTGTAATAAATGTCATTATACCTTCTGAGGTAAAAATAATAGGATGTGGCGTTTTCGATGATCGTCAGATAAAGAGTATATCTTTTGAAGGGGAAAGTTTAACTCTCAGTAATTCGGAAAATATGAGTAATACTGGTGTTTGTAATGATGGTGATGCTGTATTTTATGAGATGTTAGAGTTGAATAAAGTGAGTATAATCTGCAGTGGATCGCTGGTCATAGGTAATGCGGCATTTTATTATTGTTCCAATCTGGGAAGTGTGTATCTTTCCGGAGGCAACATAAGTATTGGAAAGTATGCATTCGCAGGTTCGACTGCGAGTTCAATTGTATGCACCATAACGGGCGATAAGGGCAGTATTTCATTGGATAAGTATGCATTCAGAAACAGTACAGTATCTTCATTGGTATTCAATGGTGATGTGATTTTAAAAAAAGCATCAACAGCATATCAATTTATAGGAACATTCGATGAGATTATTTTCAATGGAACGATATCTACGTCGGAAGCAGGTCCAACGAAAATCTTCTATGGATCTTCTACTACATATGCATCTATTGGAAAAATATGTTATAACGGAGACCCAACTCTTTCATACGATGGTGCATCTAATACATTGGTTAGTCAGCTTTATGCTGCGGGTTCTGTGGTCAGTTCATATGCAAAATTATATCTTTCAATAGAGTATGCAAATGAGGTAAATTCTAGTGATGCTAGCGAAGAGCTGAAAGAATTATATGCAGGTATATTTAAGTTGAATGATGATTACACGCCATCTTATGCAGACGGTGAAGATTTAATTAACAATAATCCTATATTTTTCCAAACGGATGTTGAGGGGGTCTCAATGTCAAATAAGAAAACATCTGGTGATTTGTTTAGTTTTACACTAATTTCAGATGTTGGGTATACCACTTATGATCTTCTGGTTGAGTGCAATGGAATAGTAGTCAGCCCTACAAGTACTGGCATATATACTGTTACAGTGACATCTGAGATGAATATTGTTGTATCCGAGTGCACAGGTGGACAAAGGATTATCATATCATTTGATACTCAAGGCGGAGATATCATAAAAGGATTTATGACTTATAGTGGAAGAACGATTCTCAGTAGCCAGTTGACTACACCAGTGAGGAGTATGTCAACATTTTGTGGATGGTATTTGGATTCAAAGTATACTTCAATGTATATCTTGGGAACTCCAATATACTCTAATACAACACTCTATGCAAAATGGACGACGAACGAGAATCCAACAATATTATATGATACACTGTATGGGAGTATAACGGCTAGTTTTTCTGATGGTACAATTGTATCTGGTTCTAATGTTGTATCGGGATCTGCCGTTAGTTTTAAATTTGTGCCTAGGGATAATTATGAATTCGTTTCATGGAGAATAGAATGTTCTGATACAGACGCATACACAAAAGAAGATAATGTGTTATCGTTCAATTCTATTACATCAGATGTTACGGTATCTGTAAACGTTAGATATTATTCAAATTCAAATGTTTTGTCGAGCATAGTTAATGTGGACTCGATTGAATCAGGCGAGGATGTCAATTTGTTATGGTCATATTTTGATGATGAGATTGATATGAGTATGTCGGTATGGTCTACACCTAGTACTCCGCTTATAGTTGGAGATTTTGTATACATCTATGTGGGCGACCATTTAAACAAGATAGATGTGGTCACAGGTGATGTTGTAAAGACAATCACCATCGAGAAAAAGGATACATATTATCGCTATCTTGGTTATGGTAATGGTTATATAATTGAATATAACACCAATAGCATATATGATCTGGATTTAAACAAAGTGTGTCAGCTTGAAAAGACAATAATAGCGTCATTTTATGATTCTGGATATTTTTATGGTCTTTCTGAAAATATTTCTTCAGATTACGCATATACTTTATGGAAATTTTCAATAGATACCAATACAGTAACGTATTGTACAGATACAAATAGTGAGTGGTCAGACGGAATCCAAGTAAATTGGTATAATAATGGACTTGGTACTACCAGTGCACCTGTTTTTGAAGATGATTCTATATTCTTCATAGAAACAAAAAATGATTCTGATTATGTTGGTATCGCTTCAATATCTATTGATACTGGTAAATACAATATTCTAGAATTGGACAAATTCTCGGGAATGTATCTTGACGATGGATGGCTTACTTATTCGGACGGTAGGTTATATCTAACATGTTATGCTGCAGCACTTTATGAGTCCTCTGCGAATGGGGATTCATTGCTAGCTACAGTAGCTGTGACTTCTAATGGGTTTACAGATAATAGTTTGATATATGTGGATCTTGGGCATACTGGTGTAACGTCTCAATTTATTGTATTCAATGGACGCGGTTATGTTTGCGTTTGTACAGATAAAAGTATCATTACATCATATGTACAGGTATATGATATGTCAAAATTACTGGCATCGAATAAAGAGTGCATAGTTAGTAATATCGTTTCACTTGTATCTGAAATTAAATGTGTAGGTACTCATGGCGGGATTGTTTTAAACACGGCGTATTTAAATTCTGATGAAACCCGCCCTGGACTAGTTTACATATATCTTGTTCCATATAATGCTTCTAGTCAAGCCATATATGTAATAACTGATTACAAAAACAATACCAATCTTGCAATCTCCAAGACATCATATCTTCCGCTTTCATATGGGTCTCAAGCAGTTCGTTTAACAGAAGATGGGAAATTGATATGGTATTCAGATACAGGAGGCGTATACTGTTATGCTTCTGTGGATGATAGTCCATATTATTTCTTTGTCAAAGATTTTGATGAGGGGATATGGATCTCTGGAACAGGTAGCACTCCATATGAGGCGCTGTTGGATGCAGCGGAGAATTATGGAATCGATATAACGTTTTCTCAAGGAATAATTACAGAGATAAATGATACAAGTAATACAAGTGCAATAAAAATGTGGCAGATGTATAAAAGAGACAGTGAGAAATGGGTCATTATCAATTCATTCACAGATTCGAATGATTATACATGTCATTATTTTTCAATAGTGTTTGCTGGATCAATATCAGAGGATGAAAGTTGGTACTATATCGATCAGGATGGGACTATAGCAGAATATATGTTCGATTCTACAGTTGGATACACAGACATCATAGGAATATGGTTGAATGTTTCACAAAGTAATCTATCAGTAAAATATGATATAAATATGACTGGCGATGTAGATGGCAATAAAGTGATTATTTCTCTTAATATTGATGAGATTATTGCTTCAAACGAATCACCCACTGTTGTAGTTGTGTATGTAGAATTTGATGACAGTACGTTTATAAGCACGACTGTGACAATCACGTATTCTAGTGGTGAGTCATCGTTATTTGTAGATGCATGTGGTACGTCGACACCCATTTCGATATGGGCATATCTATATGATTCGATTCCTAGTGAAGATGTTTCATCTATATTGTATGCTTCTGAAAAAATTATGTTAACAGCTGAAGGGTGAAGATTGATGAAAATTAAGCTATTGTCCTCGGTAATATTAAGCTTACTGATACTTAACATATTGGTTCCAGTGGTATCTGCAACCGATACAACAACTCCGTTTTCTGTATCTGCTTCATATAACGATGGTATTGTGTCAATTGTAGGAAATGTAGATTCTGATTATTATGAAGGTACAGTCACATTTGACATTGATGATTCTATAGGGTCATCAATATCTGTTGCTGTTACAGATATTAATAATGAAGGTGTTTATGCTGTAAATGTAAATATTGGAGAGGTTTCTTTTGGGCAGTATACTGTGCATGCTTATTGCAATAAAGTAAATCAGGTTGTGATGCATACTCAATGTACTTTTATGGTTTCACAGTCTTCTCTTATTAATGTTGACGGAGTAACTCTCAATGTTCAACAATTATCGATGAAGGTCGGAGATACTGAAACGCTTATAGCTACAATTACACCTATAAATGCTACAAATAAAAATTTATTATGGAGTTCTGAAGATACAAGTGTAGTAACAGTTAGTGATGTTGGTTTGGTAACTGCAATATCTGTAGGGGAGTCGAGGATCATAGTAACAACAGCTGACGGGTCTTACACTTCGATTTGTACTGTGACTATTGCGATTCAATCAAACACTATGTTAATAAGTGATTCCTCAATAAAATTGTACTTGGATGGAGAAGATTCTGCATTATTATCTGTAGAACTTCCTATAGGATATGATTCTTCTTCTGTAGTATGGTCATCTTCTAATAGTTCTATTGCAAAAGTTAAAGGAATTTCAACAGGAGTTTCTTCTGTTACAATCGAAGGTGTAGGTTCTGGCAGTGTTACTATAACCGCAAGGACATATGATGGGGCCTACAGTGTATCATGTACAGTGATAGTGTCTTCTTTTTCTTCACAACAATGTACGACATATTATTTTTTTATTCAATTTGAGGAAGGATATGATAAAACAACATTGACTAGCGTATCTGAAGAAGATATGAAAAATGGTTTTTGGGTAACTGGAATAGGGGATAATGCAGCTTTGGCATTGGAGTATGTTTGTTCAACCAATAATTGGGACCTTAGTTTTGATAATACATATTACGCGGGGTGGTTTAATACATTCTTGGGTTTAAAGACCATTAGTAATAGTGATGGTACATACACATACTGGGTTCAATATCATAAATCTACAGAATCTGGAATATGGGAATATAATCAAAAATGCTTAGGCTATTTAAACACGATGGAATCTCAATATATTAAACTTGTATATAGTACAACATCGGAGATGATTGAAGAAATAAAGGTCACAGGTGTTTCTTTGGACAAGACCTCTGCGATATTGAACGTTGGTGATTTACAAATTCTAACGGCTATTATCCTTCCAGACAATGCAACGAATAAGAACGTCACATGGTCCTCGAGCAACACATCCGTCGCTACAGTTGACAGTAACGGCAAGGTCACCGCGGTATCCAACGGAACATCGGTTATAACCGTCACAACGGACAACGGGAATTTCAAAGCCACATGCACCGTCACCGTAGGCAATACTACGGTGGCGGTCACCGGCGTATCCCTCAGCAGCAGTTCGGTGACGTTGACCTCGGATACCGAGGTCCTCACGGCAACGGTATCGCCCGGCAATGCGACGAACAGGAACGTGACGTGGTCCTCGAGCAACACATCCGTCGTAACAGTATCTAACGGCGTCCTCACACCCGTGAGTGCGGGAACGGCCGTCGTAACAGTGACGACGGAAGACGGAAGATTCACAGCAACATGTTCCGTCACCGTCAAAGCGGTCAAAGCGGTCGATTTATCGGTAACGCCGGTAACCGACAACGACGGAAACACGTCTGCAAAGATAACCGATGATCAGATAGCTTCTGCCGTTAAGAGCATAAAAGGAAGCGCAGGCGGGGATTCCAAGCCTGTCGTCACGGCAGACATATCCGTCGGCGGCAGTTCGGGTTCTTCCGCATTGACGGTTTCGTCATCTGCTCTCAAGGATCTCGCGGACGTGTCGGCGGATCTGAGGATCGTGACAGATCGCGGAACCGTATCGCTGGACCCGGAGACATTGGCTTCCCTGTCTGCAGAAGGCGACGGGGACGTGGTTATCGCCGTAGCCGATGTGGATGTCGGAACTCTTACGGACGAACAGAAGGAAAAGGTCGGAGACGGCCTCGTCGTATCGTTCAACGTGACCGTGGGCAACAATGCGGTGCACGAGCTCGGAGGGACCGTTTCGGTAACGGTCCCCTACGAACTCGAGGACGGGCAGGATGCCTCGCAGGTGACGGTATGGTACATGGATGACGAAGGCAACATGGATTCAGTATCGTGTTCCTACGATTCCGTCAACAAAACGGTGAGATTCACGACGGACCACTTCTCGTATTTCGTCATAGGATACGGCGTAAGTGTGGATGACGGCGCCGGCGCACCCGGCGCGGATTACACGCTGGCCGTCGCGATAATAGCCATCGCATTGATCTTGGCAGGGATCGGAGCGTACATGTACAGGAGGTCCAGAGGAGCCGAATGATCGGCAGACTCGAATATACCTCTTTAAAAAGGAGGGGACGGAAATCCGTCCCCTCTGCAATCAAATCGTACAGAATTTTTTGTTATTTGCCGATAGATATTGAATTTATTCATGTATAACATTGATATTTTTTTTGAATTATTGAGATTTTTCTCATATACAAAACATCGGAAAAAACATTGGATGGATGATTCCGCCTAATCTGTGATTGTGATATAAATAAGGATATTTCATATATTGTTTATTCCCGCGGTCTTTAGTCCTTCAGTTCGGATAATTGCGTGCAGTTAGACAGAAAGGCAACGTAGGGCGCTTTGAAATTCCTGTATACAGGATTTGAAACTTATCGAGGAGATGGACATTCCATGAATGAAATATGTGTGTTGCTATCGTGCATACAGAAAAGGGACCCTGTGCGGAGGGATTCTTATGAACAGTAAAATGATTGCTACGTTCGCGATAATCGCGATTGCGATATTGGTCGTGTGCGCGATCGGAATACCGATGCTGAGTCAGTCCGGGGAATCGGAAGAGTATGTTGATAACAATATATATCATGATTTTTCTGAAAACGATGTCCTAGATTGGAATTATTGGCTTGGAAACATAAATTCTGCTGGAATTTCTGATGCCAAGACGCCGATATCTTCTTCTGACATAAAGGAACTGTGGAACATCACAGGATCTGCTGATAGCAGTTCTGTGAACTGGAAGACTCCCGGTTCTGCGATATGTGTTGGATCTTATACATACTATTACAATGCAGGGGATAGTTCTTTGAGGTGTGTGGATACTTCAACAGGAACCATTGTTAAGAGCACTATATGTGTTTCTGATTCGGTTTACAATATGGCCATCGCACACGGCGATGGTAAGATATTCGTTCCCTGCAAAGAAGACTCATACACGATCATGAAAGTTTATGATGCAGAATCTCTAGATCAACTGTATACTTGTGAGCCGGTCTTCAGTGGAGAAGTGCAGGGGTCTGTCACATATAATGATGGCTATGTTTATTTTGGAACGTATGGTGGAGATTTTGCTTGTTTCTCATCATATGATGTCAATAAGTCCAGTTCTGATGAGAAAGTATCTGCAACATGGATATTGGATGAGAATGGATGGTACAATGCGACACCGGCATTTGCAGGCAATTACTGTATCGTGGCATCTGGAGGATATTCCGACGGAGGGGCCACAATATATGTTTTGGATTCAAAGACAGGTGCAATATATGACACTTACAAGATGAGTTCTGAATATGTTGCATCGGGACTTACGATGTACAATGGAAGGGTATACGTTGCAACCAATTATGCTGAAGTTGAAAGTGCTACAACGGAAGTGAATACCGATAAGACACTCAAGATCCATTCGTTCACAGTCAATGCTGACGGTACGTTGGATATAGATTCTGAGAAGATATGGGTATCTGCTATCGAAAACGGCGGAACGCAATCTACGCCGGTGATATGGAACAATCGTCTTTATATCGGCGGAGGCGGAAGCACGATGGGTACCAACGAACCGTTGACTGTGATAAATATCGCAGATAACGGTACGATGACAACAGCATATACGTTTAAAACGACAGACGGAAACGGACTATGCACCAAGAGCACGGCATCAATCACTATCGGATATGCTTCAGCATCGAATAATTATGCAGTTTATATTTATGTGATAGAATACGGACAGATATCTTCCGATGATTCAACGGGACTTTCCGGTTCTGCTGATATATATGTTCTGAAAGACAGTGAAGGTCAGACGTCTCCGGAGATCGTATTCAATTTCACGCCAAGTGTGAAACAGTTTGCATATCAGAGTTTTACAATATCTTCTGAAGGATACATACTGGTACGTAATGATTCCACGTTGTTCTGTTACGGCCATATGGATACGGCAGCCTCCATTTATACGTCTGAGGATGTTCAGAACGAGATAGCACGTATAATGGCCTTTTCCGATGACGGTTACGTCAGTTATGCAGAAGTAACCATGGCAGAATCAAGATATTCTGCTTTATCTGAGGAAGATAAGGCCGAAGTCATCAATTATGGTGATTTGCAGGAACTTTATTGCATTGTTACATTAATCACAGAAGGTTCTGAAAATACGGAATTGAAGGTATTGAAGAATTCATGTATAGATTTCCCGCAATTCAGCAATCCATCGGGAAAGATATTCTCAGGATGGTACACATCATCAGGAACGCTGTGGAATATCTGTTCGTCAAAGGTGACAGGAGATATCACACTTACTGCATATTATGATCAATCATGCAAAGTAACTTTAGATGCAAATGGTGGCTCTGGCTCAACATCAATGGATGTTGCTAAGAATGGGGTCATAGGCTATGTTTCGGAGCCGACAAGATCAGGATATACCTTTGCAGGGTGGTTCTCAGGGAATACAGAATATATTCCATGTAAGAGCATCATTTCATCTGATCTTACATTGAAAGCGAAGTGGCTTGCTTACTATACGATATCTTTCGATAGTGATGGAGGTTCTTATGCAGAATCCATGGATGTTGTATATTCTCTGACGATAGGGGGCCTCCCAACAGTCAAGAAGTCTGGATATTCATTCGAAGGATGGTATCTAGATGGCACAGAAATAACATCGGATATGGAATATGAATTCACAAAGAATATCACCGTGAAAGCGAAATGGACGCAGAACACAGGCAATACGCTAGACAACGGAAACGGCATATATGTGACGGCATCCATTCCGTCTGATTCTGTGCTTTATGTGAATAAAGCAAGCTCCGTCAGTTCATCGGTTAAAGCGATTGCCTCGTATGCTAAAACCGATGTAGATTGTATTTTGATTAAGGTACTCGGAGATGGTGTGACCGGCGAATTGGATTACACAGTTTCGATAATAGTTGGGACATCTCAGAACGGGAATACATTGACAGCATATTATTACACCGTTGATGACGGTGTGAAAACAACTTCTGGAACAGTATCAGGAGGAGTACTTGTTGTGACTGTCAAAGGAGACACTTCCTCGTCAGGTGTAGATATCGTTCTTGGATTGGTGTCTGGAACAGAGATGAACAATCACATATAAGGAGAGATGAAGCATGGATAGTAAGGTTAAGATAGCATTGATAGCCATTCTGGCGATTTTGGTTATAGGGGTGGTGGCTGTAACATTATCCGGGGGATTAAACAGCAACAGTAATAACAACAGCAGCGGGGATGGTATGATGACCGCGACCGTATATTTGGAAGGTTTAGGAGAGACTGAAGAGCTCACAGGTACAGGGACCACTCTGCGTGAGATACTGGACGATGCTTTAAGTTCCCACGCGGTCGTTTACAGCAGCAGTGGTGCAGTTCGTTCTGTAGATGGTAAATCCGCAGAAGGGGACTCAGTCTGGGCATTGTTTAAATGGGCATCTCCAGATGGATGGGCGGTGATATCGGGTGCTAATTATTCTGCTTCGCTTATCGATGGCATGAATATCGCCCTCTCATATTCCGAGAAGACGACAGTAGATTCCAAGATCACCTACAGATCTCCTGTTTCTGAAGTTGAGTATAGTGTTTATTTCTTCATCAAGTTCGAAGAAAATTACGATGACACAAATTACGCTGATGAGAACAAATGGATAATCAACAATATCAACATGACAGAGAGTGAAAGGAAGAACGGGATGTGGTTCAAAGGAACAGGAAGCAGTGTTGTTGAAGCACTGAAGGATGTTATAATGAATCAATTGTTTCCGGGACTTCATACTGACTCAGAGTGGGAAAATATAATCGAGAACGAAGAGGATCCGAGTCCGATATATTATTATAGTCATGAGGATGGTAATTATGGATGGCTCTATTATTTCCTCGGATGGACAGATACAAAAGTAAGCAATTCCGGCGGGGAGTATGGAACATGGACATATTGGACTCAATATACGTTCGATCCTGAGTCAAACGATCTCGGTGATGCATCCGATTGGACATACAACGATTGGTCTTTGGGACTATACGATATTACTGATTACAGATATTTTGCATTAGTTTTGAAGACCACCACTACAGATAATTCAGGAAATCCTCCGTCTTCTGTGCCATCAGAGATCGAGAAGGGATTATGAGCATGATATCATGAATTCAATGAATATCAAACTCACGGCATCGGCTGTTATTGTGATATTGATACTAACAGCTGTGCCTATGATAGGTCTGACAGTGGCATCTGCAGATAATACGCAGGGTTTGATGATAGATTTCGGTTATTGGGATGTTGTCTGGACAGAAATGACATTCACCGAAGATATGGATGGTTATGATGTACTGGAAACAGCGTGTCACATAAATGGATACGATTGCACAATATTGGATGATGGAACGGTTTACTCAATAAACGGTCAGGTAAATTTAGTTGGAATTCAATGGGGATTATATGCTTTGTCTAATGGGAATTGGGCATCCGCGGATCCTTCATTATTGAAGGCATCGGATCACACAATACTATGCTGGTCTCGTTCTACAGGTGCGGATACAGTCATGCCAGGTGCAGATGCTACAGGATACACCTATTATGATTATGCTGAGGATGGCGAATCAACGGCAACTAAAAGCACGCTCAAGGTGGTATCTCTTGCACCTTCTATCACCGAGACCTTGTGTTCTGTTAAAGGTATCGATTACATCGTGGGAACAGATCTATACAGCAATTATCCTGAAGAGGTCGTTGAAGGTCAAGAGAACGGAACTATATCCATAATCGGCGGATACACAGATCCCAATTACGAATGGATAATCGCTTTGAATCCGGATATAGTGTTTTGTGATGGAGGTACGGGAGAACACGTAACCATAGCGGATAAATTAAGAAAATCCGGTATAAATTGTGTCGTACTCTATGACGGGACAGATATAGCCACATTATATAACAACATCTGGATAACGGCATCGGCATTGGGATTGTCAGAGAATGCCAATGCAGAGATCTCGAACTTACGTTCAACCATAGATGTTGTTTCAGGTATCGCTGGAATAACTGGCTTAAGGGTATTCAGCGCCTTATCTGCAGATCCTTCGCCGTGGACATGCGGTTCGGACACATTCATGTCCGATGTCATATCAACTGCCGGTGGCGTGAACATATTCGATTCGCAGTCATCGTCATGGTTTATGGTTTCCAAAGAACAGATCTATGCGAAGCAGCCGAACGTTATCATAATAATATCAAGCACCGAGGTAACAACAGATGAGGAATATCAGGCCGTACTGGATTCATTGGATCCTGTATGGAAGGCTACGCCTGCATATCTCGACGGCGAGGTTTATATATTCTCTGGTGCGGCAGGGGATATCCTATCAAGACCGGGGCCAAGATTATCTGAAGCTGTTGAATTGATCTCTAAGATATTGAATCCCGAAGCATTTCAACTGTTGGATGCTTTAGATGCTATTCCGAAATATTTCGGTGATGATTATCAGCAGTATCTAACGTATCAGTCAGAGGCGTATTCATGAAAAAATATGTCTCTGTCATAATGGCGGCTGCAGTCTTGGCTATTATATTCGTGCCGGCAGTATCTGTGTCAGCAGACACTGGTGATGCTTCCATGCTCATAGATATGGGCAATGGTACCACCTACTGGTGTGAAATAACCACTACAGGCTCATATTATTCAATAACAAAGGTGTGTGCCGAGTCTCTAGGACTAGATGTGACATCGTCTGGAGATTCCATATCGAAGATAGGGGATATGTCAGATCATTCTGTAGGTGGTCAGACTTGCAAATGGAATCTATATATCTGGAACACAGATACCGAGAAATGGAATTATTGTTCGGATATGAGTTCATCATATTCAGAAGGATATTTCGCTGTGGGATTCTATCCTGATACGTCGATAGTTCCTGCTGAGACACCTGATAACCCAACAGCGTGGACCGTGTATGGCGGGGATTCATCTGCATCCAATTGTTCAGATTCATACGGAACGGATTCCGCTGCCACGCCAGTGGAGTGGTACAAGACATATTCCACCGGGTATGTGGATTCTGCGATCATCGTTGCCGGAAACTATCTTTATCATACGACCGGAGGAACATATGGCGCCACAGGTTCTGATAAAGATCCGTGGGTCTATTGTATCGATCGTAACACAGGTATGCTTGTCTGGTCATATCATATGGCTTATGGTCAGGGTTATGAAGTAACATCACCCCTAGTCGTAGGAGATATGCTTATTGTTACAGCGACCAACGGGAATGTTTACTGTTTTGACCGTTATGGTGATGGTAACGGAAATGCGGTGGTATTGGATATTCTGGCGCTAGATCTGAACTATCCAATAGATAGTAATGGCGACATAACATGGGAAGGAAGGACCTTTTATACAGGAGGGACAACACCGATCTATGATTCCGGAGCTATATATTTCGGAACATCGGACGGGCATGTTTTGTGTTATTCGCTTACTTCTGAAGGAAAGTTTGTTGAACTTTGGGATTACAATCCGTCTTCCAGCATCAAGGGATGTTTCTATTTTCACGCACCGGTCATTGCTGATATAAATGGTGTCCGTATGCTCTTCATAGGATCTTATGAAGGTTTTGTATATGCACTCAACGCATCGACAGGTGACGAGATCTGGGCATCACAGGCGATAGATCTCGGTGATGTTAACAAACCACATCCAGGAACTCCAGGTTCGGCAGGTTCTATTTCAGTCACTTCAGAAGGTAAGCTCCTTGTATGTTGTTCTGACGGCGGACTATCGTCGCTTACAGGATATTTGTTATGCATGGATGCAGCAACTGGAAAAAGTGAATGGAAATTAGATTTTCTATGTAACGACCCCGTTGTTGTTGGAGATTATTTCTATACTTATGTTTCGCCAGTATCAGGCGGTGCATCGACACTCACAGGCGTTGACGGAACAGAGTATGCGGTCACCAATGCAGTTTACAAGTTCGATCTGAACGGAAATGTCGTTTGGGTAACTGAAAATTATCAGATGATCAAAGCTTCACTGACATATGCAGATGGTGTTTTGTATGCAATGGATTACTCTGCAGGGATATTTTATCCTACTGGCGGAGGCCTCACTGCTATAAATGCGGAGGATGGAAGTCAGAGTTGGAGAATCAAATTAACTCCGTATTCATCTGGTTCGTATTCCATGGTATCTCCGACCGTTATCGACGGTAAGATCTATGTCGGTAATGATTACGGTGCGATATATTGCATATCTGATGTCCAGGGACAGGCTTATGGAGACAGTGGAGAGATAGTTCTGTCCAACGGATTCTATCATTGGTCATGGATCCTGTTGATAATCATAGTAGTGGTTGCTTTTGCATTTTTGATCAAATTTTATTGAGGAGTATAGTAGTAAATGTCTGAAGAAGAGAAGAAAAAAGAACCTTGGATAAAGGCAGGTCTCCATCGTATGAAAGAAAAGATGGCTGTGCCAGTTGAGGATGATGATACCAGTGAAATCGCGTTGAAGAAGAGGCGTTTCGTCGTTATAGTGATATTCGGTATCATAATGGCCGTTGTAGCGTTCATAATTTCGATATGCATCTCATCGGGAGGTGTTATTTCGGTTACGGAGGCGATAGGTGCATTATTCTCTTCGATAATGAAAGGTGGACAGAATCTCAATACAGTCGAACTTTACATCTATCAGGCAAGGCTTCCGAGAGCTATAGCGGCCATAGCAGTAGGTGCCGGTTTATCCATAGCCGGATGTATGTATCAGGCCATAATCAGAAATCCGTTGGTCGATCCATATATAACCGGTGTTTCTTCGGGTGCCGGTTGCATGGCTATAGCCGTTGTCGCATTAGGAATCACAATTCCATTCATTGGAAGTAGCAGTTCTTTGTATGCGATACCGATAGCAGCTATAATCGGCGGTATTATTGCTTTTGCGATAACCATGACCGTAGCAGAAGGTTCTGGCGGTTCGCCCACCAATTATATTCTTGCGGGAGTCATAGTAGGATTCGCATTCTCTTCCGTGCAGACAATATTCCTTTCGTTGGCTCAGAAGAATCTGACCAATGCCATGTGGTGGCTTTTTGGTTCTTTTGCTAATATAACATGGGAGAATGCCTGGATCGTTTTTGTTCCGGCAATGGGAATTTCGTTTATTGCGATGCTTTGGGCAAGGGAATTCAATCTGTTCATGATGGGGGAGGAACAAGCGAAACAGCTTGGTATGAATGTTGTGAGATTCAAAAGGACGATGATGATTGTGGCATCGGTATTGACTGCAGTATGTGTGGCATTCTGCGGTATTATCGGATTCGTCGGATTGGTAATACCTCATGCATGTAGGATGGCCTTGGGTGGAGATCATAGGTTGATCATGCCTGCATCTATTGTTTTGGGTGCGATGCTTATGTTGTTCGCAGACCTTATCGCAAGGACGGCAATGTCTCCTTTGGAATTGCCTGTCGGAGCGATAACCGCAATGATAGGCACTCCGATATTCGCATACATGCTGATGAAGAAAGGGCGTGATTACAATGGATGAACCTGTCTTGAAGATCAGCAGATTGTGCAAGAATTTTGATGGTTTCGATGCACTGAAAAACATCGATCTTGAATTGGGAAAGGGTATGATGATCGGTCTGATCGGACCGAATGGATGTGGAAAATCGACCATGATGAAATGTATTTCGAAAATCCATGATATGACCTCAGGTTCTATCGAGGTTGATGGCAAGGATATTGTGAAATTGAAACCGGCCGAAGTGGCTAAATTAGTAGCAAATGTACCAGCAGAATCAGGACCCACTTTCGGTATGACCGTTATGGATATGGTTATGCTCGGACGGTATCCGTTCGTTGATCGTCTTTGGTGGGAGACAAAGGAAGATGAAGCAGCAGTTCGTAAAGCACTGCGTACATTCGGTCTTGATGCACTGAGGCGCAATCAGGTCTCTATGCTTTCTTCAGGAGAGCGTCAACGTGCGCTCATCGCTAAGGCATATGTCCAGGAACCTAAACTCATGCTTGTTGATGAACCTACATCACATTTGGATATGAAGTATAAGCTTGATGTTATGGAATATCTGCAATCTATGGCACGTTCAGACATGACCGTCTTGGTTGCAGAGCATGACATCTCACTGATGGCAAGATATTGCGATTTATGTGTTATAATGAAAAAGGGGCAGATCGTGACGATCGGAGATCCGAAGGAAGTTGTCACGGAACAGCTTATCCGCGATGTTTATGAAGTGGATGCCCGCGTTGGTCTTGATGTCGATGGGGAGATCTACGTTTTGCCGAAGAGGTATGTTAAGACTTGAATAGAGTGGGGAACGTACATGTCAGAACCATTATCGGAATCAAAAACTGTACACGATATTTTTGGAAGAGCGCTTTCACTCTATTGTTACAGATGCGGACATACGTGGACGTCGAGAAAAGAGAGACTACCAAAGAATTGTCCGTGCTGCCATTCTTCAAGATGGGGGCATCCTCTGCATGAGATATCATGTAGATATTGCGGACGTACTTGGATGATGAAATCTGTTCTTGAGCCATGTCCCGAATGTGGAAGAATACAGACGGAGGGTATCAAAGAGAGATTTTTACATTGTAATCAGTGCGATCATGATTGGGTTCAGAGAAGGAAGGAACTTCCTGCCAGGTGTCCATGCTGCCATTCTATTGAATGGAAAGAACCTAAAATCATAAGGCTTAAATGTAACAGATGTGGACATGCATGGAGGAATCAAGCCGAAAAACCGAAAAGATGTCCAAAATGTCAGTCTGAATTGTGGAATACTCCGAGATATATACTTCAATGTCGAAGATGTGGTCACAAATGGATGGCAATGAACGGACGCAAGCCGGAGGATGTGAAGACATGTCCGTCATGTAAATCTCACAAATGGAATGAGACACCTAAAATATTCGTTTGTTATCGTTGTGGATATACATATCTAATGAGAATCAACGGTAAACCAGCTACGTGTCCCAATTGTGGCGGAAGCAACGATATGAGAACTATGGTATGTGGATCTTGCGGATTCACATGGAATACTATCCCGCAGATGAAAGGATTGAACTGTCCTGTATGTGGTATGGAAGCGAAGATAGGGGCAAGTCAGGATTTTGAAGCATTTGATATATGGTCGAATGGAATGTTCAGATTAAGATATACATCAGAGAATGGTTTTGGTATAATTTATCTTTGGAAAGGAGACGAACCAATAACCACTGTGTATTTTCATGAGATGTGCAGAAGATTCGATATTACTGCAGATACGTTTGTTGCTGCAGTCAATAGCAGGGTTATGACAGACAGATGGAAGGAACTCGCTGATGAGATGTATGCTAAGCGGGATTATTATAAAAAAACGATAGATTATTTTGAAGAACGTTTGAATCTTGATAAAAAGGATTCGGAGATTCTGTCGATACATTTCAGAGGCATGGGGCCGAAAGAGATAGCAGTGAAGTTTGGAATGACAACCGATGAAGTAAGATCATCATTTGACCGGATCATGGATGCATATGTCATGTCTGGAATCACAGTTGATGATACGGTATTTACTGATAATCCATTGGATTATTATTGATTGTATAATATCGCTTATATTGTCGTACAATGTATTTTCATAGTGGATTAGGTAATACATTTCAGGTTTTTACTCTTCATATAACATTTATCACAATAATCTAGATAAATTAAAAACACATCTTGGATGTATAGTCCAACTGAATATTGTATAATCATAAGGGGCAAACAATCATGAACACGGATAAGGAAAGGTCATCTAGGAAAGGCGGCTGGAACGATCAGCCTGTAGTTCCTATAGTATCTGAAAAGACCGATGATGATATGTTAGGATTAAATCGAAGGATAGATGCATTGTTCCTATTGAAAGGTATGTTTAGTTATTGTCATGGAGACAGTAGAAAAAATGAGGATACGAATCAAAATGTAGTTGCGGAAAAAGTGGAATCCGAAGACTGTTGCCAAATATCGATTCATAGCTGTAAAATTTGTTCATATCAGTGGGTAACTACGAACAAAAGGATCAAGAAAGATAAAAATGAATCAGATATAATGCCTGCAGAACCAAAATTGTGTCCTCAATGTAGGTCTTCTTTGTGGAATAATGATAATGTTACAAAATGCAAATGTAAGCGGTGTGGTCACGAATGGGTGAGTTCGACTAATAATCCACCGATGTGTCCTTCGTGTCGTACTTCGAGATGGAATACTACTGTTGAGTTCTGTACGTGCAATCTTTGTGGGAATATATGGGAGAAGAAAAGCAAGGCAGATCCAAAGATGTGTCCATCTTGTAAATCTTACTATTGGAATGATATGGCTATTCAGCATATTTGCAAGGTATGTGGTACCAAATATATTTTAAAAAACAATGTTTGCAGCAAATGTCCTGCATGTGGTGACAGATATTACTATTGTGTGTGTATGCAGTGCGGACACATATGGGGATTAAGTTCCAACACACGCCCCAAGGTGTGTGAATCATGTGGTTCATCGGAGTGGGGCGGCAATAAGAAGCACGTTCGGAGAAAACGTGTCGCATTAGATACGGAGCGCATCTCAATATCCGGTGTCAGTGATTCGGAGAAGATAGATAAAATACCACATATCACGGGGATGGATCGCAGAAGTGCTGAGATATTCATTCTTCTCAGAGAGGGAAAAAGACCAGTAGAAGTATCATTGATTACCGGAGAGTCATTCGATAGTGTGATGAGCATTGCGACAGATGCACAGTGTATATCGGCTTATGAAACCGGAGGGCAGAATTGATGAAACTTGTAAATATACCGCAATTCGGTCCAATGATGAGATTTTGTGATGCAGATGTGTATTGGTCTCTGCATGTCATCAACATAAACGGACGCATAAGTCGTTGCAAGTTGGCTGAGATGGTCGGAGTAGGTGAAGGAAGTATGCGTAAAATTTTGGAGTATCTCAGGAGTTGGGAATTGGTGGATATAAATCAAACAGGCGTATCTATAAACAATGCAGGTTTGGAATTCCTGGATACCATACCCATCAGAGTTGTAGACGTAGATATTTCTGAGTATGTAAGAGGAAGTATGGCCCAAGGGATTCTGGTTATGGGAAAGTATTCTAAGATAACGAACGGAGCACACCAGCGCGACATAGGTATTAGGGTTGGTGCAGTGGGATGTACAACATTTATCGTAAAAGACGGAAGAATCATCATGGCTCCTGATTGGGATATGGATACTAAGGATCCTGAAGCCGCGGATAAAATCAGGAAGGCTGCCGAACCTCAGGAAGGTGATGTGATAATCATAGGAAGTGCTGATGATAAACCGTCTGCTGTGCGTGCTGCAGTAAAGGCTGGACTTGATATGATATGACTTTAAATCCAAGGGTAATTCTATTTGCAGTCGCAGTTTTGTCGATATCATCAATGTTTATTTTTTCGATGCCGATGTCGGTATGTGCAGAATCAGAATATTCTGAATATGTTACACCGAACGGGTCGGTATATGAATATGGAACATATGGGAGCGGTTCGTCATCAGATCCTTATTATTCAGTGATCTATGGATTCATCTCAGATTCGGACAATGTCATGATACAATCCGCATTGGAAGGGTATGAAGTTACATGTATTGCAGAAAATGCATTTTCTGGATGTTCAAAGCTTGCATATGTGATAATACCAGAAAGAATAGAAAGCATAGGAAATGGAGCATTTTCCGGATGTGCATCACTTACCGATGTTTATTTTTTGGGTGATATTCCATCTGAAATGGGATCGGATGCGTTTCCAGATAATACGATATTTCATTACGTGGAAGGAATGTCTGGTTGGGATTCATATGAAGGACACGATCTTGAGATGATGTTGTCTGGAAGTGTCAGATCTTCAGATGGTTCATATTCAGAATATGTGATAGCTGGTTCAGACACAATCATAACGAGTGGTACGCCGAATTCTTCAGGCAGTATAATTATACCGTCGTCGATCACTGTTGATAGTGTGATATACAATACGACATCTTTGGGTGCATGGGCATTTTACGACAGACAAGATGTGAAATATGTTACAATCGAGTCTGGAATCGGAATGATCTGCGAAAGAGCATTTTATAAGTGCGAAGCTCTAAAATCTGTGACTATTCCAGATACATTAACTGTTGTAATGGATGAGGCGTTTAGAGAATGTTGTGTTCTTGAGAATATAGATCTAGGAAATGTTGAATTCATAGGATTCGAAGCATTCAGAATGTGTTATATGTTCTCAGAGATACAAATACCAGAAACCGTGAAATATATCGGTGAAGGTGCATTCAGATATTGCACATCGGCGGAAATTATAACGATGGATTGTGATATCACAGAAATCTTGCCTTGGACATTCGACGGATGTTTTGCGGTTATATCTATAGAGATGCCAGACTCAGTGACAGTGGTAGGAAGCTACGCGTTCCATCGTTGCGAATCTTTAGCATATGTGGAGATGTCTGATAATTTGGTATCAGTAGGCGAATATGCATTCTATAAATGTACAATGCTTGAATCGGTGACATTCGAAAGATCAATAGAAACGATAGGAAATGATGCTTTTTATGGGTGCCAATCGTTGACTGATGTATATTTTACTGGAAGTATGCCTGTTCTTGGAACAGATGTTTTCGGTAAGACTGCCGATAGTTTTGAGATACATCTGATCGAAGATAACAATGATAATACAATTTGGATCATTGCAACGGTTGTTGTTGCTTTGCTTATAATTGTTGCCTTATGGTTTATTATTAAGCACAAATATTGAGAAGATAAAAAGGAAAATGACAATTTATATTATGTCTCTGAAAGAAATTTTTAAGTCTTGAACAGCTTAGTCGTTAAATGAATAATTGATCAAAGAAGAGGGCATACGCCCTCTGTTTTTTGTGGTCTTCAGATATTCAGATCCTCTTGGTCTTCAGAAGCCTCCATCCTATCAGATAGAATGCGATACCGAACGCTATGAGCACCGCAAGAGACCACCACGGGAACGCCGTTCCGAGACTTGCCGCCCTTATGCATTCGCTGGCATGCGTCAGCGGAAGGCAGTACAGCAGGACCTGGAAGAACGCCGGCAGCGAAGATACCGAGAAGAACGTGCCGCAGAGGAACGTCATCGGGAGTATGACCACGCTGCTGAACGTCGCCATGCTCTGATGGGATTTCGCCATCAAAGCCGCCACTACCCCTAAGAACGAGAACACGAAGCACGATATTATCAGGCACACCAGGAACAGCGGCGTGAACGTCAGGTCCGGCGCCAGGAACAGCCCCAGCAGGAACAGCGCCAGACAGCTGAACAGTCCGCGCAGCACGCCGACGATGGACTTCCCCACCATTATCGAGGACATGCTCAGCGGGCACATCATCATCTCGTCGAAGCATTTGTAGTACAGCCTCTGCACGTTCAGCCTCGTCGATGTCGCCGAGAACGGCGCCGACAGAGCGGTGAGCGCTACTATACCGGGGATGACGAACGCTATGTACGAGAATCCCGAGTCCGTCTCTCCCGTCCTGAGACCGTATCCGAAAGCTACAAGATACAGCAGGGGCGTCATGAGGCTCATTATAAGCACGTTGATCCACGTGTGCCTGAGGAAGCGTACGTCCCCCCATGCTACGTAGTAGACCTCTTTGAGGAAGTTGCTCATTGGAACTCCCCCGCGGCCTTGCCTGTGAGTTCCACGAAGACGTCCTCGAGATTGGTCTTCCTGACCAGCAGGTTCTCGTAGCTTCCGAGTCCTTTCGCGAATTCGTCGGCCTCGTCCCTGTTCCTGAAGCACCTGTATTCCGTGGTCTCGTCCTCCTTGGTGTACTCCACAACGGTGGATCCCACGGTCTCGCACAGTTCCTGCGGCCTTCCGACCGCGATGAGTCTCCCGTGATCTATTATCCCGACCCTGTCGCATAGTATCTCGGCTTCCTCGATGTAATGCGTTGTCACGAAGATCGTGGTCCCCCGTTTGTTCAGGGCCCTGACGAGGTCCCACAGCAGGCGTCTCGCCTGTATGTCCAATCCCGCGGTGGGTTCGTCCAGGAACAGCACCTTGGGGCTGTGGAGCACCGAGCATATTATCGCGGCCCTCTTCTTCCATCCGCCGGACAGAGAATCCACGGTGCGGTCCAGATAATCCTCCAGGCCGACGTATTTGGACAGCTCCGCGATGCGTTCCTCCCTTTCCTTCTTGCCCATCATGTGGTACATGCAGTGGACGATCATGTTCTCCCGTATCGTCAGGTCCTTGTCCAGGGAGATCTGCTGCTGTATGACTCCCATGCATTCCTTGGCCTCGTAAGGCTCCTCCTCGATGTCGTGGCCGTCGACGACCACCTTGCCGGAATCGTAATCGGTGAGCGTCGATATCACGCGCACCGTCGTCGTCTTCCCTGCCCCGTTGGGTCCGAGGTATCCGAATATCTCGCCTTCGTGGACCGAAAGGTCCAGGCCGTTGAGGGCGGGTTTGTCCCCGAATCTTTTTACCAGGCCCTCGATCCTTATTATCTCATTCAAGAAGATGCCTCCGGCAGATCTCCGATCTATGGTTATTGTACATGTGCTCACTCATCCTTTGTAGTACATCATCGCGTTGCATATCGTGGCAGCTATGTTGCTTCCGCCCTTCCTTCCGCGTGCGACGATATACGGGATGCCTGCTTTCATTATCAGTTCTTTAGATTCCACGACGTTGACGAATCCAACTGGGACCCCTATTATTAGTGCTGGTCTGATCTTTTCTTTTTTGATCAGATCGTAAAGACTGACTAGAGCTGTAGGGGCGTTGCCAATCGCAAATATGACAGGTCTTTCAAGTTCGGCACCTTTTTCCATGCATATCGTGGATCTGGTGCATCCTCTGCTTTTGGCTTCTGCAACAACATCGTCATCACTGATGAAACAGTGGACCTCTCCTCCTAGTTGGTGAAGTCTAGTTTTGTTTATTCCGGCTGCAGCCATTTTTGTATCGGTGACGATGTGCGCACCCTCTCTCAATGCTTTTATGCCTATCTCGGTTGCATTCTCAGAGAATGTAAGATTATCGTAATAGTCAAAATCTGCAGATGTGTGTATGCATCTTTTTAAAACGGAGAAATCCGGCTCAGGAAGTGTTCTTCCGTTGAGTTCAGATTCTATTATCTCCATACTTCTTTTCTCTATTTCTTCTGGTCTTATGATATCAAATGTCATTTCTTCTACCTCAGAATCTGTATCCTCCGAGTGCAGTCGTTTACCGCAATGTTACTGACTGCCATGTCAGAACGTTCAGACGTAAATCTTGAATACAATACGCGTATTATAATGTTGGCATATATGTCCAAGTAAGGTTTTTAAAATGTATTTTTGTCAAGGCAATAAAAAGAAACGGATCGAAGAAAGTAATTATTATCTACCATCTGAGAAATCATCGATGTGTATCATATTAATTTGGCTATCAGATAATCGTAATATACAATATAAAATTCAGTGATATCTCAACAATGTCCAAAGAGCAGAAAACCAATGCGATGCGCATATTGGATCAGCATAAGATCTCATATGAGGCTATTTATTATGAATGTGATGATTTCATCGATGGGGTTCATGTATCGGAGTTGATAGGAATACCGATCGGAAGCTCTTTTAAAACATTGGTAGCACAGGGGAAGAGTAAAAAGTATTATGTTTTTGTAATACCCGTTGCTAGAGGATTAGATCTCAAGAAGGCTGCTAAAGCAGTCAATGAGAAATTCGTGGAATTGATTCCGGTAAACGATATGAATAAAGTTACCGGGTATGTTCGTGGCGGTTGTAGTCCATTGGGTCTGAAAGGGGTTCATAGAATAGTGATAGATAATTCTGCAGAGAAAGTTGATCTGATTTATATCAGCGGAGGAAAACTAGGCTGTACAATCAGAGTGAATCCCAATGATGTTATAAAAATCATCAATGGAATTTATGGAGAGATAACTTTCAGTTTATGATTGTTTGAATTTTTAATATAGGAGGGATTCAACAGTGTTCGTAATCATGGTTATTGAACGTATATGTGGCATTTTGACTAATTATCATAATGTTTTAGTTTTTCTTTGGTTAAGGTTATTATAACGGTATAATGTATCTGAGTTTGATAATAACATGTCTATCTTGATTGCTTATGATGGAATGGAACATACGAAAAAAGCGTTGGAATACGCGATTCAGCACTCCAAGGTTTATAATCAGCCATTGTATATTTTTTCAGTTATAACTTCCAAGGATAAACTGGATATGGAGAATGAGATTGAAAAAATAAACGCATATCTTATCGAAGCTCGGGAAAAGGCCGTTTCCGAAGGTGCAGATGTGCAGATAATACTAGAGTCAGGAACGCCTGGTAAAAGCATTCTTGAAGCGGCAGCAAGATTCAACACAGACACGATCATAGTAGGTCGTTCAGATAAAAGTCTTTTTGATCGTGCGGTTCTTGGGTCTGTTTCTGATTACGTAGTACGTAACGCAAAAGTTGTAGTTATCGTAGTTCAGTGATCTTTTCAAAGGTAGGAAAAGATGAGTGGTCTGTTCAGACCACTCATTGCTATTTAAAATAGTTTACAAAGATTTTATACCTCTGTCGAGAAGACACATGTCTTTGAATCGACAGAAGGTAAGGTGTTTATTGGTCGTTTTAGTTTCTGTGAAGGAATTTAGGTCCTTTCCAACTCCAATCTCCCATGAGGTGCATGAGTGCTGGAACCACATATGTTACAACGATCAGAGAATCGATCAAGATCGCTATACCCAATGCGAATCCGAATTCTTGAAGCAGTGCTGAGTGCGATACAAGCAATGTGAGGAATGTACCTCCCATAATCATACCGCAGAGAGTAATTATGCCACCAGACATTTCGACCGCGTTTATGATAGCCTCGTCATTCGACAGACCCTTTTTCTTTCCTTCTCTAATACGCGTGGTCATCAAGATATCATAATCCATTCCGAGACCTAGACATACTACGAATAACACAATAGGTATGATCCATGTTATGGGTGTTCCCATAACATCGGTGAACAATAGTGTTGTCAGGGCAATGGTCCAAGATATGCTCATCATAATCGTGAACAACGAACGTATAGGTGAAAGATATGAACCGAGTACGAAGAACAGCAGGACAAAGATCAATATTATTACACCGATCTCAATCCATTTGAATTGATCGTTGACGATGTTGGATATATCCAATGTTTCAGCAGGGGTGCCTGTTACCCAGGTATCTACTATCTCTGCATCATATGTTGTCTTGTATTCTGTGAGGTCTCCTCTGATGCTGTCGATCGTATCCATTGATAGTTGGGACAAAGGTTCATCTTTTTGAATGACCATGAGGTCAATGTACATTCCATTGAATGATACTAATCCAGCACCAATGTTCACAACATAATCTATGTACGGTGATGTGATCGAAGGGTCTGCATCATATCCGAATACATCAAAGACAGATTTTATTGCAGGTTGTATCATTTCAGGTAACATTGCAAAAGCGAATCTATTTACTTCTTCTGTTGTAGGTGTTTTTCCCTGTGATACCAGATAATCGTATGCTGCATCGTATATAGATACCCATTCAGTTGGACCAAGAACAGTATCAACATTTTCATTATCAGCAGTCAACCCACCGCATATCGTGTTCGACATTGCTAGTAGTGTTGGGGCCGCCGCTGTCCATGTTAGAGTTTTATCCGTATTGTTTACAGTTGCGATGGATTCGTCGAGTTCGATTACCGCATAGGTGGGCATGAGATATCCGCCGTATGCATTATCTACAATGGTATGAACGCCCTGTGTAGATTCTGAATCCGGCATGACACTTATCATATCATATGATGTTTCTGATGTCAATGTGACGTAGGTCAAAGGAACCGATATCAAGATGAATATCAAAACTATGACCTTTGCGTGTTTGATGGATGTTTGAGCAACTCTTTTGAAGTATCCTCTGCTCATCATTGTGAGTTTGCCGAATATGCCGTTACGCATGTGGCTACCACTTTCGTAATCTTCGATCTTTCTTGGCCAGAATATCTTATCGCCCACTACGGCGATCAATGCTGGAACAAAGGTCAATGCTGCAAGCATTGCCATAATGATTCCGATCGCAAGGATGATACCCATTGTAGATAC
The DNA here is from genome assembly GCA_963676235.1 of Candidatus Methanomethylophilaceae archaeon. Lineage (GTDB taxonomy): Archaea > Thermoplasmatota > Thermoplasmata > Methanomassiliicoccales > Methanomethylophilaceae > JALNYB01. The sequence goes on from OY781044.1 coordinate 1,101,118, forward strand.
CAGTGAGAATGAACAGCACGACAGTACTGCGAATCCAATGACCACAGCAAGTCCAGATGTTGCGACAGATTCTCCTGCCCAGTTCACAGCTTCTTTGAGGGCTGCGTCTTTTTCAACTCCTTTTTTGCGTTCTTCTCTATATCTCGATATTATGAATATAGAGTAATCACATCCGGCACCCAACATCGATACCAATACTATGATCGTTGTAATGTAGAAGATATCTAGCACTCCTCCTATACAGAATACGAGTGCCAATACGAGACCGTATGCCATACCTACTATTGTAGGAGGTACTATGGCTGTGACTATCGCACTGAAGAACAATCCGATAAGTATAAGGATCAACAGAATAGAGAACGGATCGATTTTGCTTATATCGTCTGTCGAGCTGATCTTCGTATCATATGTAAGTGCGCCCATTCCCGTAACGTAAGTTGTGAGTGTGCACCCAGTATCTTCTTTTGTCTCAGATACGATGTTTCTGATGTCGGGTGTGCAGTCGACATTGTTAATGGAGGTGTCGTTCAATTCAATACTGATCAAAAGCACTCCACTCTTGGATGAATCTCCGTTCTTGTTGTATGATCCCATATCAAGAACAGTTGTCGCACTCTTTCCATAGAATGCATCCAGATGTGATTGTAATCCATCAGTCGGATTTAGAAGAGTATCAGAGATCTCTGCTTTTTCTTCTGCAGTATTATACGTTACTGCAACGATTATTCCTGCTGTAGAACCAGAATAGAACTGGTCTGCAATGATCTCACTGCCCGTATTTGATTCAGAGTCGTTTCCTGACATGTTGGTCATGTCATAGTCTAAAACATTGCCATAATTCATGGCGACGGGTAATGCGACCAGTAATGCAACAATCCAAATGGCCAAAATGGTCTTCGGATGTTTTTCAATGACATTTGCTAGTTTGTCGAACATTATTTCTCCAAGCGCAATTAGATACAACCTCAGATATAAATGTTTTGAACGCGCTCAAAAAAATATTCGATCTTCGAAATAAAATTCGATATTCATTCATATTCTCCAGCGATAATGATATAAATGTGATTATTAATTGGTACCATGTAGCAAAGTATGCATCATTATTTGAGCATGTTCAATCGATAATGATCAAGAATCTTTAATCAAATCTATAATTTGCTAGTAGAATCAAAAGAGAAGGTAATTGAATCCATGGAGCATATCTACAAGAACGTAGAGAAAAAACGTGAATCTTCAAAAAAGAAGATATTAGATGTTGCAATGGACCTTTTCTATGAAGTAGGTTATGAAAAAACCACAACACGTCTGATTGTTCAGCGTGCAGGTATTCGTAATGGTAGCCTTTATTACATGTTTGCCAATAAAGAAGAGATTTTCAAAGAGATTATGCTCAACGCATTCAAAGATGCGTTGGTCGAATCCGAATCCCTTTTTGATTCGGATACGGATTTTATCACGGAATTGACATTTCCAATTGCTTTGGAATTGTATACGGCTAGCAAATCAAAGAGGATAGCAGAACTTCTCTATCAGGCACATAGTTCGTGGTCCGTACTTGACAGTTTCGTAGGAATCATATGTAATTGGGTTGTTGCGCATTCTTCTGTTTCCAGTCATATGATAGAAGCTAAGGAGACACACGCAAATATCCTTGCAGTTATGGGCGTAGTTGGCAATATTATCGGAGAGTTTGCAAATACAGACGATGAACTCGATTACAAGGTAGTTTTGAAGACCGTAATGGAAGTTTTCTGTATAGTTTTCAAATACCCGTTATTCAATATGGACGAGGTCATAAACGAGATACGTGACAAGGTAGAATCTGGAAACATTGTGATATGTGGCCACAATTTCTGATCATCTGTGGCGAAGGCCCAATGCATCTATCATGGAGACGATTATTCTGTTGGGTGAAGGCGGGCATCCAACGATATATATGTCTACAGGCAAGGTGTCATTTATGCCTTCACCTACAATATCTCCTTTTATGAACAATCCTCCGGATATCGCACATGTTCCGCAGGCTATTATCAATTTATCATCAGGTGTTGCAGCATATGTTTTCTTCGATGCGACAAGCATATTCTTTGTCATCGGTCCCGTAACCAATATAACATCTGCGTGTCTCGGAGATGGAACGATCTTCAGTCCGAAACGTTCCATGTCATAGTATTTGTTGTCCATTGCAGTTATCTCGATCTCACATGCATTGCACGATCCAGTATCCAATTCTCTTATCGAGACCGATCTTTTCAGTATCTTTGTTTTTTCATTGGAAAGTTTGGGACTTATGAGTTCGGGATGTTTGGATACAGAAAAGATGAGATCATTTCTTTTCAATACGTAATTTGGAGCGGTGATCGGCGTTATATGTTTGCACAAATCGTAGCAGTCGCGGCAGAAGATGCATTTTCCCAGGTCTATCGACCAGTCCTCATTTATGAAAATGGCATGTCCGGAGCAGACCGTCACGCACTTTCCGCATTTATCACAGGTTTCATCTGCCATAGGCATCTTCAGGATACGTTCTGACATGATATCATATGATTCGCACGGTTTAGTGTCGGATATCAGATTATTTATGCTTTTTTTGTACATTTTGCACCTCCTTCAAAGATCATTTCCGCTGTAAGATAGATTGAAACTCTTGTTGATAAGAGGGAAATCCGGAACTATGTTTCCAGGCAAGGCACGTTCGAGGACCAACCAGTTGATGAAAGATGGGTCTCTGATCTTGTATCTCCATATATTTCCGTTCACTACGTTGACTGCATGCATGAGTTCGCCTCTTGGTGCTTCCACAAGGCCGAGATTGAATCCGTCCTGCATATTTACTTCAGTTCTAAGTTCTCCTTTTTCCATTCTGTCAAGACATTGATTGATGAGACTCACAGACTCTACGATCTCGCCTGCTTTTACGGTGAGTCTTGATCTAACATCTCCTTTATCTGCGGTGTAAAGTCTCATTCCCAGTTTTTTATATGCGTCATAGGGTCTTTCTTTCCTTATGTCTGTCTTTATTCCGCTGGCTCTTGCGATAGGTCCTAAAGCTCTTAGTTCCTCTGCGACTTCTTTTGTGACTATACCAGTAGTTTCTGTACGGTCTGTGAAAAGTGTGGAGTTGTCAAGCATACGCATCAGGTCTTCAAGATCGAAATCTATTTTCAACATACGTTTTTCGATGGCTTTCAAACTGTTATCAGAGATATCTCTGCGGACACCCCCTGGAACTATTGTTCCCATGAGGAATCTGTGTCCTCCTATCATTTCATTCAGTCTCAGAATTTTTTCTCTGATGCCTGCACAAGTTGCTGCGGGCACCGCGAATCCAGTATCTTTGGCCATTCCGGAGATATCTCCAAAATGGCATTGTATTCTTTCTAATTCTGAGAATATCACCCGTAACAACTGTGCGCGGTATGGGACCTCCATGTCCCCCTCTATGGCATGTGCGTAAGCTAATGAGTTGGCAACGGCCGTATCGCCCGAGACCCTTTCGATAATGCGGACGTTATCTTTGAGAACCGTTGTTTCCAGCAGTTTCTCTATACCACGATATGTGAATCCAAGATGTGCTGTGACCTTGATTATCGGCTCTCCTGCGACGGAGAATCTGAAATGTCCAGGTTCGATGATACCTGCATGCACAGGTCCGACAGGGACCTCGAATACCCCTTCTCCAACGATATTGTTTCCCGGTATTGGAACTTCAGTCCTTTCTTTAGGAAGTTCATCTTTCTGCAACGGGTATCCATCGTTGTATTTCCACATGATCCTCTGTGGTCCGTAATCTGCGAATCCCTTAGGTCTTAGTCCGTTCATTTCCTGCATTTCGCGTTCGTACGGAAGTAGTGAAGGCATCCACGTGGACATCGAAGGATATTCATCTGAATCCAGAGGTGTTGTTATATGAATGATATAATCGATTTTACGAAGTATTGTTTGAATGGAATGTGGCATCAATCCTTCTTCTGTGGCGTACATACATACGACCCCGTATCCTTCGGAGAGCAATCCGTTGAGTTCGTTGGGAAGGTCTGACATCTGAATATCCACAGATTTGATCATAACATTCCTCCGAATATGTTGTCGATTATCATTTCGAATCCATTCATTATTTTGTCAGGCATGAATAGACCGAAGAATAATGTGATTCCTGCAAGGATGATAATTGGCAATGCACGTACGATGCTTTTAGGATCATGAACGTCTTTTTCCGTGTCTCCACCGATCATAGGGAATATATGAAGTGCGAACCCTGCGAATACGATCAGAAGTAGTATGACTATTATCGCAGTCATCCACCACATTCCTGCATCCATTGCGGAATAAAGTATTGCTATTTCTCCTATGAACACCGAAAACACGGGCATCCCTACTATGGCCATTGTTCCTACAATTAGCATTGTTGATGTGAAAGGCATTTTTTTCTTTAGTCCTTTTATAGAAGCCATTTCCTTGGTTCCGTATTGCTGTATTATATTTCCTGCAACAAAGAATAGGATCGGTTTTGTCATTGAATGTGCAAAGACCATGAAGAGTGCGGCAAATATAGACATAGATGTTCCGAGTCCGAAACCTATTGAGATTATACCCATATTCTCTATGCTGGAGTAAGCAAGCATACGTTTGATATCCTTCGATATAAGGATGAATGCTGCCGCGACAGCAAGTGAAAGGAATCCGAAGATCAGCAATAGAGTGGTTGTGAATCCCGGAATCGTTATCTCGGAGATGAGTGTAAATCTTAATATGCTGTATAATGCACAATTAAGAAGTGTTGCAGAAAGCAGTGCGCTTATTGGAGTGGGTGCTTGGCTGTGTGCATCAGGAAGCCACGTGTGCATCGGTGCAAATCCTACTTTTGTGCCGAAACCCACGATGATGAGAACCATTGCGGTCTTCATCAGAACAGGGTCGAGTTGAGAGGCTATAGACATGAGGACAGGCCAATTCAATGCCGAGCTTTCATCGATCACAAGGCCTACGGTAGAAGCGTAGATGATCGAGATGCCGATAAGCGCTAAGGTTATGCCTACCGAGCAGATGATAAGATATTTCCACGCTGCCTCTGTGGATTTTTCGTTATGATAGAATCCTACTAAAAATGTGGAAATAAGGGTGGTCGCTTCGATAATTATCCACAGCAATCCTAAGGAAGAAACGACGAAAACCGAGAGCATTACTGCCACGAACAGGTTGAGAAAGACATAGTAATGTTTCTCGGATCTCAGAGTGAGGAGCTTTTCTTCCCTTTCTGTTCTAAGATATCCTTGCGAATAAAGTGATACCATCAATGCGACCACAGATGTGATCATCATGAACAATGCGGATAATCCGTCAACGTACCACGCACTGTATTCTGTTACAGTTCCATTAAGGAAGATAGGTAGGCATAAGGATAATACCGCAACTAGTCCCAATGCAGACCCAATGATGCTTATCCATGTTACGATCACTTCTCTTGGACTTATACCACAGATCAACGCAGTCACGATCGGTATGAGAAGTACTAATTCTACGTTAAAGATCATTCTTTCAGCCTCCTCATGAATGAAGTATCTATGGAGTTGAATGTGCGGTTGATCCTATATGCGAATATACCGATGATAACCACTGCGATGATAACATCGAAGAACACTCCGAATTCAACTATCAAAGGCATACCGTACGATATGGTGATCGCACCCAAGAACAAACCGTTTTCCATCAGCAATAATCCTATAGATTCTGTGAGTGCTTTTCTGCGGGTTATCATCATCAATAATCCGATGAATACGATCGAAAGTGAAATGGCAAGGCAGTTTCTTCCCATAGTTGAGAGTGCATCAAGCATAGGTTCTGTGATCAAATATGCAATAAGTACGAGTGCAGTAGATAGCAATAGTGATCCTGGTATGCCAACGAGAGGTTCAATTTCCTTTTCCATGTTGATCTTATCCATCATATAGTTCAGGAATTTTGGTATTGTTATGACCTTCAGTATGAATGTCAGTGCACAGATAATGAAAATGTGATTATTCCCCGTGTAAACGGCAACGATGAATGCCAAGATGGCAAGCAGTAACGAATGTATAGAGAATATTTGCGACAGTCTCGTCATACGTGAACTTGCTATGGCCATGACCGAAAGCAACAACATCGAAACAGCGCAGATGTCAACAAGATTTTGGTATATCACTGGGTCCATTCTTTTACCTCACAGTATGTATAGTGTCATAATGGCCAGAATGGCCAAGACGAACGATGCGGTTAACAGGTTCTGCATTTTGAATAATCTTATTTTGGTTGAACTGCTCTCCGTTATCGCAAGTGCGAATGAGAATATGATCAGTTTGATGATAATAGTGATAAGACCGATAATAAGGTCTAAAGGTTCTGTTGTTTGAGATATACCCCATGGAAGGAATAATGTTCCGAGCATGGTGAACATTATCGTGAGTCTCATCATCGATGACAGTTCCATCAATGCAAGGCTTCTTCCGGAATATTCGAGAAGCATTCCTTCATGGATCATGGTCAGTTCGAGATGAGATGTTGGATTGTCGAAGGGCAGTCTTGCGTTCTCTGCTGTTAGTGTGATCATGAATGATGCTGCGGCAAGTATAAGTGCAGGACAGAATGCGGCCAGACCCATATTGCATAGAAGGGCAGGTATGGCACTGATATCGGTTCCTCCGGTGCTGAGTACGCACATTGTCATAAGTGCTAGTAACAGTGCCGGTTCAATAAGGACAGACATCATCATCTCTCTGCTGCTGCCCATTCCTCCGAATGCAGAGCCTCCTTCGAGGCCTCCGAGCACCATCATGAATCTGTACAGCGTGAAGATGTAGACAAGTGTGATCAGATCGCCGTATGGTGCAATTATGTCGACGAACATGAATGGGACCATCAATGCCAATAGTACCATCGATGCGAAACATACATACGGGATGAAACGGAACAACCAAGAAGTGTTTTGAGATACTACTTCGTCCTTGCGGAGAAGTTTCCAGATATCTGAATATGGCTGTAAGATTCCTGATCCTTTACGATGCTGCATCCACGCTTTGAATTTTCGAATGAGCCCTGTGATCATGGGTGATATGAAGATCAACACGAGCGCCTGTATCAGAGCAATGATGAACGACATTGTGATCATAAGAATCTGGCTCCTAGAAGAACGACTATCAATGTTACAAGAAGATATGCAAGATATGACTGGATATTTCCGGTCTGTATCTTTCCGATCTTGTTAGCTATCCAGAGAACACCTTTTCCTATCGGGCTCAGGATGTATTTCATGAATGGTTCAATGAATTTCACACTGTACGTCCGAGTATCATTGGAAATATTTTTGGTGATTTCTGTATTATCTCCGTATAGGGGATGGAACACATGTACGAGGGGCTGTGTGAATCCTACCGATGAGTACTGCATGTTGTCTTTTAGTTCAGTTCCGCAATCCCATGTAGTTGCTGAATCTGTCTTCTTTTTGAATATTTTGAATACAGAATATAATGCGACCACAATGACAACCAAGATGACAGATATGACAATAGGATTCAATGAACCCGATATTATGTTTTGTATCTTGTATTCGAAATCGAAGGTGCTGCACATGCTGTTCATGATCGAATCTATAACAGGCATTGAGAATATGCCCAGTCCTATGCATACAACAGAAAGTATGAACAAAGGTACCATCGTCATACTGTCGATCTTCTCTGGTTTGGCAACGGCTTCGGATCTTGGACGTCCCAAGAACATAAATCCGTAAAGTCTGGCGTACGAGACAGCCGCCATCATTCCACAGATGCCCAAAACTGTGACTATAAGTGGTAATGCAATGTTCATGATGGATGTTCCGGTACCGGCACTGATGACTGTTTTGATCATGAGCCATTCGCTGACGAATCCATTCAGTGGAGGTATTGCCGCCATAGAGAGAGTTCCTATAAGTGCGAATACAGACAATACTGGCAGGACCTTTGCCAGTCCGCCCATCTTTTCAATAGCATGCTCTCCGGTGCATCTCTCAACAGTACCCACATTGAGGAGCATCAGCGATTTAAAGAACGAATGGTTGATAGTATGAAGTACAGCAGCAGTCAGTATCATGATAACATAGCTGTTATCGAATCCCATTTGAAGGAATAGGGTTCCTGTTGCCATGCAGATTATCACCATTGCAATATTTTCCATGCTGGAGTATGCAAGGATCCTTCTAGGTTCCGTTTGGATGAGAGATTCTAGCGCCCCCCAAATAGCGCTTCCCGAGGCAATTACAAGTAATGCCAGAGGAAGGATTATGTTGTATGGTATCCCGATCCAAAGGAATGATGCCTTCATAAGAAGTACTATCGCTACATTTGAACAGACAGTTGATAACAAGGCAATTGTATGAATAGGTGCGGAATTGTAAAGGTCTGGCATCCACACATGGAATGGTATCAAACCCAATTTTGTTCCGAACCCTATGAACAGTAATAGTATCATTCCGGCGGAAAGGCCCGTACCTACCAGGGAGCTAATGGGGTCCATATCGGAGAGGATGCCTGTTCCCGAAATATACCACATAGCCGCGAATACGGTCATGATGATCAGACCTCCGAAGTGAGTTATTGTAAAGAATCTCCATCTGGCCGCTTCATCCGCTCCGTAGGTCATCAAGAACGTTGTCAGTGTTATGAGTTCCCACGACACAAGCAGAAGGATCACGCTATCTGCACACATCGCCAATATGCATGCAATAAAAAGGATATTCAGCATACCCACATACTTCGTTCCGTAGTCTTCTTTGAATTTCACCATGTGTATGAGAACCATCATGAAAACCAAGGATGAGAAGGAGATCATAAGTGATGACAGTTCATCAAATTTTATTTGATATGTACCCAACGCCGAAGGTATTGGGAAAGTGTAGATCATCGTGTCTAGATAATCAATTATGAAGAATGTGAAAACTCCGATAAGACATGATATGAAACATAATGCTGAGCCTATAATTTTTGCATATCTGTTTTTTGAAGGGAACAGCGACAGTAAAATGCCGATGAGTGCTGGTATGAATAATGCTACGATAAAAGAGTCGATTGAGAACAGTTATTTCACCAGATACATATTTTTACAGACTTGCCTGTGTTGCAGGCGCATTACACCTGACTGTAAGGGGAGCATGACATAAAGCTTTCTATGAGACAAACGAATTATCTGAGATATCTATCTTATTTGCAAATGAATTCTATACAAATAGAATCAGATTATAAAACGTATTTTGTTATCAATTTGTTGTGCTGGATTATATTATCGCATATTTCAAATCTATATTTATCCAATATTCAAAGGCGTATTCTGATATTTTTAATTTCAGAATGCACTAAAATATCAGATATTGGTTCAATTCATTGCATATGAGTGGAAGTGAGAATAAGTTTATGGAGATTTTATTATTTTGTATCGGTAATGATGTCGGCGAGTTTGGATGATAAATTTCTGTCGCCTCTGAGGTCACGAGTCTTTTTTACGCCCATTTCTGTTATTATAAAACTTTTAACTCTAACTCGGTAAACTGGGGTATAAGTTCACGAAGAGGGTTCGGAAGCCTTTGGCTTCCTGCCCCTCTTCTTTTTGACCCCGTTGAGTCTATCCAGATCCTCCCGGGTGCTGTACATGAACATCCCCAGCTTGGCATCCAGGTCCCTGACGTCCTTCGGCACCGTTTGCCTTATGTCCGCATCGCCGGTCATGACCTTCATCGTCGCATAGATGTCCAGAACATCCTCCGGACTGTATGCTGACAGCAGATCTGCATCATCCAGCAGTTTAGTGATCTCGAATCTTATCGACATCGCTAGGAATGTTATGAAAAGATGTCCCATCACATGCGCATCATCCTGCATGTGCATCTTGTCCGCCGAAAGACAGTTCTTAGCGGCATCGAAGCAGTTCTCGATCTCGCATCTGGTCTTGTACAGCCTGTAAACGTCCTTCGGGTCCAGTTCCTTCGATGATATCATCACGAAATTGCCTGCTTTGTCGAGTCCCAGCTCTCTTTTCTTACCCTGTTCCCGTGCCCAGAGGGTGTCCACAAGCTCGTCGTTGCGGTGATTCAGATTCTCGAACCTGTACGCCCATTCCCCTTCTCCGAAAGAATGGCGGCCGTACGCCACCGCCGATCTCCTCCATCTGAATACGCCTTCCTTGGTATCGGTGACCTTGTAGACATTGGAGTTGCGTTTGACGGCTACGATATAATCCAGTCCTTTCTCCTTGATCTGTTCCAGAAGGGTTCTGTCGGAGTACCCGCGGTCCATCACCAGTATCGTGCCTTCGGGGATTTCGAATTCATCCAGCATGCTGACGGCTGAACCTTCTTTGACGTTTCCCGGTACGACCTTCATGTACTGCGGCCGGCCGGAGGCCAGGCCGCATCCCATAAGCAGGTTGAACTGGGGGCTGGACATGCTGAAGCGGTTGTAGCCGGTTTTAAGCATGAAGGCCCCGCTGGCCTTGGAGAATATCACCGACATGTCGACGGCCATCTCCCCCTCGTTTACGTGTATTCTGTTGAAGAACATATCCTGGGAACCTCTGGACAGCCCCACCCTCTCCAATGTCTGAGACAGGCTCTTGGCGGAGGTGTTGGGGCGAAGCCCGAGCACATCCTCGAGCCTGTTCCAGCACCTTCCGGCCTTGTTCAATTCTCCCCTACCCAGGCATCTCGCGAATGCCAGTTCCACGATCTCCGGATGATCTTTTGGAAAGGCGAATCTCAAAGGTCCGAGCAACGGTTCCGTTACTTTGGACAGCAGTCTTGCGTTCCCGCTGTCGGTTATCTGCACGACATCGACCCTGCTCCTCCGCGGTCTCGGTTCTGTCAATATCCCGTCGGGACTTAGCACTCCGCGGTACTCGGAGACCTTCACGCGTTTCTTGGTCTCCGGGTCCCACTTCGTGGTCGCCCACCTGACGATATGCATGCCGCCGCGTTTCTCCACGGTCAGTCCTGTCTCGCCTTGAGTCCGCTGTTCGTCCAGCCAGTCCTTCGCCCATTGATCGGGTCTGCATCCCATATTATACCACATGGGGTATAACTATATAACACTTATTGTTTTAAATACAGAAATAAAAAATTACCATCGAAAGAACTCACCCAGACGTCTGAACGGATCATCGCAAAGTATCAGATCGTTATACCCAACATTACCGAGTTAGAGTTTTAATATTCGGTATTTCAGCTTTTTCCAGTATTTTTTTTTTCCACAACACTGTGGGCAGCCGTCGATTACAATCACTGAATCTGCTGATTCTGCATTAATCATCATCTGGGGTATTTCTGCACCTATGCCGATCAGACAACCCATGGATGCTTTTCCTGATTCTGAAATTATCAAAGCTATTTCATTGGACAATTGACCAACGTTTGAAGCTCCAGAACATGAATAGATTAGATTTATTTTTGAGTCGCGATCACATTTGCAATTGCACGAGGATTCTGATTTTTCTGACATTTTATCACACTTTCATATTTTACTTAATTTTTCAAGATAGCGGCTTTTTGTTTACACAAAGAGTGCACGATCAGCATTCGATTAGTGATTTTATTTATGTCCGCTGTTTTCGATCGTATCTGCATTCAGGTTCTTTTTTCGACCCTAAAAACAGTCTAATAAAGTTTTTTGCAATCATTATAATGTGTTTTTAATATTTCAATTTTTCTTGAAATGTATTTTTATAATGATTTTCGGTCAATAATTTTCATATAGTTTTTGTGCCTGTAATTTATATAGAATGTTCAAATTCAATATGATATTGTATATTTTTAGCAAATAAAATAGAAATCGTTTTTAATTGTACTGAAATGATAAGTGGTTTTTTCAAAAGGATTTTGAGCAAAAATGCTGGTGATGTAACGCTTTCGTTTATACAATACAATTTTTACAAATTGATATCTCATTGCAATCAATTCAGTAGCATCATTTCATGTATTTTTTATTTCAAATAAATTTTATCCGATGGAAAATAAGTTTGATACAAAGTTTATTTCGACAAGGACAGACAATTGCTTATTATGGACATACCATATTCGGTTAATTTGTATATACGCCATTTTTTAACGGAAGAATATGATATCAGATTCGCTTCTTCTAGTATATTTAGATGATATGAAAGTTTAGAATCTGTTGTATCTGTTATTTCTTTTAATATGCAGGGGCACAGATCAGATATGATAAGCGCGTGCATTATCTGTAGACGTATCGTATCTGAAAGAGCTTTGAAGATCATCGATTCATCGATCAATTCGTTTTTTTTCGGGACACGTTTTTTAATTTCATCAAGACCACCTTTCAGACGCACTATCTCCTCCATCTCCTTCGGAAGGTCGACGATATTTGTACAATATGTCTTTTCAATGCATTCTTTTTTTGTCATATTATTCTCCATTTACATTTATGTATAAACATCCAAGCGCGTTGGATTGAATATTGTACAAACATATTTCTTGTAGGAATACAACTAAGAATATATTTATACTGCGAATATCGTTTCAATATTATTTGAAATATTGTGGGAAGACAAACGATCGGTTCAGAAAGTACAATAAGATCCAATGTGAGTTTGAAAGTTTCAGAAAGATTGCTTTTTCTAAATAGATATCTCATAATGGAAATGTTTGTACTGATGATGGTAGAATTCTTTCATTCGTCGTTGTATTTCCATATAGTATACACTATAAGAGTGACGGACATGTAAAAAGGATTGAAGATAAAAAAGTAAAGGAGATATAAAAATGGTAATCGAAGCAGTGGATTTCTATGGTTTGTCGCCTGACGATATCGTAAAATATTTGCCAGGCAAGGATTGTGGTGGATGCAGGTATGCAGATTGCTTAGCATTTGCAAAAGCTTTAAGCGAGGGTATCGTGAAAACAGATCAGTGCCCTGAAATGGCATTAAAAATGAAAGAATCTCTTGGAGGTCCTCTTTCCATAAGATTGGAAGTGCACGAGGCAGATTACATGATGAAAGTGATTTCTGAGACTCTTATCGAGATCAATTCTCCCACACCTGATTCTCCCGTAATAGTAACAGGAAATTCTAATGTTACTCATTATGTTCTTAAGTTGATATTCAGAAATGCTCCGGATGTCAGTGTATGGATCGTACCAACAGATACGAAAGGATTCACCATTGACCATGCATCTATTATGCATGTAATGACGCCAGCCACAGTGATGAAAGGACTTACGACATCAGGTATTGCTAACAAGGTGAACGGGCGTACAATAATATTGCCTGGACTTTGTGAAGGAATAGAGCGTCAGGTAGAGATGATCACGAAATGGAAGACTGTTGTCGGCCCCAGGAGCGGTTTTGAACTTCCGGCGTATTTGACACTGGGCGAGTACAAGGAGTAAATCTAGTCTGGATTTGTGGCATCAATATGAAAATAGCATTCATCTGTGTGCAAAATTCTTGCAGAAGTCAAATAGCTGAAGCGATAACCAATTCACTTTCAGATGGAAGTTTTACATCTTATTCGGCGGGATCAGAACCATCAGAATGTATCGATCCATATGCGGTACGGCATTTAAAGAAGATATTAGGAATTCAGATGACCGATAAGCAGTGTCCTAAAACGATATCTGAATTGCCTCCTGTAGATATCGTGGTCACAATGGGTTGTGGCATCAGTTGTCCATATTTACTATGTAAAAGAAGGGTGGTATGGGATATTCCAGATCCCAAAGGTATGTCTGATCAAAAATACATAGATGTCATTACTTTAATCGAAGATAAGGTCAAAGAATTATTGGATTCAGATTTTAAAATAGGGGTTTGAGATATGGCTAATGTAATTGTAAACATGAGAGTTTGTGGAAAAACACACAAGATTGCAGTTAAGATGCGGGAGGATGGAGACATGGACATATTTATCGAATCGGATTGTCTCAAGGTAAAAGCTTATGGAGAGCGTTTGAAAACGTTATCGATAGTGGATATTACCGATCTGGAGGCTAGTAAGGTTAACACCAGAGACATGCGGGGAGACATGTCGTTGACTTGTCTGGTTCCGACAGGTGTTATGAATGCAGCCTGGTTGGAAATGGGAATGCTTTCAAAAAACATGGTCAAGAAGATCGAAAAGAATGACATCGAGTTCGTGGATGACAAAGGAGATTTACTCTGATGCTAAGATTATATGAGTTAGAAATTTAATTAAGTGTATTGTGCGGTTCTGGTATTACATTTTTACTTTTTAAGGCTTTAATAAAAAAGCATAGAGTATAAGATCCAATCTATTATTATAGTCTGAACATTTTTATTACTAGCATATTTTTTAAACAATCTGTGTTGTTTATTGTTTCCAGTAATCTACACCTGCGCGTCCCATTGCAATTACATTTGCATCAGGGCTGGCCTGCGGTGTTTCACAACCAGGGGCTAGTATGAATCCGCCATCGCGTCCTGCGGTGTCGATACATCTGTAGCATTCTTTCGTGATTTGTTCCGGGGTTCCGGAAAGTATTAGACCGACAGGATCGACATTTCCCATGAGTGCTAATTTTTTGCCCGCTTTTGATCTTGCTTTGGATATGTCGACTGCGTGATCGAAACTAAAGCAATCAACTCCGATTTCACCAAGCATAGGCATTATTTCTAACGATCTTCCGCATATATGTACGAACGCAGGCACATCATAATTCTTTTTTACATCATCGATTACTGTTTTGATGGGGTCGTAGGAGTACTCTTTGAACATATCAGGTGAAATCATATCTTCGGAGGATGTAGGATCTGCCATCCACATAAGTGTTGCTCCTGCATCGATCATGACTTTTTCTTGTGCAGAGATGAACGGAGTTACTTTTTTCAATAATGATTGAACGATTCCCGGATCCATGAAGAATTGCATTAGCATCTGCTCTGTACCCATGAGGTATCCTGCTGTTGAAAATGGTCCCCACGAGAGTCCGCAGATATGAAGATCTTCTTCAAGCATCTTGCTTGTTTCTTTCAAAGCTTCTACGACTCCTGTTGTGAATTGAGGACATTCTTTTGCTTTGCTGGGATCAAAGAATGCGAGTCTATCGATGTCTTCTTCGGTTTCAACAGCATGTTTTTTGATAAATCCATAATCGTCGGAAGGGAATCTTACATCCATTCCCATGTCAGCAAATACGATCTGTGAATCAAGGACAGGCTTTACAAAATCAGAGTGCGTTTTCAAAGCGTAGTCAATGGATACTTTTGCAGATACTTTTGGATGCCATCTCGCATCATCTACTGATATCCCGGCACTGCGGGCAGATGTGACAACAGCAAAATTATTGACAGGCGTTCTGTTAGAAATTTCATGTTTCAATGCACATTCTACGCAAGCCCTGTGTCCCATGTCTTTCATAAAAAAATCCTCTGTAAGCTAATGGAGGTATCAAGCATTAGAAGGATAATAATCATTGGGTCATTTGTTTCTCTTTAGGACATCAATCACAAAGTTGGTGAATTCATCCGTAGTCGATGTTCCGCCGACATCTGGTGTTACCTTGCCCTTCGAATAAACTTCTCTTACCGCTTTTCTGACATTTTCTGCATCCAATGGATGTCCTATTTGATCTAATGCCATAGCGCTTGAAAGGATGGCAGATGTAGGGTTGACGAAACCCTTTTCGGCCATTTCTAATTTAGGTCCATACATAGGCTCGAAAAGGCCAGTGCTATCTCCTATGCTACCCATCGGCGTGAGATAGCTTCCTCCGACCATTCCTGCTGCTACACCAGCAAGTGAGATACCATAGAGATCTGTAGATACTATGACATCCAACATTTTAGGATTCATGGATAATTCTGATGCAGCAGCATCGATCTCCAGATCATTCATTAGGAATTCGGATGCTGCGAATTCTTTGTAGAAGAGATCTGTGAACATTCCGTCAGAAATAGGGAACAGGCTTGTTCTATGTGCACAAGTGATCGTCTTCCTCTGTTTGATCTCGGCTACTTCCATTGTTTTTTTGAACAGTTTTTTACAGCTGTTCTTCGACATGTACCGTTCGATGGTCACACCGTCTATATTTTCCTTCTCTATAACGTTCATTAAAGAATCTGGATTGCCGGTCATAAGAATGAGGTCGATTCCAGGGGTCCCTAGAGTTTCGCAAAGAGGGAAGAATTTTCTGACGATCGCATACATGTTCAATTGTTTTTTCAGCACTCTGAGCGGGTTGCGGTATGCGATATCCTTCGGCCTGTCTATGATAACGCCTGCGATTATGGCATCAGAATCGGTTGCTAGGTCTATGGTCTCGGCGGGAAGATAATTTTCAGTCTTATCATAAGCTGTGAGCCCGATATCACCATAGGTAAAATCGACATCATCGGTAGCAGATTCGAGTACGCTTACCGCAGCGGATATGACTTTAGGCCCCACACCGTCACCAGGGAGGACCAGTATCTTCTTCGCCATGAGACCACACTCACAGAAGTCTGTCTACAAGGCCCGCGTATATGAGTGGGAGGGTTATTGTCGCATCCCCCTCAACGGTCATTTTCTTAGCGTTTTCTTTGACCTTACCCCAAGATACAGCCTCTCTTATACGTGCTCCTGATAAGGATCCATCGTATTCTTCTGCCGTTGTGAGATATATGCAGTAATCTAACCCTCCACGGAATTGGTTCCACCAGATAACGTGATGTTTAGAGATTCCTCCGCCGATGATTATAGCGCCAGTAGTGTCTGCATCATTGGTCATTTCGCTGAGCATTTGCTCGTCTGCGAAGAGATCTATTCTTAGTTTTCTATGTGTCTGGTAGTACATCCAGAGTTGGCATCCGAAGGAACCGTCTGTGATTCCAGGGACTACCATCGGAATATGGTTTTTATGGCACTGATAGAGAAGGCTGTCCTCGCTATTGATTTTCTCACCGACTTTATCGATGATTTCATGCGTAGTGAGTGATTGTGTCTCCGCGAAGATATCTTCGAACATGGGGAGAAGATTATCTTCCAATACGACACCGTAACACGAGTCAGGAACGAGAACGTTTCCGAGTCTGCTGATTTCGTACTCGTCTCTGAGCATAGCATCATCCATCATAAAGTCGCCTTTGTAGTAGTGGGCGAAATGTCTGGATAAATCGTGGTCGAGTGTTCCGCAGGTTGTGATTATGAGGTCAACCATATGATTCTTTACCATGTCTACAATCACACCACGGGTTCCAGTTGCCATGATGCAGGCAGGGAAGGAGAGAATCTTAAGGCATCCTTTCTTCTTGTTCATTGCTTCTGCAACGTCTGTTGCATCTGCAAGCTTCTGTGCTGTGAATCCGCCTGCATTCCCCATTGCTTTGAGCATTGTGTCAACAGTCATGCCCTTTGTTACTTTGATGTCTTCCACCGGAATAAGCTCTAATTTAGCTTTTGCTTTTGTTGCCATGGTAATCAACTATTCCTATAGAGTCTGCCGAAGAGATGCTCAATTAAAAGACTTGTGCAACAACTCTTATATTGTTGTAGAAGAAGGAAGGTGGATGATTACAGAAACATGATAATTTTTAGGTTGTAGAAGGCGGATCAGTGTGTTATACAAGACACATTCAGCATCAGATAGATCTTACATTTGGATGCAACATTTGTTATTAAAAAAACATGTGATAATTCATTTATGTTCATAAATATTATATATCATTAGACATTTGTCTAATTTATTTGATAAATTTAGGATGTTTGTTTGTTTTCAATGAACAAATTTATGCTGTATATAAAGGAAAAAATTGAAAATAGGTTTGAAAGGCATAGGAAAGCTATTGTAAAACATTAAATATCCAGCATATTATCTTAATTTTATTATACCAATATAAATAGGAGCGCAGACCGATGAGTGAGAGAGATGCAGTAATGGCAGACCTTAAAAAGTCTGTAGAAACATGGGATATGGCCTTAGTAGAGAAGAGCGTGAAGGCTGCCTTGTTATTAGATATTACGCCGACTGACATAATCAAAGATGGGCTGGGCAGGGGAATGGTAGAGATAGGAAATAGATTCAACAAGGCGGAAATTTATCTTCCGCAGGTTGTTGCAGCATCTAAGACCATGGAATTGGCGCTTAAAATATTGAAACCTGTGATGGAGTGCGGGAACAGTCCATTAAGAGGATGCATCATAATGGGCTCTGTGCAGGGAGATATACACGAGATTGGAAAGAATGTATGTTGCGCAATGCTTCGTGGAGCAGGATTTGATGTTATAGATATCGGATCAGATAGATCCTGTGATGATTTTCTTGAGGCTGCAGATAGCAATAGTTCATTCATTATAGGTGCGTCTGCACTTATGACTACAACTTTGGTGGCTCAGAAGGATCTGGTGAGCCTCATGAAGGAAGAAGGTCGGCCGTATTTTATTCTCGTTGGTGGGGCACCGTGCAGTCAGCAATGGTGCGATGAGATTGGCGCATCAGGTTATTCCGATTCTGCTGCTGAAATTGTAAAATTGGTTGAAACATTGCTTGCAGAAAAATCTAAACAATGATTATCATGAGTTTATGATTTTAATTAAGTCATCTGATACTTCATCTGGAGTGAAACGGCCGTTTATAGTATACCAATCATCCGTAAGCATAAGCATTTTTTCGCGTGTATCAATCAACGCATCAAGGTTTTCGAACACTTCTAAAGTTTCTCCCCTTTTTTCAATCCTTTTGAGGGCATCCTGAACATCCACATCCTTGTATATCTTCACATCTGGTTTCGGAAGCATCGAAGTGATTATTTTGTATGCTGGTATTACAATACTTACAGGAAGATATGATACGGACAATGTATATCTTACAAAGATGAAATCATTGTATTTTGAGTGTTTTATTTTGAAAAGTGATTGAATTACGCTGAGTCCGAAGAACACAGTTGCAAACAGAATTGCTGATTTACCTTTTTTGGTGAGGAATTCTGCAGATAATCGCCCTACTTTTGTATCGCGATTTGGATGGGCGATCAAAAGTACAGTCCTGCCCCTGGTTTCTAAGATATCTTTTAGTTCGTATGCAGCGGTAGATTTTCCGCTTCCGTCCATTCCATCCACCACATACCACGTCATTTTGTTCACATCCCTAGCAGGTAGAGTAGCACAGTATGCCAATCGGTACTAATAAGTTATTAGCGTTTTCAGACGTAAATAATTCGATTGTCTATGCGAATGTACCAGCGATTATGCATATCGACCAAGCAGGAATTAAAGCATCGGTAGGGGTCCATTGTAATTTTATGAGCATATTGTCAAGGCTGTACTATTGATGAACATATTGAAACGAGGGCAATAATCTCCTGTGTGGCTATTGAATAGTCAATGCAATTCATATATATTCAATAGACGATAGCCAATTATGTTGATGATCGCAAGGGATAGAGACTATCCTGAGCTAAGAGATGCGCTTATAGGAAAAAGGGTTTTGATATGGACATGCAATACATGTGCCAGGCTTTGCAATGATATAGGTGGTACAGATGCGGCAAAGAGATTATCAGAGGCTTTGAAGAAGGATGGCATATATGTCGTTGGAATAATGTTCACACATGTTTCATGCATAGAAAAGGTTGTAAAGGCAAAGGAAGATGTGGAAGTATTGGGAAAGGTAGATGTTGTAGTATCTTTGACATGTGACACAGGTTCAATATGTGTCAGTTCAGTATTTCACAAAGAGGTAATCAATCCAATCTTTACTTTTGGACCCGGATGTATAAAAGAAGACGGATCGCTTGTTATTTGGAAGAAGAGTGGTGAAACCGTTACTTATGACGGCATTGCCGATGTAGCTTCCCGAATCGGCCTTAAATCAGAGCCGTTCGTATAATACTGTGTATGTGTTCTATTTCATGATTCTCGTTGAAAAGTTATATACGAAGAATCAGTACGGGGAAGCAACACTTTAAGGGGTTAAACAAAAAATGATTGACATATTCGATGTTAACAATTTGCTGTTCGTTATCCCAATTGCAGCCATCATCGCGTTGGCTTTCGCTTTGTATTTCTTCAGAGATATCTGGTCTAAGGACAAAGGTACTCCAGAAATGCAGAAGATTTCCGATGCGATAGAGACTGGTGCCATGGCATATCTCAGGCGTCAGTACAAAACAATTGGAATCGTCAGCATTATATTGGCAATAATTCTCGCATTGGCGGGACTGGTAAGTTCATTCCAGAATTATTTAGGATACAAGGTCGCGATCGCATTCCTCATTGGAGCAGGATTCTCAATTCTTTCCGGTTATATCGGAATGAAGATTTCAGTCAACTCCAACATCAGGACAGCAGCCGCAGCAAGAAATTCATTCCCGGATGCATTCGTTTGCTCGTTCCGCGGTGGTGCTATTTCAGGTATTGCGGTTTCTACACTCAGTCTTGCAGGTCTGTTCATGGTCATTTTTGTGTACGATACACTTATAAATGGAACTATGACAGATACACTTCATGCGGTTGTAGGATATGCATTCGGTGCATCGTTTGCAGCTCTCTTTGCTCAGCTCGGAGGAGGTATCTACACCAAGGCAGCAGATGTCGGTGCAGATCTTGTTGGAAAGGTCGAGGCAGGAATTCCTGAGGATGATCCCAGGAATCCAGCAGTTATCGCAGATCTTGTTGGAGATAATGTTGGTGACTGTGCGGGCCGTGGAGCAGATATATTTGAATCAACAGCAGCAGAGATCATCGGTGCGATGATCATTGGAACAGCAGTTGTTTATAATGCTGGCTCTATAGGTCTTTCTAACAACTGGTTCTACCTTCCATTGGTTCTTATGGCATTCGGACTCATTGCATCACTCATTGGAATACTCACTGTTCGTATGAAGGATGAGAAATCAGATGTCGTCGGCGCATTGAACAGAGGTTATTATCTTACTATAGCAATTGTTATTGCTTCATTGATTTTCGTAACGTATTATCTGTTGAATGAAGATTGTAGCAATTGGTATTACTATTCTATTTGTGGTATTATCGGTATTGCACTCGGTCTTGCTATCGTTTACATCACACAATACTACACTGGAGATCATAAACCAGTCAAACATCTTGCACAGGCCTCTGAAACCGGTGCAGCAACAAATGTCATCGATGGTATCGGTCTCGGTTTAGAATCAACAGTATTGCCTGTAGTTTGCATCGTGATCGCAATTATATCGACATTCCTTTTAGGATATTTCGCGGCACCTGCAGGTACAGAACAAATGGTCTTCGGACTGTATGGAACTGCAGTAGGAACAATCGCTATGCTTGCATCTTCAGCTTATATTTTGGCAGAGGACACATTCGGACCTATCACCGATAACGCTGGCGGTATTGCGGAAATGTCCAACCAGCCAGATGAAGTAAGAGTAAGGACTGACAAGCTCGATGCAGTTGGTAACACAACCAAAGCCCTTACGAAGGGATATGCAATGGCATCTGCGGCACTCGCGGCATTCCTCTTGTTTGCGGCATTCTTCGAGATCGTTGCAGAAATCAAGGGCGTTTCATTAACAGATGTTTTCCACGTAGATATTGGAAATCCACTTGTGTTCGTAGGTGGACTCGTAGGAGCAGTTCTCGTGTTCTTCTTTGCATCACTTGCAATTCGTGCTGTTGGTACAGCCGCAGGACATATGATCGAAGAGGTTCGTAGACAATTCCACGAAAGACCAGGAATAATGGCAGGAACAGAGGAACCAGATTACGCATCATGTGTCGATATTGCAACACGCGGTGCATTAAAAGCAATGGTCGTTCCGGCACTCTTGCCTATCCTGGTACCAGTATGTTTTGGAATCATCTACAGGCTTGCATTCGGTAACATGACCGGCGAAGTTTTCGACGGTGTTGCATACCAGGCAGTCGGGGCATTAATCATGGTCGGCACAATCACTGGTATCCTCATGGCTAACTTCCTCAACAATGGAGGAGGGGCTTGGGATAACGCCAAGAAGTACATCGAAGAGGGAAATCACGGCGGAAAGGGTTCATCTGCACACGCGGCAGCAGTCGTCGGAGATACTATCGGAGATCCATTCAAGGATACCGCAGGACCTTCGATCCATGTGTTGGTTAAGCTCTTGTCCACTATCTGTTTGGTGACAGCAGTTCTCTTCGTGTAAGATTAGAAAACAAAACTTTTTAATCAGATCCAGCAGGGGGAATCAAATCCTCCTGCGCCTTTTTATTATATTATACGCATAGAACGTGCACGAATGAATTTATATAGGTTAGCCATAATCACTTGCATTCAAGAGGATCCGCCATGTACATGTTAACAGAGGCCCAGAGGATCGTACGTATCCCGCCGGCAGAATTAGATGAGGATATTTCGAAAGTAATTGCAGGACTCACCTGGGATACCTATGAGGGTAAACTGGATGAGAGCAAGGTACTTTCAGTTCTTATCAAAAACGTAGTGCCCGTTGGACCGGGACGTATTGTCCATGGAGACGGAGCTGTCTATCAGACCGTCAAATACGAGCAAATAGTATTCAAGCCAAAGGACAACGAAATAATCGAAGGCGTAGTGGTAGAGGTCCTTAAATTCGGTGCTTTCGTAAGATTCGGTCCGTTGGATGGACTTCTTCATATCAGTCAGGTAATGGATGACCGTGTGGATATCGATGAGATGAATCAGAGGCTTGTCGGAAAAGACACCGGAAGGATACTCGCAGTTGGCGACATCGTTAAAGCGAGGGTCGTCAGCATCGATCTTAACGAGAAGAACCCGCAGGACAGCAAGATCGGACTAACGATGCGTCAACCCGGACTTGGAAAACTGCAGTGGCTTGAGGAAGATCGCAAGAACAGACAGGAACAGCAGAAAGGTGATGAGTGATGGCAGGTCCGACTTACAGAGCATGTAAAGGTTGCAATTTCATCACAGAAGAGGATACATGTCCGCGTTGCGGAGCTCAGACTTCAAAAGAATGGCAGGGCTTCATAGCTGTTATCGATTTCGAGAAATCGGAGATCGCCCAGAGAATGGGAATCACAGCTAACGGAAGATATGCATTGAAGGTTCGCTGAGATGGATTCAGTCGGTAGGAGACTTCCTGAAGAGATGAGGGAGTTCTTCAAGGAACCGTTTGGAAAAGACATCAAAGAAAGCGAATTATCAGAACTTAACACTAAGCAGATGCTTATCACAGTGGGCGACGTGGTATCGCTTGTTGTGAGAAATTACGGTCTTGTGCCGGATCTTGCCATTTATGATGGTATGACAGAAAGGCGTGAGATGACGGATTTCGCCGCCCTTGTAAAAAACAAAGGTTGGAAGGAAACGATCGTGAAGAATGAGGCAGGAACAATAACCGCTGAATTGATCACGGCCATAAAAAACGCTTTAACTGGACACAATGAGATAATCCGTGTCGTGGGTGAAGAGGATCTGGCAACGTTGCCATGCATCCTTTTTGCACCAGAAGGCACGAATATAATCTACGGTTGGCCTGGAAAAGGAATGAAGGCAATCACCACGGATGCCTGCATAAGAGAGGAAGCTCTAATACTCATAGAAAAAATGGAGGAGTTAGAATGAAGATGGAAATAGTAAGTAAGAAAGAAAATCTCTTGCAGCAGAGGGTCGAAATCGAATTTACCCTTGAGCACCTCGGAGAATCAACCCCCGTAAGGAACGCAGTTGCAGAAGAAATCGCAAAGAAATTGAAGACCAAAAGAGAATGCGTTGTCGTTGATACGATCGAGTCTGTTTACGGAATCGGAAAATCAAAAGGATACGCAAAGGTCTATGATAGCAAAAAATGTGCACTTGCAATCGAGAACGAATATCTCCTCAAGAGAAACGGGATCGCAGCAGAAGCACCTGCAACAGACGCAGCACCAGCAAAGGAGTGATCTGAATGGCAGCAAAGAAAGAAGTTAAATCAAAGACATGTTCAAAGAAAGATGCATACAAGGTCGATGGCAATAAGATCGTCAGGACCAAACCAGTATGTCCAAAGTGCGGACCCGGTGTCTTTATGGCAACACACAAGGACCGTGTTTCTTGCGGAAACTGTGGATATACAGAGTTCAATAAGAAAGAGTGAGAAAGTCTTCATTCGGCTCCCTCCCTCTCAACGAAGGAGCCTCGATCGCCGGCAAGGGGGTTATCTACGCCCTCTCCGGCAAATTTTACTTTCTTAATATAATACAGAATTATCATTTTTGGGCTCATGGTATAGCTTGGATAGCATAGGGGCTTCCGGAGCCCTAGACCCGGGTTCGAATCCCGGTGAGCTCGCTTAATTAAAAAAAAATTTGCATTTAACCCAGATGATATTTCTGTTGAAACATGTTCATATTAAATTATTAATTTTCTGTTTAAAATTATTAAGGTTGACCAATCAATTTAAAAAAGTAGAAAAATAGGGGTTTTTCATAGATAGTTTTATATGTCCAGTATGTAAATCTAGAGTCCAGCCTTTATCATTTGTTGAGAAGGCAGGAATGATATACATGGATGGAAAAGCAATATTAAACGCAATCATTGCATTGATCCTTTACATCGTATTCGCGATTATTTACTTCGTAATTCTCGCATATATTGTAAAGTTCAGCGGAAACCTCGTATTTGGTGCAAACTCAGTTGACGCAGCCTCTGGATGTCTTGCAGCTGCAATCATAACTGCAGGAACAGTTATTGCAGGCGGAAAAGGCGTATTCTCAGATTAAGCATGATCCGTCAATAAATCGGGGTCTATGACCCCCAAACTTTCTTTTAGTTTTTTTGTTCTTTATTCCGTTCGACTCAATGTTTGTATGTTATTCTGGATATTTTTATAAAGATTATCTAATTATATCGATTTCATCTTTGAAGGATAGGTCATTATATGTTGTTTTAACATCTGCGATTGTATTGAGGTAGAAAGGAAATATAGTAAATATGATAATTTCAAACTCGACAGAGGTTTTTCGATTCCAAACCTTTTTCTATTTTCTAAGCACTGTTTCTTACATATGGCATCTATTCCAGGATTTGTTGAGAAATGCGATTGTCCTAAGACCGAGTGTCCTAGACATGGAAAGTGTTGTGAATGTGTTGCATATCACAGAGATGAGAAACAGAATATTCCCGTTTGTCTTAGGCCCTTTATACCACAGTGATTATTTTCAAAACAAAATTGATTAATCCCTGTATAGGATACAGATAGACATGGATTTCACCAGGGAGGAAGAATCGATCTTCAACGGAGAGCAGGGTGAAGGCGTTCAGAAGGCAATGGAACTTGTAGCAGCTCTCGGTAAGATATATGGAGCTCAGAACCTCATAGACATCACTTCGGCACATTTGTCAGGTGCATCGTACAAGACGATAGGTGATGGTGGCTTGAAGTATCTGGATGATATGGTAAAAAGTGGAGCAAAAGTATCTGTTCCTTCAACATTGAATCCTGTCGGAATGGACAGAGAAAGATGGAAAGAGATGCACATCACACCTCAGTTCGCAGAGAAACAGTTGAAGATAATAGATCTGTATGGAAAGATGGGCATTAAAACGACATGTTCATGTACTCCATATATGGGAGATAATGTTCCTTCCTTTGGAGATCATGTTGCATGGGCTGAATCTTCAGCGCTTTCGTTTGTGAATTCCTATATAGGAGCAAGGACCAACCGCGAAGGTGGTCCCGGGGCTCTTGCAGCGGCTATTTTGGGAAAAACCGCTAATTATGGTTTACATTTGGATAAGAATAGAAAACCCACTGTTGTGATTGATGCGGAGATAGATGGTTCAGTTTTCAGTTATTCGATGTTAGGACAGGCCGTAGGAATGGCTATAGGTGGAGGAGTTCCGTATTTCAGAGGTATCAAGCCCGTCGTAGAGGATGCTAAGACCTTATCGGCTGCAATGGCTGCTGCAGGCTCAGTAGCGTTATATCATGTCGAAGGCGTTACGCCCGAGGCAGGTAATTTCGATGTGAGCGATCTTGATGTTATTCATATTGGAAAGAAAGAACTTCAGGAAGCCTATGATAAGCTCAATACCACTGATCATGTTCAACTCATCGCATTGGGATGTCCACACCTGAGTGTGAAGGAGATTCATGATATAGCTATGTTTTTGAAAGGAAAGAAGAAGAGAAATAAGGATGTTGAAGTATGGTTCTGCACATCTTCCACTATAAGAGATCAATGTCCAGAGGATGTTAGGATCCTTGAGGAGTTCGGTCCTGTTCTTGCAGATACATGTATGGTCGTTGCACCTATAGAAGGTGTTTTCCAGCGCACTGGTACCAATTCTGCCAAAGCTGGCAATTATCTTCCCACATTATGTTCACAAAAGGCCATGTGCCGTGATATCACGAAATTGATGGATGTGATCTTGTGATAATCAATGGAAGGTCCATCTATATGGGAAAAGCCACAGGAAAGGTAGTGAAACTCAATGATGCGTTCAGTTTCCTCGGAGGAGTAGATGCCTCTACAGGAGAATTGAAGGTGGAAGATGGCGGAAATATCTCAAATAAGATCTTTGTATTCCCAAAAGGAAAAGGAAGTACAGTCGGTTCATTCGTGATGTATGATCTAATGGTTCACGGAAAGGCTCCTGCAGCCGTTATCAACAAGTCTGCTGAAACGATTGTCACGACAGGCGCAGTGATAGCATCTATTCCCATGGTTGACAATATCGATGTCGATCTTATTTGTAATGGGGATGAGGTTGTAGTTGACGGGAACATCGGAACGGTTGAGATCAAAGGCGTAAAGTGTATCAGCACCGTGTCGTCTGCTATTATCGTTGATGGCAAGGTATTGCTTTTGAAACGTCCGAAAACAGCAAGATCATTTCCAGATGTTCAATCGCTAGTTGCGGGTAAGATAGAACCCGGAGAGACGCCGGAAGAAGCGGCTAAAAGGGAGATATTCGAAGAGACTCAGATAGTTGTTGATAAGCCAAATGTATCTGGGCCCAAGATTTATGTGAGAGAAGGTGACATAATATGGGAAGTGTATCCTTTTATGTACAAGTTGAGTGCTGCAAAACCAGTCCTCAATCACGAGAATGTTTCATATGAATGGTTTCCAGTAGAAGAAATGAAGTCAAAAAAGACAACTGTCGCTAAGACAAATGAGATTGTTGCTGAAATGTTGAAAATGTAAAATCGAGGGTGGTATCTAAATTCCACCCTCTTTCAATTTAAATTTGTTTATTGCTGTTCTGCAGAGCTGATGCCGATAACGATATCTTTTCCTGTGACATCCCACGTCTTTACGGAATCTCCGCCGGGGCTGTCAGTGAATGTGAGCTTCTTCGCTCTGACCTCATTTGATATGTGGTCTTTCCAGGTCTCAAACAGTCCTACAAGATATGGTTCGGCGGATACTTCGCAGTTGATATATTGTTCAACTTTGAGTTTCATATCTTTACGCATCTGTTGGATTCTACGTATAAGTTCTCTGGCATATCCTTCAGCCTCGATCTCTGGTGTGACGTTGAAGTCGATGAAGATCTCGCCCTCTTTGAATGCGACAGGAGTGAGATCTCTTTCGTTCGTATCGTTTTCGATGTACTCTATCGTCTTGATGTTGCCTTGTTGTGCAAGGACATCTCCGAAGACACGCACGGCATCGTTAACTCTGCTGTCTGTTCCACGGACAAATATACGTTTCAGAGGCCATCTGAGCTTGCTTCCCATCTTTGCCCTTTCTGCCGCTACGACTTCAATGATGTTTTGGATCAGAGTCATGCTGTGTTCCAGATCTTCATTGATAAGCGATTTGTTGCAAACTACCCAATCTTCCATATGGATGGTGAGTTTCTCCCCTCCCATATGCTGGTAGACCTCTTCAGCGATATGAGGTGTGAACGGAGCCATTATGAGCGCAGTATTCATGATAGCATAGTGGAGAACGTAGTAAGAAGCGATCTTGTCCTTTTCTGCATTCGCATCCTCTGTCCAGCTTCTATCTCTGACAAGACGGACATACCATCTTGAAAGATCCTCCATTATATAGTCTTCCAGAGCACGTGCAGCTTTGTGCAATTCTCTGGATTCTAGACCTTCGGTGACAGATCTTTTGACCTTTTCGGTCTTTGAGAGCATCCACCTATCTTCATCTCTGAGATATGGTTGAACACTTTCCAAGTTATATGCATCAGGATCATATTCATCGATCATCATATATGTTGAAGCGAAGTTCACAACGTTCCAGTAGGTATTGAGAATCTTTCTTGCATTTTTCGGTCCGTCTTTCTGGAAAGCGGTATCTTCCCACGGGGCGTTGGATTCAATCAGATAGAATCTTAACGAATCTGCACCGAGTTGATCGATGATCTCCAACGGTTCAATCACATTGCCTTTGGATTTGGACATTTTCTGTCCTTTGGGGTCAAGCACCCATCCATGC
Source organism: Candidatus Methanomethylophilaceae archaeon (assembly GCA_963676235.1). GTDB lineage: Archaea > Thermoplasmatota > Thermoplasmata > Methanomassiliicoccales > Methanomethylophilaceae > JALNYB01. The sequence continues at coordinate 1,129,462 of OY781044.1, forward strand.
ATCATTACTTCATCGTAAGGTGCTCTATCAAATGAAACGACACCTGCACCCAATTGAGTATAGAACCATCCTCTTGTCTGATCATGCGCTTCTACAATGAATCTGCCGGGCCACCAGGTGTTGAATTCGTCTTTCTTTGCAGGATATCCTAGTTGTGCCCATGCAGCAACTCCGGAATCGAACCAGACATCAAGGACATCTTTTATTCTATGCATTGTTTTTCCGCATTTTGGACATGTGAATGTGACACCGTCGATCCAAGGTCTATGAGTATCCATGCCGGGCGTGTAACCGTTGCCTTCTTCCAGTTCTTTGTACTGGCCGACGACCTTTGTGTTACCGCATTCGCATTCCCAGACAGGCATCGGGATACCCCAATATCTCTGACGGGATACGCACCATTCTCTGGCGCCTTCTACCCAGTTACGTTCTCTTGTGGCACCTGCCCAGTCAGGAACCCATTTTGCACGGTCGATCTCGCTGAGCATTTTGTCTTTTACTTTGGGTATATCCACAAACCATTGACGTGTATTCCTGTAGATGATTGGTGATTTGCATCTCCAGCAGTGTCCGTACCTGTGTTTGATCTTCTCTGTGTTGAAGAGGATCTTATTGTCGTCTAGGTATTTCACCACATCATCGTTGACGGTCTTGACCTTTTTGTTGGCCATCATCGGGAATTCATCAGTGAACCTCCCTGATTCTCCTACAGGGCAGAATGGTTCTATGTGATATCTTTTACCTGTTTCATAATCATCCGGTCCGAAACCGGGTGCGGTGTGGACCAGTCCTGTGTTATCTTTCTCAACATAATCTGCTGTGACGATCTTGAATGTCCATTCGCTTCTTTTCAGGTATGCCTCATCGATCTCGAATGGCGGTATATATTCCAGGCCTTCGAGTTGTTTGCCAGTCATTTTCTCAACGAGTTCAAAGTTTTCATATCCGCCCTTCTTCATGACATATTCAGCTTGTGATTCCATACAGATTACGGTCTCGGAGCCGTTAGGTCCGGTCAGTATGACCTTAGCGTAATCGAATTTGGGGTGAACGGCAACTGCCATGTTGGACGGAAGTGTCCAAGGAGTCGTCGTCCAAATAAGAAGAGAGACACCTTTGTCATTTTTCAATGGGAATCTGACCATCACAGATGGGTCAGTCTCATCCCAGTATTCTATCTCTGCCTCTGCGAGAGCGGTCTCACATCTGGGGCACCAAGTGACGACTCTGTTTGCAGGACCTAATAATCCGCGTTCGTATGCGCGGGATACCGTCCACCATGCAGATTCCATAAAATCTAATTTAAGTGTCTGATAGGGATGGTCCCAATCCATCCATACACCGAGTTGTTTGAACTGTTCAGTCATGCTTCCATGAAGATCATAAGCGAATTTCTTACAGGTCTCTACGAATTTATCGATACCGATCTCTTCGATCTCTTTTTTGGAATGTACACCGATCTTCTTTTCCACCTGAACTTCAATAGGAAGACCATGCATATCGAAACCAGGTTGGTCGCGGACGTTGTATCCGTTCATTCTCCAGTACCTTATAAAAATATCTTTAATGGTCTTGTTCATCGCAGTTCCAAGGTGGATAGAACCCGTTGTGTACGGGGGACCGTCAAGGAAGTAGAATTTCTCTCCAGCCGACCTCAGTTCTTTAGTCTTCTCATAAGCATTTTCGGATTTCCAGTAAGTCTGAATCTCCTTCTCAATTGTTGGCGCATCATAATTCGCGCGGACCTGCTTTATCATCGCTAATCCTCATTTATCTTCAGAACTATCTTGTCTGACGACTAATAGGACTATTATCATCCTGATTAAATATTTAATTGTTAAAAAGACTTAGAACCAAGAATCAAGCGATCTTTGTTTTTTCTTTGCAATATTAGCTTTGCGAGAATCTTCGATCTTATTGAGAGTGTTTTCTATCCTATCCTGCGAGAAATCATAACCCTTCATCATTTCGATGACTGCATCTCTGTCGATATTTTTAGGTTTCAGATCATAATCATCGGAATAAGTACTGTTGAGAAAGATGTCACGGATATCCTGATACTCAGGGATTTCCTCTCCGATCGTATGGAGTGCATGTTCAAGGTCTCCGTTTTCTTTTATTAGTTTTAATCCTTTCTTGGGGCCGATACCGTTGATCCCGGGATTGAAGTCTGTTCCCATGAGGATACAGACATCTACCAGTTGTTCTCTGGTGATGTCAAGCGAATCAAAGAATTCCTGAGAGTTTATTAGTTCTGTTTTAACATCTCTGTATTGTTCTTTTCCAGGGATTTTCCTTCTTCCGGTTATCGTCAAGTTCCTCACAAGTGTTGGAGCACCGAATAAAATGGAATCGAAATCTTGAGAAGCTGATGCATAGACATCTCCTTTTTTACACATGTATGCTGCCTGTGCCTCTCCGTCGCTAGGAGCATCTATTATAGGAAGTCCCAGATAATTGATCAGTTCTTTTGCAGATGTTCTGATCTCAGGAGTCATCCTAGAAGTCTGCTGGGCTTTGGAGAATGCTTTTTTCATGTCTCCTTCTTCCTTTGCAGTTTCCCATTCTATTGTGGCTTTATCGCGGATATCCTTTCTTTTATCAAGGGTTGCTTTTTTCAGTACGTTTGGCTTTCCATCGAATACGAAAGAAGGTTCGATACCTTGAGCAATAAGGTTGGAGGTTCTATAGAGAATTCCAGATAAATGTGAAGTGATCCTTCCGTTCTTGTCATTCAGAGGATTTCCGTCAGGTTGTCTGATGATAGAAAGGAATTGGTAGATCGTGTTGTAAGCATCGATGGCTACTGTTTTTCCGCATAGATCGCTTAATTCAATGGTTTTGAACTCTGTAAGGCCCGAAAGATTTACTCCCATCTACGTACACCTCAGTTCTTTGCATTGGGGCCGTATGTCTTCCACAATGCTATCTCGGAGGCCATATCCTTGAGTTTAAAAAGAGAACTCCCTGCTGCAAGAACGGTAGCTCCCGCATCTACGCATCTTTTTCCTGTTTCTCTATTAATGCCACCGTCCACGGATATTTCCAACTTGGGATTTTGTGCATTGGCATATTCTTTCACATAGGATATCTTCGGAAGTCCGATCTCTTGGAAGCTTTGTCCTCCGAAACCCGCTTGAACCGTCATTATGAGTACAAGGTCAATTTTATCCAAATACCTATCAAGATCTCTTACCGGAGTTTTAGGATTAAGAGTAATGCCTGCTTTCAAACCGTTATCTTTTATATTGTCGATAGCTCCGAGAATATCTCCGCTCGATTCTGTATGAACCGTGATCATATCTGCTCCAGCCTTTGTAAAATCATCGATATATCTTATCGGGTCCTCGATCATGAGATGGACATCGAATGGCATTTTCGAGAGTGAACGGATCGACGCTATTACAGATGGTCCGATTGTTATATTGGGGACGAACATTCCATCCATGACATCGATATGCGCCCAATCCGCTCCTTCTTTCTCTATTCTCTTCAATTCCTCTCCGAGTTTTGAAAAATCAGCGGATAGCATTGATGGTGCAATCTTGGTCATATTTTGCGTGATGTATTTCTTGGATTTATAATTTGAAGTAGAAATACAGAGAAAGTATGTTTTGTAATTGGTTTTGTAAGATATTATTTGGGGTTATGGATGTTTTTTCTAATTTTGCATATGCTTAGTCAATATTGTTATTGCCAGAGAAATCAAAGTACGTTGATAATTACGCGGATCAAAATATGGGTTTACAACAATTGCATCACCTGTCTGGTTATACAGGTTTAAAACATAAGCATATTTTTCGGAAATTGTATTACAAATATCAGACGAAGTTCTTATCATTATATTTGAATCGGCGTAATGATCGATTGTAAATTTATTTACTGCGTTTTGTTTTAATAATGATAAGTTTTGATATTGAAGCTGACATTTTTCGTTCTTATTCCGGGAAATCAATATATCTTTCCACATCAATATAGGATGTATGGCAGAAGCTAAACATTCAGTAGACATTAAGATATGCGATGTGGCAGGTTGCGACAAGGAGTATGAGAGATCATTGAACATCAAACAGGTGGCTCAGACGACTTTGAAACTCAAATCTAACGATCTGCGCAACGTACATTTGTGTAAAGAACATTACAAAGATTTCAAGAAAGAAACCAAGACCAACAGAGAACTAGATTCAGTTTATTGATCGGAGTCTAGATGTTAGATCTTTTGTTCTTAGGCACCGGTGCTAGTGTGCCGTCTAGGGACAGAGCGCTTCCCTGCGTGGCTGTCAGGGTTGGCAGGGACATCATCCTTTTTGACTGCGGAGAAGGCTCACAAAGGCAGATGATGATATCTCCATGGTCTTTTATGAAGGTTACAGGTATTTTTATAACACACATGCACGGGGATCATATTCTTGGTCTTCCTGGTCTTCTTCAGACAATGGGTCTTTCCGGAAGGAAGGACCCTTTGATAGTCTGTGGGCCCAAGGGCTTCAAAGCAGGCTTAATAGGAGTCCTTTCAGTATGCGAAGGAAAAATCTCATATGATTTGGACATTAGGGAGTTGGAACCCGAAGATACAATTCATTTCAAGAAATTCACTATATCATCCTTCAAAACAGAGCATAATACAAGTTCTTTGGGATATGTATTGAGAGAAACGGGACTTAGAGGAAAGTTCGATGAGGTGAAGGCAAAGGGATTTGGTATTGTTCCGGGTCCGGATTTTGCTAGAATACAGAAAGGGGAGACCGTTAACGGTGTGACGCCGGAGATGATAATGGGCCCGGAAAGGCCAGGATGTTCTATTGTTTATTCTGGAGACACTATTCCCTGTGAACCCTTATTCAACGCGGCGAAGGATGCGCTTGTACTTATCCACGAGTCTACTTATTCTCATGATGATATTGATCTTGCAAAAGAACATTGGCATTCTACTGCTACGCAGGCAGCTATAACGGCAAGAGATGCGGGATGCGCGTCATTGATACTCATACATGTGAGTAATCGTTATGACGATCGTAAACTAATAGAGAATGAAGCTAAGAAGATATTTGAGAATACATTTTTAGTGGATGATATGGCCATGTTCACCGTTACAAAGGATTGCGTCAAACAAGTTTGAGCATATCAGCGTTTGTTATAACACCGATTATCTTTCCTTTTTTAGCTACTAGGACCGCATTGCAATCTGACATCATAGTCGTCACTGAGGTAATCGAAGTATTTTCTGTGACTACGGGAAATGATTCATCCATGATGTTTGATACGATAGCATCTTTCAGTTCTTCCATGGTCTTTCCTTTTCTGAGGAGGTCGAATATTCCTCTTTCGGATACACTTCCCACGGGCGTATCTCCTGCCAATACAGGTAATTGCGAGAAACCCGTGGTTCTCATGAGTTCTGTAGCCGTGTGCACTTTCGCAGTGCTTTGTATGGTCACGACATCTTTTGATGCGACATCTGATGCCGTTATATCTCTTCTTCCGTCGTGGTGCATACGTTCTAGTGTTTCAAAGAGTGTCACGACAGTATCGTAACTTGCTGCGATCCTTCCCCTTTCTATCTTTGCGATAGTGCTTTGGCTTATTCCGGATTCGTGTGCCAATTCTGTCTGTGTTATATCAAGGGTCTTCCTGATCTTTCTAATTTCGGAAGCGGAAGGGAATTTCATATAGATGTAATCAAAATATTCATATAAGAATACATTTGTCAATTTTGTTTATTAACAAAGAATTATTACTACGTCTCGAATCAAATCTATCACCGAATAATTTCGGCAAATGGAGATATAAATATGGCTAAGAAGAATATCTATGTAAATGGCGTGAATGAGATCCCCCTTCCCGAGAGGAAGATCGAGATCGTAGAAAGAAAAGGAATCGGTCACCCAGATAGTGTTGCGGATGCACTCGCAGAAGAAGTATCAAGGGCACTCTGTAAGATGTACATCAAAGAGGTTGGACATGTTCTTCATCACAACACCGATGAGACACAGATCTGCGCAGGACAGGCAGCACCTAAGTTCGGTGGCGGATGTATAATCGATCCTTCGTACATTCTCCTGGTAGGACGTACAACAACACACATCGATGATGGAAATGATGTAAAATCTCTTCCATGTAAACCTGTTGCACTTGCAGCAGCCAGGAAATATCTTGATAAGACTTTCCCAAATCTAGACATAGATTCTGAGGTAGTTGTCGATGCAAGGATAGGAATGGGTTCAGATGACCTTACCGGCGTTTATAAAGCATCAGGTCACCTCGCAAACGATACCTCATTCGGTGTTGGCTATGCTCCATTCTCAATAACAGATAAGCTCACCTTAAAAACAGAAGAATTCATCAACGGAAAGATGAAAAAGAAGATTCCCGCATCAGGACAGGATGTCAAGGTCATGGCATCAAGGGTTAACAACAAAGTTACACTCACTGTTGCCTGTGCAATGATCGATAAATATATCGAGGACGCGGGGGCATACGAATCCAATATCAAACAGATGTACGATGAGATCTACGACAACGGTTTGAAGATCATCGGAGATCAGAAGGTCGATCTCAAGATCGATATTAACACTGGTGATGATTACAAGAGAAAAGTCTATTATCTCACATGTACCGGAATGTCTCAGGAAATGGGAGATGACGGATCCGTAGGAAGAGGAAACAGATGTAATGGTTTGATCACACCATATAGGCCAATGTCTATGGAAGCAACTTCGGGAAAGAACCCCATCACACATATCGGAAAGATCTACAATATCATGTCTAAACTCATAGCAGATGATGTTGCAAAGAAAGTCACTGATGAAGCAGAGATCCGTGTAAGGCTTCTTTCACAGATCGGAAAGCCTGTTTCTGAGCCTCTCAACGCATCAGTCGACATTGTTGCACAGAGTATGGATTCTAATCCTAAGTTCCATACATGGAAATCTGAGGCGGAGGCCATTACAGCAGATTGGTTGGATAATGTTGATAAGGTAACAGAGCTTATCGTCAACGGTAAGGTTAGGACATTCTGATTTATATCGAATGAAGTGGCTTTAGGATACCGTTAAACATGAAGATAATGGAAGTTCCCCAGTTCGGACCGATGTTTCGTTTCAGTGATGCGAATATCTATTGGGCGCTTTACCTGCTTTCTGATGGAAGAAGGATAGGCAGGAAGAAACTCGCAGATATGGTAGGTATCGGCGAGGGAAGTATGCGCAGGATAGTTGATACACTGAAGGAATGGGGTTTCATCCTCGTCAAACAGACGGGGATAACCATTACCAAAGCAGGCATGTCTTTCCTTGATCAGATACCCGTTAGGATCGTTGATGTGCAACTTGGAGAATCGACTGTGGGTGAGTTCACTCAGGGTGTTGTAGTCCTCGGTGTTTCGAGCAAGATCCACAACGGTATGCAACAACGTGACGCAGGCATAAAAGTAGGTGCACAAGGCTGTACAACCGTTGTGATCAGGGAGGGTGTCCTTTTGATACCCCCTGATTGGAACCTCGATCGCGAGAGTCCTGAGATCGCTTACAGGATACGTAAAGATGCAGGATTGACTCAAGATGATGTTCTAATCGTCGGAAGCGGTCAAACTCATTCAATGGCCGTAGAAGCGGCTCTTAACGCGGCATTTGAACTTATCTGAAAGTAAAACTATTTCCAATTCTAAATTTTTACAAGTCCTATGAAACACCTCTATAGTTTTTCTGTATGTCAGCCCCTCACGGAGCTGTCGGAAAATGTATCAGAGATATCTTCGCGTTTGAAGTTTATCGGATGCGATGGATTGGAATTGTTAACATTGTTTGAAAATGTTCCAGAGCAGTATATTCCATATTCTCCTTCCGTACATCTTCCTTTTGCTATTGATTGGTACAGAGCTTGGTGCGGTAAGACTCCCAAGGATGAGTTCGATGAAGATAACGTGAAATATGTTCTTTTTGGAAGAGATAGAGAAGAGATAGTGAGGAATGTTCGTTCGGGTATCGTCTTTGCTTCTGTCTTAAGACCGGCTTATGGTGTCATGCACGCCGGGAATACGAATATAGATCAGGTGATGTCACGTAAACATACAGATGATGATCACAAGGTCCTCGACGCATTCTGTGATATGATGAACCAGGTTGTTTCTGAATTTCCAAATGGAGAACCGCCGTTTAAGATAGCATTTGAGAATCTTTGGTGGTCTGGACTCAAATTGAAGGAACCGTGGGAATACAAGCTTATAGAGAATAAGATAGAATTTGATAATTGGGGATTTTGTCTTGATACAGGACATATGATGAACACTCTTTCCGATGCATACAACGAGACATCTGTGATTGACAGCCTGTTAAAGATATTCGATAGATTCCCGATAGATATGAAGGAACGTATTGGAACGATGCATTTTCATATGAGTACGTCTGCAGAATATAGGAACACATTCGAAATTTCGGAGCGTCCCAGATCAGAGTCTATTCTCAAGACTATAGAGAGATCATATCCTCATGTCATGAAAATAGATCAACACAGACCGTTTACAGACTCCAGATGTATACAGTTGGTAGAAGCGCTGGAACCGGATTTTGTAACACATGAAATGGTAGGGGCAGGATCTAAGGACCCAATAGCCGATTTCGTTCAACAACGTTCTCTGTTTAGATGATGTTCTGTCGAATCCTATAAATAATACTTCTATAATGAGACTGCCAGAGGAATAAAAGATGGCACGCTTCAAAGAGGCCGAACACAGGCTCCTTGACAAATCCGTTTGCATGAATTGCTACGCAACGAACCCACCAAAGGCAGCTAAATGTCGTAAATGTGGATATAGCAATCTCAGGCCTAAGGCTAAAGAGAGCAGGAAGCAGTAAATCTGCTTCAATTCATTTTTTCGGTCGTGCGGCCGATTTCATTTGCTTGAGCTTCGGCTCTGCAAATTGTTATTAATCACACTATAGATATTTTTACGTGTTTTAATATAGTTCAAAGATAGTCTAGAATTTAGGCATCCGTTCCTAGGAAGTATTTGGATGAAGGTTTTGATTATTGATGACAACGTCGCCATCCAGGAGATCTTGAAGGAGATCTTGATTGATGCTGATTATGAGATAGAGATTGCAGATACTGCAGATACTGCAGTAGGCAAAGCGGTCAGTTCTGAATATGATTTCATAATTCTTGATGTGGATATGTTAGGAGGAGATGGCTTCGGTATCATCGATAGAGTCCATGAGGAAGACGTATCTAGAAAAATGAGTGTTATAATTCTAAGGACTGGAGATGAGCAGATTCCAACAGATAATGCATTCATCAAAGGTCACATACAAAAACCATTCAAATCATCGGATGTATTAGAAGCTATAGATGCGGTAAAAGCCCTAAGTATGCCACAAGAGGAAGTGGTTAAACCGAAAAAAGAATATCGTCATTCTAAAAAGAAAGACGCAGTTCAGACTGTAAAAAGTCTTGCTGAGAGAAAGATTGTATTTGGAGAATCATATGTTCTTTTTGAGGACAGTTCCAAAGCCGTTGCTGATGTGATACTTTCATTCGGCCAGGAAGGATATGATATCATGTTGATAACATCTGGAAAGGTAAAGGCTACGCAGGAGCGGTATAGGGGCTTTAATATTGACATACGTACGCTATCATCTAAGCCCAGAGGCGGATATTTCAATGTCTATAAACTTGGAACGATGATATCAAACATAATTTCCTTTGTGAATGAAAAGGAACGTCCAGTAATAGTATTCGACAATCTTAATCAGTTGATCGATAGGAATGGACTGAATTCTGTGTTCATGATGTTACACCAGGTCTTTTTGGTCAAGACAGATAAAAAATATACTTTTGTGGTTTCAGTTAGCGCAAGGGATTTCACAGAGAAGGATAAGAAGATTCTTTTGGATCACTTGAATTATTATAATCCGATTGAGGAATAATCATGATGAAGATCGAGAAAGTTTGGGCAAGAGAAATATTGGATTCCAGAGGGAATCCCACTGTTGAAGTTGAAGTGACCGTTCACGGTCATAAGATTGTTGCTTCTGCACCTTCAGGGGCATCCACAGGAACATGGGAAGCATATGAGCTTCGTGATGGTGAAAAAAGATACGGCGGAAAGGGAGTTCAGAAAGCCGTTGAGAATGTTCGTAACGATATTAATAAAGTATTGATGGGAATGGATCCTACGGATCAGAGGGCTGTAGATGATGCACTCATTGATCTAGATGGTACAGATAATAAGAAGAAACTTGGCGGAAATGCTACAACAGCAGTATCGTTCGCAGTGGCCAAAGCAGGTGCAATGGTAGATGGCATATCTGTTTATCAGCACATCGGAAAAGATCATGTTACCCTTCCGGTGCCCATGTTCAATATAATCAATGGTGGAAAGCATGCAGGCGGAGATTTGAAGATACAAGAATGTATGATCATTCCGGCTGGTGCACCGTCGTTTTCAGAATGTCTCAGGATGTCTTCCGAAATATACATGGAATTAAAATCCATTCTCAAAAAGAAATATGGTGCTAGTGCTGTGAATATTGGAGATGAGGGTGGATTCGCGCCTCCACTCAACACAGTATCCGAAGCATTAGAAACTATCGTAGGTGCAATTTCAGGTTCTGGATACTCTCCAGGAAAAGATGTTTTTCTATCCATTGATGCAGCGTCTTCAGAATTCTACGATAATGGTGTCTATGAAGTTGATGGAATGAAGCTTACAGCAGGAGAACTTGCAGATCATTACAAGGCTTTGACGAAGAGTTATCCACTAATAAGCATCGAGGATCCGTTTCAGGAAGATGATTTCGATACCACTGCAGAATTGACAAAGATGATAGGCAGGAAAGTGCAGATCGTAGGCGACGATCTATTTGTTACCAATACTAGGCGCCTTTGCAAAGGTATCGAAATGGGTGCAGCTAACGCACTTCTCTTGAAGGTCAATCAGATCGGAACCATTTCTGAGGCCGGAGATGCGGCTCAGATGAGCTTTGACAATGGATATAATGTCATCGTATCTCATCGTTCTGGAGAAACAGAGGATACAACAATTGCAGATCTGTCTGTCGGATGGGGATCAGGAGAGATCAAGACCGGAGCACCGGCTCGTGGAGAAAGGACAGCAAAATACAATCGTCTTCTTAGAATCGAGGAGGAGCTCGGTTCAAAGGCCAAGTTCCTAGGAAAGAAAGTTTTCAAAATTTGATGTGATATCATGGAAAAGCTGTTTATTGCCGATGATAAAGATGTAGCTGACGGATATACAATGGACGTTTATTTTGAACGTACCAAGCGCATCCTCGAGGCAAGCGGATTGGCAGATGTCAAAGTATGTGCAGAGTTCACAGGCAGTTCTCTTCCAAAAGGTTGGGATTGGGCTGTATTTTGCGGATTGGAAGAGGTTGTTCGTTTGATGGAAGGCCGTCCGATATCGATATCTGCAATTCCTGAGGGAACTATATTCAAGCCGAGGTCTGCCGAAAGTGTCAGAGTACCTTTGATGAACATATTCGGAAGATATACTGATTTTGGTGTCATGGAGACTGCGATGCTTGGTATGCTATGTCAGCCATCAGGTATCGCCACAGCGGCGGCCCGTGTGAAGATAGCTGCCAAGAACAAGACAGTGCTTGCATTCGGCAATAGAAGGATGCATCCTGCTATAGCAGGGGTATTGGATCGTTCTTGTTACATAGGAGGCTGTGATGGTGTTTCTTCAAGAATGGGAGGAGACATAATCGGAAAAGAGCCGGTAGGAACAGTTCCTCATGCTTTGATGCTTCTAATGGGAAGTAATGAGGCGGCATTCAGGGCTTTTGATAAGATCATAGAACCAGAGGTGCCGCGTATTATGCTTATCGATACATTCTCTGATGAACGTGCAGCAGCGTTAGATGCTTGTAGGATTATCAAGGACCTCAGAGGCGTAAGACTTGATACGCCAGGATCAAGAAGAGGAAGTTACAAAGAGCTCATCAATGAGGTCCGGTGGGAACTGGATATGCACGGATTCAAGGATGTCAGCATAATTGTGTCCGGAGGTCTTGATGAGAAATCCATTGCGGAGATCGTAGATACTAGTGTTTCAGGGTTCGGAGTCGGTACATCGATCAGCAATGCACCCACATTGGACCTTTCTATGGATATTGCAGAAAAAGATGGAGTTCCTGTATCCAAAAGAGGAAAGTTTGGTGGAAGGAAATATGCTTATCGTTGTCCAGCTTGTTTCGACATGGGCGTTTCGCTTTCATCTGATGATGAAATCAAATGTAAATGCGGATGTATGATGCAGATGATAGAGAAAGAGGTCATGAAGAACGGGAAGCGTGTGGGGGAGGTCAGGACCCCCGATGAGATCCGTTCTTATGTGCTTAAACAGCTCAAACAGATTGGAGAATTGTGACGAAACGTCATTTTTACGCTAAAAACTCCTTATTTTCATTATTTAAACCTTTTTATAAAAAACACATGAATTCCGTCCAATTTATGTTGTTTAAATACCTTATTTTTCTTTGGTAACAGAAAGCTTATATCTCTTCTAGTGATAGTCAGAATTTGTATTTGTCTGTCGCGAAATAGGTGGGATCTTGACGCAAATAGCAAAGAAAAAAAACAGGGGTATTGCTAATTGAATAACGATAGATCATTTGGTTCATCGATTCCATCCACAAAAGGACACATCTGCACGTTGGATAATGTCAGTGCCAGCAGTTTTTTGAAGATCTATTGTTCATGTGGTCGTATAATCGGTTTAGATAAATCTGAGATGAAAATAAAGATGAAACTCGGAAAGAGTCTCGAATGTGTTTCTTGTAGGAATGCGCGCATCTCACGTGAACTTGATGCTCTTGACAAATCTTTTTATGGTGCAGAGGAAGAAGATACTTTTTGTGATTTTTGATGAAATAACGGCTTCAATAAAAAGCAATTGAAGTAATACGTTTCATATAATAAGTATGTACTAGAAAATACATTTCAAACCTGTAGTATTTAGTATTATCTTAACGGGTCTAACAATATTTTGACTCGTGGCATATGTCTCTTTTCCAAGGATCAAGTTAGACGCAATAATAAAAAAAGTTTAGATTTGAATTTTCAGACTGTTGTATCTTTTTTCTTTTTTGTAGCAGTCTTAGCGGTGGGTTTTGTTTTCGAAGCGGTTTTGGTAGCGACCTTCTTTTTCTTTTTAGGCTTTTCCTCATCTTCTTCGGTCTTTATTTTTCTTACAACGACCACTTTGCCGACACGTTCATCTTTTTCTGCAGTAGTAGTAGTTTTATTGCGAGATGTTTTCTTTTTGCTAGGGCAATCTGGATTGATACATTCTGGTGCAGTTCCGAATACGATCATGGGGGCATCACAGAATTCACATGCTTGTACTGTGGGTGTAATGGATCCTCTAGGCCTAAGGGGGTATGTCTGCGTGCAGTTCGGCCATTCTGAACAGCCTGCGAAACGTCTTCCTGCTTTAGAGAACATTATCCTGATAGTTCCTTTTTTACATGTGGGGCAGATTCCAAGATTATTCTTCTCGGTGTTACTGCTACATTTAGGATCAATACATTGAATCGAAGGAGGCATTCCTTTTCTTACGATCTTTAGCTGTGAAAGACCGCACACAGGGCAGGAGGTATCGACAGTTTGTATCAAAGCACCTCTGGGAAGGGGATATGCACGTTTACATTCGGGGTAGCCGTCACATCCGATGAAATTTCCATTTTTGGATTTCTTTATAGTCATATTATTGCCGCATGTAGGACAAATACCGACATGTTGCTGCGTTCTCAGTGCAGATTTGATCTCGTCACCGATATCCTTGCTTTCTGATTCAATCTTGCTTGCAACGTCGTGAAGCATTTTCTGAGATTCATCAACTACGGATGCAAGTGTGCGTTCTCCTTCACTTATGCTGAGCATATCCGCTTCTAATTTAGCGGTCATCTCAGGTTCTGTGATTCCTCCTCCGTGTTTTTGGAGTGATTTAGTAAGTGCAGTACCGCTTGCGGTAGGAATCATATAGTTTCCTTGGACATAGTTCCTTGAGAATAATTTTCCGATTATGTCGTGTCTTGTACTCTTTGTGCCTAATTGAAGTCTGTCCATTTCTTGGATCAAAGAACCCTGGTTGTACCGGTATGGAGGTTTAGTTGCCGACTCATCTATTCCGATGGATCTTATTTCGATCGGATCTCCGACGGTCATTTTAGGCATACGTACTTCAGTCACTTTCAGATATTTCTTGTAATATTTTTTCCATCCAGGGTTGGTTTGGATGTAACCCTGTGATTTGAAAGTTTCACCGTTGACATCGATGCTACAATTGGTGATCTCGGCTTCTGCGTTAGGGCCGACTGTTGCAAGGAATCTTCTTACGATGAGTTCGTACAGTTTCCATTTATCTCCTTTCATTTTTTCAGATGTAGCTCCAGCTGTTGGATATATAGGAGGATGATCCGTTGTTCTTCTCTTTCCTCTTGATGGGCTGATATGATCCTGTTTGAGGATCTCTTCAACATCTGCTTTGAAATCTGAATCCTTGAGTTTTTCAAGGACATTCTTGAGACCTAAACTATGTGGGTATTCTGTGTTTTCTGTACGTGGATAGGAGATATATCCGCCTGTGTACAAGTCTTCGGCGAGTTTCATCGCAACGGTTGGGGGTATGCCGATCTTGTTCGCTTCGACCTGCATCATAGTGGTGTCGAAAGGTGACGGACGATACTCTTCTTTGGTTGTGACTTCATATAGGGTGATTTTTCCTTTGTCGGTATCTTTGACCTTTTCGTAAATTCTATCTGCTTCGGCTTTTTCCCAGATAGGGTTGCTTTCGTGTTCTCCTTTGAAGGCGAGCATTCCGAATTTACCTACGACATTCCAAAACGGTATTGGAATGAATTTTTCTATTTCCTCGTGTCTGTCGACGAGGAGTTTGAGTGTTGGGCTCTGTACCCTTCCTACGGACATGAAATTCTTTCCGACTTGTCCGGATGATAGTGATATCAATCTTGTAAGAACAGCACCCCAAGATAGATCGACGATCTGTCTCGCCTCCGCAGCATCTGCTAATTTCTCATCAGGCGCTGTGAGATTTTTGAATGCTGTCTCGATTTCACTTTTTGTCAATGCGCTGAATCTTGCTCTTTTGACTTTGGACATGTCTGCATGGATGGCGGTGATGGTTTCCATTCCTATGAGTTCTCCTTCTCTGTCAAAGTCGGTTGCAATCACGATCTCATCCGCATTCTGAGAAATTTCGCTGATCTTATTGAGAATCGATTTTACACGTACTGTTTTGACTTGAGGCGCGTACACCAGATCTACAGGTGAACTTTCGCTCCAGTCATTGAATTCTTCTGGATAATCGAGTTCGATGATATGACCTCTGAGACTTACAACCGTACAGTCATCACCATCAGCTTCAAAATTGAGAACGGTCACTCCGCCACCAGATTCAGAATGAGATTTTCCGTCTGAAAGAATAGTAGATATCCTTCTGGCCGCGTTCGCTTTCTCAGTAATTATCAGTTTCTTCATTCAGACGTCTCACTGCATCCGAGTTATTTAATCATTGGCTGTTAGTAAAAAAATAATCTGCTGTAGGTAAAAAGATGCCATTAGATGAATTCTCAAGTAGTTTATTATATACAACAAATGCAGGTTTATACTGCATGGGTGCAGCGGAGATAGCAGAGTTGCTGAAAACGAAGAAAGGTGTGCACGGAGCACATATTCTGGATGGTGAGTTGTTAAAAGAGGCTTTTGATGAAGAGAAGCAGGTAACCGAATCATCATTTGGAATGCCGTTGGTGAACAGGGCATTAGAAGAATGTCTGAAAAAGCATGTATTTGTATGTTTGTTCTGCGATTATGGATTTGAACTCCCAACAGATCACGTCATGATCATGGAGGACGGTAATGGAAATATGGTAGGTTTCGATATTCCTCCAGGTCAGTGTGATCAATATACCAACAGAGCAGATATAACATATCTATCGGATGATTTCGTGATGCTTCCTGAAGCTGCGTGCGATGAGATCCGTATCGTCATGCTTCCGCAAAAAGTAAAGTGTATAGATGAGAAGAACGGTGTGAAAGATCCCGTACTGTTCTATCCTGCGACGACAACAGACGGAATATTGAAGAAAAGGTTTGGTATAGATCCCACATCTTCGGACTTGGCATCGGTCATTATGGCTTTCGATCTTCACTGATCCCTGGCACCGATATGGTGCATGTGACCAGTAGCCTGTGATGCCATTGTGAGCTTGCATCTCAGTACGCCTTTGATGGCGCTGATGTCGTTAGTGAGCGTTTTGAGTTCACCCAATTCGCCTTCTACGATTAGCACTTCCATACATCTGTCATGATCTAGATGAACGTGAATAGATGTGTTGATGTTCTGCATTTTATCATGTTGAAGGACGGTAAGTTTTTCGCCGATTCCGGTTGTGCTGTGATCATAGATCATAACGATAACGCCGGACATGTACTCTTTGTCGTTCTTCCATTCATTTTCTGCAAGGGAGTCACGAACAAGATCGCGAATCGCTTCAGATCTGCTGACGTATCCTTTTTTTGAAATGATCTTGTCAAAATCTCTTAACAACTCGGGTTCTAACGAGACTCCGATACGTGTTACTCCGTCCATGGTAGGGAATTGTAATCAGTATTATTAATAGTATTACAAAGAGCGTACGATTTCAGTTAAAAATAGTCGTAATCGCTGGCCGTTGGCTTTATTTGTAATGTGTGCATTACGATGGATATGGTATCCAATTCTAGCAGTATAGGCGCTATTTTCGAAGAAGCTGTGAGGAATGTTACCGAAGGAAATAATATTGCAGTGGCATTTTCCGGAGGCTTGGATTCGGGCTTGGTAGCAGCGCTTACCAAGAAATATGCTAGATCTGTTACTTTATATACTGTGGGTTATGGCGAATCCTATGATGTTCGCATGGCAAAGCAGATGTCTGAGGATCTAGGGATGGATTGGGAATACATTCCAATAACCGAAGACAATGTAATGGAGAATCTCAGAGAGGCGATTCGCATCACAGGAACAACCAGCCCTCTGACATTGTCATTCGAGATGCCTCCATTTTATGTATGTAAGAATTGCAAGGAAGCACTTGTCATCGGAGGCCAGGGTTCTGATGAGATATTTGCAGGATATTCTAAGTATGTGGGTCTCAAAGATACTGAATTGATACAGATGATGTATGAAGATCTCGATAAACTTACAACCGTTGTTCTTGCACATGAGACGAAAGTTGCGGAGCATTTTGGAAAGAAGATACTATATCCGTTCTTGGATCAGAATCTTATAACGGCTTTGAAGGGATTGGACATCGAAGAACTGAGACCGAAAGATCAGGAAGCGAGGAAAGTCCTTCTGAAGGATATTGCTGCGGGAATGGGATATCCATTCATTGCAGATAAAAAAAAGAAAGCCGCTCAGTACGGATCAGGAACGATGGATATCATCCATAAGATATGTAAATCGAAGGGAATGACGTATTCTGAACTGGTTGCCGATATTCATAAAAATATTTTTAGTTGAAGCATCAGCTATTTTAGCGGGATAGTAATACTATGAGTATTGACAGTTGATAAAATGGATAAAGATTCATTTCTAAAATGGCTGTACGATCTTCAGGTACATGGTATCAAATTAGGCCTGAGTAATATCACCGGATTACTGAATAAGTTGGGAGATCCTCAGAATTCATTTAAGACGATACATGTAGCAGGAACAGACGGAAAAGGCTCTACCAGTGCTTGTATCTATTCAATTCTTCGTGCTTCTGGTGTAATGGCAGGATTGTATACTTCTCCGCATTTGATAGAATTCAATGAGCGTATTGTTTTCGATGGTACAGAGATCACAAATGATGAGTTGGCAGAACTTGCTTCTGAAATTGTACCTATTGTAGGTTCTATGGAAGAATCAGGCGCAAAATGTACCTTCTTCGAGGTTACGACTGCGATAGCCTTTATGCATTTCAGGAACAAAGGTGCAGAATATGCCGTTATTGAGGTAGGAATGGGCGGAAGGTTCGACGCTACAAATATTATAATTCCTGAGGTATGTGTAATTGGAAATATAAGTCTGGAACACACTGAGTTCTTGGGAGATACTATCGAGAAGATAGCATTCGAGAAGGCAGGGATAATAAAGCCCGGAGTTCCTTGTATCACACTTAATAAAGATCATGCATATGATGTCATCAAAGAGGTAGCGTTTGCAAAAGGGGCACCGTTGACGCGTGTTCTTCCTGAGGATATTGAAATCAGGAATAATGGTGTGAGATGCCTTTCGTTTACTTATAAAGGTGAAGAATATGACGTTTCCGTTCCAGGAAGGCATCAGGCTAATAATGCTTCGATGGCTATAGAGGCTGTTTCAAAACTAAAGATATTCGGACAATGTATTAGATGCAACGTAAGAAAGGGTCTGAAGTCTGTCTATTGGCCGTGCAGGATGGAAAAGATGAAAGGCCTTCCGATCATTCTAGATGTTACGCATACTCATGCAGGATCTGCAGAGTTGGCAGTCGATATCAGTGAGATATACGGCAAGGTCTTGGTAATATTCGGAGTGTTGAATGATAAAGATATCGTTCACATATGTAGAGACCTTTCTACAATAGCTACTAGGATAATAGTCACACAACCGGATTCGGTACGTGCGGAATCTGTTGCAGATGTGAATCGGATAATGTCAGAATATGAAACAGATATTACCATGACCAAGAATGTTCAGGATGCCATAGAAGAGGCATTCAGGTCCAGGAAGAAAGATGAATTGATCCTTGTCACAGGGTCGTTCTATATGGCAGGAGATGCTTTGAAATGGTTAAAAAAGACATATGCCAGATTCTGAATTCATTGTCAAAGGAATACAATAGAGGCGCATACCCTGGAAGATCTTCAGAGGGTTTGAATCCTGAGTGGGAATGCGATCCTTTCCATGTTCTGATAGCTACCATACTTTCCCAACGGACAAGGGATGATAATACAAGGAAGGCTTCTGACAATCTTTTCAGCAAATATAATTCTATAAATGAAATAGCGTCCGCGGATCCAGAAGAAATAATAGAATTGGTTCATTCTGCAGGTTTTCCTAGGCAGAAAGGGACAGCGATTGTCGAATGTTGCAAGGTCCTCAGAGATAAGTACGATGGTGTCGTCCCCTATGAGACCGATGAATTGATATCTTTGCCAATGGTCGGCAGGAAGACGGCAGCCTGCGTCCGCTCATACGCAATGGATATTCCGTCTATATGTGTCGATACGCATGTTCATAGGATATCGAATCTAATGGGTTTGGTAAAGACAAAGAACGCAGAGGAAACAGAGTTTGCGTTGATGAAAATAACACCTAGGGACAGATGGTCTGATATAAACAGATATTTCGTACGACACGGGCAGGTCGTTTGTCTCCCGAATCATCCGCGCTGTGAGGTATGTTCTGTGTGCTCTATGTGCGATTATTCCATTAAAGTTCTAAAAAAATGAATCTTTCAAGGTACATTATAGTTTTATGATTTTTCGCTATTTATTATCCGTATCAAATCTTGATTCAGTGGTAGAGTTTGTGTAATTATCACATATGCGTTGAGAATTGAAGACTTATATCGAGAAATATTGTTTTTCGGAATGGAAAATAAATATTTCGTTTGTGGTAAAGTTCCTTTCTGGGTTTTTCTTCGTAATTAAAGTTATAACTTCTCAAACCATACCATGTTTTGATGCATGAGGTTTCTGTCGTATCTGATCTTGTTTCGGCAATAATCAACGAACTGAAGAAATACAATGTTGTTTCTGTCGAGGCCGTTACTATTACTGTTGGAAAATTAACCAATCTTGGGTCGGAACAGATGGAATTCGCATATGAGATCATGACCAGAGATACCATTCTGGAAGGTTCTAAGCTCAATATAGAGGAAGAGGACATTAAGCTCAAATGTGATGCATGCGGATATGAAGGCCCCGCTAAGAATTTGGATTTCGGCGATAGTACAGAACACTTCATTCCTGTACTGGCCTGCCCGAAATGCGGTGGTCATGTAAAAATCATAGCAGGACAGACATGCTGTGTAAAGAATATGAATATTGAAGAGGCAAACTGATGTTCAAATACAGAGACGAAGAAACGGCAAAGAAGATCATTGCGGCGATCAAGGATATGGGAATCAAGAGTAAATTCATGCACGTGTGCGGAACCCATCAAGATACGATCGTACGTTTTGGATTGGAAGAGATGCTTCTAGATGCAGGCATCGAGATCTGTCAAGGCCCGGGATGTCCTGTATGCGTGACAACAAGCAAAGAGATCGCAGACGTGATCACCTTGGCAAGGAACGGTGTCACTGTGACAGCGTTCGGAGATATGATGCGTGTTCCAACTACAATCGGTTCACTTTTCGATGCAAAAGCAGATGGGGCGGATGTTAGGATAGTCTATTCAATAGAGGATGCTGTCAAGATGGCATCTGAGAATGCAAAGCCTCTGGTATTCGTTGCTGTAGGTTTTGAAACTACAGCACCTTCGACATGTGTACCTCTTCATAAGGAATTACCGAGTAATTTCAGCATTTACAGTTGTCATAGGATATGTCCGCCTGCATTGGAAGCAATATTCAATATGGGTGAGACAAAGGTCAATGGTTTCATTATGCCCGGCCATGTCGCGGTCATTACAGGATTGGATCCATTTTATCCGTTTGCAGAGAAATATCATATGCCTCAGGTAGTTGCGGGATTCGAACCGTTGGATATCCTCATGTCATGTTACATGCTTACAAAACAGCGTTACGAAGGCGTTGCTTTGGTAGAGAATGAATATAAAAGACTCGTGAAAGAGCACGGAAATCCAATTGCAAGAAAATTGATGGAAGATACCTTTGAGCTTGTTGATAGGCCGTGGAGAGGTTTCCCGGTCATTCCGAAGAGTGCACTTGCGTTGAAACCCAAGTTTGCAGCTCATGATGCTACGAAGATACATTCAGAGATCCTTGCAACGACTCCCGAAGTCGAAGCTGAAGCGAAAGGATGCAGATGCGGAGAGGTCCTCAGAGGATTGATTAAATCTCAAGATTGTCCGATGTTTGGAAAGTCATGTAAGCCAATAAGTCCAAAGGGGCCGTGCATGGTTTCTGATGAAGGAAATTGTAGCATAGCGTACAGGTTTATGCCGAAGAAGGTGTAAAAATGGCAAAAGCAAATTTGAAATTGGTTTTAGTGGTCACAAACGATTCGACTGTGTTTTTGGGAAAGAATATCGCAAGTGCTTTTGATATGTTCGGTGGACGTGCTACTGAAGTGAAAAATCTTGTTGCTAGATTGGATACTGCTGAGAAGGGTGGCAAGAAGATGTGCGACGTATCATATGGTGTCATATCATCTCATTTTGGATTTGTTCCGGGGAATTATGTAATTGCACCGTACAATAAAGTGATGTCTTGTAAAAAGGATTATGAAGCAGTTCAAGAAAAGAAGGATTATCTTGGAAAATTAGAGTATGTTGCACCGCCATTCGATAAGATCATTGTTTGCGTTCCTCAAGATATGTTTGCAATGATGCTTGAACATAATACTTTTCCTACGGAGAAGGTCATTGCAGTCACGAATCCTATGTTCAAAGAAGAATGTGAGAAAAGAGGGTGGACGTATCTAGAGAGGAAAGGTGCTCGTGTCGGAAAAGAGAATGCAGATAAGATATTCGAGATGATCGAAGACATATGCTGATTAAACATCTATAAGGAATAAACGAATTCATCGTATGAGTTCTTTCTTCTTCTTTTTAAGTCTTTCTTTATCATTATTTTCCACGCGGAAGGAATCGCAGATCTTTTGGATCGACTTATTGCGTATCTCATCATCCAAAGTATCCGCAAAGATGAACGTTTCTGTTTTTTCAGGGAATTTTATATAAGCAAAAGACAGAGTCCAAGCCACGCCCATCTTGTAATAGTAACCCGGATGATATTTTGTCGACAGCAGGGAAAGAACACTGTCAATGTATTCATTATCTAAGAAATGACATAGCATCATGACGGCAGATACCCTCATCATGAATTCATCATCTGTTTCGATGAGTTCTAAGCAGTAATTCCAGAGTTTTTCTTTGTCTTTATTGCTAACTTTCCAATCTCCGCAGAAGTTATCGCATATTGCCCAGTTGTTTATCTCGGGCATGAACATTCTTGACAATTCTAAACGTTCATCAACATTCATCTTCGCACCGGCAATGATTTGCGAGCGGATCATCGTTTCCTCATAACATGTAACAGGCTGTTCAAGGAAAGATCTCCAATCATCGTTGATGATCTGTTTGGAGATGCTTCTGAGAACAGGCATTCTCACGCCGTAAAAATCTTCGATCCCGGGAACCATGTTCTTATGAAATTCTTTGTATTTTGGATCAGAATTTTTTATTATCTCTTCTTTTACGTTAATCATCAGTGTTTTTGCTCCAGGTCTAAAAGTCTTTTTTTGAGTGTGGATCCGCCATTATATCCTTTATAGTTACCAGCCGAATTCATCACGCGGTGGCAAGGAATTATGATCGGTATGGGATTGCATCTGCACGCTGTCCCTACGGCTCTGTAGGCTCCTTCGTGTCCGATAATATTGGCAATCTGAGCATAGGTCATTGTTTCTCCATATGGAATCTTCTGTATTGCATCCCAAACCTTCATTTGAAATACTGTTCCATTTATGGAGAGTGGAAGATCGAAGTCTTTTATTTTTCCTAAAAGGAAATCCTCTAGTTGTTTTGCAGCTTCCGTTAGAATATCGGATTCTCTGTCCTGAAGTGCAGGAAGGTTATTATTGGGAAGATATAATCCATCGATATTCCCGTTGCCGTCATCTGAAATGCTTACCATTCCGATTATTGTCATGTATGTGTATATTCCTCCCTCGTCCATGAGTTTAGTATTTTTTCAGAATACTTATGTCCTACTATTGATTATCGGGCTCAATGATCATATGTGCGAGCAGAAGGACAGATATTCCGGCGTTTCACTCGGAATGGTTGATGAACAGGCTTCGTGCTGGTTATGTCCTTGTCAGAAATCCGATTTATAAGGCGATAGTATACAAGATCGATTTAACGCCTAGGAACGTTGACTGTCTGCTTTTTATTACAAAGGATCCGAGACCGTTAATGCCTTATTTGAAAGATATCGCAAAGATGGGTTATATGTATACCTTTCAGGTCACCATTACTCCTTATGGAAATAATATGGAGCCCGGAGTTCCTTTCAAAGCTGATATTGCAGATGCTTTCAAGCAGATCTCCGAGAAAATAGGTTCTGATAGAATTCTTTGGAGATACGATCCGATATTAGTCAATGAAAATTTCAATATAGGCTATCATAAACGTAAATTTGAGTTACTTTGCAAAGAATTAGAAGGATATACGGATAGATGTACGTTCAGTTTCATTGATATGTATGGAAAATTAGGAAAATTGTCTGAGGCAGGAGTTTTGAGAAGTGTAACCCGTTCGGAAATGGATGTCTTAGGAAAGGAGATGTCAGAGATATCAAAGAAGTATGGGATCCGTCTCAGTTATTGTTGTGCTAAATACGATCTTTCAAAATACGGGATAGAACCGAGAGGATGCATAGACAGAGAGACTATGAGACTTTTAGATATTCCTTTCGAAGATATGACGATGCCTCTGAGGGAAGGATGTCGGTGTGTCAAGAATATAGATATCGGAATGTATGACACATGTTTTCACGATTGTGTCTATTGCTATGCTAACAGTAGTGATCGTGAGAAAAGAAATTTAAAGATCTTTGATCCTGAGAATGAGATGCTCTACGGGTCTTTGGAAAAGGATGATCAGATCGTTGAATTATCCTCAAGGACCATTGGACGGATCAACGATTATTGAGTTTTCTTTTTCAAGTTCGTGATTCATTCTCTTCTTGGAGAATAGATATCCGTCCATAAATACGACCCAACAGATTTCTATCACAATGGATGTAGCGATCGCTACCATTGCATAAGGTGCCAAAGGCCCCATAGTGGCAATACATAATGCTATTGCTATTCCTTTGTTTTTGTAGGACGTTATAAGGATATCTGTGACCCTTTGTGACCAGTGGATGCCAGCGCGTTTTTCTATGATTTCTACACTGTTTCCCAATCCGAACGTTCTCAGTGCCGCGATGAGCATGAAGATTATGAGAATAGATGCGGATGTTGGGAATATCGTAGAGCTAACAGATAGCCAGACAAGGAAGAATATGATGCAGTTGAGTATGATCGCCATAAGATCTCTATCCATCTTCAGCCATGTTATGAATCTGGATGCTATCAGGGGTACACCGATGATCTCGATGACAGTGATTATGACATTATTCATGTCTACTACTTCACCTAACAACGCCCATATTATGAATGGGATCCACAATAATGATACGATGTAAACGAAGATAGTGGATCTAAGTGCATGTTCCATGTCTCCCCGTAGAATCAATGATAAAGGTGCAACGGATGCTGCAAACGGTGTTGCTGCGATGAATACCAATCCTATTGCTTGATTACCGTATTCTCCATCTTTTAGGAGTAGATATCCGATAGCAGGGATGATGGATGCTACTACAAGTCCGAGTATAACTGCGCGGGTTATGCCTTTAGGGTCTTTTCCTGGATTAAGGCTCTTGGTTGGGATCCTGGACAGTGAAAGCGTGAGCATGAATGCCAATAAAAACACAGTCATATTGCTTCTAAGGGTTGCAGGTAATATATCGTTCGGGAACCAACCTCCTAGATTTGTGATCAGTGAAATAATGAGTGCCGCACTCATCATGAACGCACTGCTGCATAGAAGTGTTTTAGGATTCATCATATTTGGAGATTATTTCGAATTATATGTATCTTTAGCTAACAGATTTCATATAACTTAATGATAATCACATTTTATGGAAGACGTTAAGGCTGTTACGCCCGGATGGTATAATGCATTCAGGCCATGGACGTTGCACGGAGCAGTAGTTCCTGTACTCATAGGCGGTGCCGTTGCATACCACGATGGTTCATTCTGCTGGTGGATCTTCCTGATGGTACTGGTATGCGGATGTCTTCTTCAGTCGGCTGCCAATCTTCTCAATACATATGGCGATTTTGTCAAAGGTACAGATACTGCGGACAATCATACTCGTTCTCCCGAATTGGTCACAGGTGCACTGAAGCCTAAGAATGTCTTCCTTATGGGAATCGTTTGTCTCGGGATAACGGCATTGTTCGGTCTTGTATTCATCTGGTATATCGGATGGGGGATCCTCATCTTCGGATTGATCGGTATTGCCGGAGCAGGTCTTTACACGATAGGCGTATCGTACAAGTATCATGGAATGGGGCAGATCGGCTGTTTCTTTTTGATGGGGATATTGATGCCTCTGGGAACATATTATGTGATGGCCGGAGCGTTATCGTGGGAAGTGTTCCTGATGTCTCTCCCCAATGCGTTTATGATAACCGCCGTTTTAAGCGGAAATGAGACCAGAGATTATTACAGTGATATGGAAGCAAAGGTCGGAACGCTGTCCAATCATTTTTCATATGAGGGAAGTAGAAAAATATATCTTTTTTTGAATATCATCGGATATCCGATCCTGTTGCTATTGCTGATATTACAGGTTCTGCCTTGGCCATGTGCATTAGCATTTGTTGCTTTGATAGATCTCAATGTTCTGATAAAGAACAGCAGTAAGATAAAGGAAAATGTGAAGAACAACAGATTATTGGTGCCTCTGGCCTTCAAACATAATTGGCATTTCGGAGTTCTTCTGGTTATAGGATATTTATTAGCGTATTACGCGATCGAGGGATTGATATGAATACAGAGAGGGATACATCCAATGGAGTTCAATTCGAGGGAAAGGAGACATACGTCAAGGACGTTTTTACAGAGATCGCATCATATTATGATGAGATGAATGAGATCATGACCATGGGAATGGTCCAAGGATGGCATAAATTCCTTCTTGATAAGGCTGGGGATTTCACCGGAAAGAAGTGTCTTGATATCGGAACAGGTACCGGAGAACTTGCATTTTTAGATGCAGAGCGTGCGGGACCGGACGGAGAGGTCATAGGTGTGGATATCACCCCTAAGATGCTTGAGTTTGCTGAGATCAAGATGAAGGCCCTAAATCTTCCTAAAGATGTCGTCTTTGAAGAGGGAGATGCGCTCGATCTGAAGTATGAGGACAATTCATTCGATATCGTATCCTCGGGATACATGCTTAGGAATGTTACGGATGTTCAGCAGGCGATAGACGAGATGTACAGAGTACTCAAGGTCGGTGGAAAATTCGTTGTCGCAGATCTTGGACAGCCTGATAATAGAGTCATTCATTATTTTTACAAATGGTACATGAAGCACAGGGTAACGAAAATGGGTCGTAAGTATGATAAGGGAAAGGTTATCGATGGCAAGGTTCCAGCATATGATTGGCTGACCTCGTCAGTGGTTGGATTCCCTCATGGAAAAGAAATGACTGCAAAGTTCATGGCAGCCGGTTTTAAGGATGCTAAGTTCTGTACGAAGACATTCGGCGCAGTGTACTTTTATTACGGGACTAAAGAGTAATCAATTTTTATTATAATATAATAGAGGGAGTCCCCACTCCCTCTTTGTTTATTGTTTGACGTTCTTGCTTGCATAGAAAGCGAGGATCGCTTTGTAGAGCATATAGACATCTGCTTTCGATGTAACCTCGAGAGGTGCATGCATCGAGAGCACAGGTACACCCATGTCGACGGTGTCGAGGTTATGCACTGATATTTCGGAAGCGATGGTTCCGCCGCCGCCGATGTCCACTTTACCCAATTCTCCGACTTGCCAGGTGATCTTTGCTTCATCGAGGATGTTACGAAGGAATCCCATGACCTCTGCGGAAGCATCGTTGGTAGAGTATTTTCCTCTGGATCCGGTATATTTTGATACAACAGGTCCGCGGTTCAGGAATGAACAGTTATTCTTCTCGAATACGTCTGCCCATGCCGGATCGATGGCTGCGTTGACGTCGCATGATAGACATATAGATTTTCTGAGGACGTGACGTACTTCTAATCCGTAAGCGGAAACGAAGTCTTCTACGAAGTCTCTGAAGAAGTACGATCTCATTCCTGTGACTCCATCGGATCCTGTTTCTTCTTTGTCTGCGAATACGGTGACGGTAGTGAATTCGGGGTTTATACAGTTAATTTCTGCCATAAGGCTTGCATATGCACATGAGCTGTCATCTTGACCGTATGCTCCGATCATGGATCTGTCTAATCCTAGATCACGGGGTTCGAATGCAGGTACGGCACAGAATTCTGCTGAGAGGAAGTCCTCTTCCTTTATTCCGTATTTTTCGTTCAAGATCCTCATGATGTTCAGTTTGACCTTTGCGTTTACCTTTTCATCTTTGTAAGGCCAGCATCCGATGAGGATATTGAGCTGTTCTCCTTCGATGATCTCAGGTGCAGACTTTTTCATCTGATTCTGAGCAAGATGTGGTAAAAGATCTGTCACACAGAAACTGGGGTCTTCCGGATCTTCTCCGATCCTAATTTTGACGGTCTTTCCGTTGTTAAGTGAGACTACCCCATGTAATGATAGCGGGATCGCGGTCCACTGATATTTCTTGATGCCACCATAATAATGTGTTTTGAAATATGCCATGTCGGTGTCTTCAAACAATGGATTGGGTTTGAAGTCAAGTCTGGGGCTGTCAATATGACTTACTCCGATTCTTAGACCTTCGCTTACAGGTTTTATTCCGACAGTGACCATTATAAGGTTTTTTCCGCGATTGTTCATGTAGAATCTTTCACCTGCGACATATTTCTTGCCGGGTTGGAATTCCTTGAATCCTTTCTCTTTAAGAATAGGTATAGTGTAATCAACAACTTCGCGTTCTGTCTTATTTTCCAAGAATTCTTTGTATGGTTCGCAGAATTCCTGAGCTTTATCTAAAAGCGAATTATCGATATTTCCAAGATTCTCAGGTTTCATCAGAAGCTTTTCTTCGAGTTTCTGTCCTGCACTCTTATCTTTATCCATGCTCTCCGTATTATTCAAGTTAATACTTGATTGTTTTCCAAGTACCATCATTGTCGGTTGTGAAAAACACATCCAATATGATGTTACAATAAGGTGAATTCATTTTCTGTATCGAAGATATAGAGGTAAAATAATTAGAAATCATATCCATTAATTTTTGATGGATTCTGTTTTTCTATTTGTCGCTACTACTGTTATATAAAACCCTTGAAGTTTCAAAGATTTATTCACGGTTTAAGGTTTTAGAGGTCTGTTTTTTCATCTATCTAGGTTAGTATGTCATTAAGCATCTATAGTATTTGGTTAATTATCTTAGACGCATGTATAAATTTATGTATTTAATTAGACAAATGTTGTAAAATTATTTTGAAAGTTATTCATATGTTTGATTTATGCGTTGATGGATGGACAGTTAATCCAATTTAAATACTAACGAACATATTAAATATTAGTGTAAAAAATGATTATTGAAATATTTTGAAAAAGTTCTCCGAATCGGATCAATAATCTAAGTGATAAAGTTGTTCGTCAAATAATTGTATTTAAACTTTTTTCATTAAATTTTCATGTAATATCTATAGCCAGATAGTAAAAAGTATTAATTTTTTGGAATTGTACATCATAGTAAATTTACGCCGTTGGTTTTTTTCTAAAAACATAGTTTTAAATACGATGTAGTATAAAAAACATAGGTGTTTATATTTTTCAATATACACTATATAATACTTTGTATTAAATCATAGATAATATTAAATACTGATAAGATGGATTCATCCATATACTTAGTCTCGAAATCTAATCGAGATTGATATCAAACGTCTTTTTACAGGAGGAAGACAATGACTAACGAAAAGCAAGAACTCTATGACGCAATGATAGCATACAAGGTACCTGGAATACAGGCAGCCGTGGATAAAGCAAGAAAAGCAGGCATGTCTCCAGAGGAGATTATCGATAACCTAGGTTTAGGAATGACCGAGGTAGGCGTATTGTTCGAGAGAGGGAAGTTGTTCTTGCCTCATGTTCTGAGTGCAGCTGCAGGAATGAAATCCGCTATGGATGTCCTAGGTCCCGAGATGCTCGAAAATGGAACCACAAGCGCGGTGAAAGCAAGTGTTGTTATGGGAACAGTCGAAGGAGATGTTCACGATATTGGAAAATCTATCTGCTCAACAATGCTTCAGTGTGCCGGATTCGATGTTCATGATCTCGGAAGAGATGTTCCTAAAGGAGATTTCATAAAAGAGATCAAAGGCGGTTGCAAGATGTGCGGGATGTCTGCACTTATGACAACAACCATGACAGTTCAAAAAGATGTCATTGAGATGCTCAAAGCAGAGGGCATTCGCGATCAGGTAAAAGTTATGGTCGGAGGCGCGCCCGTAACGCAGGCTTATTGCGATAAGATCGGTGCAGATGTATACGGGGAGTCAGCATCTGAGACAACAAGGAAAGCTAAAGAATTGAAAATTTAAGCATATTGGTGATTTACCATGACAGAATACTATACAAGAATGGGTGACGGCAAAAGGGTTCTGATGTCCAAGGATGCGATCTTCGCAGATTTGGTAGCAGGATCAGCCGATGCAGCAGATATGGGAGGAATACCAGATCTGACATCTGCAGAGATAGAGAAACTTTTCGAAATCATTTCGGATAAAAACAGAGTAGTAGGAGTAGAGCCCGGAAACGAGGTCGTTCTTACATACGATATAGGTCAGTTAGATTTCACCGGTGACAATGGAAACAGCGGAAACGGTGTTGACGTCGGAAGGTTGGAATCCGCGCTCCTACATGAGAGGGCACTAGGTGCAGATACTTTCGAGCTGGCACATGCTGATTATAGTATCAAACCAGTAAAGCCTGTCATCTCCAACGAAATGCAGACAATGGAGGAGATCCAGAACGAGATCGTTGCACCATATTTCTACGGAGCAATGCCTAACATGGGTCTTTACTACAAGCCCGACGGACCATATGGAAACCCAGCAGATCTTATGAGAGAATACAAGATTGAAGAGGCAATGGATCAGGCCGAGAAAGCAGCAGTACATCTCGCAAGGGATATAGAGTACGTCTCTACAAGATTGGTCGCAGCAGGTGCAGACGGTTTTAATTTCGATACCACAGCATCAGCTGGAGATGCAGACTGCGTAGGAACACTCAACGGAGTTAAAGCACTCAGAAAAGCCTGTCCAGACACATACATAAATGTCGGAATGTCTGGAGAATCAGTCATGGGTATTCATGGAATGATTGAATTCGAAGGTCAGATCGTCGCAGGACTTTACCCGCATCAGCAGGCAAAGCTTGCAGAGAAAGCCGGAGCAAATGTCTTCGGCGCAGTAGTTAACACTAACACAAGCAAAAGCCTCGCATGGAACCTTGCGCGTTCAGTTGCATTTACCAAAGTGTGTGTGGAGAAGTCCAGCATACCGGTCCATGCAAATATGGGAATG
This sequence comes from Candidatus Methanomethylophilaceae archaeon, assembly GCA_963676235.1. Taxonomy (GTDB): domain Archaea; phylum Thermoplasmatota; class Thermoplasmata; order Methanomassiliicoccales; family Methanomethylophilaceae; genus JALNYB01. Next base: position 1,159,987 of record OY781044.1, read on the forward strand.
GGAGTGGGAGGCATTCCAATGTGTGAGACAGCACCTATTGACGCAGTCACCAGGTGTAATAAGGCAATGGTAGAGATTGCTAAAGTCGATGGAATATAGGTCGGTGTGGGAGACACAGCCGGTATGGCAGTCCCCCACTTCATGGCTTCTGGAATGGGAGGCATCAGGACCGCAGGAGATCTCGTCGCTAGGATGGAATATTCCAAGAATATGAAAGTCGACAAGGCAAAGGATTACGTTGCAAAAAAGCTAGGTCTATCAACACTTGAGATCGCAGATGAGTACATCATGAGAGAGCTTAGAGAAGAGCTCAAAATCGGTGTAGTCACTGGTGTCCCAGGATCGCCTAGAGGAATAGCAGCTAAGATGAATATCGAGAAACTCCTCGATATTAAGATCAACAGCTGTGAAAAATTCAGGGCCATGTTGAAGAACTGAGTTAGAAGGAATAATAAAGGAGGAAGAAGAAAATGAAAGCAAACCAATATCCCGGCAAAGTAATGATGCAGGGAATGAAACTCGATATGTTCTCTAAAGACGGAATTGAAACTATCGATCGTGCATCCAGAGATGTCTTGGCAAATTACGGTATCCAAGTATCGGATAAAGAAGGACTCGAACTGTTCAAAGCAGCAGGTTGCGAAGTCGATATGAAGACCAAAATGGTCAAGATTCCCGATTGGATCGTTAACAAAGCTCTCGCTTCAGTACCGAAGAAATTCTACCTTTATGGTAGAGAGGAGAACCGTACTGTTGAGCAGGAACTCAACGGAAGGGTTCACTATACATGTTTCGGAACTGGAATCCAGGTATGTAACTATCTCGGAAACGGTAAATTTGAAACTGTTGATTCAGCAACAGCTGATCTTGAAAAATGTGCAAAACTTTGTGATTGGGCAGACGGCATCAGCTATTTCTCACTTCCAGTATCCGCAAGAGACTGGGCAGGAAAAGGAGCAGAGGATGTTCACGAGTTAATGACATCACTGAAGAACACATCGAAGCACTTCCACCACATTGATCCAGTTGCAGATCATGTGAAGTACTATTGGGAGATCGTCAAAGCTTATTACGGCGGAGACGAGAAACTCGCACGCGAGAAGCCAATCATGTCTATGCTGGTATGTCCTACAAGCCCGCTTGAGCTTTCACACAACGCAGCACAGGTCATCATGCAGGGTGCAAGATACGGAATCCCGGTCAATGTCCTTTCAATGGCAATGGCTGGAGGATCGTCACCTGTTTTCCTTGCAGGAACATTGGTAACGCACAACTGTGAAGTCCTATCAGGAATCGTTCTTGCACAGCTTGCAGCACCCGGAGCATCTGTTTGGTACGGATCATCAACAACCACTTTCGATCTGAAACGTGGAACTGCACCCGTAGGATCTCCAGAACTGGGAGTAATATCTTCAGCAGTTGCAAAACTCGGACAGTACTATGGACTGCCCACATATGTAGCCGGTATGTAGACTGACGCCAAGGTACCTGACTCACAGGCAGCACATGAGAAGACAGTAACATCTCTTCTCCCTGCACTTGCCGGAGCAAACACCATCTATGGTTCAGGTATGTTGGAGCTCGGAGTAACGTTCTCATTAGAACAGCTGGTAATAGACAATGACATCATCGCCATGGAAAAGAAAGCAATGGAAGGTGTCGTCATCAGTGAGGAGACCCTCGCAGTTGATGCAATCAAACAGATTGGTGTTGGAAACGATTTCATTGGACATGAGTCCACAATGGCTAACATTGACCTCGCATCTGATCCAATGATATTCGACAGATTCATGATTGGAGATTGGAAAGCCGCAGGATCAAAGGCAGCAATCGATGTCGCTCATGATATCGTCGTTGATGTTCTGAAAAACCACAAGGTACTCGAAATACCTGCAGACAAACTCAAAGCAATGGAAGCAATCGTCGTCGAGGCTGATAAAGCATTCATGGCAAACCAGCAGTAAGGAGATATACAAATGTCAAAAGAATCAGTAATTGAAGACGCAAAGAAAGCAGTTTTGACTTATAATGCCAAAGCAGCAGTTGCAGCGTCAGAGAAAGCCATCGAAGAGAAACTCGATCCAGTTGAAGTTATCCAGTATGGTTTCACAGCAGGAATAACAGAGGTTGGAGATCTGTATGAGCAGAAAAAATTGTTCTTACCACACATCATGGCAGCAGCCGCAGCGATGAATGCAGGAGTAGAAAAGCTCACACCAGAACTCGAAAAACTCGGAAAGAAAGCAGATGAGGGACTCGGCGGAGTTGTTATCTGTTCTATCGAGGGAGATATCCATTCGATCGGAAAAGATATCGTTGCCATCATGCTCAAAGTAGCTGGATTCAACGTTGAGAACATCGGAAGAGATGTTCCTCTTGATGAAATAGTTGCTGCATGCATAAAATACAAGCCCATCGCAGTCGGAACCTCTGCTCTTATGACCTCAACAATGGTTGGTCAGAAGACATTCGAGGAGAAGCTCAAAAAGGCAGGAATCAGGGATAAACTCCTGACAAATGTCGGTGGAGCTCCAGTCACCCAACACTGGGCAGACGAGATCGGTGCAGACCTCTACACAGAGAATGCATCGGACGCAACAGCGAAATTCACTGCAGCAGTCGAGAAAAAATAAATTTTCATGGGGTGCTCTTCGGAGCATCCCTTTAATCTTTTTCATTTATTTGCGCATCATAGAACAAGTTATGTCTATGATTTACTATTTCTATTCGTTAACGTTGCTATCGTTCAAGAAAGATGTATTAAAAAATCAAGTATCAGCAAAGTACAAAAATAAATAGAATCTATTAAAATTGTTCAGATTCGCAACATCTATCCATGCGAATCTGAGTTTGAATTTTTAATCATCACCTTTTATGAAGTTTAAGATACCCGAAATGACACAAAGTGTTCCTCCTAGCATTGCAAGAAGAGATCCAATATCTTTGTGATCGATCATCGTGAATCCATTGTAGGGTGTCCACATACTGAACGTTGTTACCATGATCAAGATCATGAATCCGAATAACAGAGTTATCCAATACGGTATTCTCAGAGACGGTTTTGCTACAGAGGCCAAAGGTATCATCAAGGATGCGAAACCCATAAGGAATGCTCCCAAGGGGAGATATCTTTGGAAGCTGTCACCGAATTCTACAATTGCATTCCCCTCTGCAAATTGTAATCCCGTGTATCCTATTCCGTTGATATTGCACCATAAAAACATAAATGAGATGACAGTGAGTATTGCGCCAATTCCTGTAATCACTCTAATAACGCGTGCATCTAGGTAACGTTCTAATTTTGTTTCATTCATATAATCACCGAGTTAATATGATACGAATATATTGTGATCATTTTTATAGGTGTTGTGTCTATTTTTAATTTCTAATATTTATATGATGTGTCCATCTTCATATCGATTAGTATTTTTTCTATTTTTGTCAAAAAATTAATATAATTGTATATATTTGTCTAATAATTTATGTTTTAATATCTAATATGTAGTATTATTCAGATAAATATGTTTCATTTATCTATTGAAGATTTGTTTTAAAAATTAAAAACATATTATTAAATACTACCTTCAAAAAAAGTAATTCTAATATTTTTTTTAGTGTAGTACTATTTAAATATTGTTACATATAATCAATCACTATTATATATTAATAAAATAATCTAAATATTGAGGTTTGGAGATTAGCCCTGGATGTATGATTCGATCTAATAAATCAGTCATAAAGTCGGGAGTTTCAATGGATGTAACATAATCGTCTTTGATGATCTTATTGTAAACCCTAACGTTTGAGGTGTCACGCGATGCCCATTTTAAACATATTAGAGGAGGAAAAGGAAAATGGATATAGAGGAGATGAAAAAGGCGAACACCAAGCAGAGGATAAAACTTGGTTATATCATGGCTTTGCTCTGTGCAGTATTTTGGGGAGCATGGTATATACCAGGTAATCTATCTTTCAGTTTGGATCCGTTCACAACTATTTTTGCCGGTCTTGTAGATAAGTATGGTTATGAGGTAGGAAATGTTATTGGATGTATTTTGGTAACAGGAATAAACGCATTGTTCGTTGTTCTTGTGTTGCTGTTCTGGTGCGCAGGTCTCGGAAAGATGAAAGAAATGAAGAGATCTATCGTAGAATTACGGGCGTGCACAAAATACTATTTTGCAGGAGCGGTCTTTGGCGGTCCAATGGCCATTCTCGGTACGTACATTGCATCTTATTTCGGTGGAGCAGGTTTCTCAGCAGTATCAGCACTTTGTTATCCAATTATTGGAATGACACTCTCAATCATATGGCTTAAACAGAGCATATCCAGGAGAGCTATGGCTGGATTGTTTGTAATTCTTATCGGTGGTATCGTAGTTTATTCGACATCATTGATTAATGATATCAATGCAGGCAACTTGCAGTTGTTAGGTTACATCGGTGGATTAATGGCTATCTTCGGATGGGGTATTGAAGGTGCTGTCGCAGCTAAGGGACTCGATGTTTCAGAGCCTGATGTTGCATTAACACTTAGGTTTATCATGGAATGTATTATCTGGTGGGTAATTGCAATTCCGATATTACTTATCGCAGGAGCACCGGTATTAGATGGAATAGCAGGAATCTTTGAGCCTACAATGTTCTTCGTATTGCTCATGATGGGATTGACATTCGGACTTTGTTATGTTACATGGTATAAGTCATTCCCGCTCATCGGAGTAGGAAGAGGACAAGCAGTAGGATCTCTATATGGTCTCTTAGCTGTAGTATTCCTTGCAATATTCTGTGGAACCTTCGAGTGGGTCTACATTGTGGGTGCAATCATCTGTATCGTGGGTACATTCATGTTGTTCACTGAGAAGACGGATGATATGGAATCCTTGAGAGGAGGTGAATGAGATGTCTGACACAAAAATGATTGGACGTCCATTGAAGTTCCGTATCATAGAGATCCTTTCAGACGGTATCGAAATGTGGAATTATGAAATTGTAAAACAATTGATGAAAGAATATGGTTTAAAATCAAATTTTGCAAGAGATAATGCAAATTTCGATTTGATAGAGGTTTCAGCATCAGGTTTCATAACAGCTACAGAATCAGAGATCGATACAGAAGGAAAATTGAGGGTAGGAGCCTTGTTGAACAAATATAAGATCACAGATCTTGGAAAGGCACAATATGAGGATCTTCTCAAGAATATTCGCTAAGGAGGTAATGAAATGGCAAACTGGGATATATTAGTTAATTATTTTTCAAACGGAATACCGGGATCAGAATATCTTTGGATAGTCGTGATTGTTGCTTTCAGTGTCTTCGGATACGTTGTGGCAAGAAAGATGGTTTCAAAGGTCTGATCAGGACCTGATGTAAAAATCAATAAACTGGTGGTCGGAAACGACCACCATTATTTCAAAAATTTATTATGAAATTTTACTGTTTTTTTGTAACTTCATTTTCAGGTATAACAGGTTTATGGGACATCTCAACACCAATTATACCTATGATTATGACGGTTGCGAATATCATTCTCAGAGGAGTCAAAGGTTCTTTGTAGATGATGATTCCCAAGATTATGCTTCCGACTGCACCCATTCCCACCCAAACGGAATATCCGCTTCCCATCGGGATGTTGCCAGAGTTCATTCCTTTATTCAGCAACCAGATGCTACAGGCCATAAATCCTAAAGTTATCAATGTCCATGTAATGTTTGTAAAACCTTCTGACATTTTCATTGTAATTGCCCAGCAGGTTTCGAATACACCGCCTATGATGACGATCGACCACGGATTCATTCAAACACCCTCAGTCAACGCAAGTCCCATTACTCCAACTACTATGATAAAAATGAAGAACACGCGTCTGCGTTCAATTTTTTCTTTGTATAAAACAAATCCTGCAATGGTTGTGAATACCGCTCCTATCCCAGTCCATATTGCATAAGCTGTACCGACGGGCATCTCCTTCATTGCTAAAGAAAGACAATAAGGGCTTACGACAATGAATATTATCGTTGCAATCGTCCATAATGGTTTTGTGAAGTTTTCGGATTTTTTCATCGATACTACCCAAACGGGTTCAAAGAGTCCTCCAAGGATAATCCAAAACCATGCGAATAGTGAAAACATTTTGACCACTGTATGACGGGTTCAAGAATACGATATTATTTCAACTTTGGTTCTTCGAGATGCAAAAGATTTAATTCAGATTATGTAAAAATACATAGTTTTAAATATTAAATTCATAGTTTGTAATTTTTACACCATCAAGTATAAATATAAGAATGTCAATATTTTATTAGAGCCAAAAAAGACCCTACGACATAGCATATAAGTCAATTGGTTGACTATTTGCGTTGCCATGGTTATTTTTGGTTGGTATTATCATCGATCTCTCGATAGATTACTATGATATCAACGGAGGAAGAAAATGTCAAAAGAACAGATACTTGCAGATCTCAAAACTGCTATTGAAACATGGAACATTAAGTTGGCCCAGGATTCAACAAAGAAAGCCATCGAAGAGAAGATCGATGTTAAAGAAATCGTTGAATTCGGACTCGGAAGAGGAATGGAGCAGATTGGAATTAGATTCGATAGAGCAGAAATATACCTTCCTCAGGTAGTTGCAGCTTCAAAAACAATGGAAGCAGCACTCAAGATCCTTGAACCGATTATGACTGCAGGTGATGGGGCACTCCGTGGAACCGTTGTCATGGGGACAGTTGAAGGAGATATACACGAGATCGGAAAGAATGTCTGTTGCGCAATGCTCCGCGGAGCAGGTTTCAACGTTATCGATATCGGACCAGATGCGACATCACAGGATTTCCTCGATGCAGCAGAAGATCACGATGCACAGGTTCTAGGGGGATCTGCGCTTATGACCACAACACTCGAAGCCCAGAGGGAACTTGTTATTGCGGTTAAAGAAGCAGATGCGCCATACAAGACGATCTTCGGCGGAGCACCATGCAGTAAGAAATGGTGCGATGAGATCGGAGCAGATGGATATTCCGCAACAGGCGGAGAGATCGTCGATCTTGTGAAGTCATTAATCAAGGGGTGATTAGAATGGTAGCAACAAGACCACTTGGAATCACAGATGTATATGACAGATTTGTAAAAGGAAAGAGAGTACCTGAGAGCGACTGGGATTACACAATTATACCCCAGAACGCGACAGCCCTCAAAGAGAAATACAAACTCAGCTTCGGAAAGGAAACAATTCCTGAGGATAAGAAGACAATGAACGACTTGTTCCAGGCCGGACTTGAAATGCTTGTCACAACTGGATACTACTGCCAGGACCTTGGCCGCGTAATGCATGTTACAGAGGAAGAGGTTTGGGAAGGTATAAAGAAGACTCCAACCAAGATTATCTTGGGAGAAGGAAGGGATATTGCCCGTTTCTACCCCAGACATGGAAATAGCCCAGTAAAGCCGATTATCCAGGGAGGACCTACTGGATCGCCAATATCAGAAGATATTTACGTTCAGGTGATGCAGTCTTACGCTCAGGAAGCAGTCATAGACGATCTTGTAGACGGTGTTATGACCACTATCGAGGGTCACCCTGCAAAAGCAAACACACCATATGAAGTTCGCGCTACAATGGCAGAGCTTCGTGCAACCAAAGAAGCCCGTATCAGAGCCGGAAGGCCCGGACTTGGTGTTTAGGGACCCGAGACTCCGCTGACAGCAGCGGCACGTCTCGCAGCAGACATGAACAATGCCGGCCACAGGATCACAGATGCACACGAGTGCTCACAGCTCAACGAGCTTAAAATGGATATGTGTGGATTGAATATGCTCTCAGGATGGACAGCTAACGGCGACACCATCATGATCGAGCAGATGCCTATCTTCGGCGGATATACCGGCGGAATAGAAGAGACCGCAATCTGCGATGTTGCAACAACGCTTGCATCTTTCGCTATGTTCAGCGGAAACTTCCATCTCGACGGACCTATCCACATCAGATGGGGAATAACAACATCCAGAGAAACACTTCAGATTGCGGCCCATGCGGCAGCAGCAATTGATGCTAACACCGATCTGCTCCTTGCAAATCAGTATTACCCAATGGCTGGACCATGCACAGAGATGTGTCTTTTGGAAACCGCTACACAGGCTATCACAGATACTGCATCAGGAAGAGAACTTCTGTCGGGATCTGCAGCCGCAAAAGGTGTTGTTCTGGATAAGACAACCGGAATGGAAGCCAGAGTCATGGGAGAAGCAGCTAGGACCGCAGCAGGAATGAAAGTTTCAGATGTCAATGAGATCATCGAGAAACTCGTTTCAGGCTACGAGAAGAACTACACCTGTGCTCCAGAAGGCAAGACCTTCCGCGAGTGTTATGATGTTAGGACCGTCAAACCGACCGAAGAGTATTTAGAGGTCTATGGTAAAGCCCTCTCTACTCTGCGCGATGCCGGTCTCGATATCAAACACTGAATAACATTTGCCCGCCCAGGAGGCAAAAACATAGGGCGTCTTCGGACGCTCTATGAAAAAACCACTCGAAAAGCATGTATTTTCCTCCAAAAAAGATCTGTCTTCGAGCAGGTTTCCTGGGAACCTTTTTCTAATTATCCTCATTTAAAACGAATCTGCAAAAGTTTTTATGAGATTCGTTGCGAGGACCTATATTTTTGTTTGAAATAATGGTTTGTCGGGTCGTCTTTTATATTAATATGTACGCGCGAAAGACCATAAACTATATATGAGGATGGGAGAGATTAGACAACATATGGCAGCATCCAGGCGCATTGATATTTTCGAGTCCTATAATAGGTTCAATTCCGGAAAAAAAGTGCGTGAAGATACATGGGATTATGTCACAGTGCCTACGAACGCCATGCTCATGAAAGAAAAGTACAAGATCAATTTTGGAATGAACATAATTCCAGAAGATAATGATCTATCAGATAGGTTGTTTGCAGCTGGTATCGAGATGCTTGTCTCTACTGGTTTTTATAATACAAATCTGGGAAGGGTCTTAAGTATTTCTGAAGATGAGATTTTCGAAGGATTAAAGGGAGCTCCTACAAAGGTAAAGTTAGGATCTGGAAAAGAGAAGGTTTCGTGCAAATCACGCCATATAGGTTCAAAGAAGAAGCCAATAATCCAAGGAGGGCCTACCGGGGCACCAGTTTCAGAAGAGATATTTCCGGCAATGATGCAGAGTTATGCTCAGGAGGGAGTTGTTGACACTTTGGTTAGTGGAGTTTTGAACACTATATGTGGTCATTCAGCAACTACGAACACTCCGTGGGAGATTCGTGCAACTCTTGCTGAAATCAGATATGTTAGAGAAGCATGTACGATGGTCGGAAGACCCGGAATGGCAATATAGGGACCTGAAACGCCATTGTCCGCAGCAGGACGTCTTTCTTCAGAGATGACAAAGTTCGGATTGAGGCGGTGCGATCTCCATGAAGCTTCACAGTTGAACGAATTGAAGATGGACATGTCTGGATTGAATATGTTGGCTGGTTGGGCTACTAACGGCGACACAATAATGATCGAACAGATGCCTATTTTTGGAGGATACTGTGGCGGAGTAGAAGAGACCGCAATATGTGATGTCGCTACAATGATAGCATCATTCTGTCTTTTCAATTGTGATGTTCATCTTGACGGACCAATCCATATTAGATGGGGAACCACAACAACAAGGGAGACTTTGCAAATTGCAGCTCACGCGGCAGCGGCATTGGATCGGAATACGGATCTTCTTCTTGGAAACCAATATTATACTTTGGCTGGGCCATGCACAGAGATGTGTCTTTTGGAAACCGCTGCACAGGCTATCACAGATACAGTATCCGGAAGAGAATTGGTCTCTGGCTCAGCATCATCAAAAGGAGTCGTCAAGGATAAGACTACTGGAATGGAATCAAGAATGCTCGGAGAAGCAGCAATTGCGTCTGCCGGATTGGAGGTCGATGAAGCTAATTTGATACTTGAACAGCTTATCAGTACATATGAAAAGGATTTTGCCCGCCCACCTGCAGGTAAACGTTTCCAAGATTGCTATGATATCAAAGATGTCGTCCCATCCAACGAATATTTAAAGGTTTATGAAAAGGCTCTCGGAACGCTTAGAAATTGCGGCCTGGGTCTCTGAAAATTCATTCATTTTTCAAATATTTTAAAATGATAGTGCCAGTAAGGGCAATCTATATTAACGCGCTATACTATTTTATTTTAGATGGGGGACGATCCGGAGATCAGCGGGTCTCTAAAACCTAGCCAGCGGGGATCAACACCCCGGTCTCTCGCCATTGACTTAAAGGGATATCATGGAAATTAAATTCACCGACCCGCAGATACAGCGTTTGAGAGAGTACGGAGACGACCCTCGAGATGAGTCGGTTTTTGCAAACGAGGCAGACAGGGATGCCACTTTTACGAAGATGATGTCAGAATTGATGTCAAGAAATGAAAGGGGCATAAAAGCGTTTATAGCCAAACCGATAAAACATAGACTGGTTGGTTTGGAAGAGCAGATAGCCAGGGCGTTAATCGCAGAAGGTTTCATAGAGGTACGCACCCCGATATTCAGTTCAAGATCATCATTGGCTAAGATGACTATAACCGAGGATCATCCTCTCTATAGGCAGATGTTTGCCGTCGATGATAAAAGATTTCTTAGGCCCATGTTAGCGCCTAATCTTTACTATGTTATGAGAAAGCTCAGGGATCATACAGATGGACCGGTAAAGATATTTGAGATTGGTTCATGTTTCAGAAAAGAATCACATAGTAATGATCATTTGGAAGAGTTCACTATGTTGAATCTTGTAGATATGGGGCCTGAGGGAGATACTATCGAGAAATTGAAAGGCTACATAGGCATTGTAATGAATGCTGTGGGTATTCCAGATTACAAATTAGTTAGTGAAGAATCAGATGTCTATGTGGAGACTATGGATGTCATGATCGGAGATGAAGAAGTGGCATCGGGAGCGGTAGGCCCCATGAAATTAGATCCCGCATTCGATATTCACGAACCGTGGTGTGGAGTTGGGTTTGGCCTTGAACGCCTTATAATGTTGAGAGACAATGATGGAAGTGTTAAGAAAACAGGCAGGAGTCTTAACTATATAAATGGATACAAAATAAATTGAAGGTATTTTAATGGACATTTCACAGATAATTGATAAGGCAGTAAAAAGAGAGAATTTGAATTTGGATGAAGTGACTGCTTTGATGGCAGCATCCAAAAAAGAGGATCTGGATATAATATTCTCTGCTGCTAGAAAGGTTAGGGATGTCCAATTCGGAAAGAAAGTTTTCATTTACGGTTTTGTTTATTTTTCCACGTATTGTAGGAATAATTGTGCGTTTTGTTACTATAGAGCCACTAATACAGAACTCGGAAGATACAGAAAGACGCCGGAAGAGATAATGGCGTTATCTACAAGCCTGTATGATGCAGGTATCAATCTTGTGGATTTGACAATGGGTGAGGATCCTAAGATGTATGCCAACGGTCACAAGGAACTATTGAATATCGTTCAGGGTGTCCGCGACGAGGTCCCAATAGGGATAATGGTTTCACCTGGAGCAATGCCAAGGGAAATGTTCCCAAAAATGAAAGAGGCAGGTGCGGATTGGTTTGCGTGTTATCAAGAAACTTATAACAGGGATTTATTCGCAAAACTTAGATTGGATCAGGATTATGATTACAGACTCAATCAGAGGATATGGGCCAGGGAGGCAGGCATACTCACAGAGGATGGCATGTTGGTAGGTCTCGGGGAGACAGCCAAGGACAGGGCCGAAGCAACATTGAGAATGGGTGCGCTCGGATGTGAACAGATCAGGGCAATGACCTTTGTTCCTCAACATGGAACACCTATGCAGGCAATTGTTCCAGCCGATTCCATGGATGAATTGAAAGTTATTGCAACAATGAGATTGCTGTTCCCGGATCGTTTGATACCGGCAAGTCTGGATGTAGAAGGAATTGTCGGATTGAAGACAAGGATAGATGCCGGAGCGAATGTCATTACATCGATAATTCCGCCTCATATGGAATTGGCAGGAGTTGCTCAACACGATCTCAATATTGATGATGGTTGTCGTTCCGTTGATTATGTAAAGGAGATGTTGGACGATATGGGAAGACACGTTGCTACAAATGCAGAATATGGTGCATTCCTATCTGAACACAAGGCTTTGATAAAAGGAGCTGAGTAGGATGAAGGTAGGGATTGTGGGGGGAGCCCTTCAGGGCATGGAAGCTGTTTATCTGTCTAAAAAGGCAGGTTATGAAACATTAGTCATGGATAGAAAAGAGAAAGCACCTGCTTGTTCTCTTTCAGATGAGTCTTTTCTTGGAGATATTATAAAAGACCCAGATAGTGCAAAGAAGATATTATCTGATTGTGATGTCATCATTCCTGCATTCGAAGAATCAGATGCATTGTGTAAGCTCAATGAGGTCGTCACGAGCATGGAGATACCATTCTTATTCGATCTTTCATCTTACAACATATCCTGCTCTAAAGAAAGATCCAATCAGATCATCTCAAGTCTTGGAATATCGCTGCCTGAGCCTTGGCCTCAGTGCGGATACCCGATAATCGTTAAGCCATCTTCTCAGAGCGGAAGTGTCGGTGTGTCAGAAGTGAACAATGATGCAGAGAGAGTGAAGGCACTCAAGATCGTAGCGGATCTGCATGATACTCCGATACTTCAGGAATTTGTTTCTGGAAAGAGCGTATCCATAGAGGTTATCGGAAATGGAAAAAAATCCAGATCGTATACGACTACAGAAGTGATACTCGATAGCAATTATGATTGTAAGAGGGTTGAATGTCAACCGAATATTCTTTCAGAAGAAGAGGATGAGGAGTTTGCTGATATAGGTATGAAGATCGCAAATTCCATCGGACTCAAAGCGCTTATGGATGTAGAGGCGATCCGTACCAAAAAAGGCCTTAGAGTATTGGAGATAGATGCAAGGATCCCGAGTCAGACCCCTGCGGCGATACAGGCTGCTACAGGTGTCAATCTAATGCAGGAGTTGGTCTGTTCTGCGTTGGGGAAAGAGACTGGCGTTAAGAGTAGCAATGAGTGTTCCGCATACGAGCATTATGTCATACAGGGGTCTACTATGAGGACATGCGGAGAGAAGCAATTCGGACATGTCGAGAATCCTTATTTCGCGAACGGTCTCTTCGGGGAGGATCAGATCATAACCGATTATCAGCCAGGAAAGTCTGAATGGAGAGCTACGGTGATCAATCATGGAAAGACTCCTGCACAGGTCCTTGAAAAAAGGAAGAAATTCATTTCGAATGTGATGTCTCAGTGCGATATCGAAGAATACATAGACAGGTCGCCGGAGATGGTGTGATGACAAGATTAACGAACGATATGGTCAAGGACATCTCTACATCGTTGGAGAATGTCAATGATATGTTGGTGCGTTGTGCAGGAATGACTACCAAAGAGATGGCATGTGATGCCATCGCAATAGATCCTAATTCGATAGATCTTGAGGAATTCCAAGTAGGCGTCGTCCCGATCACGTCGGGTTTAGGAATAATTTCAAAGTTTTCCGAGTCTGTATCGGATATCGTAAAAGCCATAGGAATGGAGAGTTTTGTAACGGAAACGACAGATGTCACAGGATTTGCGGAAGCACTCACCAGAGGTGCTGATATAATTTTCATGGCAGATGATTATGAATATATCGCATTCAATGTTGCATCCAAGAAATATTCTAACAACTCCTTCGGTACTGCATCGGGATATGTTGCGGCGCTCAACGGCGCTGCCAAAGGATTGATCGGTAAGACAGTTCTGATCGCTGGCGCTGGCAGGGTAGGAAGCAGAGCTGCGAATTTACTAACTGCTAGAGGAGCAAAGGTAATTGTCACAGATGTAGATAAAGAGAAATCTCATGCTTTGGCAGATAATTTCAGTAATGTAATGGTAATAGATGATATCGCGGAGGCGATTGCATCCAATAAATACATTTTAAATGCGTCTCCGGCGCATATTCCAAGTGAATACATTATGGAAGGGGCTATAATTTCTACACCCGGAATTCCACATACATTCGATGAGGCCGCATACAGGAAGGCCACGATAATACACGATCCATTAGCGATCGGTACTGCTGTAATGGCTGTTCAGGCGGCATCGTTTTCAAATCAGGATAAGAAAAAATGCAGGAGATAATATGAAAGAATATTGTATCGCGTTAGATATCGGAACAAGCGGTTTACGCTGTCAGGTGTTGGATAAAGAAACAGGAAAAACATTGGCCACATCGATCACGCAACGTCATCCTATTCCAGGAATGAATGTCATAGATCATGTGAATTTTGCCATTCAGTCGGGAGAAGATGTTGCTAATGGCCTCATGATAGGCGCTATAAATCAGCTCTTTTCATCTCTGGATGTCGATCTTTCGCTAGTGAAGACCGTTGCTGTATGCGGAAATCCGTTCCAGCTTTCGCTTTTTCAGAATATCGAGATCAGGGATCTTGCATATGCAGGAAAGAATATGCTTAAGGAATTGGGCGTGGTATCTCCTCCCAGGGACGGAGACATAATCAATGCTTCGGACATAGGCCTTAAAGGACTTGCGCTGGGTGCAAAGGTTATCATACCTCCCGCAGTGACACATGAGATCGGCGCAGATGCTATCGCTATGCTCATGATCACGGATGTTTTGACCGTAAAAGAACCGTGTATCGTTGTAGACTATGGAACCAATGCCGAGATGGCATTGATCGTGAATGGTAAAATCTATACGGGATCTGCAGCAGCGGGGCCCGCTCTGGAAGGTCAGGAGATAGAAAGAGGAATGCTTGCAGCGCCTGGTGCGATCGCTGACGTAAATATAACGGAGAAAGGATGGGCATGCAGCGTTCTTGATCGTTCGATGGTCGACCGTGATGGAGATGTTGTAGACCCCGCAACAGGAAATACCGTTGTCGAGGGATATATGCACAAGAAAGCGGTCGGAATCACCGGAACAGGCGTGGTCGCTGCATTGTATTGTGGAATGAAACAGGGTGATATAGATCCCCCGTTGATCAAATTCCCGGATTCAAAGGTGCATCTTCAGGACGGCATCAACATATCATCAGATGATGTGGATGAAGCCGGAAAGGCCATCGGAGCACTTCGTGCAGGATTCCTTACATTATTGAACGAAGCAGGTCTTTGGACAGGAGATGTTAAATTAGCTTATATGTCCGGAGCTTCCGGATTGTATGTGGATGCGATCAAAGCATTGAACATCGGAATGGTGGTTCCAGGTGCAGAGCGTATCATTCAGTTTGGGAATACCTCTATTGAACTCGCAAGACGTATTGCAATGGGACAAGTGGACCTTATAGGACTTCGTGATTTCGCAATGAAACTGAGGGCTACACATTGCATGTTCGCAACGTCTGAGGTTTTCAAGAATATCTATTCGATAGAATATTCATTATGGTGCACGCATATGCCGATATCAGAGTACAATAATATGCTTGAACTCTATAATCTGCCGCATCTTTCCAAGCCCAACGACAATGTGACCGTTAAGAGATTGGCACGCACAGACCTTCCCGATACTGAGGATGCAAAGGTGAAGATCTTAGAAGATTCCGGAACCGTTCTAATTGGAGAGATAGAAGGATGCATCCACTGTGAATGCTGTGTGAAAGCATGCCCTGAGCAGGCGATATCCATAGGTCAGGTAGGAGACAGGACATTCGGATATGTTAAGTCTGATAGGTGTGCAGGTACTGCATGCAGACGTTGTGAGGCAGCGTGTAATGAACAGGTACTTCACATAACTCCGTTTCGTGTTCAATAAATAAGATATGCGTCTGTTGTGAAGACGCATATCCATTATTTATTATATTTTGAACGTAATTCTTGAACATGAGTAAGGACAAGAATGCCCCAGGCATGCCTTCCAAAGAGAAATTCATCTTGGTCTCTATTGTTTTGGGAACATTCATGGCAGCCTTAGATGTAACGATAGTTGCCGTTGCGTTGCCTACGATAGCAAAGAGTTTTTCCACGCTTGGAAGTACGACCGAGGTCTCATGGATTTTATTGGGGTATACTCTGTCTTTGTGTTGTTTTATATTACTCTGGGGAAAGTTAGGTTCCAACATCGGATATAAAAAAATGTTCATTCTGGGTGTTGTAATATTCACTGCGATGTCTTTATTGGTAGGCCTTGCTGGAATCAGTTCCAGAGCGACTCTTACAGATATCATAATCTTGAGGATGATTCAGGGCCTCGGAGCAGGTATGATAAGTGCCATGGGATTGGCAATGATCTCTTCATATCTTCCGAATTCGAAAGGAATGGCCGTAGGAATGATTACACTGGCAGCATCTGCAGGTACCGCATTCGGTCCTGCTTTGGGCGGAGTGCTCTGTTATTTTCACTGGTCATACATATTTTTCATCAACGTTCCGATAGGGATCCTCTGTGTCGTAATGTCGCTAAAATCAATGTCTAATGTAAAAGAGATACGTGGGGAAAAGCAGAGGTTAGACGTTATAGGCGTCATTTTGATGATTATAATGATGTTTTCTATAATTTATTATCTTAATTCAGGAAGAAGTATCGGATGGACATCCGATGAAGGCTTGTTATTGATCGTTCTGGCTTTCATACCAGCTGGATTGCTCGTATGGTGGGAACAGAGAGTAAAGAATCCATTGATTTCTGTAAGGCTAATGAAGATCAAAGATGTTGTTGAAGGAAATCTTGTTGCAGCGATATTGTTTGCGGGAATGGCAGGTTCGTATCTTCTGCTGCCTTACTATTTGGAATACTGTCAGGGATACTCCACAGTTGAAATGGGATTGATATTGATTGCTAATTCATTGGGAATGATAGTTGTAGGTCCAACGGTGGGAAGGATATCCGACAGAACTGGAATCAACAATAGGGCGGTATCCTTAGGATGCCTAGTGGCTGCTTTAGGATTCTTTATGTTGGCATTGCTTAGAGCTGACAGTTCTCTTTGGTATGTCCTGTTGGCTTTATTCATCATGGGAATGGGGATTGGCATAGCGTTGGTTGCATCTACAAATCTCTGTCTTTCCTATTCTGATGACGGAGAGGATGGGCAGATGTCTGGATTAATAAATACCTTCAGGCAAGCAGGAAGTTCTGCAGGAGTTGCTGTATTGGAAGCAGTATTTGCTGGAGCTATCGTAGTGCCTCTTATCATAGACCCTTCAAATCTAAGTTGGTTGATGACAGGATTCAGGCCTGCATTCTTTGTTGCAACGGTATTTGCGCTGATAGCATTTGTGATATCCATGTTTGTCAGGGATAAAAAGGTCAGAGAAGCTATGTAATGATGATATTTAGGTAACAATCAATAAAATTTTAATAGATTATCGTCAGATGACTATTATAATAGTGTGAAAACATATATTGTATTTTATTGTACATTGATGTTTCTATATGGTAAATAGAGATATTATTTATACAACATATATGTATTGTTATAATCATTGGAGAATCTATAGGATTGAATAACATGACAAATGAAAGATATGGACTCAACAAAGAACTTGCACAGATGCTCAAAGGCGGTGTGATCATGGATGTTACAAATCCTGAGCAGGCAAAAATAGCGGAGAAGGCAGGAGCCTGTGCCGTAATGGCGTTGGAAAGGATTCCTGCAGATATTCGTGCGGCGGGAGGAGTTTCCAGAATGAGCGATCCAAAAATGATCAGGGGTATTCAGGATGCAGTTTCGATCCCAGTTATGGCAAAGGTTCGTATCGGTCATTTCGTAGAAGCTCAGATATTAGAGGCACTCGATATCGATTACATAGATGAGAGTGAGGTTTTGTCTCCTGCAGATGATGTTTATCACGTTGACAAGACTAAGTTCAAAGTACCGTTCGTTTGCGGTGCAAAAGATTTAGGGGAGGCACTCAGACGTATTTCAGAAGGTGCTTCGATGATCAGAACCAAGGGGGAGCCCGGAACAGGCGATGTCATTCAGGCAGTGAGGCATATCAGGGCCATGAATGCAGAGATCCGCAGGATTGCAGGTCTGTCTGAGGATGAATTATACGAAGCAGCAAAGCAATTACAGGTATCGTTGGATCTTGTACAGTATGTTCATGAGAATAAGAGATTACCAGTGGTCAATTTTGCAGCAGGCGGAATAGCAACACCGGCAGATGCGGCACTGATGATGCAACTAGGCGCGGAAGGTGTCTTTGTAGGTTCAGGGATATTCAAATCCGGAAATCCTGCTAAACGTGCAGCAGCTATTGTCAAAGCTGTTACCAATTACAATGATCCAGTAATTCTTGCACAATTATCAGAAGATCTCGGTCCTGCGATGGTCGGGATCAATGAGCAGGAGATCAACATTATAATGGCCGAGCGTGGGCAGTAATGATTGTAGGTGTTCTTGCCGTTCAGGGAGACTTTGCTGAGCACGAGAAGATGTTGGGTCTACTCGGTGTTGAGCATTTTCAGATAAGACAGGCTAAAGATCTGGATAAAAAGATGGACGGGCTGATAATTCCCGGCGGCGAGAGCACTGTAATAGGAAAACTCCTCAGAGAATTGGGGATGATGGATCGTATCAAGGTAATGATACAGAACGGACTCCCGGTATTCGGTACATGTGCGGGATTGATACTCCTTTCTGAAAGTATTTTTAATGACGATAATGTCTATATCGGGACCATGCCGATATGTGTTAAACGTAACGCATATGGCAGACAGCTGGGAAGTTTCACGACGGAAGCGGAATTCAAGGGCATAGGAAAGATACCTATGGAATTCATTCGTGCACCCGTTGTCGATTCGATGAAAGATGGCGTAGAGATACTTGCAGTGGTTAACGGCAAGATAGTGGCTGCTAAATTCGGAAAGCAGTTGGTGACGGCTTTTCATCCGGAATTGACTTCAGATCTTTCAGTTTATCAATTTTTTATCGATTTAGTGTCAACTTAATCATTAATTATTGTTAACTTTTTATATTAGTTATAATAAATTATATAACCGTTAACATTCATTCTAAAAATACCATATTTAAAACTAATTACAATGAAAGAAAAACAATGAAAACTAGAATATTAATCTTTCTATTTTCTTTGTCTTCATATATATTAGTTTTCATGTCTTCATAACAGCAGATAATGTTGACAATATGGATTAATACTAAGAAGGAAAAATAATGGCAGACGAACACATCCTGTTTCCGTTTACCCGCATTGTCGGTCAGGAAAAAATGAAGAAAGCCCTGCTTCTCAACATTGTCGATCCAGGCATTGGAGGAGTTTTGATAAAAGGAGAGAAAGGTACAGCAAAATCTACATCTGTAAGGTCCCTTGTACAGGTACTTCCTGCAGTGAATGTCGTTAAAGGCTGTGTTTTTCACTGTGACCCTAAACATCCGAAGAGGATGTGTGTCTATTGTCAAGAAAAGATGGCAAAAGGCAAAATATTAGAATCTGCGACCGTACCAATGAAGGTCGTAGAACTTCCATTAAGTGCCACAGAAGACCGTGTATCGGGTACATTGGATCTTGAACATGTGTTGAAGACCGGTGAGAAGAAATTTGAACCTGGCGTACTTGCGCAGGCAAACGGAAATCTTCTGTATGTAGACGAAGTGAATCTTCTGGATGATCATATCGTTGATCTTTTACTGGATTCTGCAGCAATGGGTATAAATTACATCGAGAGAGAAGGAATTTCGTTCTCGCATCCTGCAAAGTTCATTCTTGTGGGAACTATGAATCCTGAAGAAGGAAATCTGAGGCCCCAATTGCTGGACAGATTTGGTCTTTCCGTTATGGTTGAGGGAGAGAAAGAGATCGATACAAGGATGGAAGTCATAAGGAGAAGACTTGCATTCGATGCAGATCCTGAATCATATATCAAGGATTGTCAGGGTGAATTAGACGCGCTTCATGACAAGATCGTTAACGCAAGGAAGAATCTAGCATCGATCAAAGTGGATGAAAGTCTGATCCACGCAGTAGCTGTTGTTTCCATTCGTTCGGGAATGGAAGGGCACAGGGCCGATATTTCAATGATAAGGGCAGCCAAAGCAAATGCTGCATTAGAAGGAAGAGACACAGTAACAATAGATGATGTTCGCGATACCGCAGGTCTTGTTCTTGCGCACCGTTTGAAGAAGGGTCCTTTCGAGGAAGCAGTCTTCAAAGAGGAGGATCTGGAAACATGGTTGATGGGCGTGTAAGGCCTGTTCATTTTCCTTTCTCGGCAATATATGGCATGGAAGATGCTAAGAAAGCATTACTGTGTCTGATTGTTAATCCAAGAATAAAAGGCATGCTGATCAAAGGTGCATCAGGTGTTGCAAAGACAACGTTGGCACGTTCGATATCAGGAGAGCTTTCAGGACGCACTATAATAAACGTCCCCCTCAACGTAACAGATGAACAGTTGTTCGGGTGTTTGGACATAGAGGCGGCTATCAAGGATGGTATGATCTCGATGCAGGAAGGTCTGCTTGAGCGCGCAAATAATAATTTTCTATATCTGGATGATGTAAATCTCTTCGATCAGAGAGTTATAAGCGAAGTTATGGATTGCGTTCTTACCAGAAAGGTGACCGTAGAAAGAGAGAATGTGTCTTCGATGTATACGTGTAACACAACAGTCATTGCTACAATGAACTCTGCCGACTCATATCTCAATCCTCGTGTTCTGGACTGTTTTGATATGTGTATTCAGGTACCTGCTCCAAATGGTGTAAAGGATAGAGAGGAGATAATCAGAAGGAATATAGAATATTCAGAAGACCCTGATTCATTCGTTAAGAAGTATTCACTAGAGGAAGAAAAAGTCGTAAAGAATCTTTTGGATGCAAGGAAATTGCTTAAGGATGTTACAATTTCAGAGGATATGATCGCTGTAGTTTCCGAATTGTGTGTGAAGACAGACATTGAAGGATACCGCGGGGATATCTCTACGGTTATAGTTTCTATGACGCTTGCTGCTCTGAACGGAAGGACAGAGGTAATTTTGGAAGATGTCAGGCAGTCTGCTTTATTCTGTCTTTATCACAGACAGAATATGAAACTGAAGGAGAAGTCGGAAAAGCAGAAGAACAAGGAAGCGCTGGAAGGTCAGCAAGATTATGAGATCATGGGCAGTGGACAGACGCATATGAATCGTTGCATTCACGATGACTGTAAGGAGGATCCGGAAGAGCTGTCTCAAGAAGCAATAGATGGTGTAACAGAGCCCGATCCAGACAGTGTTATGACCGGTTATATCTACGAGGTAGACGATGTCATAACAAAGATAGGAGAGACTTTCAAGGCTATCGATGTTTTTGAATCAGAGTCCAGAAAAGCTCGCGGTGCTGCAAACGACGGTGGTAAAAGACTGTTCATGAAAAGTAACGATAGATCTGGGAAGTATATAGGTTCAAGAATAACCGAGAGTAAGAATCCAGATCTTGCGTTTGATGCAACTGTCCGTGCTGCGGCGCCTTATCAGCGCAGACGTCACAACGAGAATCATGATGATGGTGACACGATAATAATCGAGAATCACGATCTAAGAGAAAAAGTCAGAGAGAAGCGTAGTTCCAGTACTTTTCTATTTTTGTTAGATACCAGTGGTTCGTTGATAATTAGGAATAGGATGGTGGCCGTTAAAGCTACGATACTGTCAATGTTAAAGAATAATTACGTCAAGCGCGATCGTATAGGATTCATGACATTCAACGAGGAATCCATCAATATGCTGATGCCTCCGACAAAATCGGTTGATACCATCTATAAATTGTTGGATAATCTGCCTATCGGAAAAAGAACGCCTCTCAGCGGAGCTATGTTGGCCGTCAGTAATTATATGACCACTTATGTTAGGAAACGTCCCGACGAGAAGTGTTATGTTATTCTGATCACAGACGGAGAAGCCAATGTATCTATCGATGAAAATGCAGATCCCATCGAAGAATCTCTCAGAGTAGCCGCTAAGATATCGATTCCGAATACAGAATGGGTCGTAATCGATTCTGGAAAGAGATTCGTGGAATCCGATGATGCTCTAAATCTTGCACATGCACTGAGGGCCAGATATTATAGGCTGGAAGATTTGAAGGCAAGCGAAGAATCCATCAATTTAGAAGAAAGCAAATCTGTTATCTAAACTTTTTAAATAATTTTCATTTTTATGATTCTGTGGGTATTATTTTTAGGTTAGTTTATGTTTTCAATTAAATATCACTTTTTATTGCAATTTTTGATTTCTGCAAGGATCTTTATTATCTCAGTCTGACCTTCAAACTTTAGAATTTTATTTATTTGTGAAAAATATCGATGAGATCTGAGTTACGTAAAAAATAAGGAAGAGTTCAATTATTGTTTCATAAAAGAAAAGAGATATATTAGGTGAAGGTGGGTCTCATGGCTGATAAGGGTTTGATGAATTTTAATCTAACGAATGATGAAAAAAGAAAAGTTTTGAAGGATATTGAGTATTTTTTCGATATCGAACGTGAAGAAAAAATAGGAATCATAGCATCTGAAAGATTATTGGATTTTATATTGGAATCAATTGGAAAAACGATATACAACAAAGCATTGGATGATGCTAAGAAATGGTTTGAGCATTCATTGGAGAATATTGAATCAGATTATTATTTGTTATATAAAGAAAAACAGATAAGATATCCTTAATTTTGATAGATATATTTTGAAATGAAGTTATTTGTTAAATTCGAATTTTAAAATATTTTCTGATTATTTCATATAGAGGTTAGATAAGTTTTATAGGAATTTGAATAATATAGAAAATAGCGTCTCTGAAGAGACGCTGTTTATTATTAATCGATTTCTTCATCTTCTGTATAATCCATGGTGACATCTTGGAGGAACATCCATTCGGAAACTGAAATATACAGTGCTATGATGCTGCCGAGTATCAGGATTATTCCGACGACAATACCCTGAGAACCATAATCCAGCGAATTCATTGCCGCAATGAAGGCAATTACCATCAGGATGTTGAATAACATGATATGAAGGTCTCCGACTCTGTAAGACATGAATATCAAGATCATCGACATTATGACAACGATCAATCTGAAAACATCAGATACATCTGCCACGCTCGAAGTGCCGACGCAGATGGCGGCAAGGCTGATCATGAAGAAGGTCATACCCTCTATCATTTGTAGTTTGAACATCGAGATGAATGCCACTATCAAGATGGTAACTCCGCATACCAATATAGGGATATTCAACGATCCGATATCACTTAAAAAATCATATTCCGAATTTAATCTGCCGATACCGACCATGAGGAGATATATTCCTCCGATAAGGAATCCTATGATTGGTGCCACAAGACCGATTTTCACATCTGACTGCATACAACCATGTAGATATTGAAATTATTTAATGAGAACGACCGTTTATTTGTATATAAATCGGGCCTCAATCCTTTGCAGATATGATATTCAAAGTAACTTTGTGCATATTGGTACCTGACGGCATGCCGACGATGCAGAGAAGAGATGAACATTATCTGCTGCCAATTGAGGTATGATCTGTTCCCAGCCTATCATTTCTGGAGTATCGAACAGTAAGATATAATTCTCGACAGATGGTTTTATCTGATTTTTAAAGAAAGGTAGTAATTCTCTGGGAAAATCCACTTTGCTGTCTGCAAGGATGTCACGGTCCAATTTGATTATGTTGGCTGTAGGGTCTTGTGAGATTATCTCATTCATAACTACGGTCATAAGGGAACGACATCCTTCTGTTCTTAGGCCTGCCAACACCTTATCCTTAGGATCTTTAAGAAAATTTTTGACATACAATCTAGGGTCGCTTTCTGACGGACATGCGGTTACCATGAACATTAGTATGGGTGTATTAGATTAATATGTTTGTCATTTTTGGATTTTATAGATTTTTTGCAAGATATATTTCGATTTTATTACATAATTTGGTTTCTTCAGGAATTTGTGCGGAAACTATTTTATGAGTTCTTTACAAAACATTTTCATTAGGTTCGACAGGGTCTGGGGGACCTCTGGGGGACAGTGTGATGTCAGATTCTCAAGGGACTTATGCAGCTATTTCCACATAAATTCTTGAAGAACTACATTTTTTTATGATCATGAAAAGAATTTTATCAAATTCTACGACCAGATAAGAGATATTAGTGGTAAGTTTTGGATCGGAGATATCACCATTCAATGCAATTATTCCAGAACGTTTATATGATATATTGGCAAAATTTTCTATACGTACTCTGAGCATTTCGATATCATATTAGGCATATATTCAGATATGGCATATGAATTCGCACATCGGAATCAGAGTATGGTATAGAATGTTTTTTTTAAAAGATATATGGAAGGATCAGAAACATTTCTTGCGCGATTTATTATGTTTAGTTTTCAGCGTATCTCTCACATCTCCATGATATTATTATTCCAATGATGCACACGATTAGGCATATTGCAAATGATATCTGCATAACATTAATGAAATTTTCATATCGGGAAGGGTTTAAGTTATCTATGGAGCCCATAATAACGGTTATTGTACACATTGCTATTGACATGCTGACGGCTTTTCCTATTTGTCTAGATAATGCCATAATTCCTGAAGCTTCTCCACGGTCCGAAGATGGAACCGATGACATGATCGTACTGTTGTTAGGGGCAGAAAACATCGCAAATCCAAATCCGATTGTTATCATAGTAGCATATACCAGATAGATGTTTAGTTGAGTGCTATAGCACAATATCATTATAATTCCAATAGACACAAGGATTAGGCCTATTGTCGGAAGTATGTTTTTATTATACATCTTATCGGAGAGTGCGCCCATTTTTGCAGTAAAGGTCACTTGTATCAAAGGTTGTATGAATATGATGATTCCTACATGTGTTGCAGACATTCCGCCGATGGTTTGAAGATATAGTGCCAAGAAGAAAGATACAGAGTAGCTGGCACTATAGCTCATAAACGAAGCTACACATGACTTTGTAAAAGTTTTATGTTTAAATATTTCGATGTTCAGCACAGGAGAATTACGATGCCCCATCACTCTGATGAATATAATCGAAAGAATGAGGCCTGTGATAAGCAATAATATGGCCCACATACGTGGAAGGTATATCAATCCAAGAATGACCGCAGATATTGAGAATACATATAAAATAGCTCCAGGGACATCCATTTTATCTATATTGTTAGGGTAATTTTCTTTTTTCAGTAATACAAGGGCAGTTACAGAAATAATTATAAATGGTATGGCAAATAGAAATAGGGAACGCCAGCCCAGCAGATCATTTACTATTCCGCCAATGGATGGGCCTGTAGCTAAACCCAAATAAATCGATGTCGTGTACAATCCTATGGCCCATCCTCTTCTATTGGACGGAAATGCATCTGTGATCATCGCGATAAATACAACAGAGAGCATAGCACCGCCGATACCTCCGATCAGTCTCAATACAAGTAGCATGTCAAAAGATATGCTGATGGCAGATAGCAATAAGGATGCACTTATTATAGTGAGTCCCACAAACAGAATCTTTTTTCTACCTACGATATCGGCAAGTTTTGCAATCGGAACCATTGTTATTATTGTACCAAGTATGTATACTGTATTAACCATGGCCATTTTTTTGGATCCGATATCGAATTCATGGCTTATAGAAATCAATGAGATATTCATCATTGTCGCTATCAAAGGCATGATGAACACTCCAGTGCAAGCAGCGATCATCAACAGTTTTTGGTCTCTGGCACCGTATTCTATCACGGTGGTTTCATAGATAGTGTATATTTAAATCATATCTTCAGGATGTATTGTAGTAATGAAAATATAACTACCTCAGTTCACTGGAATTTGAATGTGCAATAATATTTATTTCACGATTTGTACATCAGAAACTGAATTATTTTATCTAATGATGCCAGTTAGGTTAATGTAAGGTTTTCAGATGATCAAAGATGACAATGTTCCGAGAATAGACAGTGTAATCGATATAGCGTTATCCGTAATAAGGGGAAAATGGAAGACTCTGATACTTTGTAAATTGGCAGACCGCGACAATATGAGATTCTCACAATTATTAAGTGAATTGGAACCAATATCTGCCCGGATACTTTCAAAACAGCTTGGAGAGATGGAACAGGATAAATTAATCAAAAAGATTGATTTTGAAGAGATTCCACCACGTATAGAATACTCTATCTCTAGTCAAGGCAAGAATCTTGTTCCTGCATTAAGAGAACTTGCAGATTGGGCCATGATGAATAAATTCGATCAGATATCTTACGAGGGAGTGTCTAATATTCGTGTGTTTTGGTCCGATAAATATAAGGGTTCATATGAGGATCACGATAGAATTTCATAATATTTTTGCACATTAAACGCAGTACGTTGAATGGAGCAATTGATGTTTTAAGGAGATCATTTTTGATTTATTGTCTCATTATTTTTCGGTTCTCCGGGTTTTTATGTGGAAATGACTACCACGAGTTCTTTTTTCATATATGGCGGTCATGCAGGGCTTCGTAACCTTGCATAGACCGTTAAAATTATTTTCTTTAGGATTGTTCAATTCTTCTAGTTCTTGTTACTGACAGTTTGTGCGAATTCTAATATATTTTTTGAGTAATTTCGTTTATCGGTTTAGAGATTTAGTTTACTGTAATCAATAGCCATTTAGATGAAGTTTTGAACTTCGATGTATATTTTGCTTTATGTTTGGTGCATGGCATATCACGTTTATCCGATCTTTTTGGGTTTGTCTTTAAGACAGACATTGGAAATGATGGTGACACAAATATAATGTGTAGTGTAACAAAATATTGTAGTTATCGAGGATTCTGAGAAAAAAACAAAATTTTTTTATTTAAATCATATAAATTTAAACATCAATGACTTAGTTAATAATTACATATATATAAATATTGCTAATAAGTATATACGTTGCAAAGAATAAAGGAAAACAAAATGACAAATTCAAAGATAGCAGGTTTTATCGGATTAATATCCGGGTTAGTAGCAATTTTAAGTGTTTTTTTAGTATGGGTTGCAGTCAAGGTTAATGTAGGGACTTGGGAAATATTCTCTTCTGATACTTCTGGTTGGGATGTATTTAAAAACGGAGATGCAGACTATTATATGATCCCCATGATAATATTGATCATAGGAATCATCGTTTTGATAGTTTCCATAATTGAATTGGCGGGAATAAAAAACAGTGTACCTGCCAAAGTTATGGGGTCCTTTGTATTGCTACTCGGTATCGCGTGTATAGCCTTGACCTTGTTTTACTACTGGGAGGGCGTAATACAGCCAGTGGTGAATTCTGGACTCGGAATAGATACTGATAAGGCAATGGAACTATATCCGATTGGATCGGGGATTATTGCAGGCGCAGTGGCAGGAGTATTGATGTTCATATCAGGAATATTGGGGCTTGCTTCAAAGTCATCGGACTGATAAAAATTAAATGGGGCTAATGCCCCCTCCAATAAATGATTTTATCAATGTATAATTTTTGGTTTTTATTATGGTGTTTCCACGCTAAAAACAATATGATTGCAATAATCAAAACAATTATGGTTATCGCTAAAAATACAATTGTATTGTTGTTAATCTAATCATCCGATCTCGATAAAATTTATATGATATTGTGTGAAGATCCTGTTGTATGTATCATATTGATTTATTGGTTAAACGAATGAAACAGGCGTCAAAATACGTAGTATAAAGAGAAAATTGAAAATATTTTGATTTTTAAAAATTACCCATCTGGCATAGAAAAGGAGTGCGGATGCCGGGATTCGAACCCGAGTTCTAACCTTGGCAAGGTCAAGTGATAACCAGCTACACCACATCCACGTGATAATCAGGGGATTATATGAACGAATATAAAGTTTATTGTCACCCAATGGTTGGAGATCAGTCAATCTTTCCTCGAAACAGGCAGTTTGTTTGATATTCAGGGTCGCATGTGACATTGATATTGAGTTTTTGGAGCAGTGCCGAATCCATAGGTGAAAGTATAACAGAAGAATGAACTTCGCATCCTTTCAATTTTGAGAGTTGGGATAGTGCTTTTTCCGCGATAGGATCTGTCTGTGCGCAGATGGATAATGCAACTAGCATCTCGTCTGCGTGAAGTCCGGGATTGCTGTTTCCAAGATCATCTACTTTTAATCTGCGGATCGGTTCAATGATTTCGGGAGAGATCAGAAGGACATCGTCATCGATGTTTCCAAGATTCTTCAGAGCAT
The DNA here is from genome assembly GCA_963676235.1 of Candidatus Methanomethylophilaceae archaeon. GTDB lineage: Archaea > Thermoplasmatota > Thermoplasmata > Methanomassiliicoccales > Methanomethylophilaceae > JALNYB01. Next base: position 1,188,269 of record OY781044.1, read on the forward strand.
TCAATATCATTGCAGATACAGCACCTAACAATGCAGATGATTTACCGGTGATGACACGTCCGTCTGCAAGTTCTATACCCACAACTGGTACTTGAAGCCCTTCTGCACGTTTTTCTACAGAAGAAATAACTTTACGGCTTTCGATAGAGATGCCTGCATGATTCATTAAAATGTTGAATCTTGAGATAACATCATCTGATACCAATCCCTGTTTGTTTTCACAGATCGCCTTATAATATCTGCGAATGATCTCGAGTTTGGCTGCTTCAGATACGATTTTGTCGTCGATGATACAGTATCCAGCCATATTAACACCCATGTCTGTAGGTGATTTGTAAGGGGATATTCCAGATATCTTTTCTAGTATTGTATTCAGTACAGGGAATATTTCAATATCTCTATTGTAATTGACAGATATCTTTCCATATGCTTCAAGATGGAATGGATCTATCATATTTACATCTCCAAGGTCCATGGTCGCAGCTTCATATGCAATATTAACCGGGTGTCTAAGGGGAAGATTCCATATCGGGAATGTTTCGAATTTAGCATATCCTGCTTCGTTGCCCAATTTGTATTCGTGGTATAACTGTGAAAGACATGTCGCCATCTTTCCGCTGCCTGGCCCCGGTGCTGTGACGATCACCAGAGGATGCGTGGTCTCAACGAATTGATTCTTTCCATATCCTTCATCGCTGACAATCATTGGAATATTGGATGGATAGCCTGCAATGGGATAGTGCCTGTAGACTTTTATTTTTAGTGCTTTGAGTTTTTTCTCAAATGCTAATGCTGAAGGCTGTGCAGTATATTTTGTTAGAACCACTCCGCCTACATGGATATTTTTGTCTCTGAACGCATCGATAAGACGTAAAGTTTCCATATCATATGTTATGCCGAGATCTCCACGGACTTTGTTCTTTTCAATATCGTTTGAGTTGATCGCAATTATCGCTTCTACATTGTCATTCAACTGCATGAGCATTTTGATCTTGCTGTCTGGTTTGAATCCTGGAAGTACTCTTGCTGCGTGATAGTCATCAAAAAGTTTTCCGCCGAATTCAAGGTACAGTTTTCCGCCGAATCTGGCGATTCTTTCTTTGATGTGGTCGGATTGTGTTTGAAGATATTTATCATTGTCAAAACCAGTTTTCATAAAATCACAGCATAAGTTGAATACATTACAAATCTAAAATGATTATGATATGATTCAAAGTTGTTCTTTGCTAATGTTTGTATAATGATCTTAATCCTTTGTATAGCGTTTATGTTTGAGTGTCATATTTTTGATAAAGTCCTCTTTCATTTTATTTTTAAATCAGCGAGAATTCGAATCGTAATACGTTGTTTTTTGTGCATTCTTACAGTATTGTATCTGAAATATGTTTTAAGAAAGTATTGTTAATATGAGAATTCTGTTATTTTGAGATAAACACATATTCAATCATTTAAGTGTAATCAGGAATATTACATGTTTCTAAAATACGGCATACAGAATAATATGGAGTTCCATATCAGAATCATACGTTATCAGGTAAGTATATAAAATAACGTATAGTTTGTGTCTTCGAAATTGAGCGGTGTCTGCGTTGTAGTCGCAGGCGGTTTGACTTCATATCAGTGATTAATTATGATCTCAAAGTTTACAGATTTAGGCATATCAGAGGACGTTGCTAAAGCAATGGAAGATATGGGTTGGGAAGAACCGACACCCATTCAGATAAAAGCGGTCCCATTAGGATTGAAAGGTATCGATATGTTTGCCCAGGCGCAGACTGGTACCGGAAAGACAGGTACATTCGGTGCTATCCTCTTGGATAGGATCGATGCAAAACTCAAGACTCCATCGGCGATCATCGTTGTTCCTACAAGGGAACTTGCAAATCAGGTATCAGATGAGATAAGCAAATTAGCGAAATATACAGGTCATGTTTGCGTTCCCATTTATGGCGGAGCAAGCATCGAAGGTCAGTTAAGAGAACTCGAGAAGGGAGCCGACATCATAGTTGGAACACCTGGAAGGGTCAAGGATATGATCATGAGGGGAGCCTTAAACCTCACTAAGGTAAAGGTCGTCGTAATGGACGAATCAGACCGTATGCTGGACATGGGGTTCATAGAGGATATCGAATACATTTTAGGATCAATGCCCAAAGAGAGACAGACCATGCTTTTCTCGGCTACAATGCCTGAGGATATCAAACGTCTTGCAAGTGATTATATGAACAAACCCAAGGAGATCAGCGTCTCCCAGGATGAGGTAGTTCTGGACCTTACAAAACAATATTACATATCTGTCGGAAGAAGGAATAAATCATGGGCCTTATGCAGGATCTTGGATCTCGATAGACCAAAGGCGATCATCTTCTGTCAGACCAAGAAAATGGTTGATATCCTGGAAGAGAGACTTATCGACCTCAAATACAGGACAGAAGCGATACATGGTGATATGCCTCAATCCAAGAGGGAAAGGGTCATCAAGGATTTCAAGAACGATGAGACCGACATTCTAATTGCAACAGATGTTGCAGCCAGAGGATTGGATATCGATGATATCTCATATGTCATCAATTATGATATGCCTGAAGATGTCGATACATATATCCATAGGATAGGAAGGACTGGAAGGGCAGGAAAGGAAGGAATCGCAGTATCTTTCATTACGACCGAAGAAGAATATCTGATCAGAGAATTCGAACTTCGTACTGAGATGAGGATCGAGAAGAGAGAGGTTCCTGATGCGGAAGAAGGGTCCAGGGATACCATTCGCAGAGTTGTTGATTATGATCAGATCTGTGACGTCTACGGTATGTGCAGATTTGAAATAAATCTGGGAAAGAATGATGGTGTTGGAAAGGTAAGTCTTGCTGATTACATCATTCGTGCCGCAAGGATCAGAGACATTTCGATTGGAAAGATCAGTATCGAATCAGATTCATCTGTCGTGGAGGTCCATAAAGACTTTGGCAATAGGATGACAATGGATCTCCCGAAAATGAAATACAGGGGAAAACAGGTCCGTGTAAAGGTTATTCAGTAAATTGGGCTAGATCGTGTTGTGCTTCAGCACACGCGATCTTTTTTTAGAAGCTTTTGATAATATTCAATAAATCCCAGGACATCCATATACGATTATGGTGTTTGATGGAAGGTGCGGTATCATCGATATCGATGATGATGAGAAGACTGTTTATTTCGATACATACAGAACCAAGAAGATAACAGGTACCAAGATCGGTCCTCTATTGGGTATCAGTGAATTCTCCACACCTTTTAAAGTCGCATGTGAACTTGCCGGATTGTATCCAGGAGATAAGGCCAACAAATACATTGATGCTGGAAACATCCTTGAACCTGTACTCAGGAAGTATGTAAGAGATCGATCCGATGAACTCCTTCTGGGTCTTTTTCCTAAAGGGTCTATGATAACCATCGAGGAACCCGTGCCCAAAGAACAATGCGGATATGATCATTTTCATGACAACAAGATGTTTGGAGGGATGGTAGACGGATACATCGATGTAAATGGGAAAAGAGATCATATTCTGGAGATCAAGACTTCACACGATATTGAGAAATGGGTCGATGATTTAGGCAGAGTATCGATAGTTCCGGAATCATACATGCTTCAGGCATCTTTGTATGCAGAACTTTCGGGAATAGATGGAATAATATTTTTGGTAGGTTTTCTGGAAGAAAGTGATTATGTCCATCCAGAACGTTGGGTGCCAACTCCCAAGAATACATATATCGTCATCAAAGATAAACTCGATATGTCTGAATATATGAAAGAAGCAGAAGAGTGGTACAATGAGTATATCAAGAATGGTTACACTCCGGAATGGACAGATAAAGATACAGATGTTCTGAAGTATCTAAAGGCATTCGATCCGAATAAGAAGAAACGTCATTAAAATTAGTATTCAAGTGTCATGCGTCGAGCATGTGTTTGTTTACAAAATCAACCGTTGTGGCATCGATATGTTCTACATGGTTGATGATATGAAGTTTGATGCAATAAAAGTAAAAATAGGTGAGGGACAGGAAACGCCCTGTCCCTTTGTAGTGTTTAGTCAGATCTCGATAACAATTAAGATATTTCTCAATTGTATTGTGCTGACGGCTTTTCCATCAAGCATCAGACGTTTTTCCAGTTCGAAGAACTCTGCTCCCAAAGAAATAGTCTCTCCATCGACATTCAATGTCACATCGCCTTTTGACAGTTGTTCTGCTATGTCCTTAGGTGATGTCGCAGCTATCGCGGCAACAATGGGTTTTGCTTGTGCTTTGAATGCTGGACCGAGTTTAGCGTGTACAGGTTTGACCGCAACTATTTCTTCGGTAAGATTTGCTTTTGGTGCTATGATTATCTCTTTTGCCTTCGAGGTTTCTGAGATGTCATCTTTTGCTTTTTCAAGGATAGCGGCATCCGTTCCGATCATTTCTAAACGAGATATCTCGGCGTTGAGAGGCATTTTGTTCTCTGATTTCCAGTTACGGATCGATGCTAACACATCTACAAGAACGTCTCCGATCGCGATCGCATTCTCATCGATGAAGATGGGCTTCGGCCACTCCGAGATATGAATGCTCTTTGTCTTCTCGAATTTTAAGAAGTGCTCCTGATAGACATCTTCTGCGATATGAGGCATGAAAGGCGCAAGCATCTTGATCGCTCCGAGGAACACGTTATATAATGTGTATTTCACGGCGGGATCCTTTCTTGCTTTGACCATTTCAATGTAATTATCAGCGAAATCATGCCAAATGAAGTTCTCGATATCTCTCATTGCTTTGTCGAATTGATAGACGTTCAGATATTCTGTCACGTTCTCGACTGTTTGAGAGTATTTGCTGATGATCCATTTATCAGATTCTCTGAGCATTTCGCATTCCATTGGTTTATTGGTAAGGTCTTCGAAGAAGCGTCCTGTGAACTGACCGATGTTGAATACTTTGTTGCAGAGCTTCCTTCCTCTGATGACATCTTTTTCCCTGAAGGCGTGATCGATACCTAGTGAGCATGTTGCTGCGTAGTATCTGAGTGCATCTGCACCGTAGTTAACAATGATCGGTATAGGATCGATTACGTTTCCGATGGATGAATGCATCGGGGTGCCATCGGGGGCCATTATGAATCCGTGGACCATGATATCATTCCATGGACGTGATTGCTCGATCTGTTCAGATCTTAATATTGAATAGAATGCCCATGTTCTGATGATATCATGTGATTGAGGTCTCATTGACATCGGGAACAGTTTCTTATGGAGTTCGGGGTCTCTTCCCCAAAATGTATTGTATAATGCAGAACCGGAAGAATCCATCCATGTATCGAATACATCGGTGCATCCTACGAACTTTCCGCCGCATTTGGGACACTTGTCCACAGGAGGCTGGTCCAAGGTCGGATCTACGTAACATTGTTCTTCTGTGGCGCATACGGCTTCTCCACAGTCCTCGCATTCCCATATCGGGATAGGGGTTGCAAAGATACGCTGTCTGCTCAAGACCCAATCCCACTCTAGTGAGTTGACCCAATCCTGAAGTCTTATCTTCATGAACTCGGGGTACCAATTAATTTCGTTTGCCCTTTCAAGGACTTCCTTCTTGAAATCGAGGGTCTTAAGGAACCATTGGGGAACTTGAAGGAATTCGATAGGTGTGTGGCATCTCCAACATATAGAGACCTGTTGAGGATTGTCTTCCTGTTTTACGAGTATTCCTTGATCTCTGAGATCGTTGATGGCCGCTTCTCTTGCTTCTGCTACGGGCATTCCTGCATACTTTCCTGCAAGTTCGGTCATACGTCCCTGTTCATCGATACCCTTTTCCATTTCGAGATGGTATTTCATCACCCATTCCAGATCTTCTTTATCACCGATGGTACAGATCATGACATTTCCAGTTCCGTATTTGGGATCTACCTTCGGATCGGAAATGACCTTTATGCGTCTTCCATACAGAGGTGTGATCAGTTCTTTTCCGATAAGGTGTTGTTTCTCCTTGTCGTCTGGGTGGACTGCCACTACTTTACAGGTACAGAGAAGTTCCGGCCTTGTTGTGGCTATCAGTACGTGGTCATTTTCGCCAGCTATCTGGAATTTGATGTAATTGAGTTTGTTGACATTATCTTTGTATTCTACTTCGGCATCTGCCAGGGCAGTCATACATCTTGGGCACCAGTTCACAGGGAAATTCGCTTTATAGACAAGACCTCTGTGGAATAGATTAACGAATGATAGCTGAGTGGTGCGTCTGTAATATGGAGCATCTGTTTGATAGTAGATGCTTGGATCCATGCTCTCTCCGAGGATCTCGAAGTGATGCGTCATCTCATCGATGAAGCCGTTGGCGTATTCGCTGCAGAGTTTTCTGTATTCCTGCCTCGGAAGGTCTAATTTTGTTATTTTATATTTTTTTTCGACTTTGACCTCTATTGGAGTTCCGTTAACATCGAAGCATAATGGGAAGAATACATTGTGTCCAGCCATTCTTTTATAACGGGCTGCAAAATCGATCAAAGAGTATCCGGTCGCGTGACCGAGATGAAGAGGTCCAGACGTATATCTGGGTGGGTTATCTATGCTGAATACAGGTTTATCGGATTTCGGGTCGAAACGATATATTTCTTCCGTTTTCCACATTTCCTGCCAGTGTTTCTCGATAGAAGCTGAGTCGTATTGTGACATGTCAAACAATACTGACAGTAAAAAGGGATTAAAAAAGGTTGTTCTTTAAAATACGGTTTTTAAAGATCGCAACTTATATAATAGACAAAGTTAAGGGGGATTATCCCCCGAGGTTTATTTTTTTCTTCTGCGGAAAGTGGTTTTGGTCTCTTTCATATTAACGACCATGTCGCCAATCTTTCTAATAAGGGCTGCATTCGTCTGAATTAAGTCCCATCCGACTTCTTTAGCATTTATTGTTGTTCCATCGATGAACAGTTTTCCGATAATGCTGTATTTCTTTTTTTCTCCGCTTTCATTGTATCTGGATACATGCATGATAAGCGATTCTGGTTTGTATATCTTGGAGATCTTTGCGATCTCTGATGCGATATCTGAATACATCGATTCAGCGTATTCTTTATCATCTTCTTCAAGTCCGCTAATCTGGACGAACAGAGCGTCTCTGTCTCTGCACGCGTTTATAAGTTCGATGATATCATATTCTGTTATGATTCCGACGAGTTCTTCACCGTCAACCACAGGTAATGTTGAGAAATGTCCATCTTCCATTATCTGTGCTGCGGTTCCCATATCACTTCCCCAGTCTGTTGTTACAACAGTTGTTGAACACACAGATTCAATCAATATCTGAGCTTTTGAGCTCTTTTCGAAATCTCCGAAGATCTTGTTTTCAGATTTCCAATAGTTGTCGATGATCTCTTTCATTCCTACAATACCGATGATCTTATCCGCGTTATTAACGACAGGAACCGTTCTTATGTCCAGTCTCCTCATGATATCCAAAGCATCATCTAACATTGCGTTTTCTCTGAGGAACTCAACGGGCGTGGTCATGATTTCCCACACTCTGATATCTTTCAGTGCCTTCATTCTGGCAGCAATCTTTGTCAATCCTGTTCTGGATACGATACCCAAGACCTTTTTGCCGTTGAGAACTGCGAGTTGCCTGCAGTTGTTCATGACCATGAGTTCTGCAATTTTCGTTATTTCTGTGGACGTTGTCAGTGTTGGCAGGTTACGAACGAGGTTCTTAACCTTTGTATCAGGTGTTACACTTCTTTTCTTCAATATTGAGCCGTAGCTTACCATACCGACATAGTTTCCCTCATCTATGATCGGAATTTCTTGAAATCCTGAATCACGCATGACAGACAGAACGTCTGACATTTTATCTTCCGACTTTACAGACGGGAAATCGGTGATCAAAATCTCTCCGACGGTAATACCGTCGATCTGGGATCTAAGCATTGATATTTTCTTTAAATCTTCTAGGTCCTTAACTCCCAAAATTTACACCTCGGGACAACTATCACCTTACTGGACATATAAAGGGTTGTCTACTTACTCCCTTTTTATGGAGAAAATCAGGTAGATTTACCAGATGATTAAATTATAAGAAGTAAAAGGTTTAGAATCCTTCGTTTATCACAAAGGTATTAAATAGATTATCTCAAAGATCGCTGAATGGCTTTCCAGTCAATAACGAGTCTATAACAGAAGGTACCGAATCGATCGGAATTCTTTTCTGTTGGCTCGAGTCGCGATCTCTTATAGTGACTGTTCCCGCATCCTTTCCTTCGAATGCTTCATAATCAACTGTTATGCACCAAGGTGTTCCGATTTCATCCATGCGGGCGTATCTCTTTCCGATGGTACCTGCGCCGTCGTAGTATGCTTCGATCCTGGGTGTGTGTACTTTCTCGTAGATCTGTTTTGCTAAGACATCGAGGCCGTCTTTTTCCATAAGGGGGAATACTCCTACTTTGATAGGTGCGACTTCTGGTTTCAGCCTAAGCACGGCATATCCTTTTTCTTCATCGAATACGTATGCGTGTTCTAAGATGGAATAGAATATTCTGTCAAGTCCGTGTGAAGGTTCGATAACATGAGGAATAACACGTTCTCCTGAGACCTTTTCATTCACAGTCGCTATTTCGAAGAATTCGTCAGTGAGGATGATGTCTTCGCCGTCTATGTTTACTGTGAGATTTCCATTTTTAATGTCTCCTGGTGTTTTGGATTCCATTGCAGTGGAGATGTCTTTGGCCTTTCCTTTGAATTTAGGTCCGAGAGCCTTGTGCTTCGCTATGATCTTGGTAACTTCCATTTCTTTGGGCTCATCAAATTTCTTGAAATGTGTTAGTTCTGTTCCCGAGAATTCTGCATGACGTGAGAGATCCCAACATCCGCGATCTGCGATACCAGTGATTTCTGTCCATCCGTATGACAGAAGAACTTCGGCATCCCAGCAATCTGCCGCATAGTGGGCCATTTCATCTTTGAGGTGCTGTCTAAATCTGAGTTTTTCGGGATTTATTCCGAGTCTTGTTAGAAGTTGTCTGGTTGTATTGACAAAGTATGCTAGAACGCGATTTGCGATGATCTTCTTGTCAACAGCTTCTTTTACGCTCATGGTAACTGTTTCGTCACCTGTGTTCGGAACGAGTGTGAGGATGTCATTCTCAATATCCTTGAATCTTACCCAATCTTTGTCTTCCGGATCCACGAAGAGTTCTACTTCCATCATATTGAACTCTCTCATTCTGATCATTCCCTGGCGGGGGGCGATCTCATTTCTGTATCCTCTTCCTGTCTGAATGACACCCATCGGGAGTTTTTCCCGATTGTATCTGTAAAGATTCAGGAAGTTCACGAAGATACCTTGAGCGGTCTCAGGTCTGAGATATCCGACACGTGCGGAGCCAGGTCCGATCGTGGTTTTGAACATTAAATTGAATTCTTCTACTGGCCCGAGTTTTCCGCCGCATTCAGGACATACCACACCGTGTTCGATAAATGCTTTTTCAAGATCGGAAGCTGACAATACGTCAGCGTTCTCATAGAACGGTTTCACCAAATGATCGGCTCTGAATGGTGCCTGACATTTTGTACAGTATGTGATAAGGTCTTCGAAATTATCAACATGTCCTGAAGCTTTGAAGACTTCTCTTGGGTTGACAGTTTCGGAATCAATCTCAACGAAACCTTCTCTGCCTTTGTAGATATCTCTCCAGACCTCTACTATGTTATTTCTTAGGCTGAATCCGGTAGGTCCGTAATCGTACATACCTGCGACTCCGCCGTAAAGCTCGAATGAAGGCCAAATGAATCCTCTGCGCTTGCAGACGGACATGAGGTCGTTTGAATTGACTTCAGTTTTCATCCGCATTACCTGTCAGAGCACGTAGAACGTCTACATCATAGATCATACCGACAATCTCGTCTTTGGCACCATGTACCGGAATCTGACCGAAGTCGTTCTGTACCATTATACGTGCAATATCATTCAAAGTGGTCTTTTTGAACACTGTGAGTGGGTCTTTGATCATGTAATCTTTGACCTTTCTGTCATCTGAGAGATATTTGTCGGTTGCAGCATAGAATAATGGGAGTACATTTCTATATCCTGCAAGTTCCGAATCTTCGATACCTAGGCGGGACATCGCTTCCGCATCTTTTGTTTGATCGCTGAAAAGGTCACGGTCTGTTAAGATGCCGACAAGTTTTCCGCGTGCGTCGAGTACAGGCACTGCGGGTACATCGCTGATCCTCATCGCTGTAACCGTGTATGCGAGGGGTTCATCTTCATATGCAGTTACACATGTAGTTCTTATGGCTTCTTCTGCGGTCATCGTCGTTTTCATTTCTTTGACTTCTTTCAGAAGATCGGTTGGTGTTATTATTCCGACAAGGCGTCCTCCTTCGACGACCGGGATTCTATGAATCCTTTTTTCAGAGAAGATCTTCGCTGCTTCAACGATACTTACGTCGGGTCCGATGGAGATACAACCTTTTTTCATGATAAGGGATAGTTGATCTTCATCGAATTTCCTGAAAATGTCTCTTCTGGAGACTATTCCCATCAGTTTTCCGTCTGATGAACGTACCACCGGCAGACCGGTGAGTTTGTTTCTAACCATCATGTTAATTGCGTCGTTACGGCTACCTGGAACCTCTACGACGATCGGGGCTGCGGTCATTATGTCCGCTACGGTCTTCATGTTTAATCTACCTCAGGGGATCTGACTACGATCACAGGGCACATAGAGCTTCTTATAACGCTCTCCGCAACACTGCCGACAATTAGTTTTGTCATACCCTTTTTGCCTGCTGTGCCCATGACGATCACATCATAATCTGATGATTTTTTGAGAATGACCGGTGCGGGTATACCATTCTCAATAAGTTCTGTTACTTCTACACCTTCATCCTTGCATTTTTTAAGGATGTATTCGGTTGCAGAGTGTGCAGAAGTGAGTTTTTTCTTGGATTCGACAACGTATAATGCGGTTATCTTTCCGTTTGCTAATTTTGCTAAGGCTACTCCTTGGTCCACAGCTGCATTGGTCAATTCGTTGCCATCAACCGGTATCAGAATATTCTCGAAGCTCATTTGACTCACTTCCTTTGTGTACGGTTATTCTTTTATTGTTCTTAAGGGCTTGTTATAAAAATCAATCTCTGAGCGATTGCATCTATATCATTCGTTAGCTCTTACTATCATGACAGGACAGGTAGCATTCTCAACAATCTTCTCTGCTACGCTTCCCATAAGTACTTTAGTCATTCCTTTTTTCCCAAGGGTTCCCATGACTATTATGTCGTATTTTTCAGAAATACTGAGGATTGTTTTAGAAGGGGCCCCCTCAAGGACCTTTTTTTCAACAGTGACTCCCATCTTGGATCCTTCTTTGGCAACATAGTCTGTAGCTTCTTCGCCCTCTTTCTCGAGAGTTTCATAGATGTTCACAATGGCTGTGTCCATAGGCATGTTAGAATATACGGATTGATCTAGGACATAAAGCGCAGTGACTTTTCCGCCCGAGATCTTAGCTAATTTTAATCCTTTTTCAACTGCAAACTTTATAGATTCACTCCCATCCGTTGGGATCAGTATGTTTTGGAAATTCATTTTATACCCTCAGGGTTTTTCGTATCTGAATATCTTTCTGTTATCAGATAACATATTGTTCAGATCATATGTATTTGAACAAGGCATGACAGATAAGTTGGCATCCATTCCGACTTTCAGATGTATCTTGCTTTGATGATATAATAATTTTCTTCCATTATTTATCATGGCCTTCCATACGTAATTTGGGTTACCACCCTGTGATACGAGTACATTTGAGAATACGGAAGCTTCGGAACGAAGGTCTGGTCTGCAAAGCATAGCATTATCTGTGCCGATAGCCACGTCTATACCACATTCGATCATTCTGTTGATAGGTGGGATCTTTTTGAAATACATGTTGGAAGTAGTGCATACAACAACAGGGACTTCTGCTTCTGCACACTTCAAAAGGTCACTGTCTGTTGCTTCTACCATGTGAACGACGAACGTAGGGTCCATGGAAAGTACTGTGTCGATATCTTCACGGATCCTTTCACTTACATGTATCGCAAATATTTTCTTCGCTTTACGTACTTGATCAGCTATGTTCTCGATATAATTTACATTCATATCAGATATGCTGGATATTCCTATCCCGTCTGCTGTCTTCAATATAAGATCTATTTCATTGGAATCATATTCCGGTGATACAGGACGTCCTAGAATAGTTGCATCAGGTACTGCTTCTCTAAGTAAGCGGCAACCTTTCTCTCCACCTTCTCTGAAATCGATGAATGTCTCAATACCATTGGCATATGAGGTTTTCGCATAGGTTTTCATAGATTCTTTTAATTCAGAGTCGGTTGCATTTTTTAGATATTGGTGTTTCAATCCGTTGGGAGGTGCTACGAGTTCTTCTATTGACATCCCTGGTGCTATTTTTACATCTGAATCTGCACAATGGGTGTGAGCATTGACCATTAATGGCAATATGATTCCTTCTGCGATAGGTATTTCTGGACATTTTCCAGATTCTATTTCGGATATCTTATTGTTCTCTATGCACACGTATCCTTCGATGAATCCATCCTTTGTGAGTATAGAACCGTTAAGATAATCCATGTCAATGTCATTGCCTTTTAAGTATAAATTTGAAATCGGAGATCAAACTGATAGATTTGGTTTTCCAGGTTTCTTGTCCTTATTTAATAATATAGTCAATTCGTTGGAAACTTTCAAATATAATATTCTTCAATCCATGTTCAACAGGTGAAAAAATGCCCAAAATAATAGCAGCAGAATGTGTCGCATGCGGAGCATGTGTTGATGTTTGTCCCGAAGACGCGATCACAGTCGATGACATAGCGGTTATCGACGCAAACAAATGCGTTGACTGCGGAGCATGTATCGATGCGTGCCCTTCATCTGCGATCGTAGAGTAAATAGATATAATCTGTTTCTTAAACTATACGGCAGGTCGGTCCTGCCGATTTATTTTCTTTATTTTTCATCACATGATTCAAATGTCTTATTTGTATTCGTTATGAATCTGAGGACAAGATCGATATAATCTGTATTGTGTATAATAATTATAATATAGGGTTATTGGAAATGTTCAAATATCATATTATCCAATTCATGGTCAACAGGTGAAAAAAAATGCCTAAGATTATAGCAGCAGAGTGTGTCGCATGCGGAGCATGTGCCGATGTTTGCCCTCAGGACGCGATCACAGTCGACGATGTTGCAGTCATCGACGCAAACAAATGCGTTGACTGCGGAGCATGTATCGACGAGTGTCCTTCAGCGGCAATCGTAGAGTAAACAGATATGTCTGTTTTTTAAACTATATTCGGCAGGTTTATCCTGCCGAATTATCTTTCATTTTGTGATAATTTTGTAGAATTCGGTTTGTACGAATGAGCTGGTTTTGATACAGCATACCTGTGAATAGTGTTTTGTTAATTGCATATGATTTTAGTTAGTGTCATGGTATATACTGGTAGACCAGCCTAAATGGATAGTGAAATATAACTGAGTGGACGATCGATTTCACGGTTTGAAAAGTATGTCGTACAGGAATTTTATGCCCAATACGGTTTCTTAACGAATTTGTATGCCATGATGACAGCTGTTGCAGCCTCCCCGCAGGCTGTGATGATCTGTTTGTATTTTCCAGGGTAGTCTACTACATCTCCACACGCAAATATACCGTGACGGTTCGTGCTCATGCTGTTATCTACTTTTACAAGACCATCGGGAGTGAGTTCAAGATTCCATTTTTTAATATCATCCAGATTTGCATCGATTCCGATGTTTATCACAGCAAGATCTGCATGGATATCGAACTTATTCCCTGCCTGATCAACAGTTATGCTCTTAATGTGATCTGTACCGTTGAATGATATGACGGTAGCATTCATGATAGTTTTGATGTTACTTTTTTTGAGACTCTCAACATTGGATTCATCAGCCCTAAATTCGTTTTTACGATGTACTATGGTGGTATCTGTAACAGAATCTGCAATAAGTGCCATTTCTATGGCGCTGTTTCCACCTCCGAACATTACGACGTTTTTTCCAACGAGTTCTTCTTTTACAGGCATTATGTACGTCACACCTTTGTTTTCCAGTTCATCTTCTCCGGGACATCCCATCTTCTTTGGATGGAAGTTACCCATTCCGATAGCGATGACGACAGATTTGGCATGATAGGTATTCTTTGTACTGACTACTATGAGTTCCTCATCGCCGTCATTGATCTCGTTGACCTTCTCATTCTCTCTTACTTCACATCCCATAGACTCTGCCTGGGCGTATAACTTGTCAGAAAGTTTACGTGCTTGAACTGATTCATATCCTGGATAATTATGTATTCCCTTTTCGGGGTACAGAGCGGTCATCTGTCCGCCTACACGTCCAGCTTCCAAGATGAGAGTATTCATCATCTTGGATCTGGCATAGATCCCTGCAGTAAGTCCACCTGGACCTGCACCTATTATGATGACATCATAGCACATTTCAACTGCGTTATAGTTTTTCCATATAAAATGTTGTCTTATGAAAAAATAGAATAAATTGTGTTTTTTAGCTGGAAATCTTTAATTTAATTCAACATTTTACACAAGATATGCGATATTCGTATGAATGTTACGAATTAAGTAAATAGAAAAATTAAGATATTTTTTGGGCATTTTCATTGTTATCATAACAACAGAATACATAATGAATAAATATTGATACACGATATTCGGTTCTGTTACTATGGATTTCATCGCAGAAGAATATTTCGTATTCATCGGAGTAATGGCAGTTTATCTGGCAGCATTGTTTATATACAACGTTAAAAAGAAGACCGAAGAGGAATAAGTTCTTATTTCCTTTATTCGGTATTTAATGTGTTAGTAACTACTATGTAACTAACTGTAACTTATATTGGTAAGTAGTTTTAGTGGACTAGGTGTTAAAATGGTAAACATTCCAGCAAACGTCATCGAACTTATGAACAAAGAGGGAACTGTTAAGGCTCTTGTAACATCCTCTAAAAAAGGTATGCCTCATGCGATCATCGCGGGAACGATAATGTCTCCTGCACCAAACACAATGGTCATCGGAGAGGTTTTGATGAAAGTATCAAGTAAGAACCTCAAAGAGAATGGAGAAGCAGCTTTTCTAATCACATCCGGTATGGAAGCATACGAGATCAACTGTAAAGTCAAGGCGAGATTGGATAAGGGGCCGGAACTCGACGGAATGAACAAAGTGCTTGAAACCATGCATATGCATGCTGCAGCGATTTGGATATTCACCGTCGAAGCTGTCTTTGATCAGAGTGCATCGCCAAAGGCTGGTACAAAATTGGCTTGATATCCTATCGAAAATCAATTCAAATCTTTCAAACTTCTTTCTTTTTTTGCAATAATTAATTAATCTCTTTGTATATGCACTTAAGGTTGGTGTAAATAATGGTACAAATGTTGCCGATAGTCATGGATATGCTTATTCGCCCAGAAACACATAAGGTCATGTCGACCGTATCGGTTGATGGACAGCCTCATTCCATTGTCTGTGGAAGTCTCATTGTGATAGATCCTGAGACGATTGCTGTTGGAGAGGTCAATATGTATACTACTTGTAAGAATTTGGAGACGAATCGTAAAGTAGAGTTTTTGGCATGGTTGGGACGTGAGGCTTATGGCATTCAGGCAGAAGCTGTTGGGAGGATCACAGAAGGTCCTATTCTTGAGAAGATGAATCAACGCCTCAATAAGATGAACATGGTCGCTTATGAATTGTGGGCGTTCAGAGTTTGTTCTGTATATGATGAAGGTGTTGGAGATTTGGCAGGAACAAGGATTATCTGATCCCGGCGGGTCCCTTCAAATGTCTTTTGACAAAGAAAGGAGTAGAAATACATGGGTTATGCTATCTGGTGTAACTTTGGTATGTTTAGGTCTTGTTCTGGCAATGACTGTGAACAAGATAGGCGGAATTGTAATCTTGATAATCGGTATATCCATACTAATGGTCGCATGGGCGATTTTGAATATGTTTTACCAGTTAGATATGAAAGAAATGCTGGATAATTCCAAAAGATCAAAAAAGTGATCTCTTGGAATTAAGTTAAAAAGTTTTGAATTAACTTTATTCGATTGTAAACTCAAGCAACAGATTTAAAATCTGCGCCTGCTGTCGCCACGGTCTTCTGGCTGATGTTTCTTGAAACAATCCCTGCAGTACACTGGGCGTCCCTGTGTGGGTTTAAAAGGTACTTCGCATTCGTTTCCGCAATCTGAACAGGTAGCTTTGAAAAACTCCCTAGGCTGATCCCTGTCCCTGTAATTCCTGTTTCCTCCGTTTCCGTAGGCCATTTTTAATTCCTCTTATTTAGTTGGGTATTCCCAATACACTACCTTTATCTTTCTTACGACGGATTAGGAGCAATATCTTCGAATGCCTATCATGTAATAGATGTCAACCTATTTAAAAAGGTTTTGGTACAGAGTGTAATGTGGTTAGAATATATGGGACTTAATTCATTCATATTAGATATAAAATGAGATTATTGGAAGGAATTTAGTGTGAGTCGTGCTCACAATTCAGATATCTCTGCCTTCAAGAGCTTTCTTAAGAACATGTGTCTCTTCATCGGAAAGAGTGATACCCTTTCCCATTTTGGTTCCGTCGGGTGACCATTCTCTGATATCGTATTTGGCTTCCCTGTCATTCCAGCTGATGAGGTTTAATTCTTTTGTCCATCCTTTTGATGATTCAGAAAGGACTGCGATCCTTTCCACAACTTCGTATTTGAATTCTACTGCCATTGCGCACGCGCTCCAAATAGGTCATATACAATATTATATTTAAAAATAAAGAAAAACCTTTTGAAAACCAATGAGAACGTCAGATTCATGCACATTATACTTTTGTTGTGATAGGTGAGATATTAATAAGCGTTCAGTCAATATTCTCATCCATGTCATTTTTCAACGACAATAGAAAAGTCGGACTTGCATTAATTATTGTAGGTCTTATAAGTGTGATATTCCCGATTGTGGATATCTGTACAAACTATAGCAATTCAGTGCTTATGATATCAATAGGAAGAATCATATTTGGTCTTATTATCCTAGGATTCGGACTTAAAGTTCGTATGGGATCTAACGATAAAGTTGCCATTCTCTCAGGACTCGTATATGCTATCGCAAGTGCAACGATTCTTGCAGCAATATTCGTTGCAGCAGGAGATTACATCAATAGCAACAGCATCGGAAGTGCAATTTTAACTGCAATCGTTCAGATCATCGTTGCTCTTATTCTTTTCTGGGTTGCAGCAAAGATCGGTGGAGCGAACAAGAACACAATTAGCGAAATCGTTTGGATATTGTTAGTTATTGTTCTATTCATTGAAGCAATTCTTACGATCATCTCAGCAATTTCGAACATTGGCGACGTGCAGTTGATTCCAGCGTTATCATCAATATGTATGATTTTCGTCTATGTCTACGCACTCTTTGCAAGCTTATCTTCTGAAGTTAGAACTTCTATGGGAATCTGAGACTGTTAACTTTGAATAAACCCTTTACTATATTTTTAGAGGTGTGATCTTAAAATATCATGCTTATAGTTTTTCTACTTCCATATGATGTTTCACAACAGTTAAATCTTAGTCTG
Source organism: Candidatus Methanomethylophilaceae archaeon (assembly GCA_963676235.1). Lineage (GTDB taxonomy): Archaea > Thermoplasmatota > Thermoplasmata > Methanomassiliicoccales > Methanomethylophilaceae > JALNYB01. Next base: position 1,205,972 of record OY781044.1, read on the forward strand.
TTATATTTCTTAATATCAGAACATTACTGATGGTCGGGAATGTAAAGTGCAGTTTGGTTCATTGGGGTTGGGATGTTAAATGGATTCAATTCTATTATACACCACAATATTGGTTTTGGTCGGTCTTATCAGTTTATCGGCTTATTTTTCAGCATCTGAGACGGCATATTCCAGTTTGAATCCGGTCAAGGTAAAGAATCTTGTGAATGAAGGAAATAAGAATGCCGTCAAGGCCTTAGATAATTATGAGAATTTTGATAAGGTACTTACAACAATTTTGATAGGTAATAACATAGTGAATGTAACATCGTCCACATTGTGTACGATGTTGTTCACGGAGTTCTTCGGAGCAACCATGGGTGTGATATACGCAACGATATTCATGGTCACAGTATTGCTGATATTCGGAGAAATAACTCCCAAGACACTTGCAAAGAAGAATTCCGAGCGTTATGCGCTGAAGTTCGCGTCATCTTTGCAGGTAGCAATGGTCATCATTGCACCGATCATATGGATGTTCCTGAAATTCACGCATATGATATCGAAGAGTGTACAGGATGATTCCGCGGAGACGTTCACACTCACCGAGGATGAGCTTTATGTAATGATAGATGAGATCGAAGAGGAAGGGACCATTGAGAAGAGGGAAAGCGAGCTCATTAAATCTGCCATTCAATTTGATGATATCAAGGCTTCGGAGATATTCACCCCCAGAGCGGATATCATTGCAGTGGACATAAGGACAGATATAGAGGATATGAAGTCTTTATTCATCGATTCGGAATATTCCAGGATACCAGTTTACGATGGCACTATCGACCGTATCATCGGTGCGATCTATTCAAAGGATTTCTATTCGAGATACATAAATAATGAGGATTTCAAGCTTACAGATATCATCAGGCCCGTCAAGTTCGTTCCTGGTAACACAAGTATTGCAACATTATTGACAGATCTTCAAAAGACCAAGATCCATATGGCTATAGTGTTGGATAATTTCGGAGGAACAGTCGGTATAGTCTGTATGGAGGATATTCTGGAAGAATTGGTCGGAGATATCTGGGATGAGAACGACGAGGTTAAGTATCCTGTAGTGAAAGAGAAAGACGCCAGCTATACTGTATTGGGGGAAGCTAACATATTCGATGTAATGAAAGAGCTCAAGTTGGAATTCAATCCGGGTGAGGATCTAGACACGCATAGCGTGAGTGGATTCATTCATCATAAATCAGAGAGGGTCCCCAAAGAAGGAGACAGCATAGAATTGGACAACGTGACCATTGTCGTGAAGTCTATGAAGGGTCGCCGTATCAGGGAGGCTAAGTTTATACCCCATTCTACTATGGAAAGGATCAGTTCTCAGTGAAAGTGAGAGAGTTAAGGAACTCTATCATGTTCTTTACTGCGATCTCTTTCTTAGCGGGGTGCGAGGCCACTTTTCCGGTTATCGAGATTACATCGCCGTGATGGGCGACTTTATACTCGCCTTGTACTGCTTTCTGTTTATCTAAACGAAGATAGAACACACAATCGTCATCTATTCTTCTATCGATATCGGATATGATCTTGTCAGCTACTGATTTTCCGAGATTTGTGAATAAAGGAATGAATTCTTTCTGTTTGGTCATTTCCTTTTTGAAGACGATCAGACGGTTCCCATGTTCGCTTTCGCCGATATCACAATCGAATTCGTCATTACCGACAAGCTCAGCCATAGTATCGTGAATAAGTTCTTCTTTCTCAGTAGCGTAACAGAATGTCTGAATTCTCAACCAATGAAATGTTCCCTGCATTAATTAGCCCATGCAGTTAGCAGTTATTAAAACCGTTGTGCAACAATCATTCTTGTTTCTTAGGAAGTAATGTTGCAAGGTGATCAGGGTCAGATGTTGAGAATGTGAATACTTTTCTTCCCATAACTTTAAGCGATATGCCGTTTTCGTATCCGTTACAGATGAAATTTTTGAACTTGATGTTCTTGAGTCCCCATCCGCTGTAATTCTTGATTATGTTGACGTCCCCGGTTTTGAAATCTATGATGTCTGAAAACGGAATAATATATTTTTTCAGGTATTTTATGGTAATAACATCATTTTCTATCACGATTTTCAATCTTATGAAATAGAAGATCAGAATGATAATAGTGAATATTACTGTTGTGACATAGAACATCCACATATCGGTACCTATATTCAGCTGTGTGCAGATGAGAATGAATGCATCAGTTGAAATGAGAATGAAGAGAAGTGCATAGAATGCAATGCGCGGTATTATGAACTCTGTTTCCTCATATGTTGGGACCATAAGCAGGAGATAACATACGCAGTTATTTGAGTTTCTCTGCCTTGAAGTTGTATTTGAGACATAATATACAGGCATCTAAAGGTAAGATTTATATGGTATATCCTTATTCGAGGAAGTGTAGGGGCCCGTAGCTTAGACTGGCTGGAGCGCCCGGCTGATAACCGGGAGGTCAAGAGTTCGAATCTCTTCGGGCCCACTATTTTTATTCTGATCTAGGAGACAGCGTATGATTCTGGATCATTAGTTGGGTTTGAGATTAGTTGATAATTTTTATATCTATAAATGCTTGTTGTTTATTGTGGATTTAATAACCAGTTAGACAATTTTTGGGCGTTTTTGAAATATCATTGATATGTGATGTTTTTATCAACATAGAATGTTTTCAATATTATTAAGCCACATTCAGTTAAATAGTATTTTTTTGTGTATTTATCTTTGTAAATCCAATTTTCAGATAACCATAGATTTACAAAATCTCTCTGATAGTATACAGCTTCTGAACGGTTACGTGATTCTTCCGGAAATTCTCCTCTGCGCCATAACTTATTTTTCTTTAACAAATGTATCATCATAGGGCCTTTCGGAGGGGTTCCCAAGCTATTCAAACAGTTTAAAATTTTTAATCCTAATACTAATTTTTCATCTGGTGAGTTCATTTGATATTTTGGAATGACCGTAGGCTCTTTCACACTTTTGGCTAAACCAACAGGATTTCCTTCCTTGTCAAAGTATATGTCTGTTTCTTCAACTTGATATTTGTCAGTTGCTACAGAAAATGGAATAGTTCCTGGAAACATCATTGATGCAATAGTAGCGGCTGCTGCATATTCTGAACTTCCTGCAGAGATGTTAACAAACACATCGCTACTCGGATCGAGATCGTATTCATTTTCAATTATTCCATATACTGTTTTTAGCATTTCTGTAAAATTTGTAACATTTGCGTTGTGTTCAATAATTGGAATATTTTCTGATTTTTCACATATAAGATGACAAACTCTGTCATAGAATTTTTGATATATTTTTCCTTTTTCTGATGTAGGGTCAGATATATAGTGTATCAGGTGGACTTTTGTGGCATTATAAAGTTTTACGGGATCTGATATTTTAACTGTATCAAATGTAACACAGGAGATTATAGGTCTTTCTCTACGACCGGCAATTGTGTTCATGAACTTGCATTGTGTACTTTCTATAATTAGTTTATTACATATACAAATTTATTACAGTTTATTGATGAATCAAATATAAATACCTACACTCTCTAAAATATCGCATGGTTAATTCATATAAAGATTTCACAAACTTGTATCCAGTCTCTAAAACATTGCGTTTTGAACTCAGGCCACAAGGTAAAACTATGGAAAATATAGATAAAGCAGGATTTTTGGAAAAGGATGAAGAAAGAGCAAAAAGTTACATAATTATGAAAAGAATCATTGATGACTATCATAAACAATTCATTGATGAATGCTTGTCGAAGATCGATATAAATTGGAGACCTTTAGCATTAGCTATAGATAATCATAAAAAAATAAAAGATGATAAAACAAAGAAACTTTTGGAAATTGAACAGAAAAAGAAACGTGATGAAATCATATCGTTGTTCAAAAATGATGAAAGATTTATCAAGATGTTCTCTGAAAAATTGATTTCTGATTTAATTACACCCAACGTTATTAATTGTTGTAATTTAGATGATATAAAGGCTTTGAATGATTTTAAGAAATTTTCCGTGTATTTCTTAGGGCTTCATGAAAATAGAAAAAATATGTATTCAAATGAGGCAAAACATACTTCAATTGCATATCGTATCGTAAATGAGAATTTTTCTAAACATTTCGAAAATTGTTATAAATACGCGCTAATTTGTGAAAATATTCCAGAAGTTATATTAAACGCAAAAAATGAACTTTCTGGAAAATTAGATTTGGATCTTGATAAGGCTTTTTCTATAGAGTATTTCAACAATATAGTCAGACAACGTGACATAACTGCATATAATACTGCAATAGGAGGCATAGCAGATGAAAATTCTAAGATACGTGGTATCAATGAATTATTAAATCTTAATTCACAAATTTCAGATGAAAAAAGGATTAAATTGACTCCTCTGTTCAAGCAGATTCTAAGTGATAGGGATTCGCATTCATATATTCCTCAGGCGTTCAATGATGATAATGAGGTTTTGTCATCGGTTGATGAGTTCTATAAGAATATGGAAATCGAGAATATATTTTCAAGGATTGTATATCTTTTAAGTAACTACAAGGAATATGATTGTTCAAAGATATATGTTGACAACAAGGATATTCCTTCGTTGTCTATAGAGATATTCAATGCATGGGATGTTTTGGGTGGCCTTATGCAGGAACTAAAGGCCGAAGAATTCGGTGATGGTAAATTAGAAAAGAATCGTAAAAAGATTGATAAATGGCTGTCATCATCCGAGTTCCCGTTATATGTAGTTTTAAAAGCTATCGCCAGAAGTGGTACAGATAGAGATTTTACGCAATATATAAACAATGTGAGTAAAGCGGTCTTTTGCGTTATTGAAAAACGTAAACTAATATCTTTGAATCCTGGAGTAAATTTATCTACTGAAGAATCAAATGTTCAGGAATTAAGATTGTTTTTGGATAGCATAATGCAATTGTTGCATATGATTAAGCCATTTCATGTAGAAGAGGATGCAGATCGCGACATAGGTTTTTATTCAGAATTTGATGAGATCTACGGTTCTTTGTCAACAATAATCCCTCTTTATAATAAAGTACGTAATTATGCAACAAGAAAGAAATTCAATGAATCCAAGATTAAATTGAATTTTTCAATACCCACGCTTGCTGATGGGTGGGATCAAAACAAAGAACCAAACAATAAAGCTGTAATCTTTCTTCGTGATGGAAAATACTACTTAGGTATCATAGATCCAAAGAAAATAATCAAATTTGATAAAATAAATACATGCGTATCAACAGAATGCTATCAGAAAATGGTATACAAACTTCTTCCTGGTCCAAACAAAATGCTTCCAAAAGTGTTTTTTTCTAAAAAAGGGCTCAAAACATATAATCCTTCTAAAAAATTGTTGGAAGCATACAATCAAGGAAAACACAAGAAAGGAGATAATTTCGATATCAAATTCTGTCACGAGCTAATAGATTTTTTCAAGAGTTCTATTATCAAGAATCCTGATTGGAAATGTTTCAATTTTAAATTCAGCCCTACAGAATCATATGAAGACATAAGCCAGTTTTATAAAGAAGTAGAAAAACAAGGATATAATATTTCTTTCGTGTGCATTCCTGCAGAAGTTATAGATGAGTATGTTGATTCAGGAAGGTTATATTTGTTCCAGTTATATACAAAAGATTTCTCGGACAAATCTACAGGAACAAAGAATATGCATACTCTATATTGGAATGCAGCTTTTTCAGAGGAAAATTTAAAAGATGTAGTGATACAGATCAACGGACAAGCGGAATTATTTTTTAGAAAAAAAAGTGATATGGAGGTTATAACACATTACGCGGGAAAAGTATTGGTAAATCGTGTGGATTCCAATAAAAATCCAATTCCAGATAAGATTTATTATGAGTTGTTCAGGTTTAAGAACGGCATGATCACGGAACTCAGTGATGAAGCTAAAAAGTATCAGAATTGTATCAATTCAAAAGAAGCAAAGTACGATATCGTGAAAGACCGCAGATATACAGAAGATCGTATGTTTTTTCATGTCCCCCTTACTCTGAATTTTAAGTCAGATGATAAAAATAATATCAATAAGATGGTGTTAGATCATGCGCTATCTGATAGAGATCTACATATTATCGGTATCGATAGAGGTGAGCGTAATCTTATCTATATTTCTGTGGTAGATCGTCGGGGAAATATTGTTAAACAGAGAAGTTTCAATGTTTTGGATAATATCGATTATCACGAGAAACTAGATCAAAGAGAGAAGGAACGTGCAGAATCGAGAAAGAGTTGGAACAGTGTCGAAAAGATAAGGGATTTGAAGGAAGGATATCTCTCAAAAGTTGTTTATGAGATTTCAAAGATGGTATTAGAATATGATGCAATAGTTATTCTTGAAGATCTCAATTTCGGATTCAAGCGTGGACGTTTTAAAGTTGAAAAGCAAGTGTATCAGAAGTTTGAGAGTGCGCTGATATCAAAACTCAATTATCTGGTGTTCAAGGACGTGGATCAGTCATTACCAGGTGGAGTCTTGAATGCATATCAATTGACAGATAAGATGGATAGTTTTGCTAAAATCGGCAAACAAACAGGTGTTATATTCTATGTTAATGCGGCATATACATCAAAGATAGATCCGACTACGGGATTCGTAGATATATTCAATACATCATCTGTTAAGAATAACGATACAAGGAAAGAATTTGTAAGACGTTTCGAATCAATAATATATGATGCAGTAGAAGATATGTTCGCAATCACTTTTGATTATAGAGATTATGTAACATCTAAGACTGATTTTAAGAATAGATGGACAGTCTACACCAATGGAATTCGTTTAAAATATTCTCCTAAAGATAGAAAACATTATTCTGTAGACCCTACAAATGATATCAAAGAATCATTGAAAAGATCCGGAATCGAATATTTGAACGGGGAGAATATTAAAGATATGATTTTTTCTAGCAATCAAGATTGTGTGGATCTTATAAATACAATATATTATTCATTTCAGGATACGTTACGTATGCGTAATAGTGATCAAACCTCCGATTATATAATTTCGCCAGTTAAAAATAGTAATGGTGTATTTTTCAATACGAGTAATGGAAATCCAGAATACCCAATGGATGCAGACGCAAATGGTGCATATCATATTGCATTGAAAGGAGAATTGATGTTACGTCTGTTGGAGCAAAATTATGATTCTGATGTTAAACAGATAAAGATTCCACTCATTGATGCTTCGTCATGGTTCAAATTCGTACAGACCCGGAGGATTTAATGGATAACCTCATAATAATATCAAATATCAATGACTTCTTATTCTGTCCGGTGTCCATCTATTTTCATAATTTGATGGATGAATCAGACAGAATGTTGTCTCAATCTTCTTGTCAGATAAATGGTACACATGCGCACAGATCAATAGATGAACATAAATATTCGACCAAGTCAAATATATTGCAAGGAATGAACATATTTTGTGAAAAATACGGAATAATTGGAAAGATAGATCTGTTTGATAGTAAAGTTGGTATATTAACCGAAAGGAAGAAAAAAGTCTCTATGATATTTGATGGTTTGAGATTCTAAATATATGCTCAATATTTTTCTTTAATAGAGATGGGATACGAAGTTAACAAGATGGTCATACATAGCATGGATGATAATAGAAGTTATCAGATAGGGATTCCAACAGAGGATTCTATATTATTAACATATTTTGAAAAAACAATTGAAGACATGCATAACTTTGATCCTAGTTTGTATTTACAGACTAATCTGAAAAAATGTGAAAATTGCATTTATGAACCTATGTGTGGAAGTTCGTGTTTGGACGGGTAAATATGATATCAAAAAATGATTTTGAGATGAAACAGACAATATTTGTTTTTACAAGGAATGGAGATAAAATCTCATTCAGTAATGATAATCTTATTGTAAAGGATAATACAGATAAGATACGGTTTCAGGTAACGTGTTATCGTATATTTGCTTTGTTTATAATTGGAGATATAACTTTGACATCCGGAATAATTTCCAGATCTCATAAATTTGGTTTTCCAATCGTGATGATGACAACTTCATTGAAGGTTTACGATGTCATTGGACATAAAACCGAGGGAAATTATATTTTAAGAAAATTGCAGTATGATTACAATGATCTAGATTTGGCAAAACATGTGATTGTAAATAAGATATGCAATCAAAAAGATACATTAGCCCTGCAGATTGCTAAAGACAATCAATTAAGGGCAGATATGAGCCTTCTAAACACATATGCTGAGAAAGCTACATCATGCACTGGTGATTTTAGAGAATTGATGGGCATTGAAGGTAATGCGTCGAAAATATTTTTCAGGAGTAATTTTAATTCTATACAATGGGTCGGGCGTAAACCAAGGGTAAAATGCGACATTGTGAATTCTACTCTCGACATAGGATATACACTTATTCAATTTTGTGGATTCAATGCTTAGTCTCTATGGATTCGATACATATCGTGGAATATATCATAGAGAGATCTATATGAGAAAATCTTTAGCATGTGATCTTATGGAGCCATTTAGACCGTTGATTGATTGGCAGGTTAGAAAGGCTATAAATTTAGGTCAGTGTAAGGCTGAAGATTTTAATGTTATAGATGGGAGATATTTGTTGAGCATTCAAAATAATCAGAAGTATGTATCATTTCTTATGAAACCAATTTTAGAGAATAAAACTGCAATTTTTAGTTATTTTCAGTCATATTACAGAGCATTTATGAAACAGAAGCCAGTAGACAGATTTCCGCAGTTCAAGTTATGTGATTGAATGATAATTATAAGTTATGATATTCAAGATAATAAACTCCGAACTAAATTTTCGAAATATATTAAGAGATTTGGTAATAGAATTCAATTATCTGTGTATGAGATTGATAACAGTGACAGGATCTTGAATAATATAATTTCAGATATCAATAATCAATTTATGAGTGATTTTTCTGAAGCAGATAGTGTTTTGATTCTGAATTTGTCCAAGACATGTGAAGTAGTAAAGTTAGGATTTGCCATACACGAAGATTCAGATTTGATATTAGTTTAAAAACCTAGGTCTTAATTTGAATATGTTTGAAAAATATGGAAAAAACGGATTCAAAAGTATTATATTTTGGAATGATTGTATATATTATTGCATTAGCAATCGTGTTTTTGATGTTTATCGAGCGCACGGGTCTAAAACTCATTACTAATTTCTACTTGTGTAGATCATATCTCAATAAATGAAGACAGATTGTCTAAAACTCATTACTAATTTCTACTTGTGTAGATCCGGAAGACCGCAATATCAGGCGATGGTCTAAAACTCATTACTAATTTCTACTTGTGTAGATGTTTTCTTTTTACATCATTACCGGCAGGTCTAAAACTCATTACTAATTTCTACTTGTGTAGATTTGTGTAAGTACCTGCTGTGGCGTAGGGTCTAAAACTCATTACTAATTTCTACTTGTGTAGATCGTGCGCTTCTCAAGAAAGAAAGAGCGTCTAAAACTCATTACTAATTTCTACTTGTGTAGATATTGTGTTTTTTTCCATGGTGTAAACGTCTAAAACTCATTACTAATTTCTACTTGTGTAGATCTGTAATCACTTCGCCATTATAAGGGGGTCTAAAACTCATTACTAATTTCTACTTGTGTAGATGCCCAGGTCTCCCTGTGCGCCTTCCGGTCTAAAACTCATTACTAATTTCTACTTGTGTAGATTTGACCTCTTCAAAGGCAACGAATACGTCTAAAACTCATTACTAATTTCTACTTGTGTAGATGCGTGGTCGTGCCCGACATCGTTCAGCGTCTAAAACTCATTACTAATTTCTACTTGTGTAGATGCATGACATATACGATGTGGGCTATGTCTAAAACTCATTACTAATTTCTACTTGTGTAAATGGGATAGAGCTATAATTACTGTTACGCCGTCTAAAACTCATTACTAATTTCTACTTGTGTAGATTGAACCATCGCATCCAAAACGGTGACAGTCTAAAACTCATTACTAATTTCTACTTGTGTAGATATATGCATGCTGTGAGACCTGGTTCGAGTCTAAAACTCATTACTAATTTCTACTTGTGTAGATAATTCATCATCTTTAGGAATGGATTTGTCTAAAACTCATTACTAATGTCTACTTGTGTAGATCTAAAAATGCTCACGGCCTCTCCCCTGTCTAAAACTCATTACTAATTTCTACTTGTGTAGATTCTGGCCTATTGAAAATATAAATAGTTAAAAATAAACGGTGGAAAGTGATCGATCCTCTTCGAGAAATCATAGTTATACTGTGATTTCTTAAAGGTCGTTATTTTTCCACCTAATAGGTTTTGAAATCTCAAATGATTTTTTACATCATTCTGGCATTTCCTCCGGCTTAACAGCGTTCAGTCCAGTTTCTCCAGTTCTGACTCTGACAGCTTCGAGGACACTGTATACGAAGATCTTACCGTCTCCGATCTGTCCTGTGTACAAAGTCTCTCTGATGGTATCGATGAGCTTATCTACAGGTATGTCACCGATGACCACTTCCACCTTTACCTTAAGGAGAAGCTTGCTCTCGACCTTGACACCACGATACATGGATGTCTGTCCCTTCTGAGCTCCGTATCCATCTACCATTGTGACAGTCATTCCTCCGATTCCCAACTCATTGAGTTTCTTCATAAGAATGTCAACATTCTCTCTTCTGGTAATGACAACTACCTTCTTCAGGGCAGTCTTATCGGGAATAGAGTAGTCTTCTACCGCAACACCTGTGACAGCTTCCGTTTCCTTATACATCTGTGTATCTGTCTTTTCAGGTACATTTGTGATCATGTGCAGATCAGGCATCATACCCGAATATGCATTGACTAAACCGTGTTCGGAGATATCCAGACCTGATATTTCCTGTTCTGCGGTAACACGCAGGCCGACGGTATGCTTGATAACAAAGAATACCACTCCCATGATGGCGAGTACCCAGACCGCTATGGATGCGATACCCATCAACTGTACTCCCAGCTGATGTAAACTTCCACCGTATAAAATACCGCTTTCCGTTGCAAATACACCAACCAAGAGTGTACCGATAGCACCGCATGCACCGTGTACTGCAAATGCACCGACTGGGTCATCGATCTTCACCTTCTTATCAATGAATTCTGCGATTATCACAACAGCTACACCACAAATGACACCTATTGCAATGGATCCGTAGAAATCGACAGCTGCACATCCGGCAGTGATACCTACTAAACCAGCTAAACATCCATTCAATGTGTAGGTGAGATCGGGGTGTCCGAACTTTATCCAAGTGTAGCACATAGCGGCTATCGTACCGAACGCAGCCGCAAGACAAGTATTGATGATAATCTGACCGGCCAATTCTCCCATGGCATAATCAGATATTGCAAGTGTGGAACCTCCATTGAATCCGAACCATCCGAACCAGAGTATGAAAACACCTAAAGTGGCGATAGTGAGATTATGTCCGCGGATGGCATTTGCACTGCCATCCTTGTTGTACTTTCCGATACGTGGTCCAAGGAACCACGCACCGAGTAATGCAGTCAGACCTCCTACCATGTGGACAACTGTAGATCCTGCGAAATCAATGTATCCTGCAGTGTACAACCATCCGTCTGAGCTCCAAACCCAGTGTACGACCACTGGATAGACGAGAGCGCACATTATGATGGAATATATGCAATATGAGCTGAACTTAGTACGTTCTGCCATACCTCCAGATACGATCGTTGTCGCAGTTCCGGCAAACACAAGTTCGAAGATAATGAATGCTCCGACTGAAATAGTACCGTCATAATTGAAATTTGAAATGAATAAAGAAGGAGTACCTATGAATCCTCCGATATCAGTTCCAAATGCAAAACTGAATCCAATTATAATGAATGCTGCCGTTGAAAAACACATATCCAGCATGTTCTTCATTGCGATATTTCCTGCATTTTTAGCTCTTGTGAAACCAGCTTCGACCATTGCGAAACCTGGTTGCATAAAGAATACTAAGGCTGCCGTAATCAACACCCATATGGTGTCTGTAGCACTGTAAGAGGCTACATCGGCAATTTGAAGCGCGTATGTAGATAACAACATTTGTCACCAACATTTTAATGAATAAATCTATATTAATACTTTTTTAGACAAATGTCTATTTTGTATCTACTTTTACATACAAATATCTATAAAATTTCTAATATTGCTGATATATACATACAATATGGTATTAATGTTGTGAAAAATTAGAACATAGAAATGGCTAAAAAATAAAAATGTTTTATAAAGTGTTTAAGCGGCTGCATCAAAATATTGTCTGGTAAATTTAACAGCCCATGATAACATAATCATGAGGTCTATCAGCAGGAAGAGTAACCACAATGTATCGGATGTTTCAAAGTATACAATAATTATGTAAACGGCAAAAAGAATGAATGTGGCCATAGAAACATGCCAAGCATACCATTTTCTTGACTGTATCAAAAAAAGACACACGAGACATAATATCCCAACAGAAATATAGATCACGGTAGACAAAAGATCTGAAGTACTCATTGCGGCAATATATAACATGAACACGCCTAGTATCGCATATAATACAGGTACGATACGAACAATCATGGGTTTATCGAGTATGAAACTCATATGCATATTAGGAATTCACAGTATTAAAATTATCATTATGTAATTTAATAGGCGTAATCATAAGATCGTATTTTTTGCAGGGGATGTATCTGAAGTAATGAAAGAATGGCGTATATGAAGTATTAAATTATAGTAAGGATGTAGATAGATGCAACGTCCGTTGCATTCATTTACGTTTATTTATAAATCCTTTGAAGTTTCGTATCTGATTATTTTTTCTGGTATTTGCCATCTTTTTTATGGGAAACTACTCTGGAACCTTCATTGTTATTTACAAGGGTTTTGACGTATTCTTCGGCTTCTGCTTTGGTGCGGAACAGTTTTGTTGCCTTAGAGGCTCCCTCTGCTTTTACTTGCCAGCGCCCATCTTCTGCACGTTTAGTAATATGCCAAACCTTGTTTTTTGATTCTGTTTTTATGATTGGTTCTGTAATGGTTTCTTTTTTGGCTGCAGGTGTTTCTTCTGCCTCTATCGGTTTTTCTTCTGTAATCGGCTCGTCTTTCTTTTTTTTGCTGAAGAATCCCATATGTATCACCTGTTTATTTCTGATCTTTGACCAAGATTATGTGATAACCGAATTCTGTTTTCACAGGTCCGATTACGTCTCCCTTTTTAGCGTTGAATGCTGCGGTTTCAAAAGGAGCGACCATTTGCCCCTTGCCGAACCATCCGAGATCTCCGCCTTTCTTTCCAGAAGGGCATGTCGAATATTTTTTTGCAAGGTCTGTGAATTTCTCACCGTTCGTAAGCTTTCCTTTGATATCTTTTGCTTCCTGTTCAGTTTTTACAAGGATGTGAGCTGCGTTAACCTGTTTTACCATGTAACAATGTAGGTTATTCAGGCTTTATATTGTTGTTCTCTAAAAATGATTATATCTTCCATTAAGCATGTAGGTTTGGGGATGTGGATTGAATAAAACCAATAAGAAATTAATGGGAATTATTTTGGGGATAGCTATTATATACTCGGCATTGTGCCTTTTTTACACTGCAAAGTATATCATCGATAATTCTGAGTTTTCATTGTGTTTGTTTAATCCAATTGAATTGATCGAAGGTTCATTTGATCTTGCGTACATCGATCTTTCAAAATATATTCCCACAACGATTGAATCATACAATACGATCATCACTAATTATACGAATTTGATATCTGAATTGGTAGGTAAAGAATATGCTATTTTGATATTTGTTGCGGTAGGTTTCATTCTTGTTATTGCAGGATGTGTTTCAAAGCCATCTAGAGAATTCGCTGGAGAAGAAACCAATCCACAAGAGTATCTGTTCACATCGCGTCCCAGATCCGTTCTCAAGTGTATTGCGATGCCATGGAATATCTTCGCGGTAGCATGGAAGTTCAAGAAGATACCAGTGATCATTCCCATTCTTCTGATACCTTTTATCATTCCGTTCGCGATATTGATGGATATAGTGCTGTTGATAATATTCCTGATTGCGAAAGGTATCATGGGAGCACGGATCAAATCAGCATTTTCTAAGGATGATGCGATATACAAGAAAGTGACACAGTATGCGGTCTGCCCTAAGTGTAAAAGGAATTTTTATCAGCCTAAGGTCATATGCAGATGCGGTCTTGTAATCGATTATCCAGTCCCGGATGTTCATGGTGTGTCAACTCATACTTGTAACAAAGGACACACAATACCTTGTACTAACGTTGATGGCGCAAGAGGTAAACTAAAGATCGTCTGTCCTTATTGCAAAGAGGAGATACAGACTCACGAAGCAAAACCGTTGACATTCTCCATGGTCGGAGCGTCGGGTTCCGGAAAGACGACCATGATGTTGTCTGCAGTAGAAAGTATATCTGCTGTTGCAAAATCGAAAGGCATAATAACAGAGCCTGTTTCTAGTTCTATTTCTCTTAATGTTCAGCGTGCAAAGGATACGGTTGCCCCTACGGTCACGGGAGAATTGGATTCTCAGTGTCTTTTCATAAGGTCAAGAGAGTTTCCAGAGAAAGAGATAATCTTCAATGATATCTCTGGATTGGAGTTCGAACCAGATAGTGAAAAGATATTATTCGAAGAGTATTACAAATACAACGATGGAATCGTGTTTGCGATAGATCCGCTAGAAGTATATGCGTTATTCAATTCGAATTCGCCTTCTAAGGCTAGCAAGACATCGCCTACGAATACATTTGAGGCATTTTACAGTATGTTCACTGAGATCAATGGATATGGGCCTTCAGTGCAGGTGACTGTTCCAATGGCAATCGTCTTTACAAAGATGGACAATCCTCGTGTAAGTTCTATTGTGAATGCAGAAAGTTCTCCCGAGGAATTTCTTAATAAATACGGTCAGGAATCTTTCGTAAAGATTGTTAAATCCACATTTATAAAAGTGAAATATTTCACAGTTGCATCTTTAGGAAATGATATATCTTCTGCAGCAGAACCTTTCAAATGGGTATTGATTGAGAACGATGAGGATCTGAAGACAAAGGTCTTTTGAATTCATTGGCCAGGATGTTCTTCTGTTCCGTCGGCGTATCTGACGAATCTTTCGGTTCCGACAGGCTGGGCTTTGTCGATGACATCCCAGGGCCAATTTTTGAATTCTTCTTTTCTGATAGTATCAATAGCAATTCTGACCTCTTTTTCTGTTTCTAGGTTTACAGGTCCGAATGATGCTGTCTTCTCTTTGATAGGTTCTCCCTCTAAAAACCAAAGAGTTGAATCCTTATTGCCGTTTGTGATACAGATATCTGCGTTTCCGTCAAGTTTTATCCTTTTGGAATACTCGATCGTTTCTTCTCCGATTGTAACGGTGTTTCCGGTTATGAAGTAAAGATTTCTGTTAATAGCAGTTGATATTGCAGGTAATGTGATCTTCGCATTAGGTATCATCTTGATCAGCATTATATTAACGTGGTGTTCGGGGTCGGCCGCCCATGAGATATTACTAGGAGCTAGTGCTTTAATGCCATTGAATGATCCCGCAATGATCTTTACGGAATATCCCTCGCCCCTGATAATAGGTATTTTTTCAGACCACATCATTCTGAATTCAGGTTTAGTTCCCTTATTTTTCAAAGGAAGGTTGATCATTATCTGTGTGATGTCATTCGGATTCTCTTTGTCAGAATATGCGAGAGGATACATCTCGCTATGTTGGTATCTATTTCCTGCAGTGAGCCAATGAACGTCTCCAAAACCGTATCTTCCTTGGTTTCCTAAGCAGTCGAAATGATCAATGAATCCCAATTCAGGGATTGTGATAGTCTCATATCCCCAATGTGCATGTAATGGGAATCCTGGAACGACTTTTCCGTTATACATTCTGAATCCAAATATTTCTTTGTAGTCTCTTCCGAGGTTTCTCCCGCTGATCTCTTTCAGAGGGGGGGCCTGCTGGGCATTTCCTTTGGGATAGTTATCACAGTGATGAGATACGAAAATGAATGGATCCTCAGTGTCCCAATGAAGCTGTAACGGCCAAGTTTTTATTACAGGTCCCGTTTTCTTTTTTTTGAATAATGACATTTTCGTACCTCTTACGTCAATGTCATTTCGATAAATTAATATTAGTATCGGTTTATAGGAGAAATATGAGCGATATCGGAGAAAATCCCGAGGGAGTGCGTCTGAATAAATTCATCAGCGAAGCAGGTGTAGCATCCAGAAGGGTTGCGGATCGCATGATAGAGGATGGACTTGTCACCATAGACGGAAGAGTAGCGGTATTGGGAGACAGAGTCATGTCAGATACCGTTGTGTGTGTTGAAGGCAAGCCTATAAAGAGAGAGGAAGAAGATATAATTCTTGCATTCTATAAACCGGCAGGAATAACATGTACCTCCAATCCTGATGACATAGATAATGTCATAGATTTTATTGGATATCCGAAACGTATCTATTCAATAGGAAGGCTGGACAAGGATTCCGAAGGCCTTCTTATTATGACCAATAACGGTGAACTCGCTGACGGTATCATGCGTTCGCGTCATGAACACGAGAAAGAGTACATTGTTACTGTAGACAATAATGTGACTCCTGAATTCATTGCAGGGATGTCAAAAGGCGTCCCGATAATCGACGGACGCATAACAAAAGAATGCTTCGTTGAACAAACGGGTATCAAGGAATTCAGAATCATTCTGAGACAGGGATTGAACAGACAGATCAGAAGGATGTGCGATGTGTTCGGATTCACTGTAGTGAAATTAGTTCGTGTAAGAGTCATGAATATAACTCTTAACGGATTGAAAGAAGGCAGATACAGGAATATCTCCAAATCAGAAAGGATCGAATTGCATCATTATCTTGATATTGATAACGAATGATATTGATTTTGTAAAAATAATATAAAAATGGGGGTATTCCCCCATTAAAGTTTCAATTAGCGTGTGTGACTTTTTCCATGAGTCCCTGAGACTCTTCTATGTCTGAATCAGACATCTGTAACTTGTTCTGAAGCTGATATTCGGTGTGCTGATCGAGGCAGTCCACGCATGCAACGAGAATACCCTCATCTGTGGCAGTGAACTTGACCATTATAGGTGTGCTTCTTGTAACTCCATCTGGTAGTTCCATCTCGAAATCACCGACGCTGTATCCGTCAATGAGTTCTGTTTTATTTCCACCATCGTTATTGGACGCAGAATCCTCATAGATCTCTACTTTGATAGATGTCTGACCGTCATCCACAGGGTAATATGTCTTGATGGCCACAATGGGCAGTACTTCATTCCTGAATATGATGTTGGAGATTTTCTCTTCGCCGTCATCATACATTGCTTTGATACCGAACGATTTACTGAGGACATTATGAACGAGGATTTCTCCCTTTTCAGGAACGTATTCTGTTCCGGTTGCTGCCGCAGCTGCAACTGCTGCCGCAGTGCTTCCATCCCACGAATAAGATTTGGAGAAGATGGCGGCACCCTTTGCGACCGATTGATCCGGATCATAGATCTTGACGTCTGCCTCTGGATATTTCTTGCATATTCCGTCCTTGACTTGAGGCATTCTTGATGAGCCACCGACCAGGATGACCTCATCGATGTCTTTTATTGTGAATTCTTTCGTTGCGAGTGTTCTGTCGATGATCTCGAGCGTCGTCTGCATAAGGGGTGCTGTAGCGATTTCAAATTCCGATCTTGAAACGGAGTAGACGGCTTTTTTTCCGGCCGCAGTGAGTGTTCCTTTTGTGGATTCCGCTGTAGACAGTCTTTTCTTGATGGTCTCCGAATCAAGGACAAGTGTTTGTCTTACATCGTCATCCTCGTCGAGTTCATCTTGATCGATGCCGTTATCTTCACAAACTTTTTGTTTTATGATTTTTGTGATAGCTGCGTCCCAGTCTTTTCCTCCGAGGAGTCTTTCTCCGTCAGTTGCTACTGCGGTGAATGATGTTCCGTCGATCTCAAGGATGGTAACATCGAATGTTCCTCCTCCCAGGTCGTATACTAGCACTCTTTTCTTGGAATCGGTTCCGCTTCCCAATCCGAAGGATATTGCTGCCGCAGTAGGCTCGTTGATGATCGTGACATCTTCAAGTCCTGCGACCTTTCCCGCTGCTTTAGTTGCGTCTCTCTCGGTCTGCCCGAAGTATGCAGGACAGGTGATGACTGCTTTCTTGATCTCACAACCGTGGTTGTCATTGAAATCATTGATCATTTTTCTGAGTATTGCGGCAGAAAGAGTGATTGGTGTGTATTTGTCACCGTCGACATCTACCTCATAATCGGTTCCGATCTGTCTTTTGATAGCTGTGATGATCCTCTCAGGGGGATACATCATTGCCATATCTTTTGCAGGGGATCCGACGATGATCTCGCCGTTCTCATTGAAGAGAATTACCGACGGGGTTGTTTCCTCTTGTTCGAAGTTTTTTTCAACTACTGCTTCTCCATCTTCATTGATATATGCAAGGCACGAGTATGTTGTACCAAGGTCGATTCCGATTGTATATTCTCCAGCCATTTTTATTCCTCTTTTTCATTTT
This sequence comes from Candidatus Methanomethylophilaceae archaeon, assembly GCA_963676235.1. GTDB lineage: Archaea > Thermoplasmatota > Thermoplasmata > Methanomassiliicoccales > Methanomethylophilaceae > JALNYB01. The sequence continues at coordinate 1,224,640 of OY781044.1, forward strand.
TTACGGTTTTTTCTGAGAACTTATAGATGTTCACTCTTTCTTTGAAAAGAACGCGGCCGTTGTATTCGTATCCGTTTGATTTCCTTTCTGCTATCATACCATTCTTAGATTCATCATCGGTGGGTATGACATCGACGATCCTCTGATGCAATGTGTTTAATTTATCGTATTTGAAAGGACCTATGAAGACGCCGCAGTCGGTAAGGATGTTCTCCATATCGACACCGTATGCTTCAAATGAATTCAATACATCCTTTGCTGAGAAAACATCGATCTTTTCATTCATGCCACTGCAGAGTTTGAAGAAATCCTCTCTCATCGTTGAGAGTTGTTCTAGCATTCCCATAAGTTTTCTATTTCCCATTTCAGAATTTTTCTTGTTGATGATCTCAAAATATTCTTTGAATTGCTCTTTAGATGTTATGCACGCGTTCATTTGTGCTTCCATTGTTTCGATCATTGTCTTAAGTTCTGATATTTCAGACTTCAGATAATCCACATCTTCGGAGTTTGTAGGATCATGGACAGGCATATCGGGGGGTGTCATCGGCTTTTCTATCTGAATCTCTCCGGAGACCATGATATCCTCTATCATTGGTTCTTCTTCGATCGGTTCTGTTGCTGAAGGTCCATCTGCGATTATCTGGTCTTCAATGATGAATGCTTCTTTGATCTGATCTTCTATCGGTATTGTTGTTTTCTGAGGACTCTGTCCGTCGGAAGTGCTTCCGGAAGGACCGTTTGTAAGAAGTTGTTTGAATCTCATGGTCGCGTTTCCTATTTTTTTGTTGCTCATTTCGTCATACCTCCGAAGTTATCGCAATTAAGTAGCCAGATAAATGGATCTTCCACTCTCATAGGAGATATTCCTCTGGCGAGTACGCTTCCCACAGGGTTGCTTCCGAGAGAAGACACTGCAAAATAGCAATACTGTTCGAATTCCTTTATAGTCTGTATGAAATCATTGGATACTGCTCTGCGCATGTATTCTTCGATCTCAACGCTGATTTGTTCGAAATTAGCTCCATCGTACTTTCCATATTCACGTTCGATGTTCAGAGAGGAGTTCAATCCGAACAGGATTTTTGCTTCTTCTTCGTTCTCAGGTGATTTCATGAGCACATCGCTCTTCGTCAAGACGACGGCCAGCGGGATCTTGATCTGATTTCTTATTTTGATCTTGTTGTTGGTGCGGATGATGTTCGATATATTGGCAAGCATATCTGCAACATTAGGTCCCGTGCTGGGTTTGTTGTCCATATGTATTCTCGTATTGATGTACGGAATCTGCAACGGGTCTACAAGGAATACGATACCGGATGCACGCGAGATAAACGAATTCAGATTCAGTCCCATCATTTTGCTTGTGGAATCGAGGTCCTCTCCCGCAGTATCAAAGAATGCTAAGGTGTACACTTTAGGTGCATCCCCTTCTAGGAATCTCAGATAATATATCATGGGTTCTCTTGATTCTTTGCTGTCCTCATATGATAACGTAGGTTGAAGTTTTCTTCCTTCCTCGAATAATCTTTTGTAGTATACTCCACGATATTTAAGTGTGGTCCTGTCTGTCGCAGGGCTCATGGTGGCTCCGAATTCGGGCGAGAAGGAGTTTTTCAGCTGATTGATCAGTACTGCGATATAATGGCTTTTTCCGACTCCTTTAGGACCTAATACAACGAATACCGTGCTCCCCTCATCCTCAGCTCCCTGAGGGATAGGATTGTGACATACAGGACAGAGTCTTTTGTAAGCAGATCTGTTGCATATGTCGCATATTCCTGAGGAATTACGTACGATATGGTGCTTTGTTGTTATCGGATCCTCTCCTAGAGGGTCCTTTCCAAGGAATATCGTGTTCTCGATATCTATCTCTTCATCATCCTTTCCACAGCTATATTTTAATTTGTCCTTTTCGGAAAGACTTCTGAGGAACATTTTCGTACACGCGGGATTCGTACATTCGTAGTGTATCTTCTTCAAATCAATTGAGCTGAAACAGAAGGGACACGTGTATTCTAGATTTTCATCTTTCTTTGCCATTGGATCACCTATCCTTGTATATCGGGTGTATGAATCTGAAAAGGTGGTAATCATCTTCATTCACGAAGAACATTCTTATCTTGCTGAGGTCGACCTTCGGTTTTGTGTGGAATGTTATCAATGCTTTTCCTGCAGATAGTGTAATGGGTCCGTTGGATGTCCAAATGGATTCTCCATCCCAGATCTTGAGTGGAATTCCTTCATTCACACAAATGGCCGCCATCTGAGGCAGTTCTTTGACAGTGTAATCGGCATCGATGCTGATCAAGACTTTTGATTCTGTTTTTGTTGATTTATCCAAGGACATAGTGTACTTTACTTTGGTGCATGATCCAGAATAAACATCAATGCTCATTCCGCGAGAATTCATCTTATCTCCAGACACATCATAGACGGCATATAGGGTGACAACTCTTTTTTTGGAGTTGCCCATCGAGATCCTGACCATCTTATCCGTGTTGTAAGCATTACGGCTTACAGTTATCTTTTCGGCATTGACATCATCCGGACCTAATGCAGGGGACGAATCCTTTACAACTATTATAGCAGATTCGGCGTCAGCAGGCCAGTTCATGGTTAGGTCGCAGTCTTTTCCGCTGAGTCTTTTCTCAACGTCCCTGAATGGTTTCAGGTTAGCGACCATTATATCCTTTCCTCTGATGGCGATCTTGCCTGCAGGGATCATAGGATAGATGTATTGAACTGCTCCATCGGAGAGCATGAATTTCATACCGTCATCGTAGACTTCTATGGGTTTTATCTCAGTCATCCATGAGTTTAGATCAGACACGGGGATGTTGCGTCCGAACATGGTGACTTTTTTAGGTGATGAGTATAGAATAACCTTCTCTTTGCTTTTCCACTTTGCAGTATAGGAGCCGTCGGCCTTGTTCCATCTGATCTCCATATCTCTGATGGGTTCAGGATATTTTACGGTTGTACATGAAAATGCAGAACCCATTGATCTTTCGGTCTTGTTCTTTCCCTTGTATTCGGCTACGAACAGATAATGGTATTTTATGTCGCCTTTGAGCCCATAATCATCTATTGTAGTAGATCCGTCTTGAGGAGTGATCTCCAATTCTTCGCCAGTACCAGCTTCAGTGGTGCCTTCTTTTCTCCAGATGCGTACTCTTGTGCAACCTTTAGGTTTTTCATAATTGATTTTGAGTCCGCCCTGCATTTGTTCGATAGTAACATTCTCGACCTCAACGAACACGATAGCTGGGCCGCAGTTGGCCGATTCTCTGGACAGGATACCCCAACGTTTGGAATATACGGAATAATAGTAATCAATACCAGGTTCTGCCGTCTTGTCCAGGAATACGCTTCCAGGAAGTTCTGTTAGAGGTATTGTTTCCTCATCCACAGTAGGGAGTTTATCTTGTTCCCTGTAAACGCAGAATGTCATTCCGTTTCTGTTCTCAGGTATGGCGTATTTCAACAGTATCTTTCCGTCACGTACCTGTAAAGATGCATCTGCAGGTGATTCGGGTGGGAATTGAGATAGTTTGGATCTGGCCACAGGGTGGTCCGGGCATCTTTCTGCCGCGGATACGTAAATGGCCATGATCTTTTGTCTGTCTTCGGTAGACTCTGCTTCTTTGCAGAGTTCTTCTGCATCATTGATCCTTTGTATGGAATCTGTATATTTCTTCTTGAGTTCGAAATTATTATCGAATAATTTAGGGAAGTCTACGAGTGTATTCTCGCAGTATTCTTTTGTTTCGCAATATTTTTTATATTTATAGGTTTGCTCGATATTTTTTATGGCTTTATCATATTTCAGAGAGACATTTCTGAGGTCTTGATTCAGATTGTCTATGTTGGGATATGTTGCATAGACTTTTTTGATGTTTTTTAGATCTTCGTCAGCTTTGTTCACAAAGCCCGCTTCTAGATTTTCTTGGAATCTCTTTTCTAGTTCTTGGGCTTTTTTTAGTCCGCTCTGGAAATCGAAACCGCATTTGATACACGCACTGTTGCCTGACGATTGTTCAGTATTGCACTGAGGACATTTTGTCTTGATGCTGAAACCACATATGCTACAGCATATTGCATTTCCATTCGCTTCCACTAATCCGCTGCAGTTCGGGCAGATAATAAGCTTGCTTTCTTTCGTTGAGAAGTTTGCAATGAATTTTTTCTTTACACAAAATTCTTCTAAGATCGCAATGGCCATGTCTTTGTCTACATTCGTGTCTTTAAGGAACATATTCAAGATATTATCGATATATTCCCTGGTGAACGGTTGGCTGTAGTCCTCTTCCATCATTTGCATTGCGGGAGCTAAGGCCTTTTTGCATTTTCCATATTTGATAAGGCTTGAAAGATCCGTATCTGCAGATAACATGATTTTAAGTGCCCTTAATGACTGTATATACGAGTCCTGATCGGGCAGGATCTCACGTCTGACGCTACTGACCCTTTTTTCGCAGATATCGAACGCCGATCTGATGTCTGTGAACGAACTGCCATCTCTGAGAGGATTGAGTTTTATTTCAAGATCAGGATTCTGAATGATCCTGTTAAGAAGTTCCATCGGGGTGTCCGTGTCAACTTCTCTGATACCTTTGTATGTTGAATTGATTTTCTCGTTGACAACAGGAGGTACAGATGTTTTCTTGATACCCGCAATGGCAATAAGGTCTTCTTTTGTGATTCCATCCCATTGGATCTTCTTTACAAGACTGTCGGCGGTTCCTGGGAGCAATACCCGGGAACCGTCGTGTAATACGATAGAATCCTTGTTGAGTTTTGATGCTTTCGCCTTTAGCTGTTTGCGGCCTTCGTCGAACTCTTTGGATCTCAAAACCGGGTCTTTCATGACCTTGCGCATATCTGGTACCATCTGGTAGTATGCACGGATCTGGAACCGGCGTTCCAGGTCGTTCTGTTTATCTCCACTGTCTTTTTCCCACTTTTTTTCTTTCGCTGCTATCTTTTTTTCGATAGCTTCGTAAGTGTAGGTGTTCTCCTTCATCGGATTCAATCCGATAAGGCGACAGTAGTTCTCTCTGTCATTGGGCGGCACTGACATTCACCTCACAGATCAGTTCTTGGTTCTAGGTTTTTCTTCTGAACTCTCGCGCATTCCCATTGAACCAGAACTGATCGCGGTTGCTATTGTGCTGAATGTTGTTCCCATTCCGTCGAGGGTTGTAAACATGGCGCCTTCTTCTACCGTTGCGATCTGCCTGAGGAATGATGTATCTGCATCTGCGAATCCGATAGCCACTATTGCGATCCTGGCGTTTTTGAGAGCTATGGCTTCGCTTACAGCGAAGTCTCTCTTTCCCCAGATACCGTCAGTGAGAACTATGACCATTTTTGCACCTGTTTTTCCGGAGAGCATCATCTGAGCAGTTCCTAATGGACTTCCGTCGGTACCTCTTCCTAAGATGTTGACCTTTAATTCCTCAAGGGAATCTATGATACTGTTGGTGTCAGGTGTCATATCCTTAAGGATTTTGACTTTATCACCGAATCCAACAAGTCCGAATTTGGTATTTTCATCAGCGACGCTTTTAATGAAATCTTTTATCGAGTTTTTGACATCATCAAGCGAGATCTTCATGCTTCTCGAGAGATCAACGCAGATGACGATATTCTTGGAGATGGGCACATCGGAAGGCATGCTTCCTGGTACGTCATTCATCCACGAGATCTCCGCAGGAAGTTCTTCAGAGTTTACTTCCAATTGCTCTCCGTCCTGATATGCAGATACCTGAACAACTCCATTTTCGTCATATGTGTATCCGATGTCTATCATGGCGCCGTTTCCGTTGTTGAAGAAGCCTGTAATGACAACTTTTGCCAGTACATAACAGTCCAGAGGGACTTTGCTTTCTCCTTGAAGTGTGTAGACTTCAATCTTATCAGTCAAGTTACCCTCACCGATTTTGAAAGATTTCTTGCATGTGGTGGGAACTTTTGAGTTCCTTTTGATCATAATCTCATTGATATATTTTTTTCCATCAATACTGACTGACAATGCACCCAAGCTATGTGCAGTTACATCTGTGATCTGGACCTCTCTGAGTCCAGTGTTGTTGCTGCAATACAGCTCTGATGTGATCGCTGCTCCTTTTGCGACTGCAAGATCCGTATCTTCATGAGATACTACTTTTATTCCCGAGAGTTTTTCAAGGAATTTAGATACTTGAGGCATTCTTGTGGATCCGCCGACAAGAAGGATTTCATCGAGTTCAGACCACTGCATATTGAGGTCCGATAGAAGTTTTAAGCAGACATCCTTTGTTGCGTTGAGCAGGAACTGTGTTTTCGTATCGAATTGCTCACGCGTGAGTGTGTATTTGCCGACGTTACCGTCATATTTGACCTGAATAGGAACGCTTCCCGTTTTTGTTAGTACTTTTTTGTAATTTTCAGCTGCGACTATAAGTTCATTTTTCGCAGATTCATTCTCTCTGGGGTCTACACCGAATTCATCCATGAACTGTTCGCAGACATATTTCACGATAGCTGCGTCCCAGTCTTTTCCTCCGAGAATGTGGTCTCCATCTGTTCCGATTACTTGAATGTTGCCTTTGTTGATCTTTACAACAGTAGTATCGAAGGTTCCTCCACCCAGGTCATAGACCATGACGGTCTTATTTGTGGTGTGGTTGTATCCATACGAGATTGCAGCCGCGGTTGGTTCATTAATGATTTTCATTACTTTTACGCCACAGGATTCTCCTGCGCGAATTGTTGCTGTTCTTTGAAAATCGTTGAAGTAGGCAGGTACTGTTATAACGACTTCAGTGATTTTTTCTTTGAGTTGTGCTTCTGCATCAGAAATAAGTTGTTTAAGGAGCATTCCGGACAATTCTTCTGCCGTGTATACTTTTCCGTTTGCTTCTACAGTGAAACTATTGTCACCCATTCCGCGCTTGAATGAAGCTGCGATGATACCAACACCGCCGGCTTGCATGTCTTTCGCGTCTTCTCCTATCATAATCTCATTATTCTCTAGGAAACAAATGACAGATGGTGTCAGTTCTTTGCCGAAGCTGTTGTTTATAACTTCTGCTTTTGAAGAGGTCCTATCATATTTTGCAACTGTAGAGTACGTTGTTCCGAGGTCTATTCCTACCTTCATTTCCCATCCCATTGCGTATAGCTATTATCTGTATAAAATACGTTGGAAATTGTCTACGAATTTCGTAGACAGTCTTTCGTTTTAAAAACAGATATGATTTTTAAAACGATTGTATTACGAATTTCGTAGAGCTATGACCAGCAGTAATTTTTATGATATTTTTACAGTAGTTTTTGATGATATTGTCTGACTCGAAACAGGAAGTCTCCTGACATTCAAGGCACGAGTGGAATTCAATATGGCGACGATAAGAACGCCGACATCGGCGAAAATTGCGGCCCACATCCCCAAGAGTCCGAAAGTAATGAGGAAGAGGACACCGAATTTCACACTTAATGAAAACAATATGTTCTCTCTTACGATCCTGACTGTTTTTTTTGCGATCCATATTCCAGTGGCCACCTTCAAAGGGTTGTCATCCATGATTATTATGTCTGCAGCTTCTATTGCAGCATCGGATCCGAGTCCGCCCATGGCAATGCCGATATCGGCTCTAGCTAGTGACGGAGCGTCATTGATGCCATCGCCTACAAAGATAGTTTTTTTATTCACAGCTTGTAGGTTTATGAGATCCTCTAATTTTTTGATTTTGTCTTGTGGAAGCAATTCAGCATAAGCCATGTCTAATCCGAGTTTCTGAGATACAGCTTGTCCGGTGCTATCAGAATCTCCGGTTAGCATGATAATTGTCGTCACACCAGCTTTCCTGAGTTCTTTTACAGCGTATGCGGAATCTTCTTTGATCGTGTCTGACACAACTATATGTCCTGCATAATCCTTTTCAACAGCCACATGGACATTGGTTCCCTCATTGCTGTCTGAATGAGAGGATACTATGCCGATTTCTTTCATCAGTACAGAATTTCCGACATGTATAGTTTTTCCGAGAATCACCGAGCGAACTCCTTTTCCAGGAATGTTAACAGATTCGGCTATGTGTGCAGGGTTGATTTCTTTTCCATGACATTCTTTTAAAGATGCGGAGATGGGATGATCGGAGTAATACTCTGCTTTTGCGGCATATTCAATCAATTCTTCTTCTTCTTCGAGTTTTACGGAGTTGATCTGGCTCACTTTGAATTCACCCTTGGTCAGTGTGCCAGTTTTATCGAACACTACAGTTTTGGTCGCAGCAAGAGCTTCTAGATAATTGCTTCCTTTTACTAGTATACCGTTTTTTGAAGAACAGCCGATGCCGCAGAAGAAGCCCAGAGGTATTGATACCACCAGAGCACACGGACACGACACCACAAGGAACATTAGTGCTCTATAGGTCCAAGTGCTTGTTTGGCTAGGATATAAAACACTGGGAACTATTGCAATGAATATCGCGGTCAATACAACTGCAGGCGTGTAGTATTTTGCGAATTTTGTGATGAATTTTTCTGAATTGGATTTTTTAGATGCGGATTCTTTGATGAGTTCCAATAATTTCGTTACAGTGGAGTTGTCATATGTATTCGTGACCTTAGCTTTTAGTACGCCGTTAAGATTGATGCATCCACTCATTATCTCAGACCCTGGTTCTACATATTTGGGTATGGGTTCTCCAGTCAGTGCTTTTGTATTGATATTACTTATCCCTTCGATGATCTTTCCATCGAGAGGAATCCTTTCTCCGGGTTTGATAACTATAATATCTCCAATCTGTACATCTTTTGGATCAACCTTTGTTATGTGGCCATCTTTTTGGAGATTGGCATATTCTGCTTGGATGTTTACAAGATCGGTGATTGCTTTTTCAGTATCTCCCACGGCATGGTGTTCAAAGAGTTCCCCTATCTGAAAGAACAATAGAACCGCAAGACCTTCAGGGTATTGTCCGATAAGGAATGTACCGATGGCTGCAACTACCATTAAGAAATTCTCGTCTAAAAAATGTGCTTTGAATAGATTTTCAACAGCCTCTATAAAAACGTCATATCCCGCAACGATTATGCCAGAACCAAATATGATCAACAGATAAATTTCATCTGTGTGTACTACATACTCCGCTGTGCAACCTATGATGAATAATGTCGCACCGATAATGACCCTTATAGCTTTATTTTCAATTATCTTAACACCTCTTCAGAGTGTTCTAACCCAATCTCTATGAGGTCGTGAACATGTTTATCGCACAATGAGTAGAATATTGATTTACCATCTCTTCTCGAGGTCACCATATTAGAATTTTTAAGGGTCTTAAGCTGATGAGAGATAGCGGACATCGACATATTCAATACATTGCTGAGCTCACACACGCAAAGTTCATTGTCTTTCAAAGCCCAAAGGATCTTTATTCTCGTGCTGTCTCCGATAAGCTTGAAAAGGTCTGCTAGATCGAATATTATAGTATCCTCCAGCATTTTTTTCTTGATGTTTTCTACAAGTTTTTTATCAAAGTTATCGCAATTGTCAAAGTGATCATAATTTGTCATGTTAAAAACTCATTTGAATGATTGTTCAATTATTCAAGTAATTGTAGAATCAAATATATATTAATTTTCAACACTCGATAAAATTATTCGATGTGAGTGTAGCGATCTGTGCTTACAGCATAGAAACTCAAAGAAAAAAAGAAGCGTTGACAGTGTTCAAGATAATATAGAACAATTCTCGGTGAACATTTCAAGAACGATGAAGTTCATTATGGCAATATGAATGATGAAGTCGCAAAGGAACAGTGTATATTGGCCTTGAAATACGTCATGGGTGACGGAGTACCGAAAGATCTTTCCTTTGCGGCAAGGATATTCGAAGACGTAGCTAATGACGGGCATCCAAACGGACAGTTTGGATTGGCAGAATTGCTCATAGAAGGCAACGGCATTCCTCAAGATGTAAAACGCGCCATGGATCTTTACAGAAAAGCAGCAGCGCAGGATCATCCTGCAGCTATGTTCAGATTAGGTCACTATATGATGGACAAAGGTTCGGATCAGGATCGTCAGAAAGCAAGGGAGTATTTTGAGAGATGTGCGGATCTCGGAATGACAATGGCATACATCGTAATAGGAGACATCTATTTTTATGGGATAGGAACGGAGTCAAACATAGATAGGGCGTTTGAATGGTATTATAAAGCCGCTCTAGAAGATAATGCGGTTGCCATGTTCAAATGTGGATACATGTATGAACAGGGAGTAGGAACGAAAAAGGATGAGGTGATGGCCATCACTATGTTTGAACAGGCTGCTCTTAGGAAATTGCCCGAAGCTCAATTTAAAATGGCTACTTTGGCGTATGACGGAAGGATCCCGGGAGGAAAGAAAGAGGCCGCGGACTGGTATGAGCGCAGTGCAGCTCAGGAATTTCCTGCGGCACAATTTAATCTGGCATCCATGTATTATGACGGAGATGGCATAGATAAAGATCTCGAAAAGGCATTCATACTTTACAAGAATGTAGCGGATGATACACAGGATAAGGATGCTCTTTTCTTCTTGGGTAGAATGTATTTGGAAGGCACTGGTACTGAACAGAATGCTGAGAAGGCGTTCGAATGTATCGGAAAGGCCGCAGATGCAGGTAATGAGGTGGCCCAGCAGATTATAACTGATCTAAAAAGGAGACAGAACACTCAGTTTATCAAAATCGACGGAACAGACTGATCTATTACTTTATTGGCCCTCTAAAATTAGAAACGATCGCATCAGGTCTGCAGTTCAAATTCTTATCTGTATATTTTCTGAGGGGTATGCCGTCAGCACTTGTACCTCTGCCTGCAATCACATCATTTTCGTTGTCGCCGATTATAGCGTTCTTTTTTGAATATGCTTTCAGCTTTATTTACAGAGTTATCGGGTGAGGATCAGGTTTGAAAGTGTTGTGTTTTTCGGGTCACAATGGAATTGAAACGTTCAAGACTATTGAATTCTGCCAATACCATTTTAATATATACATATCATATTCTTTCACATTGGTCATTTTAGCAATTCTGTAAGAGCAGTTATCCTTTTGACATAAGGAATATTCAAGCATTCATTATTTCTGTCAAGGAATATTCCATCTATTTCTGCAGCTTTTGCTGCATACATATCGTTCGGTGTATCTCCTATGAATACAGTATTCTCCTTGGGGATATCGTAATACGACATGCACTGGAACAGACATTCTGGATCTGGTTTATTATGTATGACACTGTCTTCTCCGATTATATGATCGAAGTATTGGTATAGTCCGTAATTTTTAAGGACAGCGCAAGCTCTTTCTTCTGATTTCCTTGTTGCTATGCATAGGGGGATTCCTCTGTCGATCAATGCAAGTATAGTCGGACGTGTATCCGTGAAGGGTATAGTATTGTCATCCATGGATTCGCGTGCTTCATCTGAGAATGCTTTTATGAAATCTGAATATTTATAGCGACCATCATCGAATCTTTCAAAGGTTGTTTTAAATGATTCTTTAAGGAATTTATTCAGATCTTTTGGATCGAATTTATATCCTAATTTATTAAGTGCATGTGTATAGCAGACTTTTTCAGCAACAGTGCTGTCCATAAGGGTCCCGTCGAAATCGAAGATGAACAAAGAATACTGTTTCATACAGATGTGGTAATGATGAAGGGGATTATTGTTTTTTTGTAAGTTTCAATTACGCCATCTTTATTTACGTAGGAATCAATTTGAAGTTTGGCAGTTCCATGAAAACAGATATCGAGATCGGAGAGGAAGCAAAGGTAAAGAATATCATAGATGTAGCAAAATCCATTGGGTTAAGTGCAGATGATATTGATCAATATGGGAAGTATATTGCGAAAATACCTTTGAATGTTCTTTCGAGATTTGATAAGAACAAGAACGGAAAACTGATCATGGTTACAGCTGTGACGCCAACTCCGGCTGGAGAAGGAAAGACAGTTACCACAATAAGTTTGATCCAAGGCCTCAGTTACATAGGAAAGAAAGTCGTTGGAGCGTTGAGAGAGCCCTCTGTAGGGCCTACATTCGGTGTAAAAGGAGGAGCCACGGGTGGGGGATATTCACAAGTTTATCCGATGTGGGATATAGACCTCCATTTTACCGGAGATATTCATGCGGTTTCAGCAGCTCATAATCTGTTATCTGCCATTCTTGAGAATAATCTCGTAAGGGATAATCCTTTGAATATCGATCCTGCCCGTATCGTTCTGAAAAAGGCTATGGATATGAATTGTCGTGAGTTGAGGGATATAATAGTTGGAGTAGGTGGAGGAAAATTATCAGCAGGAGTTACCCACGAGAGTGGATTCCTTATAACATCTGCATCAGAGATATCTGCAATTCTTGCATTAACTACTGGTTATGACGATCTCAGAGCAAGACTCGAGAGGATAGTTGTTGCATATACTAACAAAGGTGAGACTGTTACTGTAAAGGACCTTGGATGTGTGGGCGCAATGATGGTCCTTTTGAAAGATGCTATCAAACCAAATCTTGTTCAGACGTTGGAAGGGCAGCCCGTCTTTGTTCACGGATTCCCATTTGCAAATATCGCACATGGAACCAATAGTGTTTTGGCGACTAAATATGCTATGAAACTTGGAGACTATGTTGTAACCGAGGCAGGTTTCGCGGCTGATCTGGGTGGAGAGAAATTCATGGATGTTGTATGTAGGCAGTCTGGTATGTCCCCGGATTGTATCGTGATAGTTGCTTCTGTTCGTGCACTAATGACACATGGCGGCGCTAGAGTTGAAGATTCCAGTACTATGACAAAGGATGCCTTGATCAAAGGACTTGCAAATTTGGATAAGCATATTACCAACATGAAATTGTATGGGGTTCCCGTTGTCGTATCTATCAATCATTTTGCTACCGATGATCCAGAGAATATGGAATTATTACGTGAACACTGTTTAGGAATAGGTGCAGAATGTGTTCAGTCTGATGGTTACACAGAAGGCGGAAAGGGTGCTGTCGAATTGGCTAACAAAGTGGTAGAGATTCTCGACAGAGGGGAGAAGGATTTCAAGTTCCTTTACAATCTGGATGTTCCGTTAAAAGGAAAGATCGAGATCATTGCAACAGAGATATACGGTGCAGATAGAGTAGTATATTCGACCGCGGCAGATAAGACACTTAAGGACCTTGAAGAAAAAGGATTCGGAAATCTGCCTGTTTGTATAGCAAAGACCCAATACTCATTATCAGATAACGCTGATTTGAAAGGAGCTCCTAAAGGATGGGAACTCAATGTAAGAGAAGTTACTGTTTCTGCAGGTGCAGGATTCGTTGTTCCTATATGCGGTTCTATTATGCTCATGCCGGGTCTTTCAAAAATGCCTGCAGCGATGAGAATGGATATCACTGCTGAAGGAAAGATTATTGGTTTGAAGTGACCTTATTCCTATTATCGGCCATATCGTACCAATTATCAGATTCGATTTTGTTCTTAGGAACGCCGTCTCCAGTATTATACATATTACCTAACAGGATCTGAGCACCTTTGTGTCTGTTTAGAGCGGCAGATATAAGCCAATCTGTAGCTTTGTTCATATCTTTAGTAACGCCACATCCTGTCTTGTACAATTGTCCGAGGACGAACTGAGCTTCGGAATGGCCTGATCTGGCTGACATTTCGAACCATTTGGCTGCTTCGGTGACATCTTTTCCTATTACATCTCCATCAAAATAGAGGAGTGCTAGTGAGTACTGTGCACGTGCGTCTCCATGTTCTGCAGGAAGTGTGAAAAATTCTACCGCTTTGTTAACATTCTTTTCTATGCCGTATCCTTTTGCATAGATCTTTCCCAAGAAATAGTATGCGCTCATGTTGCCTTTTTCAGCAGCGCGTTGGAACCAATATCTAGCAGTTACAAAATCCCGATTGACGCCTTGACCTCTTGCATACAAAAGACCCAGACAGAACTCTGCATCGACTGAACCTTTGTTGGCCGATGTAGAAAGTATTGAAAAAGCAGTGGAGTAATCTCTTTCTGATCTTGTTCTCACTACAAATTTTGCCCACTCAATAGGCTCCATCTGCGTGTTGTATAATGGATCAGAATTTAATTCCATATATCTTCATTGAATGAGTTTAATATAACCTTTACTAATGAGTATACATTTTTATTAGATGCTATGAAAGCCATAAATATGAGACAGCTATCGTTATTTTATGATCTCAGAGACTGCTTCTGATGGTGTTAGCGATCAATGTTCTTCTGCGCGTTCGTATATGAGTTGTGCTTCTGCCGATCGTAATATGAAAAAGGCGTGTAATTTTTTGGATTCTCTAGCTGTTAGTGGAAATCCGGAAGCTCAATATCTTTATGGATTATTTCTCTACACTGGTACAGAGGCAACGCAGGATAAGAAATCTGCTATGGATCTGTTCTCTCTTTCTGCATCTGCAGGAAATCAGGACGCGCATTTATTGCTAAGCGAGTTCGAAAAGAACAACAACGATGAATCTGTAATGAATGATCTCATTATGTTGAAATTCAAAGGAGAGCAGAATGATACCGATGCATGTGCAAAGCTCTTCGATTTGTATGACAGTGGAAAAATACCTGTTAAAAAGGACCACAAGGTGGCCGTCAGATGGTATACTGTCTGTGCAGAAGAGGATAACGTTTCTGCTCAAAATACGATAGGCTTTATGTATTTGATGGGGAAAGGAGTTTCTAAAGATAAAGAAAAAGCTGTTTTCTGGTTAAAGAAAGCAGCAGAATCAGGAAATTCTGAGGCTATGTTCCATCTTGCAGAGATGTATGATACAGGCATGTGTTACACAGAGCCGAATTTGAAGGAAGCCATAAAATGGTATCAAATGTCGGCAGATTCTGGATATGCGGATGCGCAGTATTCTCTTGCGGGCATCCATATGATGCAGAAGACTAAGTATTTCGATACTGCAGAGGCCGTCAAGCTCTTAGAAAAAGCAGCTGAGCAGGGACATCACGAGGCTCAGCATCAGTTGGGTATAATGTGTGCTTATGGTCAGGGCACAAAGAGAAATGTCGATAATGCCGTAAAATGGTTGGAAGCGGCGTGTGAAGGTGGTTTCCAGCAAGCTATGGTGGATTACGCTAATATGCGTTTTGAAGGCGAAGTCTTAGAAAAGGACTATGTTCTTGCGGCCAAATGGTTCCAAAAGGCGGCTGATCTTTGTAATGGATATGCTCAATATGCTCTCGCTTGCATGTATGGAAATGGGTACTATTTTTCTCAAGATGAAAAGATAGCTGCTAAGTGGTTCAAAGAGGCAGCAGAAATGGGAGAGGTAAATTCTCAATATTGTCTTGGATGTTTCTACTACGAAGGCAGAGGAGTTACCAAAGATAATTCTGAAGCTGCAATATGGTTTGAACAAGCGGCTGAACAAGGACATCCAGGTGCGAAATCATTTTTAGGTATGCTCACAGTTGCGGGAAAAGGTGTAGACCAGGATATATCGGCAGGGCTTCAATATTTGAATGAAGCTGCGGATACTGGCTATTATGAGGCTCAGTATTACTTGGGAAAACTTTATATGGATGGACAGTTCACAGAAAGAAATATACCGCGTGCAAAAAAATATCTGAGTTTAGCCGCAAAACAGGGCGACACGGATGCAATAGCGCTTCTCAATAAGATAAAAATTGAGAAGATGCATTGAGTATTTGTAAGCCCAAAAGAAAGTGATCATATGGACGATACAATATTTAACGATGCTAAATTAGGTAATGCTTACGCGGGGCTCGGTGTCGCGTATATGTATCAATACGGCAAGGATGTGGATCCAGATCCTGCATTGGCATTGGATTGGTATATGCGTTCAGCTGAGGAAGGATGTTCGAGGGCTAAGTGGGAATTGGCAAAGATCTTCCGTGATGGCAGTATCGCAGATCAGAGTGATGAATATTTCTTATATTATCTTTCAAAAGCGGCAGAAGCAGGTGTTCCTGAGGCTAGATTAGAGTATGCTTTGGTCCAGATGGAAGGGAGTTTGGTTCCTAAAAACGATTTGAAAGCATTCAATTGGATGCATGCGGCAGCTGAACAGAGGTTGCCCATGGCTCAATTCCTTATAGGATATATGTTCGGACAGGGCATAGGTACCAAGGTAGATAAAGTCGAAGAAGAAATCTGGTATTCCAAGGTAGGAGTCAATGGAAATGCTGAATTGTTCTATTGGATCGGAAGAAATTATGAGTTTGGATTATACGGTGTAAAGGTAGATCTGTTCGAAGCTGGAAGATGGTATAAGATTGGTGCAGACATGGGACACGAGAAGTGTCTGATATGCTGGCAATCCGTATTGGCATCTCTAGATGGCGCAAAGCATGACACGCTCAGAGACAGAGAGAACAGATTGAGTCAAACCGATGTACAAGTAGAGCAGACACTAAGAGATTCTGCGTTGACACTAGCCGACCACTGTCTCGATGTTGAAGATTATGAAGGGGCTTTTAAGAACTATCAGAGAGCGGCAGATCTAGGAAATCCTATAGCTCAATTTACTCTTGCTTTGATGTATCATGACGGCATATATGTAAAGAGGAATGATCGCATGGCCTTGGACCTTATGTCAAGAGCTTCATTGGCTGGTTCAGAAGATGCCCAGTTCATGATGGGCACTCTTTATGAAAGGGGAAAAGGAATGAAGAAGGATATAGAGGAGGCCATAAAATACTATACAATGGCCGCTGCGAACGGATATCTCGTTGCGTATTATAGATTAGGGCTGTATATGGAGCATCCCGAGATTCATGTAAGAAATTCTGGAAATACCATTATTAGGTGATCCTTTGGCTTTTAAGGACGTTCTGGACGCTGCTTCCGGTGGGGATCCGCATGCTCAGAACGCAATTGGTTACATCTATTTCGAAGGTAACGGTGTCGAGAAGAATCTCGATAAGGCGTTCATATGGTTTGATCTGTCTGCGAGACAGGGAGATGCTGAAGGTCAGTGTAATTTGGGTTTCATGTTGACTCACGGATATGGAGCTAATATTAATTTCGAAGAGGCATTCGATCTTTATAAGAAATCTGCAGAACAAGGATATGTCAGAGCACAGTTCAATTTGGCACATGCTTATTCAGACGGCATAGGTACGAAGCAGAATTGGGAAGAGGCACTTAAATGGTATACTGTTGCTTCAGATAATGGGAGCATTCTTGCATGTTATCGTCTCGGTGTAATGAAAGAAGAGGGCAGAGGCATCTCAAAGGATGAAAAAGAGGCCGCGATCTGTTATGAAAAATGTTTTAAAGAAGGATATGACAAAGCGGGATATCGCTTAGGCTGCATGTTCTTGGAAGGTCGTGGGGTAAACAAGGATATTAAAAAGGCCTCCGTTTATTTTATAAAATCTGCAGAAAATGGATCTGTTGAGTCCATGTGTCAATTAGGTAAAATGTCACTTTCTGGTGAGGGAATGGTCAAGAGTAGGATCAATGCCATAAAATGGTTGAAGAAGGCATCTGCAAGAGGAAGTGAAGAGGCCAGAGAGATCTTGGCATCCATAAGATGATTTTAAGTTCATTTTTTACCTATTCTTTCGAATAATCTCTGTATTGATTTTTCATATCCATTATCTGACGGGTGGTAGAAACTATGTCCTATCAGATCATCGGGCAGATATTGTTGTTCAATATAGTGGTTATCGAACAGATGAGGGTATTTGTAGGATAATCCTCTTCCAAGAGCTTTTGCGCCATTATAATGTGCATCTTTAAGATATGCAGGTATAGAGCTTGTTGGGTTTTCCTTTATGTAATTCAAGGCTTCAGTGATCGCAGTGTATGCGGAGTTACTTTTCGGTGCACACGCAACATACGTTGCAGCTTGTGCTAATATTATTTGGGCTTCAGGCATACCAATGCGTTCGACAGCTTGTGCTGCTGCGGTGGCAACTACAAGTGCTTCAGGGTCCGCATTAGATACATCTTCTGCTGCACAGATCATTATTCTTCTGGAAATGAATTTAACGTCCTCTCCGGCATATAGCATCCGAGCCAGGTAATATACGGTGGCATCAGGGTCTGAACCGCGCATGCTTTTGATGAATGCTGATACAGTATCGTAGTGATTATCACCATCTTTATCATAGCCCAGAACCCTCTTTTGGATGCATGATGATGCTACATCGAGGTCTATATGTATACAGCCGTCTGCGGAACGATCCGTGGTCAATGCTCCGAGTTCTACAGCATTAAGTGCTGATCTGGCATCTCCGTTAGCCATATTTGCAAGGAATTCTATAGCATCTTTATCGATATCGATATTCATATTTCCAAGTCCTTTTTCTTTATCAGCGATGGATCTTTCGATAAGGGTTGAAATATTTTTTTCGGATAATGGCTTCAGTTCGAATATTATAGAGCGTGAGATCAATGCACGGTTCACTTCGAAATATGGATTCTCAGTTGTGGCTCCGATGAGGATGATGGTACCATCTTCAACGAATGGCAGGAGATAATCTTGTTGACCTTTGTTGAAACGGTGTATCTCATCTATGAAAAGTATGGTCCTTTTTCTCTGCATTCCTAGAAGGTCTTTGGCGTGTACGACAGCTTCTTCCATGTCTTTCTTGCCGGCGCTGGTTGCATTTATATGTTGAAAGTTTGCGCGCGTGGTGTTTGCTATCACTTGTGCAAGAGTTGTTTTTCCTGTTCCGGGAGGGCCATAGAATATCAGCGAGCTTATATTATCTGCTCTGATGGCACGAGAAAGAAGTTTATCATGTCCTAGGATGTGCTCTTGTCCTACCACTTCATCGAGGGTGGTCGGTCTGATCCTGTTTGCCAACGGTGCTTCTTTGCCAAGAATGTCCTTCCTGGTGTATTCGAACAAATCCATTGAATGACAGAGTCTTCAGAACATATTAAAGGCTCTCTCTTAAGAACTATATCGATTTAATGTATTTTTATATAAATTTTCGAAGGACCACATTTTTATCTATACAGCGATACACCGTCTATGTCCAATAAAGAGAATTTACTTTTTACGGCAGATCATCTCTGGTTAAAACCTCTAGGCAATGAATATACTTTAGGTGTGACGGAAGAAGGTGCAGATGAATTGGGCATGGTGGTCTTTGTAGAGCTACCTCAGATAGGTACTGAATTAAAAGTGAATGATGGTGCTGGAAGTCTTGAGAGTGTTAAGACCGTGGCTCCAATATTATCTCCGATAAGCGGTACGATTGTTGCAGTTAACAATGCTTTGGAAGACGATCCGCAATTCGTGAATAAAGCATCTTATGGTCTTGGTTGGATAATGAAAATAAAAGCTTCAGAACCATTTGAATCCAGAGAATTTATCAGTCGCGATGAGTATAAATCATTATTAAAAGGATAAGAATCCCGCTGGTTTGGCGGGATAAATATTTTTAATGAATATGGAGAGGTCCGTTGCTACAGACCTCGTCATCATTGCTTTTCAATTCACCAACTATAGGTACTGGATCCACGCCTTTTCTAGTGTAGTAGTCGCTCAGACATTTTTTAATAGCATCTTCCGCAAGTATCGAACAGTGTATCTTTACCGGCGGCAGTCCTTCTAACGCCTCTATCACGGCTTTGTTCGTAAGTGCAAGAGCATCTTCAATACTCTTACCTTTGACGAGTTCTGTTGCCATGGAAGATGTTGCAATGGCGGCACCGCATCCAAACGTTTTAAATTTGATATCTTCGATTATTTCTGTTTCGTCGTTTATTTTCATATAGATTTTCATTATATCTCCGCAAACTACGTTTCCTACTTGTCCCACTGCGTTAGCATCAGGCATCTCACCTACGTTCCTGGGGTTGCTGAAATGATCTAAAACTTTATCTGAATATTCCATCATATTATCACACCATTACTATTTTTTTCTTTGATTCTTTGAGGTGATCTTCCCATACCGGTGACATCTCTCTTAGTTTGTCTATGATCGTCGGAATCTTTTCTATTATGTAATCCGCATCTGCTTCTGTGTTTTGTTCATTGAATGTGAGTCTCACAGAACCGTGTGCGATTTCATGAGGAAGTCCTATTGCTATCAGTACGTGCGAGGGATCCAATGATCCAGAGGAACATGCAGAACCAGATGAAGCACAGATTCTATTGAGGTTAAGCATAAGCATGATGGATTCGCCCTCAATAAAATTGAATGTGAATGATGCAGTTCCTGGAAGTCTGTTGATAGGGTCTCCCGTAAGTTGTGTATAAGGTATCTTTAATAGACCGATGATAACCTTTTTAGAGATTGTTTCGATCTTAACGGTGTTCTCTTGCATATGTTTGACGCTGTCTTCCAATGCTACTGCCATTCCGACAATGCCTGCGACATTTTCTGTTCCGCCACGCATATTTCTTTCTTGTTGTCCACCATGAATTAGCGGAGTTAATCTGATTCCTTTTTTTATGTATAGAACTCCGATGCCTTTTGGTCCTCCGAATTTATGTCCAGACATTGTAAGTAGATCCACATTGAGTGCCTGAACATCTATAGGTATGTGTCCTGCAGCTTGAACCGCATCTGTATGGAACAATATTTTGTGAGCCTTTGCGATTATTCCAATCTCTGCAATGGGTTCTATTGTTCCAATCTCATTATTTGCCATTATTATCGATATTAGAATAGTATCAGATCTGATTGCAGCTTCCACATCTTTCGGATCTACGCGTCCATATACGTCTACGGGGATGTATGTGATGTCATATCCCTTTGTCTTTAGCCAATCACATGTATGGATTATAGCGTGGTGTTCGATGGCAGATGTGATGATATGTTTTCCCTTTTTTTCTTTTATATCTGCAATTCCTTTGAAGGCCCAATTGTCTCCTTCGGATCCGCTGCCTGTGAATAATATTTCACTAGGTTCTGCGGCGTTGATTGCGTTTGCTATCTTTGCTCATGATTCATCAATCGCATTTTTTGCGTTTTTTGAATATGAGTATATGCCTGAAGGATTGCCGAATTGTTCGGTAAGGTAAGGCATCATGGCGTCCAATGCTACCTTTTTTAGAGGTGTCGTTGCTGCGTTATCTGCATATATGATTCTTTTTTCACTCATCTTATTTCCTCTGGGCATACATCGTGTTGGTGTCACTGCCTAAAATATGTAACTATTGTTAATTATTTAACTATTGTTAATTTAAACAAATGAATTACCTATAGGTTATATTATGATGAATATATGTGTACATCAACGCCATAAAATGGTTATATATAGACGCAATAGCTTTCGTTTACAGGAAGCGGTGTTAGATGAAAATGAATGGTTATCAGATGGAAACGATATTGCGCATCCTTTCCGATCTCAAACAGAGAAGCCCATTTTACAGCAAGGTTTACAAAGATATTGATCTGACACAGATCAAGACACAGGAAGATTTTGAAAAACTGCCTTATACTGATAAAGCGGACCTGCGCGAAGCATATCCACTGGGCCTCGCAGCAGTCTCTGAGAAAGATATTGTCAGGATACATTCATCATCGGGAACAACAGGCACTCCGGTCATCATCCCATATACTGCCAAGGATATAGAAGACTGGGCAATCATGTTCGAGCGGTGTTACAGGCTGGCGGGCATCACAGATAAGGACAGAATCCAGATAACTCCGGGTTATGGTCTGTGGACTGCAGGAATAGGATTTCAAGCTGGAGTTGAGAGGCTTGGAGCAATGGCAATTCCTATGGGTCCAGGAAACACTGATAAACAACTAAAGATGGCCATAGATCTCGGAAGTACAGTGCTCTGTGCCACTTCATCATATGCTTTGCTTCTCGCAGAAGAGATAGATAAACGCGGAATAAAGGACAAGATCAAATTCAAAAAAGGGATCATAGGTTCTGAACGCTGGGGAGATAAGATGCGTAACAGGATCGCTGCTACATTGGGTGTAGAACTTTATGATATCTACGGATTGACGGAGATCTATGGTCCTGGTATCGGAATAAGTTGCAGCTACAAGAACGGGATCCATATGTGGGATGATTATCTGTATTTCGAGATAATAGATCCGAAGACAGGAAAGGTTCTTCCCGATGGAGAGGTTGGAGAATTAGTTATCACAACTTTGAGAAAAGAAGGAGCACCGCTGATAAGGTATAGAACACACGACCTCACAAAGATCATAACTGGAGATTGTCCTTGTGGTTCCAGATTCCCTAGGATCGATATAATCACCGGACGTACTGATGATATGATCAAGGTCAAGGGAGTCAATATGTTTCCCGCACAGTTCGAAGAGCTTCTTGCAAAATTCCCTGAAGCAAGCAGCGAATATCAAGTGATGATCGATCATCTGGATGGAAAGGACATATTGACTCTGTTCTTTGAGACTATTGTTCCTGAAGGACAGAGAGCAATTCTGGAGAAGTCCGTATCGGCTGAATTCAAATCGATGGTTAATATCACCATCAATTCGAAAGCAGTGAATATTGGGGATCTTCCAAGAAGCGAGAAGAAGACACCTCGTATCTTCGATAATCGTTATTGAGTGGGTATGTGTAGTCAATACTGCACACGCCTATAATTCATTAAAATTATTATCTACATTCCTATTTTTGGGATAGTAGATTTTTTTTGGACAATTCTTAGATATATCTCAATAATTTTGTAAAATTGTTTCAATCTTATGTGCGATATAAGATAAATACAGGCGCACTTTCGATTCGTTGCGTATTTCTTAATTGTATAAAGTTTATTTTTGAACATTATCGGTATCATGTATGCGATATGCAGACATCTAGTATGGTTTCATATCAAACAATCTATTTTTTAGAGTATATTATCTTTTGTTTCCACCAACCATCACAAGGTATGCAAGAAGGGCTTCGATCTGAATCCTTTCGTTGCTTCCTTCGACTATACGGAATTCGATCTCTCCGGTTTTATCCATGAGTCTAACCTTCTCAGAGTCAGTTATGCTGAGATCGAAGAATGATGCGTGGATCTGACGGATTATGTCCTGTCCCGACAGTCCGAATGTAATCATGATATTGTCAAGCATATCTCTTGCTTGTATGAAATTACCTGCAAGAGCTGTCTCAAGCATATTCTTTACCGCTTCTGGATTGGCCATTCCTGTAGTTTGATAGACAGTATCCAATGTTATGGTGTTGCCCACCGAGGCTGCGACTTGTAATGAATTAACAGCGCGTCTAAGGTCTCCTCTGGCAACATGTATAAGGCCTTCCAAAGCATCTTCATCTATCTTTACATTTTCTTTTTGAATGATCATCTTCAGATATTTCTCGACATCTTCTTTTGACAAAGGTGTGAATCTGAATACCGCGCATCTTGATTGAATTGGGTCTATGATCTTAGATGAATAGTTGCATGAAAGGATGAAACGGCAGATCTTGGAAAATTTTTCCATCGTCCGCCTTAAGGCGGCTTGAGCATCTGAGGTTAGTGCATCTGCTTCATCCATGAATATGATTTTGAAATCCGCACTTCCCAAGGGAGCTGTTCTTGCGAATTCCTTTATTTTTCCTCTTACGACTTCGATACCTCTTTCGTCCGAAGCGTTCAGTTCTATGAAGTTACCTTTCCATTCATCGCCGAACATCTCTTTTGCCATAGCGAGAGCGCATGTGGTCTTTCCTGTTCCAGCGGGACCTGTGAAAAGTAGATGAGACATGTTCTTTGCAGATACGTACGCCTTCAGTCTTTCGGTCACATGTTTCTGACCTACAACTTCTTCCAGGTTCTTGGGTCTGTATTTCTCCGTCCAAATCTCATTCATAGGTAACAGTCTCCGCTATTAGGTGAACAGTGATAACACTATCCCTAGATAAATAGTTGGAAAAAGTACTTACTGTTTGATATGAAAACAGTATTTTCATTATAAATTGTGACTGGCAGGTTAGTATAAAAATGAAAACGATTGGGAATGTATGCTTATCACACATTCCTGAAGGAATTAAATTGTTTATGAGCCTAAGTTGGCTTTCTCAATGGCTGCATCAATTTCTTTCTTGAGGCTGAGCGGCAGACCATTAATGCTTCCCGAAAGGAATCCTTTGACGATCATACTGACGGCATCATCTTCTGAGATGCCACGTGACATCAGATACTCTATCTGATCTCTGGCGATCTTACCAACGGCTGCTTCGTGCGTCATTTCGACATCTGCAACATGTGCTTCGAGTTCTGGGATGGCTATCGAACTCCCGCCATCATCTATCATGATGCTTCTGCACTCAAGATGAGCTTTGGCTCCTGGTGCATTTCCTACAAGACGTCCGCGGGCGATTATCTGTCCGCCTTTTACGATGCTTCTCGACATTATCTCCGCACTTGTTTTCTTTGCATTGAGGATTATCATTCCACCTGTATCTATGTTGGATCCTTTGTGTGAAAGACACATGGTGTTGAATGCGGCCGATGAGCCTTCTCCGTCAAGGAGTGCGGCCGGATAGCTCTGAAGTGACCCCACTGGGTTGAGAAGAACATAGTTGTTGATAAAATGAGCATTCTTTCCCATTTTTGCCACTGTTCTGGGACGTACACCGGTCTCTTTGTTCCAGTTGTGGATCATAGAGAATTTGAGCGATGCATTGTCCTTGACGAAAATCTCAGAGACCCCTACATGCAACGCATCGTTGGCGTGACTACTGGTGGCACATCCAGTGATTATCTCGAGAGATGCCCCTTCGTCTACGATGATTATATTGTGTAGATTCTGAATCGATTTATTTTTATTCAGAAGCATGCAGGTCTGCACAGGGTTCTTTACTGCATATCCTGCCTTGACATGGATGAAATAACCGTCTGAATCTTCAAGATAGGTCTTTGCAGTGTATTTGTCTTTCTGGGGATCTACAGCTGTCCAATAGTAATCCTTTAGCCAGTCGTATTTTTTACGGGCATCGTTGGTGGACATGAGTTCGACGCCTTCCTGTTCTTTATTGGAACAGTGGCTCATTCCGTTGTCGATGAATATGATACTACCTGAACGGTTATTCTCATCAGTCGCCATACCGACGTCTGTCATACGGTCCTTGTATTCTTTTGCATCTTCAAGGTTTTCGTATTGTTCTGGTTTGTATGTTCCTTCATCGAATCTGTCGATGTCGATGTCAGAACCATATGCTGCGGTCTTTCCGAGTGCTTTCTTTACATCTTCACCATTCTGCATTTTACACACTCTCCATAACCTTTTTCTCTAATGTCTTTCAGAAGATCCATCGGACGGCCTGAACATAATATCAGTCCGTCTCTCATTATGTAAGCGCAGTCTGCGCCTATGTAATCCAAGATTTGCCCTGTATGGGTGATGACAAGTGAAGCTACGTGTCTTTTCACAGCATTTCCTACTCCGCAAGCCTTAGGGTCGTAAAGAAGGTCGTGCACCTTTGCTCCGATGAGATCGATCGTCTCGAGATCCACTCCAGATTCAGGTTCGTCTAGAAGGACGAATTCCGGTTTTTGTGCTGTAAGTTGAAGCAATTCTGATCTTTTGATCTCTCCTCCAGAGAAACCGACATTCACATCACGTTCTAAGAATCCGTTCAGTTTGAATTTAGCTGCATCTTTTATGGCACTATCATCGCCTTTTCCTGCGACTTTGACAATGTCTCCGAGTTTGACACCTACTACGTTAGGAGGTCTTTGCATCATCATTCCGATACCAAGTTTTGCACGTTGGTCCACAGTCATATTCGTGATGTCCTGACCTTTGAAGGCGATGGTTCCTTTAGTCACCTTACATGTTCCATATCCCATTATAGCAGCGAGCAAGGTAGATTTTCCAGAACCGTTGGGTCCAAATAAAACGCAGGTCTCTCCTTCTTTCACAGTGAGATTGATACCCTTGAGAATCTCCCTTTCTCCCGCTTCTACATGCAGATCTTTGATCTCTAACATGATTTCACCAGTGTTGTTATATGGTATTCCATCTAATAAAAGGATTAGGTATTTTTCAGTTAAGTATATACTTTAATAGATGTATAATTGACAATTTATATTAACAATTGATAAATAACAGTCTTTTTGGAGGTCTTTTCTAATTATGTTATGTGAAATGTGATGTCTCATTGCGATATCGAAGAATAAGTTTGTATCGGTTGTTATTGTATCTTTTTACGTTCAAAGTATTTCGATCAGTTGTCATATCATATCTCAGACCATATGTGGCGGATATATGACCATGATGTAAACTGAAAAAGGTTTTCTTATAAAATACGTAAAGAATATCTTATATCACTCTTCCACTATTCATATTTATTATGAAAGTATATGATGCCTATAAACTGGCCATAGAAACAGGAATGAAGAGCGATCCTCGTTCCAAAGATGAAATAGAGATAGTCCTTAAAGACGCAAAGGAAGAATACGACAATCTTCCAAAGGATATGAGACAATTCTACGATCAAGAAAGACTATGGAATCCGTATGCAGATTCGCGTCTTATGTGGGGAGAGGAACTCGCCAAAGAGACCGAAGCAGAGAAATTCATGTGGGGTATTGATATCACGACAGGTGAGATCCTTCTTGCTGACAGATTGAAAGAGAAGGGAGATGCCATCTCTGCAGTGGTCGCCCATCATCCCATTGGAAAATCAAGGACATGTTTCCCTGAAGTCATGTGGATGCAGACCGATCTGTATCACGATGTTGACGTTCCTATAAATGTTCTCGAAGGTCTTATGAGGCCACGGATGGAAGAGGTAAAGAGAAATGTAATGGGTTCTAATTACAATCAGCCTGTAGATGCCGCTAAATTACTGAATATACTCATGTTTAATGTACACAGTCCCGCAGATAATATGGTTCAGAGATATCTTGATAAGTTATTCGAGAATGCACAGCCGAAATATCTAGAGGATATTACCAAGGTTTTGATGAAAGAACCCGAATTCCAACAGGCAACAAGACTTAACGATCCTCCCAAGATCATTTTAGGAAGTAAGAAAAGTCGTTGCGGAAAAATCATCAGCAAGATGACTGGCGGAACATCTGGACCCAAGGAATTATATGAGAAACTTGCGAACGCCGGTGTCGGAACCATAGTAGGAATGCATTTTCCAGAGAGCCATTATGAAGAATGTAAGAAGCACAACATAAACATGATAATATCTGGACACATGGCATCTGATTCTCTAGGTATCAATCTTATTTGCGATACCTGGGAGAAAAAAGGCATAGAGACATTCGGTTGTTCCGGATTTACCCGTTTTAGCAGGAATTGATAATGTTTGAGAGAGCATCTGCCGTTATCAAGGATGGCAACAAGCTGTCCTTCGAATATGTGCCAGAGAAACTGGTCCACAGAGAGAAACAGATGGAACGTCTGGAGATGCTCTTTCGTCCGATGGTAATGGAAGGTCGTTCCTGTTCTGCATTCCTTATCGGGGGTGTCGGAACAGGAAAGACCGTTACAACCAGACGTTTCTGCGATAATATGCTTAAGTACTGCGGTTCCAAAGGAAAACTAATGGACAGGATATTTGTAAACTGCAGACTGAGGAATACGGAATACAGTGTGATCCTTCAATTGGTCAGACACTATGATCCAGGATTCCCGGATAGGGGTTTTTCGGCAAGTGATATG
This sequence comes from Candidatus Methanomethylophilaceae archaeon, assembly GCA_963676235.1. Classification (GTDB taxonomy): domain Archaea; phylum Thermoplasmatota; class Thermoplasmata; order Methanomassiliicoccales; family Methanomethylophilaceae; genus JALNYB01. The sequence goes on from OY781044.1 coordinate 1,252,227, forward strand.
ATGAGGGCGCTTCGTATTCATATAGAGTCTGGAATGCGTCCTCTCGTGATAGTTCTCGATGAAGTAGATATGCTTCTCAAGAATAACAGCAAGGATCTGATCTATCAGTTGTCCAGATATACAGAGGATATCAAAGGCGTATCTTCCGTATCTATGATAATGATCTCTCAGGAATCGATTGCAAAGCTTTTGGATCAGGCTACTATGTCCACGTTCAAACGTGCCAATTCTATCGTGTTCGACCGTTACACCAAAGAGGAACTCAGAGGCATAATCAAGATAAGGGCTGATGAGGCGCTTATAACGGGCACGATAGAGGATGATATCATCGATCTTCTTGCAGATTTTTCCGAAGGATACGGAGATGCAAGATTTGCTATCGAATTGATAGAAAAATCAGCACAGATCGCAGAGAGTGGAACTGAAGGATATATTTCTGCGGATGATGTAAGGACCGCAAATGCGATGATATACAGTGATGTTTCTGAGAACAAACTGATCAGCTTGGATCTCAATAAGAAATTGGCATTATTGGCAATATCAAGAGCGATCAAGAAAGAGACGATTATAAGCATAACCTCTGCTGAGAAGACATATGCTATTGTTTGTGAAGAGTATGATCAGGTCGCAAGAAAGCATACTCAGTTCTGGACATATATTCAGGATATGGAGCATCGCGGTCTATTGGAGACAAGTGTCAGGAGTGAAGTAGATGGAGGGAGGGTAACATACATATCTATACCAGGCATCCCTCCGAAGGAATTGGCCAAGAAATTGGAGTATCTTTTAGAGACTCCGACTTCGACCGACGAGTGTGAGTATTGACATCATGAAGTGCGATCTTTGTCCCCAGAATGCCGTAACATTAATCAGATACAACGGTTCACATCTATGCGCTACACATTTCAAGATGTATTTTGAGAAGAGGGTTAAGAAAGAGATCAGAAAACAAATAAATGTCCATTCCGGAGATACGATCGCTGTAGCGGTATCAGGGGGGAAGGACAGTATGGTCACGCTTCATATGATGGATATGATCTTCAAAGAGAGGAGCGATGTGAACATCTGTGCTATAACAATAGATGAGGGCATCAAAGGTTATAGACCTCCCAGTGTAGATATTGTAAAAGATTTCTGTAATGCTCATGAAATTCCACTGTATATAAGGTCATTCTCAGAGATAGGATTAGAAATGGATCATGTGGCACCTGTTTCTGGAAGCAATAGTCCATGTACATATTGCGGTGTATTCAGAAGGAAATTCATGAATGATGAAGCAAGGAAGTTGGGTGCTAAGTATCTTGCAACAGGTCATAATCTTGATGATATGGCCCAATCTATAATGATGAATTTTGTTCGTGGAGATGTAGAGAGATTGGCACGCCTAGGCCCGCATACAAAAGTACAGCCAGGGCTTATCCCGAGATTCTTTCCTTTAAGAATGATACCTGAGAAGGAATCACTTCTTTATGCAATCGTTGCGGGTGTTCCGTTTTGGGACGGAGTATGCCCATATTGGGAAGAGGCACTGAGGAATCAATATAGGGATGTCATAGATGAATTAGAAGATAGATCACCCGGTTCTAAATTTAGTATTCTGGCATCATATGATACCTTGCGTCCGTTGTTATCTGATAATATTCCTACCACGAAGATACATTTTTGTGAGTGTGGAGAACCTGCCATAGGGGCTAAATGCAAAGCGTGTGAGTTCACTGAGGCTCTCAAGAAAAAACTTAGCTGATCAGATATCTCTGAAAGGAACGATGTCACAACAGGTGCATTCTAAGCACATCGTGTGGCATGTAAGTGTTGTAAGATCATATTTTTCGAGTATCTTCTTTTGCATTTTTGCAAGACCGATGGCACGTTCAGGTGTAGTATGAGGCTGCCTGCCAATAGCAAGTAACAGACTCTCTTCGTTGAAAGGATTGTATCTCAATGCTCTGAGAGTAGGTATGACACCTTCGGCACAGAGTTCTTCCATCGTAGATTCCAATTCTTCATCGGTTTCACCCATTCCGAATATTATGTTAGATGAGACCTTTCCCTTTCCGAATATGGGTACAGATAGTTTAAGAAGTCTAAATATGCCATCATAATCAAGTTCAGGGCAGACCTTTGAGAATATTTTTTTGTTTGGAGATTCGATATTGAGTTTTATCTCTTCAGCGCCTGCATCTTTCAAGACTAGGAGATGTTCGTATGATGAGACATATGGTTCGACGCCGATCGGAATTTCTGGGAATTCCTGTTTCAATGCCTTTATGCATGATACGAATCTTGATACAGTATCATCGACACTTCCGAACACACCGCTTGTAAGCGAAATAGAAACAATTTTTTGCGAAACAATAGCTTTTTTCACCATGTCAACTATCTTTTCATCTGTAAGGCCCTTTGTAATATTCTTATCGAGGCGTGGTGATGCGCAATATGCGCAGTTGTATATGCATCTCTGATCGAGATTGAAGAATGCTTGTTCAGGGCAGTGGTATACTACCGGTTGAATCTCTACGTCATTCAAGAAAGGTTCTCCATTCTTTGTGAGTGAATATGAATCGTCATTCACATGAAGTTCAAATTCACCTGTATCGTAGGATATTGTCTTTTTTACACGGTATCCATCGAATGAAAACACAGCAGACATTGATCCTGCTCCCGGTCCTGCTGTGGAACGTGAGATCCTAGAAGGCATTATGAATCCCTTCGGAAGCTTAATTCCACCTCCGAGTGAGAGTTCTGCCTTTTTGTAAACGTTCAGATCTTTTTCCATTTGACACCGTCTGTAGAGTCTTCCAGTTGGATATTTGCTTCATTAAGTCTGCTTCTGATAAGATCCGCGAGATCATACTGTTTGCGCGATCTCAGTTCTTTGCGAAGAGCTATCAATATTTGCATTAGGGCATCGAATAAATCTTCATTGGGCGTGTTGATCTTCCATTTCACGCCATCTGTGGAATCCTCAAGTTGAATCCCTATTTCGATGAGTTTATTCCTGATGAGGTCTGCGAGATCATACTGTTTGCACGATCTCATCTCCTTACGGAGATATATGAGTACCTGCATGACAGCATCGAATGAATCATCATTCTGTACTTTATCATCTGGGATTATCTCAAGGACACTATTGAATTCATCGATAAGCGCCAATATTTTAGAGGCATCGTTCTTTGTGAATGTCTTCTCTGCCATCCCTTTGTTTGTTATACGGGCAAGTTGGAAGATCTCTTCTATTGCAGCACGAGTATTGAAATCATCGTTCATTGCATCTGTGAATCTTGTTCTTGTGCCGTCGATGATATCGCAAATATCGCTTTCTCCGTCAGGTCCTATTCTTGTGTAGGATTGAAGGTCACGGTAGTTGTTGATCAATCTCTTCAAAGCCATCTGGGATTCAAGGAGGATATCTTCGCTATACAGAAGCGGGCTGCTGTAGTGCGTATTGAGGAAATAGAAACGTATTGTGCACGTATCGAATTTTGCGGTCACATCTTTCACTTTGAAGAAGTTACCGAGAGATTTGGACATTTTCTCTTCTTTACTCTGGCTCATTCCTTTGACTTGAAGCATTCCGTTGTGCATCCAATAATTGGCCAATGGTTTTTTTGTGACAGCTTCTGATTGAACGATCTCATTCTCATGGTGAGGGAATATGAGGTCATTTCCTCCGCCGTGTATGTCGATGGTTTCACCTAAGTGGCGTCTGATCATAGCAGAGCATTCTATATGCCATCCCGGCCTGCCCTGTCCCCAGGGTGAGCACCATGAGCATTCTCCTTCTTTGGCTGATTTCCATATCGCAAAATCCATTGGATCTTTCTTCTGATCGTCAAGTGTAATGCGACCAGATGATTCCATGCTGTCAATTTTCTGATTGGAGAGCTGTCCGTAATGTTTTGCCTTATTCACAGAGAAATAGACGCTTCCGTCTGGTGTGTCATATCCATATCCGTTATCGATGATCTCTTGGACCATTTTGATTATATCATCCATGCTGTCGCTGGCTTTAGGATATATGTCTGCTTTTTTTATTCCGAGTTTTGACGTATCTTCGAAGTATTCTTTGATGTATCTGGCAGATAGAACAAGAGGATCTATGCCCTCTTTGTTTGCCTTAATTATGATCTTGTCATCCACATCTGTGAAGTTCGTAACATGAGTGACTCTGTATCCAAGATATCTGAGATATCTCGCGACCATGTCGAATACGATCATGCTTCTTGCATGACCCATGTGGATATCATCGTAAACGGTGACTCCGCAAACATACATTTTTACTGTTCCTGGTTCTATAGAGACAAATTCCTCTTTTCTATTGGTTAGATTGTTATGTATCATTAAAGACATGATTTGTCTCCTTATTCTTTTTTAGTGGATTTTTCTGGAACAGAATTATCTAATTTTTCGATATCTTTGGACGAAGATGTTCTAAGTTCCAGGACTATCGAACATAATTGTTGGATCTCTGCTTCCATTTGGGACATTCTGTCTCCAATATAATCTGGAAGATCGTTATGTCTGAGAGGGTCGTGTTTGACGCCGTCTTTGATAATGATCTTTCCGGGTACACCCACTACTGTGCAGTTAGGAGGAACATTTTTAAGAACAACAGATCCGGCGCCCACTCTTACATCATCACCGATGTTTATGTCCCCTAGAACCGTGGCATTCGCACCGAATACTACACGATTCCCTACTGTAGGATGTCTTTTGCCTTTGTTGAATGAGACTCCACCTAGTGTTACTCCCTGGTAGATGGTTACATCGTCACCGATGATCGCCGTCTCTCCGATGACCACACCTGTTGCATGATCTATGAAGAATCCCTTTCCTATGGTGGCCCCAGGATGGATATCACATCCGGTGATCTTATGGGCTTTGAAATTGAGTTTTCTGGCTCTTTCATATTCACCCTTAAGCCAAAGTTCATGGCTTTTTCTATACATGGAGACCGCACGCAATCCTGTATGGTATTTGATGGCGTCATTTTTGTCAATGATGGCTGGGTCACGTTCCATCACTGCTTTGAGGTCTCCAGGCTCTATTTTCATTTGTATCGATCCAGTCAAAGAATTCTATACTTAAGAATTTGTCCCCAAATAGTTATTGATCGAAAGCTTCTGAATCATTGTTGCCGAATTTGACAGCAGGGCAAGGTCCGTAGCAATCCTTGCAGAAGATACATTTTTCTTCATATATCTCCACTTTTCCGTCTTTCATATATAATGCACCTGGTTTGCATCTTGCGGCGCATAATCCGCATCCTACACACTGTTCTGAACGGACGACAAGCTGGAATGCTTCATCCATATGCTGTCTGGCATCTCTTTCAACGAATGCTTTTGATATGATCGAGCCCGCTCCATAGAATGTCACGTAATCTGCTTCAATATAATCATCTTCTTCGTTGTATTCGATGACCCATCCCAACGCATGTGTAAATGGCTTGAGCCTTTTTGTATCAATAGGCCTTGAAAGGGCAGCTTCTATGCTGTATCCCATTGTACACGGCGAGTATCCTTCTTGTATCTTGATGCTGACCGGACCCTTATCTAAATTAGTCTTGCGTTTGGTCAATTCAGGAACGTCTTTTCCTGTCACTCTTTTCACCTCTTCACGAATAGATTGAGGGGCATTCTTCCATCTCCATAATCCGTATTTCTTCCATTCAGGGGGAAGGTTGTTATCTTTCATATATTCATTGAGGAATTCATCCCACTGACCGTACCTATCGCTTTCATTGGCGACGATGTCGAACTCTGCAAGATCTGATGCAGGACATAGGAAACATCCGATTCTGTCCAATCCTTTTGTGTACCAGACGTTGAATGGTTCATTTTTGTAAAATATATAGAGCCAAACATGGAGTGCGCACCAGTTCTGAATGGGTGATGCACCAATCTGTCCCGGAGTCCACGGATTTTTCCATACTCTTGGTTTAGCGTTTCTGGCTTCAGATTCGTATTTCCTCTGGCCGATGAATGATAGTACTCCATTAGGGAAGTTTTCAGTGATAACATGGACGGTGGGTCCTAACTTGTTGGTCTTACAGCACCATCTGAAATCTTTGGCTGGAGGGCCGAAATATACCAGATTTCCGAAGAAAGCATCGACTGGTGCTTTCTCTTCAATAAGCTGTAAATCATGTCTTTTCACAATGTCATGGACATGTTCTACGGTCTCGTTGAATTCCAGTCCGGTATCAACAAACATCACAGGTAGTTTGAGTCCTGCATCTAGTGTAAGCAATAATGTTGCAAGGCTGTCCTTTCCACCTGAAAATGAGACAACCGCGGGGAGTTTGTTCTTTTCGATCGTGTTCTTGATGAATCCGACAGCTTCTCCGACCCTTTTTTCAATGACGCCAGTGTTTGCTTTCACAACGTCATCCCAAGTGTGTTCTATGTCGGAACCGATGAATTCTTCTGGTTTGTACCATCTTGTTTTTACTGCAACGCCGTGGTCATTTGCAATCATATCTGCAGCAGACATTTTAGCTAGACCAGTGGCGATAATCTTCTTGTCGGGAGTGATTATGATGACTTCGTCACCGTCTTTTATATCGGGATGCGCATCGATTACACCTGGAGCCATAAGGTTCTTGCTTTCTTGTATGAATTTCACTGCTCCAGGGTCACATACAACATAACCTTTCGACAGGTGTCCTTCGAGACGCATAGCGCCCTGAAGACGTGATATCAATACCCATCCTTTTCCGATGTCGAATCTTATGCTTGCAACGGTGGATCCGTCAACAAGTACTTCGTCCATACGGTCCAGTGCGGGACATTTACTTAGGATGACAACATGGTTGTCGGGAAGGATCGCTTTTCCTGCGCCCTCTCCGAATTCTGAGTCTGCCAGTGCCCTTATGCGCTTTATATCGTTTTCGAAGGCAGGTCTGGCATCTGCAGGAGGAGTGAGTTCTATTTCAACGGTAGTGCTTCCGCATACTGGACATTTCTCGCTCTCTAATATAGGCAGGTTACAACTGTAACACCATCTCAGATGATTCTTTCCTAGTCTAATCGCTCCCATGTGTTCCCGCTATGTTGGAGACAGTTAAAAATTACGCGGTCTGTTGACTATTATTTTCGCGTTCTATGGTTGATTTTATTTCTTTCGTCAGATGAATGAACCATAATTATATGGACATTTTAAATAAACAAACTAACGTCGGGAATGCAGTGGTCAAATGAAGGCGAAAATAAAAGCTTCTAGACGGGCAATGGGAATGGATTATGCAATTCGTGAAGTAGTGGTTCCCGCAGCCGTAGCCGCAAAGGCAGGAAAGAAGCTTTATAATCTTAACATCGGGGATCCAAATAAATGGGATTTCGAGACGCCTGAATATTTCAAGGAGACGCTTAGAGAGGCCGTTGATAATACCGATAACGGATATGGAGATTCACAGGGAAATCTCAATCTCAGGGAAGCGATCGTCGACAGGGAGTTTCAGAAACATGGTGTGAAGATAACTTCAGATGATGTTTACATTACAAGCGGGGTAAGTGAGTGCATCAATGTGATGATGGCTACACTCATGGAGCCCGGAGACGAGATATTAGTTCCCGGTCCGGGATATCCGTCCTACGCCCAGTATATAAATTTCTATGAGGGAAAAGTAGTACCTTACAGACAGATAGAGGAAGAGAACTGGAGGCCGGATGTCGACATGATACGTAAGCGTATCACCAACAGGACGAAGGCACTTGTGGTCATCAATCCAAACAATCCTACAGGCGGGGTCTACGATGAGAAAGCTCTCAGAGAGATGGGAGATATCGCTGCTGAGTACGATCTTCCACTGATATCCGATGAGATTTACGATAAGATCGTTTTCGATGGCAAGTTCTTCTCGATGTCCAGACTTTCTGAGGATGTTCCAAGAATAATACTAAATGGATTCTCTAAAGTCAATCTGATGCCCGGATGGAGAGAAGGTTATTGTTATTTTATGGACAATAACGGTCTGATGGATGAGATCCGTGAAGGAATGATGAAACAATTCCGTGTCAGGATATGTCCGAACGTTCCGTGTCAGGAAGCGGCAAGGGTATCGCTTCAGGGACCGCAGGATTACATCGTTGATATGAACAGGAAGCTCAAGGAAAGAGCTGATTTCTCATACAAGAGATTGAACGAGATACCAGGTATAGAGACAAAGAAGGCCAGAGGAGCATTATATATGTTCCCGAAGGTAGAACTCACTGATTGGAAGACCGATAAAGATTTCGTCTTTGATCTGATAAAAGAAGAAGGCGTGGTATTGGTTCATGGTTCAGGATTTTGCAAGGAATTCGGACAGGGGCATTTCAGAACCATTCTCTTGCCTCCGATGGATACACTGGTCGAAGCTTATGATCTGTTAGAGAAATTCATGTTAAGACATCAATGATGATATTATGTCGATTTAAACTTTTTTTTTAAAATTATATTTCCAAAATAATTATCAAGGTATCCATCAAAATGGTGGATACCTTAGAAACGTTTGTTATGTTCAGATCTTTTCGAGTCTCTGAAGCATCTTCACCACAGCGTCAACGACGTCGCGACCTTTTTCGATGCGATCTACTGCTTGGAGTTGTGTCATACCAGGTCCGGTGATACCGAATGCGACAGGTTTGTTGTATTCGAGTGCCAGATCTGCGATCTGTCTCGAGGACTGCGCGATAACGATTTCATCATGTTCTGTCTCTCCTTTTATGACTGCACCGATGGTTATGACGGCATCAACCTCTGCTTTCTCAAGAAGTGTTTTTACTGCCAGGGGTATCTCGAATACTCCTGGTACCATTATGGTCTTCGAGATTGTTACACCGAGGAAATCTGCCTCTGCTTTTGCTCTTTCTATCATCATTGATGTGACATCAAAGTTGAATTCTGCTGCTACCATTCCTATTTTATACGCTTTCATTTTTTCACCTTACTTGAATACAGGACCTTTGTCCTCGAATCCCTGTCTTTGTCCGGTACCGGCCATCTTTACAAGACGTTCAGGACGGAATAACAGGTCATAAGCATTGACTGCATGTTCTCTTGCTCTTTTGTCAGCCAGAACAGCCAATTCTTTATCATTATTGGCCTCGTCTTCATGAACGAACACTTCTATGATATGAGTGTTCGTCATAAGTTGAGCTCTGATGATGCCCGTGGAAGCCTCATGTGCACACATTTTATCTTTTTCCATAGGTCCAGGCATTCCAAGGGCCATGACGATGTTGCACTGTTCTTCTTCGATCATCTTCTTACAGGCAACAGGCAGGTCCTTCATTCCGGGCACGGTATGCCTTATTATTCTGAATCCTGTACCTGTGTGCTCTAATTCATCAATCGCGGACGCACCCATATTCCATCTTGCGAAAGTAGTATCAGCGATACCTATTGTCTTCATTGAGAATCACCTTTTGAATTTCTGATCCTTGAAACTATCTTCCTGGTTGCTGAAAGGTCTTCAGCATATTCAGTTGCTCTCACGACCGTTATATTTTCCATGCCATTCTCTTTTAGTTTGGCCTCAAGATCATTTTCGTCGAAACGTTGATCGAATCCCAGGACTATTATGTCCGGTTTCACTTCTTTGACGGTGTCGAAGATATTTCCGCCGTCCCTTCCCAATATTGCGCGGTCGACGGGTTTGAGGTTCTCAACAATCTTAACGCGCATGTTCTCTGGTGTGATCGGTTCGTGTTTTTTCTTTCGCACAGTGTTGTCACAGGCAACAACGACCACAAGCTCATCGCCTAGGGCCTTTGCTTGTTGCAGGTATGAGATGTGTCCAGTATGGATTATATCGAACACTCCCGATGCCATCACCCTAACCATATGATCACAGATCCGATCCTGTCTTTTCTAAATATTGTTTCCAGGCAGCGGTGATCTCATCTCCGGTCACGAAGGTGAGCTCGTTCTTTTTGCTATATTCTATAGCATGTTGTTTGCTACCCGATGCTCCGTCATCGCCCATCATTTCACAGATAGTAGCTGATGGTTTTACGCCAGCCATGTACATAAGTGCAGTACATAGTTCCGTGTGTCCGTGTCTGGTAGTTAGGAGCTTAGGTGTGGAATTAAGAAGATGTACGTGCCCAGGTGCCCTGAAGTTCTCTCCGAGCTCTTTTATGATATCATCTTTTGATTTGTTTTGGAAAATGGTCTTGACATATTCAGATATTGTCAAGGTCCTGTCATGGTCGGTTATTCCAGTATATGTTTTCCTATGGTTGATAGTTATTCCGAATGATGATTTTGTATGATCATAGGGTATATCATTTGGGGCCATCGCTCCGAGTAATGGATATTTGTCTCTTTCATCCCAAAATACGTCTGAAAGGAATGGAAGTCCGAGATCTTTAGAGAGTTTGTTCGGCGTTGTGGTACAGACGAGCCCGCCTGCATCATGTCTCATTCTTCTCAACACATCTGCTGTAATGAACTCAGAGGCAATTGTCATATCTGTTTCTTTTTCCCTGTTGTCGAAGTCGTAGACCAAGACGATCTTTCCGGCTCTGATATCTTTCAAAGCATTTTCAATACACATTTCTAAATCAACCAGATTTTGGAATGGTTCTCTATTAAAATAAAATTATTTTAGTACTTATTTTCTGGTTAAAACCAAAATAATAGTTTGATATACTTGTCCTCCATTTATCTTTAGGTAGACATTAAGAAATGAAAGGGTGTAATTGAAAGCGAGATTTCTAATTTCATGATCTACAAACAGGTTTTGGATCCGTAGGAGCATATAGAGGAGATTTTGAATTCAAAGTTACCGAAATTTCTAAGGACGGAGAAAATATGTATCTGTGTCACGGGTAAGTCAATATTGGTTGCGGAGATTCCTTCATATTATGCTAAGATTTTTTTCGAGACTCCTGTTTTTATTATCAGAGGAATAGAATTTCAGTTTGGTCTACGACGAGACAATAGTTATCATTGCAAGTTGTTTTGGAGATGTTAAAGAGGCCTCGATAATTCACGGGCAACGCGTTCTCGTGGAAGTAAAATCATTTGCATGTAATCGAGTGGATGATTTGCTTCCAAATGTATTAACGACAAAGATATACTCGTGAAGGTCACAGACGTACTTGTTATCAAGAGGAGTATTCGGACGCACCTTAGGATGTCTGGCAATCGTTCTTAGAGATACGGATACATTCTACGTGGCGACCGAATTAAACAACCTTCTTACAGTTCTTGAGAAACAGAGGGACGAACTTGTACATTTTAAAAATATGTTGGTAAAAGATTAGCCAAAATGCATGTTAGGATCCTTATAATCTATTATATTGCGAACATGAGTTCTGAAGAGGTGGAAGGCACAAATCAATGAGAATGCTAGATAGATATCATTCTTTGGTTCATTGCCCGAGTTTAATTGTAATGAGCTTGCTCGGTGGATATACGTAGGAGAATACTAGTGTTTATGTCTATGATCAGATGTATGATAGGTGTCTCATCACCATGTTTCATGATAAACAGTTGAATATTGTTTTATATCATGTTTGAGGGTCTAATAATATCGAGACGAATCTCAAATTTATAACTCTTGGAGATTTGGTCTAGCTTTAGTACATATTCCTAGAACAAATCTTTAAGGATGAGGTTGTAAAAGGCGTCAATAGTCTGTAATTGCAGACCGATTTTCAATCAACACCCTTTTTTATAAGGGCATCATTACCTGATACTGATATATCATGAGTGTAGAAGATGCGCGTTTCATCAGAGAAAATGTGATGGCCCATAACAAATGGTTCGAGGAATGTATTCCAATGATTGCTTCTGAGAATCTCATGAGCCCTCTTGCAAAAGAGATGCTGATTTCAGATTTCGCAGACAGGTATGCCGAGGGCCTTCCTGGAAAAAGATACTATCAGGGAAATATCTATGTCGATAAAGTAGAGCTCAAAGCCGTCGAATTGGCAAAGAAGGTTTTCGAAGCAGACTTTGCTGATGTGAGGCCTATTTCTGGAACAGTAGCTAATATGGCTGTTCTTTTCGCATTTGCACAGCCAGGAGATACGATCACAACATGTGCACTTGCACAGGGAGCTCATATCTCAACATGTGAATTCGGTGCATTCGGACAGAGGTCTGTTAATTCAGTTAATTATCCGTTTAGCACAGATGATATGAATCTGGATGTTGATGGAACTATCAAGCTTTTGAAGAAAGTTAAACCGAAAGTTGCACAGTTTGGCCTTTCTGTGTTCCTTTTCCCACCGCCATTGAAAGAGCTTCAAGACACATTCAACGAGGTAGGGTGTCTCGTTTGGGAGGATTGTGCACATGTTCTTGGACTTATTGCGGGAGGGCAGTTCCAGAAGCCATTCGAAGACGGCGTCAACATCGTTTCGTCATCCACGCATAAGACATTCCCCGGACCGAACCACGGATTGATCCTCGGTTCAAAACTCACCGAGGAGCAGGAAAAGAAGATTCAGAAAGCAGTGTTCCCCGGAGTCACATCAAGCCATCACCTTCATGCGATGGCAGCTTTGGCGATCACACTTGCAGAGATGGATGTATTCGGAAAAGAATATGCAGCGCAGGCATGTAAGAATTCGCGTGCACTCGGACAAGCATTGTATGAGTTGGGCGTACCTGTACTCTGTCCCGATCTCGGATTTACAAGATCGCACGCTATTGCACTGGATGTCTCTCAGTTCGGTGGCGGAAAGGATTGTGCTCAGTTACTCGAGGATGCCAATATCATATGTAATAAGAATATGCTTCCTAACGATACAAGCTCTGTAAGGCCATCTGGATTAAGACTCGGTTCACAGGAAATGACTCGTATCGGAATGAAAGAGAACGATATGAAGGAAGTTGCAAGCCTCATTGCGCGCGTAGTTGTCAAAAAAGAGGATCCGAAGAAGGTCAAAGAAGATGTTAAGGCATTCAAGAAGAACTTTGCAACGATCCAATACTGTTTCAACGCAGGTGAACCTGCATACGACTATCACAAGTTGGTTCCATAAATAGTCACATCCCTATCGACTAGTAGAGAAATAAGGTGAATAACACGGGATTAATGGATACGATAAAAGCAGGAGTTCAGAACACAGGCACTCTTACAGATCAAAAAATAAGAGAGTTGGAGTTCGACTCAAAGATCAGCGATAAGAAACGTGATGTCGAGAAGATCAACAAAGAGATCGGAAATAAAGCTTACGAGCTTTATTCTAAAAACAGTCAGGAATTCTCTGTTGAGGTCACGGATCTATGTGCAAAGATCAAGACCCTCAATGCAGATATAGAGAAACTCGAGTCTGACAAAAAGGAAATGATCGACAAGTGTCACAATGAGCGTGAATCCAGAAGACAAGAAGCCGATAAACAATAAACGATTTGTTCATTTTTTGAACTCTGATCCTGTTTTCATGGTCAGAGTTCCCAGTATTTTTATCGATCATATTCAATATTTTTAGGAATATAATTATTTAGGGTTTCCTAAATTATATATACAAATTTGTAATATGTCGTATTATGACCACGAGAAACCGCGAGGATTATCTCATCAGCATATTGAGGTTGACAGAGGGTCAGAGTGCTATAAAGACCACAGAGTTGTCAACTTTCATGAACATCTCACCGGCTAGTGTAACAGAGATGGTGAAGATCCTTTCAAACGAAGGTCTCGTGGAGTATGAGAAATACAAAGGTGTGAAACTCACAGAGAGTGGATTGCATGTTGCAAGGCAAGTAAGAAAAAAACATCATGTCATGGAGCATTTCTTGATGGATATCTTGAATCTTGATCATGATGCGGCACATGAGGAAGCATGTAAGATGGAGCACGCGATATCCGATGAGTCGGCCGTCAAGATGTGTAAGATGTTTGGAATACCGGTTGATGATGATTGTAAAAGCTGCAAGAATCCATGCGATGCTTGTCTTGGAAAGACAAATGATTCGTCAAAGGCTTTAGTAAGTCTTACACCAGGAGAACACGGCATGATCTCTCACCTCAAGAGTGATGATCCAGATGTCGTGAAGAAATTGATATCATTGGGTTTTGTTCCTGGAAGGGAAGTTACAATGGATAGCAAGATCTCAGATAAGGGTCCAAGGGTCATCGGACTTGGAAATTCAACTGTAGCTTTAGATTTCGGAATGGCATCGTCCATTTTTGTTGATGTGAGTAGCTAATGCCGGAAAAGATGTTACAGGTTGCTTTGATCGGGCAACCAAATGTCGGTAAGTCATCCCTGTTCAGCCGTTTGACAGGTGTAGGTGTAATATCATCTAATTATTCTGGAACCACGGTTGAATTCGAAGAATCAGTTATTAAGAGGAACGGGGTCAATGTTAGAGTACACGACCTTCCTGGAACATATAGCATATCAGGTAATTCTGCAGATGAAGATGTTGCCATAAGAATGCTTAGCGATCCTGATAATGATGCTGTGGTCCTTGTAGCAGATGCAACAAATCTAGAAAGTAGTTTGGTTTTATGTTTCGAGGTCATGGAATTAGGCCTTCCTGTTATTCTGGCATTGAATAAGTTCGATGCATCAAAGAAGAGGTTTGATACAGATGTAGATGCACTTTCAAATTATCTGGGAATACCAGTTATACCTGTTTCTGCGAAGACATCAGAAGGTGTTGATAATCTTGCAGATGCGATATGTGCTGGAAAGGCAACTGTTTCGGCATTCCAAGTAAAGTATTCAAATTACATTGAGCGTTCCATCACAGTACTCATAAAGCTTCTGGGTGAAACGCGTTTTTCCAAAAGAGGAAAAGCAGTTAAGCTTTTAGAAGGAACACAGGATTTCATAGATGGTGTTCCCGATGATGTAAAGGAGAAGGCTGAGATAATCAGGAACTCACTAAAAGAGCTTCTCGGAGAATCTCCTAATGTTGAGATAGGTCGCGACAGATATGCGCATTCTGATATTCTTATAAAAACGGTTCAGAAAAAGACGCAAAGACCCCAGACGCGTGCCGAGAAGATATCCGATCTGACCATTGCACCGATAACCGGAGTTCCGATATTGGCTGCCATATTTGCAATAATGTTTCTTTCGATTATTTATCTGGGAGAATATCTGAGTGGCGCAGTGGAGTGGACGTATAATGTCTGCATAGGAGATTTTATTGATAATTTAGCTGGTTCATTAGGTGGAAATTTGGAACTGATATTGATAGGGATCAATGGCAGTATCAGAGCAATTCTATCTTTATTAATAGCATACATCCTTGTGTTCTATCTGATATTGGGTGTTTTGGAGGATTCTGGATATCTTCCACGTGCGGTTGTCTTGTTAGATTCACTTATGCACAAATTCGGATTGCATGGTGGTGCTTTTATTCCTATGATGGTAGGCATAGGATGCAATGTTCCAGCCATATTGGCTACACGCTCCATTCATTCCAGGAGGGAAAGATTGATCGTGATATCCATGATTGTAATGGCTGTTCCATGTTCTGCACAGATGGCAATAATCATGGGAGTCACCGGAAAATATGCCGGGGTTGAATATGCATTGGCGATTCTGATCACATTATTGGTGTTGATAGGAATGACAGGACTCGTACTCAACAAATTCCTCAAGTCAGAGCCGTCTAATCTTGCTATGGAGCTTCCAGATCTCGTAATTCCTCAGGCAAAGAATGTATTATATAAGACCTGGGAAAGGATCAAAGATTTCTTCATTATAGCTTTCCCGATGCTTGTTGTAGGAAGTGTTGTTGTAGAGATACTGCTTGCTTATAATGCATTAAATATAATCGTGGATCCTCTGTCTTTTATCACCGTAGGTATGTTAGGATTGCCTGCAGTAGTAATAATTGCATTTTTAGTCGGTATTTTAAGAAAAGAAATGTCTGTTGCGCTGTTGGTGATACTCGCAGCGCCTCTTACACTTGATCAGTTCATGACGCCGGAACAATTTGTGGTGTTCGGTATGGTAATGGCTGTATTCATGCCTTGTTTGGCAACATTTACAGTAATGGGACGTGAGATAGGTTGGAAGGATACAGTTATTATAGCTTTCGTATCGATGGCAGTAGCTATTTTGATAGGTTCGTTATTCAATTTGATACTCATAGCGTTCTGATGAGATTTATCAGAGCGCATATGAATTTTTATTGAAATATATTTGACATTTAGCGGTGTGTGAATACAGCTCTGATGTTTTCAGGTGTATTCTCTTCTATTTTCACGAAACCAAGTCTTTCGAATTGTACGGAGTTGTTATGTTCTTTTGATATGGCATCTTCTGTGAGACCGTTAAGAATCGTTCCGTCGGGCATGAGGAGTTCGGTTTTTATGCTATTCCTTCCTACCCATTGGATTGCTTTTACGCCGTGTTTTAGTACAGATACGTCATTTCCAGAGTACTTTGCAGGTGTCGAATAGTCGAGATTACAGAGATCCTTCAATCTGATCTTTTCTGCTTCTACGAATGTCTTAGAATCGTCTGCAGAGATGAATATTGTTTTGCTTCCGTCAACGGTATATTCTCTGTTTCCTCTTTCTGGATAATCTGGGTGCAGTGGTGCCTGTCCCTTAAGCACGTCGATTCCCTCGATATCATACCTTACTGGATCTGGTACAAAAAAGTACCGATTTGATGTCGCATCGATGATGTCGCGATTCATTCCGTAAAGATTGTCCCAGGAGAACTGTATATCGACTGATTTCATACCGCTTTCTACCCAATATCTTCTTATCGCCTCTGGTTTTATTCCGCGTCTTTCCATAGCCCTCACAGTGCCGGTTCTAACGTCGTCCCATCCAGTATATTCTCCGGCTTTTATGCTCTGTTTTATAAGAGATGTTTTTAAGACGGTATCGGGAATGTTTACCAATCCATAGTGATAATACTCAGGTTTTTTCCATCCGAAATAATCGAAAATATATTCTTGTCTCAATGTGTTGTTGAGATGGTCCTTTCCTCTGATGACATGTGTCATTCCGAGGAGATGGTCATCTATCGCGACAGAGAGATTCATCATAGGGTATGCGATGTATTTGGTTCCGGTACGTGGATGTGGATGATGTACAATTCTCAATGCAACAAAATCCCTCACCGCGGGGTTGGGGTGTGCAAGATCGGTCTTTATAACAGCAACTGCCTCACCTTCATCATATTCTCCTGCGAGTAGTTTTTCGTATCTTTCTAATTGTGTCTCGATAGGAAGATCGTGACACGGGCAGGCTATTTTTTGTTCTTTAAGCTCTCTCCAGTGATCAGCGTTACATGTACAGACGTAAGCTTTTCCCATTTCAATGAGTTTCTTTGTGTAATCGTAATATATCTCGAATCTTTCTGATTGAATGATAGTTTCATCTATATTCACACCTAACCATTCAAGATCTTCAGATATCATCTCGTACGCGTCTGGCTCGATCTTTTCTGGGTTTGTGTCTTCATATCTTGCGATGAGCTTTCCGCCGTATCTTTTGATATATTCGTCGTTAAGGATGGATACGCGAGTATGTCCGATATGAAGTGGTCCCGACGGTCCAGGAGCGATACGCATCACTACTTTGCCTTCAACGACATTGTCCAGAGCCGGAAGTTCGTAAACGCGTTCTTTCTTTTCCTTTACTAAAAGCGAGGAATCCATTTTTTGAAGCTCGTTCGTCTGTGCTTCAAGTCCCATAGCATTGACTTCTGCCATGATAGAATTGATCATGGGTGTGAGTTCAGCTGTCTTACTCCTATATTCAGGGAATCCTCCTAAGATCTTGCCGATAACTGCTTTTGGGTTACCGGTACCTTTGAAGAATATAGCGTTCTGAAGTGCGTATTTTCTAATTGTGACCTCTATAGGTTCTTCGGACATGATTGTACATTCTGATTCGTCTATTTATTATGCACGAAAGTTTGAGTTATTGGAATCAATATAAACTGTTACAGCCTTAATGGTATTATGTCGCTCAAGAGCTCCCTGACAGGAAATATCCAGGTCATCGATAAAAAGGTTGAATCCGATTCAACTGAGGTGACCAGTTTCCTCATTGCAGATCAGGAAAAGACGTTCATTTTCAATGATCTGAACGGAGGAAAGGCCGCAGGTAATGTTTTCTCAACAAGAAAGAAGATCGCAGATGCAATGAATATAGATCCTAATGAGATTGTTGGTCATTTGATCGATGCGCTTGGTTCACCTGTAAATACAAAAGAGGTTGAAGTCCCCGAATTCAAAGAGAGGATCGTTGAACTGGATCTGATGAAGCTTCCGATTCCAAAATATTATCCCGAGGATGGAGGACGTTATATCACAGCTGGTGTAATCGTTGCGGAATTCGAAGGTAAGAGAAATGTTTCATTTCACAGGATGATGATAATGGATAAAGACCATATTGCCGTTCGTCTTGTTCCTAGACATTTATTCACGATGTTCACCGAATCAAAGAAACAGAATAAAGAGCTAAAGATAGCCATTTGCGTAGGGGCTCCTGCAGAGGTACTTTTGGCAGCTGCCTTATCTATGGATTACGGTGCGGATGAGCTTAGTGTGGCCTCATCTATGAATGTAAAAAGTCATGGAAAACCTTTGGAAGTAGGAAAATGTGATAATGGATTATTTGTGCCTTCGCATTGCGACTATGTCATGGAAGGCCGCATAACAATTGATACGACCAAAGAAGGTCCATTCGTAGATATTACTGGAACTTATGATTATGTAAGAGATCAGCCTATTATCAAGATAGATAAGATATGGTCCAATAAAGATCCGTATTTCCATCTTTTACTTCCTGGAGGATATGATCATTTCCTTCTTATGGGGCTCCCCAGGGAACCTATGATATTCAAGACAGTCAGACAGGCCGTTCCCAGAGTAAAGAATGTGCGTTTAACGGAAGGTGGATGCTGTTGGCTCAACGGTGTCGTTTCGATTACAAAGAATAAAGAAGGTGACGGGGTGAATGCCATTATGGCAGCATTTACCGGGCATCCTTCGATGAAGCAAGTCATTATCGTTGATGATGATATAGACATATTCAATGATCGTGAGGTCGAGTGGGCAGTGGCCACCAGAATGCAGGGAGACAAGATCATTGTAATCCCAGGTGCTGCAGGTTCATCTTTGGATCCGAGTACTCATGGAACAACATACAAGGTAGGATTAGATGCTACGATACCTCTTGACGCGGACAAGTCTCTGTACAAGAAGGCTAAGTTATGAGTGATGACGCAAAGAAAGTATTCTTGGATTTCAGAGAGGCCACTGATAGGTTTTATAAAAAAGAACTCACAGTGAAGGAGTATAAAGGAATATCCGGAGCGTACGGAAGTTACGCTCAGAAAGGCGGAGAATGCAGTATGGTACGTCTCCGTTTGGCTGGAGGACTGATAACCAAGGATAAATTATCATTTATCGTCGATTGTATCAATAAATACAAAATAGATATGGTACATTTGACCACCTGTCAGGCAGTTCAGTTACACAATATATCTGGAGAGGCTGCATGCGATATTGCTGAAAAAGCAATGGATCACGGCATAATAACACTTGGAGGCGGAGGGGACAACCCTCGCAATATCACTGCTTCACCATTGTCTGGTGTTGAAAAGAATGAGTATTACGATGTTCTCCCCTATGCTCAGGCGGCAGAAGATTATCTCATGTCTATCAGGACTTCGATAAAACTTCCGAGGAAGCTCAAGGTAGGTTTTTCGAATTCTCCTGAGAACATAACACATGCGACGTTCAGAGACCTTGGTTTCGTAGCTAATTCGGATGGAACGTTTGATGTATATAGTGCTGGTGGTTTGGGAAAGGATCCACGTATGGGCCTTTGTGTCTGCAGAGGCATATCTTCATCACAGGTCTTGTATCATATCCGCGCCATGGTGAAGATGTTCACAACGTATGGTAATTATGAGAATAGGTCTAAAGCAAGGACACGCTATATGCAGGAGACCCTAGGTGCTGAAGATTATATAAAAAAATATACCGAGATGATTCAAGATTCGTTGTCCGAAGGTGGACTCGATCTTAAGGTGGAGGAAAGGTTTGTAATCAAGAAAGGTAACGGCGTTACAAAGAGTTCACGCATATACGAACAGAAACAGAGCGGTCTGTATTATGTTGTATACCATCCCATAGGAGGGGATCCCGAAGCGTCAAAGTTCGAGGAGATCTATAATGTGATCAAGGATATGGATGATGTGGAAATCCGTGTCTCTCCGGATGAGACGATGTATATTGTTAATTGTAATGCAAAAGAAGCCGAGGCGGTTTTTGCAGTGACCAACGATGGTGCAAGGACGCTTTTTGAATCATCTGTGTCATGTGTGGGAAACACGATCTGTCAGATAGGCCTCAGGGATTCTTATGGACTGCTGTTATCTCTTGTCAAGATGTCAAGGAAGAATGATTTTGCGGATGGCGTATTGCCGAGGATCCATATTTCTGGATGCACATCCTCATGTGGTTCGCATCAGATAGGCGTAATTGGATTCCAGGGTGCATCAGGACGTAAGAATGGCATAATTGTCCCTGCGTTCAATATGTTCATCGATGGTTCTCATTTTCAGAATAGAGAGCGTTTCGGTGATAGTGTAGGCGTATTTGCAGAATCAGATATTGCAAACATGTTAGAAGAAATAGGTAAGGCAGTTACAAAATCTGGAAAGGATTTCAAATCATGGTTTACCATCGATAGAGGCACTTTTACGATCATCGTCGGAAAATATGTTTTGAGCTGATTTTAAAAACAATTTAAAATTTGAAAGGTTTAAAACAAAGGTGTCTTGATGACACCTTTGTTTCAATTCCACAAATTCATATTTCTGTCGATAGTATCTGTTCTTTTGGCACCGATGCTTACGATGTCTACAGGAACATTGAGATATTCTTCGATGAAACGGATATATTCTTTCATTTCAGATGGGAGTGCATCATATCCTTCTTTCACAAGGGCATCAGTATCATTCCATCCTTTCCATCCTTTCATTATCCTATAAACGGGTTTTGCCCTTCCGAGTTTTGCGATGGATGCGGGGAAGTGCTTTTCTTGTTTTCCATCGATATCATATGCAGTACAGATAGGAATATTCTCATAATCGTTAAGAACATCCAATTTTGTTAGGGCAATAGAAGTGAATCCACACATTCTTTTTGCATGTTCTCCTACAACAAGATCAAGCCATCCGCATCTTCTTCCTCTGCCGGTAGTGACTCCGAATTCTCCGCCTTTCTTCTGAAGAATAGTTTCCTCTTCACCTTTTAATTCTGTTACGAAAGGACCCTCTCCCACACGTGTTGTGTACGCTTTGAGACATCCTACTATGCCATCGAGTCTGTTGGGGGCAACTCCTGCTCCTGTGCAGATGCCACCACTGCATGTTGCGGATGAAGTAACATAGGGGTATGTTCCATGGTCGATGTCAAGCATTACACCCTGTGCTCCTTCGAAAAGAACATTTTTATTGTTATCAAGAGCATCATTTATCAGTACAGAGGTATCACAGATGCATTTTCCGATCTGATCTCTCCAGCCGATCATTTTTTCATAAAGGGAATCGACAGTACAGTTGCATTTTTCTGCACCCATCATATTCATTGTATCTTTTTTGTAAGGAAGAATGAATTTGAGTTTTTCTTTGAGAACATCATCTTCCAAGAGATCTCCTGCCCTAAATCCAATCCTTGCGATCTTATCCTGATATGTTGGGCCAATTCCTTTTTTTGTTGTTCCGACGATGTTTTTTCCACGGTATTTTTCCTCGGCTCCGTCGAGTTTCTTGTGATATCCCATTATGAGATGTGCTCTGTCGGATATTTTCAAGCCTTCGATGGATCCGCCGTTCTTTACGACCTGATCTATTTCATCCTGAAGTTCATCCATGTTTAAGACTACACCGTTTCCGATAACAGCTTCCTTTCCGGGTCTTACAACACCTGAGGGAAGTCCGTGGAGTTTGAATACTTTATCTCCGACCACAATAGTGTGTCCAGCGTTGTTACCGCCTTGGAAACGAACGATGAGATCTGCTTTCTCATCAAGATAATCTGTTATTTTTCCTTTACCTTCATCGCCCCATTGGGCACCAATGATCGCAAGACTTGGCAAAATTACACCTAGTCTCTCCCATTCTTTATTCAACTATAAACCTTATTATGATTTACGCAGAACTTCAGGACTGATCTCTTTGTAAATATTGATTATTTCTTTTGTAGAAAGGTCGGTTTTGAAGGAACTGGGGCTTATATGTGTTTTTGTAGCATGTCCTGATTGATTCAGTGCTTCTATTAGATTTTCCAGCCTCGGGGGGGATAATTTGATGAAAGACGACAGTTCACTTAGGTCGTAAAGGAATACCTGATCGTTCAGTTCGTTCTGCCAGATATCAAGCATTTTCGTGCATCTTTTTTCTTCTGCTGTGTTTTCAGGTGTCATTCTTGAAAGTTGTTCCTTGTTATGAAGTGGACCCAACCAGAAAGGACCGAGACGGTGTTCACTATCAGGTAATTTAGAAGTGGACCTTTCGAGCGTTGCAGGATCATAATGCATATATCCTAATTGATCAAGTGATCTATCCGTTGCATCCGCTCCCTCTTCTACTTGGATATATGTTCTGAAATAGTGATCTGCATAGAATGAAAGCAAAGGTTTCATTCCGCGATCGAATTTTGCCAGTTCTTTTGCAATAGTGCACATGAGGATACGCAATCCGCCTTCGTGGCACATATAGCCCCTGATAGGTTCTGATTGGTATCTTCTTCTGCATTTTCCAGCGTGTGCTCCAGCCAAAGGTGCGGTATCTGTTGCGGTTATTGCAAGGATGCCCTTTCTTCTGCAGCCTCTGATGGCAGATTGGATAAATGGTGCAGGTGAACCGAACGGATCGAGATCAACATAATCATAAGCGCCATTTGAGAAGAGAATATGCATGTTCTCATTTGAGGCGGTGCAGTTATCTAGATCGTTCAATCTGATATTTGCATTTATAAAAGGTATCGCATCGGGGTTCATATCATTAGATGTAACGATCGTGTTAGGGACTTCATTAGCGATACGTATTGCTCTGGAACCTGTGGCAGTCATAGCATCTGCGACAGTTATCTTGTCGCGTTCCAGAGCGCGAAGGAACATTATGCTCACGTCTCTGTTGAATGCCATCTGTTCATTAAAGAATACGGCAGCGGTCTTTGTTCCGGGGCCGTGTGTAGAATGATCTTCCGGGACTAAAAGTTGTGTAGGACCCTCGCGGATCACAGTTCCTGCAGGCATCAAACGTTTTCACCGTTCATCAGACGTAAGATCTTGTAGGGTAAAAGATTTCTGTTTGTCGGAGTGACTTCAAGAATTCTTACATCATCTCTTCTTCTGATATCTTGCAAAAGGGGGTTTCTTGATTTTTTATGCAGGGTAAGAATCATGGGTTTGTTGATATCAAGGGCTTCTTTGACAATATCAATGAATGCTTGGCTTTCAACTTCCATTTTACCTACCTCATCGATTATGATGATGTCACATTTATCACAGGCATCTCTGATAGCCGTTATGCTAATCTCTTCGAATTTATCGAGATCCACGCCTATCTTACCTATCATGATCTTACTTTCGATCTCTGAACTTGCAAAGATCTGGGATTCTCCAGTAAGAATATTCTTTACAGTGAATCCTGTCTTGTGCCTTCCGTCCGTCAGTGGTTCATCAATCATACCGCCAA
Organism: Candidatus Methanomethylophilaceae archaeon; assembly: GCA_963676235.1. Classification (GTDB taxonomy): domain Archaea; phylum Thermoplasmatota; class Thermoplasmata; order Methanomassiliicoccales; family Methanomethylophilaceae; genus JALNYB01. The sequence continues at coordinate 1,275,872 of OY781044.1, forward strand.
TGGAAAGATCGTTTTCTTTTAGCATCTCAATCACACGAAGTAGTGCGTACGTCTTACCTGAACCCGGTAGGCCTGTGATGCCGATTTTGATGTCGCTGATCATGGTAAATCAATCTTAAGCTTATCCAGTATAGGATTCTGAATATAAAAACCCTTTAACGTTCTTGAACTTTTGATATATACATAAGAGGGTATTTGAGCAGTGGATCATAACGCATTTCTGCAGTCACTTCTATATTCTCTATTTTTATGACCAAAGACACATCTAGCATTTCGCCAGAAAGGGAGCAATACGAATATTCGTCCTTTTTAGGGTTGAACACACTTCTATCGATGTGAACAGTTATCTTATCTACGTATGGTTGGGTAAGAACGCCTTTTTCAATAGATTTTTCAAGGACTTCTACGCTGTCTTGATCAACGGGAACTCCTACAAATTGATGATATATGGTACCCATTTTGATGCCTGCTTCGAATAAAGCACGTTCTCTTATCGAACAATTGAACTTTTTAGCAGCGAGTTCTTCTCTTTTCTCTATCATCGATTTGGGTAATTCAGGCGTAAGATTTAAAGGATGTGTGAAATACCCCGATATATGGTATCAGTAACGGAGCGCATCCTTCAATTAAAGAAGGAAAAGAATGCGGTCATATTGGCTCATAACTATACTTCGTCGGAAGTTCAGGATCTGGCAGATTTTGTTGGAGATTCTCTGGGACTTTCGGTCATAGCAGCTAATACAGAAGCGGATGTCATAGTTTTTTGCGGTGTATCATTTATGGGAGAGACTGCCAAGATACTAAGCCCGAATAAAATCGTTCTGCTACCTGAACCAGAAGCACACTGTGCTATGGCATCCATGTGCAGTGCGGAGCAAATAAGGGCTGCAAAGATCGCAAATCCCGGTTATGCTGTTGTAGGATACGTTAATAGTACAGCGGAAGCGAAGACCGAGATGGATGTCTGCTGTACTTCGTCCAATGCAGAGAATGTGGTCAATTCGCTGTATGGGAAGAAAGTATTATTCGTTCCGGATAAGAATCTAGGAGCATATGTTGCTTCAAGATCAGATAAGGACATTAAATTATGGGATGGATTCTGTCCTGTACACCAGTGTATCACTGTTAAACAAGTACAGGATTTGAAGGCTAAACATCCTGAGGCTATAGTTATGGCGCATCCTGAATGTAGAATGGATGTTCTGAATATTTCGGATCATATCGGTTCTACAGAGAAGATCCTCAAATTAGCAAAACAACTGAGCGCAGATGAATTTATTATTCTCACGGAAGTAGGAATGAAGTATAGGCTTGAGAAGGAATGCCCCGGGAAGAAATTCTATTTTCCCCTGCAGGCTGTCTGTATGACGATGAAGATGATCGAGCCCGAGTCCATTCTTCATACATTAGAGACGGGCGAGGGAGAGATAACTCTCGATGAGGATATCATCAATAAGGCATACAAGCCCGTAAAAAGAATGACGGACTTAGTATGATCATTGTTTGTTAGTCCGTGTGTTCATCTGGTTTTATGAAAACATGTGATTTTATATGTTTTTCAAAAAATAGTGCGTCCTGCAACTGAAAATAATTTTATTATGATAGCAAAGCCTTTAACTATCAAGATTTGTAAGGTAACTGTAGGCGTTACTGATGAAGGTCATAATCGTCGGAGCAGGTAATGTTGGATTCACATCCGCAGAGGCATTGTGCAGAGTTCATGATGTACTCGTCATCGAGAAGGATTCAGTTAAAGCGGACAATGTGAAGAGTTTGTTGAATGTATCTGTTCTTCATGAGGATGGAAGCAACCCAAAGGTTCTCAAGGAAGCTATTGCAAGAATAGATGCGGACATCATATTATCTGCAGTTCCTGAGGATGGCCTTAATCTTTTCATTTGTTTAATGGCCAAGCGTATAAAAAAATCGATCACGACAGTTGCATGTCTAAGAGATCCAGATTACATCATCAAAACAAGCGGAGAAGGTGTTGAGGGAGTTGATCTTTTGATATCTCCTGAGCTGATTACTGCAGAAAAGATCACTAAATTAGCTATACTGGAGAATTCCGTTACTTACGATTATATCAGCAGTATGAATGTTGCATTTGCCACATTCAGGGTTGATAAAGGTCACGATCTCATTGGAAAGGTCGTCATGGATCTTGATATTCCTGAGAATTGCACGGTCGTTGCTATCTACCGCGGTGATAACGTCATTATAAACAACGAAACGGCCGAGATCCATATCGATGACAGAATATGTGTTCTTGGAAGTCCAGAGACCATGGAGGCAGTCAACAAATTAATCGGTATCGAGAAAGATGCAAAAGAATTTGTCATTCTCGGCGCAAGTGTTGTTGGTATTGCGGTTGCAAAAGCTATACTGCAGAGTGGAAAGAAGAGATTCGTTAAGATCATCGATAAAGATGAGGAATCCTGTAGGAATGCTGCAAGAGAGCTCAGTGATGTCATTGTCGTGAATGCGGATATAGTAGACCCTATGACCCTCAGGGCTGAGAATGTTCAGAGAGCAGACGTCATCATAAGTGTATCGTCAATGGATGAACGCAATCTTCTTGCATGTATGGCCGCATTGAAATTTGGGACCAGTAAGATCATAACAAGATATTCGACCGAAGAATATGAGGAGATATTCAAATATACTGGAATAGAATCGATCATAGGATATCATCGTGTAATTTCCAATGAGATAACTAAGAATCTTGTATTCGACGATAATGCCATACTTATAATGGATCACGAGGATGAATTCTTCTTCAGTGTCACCATCGATAATAAATCTATTTTGACAGATCATTGTCTGGGAGATATAGGGATACCTTATGGTGTTCGTATAGCGGCAATTCTCAGGGACGGTAAAATGATTTATCCTAAAATGGATACGATTTTCAATTCAGGCGATAAGATATTATTATTCACTCATATGGTCAATCCGGTCAAATTATCTAAATTGCTTGGACAAAAGACTCCGTTGGAGCTGTAATTAATGTTTGAGACTACCCGTGTAGGTTTACAGCATCTTGCAAGATGGGAAAGCAGTTTCGTTAAGATACTAGGTATGGTGGAAGTAGGATTGGGGGTAATGCTTCTGGTTCCATGCATAGTTGCAATCCTCTACGGTGAGAGTTTCCTGCATTTTATCTGTTTGGCACCTTTGCTTATCATAATGGGTTCGTTCCAGTTCTTGTGCTTTAAGAGCAATCATACGCTTCAGCCTGTGTTAGGCATCCTGATGATGTCTTTCGCATGGCTTATGGCCTTCATCGTAAGTGCAGTGCCCTTCTATCTTTATGGATTCTCATTTGCAGATTCTGTTTTTGAAGGTGTCAGTGGATTTACGACCACAGGAGCGTCTATTGTTACGGATTTCAATTTACCATACAGTTTGCTGTTCTGGAGATCGTTCATTCAGTGGGTTGGTGGTATATCCGTGGTTCTCATTTTCATGTTCCTACTGCCTATGATGGGTATAGGCGGACGTGCTTTTCTCAATAATGAATTGGCAGGTTCTGGAAACGCGAATTTCTCAATGAAGATGAAAAGTGCTGCTATAAGCTACATTTACATTTACATTATGTTGACCTTTGCGGAAATGATACTTCTGTACATAAGTGATGTCAACGGCTTCGAGTCTGTATGTATGACCATGTCCACCATATCAACAGGAGGTATGATGGTCTCATCAACTAGTATAATGAATTATTCTATGTTGGTGCAGGGCATAGTGCTCGTGTTCATGTTCCTGGGAGGTACGAACTTCTATCTGCATTACAGGGCCATTTACAAACGTGACTTCAAGGCATATGTAAGAAGTCAGGAATTTGTTTGGACATTTATCTGGTTCGCTGTCACTACAGCAATAATTTCTGCTATTGTCATAATTGGAGCTAGCAATTCTATAGCTGATTTCACACCAGGTTCAACAGGCAATACGGTTTGGGAGGTATTGTTTACTGTGGTATCTCTTGGAACAACTACAGGATTTGCTATCACAGATTATACTGTTTGGCCTGTAGCCGTGTTCGGAATTCTTGCGATGGTTGGTATTTTCGGCTCAATGTCTGGTACACCTGCGGGAGGTATCAAGATATACAGGATTCTTTTAGTGAAATCATATGTGATGAATGGGCTATACAAGATGCTTCATCCAAACGCAGTGAAAGATGTAAAGCTTGATGGAGTATCTGTTGACAATTCTTCAGTGACATCGGCAATTGTGATAGTGTTGTTGTTCTTGGTCACAGGATTCATAACAGTGGTATTCTTGCTATTTTCAGAGCCCAATATGGATTTTTTAAACGCAATCGGACTTACTGTGTGCACTTTGGGTAATGCAGGAATGGGTTTTGGAGATTTTGGACCTTTTGGAAATTATGCGGTTCTTACGGATGTAACAAAGCTGTTCTTGTCGTTCATCATGTGGTTGGGTCGTCTGGAAGTATTCATGGCGATCATGATATTCACAAGATCATTCTGGAAGGATGTAAGACTCAATATGCGTAAGAATGATTCAGTGACTTTTAAGGGCAAAAATGCAATGGACACGATATCTCACTATCATCATGGAAGAAAGTGATTCATGATATGTGCTGTTTGCACATATCAAGTATTCTGATGACTGCAGGATTACCCGGAGCCTTTTCATTTATAGCACCAGCAACTATTTTAGCTTCTGGTATTTTGTTTTTATCTATAAGGCAATACGCTAGTATTTCCAAAGCTCCTAGGTGGTCATCATCTATTTTGATAGCCTTTGCAGCATATCCGCCTGCGGCTGTAGACCTTCCGGTTATCCATAGGAAATAAGAGACAAGTGCATTCGTATCGGCGGATGTTTTATTTTCTTTCAGTTTGCCTTTTACAAATCTTTCAGCTTCTTTTTGCTGTCCAGATGATAGAAGCACAGAACAGTAACATTTCTGAGCTTCATGATCTAATGGAAATTCATTCAGTATGGATTTGGCTCTCTCAGTTGCTTCACCATAATCTCCAATGGCGCATAGAATACGGATTGTGAAAATGTCATCATCTATTGTAGATGTTTCAATATTATTTTGATATTCAAGAGCTTTTTCGTATTCGTTCATATCGAAATATACTTTGGAAAGTTCTTTTTGGATATCATCTGTCTTTTCTAGATCACAGAGTATGGATTCTGCATAGATTTGAAATCCCAATCCTCTGAGACCTACGGCGATCTCGAATCTAGAACCCTCTTCCTCTGGAAGACAATTCATTATGAGTTTAATGACATCTGACATTCTGTTGTCATCTTCAGTTACCTTTAGCAGTGATGCGCAGGTGAGCAAAGTGAAAGGGTCTTTTGAATAATTAGAGACGATCTCTGATATTTGAGGTCCTACAATATCAAATTTGCCAGTTTTGATGTTATTTTGAACTTCTTTGAAGGCCCGTTCCTTGTCCATGGAAATACTGCATAAGTTAATAGAAAATAAAACTTGAGATAGAAAGGTTTTCTATACGTTCATGCAGATTACACCACGCCATGATGATCAGATCCATTTCAATTTACGGCCTTTTCGGGGAATATGATTATAGCGTTAATCTCAGCGACGGCAATATAACATTCATACACTCACAGAACGGATTCGGTAAATCCACTTTGATGAAGTTGATCTATAATGTTCTCGATGGCGATCTCGCAGAAGTCGAAGCAACTCCGTTTGACAGATTGGATCTTGGATTTGATGATAGTACCAATCTTATCGTTGAGAATGGCAATGAAGGGCTGCTAGTACAGATGCAGAGGAACGAGGTTGAAGAAGAATTATCCTCAGAGGATCTCAAAAAGATCCTCGATGTCACATATATCTCGCCTGAAAGGATGACTATCAAAGAAGGAGAATATCTGGTCTCATCATTGGATGTATACATGAGAGATCTGACAGAGAAGATGAAGTATGCATTTGAGCACTGTGAGCTCACGACTCCTCCGATGGAAGGTAGAAAGAAATATTCTGATGATGAGTTAGAATTTTGGTCAAAGGATCTCAAAGCAAAATTGGATTTCATAAAACAGGCTGGGTTCGAGCCTGATATGCCACCTGGGTATAGATTTCCGCCTACAAGATTTGAGATAATGGAGTACCGTAAAGATTACTACGATCTTGCATATTCTATCAATGAATATGTTGACAAATATTACGATTTGGCAGAATCTATCATCGTTTACATGGATATTGTGAATAACATATATGTCAACAAAGGAATTTATGTCAATGAGAATGGCATTCTTACAGCAAAAATGGATAATGGAACCGCCTTGCCCATTTCTAAGCTTTCATCAGGAGAGAAAGAGATCCTGGTGATATTCTATCGTCTTTTATTCCAGACCAAACCTGGATCATTGGCAATAATCGATGAACCGGAAATATCTCTTCATATCACATGGCAACAACAGCTTGGTAAGACTCTAATGGATCTTGCAAGACTGAGAAATTTGCATATAATAATTGCAACGCATTCGCCTCAGATAATACATGACAATTGGGATCTTGCTATTGAACTGAAGGTAGAAGATGATCGATAATATTACCGCATCGGATATTGCCAATGAGATCTCGATGCTGAGGTCTGCGTTCAAAGGTACGGTTCTAGTTGTTGAGGGAATCACAGACAGTAGATTATACAGTAAATTCATCGATAAGAACGGTGCAAAGGTAGTTATTGCATATTCTAAAGATAATGTGAGGCATTCCGTGGCAGAATGCAGTGGGAAAAGGAACGACCAGAAGATCCTGGGTATCATCGATGCCGATATTGATCATTTGACTGGAAAGATGTACAGTCCTCCAATATTCGTGACTGATGAGAGAGATCTAGAGACTACAATACTCCGTACAAGCGCGCTTGATGATGTTCTTACAGAGTATGCGGATCAAGATGCATTGTCGCAATTCGAAAAAAGGTTCGGAAAGGTTAGGGATGTTATAGCAAGGTCTAGTTATCCAATCGGATTATTGATGTATATCTCGGTCCGTGACGGTATCGGTCTATCATTTAAGGATCTCGAATATTATAACTTCATTGACAAGAAGACATTGGCCATCGACGTAAAGAGAATGGTAGATGATATCTTTATGCATTCATCAAGTAAGAGTATTGGTAAAAAAGAGCTAATAGATAGAATAGAGAGTGAAGAGGAACTTCTTGATGATCCGTGGATAGCAGCAAGGGGACATGATGCCGTATTCATACTTCTGATAGGTTTTGTCAATATATTCGGTTCGTACAACTGCTGTTCTATGAATGCGGGTAAACTGGGCGGTGCATTAAGACTTGCATTCGGATATGATGATTTTAGAGAGACGGATCTTTACAAGTATACCCTGCAGTGGAGTATGAAGTATAACTTTACTCTTTGGATGGATCGATGTTGAATTCTTCTTTTTTGATGGTTCCAGCTGTTTCCATTATTTTTTGAACTTTACGATCGCTTTCATCCAATATCTTTTTGCAGTGGTCTCTAAGCACTATTGCCCTTTCATATACCTCTAAACTTTTATCGAGGTCCAGTCCGCCGTTCTCTAATTCTTTTACCATCTGTTCGAGTGTGTTTATGCTCTCTTCGAATGTCATTTTATCTATGTCTTCATTCATTTTTTCAACTCCACTTTTTTGATCTCTGCATTTATTATCCCATCTTTCATTCTGATGTTTATATCAGAACCGATTCTTACGGCGGTTGCCGATGTCAATGTTTTTCCTTTACTGTCTGTGATGAAACTATATCCTCTTCCGAGAACTCTGTAAGGATTCAATCCTTCCAGGCGTTTCGAGTATTGATCTATCGCAGACCTGCCGTTATCGACTATATTCTTTGCAAGAGGTTCCAGTCTGGAATCCAGTACAATGTATTTTCTACGCATCACCTCTACTTTATCTTTCAGGGATGATGCCATTCTAGATGATATCTCATCGAGACGCATTGAGTACATGGCAACCCTTTCTTCTGCACGTTTTGGAGATAGTTTAGAATCTAGGATGTTGAACCTGCTCCTCATCTTATCAATGACATTGAATAGTGATCTGGTCAGTCTAATGGTGTCAGTGTCTAATTGTTTGATGACCTCTTTGCGGTCTCTCAGGGCGATCTCTGCTGCTCCGGTAGGAGTAGGTGCTCTCACATCGGCAACCAGGTCAGCAATGGTGAAATCTGTTTCGTGACCTACGGCAGATATTATGGGAACCTTGGAAGCTGCGATCGCCCTTGCGGTGAGTTCCTCGTTGAATGCCCAGAGATCCTCAATGGAACCTCCACCTCTTCCCACTATTATGACATCCACTCCTGCTTTGTTCAGGAGTTCTATTCCCGCTGCGATGGATTCTGCCGATCCTTCTCCTTGTACTTGTGCAGGTGCGAGAAGTATATCGGCAGGAAATCTTTGTCCGGATGTTGTGATGATATCATGAATCACAGCTCCTGTGGGAGATGTGACAACTCCTATGATTTTAGGATAAATCGGAAGTTTCTTCTTTTTAGACTGATCGAACAATCCTTCTGCTTCCAATTTCTTTTTCAAAGCTTCATATGCTAAATATAGGTCTCCGACACCGGATCTCTTCATAGTTTCTACAATGAATTGATAGGATCCGCGCTCAACATATAGGTCCACATGTCCGAACGCAGTGACCTTTATGTTGTCTTGAGGTTCAAAATCTATTCTTCCGCGTGAGGATTTGAATAATACTCCGCGTATCTCACTTCCATTATCTTTTAATGTGAAATAATAATGGCCAGATGAATATTTCTTCAAATTGGATATTTCGCCCAGTACCCAAACATCATTGATTGCAGGTGAACTTGTTATTATCGATTTTACTCTCGTGTTCAACTGAGTTACTGTTATGGTCTCTGCCATCAGAACAGTATAAGCATTGGGTGTATATTATCGCTTATACTTTGCTCATAAGATAGTCAAAGAACCTAAAACGCGATTGTATTTATATTTTCAAATGGGATATCTGGTCATGTACTCCGTTTTCTTTTTGTTGCTGTTTCCAGCATTGATGGCCGTTTTGTTATTGCTGGTCAAGAATGATAAGTTAAGAGGAGCAATTGTAATTTCTGGGGCCATTACAATAATGGCCGCTTCGGTGTATGTAGCATTAGAATTTTTGAAAGATGGTACAACATATTTCAATTTTGAAAGTGAGATGCTTAATTGGTTTATGTTGGCTGTAGAGATCATTCTGTGCGCAGCAGTCATATATTTAGGAATAAAATATAAAAAATACCTCGCGTCGATTCTCTCTTTAGTTCAAGCGGTATTTTTGGTGTGGTTTGAGATCACATATGCACACGAGATAAATGTATCGAATAATCTGTATATTGATCAATTCTCAATAATAATGATACTTATAATTGGTGTGATTGGAAGTTTGATATGTATCTATTCTCTCGGATATATGCGTGATTTTCAAGAACACCATGCAGGTGAGAAGGACAGGAGGCCCTGGTTCTTTTTCCTGATGTTCATATTCCTTTCTGCTATGTTCGGCATAGTGACATCCAACAATTTGATGTGGTTTTTCTTCTTTTGGGAGGTAACAACACTGTGTTCGTTTGCCCTTATCGGTTTTACAAAGACCGAAGAAGCAGTGAAAAATTCTTTCAAACAGATAATCTTGAATCTTGTGGGAGGTATAGCACTAATACTGGCCATAATCGTGTTGGGTACACAGTACGACGTTATGGAATTCGACATTCTTCTGAGAATGGATTCCAATGCGATGTATGTTATGTTGGCCGTCGGACTGTTCTCAATTGCAGGAATAACAAAGGCAGCATTGATGCCTTTCCACAGTTGGCTTCTTGGTGCGATGGTAGCTCCCACTCCGACATCTGCATTGCTGCATTCATCCACAATGGTGAAAGCAGGAGTATTCCTTATTTTGAAACTATCGCCGATGTATGGCAATAATGTCGTCGGTTATATGGTGATGTGCATCGGAGGGTTAACATTCCTACTTGCATCTATGGCCGCAATATCCCAAAGTAATGCCAAGAGAGTACTGGCCTATTCTACGATAGCAAATCTTGGACTGATAGCGGCATGCGGAGCAGTAGGCACATACGAGGCTCTTTGGGCAGGAATGATGATCTTGATCTTCCATGCTGTCACAAAGTCTATGTTGTTCCTATGTGTTGGTACCGCCGAACATCATATCGGTAGTAGGGATATAGAGGACATGGATGGGTTGTTCTCAAGAATGCCTAAACTGTCCGCTTTAATGATCATAGGTATATCGGGCATGTTCTTGGCGCCTTTCGGTATGTTGATATCTAAGTGGGCTGCTATGATATCCTTTGTCAATTCTGAGAATCTTGTTCTCATCTCATGCATATGTTTTGGTAGCGCAGTCACCATATTCTATTGGGGGAAATGGCTTGGAAAGATGGTCGCCGTGGTCGCAAACAGTAAGGATATCGAAGAGACCGTCCATAAGGAAGAGTGGTTTGTATTGGGATTGCTGGCCACGTTGGTTATTGCGATATGTTTCTCTTTCCCGTTGATCTCATCTGAAGTATTGTCCCCATATTTGTTGTCAGTTTTCGGACAGCCAGTTAATCCAATATTCGCAACGTTCGGAATAGCATACGTTTGTGTATTATTGGGAATGTTGGCACTTCTTGTGGTGGTTCCGATTCCGTTCTTCAACAAGACTAAGAAGAAGGTCAGGAATAATTACATGTGCGGTGTGAACAATGGTGATAACCAATCATATTCTGGTTCAATGGGAATGAGCGTTAACGTGTCGATGAGGAACTGGTACATGGAGGATTGGTTTGGTGAGGATAGGATAAACAAGATAGGTCTTGTCATAACAACGGTTACAATCATTGTAGCTTTTGCATTAATACTTGGAGGCGTGACATCATGAATGCGCTATATCTAGCATCGATGATAAGTTATATCGTCCTCGCACCTGTTTTTGGATTAATTTTGGCAGGATTGGATAGGAAAGTCAGTGCCAGAATGCAACGCAGAGTGGGTCCTCCGGTGGTTCAGCCGTATTATGATGTAAGAAAACTGATGGAGAAGGATCAGGTCACAGTTAACAAGGTACAAGATTTCTATGTATTTTGTTTCTTATTATTCGTGGTGATAACAGGTTGCATCTTCTTTGCAGGAGGAGATCTTTTACTTGTAGTATTCACGTTGACATTGGCGAATATGTTCCTTGTGTTAGCCGCGTATTCGTCTAATTCTCCATATTCACAGGTGGGTGCCGAAAGGGAGCTCTATCAGATGATGGCCTACGAGCCGATGGTACTGCTTACAATGATCGGATTCTATTTGGCAGTTGGAAGCTTCAATGTTTCGGACATCTTGAATGGTGACAAGATGCCGATCGTCACCATGGTTGGTATATTCGTTGGATTCCTGTTCATATTGACAATCAAATTCAGGAAATCGCCGTTCGATCTCAGCATGTCGCATCATGCCCATCAAGATATAGTAAAAGGTGTCACAACGGAATTCTCGGGGAGGACTCTCGCGTATGTGGAGATAGCCCACTGGTATGAGAACATAATGCTTCTTGGTATTGTATTCTTGTTCTTCTGTAATGGAACATGGTGGGGATATCTAACAGGTGCAATCATTGCAGTGGTCTCATTCTTTTTAGAGACATTCATAGATAATAGTTTTGCAAGAATGAAATGGCAGGTAGCACTAAAGAGTTCCTGGGTAGTGGCAATATTGTTCGGATTGATCAATGTGGCACTATTGATATGGGTGTTTTAAGGAGGTGTAAATATGTCATACTTAACAAAATCGCCATGGATAATTCATTACGATGGTTCAAGTTGCAATGGATGTGATATCGAGGTATTGGCCTGTCTAACTCCTATGTACGATCTTGAAAGATTCGGCATTGTCAATACGGGCAATCCTAAACATGCGGACATATTGTTGATCACAGGTTCGATCAATGAACAGAATCGTGATGTTGTAAAACAGATATATGAACAAATGCCAGAGCCCAAAGTGGTTGTGGCAATCGGAATATGTGCAACCAGTGGTGGAGTATTCAAAAAATGTTACAACATCCTGGGCGGTGTTGATAAAGTGATACCCGTGGACATATATGTTCCAGGATGTGCCGCCAGACCTGAGGCGATAATAGATGGGGTTGTAAAGGCGTTGGGAATACTCGAAGAAAAGAGCAAGGTTCTTCACAACAAGGGAGGAAAGGTTCAATGACAAGATCACAAGAGGTGCAGGAGATAACAGAGATACCTTATTCAGATCTTCCAATGAAAGCCAAGGAGCTTGCGGATGACGGATACAGGACAGTGCAGATATGTGCAACTTCCAAGGATGGAAAGACAGAGATACTGTATTCTTTTGATAAGGATTTTAAAATGATAAATTATAGAGTAAATGTACCGAATGAAATGAGGGTCCCCAGTATAACAGGTTCTTTCTGGTCTGCTTTTATTTTTGAGAACGAGGTGCACGATCTTTTCGGCATAGAGTTTACAGATCTCGTTTTGGATTATAAGGGTAATTTCTTCAAACTCTCATCCAAAACACCATGGAAGACAGAAGCCAAAAAGGAGGTGCAATGATGGGTAAGAGAACAATTGTACCATTCGGTCCGCAGCATCCAGCATTACCGGAACCGATACATTTGGACCTTGAACTTGAAGATGAAAAAGTGATAAGGGCCGTGCCATCCATAGGTTATGTGCACAGAGGTCTGGAGAAGCTCGTAGAACAAAACGACTACCAGCTCATGTGCTATGTAATGGAGAGAGTATGTGGTATCTGCAGTTTTGGACACAGTTGGGGATACGCTGCCGCTGTGGAAGGATTGATGGATATCGAGGTTCCGGAGAGGGCAGAACATCTTCGTACGATTTTCCATGAGCTCTCAAGGATGCATAGTCATCTTCTATGGTTGGGTCTTTTGGCGGATGCTATGGGATTTGAAAGTCTCTTCATGCATTGTTGGCGGTTACGCGAGTCGATACTCGACATATTCGAAAAATCGACAGGAGGCAGGGTCATTCTATCTTTTACCAAGATCGGAGGCCAGTTCAAAGACATTTCCAAGGAGTCTCTCGCAGAGATAGTCATAATACTGGAGAACATGAGGAAAGAATTATCGGTAGTAACCAACGTTTTCCTCGACGATACCTCAGTTAAAAATAGGATGTGCGGTGTAGGAAAACTATCCAAAGAGGACATCATGAAGCTCGGTGCTATCGGTCCCACAGCAAGAGGTTCAGGAGTTAACAATGACGCTAGATGTTTGGATTTGGGAAAATACAAGGAACTGGGATTCAAGCCGATACTCGAAACCGATGGCGACTGTTATGCCAGATGCAAGGTGAGGGTCAGGGAGGTATTCCAATCTATGGACCTCATAATCGAAGATATAGAGAACATACCGGAGGGTCCTGTGAACATCCCAGTCAAGGGGATGCCCCCGGCGGGGGATTTCATCGCCAGGATAGAACAGCCCAGAGGGGAGGCGTTCTATTATGTCAAAGGCAATGGTACAAAGTATCTTGACAGGGCTCGTGTTAGAACACCTACGAATGCGAACATACCGATACTGGTTAAGGTCCTTCAGGGATGTTATCTGAACGATGTGACCATGATGGTAATGACGATCGATCCATGTATCAGTTGTACGGAGAGATGAACATGGGGTCATTCAAGATAGGCGGGACTGTGTTATCCAGTGCTTTCAAGAGACCGTCTACCAGATTATATCCAACAGTTCCTAGAAAGTGGCAGGATAGTACAAGAGGACATGTGGAGATCGATCCAGAACAATGTATACTGTGTGGGATATGTGCTAAGAAGTGCCCGGCAGATGCGTTGACTGTGGACAAAGCCGCCCGTACATGGACCATAGATAGGATGTCATGTGTTCAATGCAGGAGTTGTGTCGAATCTTGTCCCAAGAAATGTCTTGCGATGAAAAATGAGTACACATCGCCGAATGCCAAGAAGGTAATAGATACAGTGAATATTCCAGAGAAGGTAAAGAAAGAAGAGTAAAGACCATTGGATAATTCTCAATACTTTTGTTCTTATACCATCAATGCAGAATATTCACTTTGTAGTACTTATCTCGTGAATAATTCCAATTATATACAAGTCCAATAATACACTGGTGTGGATATAGAAACATTGAAAGGCCTTGTTTGTTCAGAGTATCATGATAAACTAGATTGCATCCTTGTCATGTGTAATGCACCATATGCTAGAGCTGCAGGATTAGAACTCGTCAATATCACAAAGGATTGTGTTAAGATGAAAAAGATAATTCTTCCTGAGGATCTTAACAGCAACGGTGTTGTTCATGGGGCTGTTTCTTATGGATTGATAGATCATACCTTTGCAATAGCGGATAATATCAAAAATGATGGTGTGGGTCAGTCGTGTAACATAATATATCATAGACCATGTAAAGGTCCAATAATGCAGACAGAATGCTGTCTAATCAATGAGTCTAAGTCTTTGGCGATCTACGATGTAAGACTCTTCTGCGAGGGAAAGCTTATTGTCTCTGCAACGTGTACTGCATTTAGAATAAGGAAAGATTGAACATGGATCAAAATAAATGTCCTTACTGTGGAGTATTAATTCCAACGAATAGTCTTACATGTCCGAAATGTTTCAAGAACATTCCGCGCGAAGACACATCCAAGAAAGAAGAATATATCATTCATGATGAGCCGAAGTCATCTCAGACCAAGTCTAAGAAGAATGATTTTACATTATTCCTTGCAATAATCCCCGCATTCGTAGGAATATTAGGTCTTAATCAGATAATTCACGATCCTAAAGACAGTAAAGGATACATGTATCTCATAATAGGATTGATATTGTTCATAACATCAGTTGTTCTATTCGTCAACATTTGGCATAATGGCATATGGTCAGCATTTTTCATGACGATTGCATGGATAATGATAAGTTTCATCTACATCATCGCAGCGATAGGGGTTTTGATCGATGCAATAATGGGATCTGTCCTCAGGATCTTTTGAACTCAATATTTCCCCTTTGCTCTGAGTTCTATCATCAATGCAGATGCCATCGCTGCGAGATCCACCGCACGTCTGTTCCTTCCTACATTTGCAGGATCGTCGGGCAGTAGGCGTTTGTATGCTTTTCTTATGATGAATGGTTCATCTTCTGGCAGTTTGCATCTTAGACTGATAGGCATTCTAAGAGATATACCGGGCATGATGGATGTTTCATAAGTTATGTCCCAAGGGGCGCATATCATATATTTTCCGAATTCCTGTCTTATGTCGTAACACGCGACAGTTTTACCTTTTATTATGCGAAGTACTTCTTCAGCAACTTTTTTTTCAGGTTCTCCGCCATAGAGTTCTTCTGCATAGACATTGAAGTTCTCTGAAATATAATCCAATTTCTTTTTGCCAAGATTCTTCGGATCATAATAGACCATGCTGTTGTATACTGTCTCGAAATCTTTATTTTCAAGGTCTACTGCACATATTCCGATGTCTATGATCTCGTCATACGGGTATCCATCTGGTCCGGATGTGAGAGTCTCTACGACATAGACTTTGTCTGCCATGTTTGACGGATAATCGGGGAAGTAATTGTACTTTCGCTATGAAATATGAAATAGAAATATAGAAAAGAAAGGTCGCTGTCTGTAGAACGGACAGCGATTTGAGTTTAGATTTTGAAGAATTCCTTAACCCTCGGACGGAACAGATAGTACAATATGACTAACGAGATGACCAACAAGATGATGTTCATCGCTCCGGCGGTGAATATCATCACTATGCATGATATTGCACTGATGGCGTAGATGATGATACCGAGATACCAAACTATGCTCCAGCCGTTTAGGAATCCGAATGCTATCACAGCATATATGAATCCTACAACAATTAGTATTATTCCGGTTCCGAGACTGATGTAGTTAGTAATGTCTTGAAGCGACGGAGGATCTTTTGTTTGAAGAGAATCATAGATTGCCTTTGCAATATCGTTTACAAAGTTCATATGGAACGTTGAGCCAATAAGGCAAATGATGCCTGCGATGATTAGTATTATTGCAACTAATGCAGTCAATGCACCAATAATTGTTATTAGTATAGGGCGTTCAGCCATGGGAATACTATCGAAGTAATAGTAGATAATCCTTCACTCATTTTTGCATGCCTACATTTTCTAGTTGGTCTTTGTTCGGGTTTTTATATTTCTAAGACGTCATCGATAATTATGCAAAAAGCGAAGAGCATCGATGAACTGTATGACGAGGTCAGAGATTTCGATATGGTCATCACAAACGATGCTCCACTAGCTACCGCTTTGAATGGAAGGATAGATACCGCACGCATAGGAAGTTTTGCTTACACTCCGAGGCAGATCGCTGCAATGGAGGCAGTAGCTATTCTGGGGAAAGGCGTATGGGGGGATCTAAGGATAATATCGGAGATCTGTAACGAGACGGATCTGGATTTCAAGTATGTTCACGGTGAGTTGGAGAACATAAGAACAATTAGAAAATATACTCAGAATGTTGAAAAGTATATGTATTCTCAATCGGCTAAGGATGTATATCGTTCATTTTCTGCTATGCCTACCATAGAAAAGGTGATGAACGCATATGATCCGAAGAACAGTTTTCTATTCAAGGGGAAAAAGGTTGCAGTCATCGGTCTAGATCTGTTTGATGATTTGGATAAACATTTTGTTCCTATTTTCGATTTCGAAGAGATCGGGATCTTCAAAAAAAGAGAGGAATATGAAATAGATACGATCTACGAGATAGGTAATGACCGTCAACTTGCTGATAACGTTGTCAATCTCATAGATTTGAAATCGGCTACGGATACCGCCATCGTCATGGATACGACAGGGCCTGTCGCAGATGCCATAAGGGCTGCGTTGTACAGAAAGAAGGTGGCATTTAAGAACACGATGGCAGTAAAAGATCTGTCTCAGATCAGAGATTATCTTCAATTCTTATCTCTGGCACTGTCGTATGATACTTTGAGAGTAAGGCATGTGAGAGAGATCTTCTCTGCATACGGTGCAACTATCGGTATCAGGCAGGATGAATATCTCCTTTCAAAACAGGCGCCTTTTTTCAAGGATAAAGGAAAAAGACTTGCAGACATAATGTATAATATCAGGAAAATGACTTTCGATGAGGTTTGCACAGATATAGTTCATGTTAAACAGAGACCTCAGGTCAAAATCCTTATTGATGATATGAAACTTGCAAATGAGAAAATAACTTCAAAACTTGTCAATGAGATCATCTACGCTGTTAACAATGTTTCTGATCTGCATCACAACGAGCAGATACCAGATGAGGAGAAAAAAGGAGTACTGCTTGTAGATTGTAAGAAATCAGTTTTTATCGATAGACCTTTTGTTATTTACGTGGGCATAGGTCCAGAGTGGTCATCTTCAGTTATCGGAAAAGAGTACATCGATAGAGAGAATGAAGCTGAACATAATATGATCAAGTTCGCTGTATTGCTTCAACAGGGTACTGCAAAGGTCTATGCGGTCAATGCGATGAGATCCGGAAAAGAGTCTAAGCCCTGTTCTATCTTCGAACAGATATACGAAGGCAGAACGGATATGGAGATATCTGGTTTCAAGGATGTATGTAAGCATATTGTTAAGGGTCCTTGGTATGTAATAGAGGAGAAGAGGATAACGTCCAAGGGAGAGGAATTTGTAGATAGCGAACCGGTTTATGATTGGAAGTTCTCAAAATCCACTTACAACAATTATCGTGTGTGTCCCAGAGCATTCATGTTCAGTGATATACTTCCCTTCATAGATTCCGAGAATACGGTTTTTGGAAGCATCATACATGAGTTTGCAGAATTTTACTTATGTTATCCAGGATTGGTGGCTGAAAAAGGCATTGAGCATTATATCGATGTTCTTCAGGACAGATACTCTGGAATATCATGTGTGCAGATGAGAGATGTTGATAACAGTAGCATAAGGATATGTATGAATAACATTATAAAATTCCTGGATTCATTGAATATCAAGGATGTTCCTTTGGATAGGGAATGTTCTAAGAGAAAATATCCAAATATGTTCATGGTTGCTGAGAATTGTGAAAAATACAGCAGTATGACAGAGGCCCAGTTCATTTCAAAAAAAGATCCGTTGATTGGCAATTATGATCTTATCATTGGGAATCATATCATCGATTATAAGACTGGAAAAGCAAAAAGGTCTGCTGATGTGATCAAGCTGATGAATAAGGACATAAAACAAAATTATGTAGAATATCAGCCGATCATCTATCTTTCATTGCTAAGAGACAGCGGAGCTGTTATTCCTGGTACGTTCAGTTTGTTCTATGCTGCAGGACAGGGTATGAGATCAGTTACAGACAATGATTTCAGTGTCAAGGAGAATGTTCGTAATATCGTTCTTTTAAATGAGACATCGGAACAATTCATATGTCGTTCGGATTCTCCCATAAGAGCAGTATTTGCGGATACAAAATCATATTTGAAGATAGCAGAAAACTGGAGTGTCTTTGTTGGTATGGTCTCGGAATATGGATGGAACAATGGTTCTGAATGGGATACCAACGAGTGTCTGATAACAGATATCATGGGTCGTCTGGGTCTCAAAGATAACATTAGTAATCGTAAAATGGTCGCGGGCGCATTGAAAAAATTGAATAAACTTATCGGCATAGGTATTTACGATATAGGAGGAGAGGTCGAGATTCCATTGGATACATTGGACAGTTTTCTTCTCGATGTATCGAAAGCTCATAGGAATGCGTCCGAACAGATAAATACGTTCTTCCCCCCAGAGCCTCTGGGCGATTGTGCACGTTGCAATTATTTCAAGGCGTGCACATTGGACAAGATAACCATCGATGAGGGCGATCACGATGAGTGAATTGAATCCTTCTCAGAAAAGGATAGCAGAGGAGACCGAAGGCATGATATTAGTGGATGCCGGGCCTGGAACGGGAAAGACTCACACAATTGTAGATCGTTATATCAATATTCTGTCAAAGGATAATGTGAGTTCAAAAGATGTCATTTTACTCACATTCACAAAGAATTCAGCTGCGGAGATGGAAGAAAGGATCAAAGGAAGATTGACAGGAACAGAATATGCTTCTGAAGCAAAATTTCTGCAGACGAGCACCTTCGATTCATTTTGTTATTCTGTAGTTATGGAATCTCCGGAAAGCATCAGTAGATTCTTCGGGATCAAGGAAAAACTGACCAGGGGAGCACGTCTCATCGAGAATGATACGTTGAATCAGAGTTATTTTTCTGATTTTATGGATAGATTCCTTGCGGATTACGGCGATGATTATGGAGATCAAGCAATCCTTGCAAGTCAGATGATAAGTGAAGTGTACGGCATGGTCAACCGTTTGATGTCCAGAGGTGTCGTTCCATTGAGCAGAGGATGGTTCGGCGGTAATGAAGGGGCTATAATCAAAGGAGATACAGAACGCGTATTCTGTAAGCTTCAGGATATGAACGAGGTCAAAGAGAAGGATAAATATGTTCTAGCATCGGATATTTCCAAGCTCAGTCCGGAGGATTATGCTAATTTCAATCAGGGGATCGATCCAGAATCGCCTATTTCCGAGGATATTCTCAGAGAAGCAGCAGAAGACGATCGTTCCGATCTTCTGAATATGATCCATGACATTTATTATGAATACATCAGAAGATCTGTAAACGATAACAGATTAACATTCGGCCTCGTATCGTCGTTCGCTTTTGTCGTTCTTTATAGCGATCATAAGACAAGGGAAAGAATGGCTTGCAGATATTTGATGATCGATGAATTTCAGGATACGAACGGAAATCAGTTAATGATCGCTCTGATGCTTTTGAAAGAACCAAATCTATGTGTAGTTGGCGATTGGAAACAGGGAATCTACGGATTTAGATATGTTTCTACAGATAATATTCTCTATTTTGAGAAAAGGGCCAACGAGATGCTCAATATCCTGAATGATGACCGTGAACGTGTTCCGTTCAAGATACCCGAAGTAAAAGGATTGTCGTTGGATACGAATTATCGCAGTTCGCAGCTGATAATAGATGCCGCATATTCTGGATTGTATATCCCAGCGACAAGTACTGAAAAACTGGATGTTGCACAACTGAACAAAGATATCACACCGATAAAAGCCGGAAGGACAGATATCGGAGATGATACTGCAATCGAATTCGCAGCCGCAGACATTATGGATGACGAGGTTCAGGAAGTACTTTTCAGAATAGATAATTATATGAATAGCGGAAAATACATAATTCACGATAATGGTTGTACTAGGCGGCCTGATTTTGATGATATTGCTGTACTTTGCAGAAGCACGAATATGTGTCGCGCGATAAACGAGGCCGCAGCGAATGCAGGAATCCCCGTGTTCCTTCAGGGCGATGTCGAGATCATGAGTTCAAGAGAAGGAAAACTTGCGCTTGCATGGTTGAAGTATGTGAATAACAGGAATGATCTATGGGGATTGGGAACCATTCTTGCAGATCTCAAATATCCGTTGTCAGAGATACGTGTTATGACAACAGGGGAATACGACAGAAGAAAGCCGATTCCGGAAGAGATCGAGGAGATGAGAATATCGTTGATCAAGAAGAAACGCAGAATAACAGATCTGATGACATCGATATTCGCATATTATGATCTCAATAATGACATCACTCAAACAATAATTTCTGTTATTTCATCATCTCATAGAAATTCTTTACTGACAATTTCAGATGTGATCAGAATGATAGAGACCGATATCGATAAAAAGACCAGTTATTCGGTAGATGGTCTTTTGGATAGAAAAGCAGTAGTCATTCAAACAGCTCACAAGTCCAAAGGTCTCGAATACCCAATAGTCATTCTAGCAGGCGTGGAATCGAGCGTATTTCCGCATACGAAACAGGATGGATACAGTTATTTTTTCAGTGATCTTACTGGCATCAGATGTAGAAAAGAGATATGCCGTTTCGGCACCAATTATATGAAATTGACGAATTCCTGGAAGACCGAATTGGTAAAGAAGACCGTTGATGTGGATCACAGCGAGGAAAGGCGCGTTCTGTTCGTTGCTCTTTCCAGAGCAAAACAATACATCACTGTAACGGCGGGACCAAAAGGCTCGTCATTTTTCAAGACATTGAGCAACAATCACAATATAAGATGTATCGGAAAGGGAAAGACAATTTATATGCACAAGGAAGAATCTTTCTCATATATTCCGCGTCCTGTAATAGATAAATTCGAGAAGAGGAGAACCAATATCGGAGTTCACGATATCCTCAGGTTCAATGAGGATGCCGCACCTGAAGAAGGTTGTGACGAAATATGCGGAAAAGGTATGGAATATGGAACAATGATCCACGATCTAGCATATTCTATGGCATTAAAGCAGGAGATCGAAGAGAGTTATCCTGAGATATCTGCGATCAAAAAGGTATTGGAGACTGTTTCAGATGCAGATCTGCTGTATCCTGAGAAAGAATGTTCTCTTCCTTTCAATGAATACAATGCAACACTCAGAGGCGTAATCGATCTTCTCGCGGTATATCCTGATCATGTTGTCATTCATGACTACAAAACAGATGTTGAGAAGACATACGAGGATGAATACAAGGTTCAATTAAGCATTTATGCTTATGCAGCATCGGAATTTTACAAACTTCCAGCAAGGTGTGTAATAGATTATCTGTCAAGGGGAGAGACGATGGAATTCGATCCTATCGATAAAAGCGTCATTGCCCAGAGAGTAAAAGAATATATCGATTTATAAGAGGAGAGCATTTCATAATCATGGAACTTAAAGGCCTTACGGATCAGGAAGTGAAGGACAGGGTATCTTCTGGTATGGTTAATTCCTTTGAGTCTCCAGTAAGCAGAAGTTATGCGGATATAATTATCAAGAATGTCTGCACGATGTTCAATTTGATATTGTTCATATTGGGAGCCGCTCTTCTTTATTTCAATGAACCAATAAATGCTTTGGCGGCAACAGGTGTTATTTTAGTAAATGTTTTGATAGCAACTATTCAGGAGATAAAAGCTAAGAGAAGACTAGATAAAATCGCGCTTCTCCTCAGACCAACTGTAAGGGTCATCAGGAATGGCGCGGAGGTCGAAATAGATCCATCAAAAGTGGTTATGGATGATGTCATTCATATGTCGGTTGGGGATCAGGCACAGGTAGATGGAGAACTTCTGGATGAAAGGTCTTTGGAAATGGATGAATCCCCACTTACGGGTGAGTCCAGTACAAGGAAGAAACATGTCGGGGACATGATATATTCCGGAACATTCTGTATCATAGGTGATGCTTATTTCAAGGTAACAGCGCTCGGAGAAGATACGTTTGCCACAAAGATGCTGGCAAATGCAAAGAAATTCACAAAGAAGAAAACGTCCCTTCAGATAGAGACAACAACAGTCACAGAGATGCTGATGATCATTGCATTCATCTATCTAGCAATAATGGTGATCATCAATCTTGTAAGTCATAATGATGCCGTAGAAGCATTGAAACAGTCAGTTATCATATTGGATATCGTTCCTATCGCACTTTTCTTGCTTATTACAATCACTTATATGATCGCTGCCGTTCGTATGGCAGATAGTGGCATACTCCTTCAGAATTCCAATTCTGTGGAATCTATGAGCCATGTTGATACGGTCTGTATGGATAAGACCGGCACAATCACCACGAACAATCTTGTTTACGATGATATTGAGACCTTTATCGATAGAGAGGAGGCGATAGATATTGTTCGTCTATTCGTCACATCCACGGGAAGCAGTAATCGTACGGTCAAGGCAATCATCAAAGAGTTAGGGGAGAAGCCATCGGAACTCATAGAAGAGATACAATTTTCCTCAGATAGAAAATATAGTGCTGTAAAGGTGAATTCAGACAACAAGGTCCACACCATTTTCATGGGAGCGTGGTCCGTTCTCATGAATAAAATGAATACCGATATCGATCTTTCATCAAAGATTTCTGAACAGTCGAAGAAAGGGCTTAGAACAGTTCTCATATGCAGGGGTGCAGATGATGTCAATTTATACAATGGTGATGAGCCATTTGTTCCTGAATTGGTTCCTGTTGCAATAATCTCGATAAGAGATGAAGTAAGACCGGACTGCAAGCAGATAATAGATGAATTTATAAACAATGGAATGGACCTCAAGGTGATTTCAGGCGACGATCCCGAGACGGTTGATGCACTGTTCACATTAGCCGATATCAAGGGAACAAGGAATATCATTTCAGGTGAGACCTTGGATACTCTTTCTCCCGATATGAAGGAGAAGACCATACTCGAGACCAATATCTTCGGCCGCATGAAACCAGATCAGAAAGAAATGGTTATTGAAACTTTGAAGAAGAACGGAAGATATGTCACGATGGTGGGTGATGGTGTCAATGATGTTCGTTCACTGAAGATGGCAAATGTAGGTGTTGCCCTTCAAAGTGGAAGCGGAGCCGCCAGAGGAGTTGCGGACATGGTTCTTGTGGATGACAATTTCTCAGCGCTTCCAAAAGCGATTGTAGAAGGTAAGAGAACGGTCACGGGAATGCGCGATATTCTCAAATTATATCTTACAAGGAATTTTGTGCTTGCGATAATAGTAGGGATTTTGTTAATCGCATTCAACAGGATGCCTATGCTCCCCATTCAGAATACTTATTATGCTCTGATAACGGTTTCATTTGCAGCATTCCTTATGGCCATCTGGGCCAAACCTTCTGATAATAAGGATTTGATTCTGCCGACGGTGTTAAGATATTCTATCCCGATGGCTGTGATTATTGCAGCATTTGCACTCGCTACGTATGTGTTGTTCAACAGCATGGATATGAATGTGTTCGAAGAGGCTCTTCAACAAACATTCAATGCGTCAGGTTATTCGTCGTGGGATGAATTCATGAAACATATGGGTCTGACAGATGCTGGAAATGCGGAGATCGTTGCAAGGAATGCAATGCTGATATTCCTTGTTCTTTCAGGAATATCTCAGATCTTCATCTTGTATCCTTTGGCCAAGTTCTATTCGCCCGATAGGAGGGTTTGTAAGGATATCAAGCCGTCAATATTGGCTTTGTTGCTTTTTGGAGTGGTCATCTTGATGTACAATGTACCTCAGGTGATGATAGGTCTCACATCGTTGATGTATTTCCCGATAGATCGCATACTGTTGATAATAGGAATAGTTATTCTTTGGTTTTTGTGCGCGATCGTAATACTGAGGAGTAGCAAGATCACGAAGCTAACAGATGTTACCGAAAAAATGTATGACAAGAAGCTTCATACGGAGTTCGCGAAGAGCGAAAAGGACGATCAGAGTGGTAAGTAATCGTTATCGTTGTACATTTCTATCATAAGATGCGATGCCATCCTCGCATCGGATAATGCGCGATGATCCTGTTTTCCATGAATGTTGGCAGGGTCCTTACCATCTAAAATCTTGCTGTACGCATAGTCAAGTTTTGGATATTTGAATTGTCCATAGTATACGCTGGGAAGTTTGCAAACCGTTGTTGCAGCTTTCATTATGTCTTTGCATTCTGTGAAGACATTTTTAAGATTCCATGGATCCCTGTATAGGAATTTGTTAAGATCGTATTCTGTGTTATAGGTTGTCAGACATTTTCCCCTGAGGAGTTTTTCGACCTCGTCTCTTATAGTATCGAATGGACGCCCATATGATACTTGATCAACAGTAAGGTCCGTATTTTGGAATATCCATGCATTTTTACGACATTCATTCCATTTTTTTATGTCATGGCCTACAATCTCTGAATATGCATCATCAACTGTACCTTTTTCCAGATCTACTTTACATATACCGACATCTACGACGACATCAATGGGAGCACCGTCGAGGCCAGTGGTTTCAGTATCTAGGACGTATATCTCGGTCGGAGATTTAGAAAAATCATCTAAGGTCTTCATTATAAATTCTCTCTGTTCTTTGTGTATACGGAATTAAAGTAATTAAGGTTGTATAAGCAGGCTGCAAGCAATATGATCGATGCAAATGCAACCAAAGATGCTATCAGGATAGATGAATCTGTTCTTGTACCGGTATCTGACGGAACATCGGTTTCTGAATTGTCGTCATTGCTTTCATTTATTCCCGCATCTATGGCAGCTTTTTCAGTTGCGGTATATTCTATCATGTCTGCGAAGTACATTTCAGAGCTTTCTGTTATATTTTCAAAGGTGTATGTTACGGAATAATCGGATTGTGCGTATGTGGAAGTATAAGTGTAATATTTTCCAGACTCATTTGGATCTACAAAATATATTCCGCATTCTATAAGATTATACGTTTCCGACGTTGCAGTGAAGATAAGATCTCCTCCTTCTGTAACAGATGTTCCGTTTGGAAATACTACAGTGACATCTTTATCAACATCATCATAGGATATTACATGAGAGGTATCTGCATCAGATCCCGGAACAAGGATTGTAGAACTCAACATTGCCATCAAAACAATGATGCATACCTTATATTCTGTCTTCACAGAACCACCAAGGGATTCACATATAAATTATCTGAGAATGTTTTTTAGTTTAATATCGTGGAATTCTCAGTAATCGTGAAATACTGTATGATACATGATTGGTCATGGTCTCTGTGATACTCATTGGGAAGGATAGGTTCGAAGTTCCTTCCGAAGGTACGATCGGATCTGCTATATCATCTTTGGACAGATTTCCTGATGCTTTCCTTTTTCTGGTGAATGGAGTGCCTGTGCCTATGGATACACCCATCACAGATGATATGATCATAAAGGCCGTAAAAGTGGCATCAGGCGGTTAATTCTTTGCTATCATGTTGATGTAGTCAAGATCTAATCCGTTTTCCGTCGCTACATTCAGTAGACAATCAAGATTATTCATGAATGCTGATCTGATGTCGGAACCTTTCAGTTCTCCGCCCATATCTGACATGGAGTCCTCTTCTGGAAACTTAAGATTAAGATAAGGCATTATACCTAAGCATTTCATTCCTGTTAATTTTTCAATTTTTTCTATTCCGCTTTTAAGAATAGAACCATCTCCTCTGAATCTGTTGATGATGAATCCTTTTAGTAGATGTTTCTGTTCATCAGGCATGAGACGCCATGTTCCGTAGATAGCTGCGAATACTCCTCCGCGTTCTATGTCTCCTATAAGGACAGCCGAGATGGAGCGTTCTCTCAGCATTCCCAAATTGGCAAGGTCTCTGTTCATAAGATTGAGTTCTACAGGAGAACCAGAGCCTTCGCATACGACCGCATCATATTCTTTTGATAATCTGTCGAATGATTCGCAGACCTTTTCCATTACCATCTCGATATCCATGGGATTCTGTTCAGATATGTCCATGAAGGGCTCTCCTTTGAGGATGAGTTGTATGGTGTTATTGCCCGAAGGTTTCAGGAGGACCGGATTCATATCTTCGGTAGGTTCGATGTCGGATGCCCACGCTTGGAAGGCCTGACCCATTCCGATCTCTTTACCGTTCTTTGTGACATATGAGTTGAGAGAGAGATTGGATGCTTTGAATGGTGCGACTTTGATGCCTTTTTTGTAAAGATATCTGCAATACAATGCGGCAATCGTCGTTTTACCTGCTCCTGATGAAGTTCCGATGAATATTATTTTCATCTTTTCACTCCCGCGATATCTATGATTTTTTCCATATTCAGTCCTTTTTCAAATCCGTCCGCAAGGATGTCGATGTTATCCTCTAGAAGTTCGTCGTAATCTCTCGGGGTTTCGATATCAATATACTTTCCATCGTGTTTTACAAAAGAAAGGAAATATTTCCTGAATGCGGGTTTGTCGAATACCCCATGAAGATATGTTCCGAAAGTCAGATCTTTTTCTCTGACAGAACCTTCATTTTCTTTTGAGTTGTATCTATCTATTTCGAAAAGTGGCTTTTCAACGATTGTAGAAAGACCCATATGGATTTCATATCCTGTGATGGGCTCTCCTGTCTCTATCATTATGCCACTGTCTTGAATGACCTTTTTTTTGTATTCGTTCCATTCTGTGACGTTATCGAAGAAACCCATTCCTTCTAGCGTTTGCGGCACCTTTCCTTCGATGCCTGCAGGATCTTTTAGATATTTTCCCATCATTTGGTATCCTCCGCAGATGCCCAGTATGGGAATTTTTCCTTTCAATTCCGAAATGGCCGTTTCTAACCCATTGGCTCTCATCCAAAGAAGATCGTCAATGGTATCCTTGGTCCCAGGGAGTATAATAACATCTGAACCTTTGAGTTCTTCGGGATTGCTGATGAACTTTACAGTTGTATCCTCCATGAATAAAGGATCTAGATCTGTGAAATTGGCTATTCTGGGGAATTTGATGACGGAAACGATTATCTTACCATTACCTTTCGTGTGCATTCCTCTAAAAGCTTCAGAATCTTCTGAAGGAAGATCTAACTTGATATGGGGGATTATTCCTATTACTGGGATTCCGATGATATTCTCAAGCAGTCTTGCGCCGTCTTCGATCTTCTTCGGATCTCCGCGGATATTGTTCAGAATGATACCTTTTATTCTTTTTCTGTCAATTTCTGGAATCAGTTCTACAGTTCCCACGGCATATGCGAAAGAGCCTCCCCATTCTGTATTTACTACCAATATGCAGTCAGCGTCGGCTATCTCTGCCGCACGCATGTTGGCGATGTCTTGATCATAGATGTTGATCTCTGCAGGAGAACCTGCGCCCTCCATGACAACGACATCATAACGTTCTTTCAGAAAGTCTATGTTCCTGCGGACTATCTCTTTTCCGGGTCCGGGAACGAATTTATTATAGTAATCCTCGACGTTATAATCTCCGAAAGGTTCTCCTTCTACCATTACTTGGGAAACAGTGTCTCCTTTAGGCTTTAGAAGTATGGGATTCATATGATGATCTGGATTCTTCAGTCCCGCAGCTTTGCTCTGTAGTACCTGTATCATCGCTATTTCAGAACCTTTTGCGGTGACCTTCGAATTAAGGCTCATATTCTGAGATTTGAAGGGAGAGACCAGATATCCACGCCTGTGAAGGAGACGACATATGGCTGCAACTGTGATTGACTTACCAGCATCGGATGTTGCTCCGAGGATCATTAATGCTTTTCCTATATGGAAGAATCTTTTCTTTGTTTCAAGGAATATATCTTGCATCTTAGGGTCCTTAGATGTTGTTATTCCTAATCTGTTGATCTCAGACATTACGAACTTTGCTACTTCAGGTCTGTGAATAAAAAGACAGTATGTGCATGCCCAGATCTCTTTTTCCCTTTTAGAAATGATCATTTGGCCCAACTGATTATCGTTGCACGGATAGAACGGGCAGTAGCAGAAGGTGCAGTCCTGTCCTGTGAAATGACTTGGATGATATGGACATTCGTGGTTCGAACCAATATATCCTTTTTTGATCTCTTCCTCGACCTTTTTGGTGATATTGTCCATATGTTCGCACCTTAGCGAACAGGGAATAGAATTCGCTGTTAAGTATTTTACATAAGTTGGATGCGATTGGATGATGTAAAAGGAAATGAGAAGTGTGGCTTCTCAACACTGCATCCGAAATAATCGAACATCTTCGAAAAATATCGCAAGATGTATTCTGATGTGCCGGAATATTCCTCGGTTAATATTCTATTTATTTGTCATAGGTATTTGGAAAATGGGCCGTATTCTCGTGTATGTTTAACGGCTCGTTGATTCAAAGAGGCAATTAACCAGACGGAATCTATTTTTCAAATATATGTTTTCCTTGTCTGGATTGCAGATAAATATAAATTTTTGTACTTTCGGTCACCTCCCAATCTTGTTTATATGTTCAGACATTCTTTTTGTTGCGATGGGAGCAGATTTTAAGTTTATTCATTGTGCGGACCTCCATCTGGGAAGTAGATTTTCAGGTGTTTCACAGAAGGATCCGAAATTCGGAAAGAGGATGACTGAATCGATCTTTTCTTCTTTCGATAGGATAATAGATCTGGCCATCTCAGAAAAAGCGGATCTTATGGTGATATCAGGAGATGTCTTCGATGAAGAGAACGAGACACCTGCTACAAGATATAGATTCGCCAGAGCTCTGGAGAAAGTCAAGATACAGTGTTATATCTCATTAGGAAACCATGATTTCAAGAGGTCTTGGGAGGACAGCATCCCCTATCCAGAGAATGTTCATATTTTTTCTTCTTCTGAAACAGAAAAGCAGATAATAAATATCAATGGAAATCAGATAGAATTGATCGGACGCAGTTTCGAATCCCGGAATACAGCTGAGAATTATGCATCATCATTTTACGGTTCATCTGATAAATTTACGATAGGCGTGCTCCATTGCAGTGTGGACACTCCACGGGAATACGGTGATTATGCTCCCTGCAGATTATCCGATCTTCTCAATAAGAACGTGGATTATTGGGCTTTAGGTCATATTCACAAACGTTCCGAACTGAATGAGCGCCCTTTTGTAATATATCCTGGAAATATACAAGGAAGGAATCCTAAGGAGTCTGGAAATAAAGGAGCGTATGTTGTTTCTGTCTCTAACGGAAGGGTTTCAGAGACCAGATTCGTTCCTACGCAGGAGATATTGTGGCAGGATATCGAGACGGATATATCGGGAAAGGACATGTGGGCACTTATAAGTGACATATCTGGAAAAGCGAAACATGATTCAATATTGTCAATCCACATAACAGGTAAAGGAGATATGGATTCTGTCCTCCGTTTAGGATTGGACGGCGTTATAGATCAAATCTCCAAGGCAACGGGGTGTGTCATATCTTCTGTTGAATTGTCCACCTCGCCTGCCATAGATCTGAATAAAATCTCAGAAATGAACGATCTTAGATCAAAGATGGTCGTGGTATCCAAAAAAATGTCAGGATTAAGCAGAAATGATTTGATAGATAAGATATGTTTGACCAGAGCTTCCGCAGAGATAAGATACATATTCGAAAGTATGAGCGATGAGGAACTTCGCTCTATGGTACAGGATGCCGGGATGCTTCTGATCGAGAAACTAACGGAGGCGTCCAGATGAAAATAAGATCGGTAAAGATAGATTCTTTCGGGATATTCAAGGATAAGAAATACAGTGATATTTCGCCCGGTCTGACAATCATATATGGTAAAAACGAAACTGGAAAAACAACTTTGATGGAATTCATCAGAAGTACGTTATTTCCCGGAAAACAAAGGAAGGTCTATCCTGCGTACAATAAAACAGATGCTGGTGAGATAAGAATAGATCTCGATGATGGTGGCGATATTACAATCATAAGAAGTGGAAAGACCAGTGTTTCTGAGAAGAACGGAAAACAATTGCCTACTGATATCACACATATCGATGCTGTGACCTATCGCAGTATATTCGCCATGAATCCCGACGATCTCAGGGATCTGGAAATAGTTTCGTCAGGAGATATAAAAAACCGTTTTCTGACTATTCCAGGCGGAGAGAATCTTCCTTCGGTCATAGAAGATATCGAAAAAGAAAGTTCTTCCTTGATGACAACTACCAGGATGACTGAGACAACGAAGATCGGAAGCAAGATCTCCGAGATCGAACGCATCAACGTCAACATTGCGAATTCTACAGTTACAGGAAATAGATATTCTGAATTGTACATCGAACTCAGCGACGTAGAGGCGCAGATAGACGATCTGAAGAAAAAGGAGCTTGTAAATGCAGAATTAAGGGCTGTAACAGATCTTCGTAATTCTCAGGTAAATAATGTCACCACTCTCGAGGGTCTGAGAGAAACCAGAAAATCGTTGGTTGATTCTGAGATCATTCATGAAGGGGATAAGGAACAGTACGATCGTCTGAAAGCCGATGTAGAGACTAAGATTGAGGCATGCAAGAGAGTAGACAACAGGTTATCAGTCGTATCCGTGCCCCTCAACGACTATGATCAAGATGCTATACTCCAAAATAAGGATCGTATCGAAGCTCTAAAAGACAAGGTCGGCCTCTATTCTGAATTGTCCGATCAGAAGAACGATTTTGAGATAGAGATCGAGAGAGATACCAGGACATTGAATAGGAACATGTCTGAGTTGGGGATCTCAAAGGACATGCTTGACGGTAAGGTCGCTACCTGTGCAGCTTCCACAAACTGTTCTGTCAAGAGGTTTCCGTTGTCGTTCGCACTCATGTTCGCAGGCATTGTGTTGTTGGCTGCCGGGATCTTCACAAGTTTATACATATCGATGATAGGTTTGATTCCCTTGATCTCAGGTGTTATTCTGTTGTTTAGGAACAACAATACAGCAAAGAAAGTTCATAAGGACGCGGGCCTAGTCAATCTAGATGTTGTCAATCTTAGGAATTACAACGAGTCTATTGATACAAAGATGAAGGATTTAGAGAAGATCAATTCAAAGTTGTCAGTGATGACAAAGGAGTTGAATTACGTAGCAGATGCCGTGAAGATATCGAGGTCTTCATTCAGAACAGATATCATATTGTTATCAGATCTGATATCAAATAGCATTACGGTCAAAAAGATTGCAGACGAACGGTCTGATGTGAGCCGTGAATTGAAAGAATCCGAGGTGAATCTAAGATTATTCATATCTAAATTCGGAACAGAAGAAAGATTCTTGATGCTTTATCAACATAGCGTGAAGAGGCTAGATTTTGATAGTCAGATATCTGTTCTTGAGAGCAGCATAAAATCATCGGGATATGATATGAATTCGAAGGGCTCCGAAGAGATACCCGTTCTTGAAGATGTCACCGAGAGACTCGGTATGATGAATAAGCGTTATGGTGAATTGAAGTTTGAGATGAAAGCTATCATGGATGATGAATACGTAGAAGGACTGATGAATGCACGTGCATCATCAAGATCTGAGTTACGCGAATTGGTTAAAAGGTGGGGAACTCTGTCATTGGCATCCGCAATCACGGATATTGCATGTAAAGAGATATACGATGCAGTTCAGCCAGATGTTGTAAAGACGGCTGAAACATATATCAGTTTGATGACATGCGGAAGATATAGTTTGGATAATGATCCACGTAATACAGGGATCTCCGTAATATCCAATGATACGATGAAGACTGAAAATCAGTGGAGTTCAGGTCTCGGAGATCAGATACGTCTTTCATTGAAGATGGCAGTAGCAAAGGAGTTATCATCCGAAGAAAGATTGCCAATAATGTTGGACGATGTTCTTTTAATGTTTGATTCGGATAGGAAGAGGGGTGCATGCAAAGCACTCTTGAATATGTCCGCAGATATGCAGATATTGTTTTTCACCTGTGACAGGGAAACAAAGGATATCATGTTGGATGAGGGCTGCACGAGTGTGTTGGAATTATAAACTCCACCCAAACCTTTTAAATAGATTATTAAATACAGGTTGCAAGGGAGAATAGCAATTCCCCTGTTCACTGATTCACTATCACAATAATTCCTTCGTTAGAAAGCGAAGAAGTCATAATACCGTGCCATCACAGGAGCGACCTGGCTGGCTCACACTCAAAAACGGTTAAAAAGATGGGTAAAACAGAGCGAGTATGCCAATTGAGGATCAATATTTTCCGGGGCAGCATTACAGCAGAGCAGGTAGAATGGTTTTTTCCCTCCAACCCCACGGAGGGCACATTAATGAATATAGATCCAAACGCAACTAAATATATGATCAAAGCGAAGATCACAGCCGACGGTGTCGTGGAGAAACCCGATGTCGTAGGGGCAATCTTCGGACAAACCGAAGGACTTTTGGGAGATGACCTCGATCTGAGGGATCTTCAGAAATCCGGAAGGATCGGTAGAATCGAGGTCGAGATCGTTTCCAAGGGCGGAAAGTCCGAAGGAATAATCTACATGGCCTCAAGTCTCGACCAGGTCGAAACAGTAATTCTCGCATCAGCATTAGAGACCATAGACCGTGTCGGTCCATGCAAAGCAGGAATTCGCATCCTCGGTATCGAAGATGTAAGGATAACAAAGAGAGAGAAGGTTGTTGAGAGGGCAAAGGAGCTTCTTGTAAATCTTATTGCTCAGTCGAAAGGAACAAGTTCCAATCTTACGCAAAGCATCAGGCAGAGTATCCAGGTCGAGGAGATAACATCCTATGGAAAGGACAGATGCCCGGCAGGACCTGCAGTCAAAGATTCCGAGTCCATAATAATCGTAGAAGGCAGATCAGATGTTCTCAATCTGCTCAGAGCAGGTATCAAGAACGGTATTGCGGTCGAGGGTACCAACATTCCGAAGACAGTTCAGGATCTTTCAAGGGAAAGGGTCTCAACCGCATTTGTTGACGGTGACAGAGGAGGAGAACTCATATTAAGAGAACTTTTCCAGACTTCAGAGATCGACTTCGTTGCCCGTGCACCACGTGCGCATGAAGTCGAGGAACTCACTTCTAAACAGCTCGTTAAATGTCTCCGTAACAAAGTACCCGGAGATCAATACATGGAAATGAATGGAATGGTCACTGAGGAGAAAGAACTCAGTGGAGATTCAGAAGCTGTTCCATCAGAGCAACCTCGTCGTGATTTCGAAGAGAAACCCAAGAGAGAGCACGATGACAGGCGTGAGCGCGAGGACCGTCATGAGCGCAGGGATAACAGGAACGACAGGAGCGATAGGACAGATAGGTCCGAAAGATCGGATAGATCAGACAGGCCCAAGAGAGAGATCAGAATCAGAGATTCAGATTCTGAAGAAAGGCCCAAGAACCGTTTCAGTTCTGAGAATGCAGACAGATTCAAGAAAAAGACATTCGTTGAGAAAGAGCCTGTTGCAGAACCTGTAGTAGTCGAAGAACACATCCCAGAACCTGTTGCAGAAATTGTTTCAGAACCAATAATAGAGGAACAGCCTGTTGAGGTAGTTGTCAAAGAGCTCAAACCAAGGAGAGAGCGCACAGATAAATCTTCTGAAGACAAATCCTCAAGGACACTTCGTGGAAAGAAAGACAGGAATACAAAGACATTATCCGAAGAGCAGATAGCTTTCAGAGATATGCTTTTGGACATGTCTTCAACACACAATGCAAAACTCTTGTCCGCAGATAACAGCATTATAAGAGATGTAGCAGTAAAAAGCCTTGTAAATTCCTTGAAAGAGGATTCCGAAGGTGTAGTAGCTATCGTTTTCGACGGTGTCATTTCACAGAGGATCATGGACGTATCATCTGAGAAAGGGATAAGGACAGTTGTCGGCACTCGTAAAGGAAACATTACAAAGATGCCTGCAGATATAACTATCTGGACCAAAGAAAACCTTTATTGAAAGTGTGATTTAAAATGACCAAGAAAAAAGCTGTTGAAACATGGGACGACCTCAAAGGTCTGAAGAGTACAGCCGATATCTTGATCCCTCTGGATCCTCTCGATAGGGTCTTGGGGCAGGAAGAAGCCATCAAATTGGCAAAGATCGCCGCCATTCAACGGAGGCATCTTCTTCTTGTAGGTCCCCCGGGAACAGGAAAGTCGATGATAGCACGTGCTTTGTCAATGAACCTTCCGAAGCCCAAGCACGAGATAAGGGTAGTAAAGAATCCCGAGAACACCGAAAGGCCGTTCTTAGAGGTTCTTGATGAGCAACAGGTCTTAGATGAGGAAAGCATCCGTGCAGAATCTGTCGGTAAATTGATGGATCCAGAGAACGCCCCTACAAATGTAGCCGAGCGTCTGGGATATATGTGTAAGAATTGTAAGACCTTTTCTTCGCCCACCGAGATAGTATGCCCTGCATGTCAGAAGAGTAAGATCGAAGGTGTTGCCAACACGAATCCATTCGGCGACCTCATAGGAGGTCTTCTTGAATCCGCCATGCCTCAGATGGTTGTAGGGAAGGACAAGGTCCATACGACCCGTATCCTTGCTGACGGCACTGAAGAGACAGTGGTGTTCGAGCGTGCCGGCGACAAGATAAGGATGTTGGATAGCAAATCCCTTCAGAAGAGAAGTCAACTGAACAAAAAGTCGAATCAGAAAGTACTTGTTAAACTAAACAGGGACCCGTTTATTTTAGCTACTGGAGCTTCGGAAACAGAACTTCTCGGAGATGTGAAACACGATCCATATGGTGGACACGAGAAACTCGGTACACCGTCATACGAGAGGGTTGTTGCAGGCTCTATTCATGAAGCACACGAAGGAGTGTTGTTCATCGATGAGATATCCCATTTAGGAAATCTTCAGAGATTCATCCTTACTGCGATGCAGGAGAAGAAATTTCCCATTGCAGGACGCAATTCTCAGTCTGCGGGTGCAAGCGTGAAAGTGGAAAATGTTCCTTGTGATTTCATTCTCGTCGCGGCATGCAATATTCAGGATTTGGAAAATATTCTTTCGCCATTGAGGTCAAGGATCATCGGATGCGGATACGAGGTACTCGTAGACGTTGCGATGCCCGATACTCCCCACAATCGTGCTAAATATGCACAATTCGTGGCCCAGGAGATCCAGATGGACGGACATATACCTCCTGCCAACATCGAGTCTGTCGAAGCTATAATCGAAGAGGGAAAGAAGCGTGCAAAGGCAGATAATCAGCCGAATTCGCTCACCTTGAGATTGAGAGAGATGGGTGGACTCATAAGGGCTGCCGGAGATGTTGCTGTCATGGAAGGAGCAAAGATGATCACCGCAGAGCATATCATAGAGGCTCGCAGAAGATCAAGACCCGTCGAAGAACAGATCAAAGAGAAATATGGTTCATACCAGAAAGGCGTTTCAAAGGATATCTCGAAAGCTCAGAATGAGAAATCAGAGTATTATCTTGAGAATGAGCATATAGGCGACCAAATGTTCCAGTGAACTTTTCAATGCAAACCTTTTTCAAATATCTATTTTGATATGGTCCCTATGGCAGTAAAACAAGTGAACAAACTCGTTCGCGATAAGATACCCGGCATAATCGGTGAAACCGGTGCAACGCCGAATTTCAGATTATTGGATGACAAAGAATTCTTGGACGCTCTAAACGATAAACTTTTAGAGGAGGTCGAGGAATACAAAAAGGAGAAGAATCTGGAAGAGTTGGCAGATATCCTTCAAGTCATTTGTACCATTTCAGAGATCATAGGCGGCGGACAGAGGGAATTGGAATATCTCAGAGATGAGAAGGCGATGGAGCGCGGCAGATTCGATATGCATGTGTTCCTCGAATCTGTTGAAGATAAAAAATCATGAGTTAACGTACGCTGTGCAGATCAATCTGATGGCATCACCGTGATCCACGTAGAAATCAGGCATGTATTCCACTTCTACGAATCCTCTTTTCTTATAGAAGTTGAGAGAATCGAGATTTTTAGCCCTTACTTCCAACTGAATGAGCGGACGTCCATCGATTATAGATCTCAGTTTGAATTCTTTGAGAAGTTGATCTCCGACACCTTTGCCCCTCATGGGCTCATCAACAGCGAACAGAGGGACCATGGACCTACCTTCAAGGAGGGAACCGAGGATATATCCCACGACTCTTCCTGTGTAGTCGCATGCGACCAATTGTCCTTTCGGCCATTGCATCATAAAATAACTGAAGACTTCAGGAGCGTAATACTCATCAAGAGAGGCACACGTGATCCGGTATGCGGGACCCTTGTCTTCGAGTCTCATCTGTCTGACTATCATCGTCACTCATTCAGCGTTTCTTGTTATTATATCTTCCTTTCAGTGCAACGGTTACACCGCCTGCTGCAATTAATCCGATAGAGAGTAATAATGTACTCAAATCAACAGGAAGGTCTGGATCGGTATTGTTATTTTTGCTTAGAATAACCTCATATGTGTATTCTTCAGAGATCTGGGTACCTTCGAGCCTTACGGTCAGTTTATGAAAGCCCGCAGTAAGATCGGTGCAGACGATCATAGGTATCGTTGATATCCTTGTATTGCCGTCGCTGTAAATGTCCCAGGAGTATGCATATCCTTCAGGACCGACAACGGAAAAGGTGACTATCGAATTTGTTGTTATTTTTTCACAGCCCGCAGTTATTTTTAACCCCTCCGTTTCCACTGTGTGTTTGTTTATTCCCCAGTCATCTAAAAAATATTCTGCGAAGTATTCTGTGATCTCTTCAGAATCGATGATCACTGCTGTTTCACGGTTACTCATGAATGATGTTTCTGTCCAATTAACAGAACCCAACCAAACCATATCATCTATGATCACTCCTTTATTATGTGTTGTTGTAAAACCATTACCGCCTGATATCGTGATCGCTTTTACTTCGGTGGTCGTGTTTATCAGATTAACAATCTCTGTGTGATCATCGTCTGATATGGATGCATCTAAAATAAATCTTGTATCAATGCCCTTTTTCGCAGCAGATGCCATCCAATATACGGGAGAATCTTCGGTTATGTTAGAATACGAACTTCCCAGATCTAATTGTTCTGAATAAATCCTTTGTTCTGCGTCATACATAAAATGTTGAAGTGCATCATAAGAATTATCAGGAGATACGACAGGAGTTACGTTTGCAGTATATTCTGTCGTCTTGTATGTATACGATGGCGCTTCATAGATCAGATATCCCTCGTAAGGTTTCAGATCAGGATAGTATTCTGTAAGGCCCCAAACATCTCCATATTCTTTGTTTCTGTCATTATTGAAGATGGACCTCATGTATTCTGCCATTTCTGTACTTTCTATAACAGCTCCCCAGCCTCTGTTAGATGTTGCGGAACTCATGTTGTTTTTGGTCCAGTTTTCTGATGTTATTATCACAGTCTTTCCGTCTATTATCGCATATTTGTTATGAAAAAAAGAATATCTTTCATAATTTCCGGATAGCGGGTCGTTTATGAGTCTTACTTCTCCGCCAACATCCACGAGAGATCTCATAAGAGAAAGTTCTGTGCTCATATCATAACCGAGAACATCTCCTTCTAATGTTATTGTTACATCTACGTGTTCTGTTCCTGTTTTCTTTTCCAAGTTGCAGAGAAGCGCTAAAAGGTTAGGGCTTGTCAATTGGTATATGGATATCAAGATCTCATTCTCTGCGTTCTCAAAGGCCTTGTAGATAGGTTCTCCGTTGGATTCAGGAAAGGTGAACGGTGTAACCGTCGAATTGAAAACACTGTATGATCCCTTATCAAGATTCGTGAATCCTGCTTTTGTTAATATCCAATCCGAAGACGTGTCGGTGTCTGAAATATTCGTTCTTAAAAAATATTTTTTGGCAGATAACGGAATAGGCTCTCCAGACCATCCGATGTCTGATGTTTTATTGCCATAACATATGGCATCTATCAAGATCTCTCCACTGTATAGATAAAGGTCATCTCCTGCGTCTGCTAATGTGAGGGTTCCTGTTTTTCCTATATCGTTAGTGCCGATGACATAACATCTATCTCTGTTTGAGAACCAATCATCCGATGATATCGCTTTTACAACAGTGATCCTAGAATAAGGTTCAACGTATAATGTCGATTCGAAGGTCAATGTTCCTTCTCCGTCGGTTATTGTCAGATCTCTGAGGTCTACTCTACTGTTATTATAATTGTATAGTGAGAATCCTTCACAGTTTCCGAAAGGATTCACTTCGTAGAATCTGATCCAATCTGTATCCGATGCATCAGATGTGTCATTTACAAGAATCGGTAGTGATGAAAAAAGCGTTACGATCAGAATCGAAATCAAGATCTTATCGTAGTAAGATGACATTATATCGTAGTTATTACCGGTCTGTATTTATGGACTGTATATTACGGTTAATATAATCTGAATTAAAGGTGTTTTACTAGGTCCATCAGGACAGTGTACGGATCCTTTGCCTTCACGACTCCGGATGCCAATAATACTCCGTCGGCTCCGAGATCGAGAGCGGTCTTAACATCATCACCGGTCTTCACACCTGCTCCGCAAAGGACAGATATCGAGTGATTTACTGCTTTGACAGATTCTACCGTGTTCTCGATGATCTGAGGGCTCGCAGTTGTTACTGAGATATCTCCGCCAATGAGTTCGGGTGGTTCTACGGCTACGAAATCAGGACAGCAGTGAGCGACTTGAATAGCTGTTTTTACACTGTCTGCGCATATAATGGTGACGAGTTCGCATCCTTTTGATAATTCTATGCATTCTTCTATGGTCTTGATCGAGACCTTGTGTTCTGAATGATTTATCAAGGTACCGATCGCACCGCATCCCTTCACCATAGAAGGTGTGACCCATCCGGTAGATGAACCTGGAGCATGAGGATCCACATTCTGAGATAGAACCGGGATGTTCACATTCCTGGCCACCAGACCGAGATCGACCATAGGTGGACATATTGCAATCTTGATACCAGTTTCTTCGGAGACCGATTGACATGTCTTGGCGAGGTCGAGGGCACCATGGCCATCGACCTCGAGGTATGCTTTGAAGTTCACAATGATAGCTGGTTTTGAGATCGGTTTAGTCAATTTGCTCGAACCTCGAGGTCAGTTCTTTAAGCACTCCGGTCCTGGAAGTGTATTCCATTTCCTCAGCGCTCAAGATAGACGGGACGAATGGTCCCTGCGATCTCATGAATTTGCTTGCTTTGATGGAGTTTTCACGAGCAAGATCGAATGTCTTGCCACCGAAGAAGTCCATAGGTATGTGGTTTCCGCCTTTGGATCCTATGGGTTCCACTCCCTGAAGCTTTCCTTCATTGAGTTGGAATCCAAGACAGCATATTCTCGGAGGTCCATCGAAATAGGTTGGGTCCGAATCATCGGGTGAGCAGGGATATAATGCACCGATGTGCGATCCTCTCATCCATCCGGCAACCAGGAATGTTGTATTCAGGAAAGGCTGGGTGTATTCTCCCACCGAGGGAAGTCCACTCTGGCAACGACAGATACATACGGGGTCGTCTTTTCCGATGTATTTTCCTGCTGTGAGATTGAGTTTATCTGTGGATACAACACAGGCGGGACCTATTCCTGCTCTTGATGAAATTCTTTTAATGGCATATCTGGATGTATCGCCCAGAAGTGTAAGGATGCTGAGTGTCTCTTCTGGGGATGACATCGTGACCTTCTTGTGGTCCATGACATCGTGAATCTCAATATCGAATCCTTTCTTAGCTTTTGCATCTATGACGAGCCCCGTTGTTGTGAAAGGGTCCAAGAAGATCCTTGATAACGGAAGTGTATATGCTGAAGGCTCTGTTTTGTCTGCCATGAAGAATAGGAGCGGTTCCGATTCTCTCTCGACAAATGACATTTCCGCAGATCCGGGTCCTGCACCTTTAACGTTTCCGGAGAAAGCGTCTGTGAGGATATCCTGTCCTGCTGCGTAGAGTTTCATCGATTTGGCGATCTTTGTTGCAGATTGGAAGCATTCCCAAGCAGCGCTGTGGACCTCTTTATTGCCTTCGCCCTTATAGTGGGTCATGTAAAGGTTGATATCGTCACCGACACGGGTAACGTAGAAATCTTCGATAATTCCCTGCTTTTGTTTATCAGTCAAAATATCTTTGGCTGTCTGAAGCATAGCGGGGTGCGGTCTGGAATGTCCTACAACGGATCCAACATCCGCCTTGATAATTGATACTGTTACTTTTTCTTCAGCCATGGATTCACCATTGTTGTATAGAACTGGTTAGTGTAAGTTAGTTATTATAGTTTTTTGCACGTGCGCACGAATTTCTACTGCAAATTATATATCGTTTGCAGGATTACACGAGTTTGTTCATCATGACAGTCATCAGAGATTCCAGCAACGTTGCGGTAAGCGACGGTACAGCGACTGTGAAAGGTTGGGTACAGGATATCAGGAACTTGGGAGGAATTTCATTTCTTACACTCAGGGATAGGTACGGAACCATTCAGATAACCATGCCCAAGAAGAAATTGGATCCCATGCTATTCGACAGTATCACGCGTCTTTCAAGAGAATCTGTAATTTCTATTACTGGTGAGGTAAAAGAGAGCAATCAAACTGCTCTGGGTCTCGAGATAATCCCCTCGGAGTTGACAATATACAGCGAAGCTTCAACACCTCTTCCAATGGGTGTCATAGACAAAGTGAATGTCGAGATGGACACGCGCCTCAACAATAGGTTCATGGATCTGAGAAAACCAGAGATCAAAGCCATCTTCGAGTTAAAAGCCATTATGGTTGGGCTGATCAATCATGCTGTTGCCGAGAGAGGTTTCACCAACGTTACGACACCTAAGATCGGTGCATCCGGTGCAGAAGGCGGAGCAACACTATTCAGTGTGGATTATTTTGGAAAACCTGCATTCCTTGCACAGAGCCCACAGCTCTACAAGCAGATCCTCATGTCCACGGGAATGGACAGGATATATGAGATCGGTCCTGCATTTCGTGCAGAACATTCCAACACGAACCGCCACGTAACAGAATTCACATCATTCGACGGTGAGATGTGTTGGATAGAAAAAGAAGAGGATGTTATGGCAATGATCGAAGAGATCATTGACTTTGTTCTCATAGGATTGAAAGATAAGGGGAAGAAACAATTGGAGATACTCGGAAAAGAGATCAATGTCCCTGTGCGCCCTTACCCCATCCTTACATATGCTGAATGCCTCAAAATGGTTAATGAGCACGGACTTTCTCTGAAAGATGGAGCAGATCTCGGAACAGAAGGAGAAAAGATCATCGGAGACATCATGGGTGAGAGAGGATCAGAACTCTATTTCATTGCAGAATATCCAGAGGCAGAGAAGCCGTTCTACATCATGGAGAAAGATGGAACTCCGTATTCATTTTCATTCGATCTCGATTACAAAGGTCAGGAAATATCATCGGGCGGACAGAGAGAGCACAGGTATGATGTTCTTGTAAAGAGGATGCAGAAGAAAGGATTGGACCCAAAGGATTTCACTTTCTATCTCGATGCCTTTAAATTCGGTATGCCTCCGCATGGCGGATGGGGTATAGGGGTTGATAGGCTGCTCGTAAAGATGCTAGACCTTGCCAACATCAGAGAGGCTATTTTATTCCCAAGGGATATCAGCAGACTTTCGCCTTAAACTCATTGAGAGAGGTGCACGTTTGTGCATTTCTCTCTTCTATTATCACTTTCGGCCATTTTCGGTCATCCCTCGATTTTCTTTTAATATTCTGGTTTCCATTTTGCAGATATGGCTACGCCTGGCGACATCTACGAAAGGGAATTGAAATATCTTTTAGCAGGAGATCCCAAGATCATTGCAAAGATGATCAAGACGTGCGACGGTATAGAAAAAGACGCATACAATTCCATGCTAAGGGATCCCTTCCTGATGATCAGAGCAGCTGGTTCACTGGGTGTAGATCTTGTAGCTTTACGGTGGGATTTCTCATTTCCTATCGAGGTGAAGAGTTCGGCGGAGAATACTTTGCACTTTAGCAGAAACGTCAGGTTAGGAGAACAGGCAGATAAGATGTTGGATACGTGTAACAGGTCTCATTTAATTCCGATATATGCATTCAGACTCAAGAGTGTCAGAGGCGATCCGTGGAGAATATTCACCATTCCCTCGGATGAGAGATTGCGTGGACGTAGTGAGTTGCTGAGAAAGAGGATCCCCAAGTTGGAAATGACGCCTAATGGTAATTATGTTATGAGGTGGAATGACGGCATGAAGCTGAGCAATCTGATATCATATATGGAAATGAGCGATTATAATGAGTGAGACGGCCGTCAGTACTCATAGGGCTCATCACGAAATCAGCCTATAATTCTCTTCATTCGGCACACGTCTCAACACTTCATATCGCAAAACAGGTTAAACCTTTGTGTTAAGAAAAGTAGAATATTGTTATGTCCACATAATATAAATCCTTCAAGGTTCATAGTGCAAACCATGTGGAAGCAAGTAGGCGAAGATTTCTGGAAGGAAAATCGCGAATCGAAAGTGGATGCCGTGATAGATACGGTTCAGGGCATCATCGATCAGGTCAAAAACGAGGGAGACAAGGCTCTTATAAGCCTTACTCAGAAATTTGACAAGATCGCACTCAAATCAATAGCTGTATCCAGGGATGATATCGATAAGGCCTATGAGAAGGTCGATCAGAATCTGGTAGAAGAGTTAGAGAATGCAGCGTATAATATTCAGCGTTTTCATGAGATGCAGGTTCCACAGGATCTCTGGCTGAGAGAAGTAGAGCCAGGAATAACATTAGGTGTCAAGAGCACACCTCTCGAGAGAGTAGGATGTTATATACCAGGTGGAAGGGCATCTTATCCTTCAACAGCACTCATGTGTGTGATTCCTGCACGTGTGGCAGGCGTCGATGAGGTTATCTGTTGTACACCGGCACCTATCAATCCACTGACATTGGTAGCACTTGACATAGCAGGCGTCGATGAGATATATCAGGTTGGGGGAGCTCAGGCAATTGCCGCTATGGCACTCGGAACCGAATCTATTGAACCCGTTCAGAAGATCGTAGGCCCGGGAAATGTCTATGTCACTGCAGCAAAGACATTACTTCGTAACAAAGTGGAAATCGATTTTCCGGCAGGACCGAGCGAAGCAGGCATCATAGCAGATTCTTCGTCCAATCCTGAATTCATGGCGGCAGATCTCATCGCACAGGCAGAGCACGACCCGTCGTCTGCATGTATTCTTGTGACAGATGATAAAACACTTCCTGATAAAGTATGGAAATTCATGGAAGCCATGATCGCGAATGCACCTAGAAAAGATATCATAAACAAGGCACTCGAGAATTCAGGTTACATATTATGTGACGATCTGGATCTCGCTATCGAAACGATGAACGGCATTGCACCAGAGCACTTGTCGATTCAGACGATAAACCCACTGGATATACTTTCAAAGGTAACCAACGCGGGTTCTATCTTCGTTGGACCTTTCACGCCTATCGCAGCCGGAGACTATGCTTCAGGAACGAACCACGTGCTGCCTACAGCGGGACATGCGATAACTGCATCGGGATTGAATGTAGCGCACTTCCGCAAGACATCCACAGTTCAGATGCTTACCAAAGAAGGTCTCGCATCGTTGGCACCAACCATCGAGACGCTCGCGACCGCAGAGGGACTTCATGCACACTGTGAATCCATCAAAGTAAGGAAGCCGTTTGAAGAGGACGATTATTGATCGGGGAAATAAATGGACAAAGATATAGATCTTTATGACCATTCCTTGTACATAAACAGGGAAATGTCCTGGCTCGAGTTCAATAGGCGCTGTCTCACAGAGGCTGATGACGAATCCAATCCGATATTGGAAAGGGTGAAGTTTTTAGCTATCGCATATGGAAATATGGATGAGTTCTATATGATCCGTGTTCCTGGTATCATGGTCAACGGACAGAAGGACAATCTTACGAATATTGGTCCAGATGCTTTCCCTGATGTAGAGAAGTTTGTAGAGCTATTCAATAGTAAAGTAGGGAGCCTTATCGGCGGATATGAGTCTTGTTGGTTCAATCTGCGTAAAGATCTGGCATCCAAGGGGGTCAGGATAAATGACATCGGTTCGTTGTCAAAGGAGCAAAGGGCATGGGTCGATGATTATTATAAAGAAAGAGTGCACGCATTGCTAACACCTCTTGCTTTGGATAT
The DNA here is from genome assembly GCA_963676235.1 of Candidatus Methanomethylophilaceae archaeon. Classification (GTDB taxonomy): domain Archaea; phylum Thermoplasmatota; class Thermoplasmata; order Methanomassiliicoccales; family Methanomethylophilaceae; genus JALNYB01. The sequence goes on from OY781044.1 coordinate 1,320,454, forward strand.
ATCGCATCCGTTTCCGTTCATTTCCAACAATTCGTTAAATGTAGCTGTTAGAGCTAAGAAAAAGGATGGAGAGTATATCTATGCAAGGATCAAGATCCCCAACGGAATACTTCCTAGATTCGTTAAGATACCATCAGAATCCGCAGGTATAGATTTCGTTCAACTAGAGGATATAGTCAAAGTGAATATCGTGAAACTGTTCCAAGGCGTTGAAGTACTAGGAGCATATAATTTCAGAGTGACCAGGAATGCAGATGTCAAGGTTACCATTGATGAAGCTTGCGATCTTATGTCTGCCATAGAGACGTCTCTCGATTCTCGTGACATGGGATTTCCGGTCAGAATGATGGTCGAGGAGACCATGCCCGCGGAGATGATCTCTCTGTTCGGAAGGAATCTGAAGCTCGATTCACATCAGATCCACAAAGTATCCGTGGGGGGAATGCTCCTCACAGATCTTTGGCAGATCGCTAATCTCAATCTTCCGAAATTAAAGGAGAAAGTATTCATACCGTATACTCCCCCCGAGTTCGGTGAGGATTTCAATATATTCGATACGATCAAGAAAAAGGATTGGGTCCTTTTTCATCCTTACGAATCCTTCGATATAATCATACGTTTCCTGGATGCTGCGGCAAGCGATCCCAATGTCCAGAGTATCAAAATATGTCTGTACAGGATTGGAAAGGATCCTTCGATAATATATGCTCTCGAGAAAGCGAGGGAGAAGGGAAAGACAGTTTCCGTACTCATGGAACTTCGTGCGAAATTCGATGAGACCAACAACATCCATCTTGCCAGGGAATTGGAAAAGATGGGAGTTCATGTCGTCTATGGTCCTGTGGATCTGAAAGTGCATTCTAAGCTCTTACAGGTAGTTAGGCTGGAAGGAGAGCACCTGGTAAGGTACACGCATCTGAGCTCTGGAAATTACAATATCAGCACTGCGAAGCAGTATGCGGATCTTTCATTCCTTACTGCAAATCAGGAGATCGGGGAGGATGTCGGAGAATTATTCAATGCTCTGACAGGATTCTTTGGTCCCAGAGATTACAAACATCTGCTTGTTGCGCCCATCACACTCAAATCTACACTTATCGAAAAGATTCGTCGTGAGGCAGATCTGCAGAGGTCCGGAAAGAAAGGATATCTTGTCATGAAGGCAAACGGTCTCATCGATTCGGATATCATTGTAGAATTGTACAGGGCATCGATGGCAGGGGTTCATATCGAATTGAGCATCAGAGGTCTGTGTTGCCTGCGTCCGAGAATCAAAGGAATATCCGAGAATATACGTGTCACAAGTGTTGTTGATAGATTCCTTGAGCATTCCAGGATATATTATTTTGAGAATGATGGAAATCCAGAGATGTATATGGGATCATCAGATATGATGCCACGTAATCTCATCGCGAGGGTAGAGGTCCTGTTTCCGGTTCTGGATAAAGAGATGCTAGTCCATATAAGGGAGAACATCCTCAATATCCATCTCGGAGATAACGAAAAGGCTAAAGAATTGAAGTCGGATGGAACATACATACCTGTTGTTAGAAAGAAGAGTGAAAAAAGACTGCGTTCACAGAAATGGTTTATCGACAACAGAGGCATCTGGCATGGTTGATAAAGGTGAAGTCGTTGGTTTCATCGATGTCGGAACAAATTCTGTTCACATACTTGTAGTGAAATTTTTCGAGGATTCTATGGGAACTCCCATCTTTCAGGATAAAGAAACTGTACGTTTAGGTCAGAATCTCTACAAGAGCGGTTACATCGACAGGGAGACCATCGATAAGACCAGACTCGTGATAACGAATTTCGTTCAGATATCCAAGAGCATGGGTGCGAAGAAAGTGATATCACTCGCTACATGTGCCGCGAGAGAGGCCACCAACAAAAAGGACCTTATGGATGCTTTCAAGATCGAAGGCACGGAGGTCAAGATAATCTCCGGGTTGGAAGAAGCCAGACTTATAAGTCTCGGAGTATTCGGTCCAGAAGGTCCGATCCAACAGTGTCTGGAGATCGATATCGGAGGCGGGAGTACCGAGATATCGCTCTGTAAAGGAAAAGAAGATCTTTATTTGGATAGTTTAAGCATGGGTGCGGTTAGGTTTGCATACGGGACAGGCATCGATCAGAAATCTGCATTGTCATTTCAGGATTATGATCATCTGAGAAGACAAGTAGATCTCTTATCCTATCGTACTTGCAGGAAGGTACGCGATCTCGGTTTCGAGAGGGCTTACGGTTCATCTGGTACACTTATCGCTTTGGCAGAGATGTGTGCCGCCAAGAGGGATGGAGACGCATCGTACATGATGTATTATGAGTTGGTAGAGCTTATGAAGGAGCTCTATACCAAAAGTGAAGAGGATAGAAAGGGCGTCCTCGGCATGAATCCCTCAAGATCGGATATCATCGTCGCAGGCGGTGCCATAGCTGAAGAACTAATGTATCTTCTGGAGATAGATAGATTGGAGATATCTCTAAACGGATTGAAACAGGGGATGCAGGTAGAATATCTTCTAAACAATGGATATTCTGATTTCAACGTCAGGGAATCTTCCGTAAGGAATCTGGCGAACAGATGTCAGTATGATAAAGCACACGCAGAGACAGTGCAGAAGAATTCTCTGCTTCTTTTCGATCGGATGAAAGAATTAGGGATCCATAAAATGGGCAATGATAAAAGAGAGCTCCTCTCCTATGCAGCTTTACTGCATGATATCGGTGAGTTCATAAGTTATGAGAAACACAACATCCATTCCTATATAATAATCACGAATTCCTTCCTTCCAGGCTTCACAAACGATGAATTGAAGATGATAGGATTGACATCCAGATTCCATCATAAGAAGTTTCCAGATGCTCAGTCGAAATATTTCGTCAATATGGATTATAAGGATATCAAGAGCATCTTGGAATGTTCTATGATGTTGAAGATCGCCGATGTTCTCGATAGGCATCGCAATGGTTCGATAGATAAAGTGGAACTCAATCTGTCAGATGATGTTCTGATGATAGAACTGGGATCTGAACGCGATATCAGCATGGAGATCTGGAAACTAAATTCTATAAGAGAAGATTTCAAGGGCGTTTTCGGATTGGATTTCAAGATCATAAGGTCCTGATCATTTTAGATGGGATGCATCACAGAACGGTTTGTTCTTCGATCTTCCGCATCTGCACAATGCAACGCGGTTCCTCAGTTCATATTGTTCATTGTTAGCTGAGATTATAGGTATTTCGCCTTTTACCCAAATAGGACCTATTGTCTTCACATCGTTGGTGACGGAAATCTCCTTTTTCAATATAGGTTCGATCTTTTCTCCGTTTATCACAAGAGTAAGGCTTCCGCCTGGACAATTCGCGCATTCCTGTTTCGCAACTTCTAAAGTTTTCTTATTTTTGATAGCAATTTCTATACGAGGGTATGCATGGCAGAATCCTGCGCCTGTACAGAGTATGTGTTTTTCCATCAATTTCACACCATCGCATCCTTCGTGGATCAGACAACTGTCATCATACGATTCGTCATCGGCTGTTTCCGTTCCGTCGAAGTTGTTAACGTGTTCACCGGAGCAGAATGGCATCGTGGAAGATCTTCCGCATCTGCACAGAGCATAGATCTCGTTCTGGTTGAATTTTTGTCCCTCCACCCATTTGATGGCTTTTCCCATCGCATCTATCTGGATGGATTCTTCTCTAAGAGGTATATCACCGAAGATCAAATAGGGGCCGTTCTTTTTGATAGTTATCTTGGCATTTTCGTCTGTCATGTCCTGTACCGCAAGGATAAATCCGTTCATTCATTATTTATAAGGGTAGTTTGAAAAGATATTTTGGAGAATAAGCGCAATGTCGATATTTTACGCACTTTTTTCAAAAATGAATAAATTAGTCCTAAAAATGAAAAATCGATTTTCCGATTTTCGATGATATTTAAATGAAAACATTAAAAACCGTCAAAAAAATATTAATTTCTACAATGTTTCAAATATTGAAAAGAGCATGCTTGCATTATAGCAGGGAGCGACCCCTTGCACACGGTTTCGACCTGTTGTTCCCTGCTTCGAATCCTTTGCTTTTCATTCTTTGACTGGTTTCATTCAAATTCGGTCCAAATCGTCTATTCCTTCTATGTAATGATGATAAGAAGGTTGTCCGAGTTCAAGGACAAAGGTTATTATCATTCAGTATTAACATGTAGTTCAGATCATCATGGCGAATACATCATTCTTTGAGGAGATGGCCGAGCGCAATGCGGCAACCAGCACTACTGGTTTATGTTCCATATGCAAAGGGTCCAGAAAACTCTGCGGCAAAGATAGATGTCCTTTAATGATAAAATTCTATTCTCAGCAGAAGACAATGCCTTTGTTGGATGTCAAGGACCTTGTTGGATGCAGTCCACCAGCTGTTTTCGTAGGAAGATACGGTTATCCGAAGGTTGATATCGGACCTCTTGTGCCTCCGGAATTCGGAGATACATCTATTTTGGACACGCCTGAAAGATGGTCTGGGAAATCGATAGAAGATATTGTAGATATGAGATTCAGGTTGGTTCGCGGAAAATACAGGATCGATGCCACGAATTTCAAGACCGCGGGTAAGATAGTGAATAATATTCAGGAACTTGCCCTCACAGAGAAGCCAGTGGAGGTTGAGGCCAATTTCAGACAGAGGCCGTCAGGTCGCGTTATTCTGGATGATGAGGTGCAACCGTTCGGTCCTTCAGCCAGAATGGATGATATGAAGATGGGCAATGGAAGGTTCGAGCGGAATCTGGAGAAGAATTTCTATGATACGGACCTCCGTGCTACAGAAGCTGTTGTGAATGCTTACAAGAACGGAACGCTCATTTCAGAGATACAGAAAGCATTCTCAGTAGGTACTATGGGCGTCGATAAGAGAAGACGGTTTGTACCCACAAGATGGAGCATCACTGCCATAGACGATATCATCGGAAAGGATCTTCTGAAAGACACAAAATATTTTCCTACCATAGACGATTACAGAGTATATCAGTGGGAGCAACTGGACAACAGATGGTGCATTATAATGATGCCCTGTACGTGGAGATATGAGCTAATTGAGGCTTGGTATCCGAATACGACATGGAACCCGACAGGACGGGATATCGATATCATCTCGGATCATGAATTCTATGAAGGTCGTTCAGAGTACGCTCATATCGGTGGCTGTTATTATGCTGCAAGGATGGCATCCAATGAACTTCTTTTGAAAGAGAGGAGAACAGCGGGTGTTCTTGTATGGAGAGAAGCTCATCCAGGATATGTGATGCCGGTAGGTGTTTGGAATGTCAGAGAGAATGTAAGGCAGGCTTTAGAAACAAATTGTGCTCATTATGATTCTTTAGAGGGTGCTTTGGCACATGTAGATCGCGTGATGGATATCAAGCAGGATACATGGATCAAGAATTCAGGGATACTGAAAGATTGGTTAATACAAAGGAGGATCGAGGATTATTACTGATCTTATAGAATTTAATGATTCCAATTTGTGGAATGGCCCATATCAGGTTGTAGAGTGTAAACGCGCTCTTTCACCTTCGGGTCTTCCGGGTATAGATTATGCTTTGAATCCATATGGTGGATGCGAGCATGGATGCATCTATTGCTACGCGCCGGAGGTGCTTCATACGGAGTGGAAGAACTGGAGGGTTGTCAAGGTACGTTCCAACATTCCCAATCGTTTGGCAAAGGAATTATCTGGATTGAGTGGAACGATCGGTATCGGTACTGTGACAGATCCGTATCAATATGCAGAGAAGAGATTCCATCTGACTCAAATGTGTCTCGAAGTCCTCAAGGCTAAAGATATGCGCATACATGTGCATACAAAATCAGACCTTATCCTCAGAGACATAGATCTCATTTCATCCATGAGGGGAGAGGTCGGCATCACGATAACAGGCATAGATGACAGATACTCTAAGATTACAGAGCCCGGAGCGCCTCTTCCAGGAAAGAGATTGGATGCATTGAAACTGTTGACGGAGGCAGGCGTCAATACATACGCCCTTATCGGACCGGTGTTAGATCATATCGAAGGTCATGAGAAGGAATTAGTAGATGCTATAGTGTCAACAGGGACCAACAGAGTGTACATAGACGCCCTTAATATGAGGCCTCTGCTGTCTGAAAGACTGAGCAGAATGAACATCTCAGGTTCAAATATCGTGAAGGAGAACATACGCGTAGCATGCAGGCTGGAAGGTCTCGATGTTCGTGATGTGTTTTGAAGGTTGTAATTTGAAAAAAACAAATAAAAATACAAGTTTGCTGTGCAGCAGAAATTATTTAACTGTTATGTTATAACACGTTTATTGCAACCCAGATAGATGTCTGAGGTCTTTTCAAAAGTTATATGAAAAAGGTTTATTTTAGGAACCTTAATATAGAAGAACAAAATTACCCTAGTCTATAGTTCAGGAGTATTTTTCCTATGTACGGAAACGGAAACCAACCAATCATAGTGCTCAAAGAAGGCACAGAAAGAAGCAAAGACAAAGAGGCTCAGTTCAACAACATTGCAGCCGCTAAAGCTGTTGCAGATGCAGTAAGATCTACACTCGGTCCAAAAGGAATGGACAAAATGCTCGTCAACACCATCGGTGACGTTGTTATAACAAACGACGGTGTAACGATCTTGAAAGAGATAGATGTTCAGCACCCAGCAGCCAAAATGGTCGTTGAGATCGCAAAGACACAGGATACAGAATGCGGTGACGGAACCACAACCTCCGTTATCCTTGCAGGAGAGCTTCTCAAACAGTCCGAGGAGCTCATAAATGCAAATGTTCACCCAACAGTGATCACAAACGGATACAACATGGCAGCAGCAAAAGCCATCGAGATCCTCAAAAGCATCGCGGTTGATGCGACAAAAGAGGATATCTTGAAAAAGGTCGCTATTACTTCACTTACTGGTAAATCAGTTGGAGAGGAAGAGAGCAAACTCGCAGATATCGTTGTCGAAGCATGCAAAGCCATCGAAGAGGATGGTAAGGTCGATACAAAGAACATCCGTCTTCAGAAGAAGGTCGGCGGTGTCATCGGCGATACTTACATGGTTCAGGGTGTAGTAATTGATAAAGAAGCAGTTCACTCACGCATGCCAAAGAAAGTCGAGAAAGCAAAGATCGCTCTCTTCTCATGCGGACTCGAGGTCAAAAAGACCGAGTTCGATGCTCAGATCCAGATAACAGATCCATCAGCAATGTCCTCATTCCTCGCAGAGGAAGAGAACGGCATGAAAGAGATCGTCGAAAAGATCAAAGAGACAGGTGCAAACGTTGTGTTCTGTTCAAAAGCAATCGATGAACTCGTTCAGCACTATTTGGCAAAAGCAGGAATCCTCGGGTACAGGAGACTCAAACAGTCTGACCTCGAGGCTATTTCAAAGGCAACCGGCGCAAACATTGTCGGCGGACCTATGGAAATCACAAAAGCAGATCTCGGATTGGCCGGATGCGTAGAAGAGAAACTTGTCGGAGAGGACGGAATGGCATTCATTACCGGATGCAAGAACCCCAAGGCGATCACTATCTTCGTACGCGGTGGAACAGAGCATGTCCTCGAAGAGATCGAGAGAGCCCTTAATGATGCAATTCGTACTGTCGGTGTCACGATCGAAGACGGAAAGGTCGTTGCAGGTGCAGGTGCACCAGAGATCGAACTCGAACTCAGGCTTGCAGAATATGCATCATCCGTCGGCGGAAGAGAGCAGCTCGCAATCGAGAAATTCGCAAAGGCAATGGAGATCATTCCATGGGCACTTGCAGAGAATGCGGGTATTGATTCAATCGACAGCATAATAAAATTGAAGAACGCTCATGAAAAGCAGAAGAACGGAAAGTACTACGGAATCGATCTCGATACCGGAGAGGCCGTAGATATGCTCAAAATGAATGTTGTTGAGCCCCTCAGGGTCAAAGTTCAGGCAGTTAGCTCGGCAAACGAGGTAGCTAACATGATCCTTAGGATCGACGATGTTATTGCATCACGCAGGTCGTCATCACCCCCACAGGGCGGAATGCCAGGTGGAATGCCTCCTGGAATGATGTAAGATCATACTAAACTCTAATTGAGGAGGATCACTCCTCCTCATTTATCAACTTCAATTCATATGGATTGTTTTAGTTGTTGATGATTGTGATTCGTTTTCAAAATTATGTCATCGATACATAGGATTTCTGCGAATCTTAATTATCAGGATTTTATTCAGTGACAACATGTTTGTTGTCAAAATATGCTCGTATATGATTTTTCAAATATGCAGAAAAATGATACGAAATATCGTGCAGTCTTTATACAATGGTGTTAGGGAGTGCATATAGGCACAAACATATTTTACGTCTGTACGATAGTTTTTATATCTGTATTGTAACGGGAGGACGAAATCAATCACATCTGTAGATGATATAGGCGGATTATTTCACAGTGAGTGCTTATCGTGACAACTTTCGCAGATCTTGGAATTTCAAAAGAGGTAATTAAGGCAATGGATGAGATGGGTTGGACAGTGCCTACACCAGTGCAGGTGGCAGCAATCCCCGTCGGACTTGCAGGTCACGATCTGTTCGCTCAGGCACAGACAGGTACTGGAAAGACCGGTACATATGCATCTATAATCTTGGGAAAGATCAGGGCCGGTTCAAAGGCACCAGCGGTGCTTATCCTAACTCCCACAAGGGAATTGACCATTCAGGTCACAGAGGAAATGGAAAAGATCTCCAAATATACAGGTCACAGTAGCGTTTCAATTTACGGAGGAGTAAGTTTATCTCCTCAGATCTCAAAGCTCGAGCACGGTGTAGATATAGTCGTAGGAACACCAGGAAGGGTAAAGGATCTAATTATCAGAAGGGACCTCAACTCTTCGAAGATCACAATGGTGGTCTTGGATGAAGCAGATCGTATGTTAGACATGGGATTTTCAAAGGATCTCGAATTCATATTGTCGAAAATATCTAAGCAGAGACAGACACTCATGTTCTCAGCCACGATGTCTCCGGACATAAAACGCCTTGCGGTGCGTCATATGATAAATCCTGAAGAACTTCTAGTTTCAAAGGATAAGCCTGTTCTCGATCTAATCAAACAGTACTACATAATTACCAATGTAGATTCCAAACGTGATGCATTATGCACTATTTTGGATAATAATAATCCAAGGACCATTGTCTTCTGTCATACCAAGCGTAAGGTCAATCAACTGACCAAGAAGATGCTCGCTGATGGATATATTGCAGGTGCCCTTCACGGTGATGTTGCTCAGAATAAGAGAGAGAAGATCATCAATGCATTCAAGGATGGTTCACTGAACCTTTTGATTGCAACAGATGTTGCGGCCAGGGGATTGGATATCGATGATGTCACGTATGTTATAAATTATGATATGCCCAACGATCCGGAGACATATGTTCATCGTATCGGAAGGGTAGGAAGAGCAGGAAAAGAAGGTATCGCAGTTTCATTCATCATGCATGAAGAGCGCAACATGATCAAACCGATCGAGAAACAGACCGGTATGACATTGGAAATACTGGATCTCGAGATCATTGAGAGGCCAGATCCGATCATCATTAGACCTCTGCCTCCGAAGAAGTTTGCTCCGGCAGAGAAGAGAGGTCCCAAAGCACCCTACGGAAAGGCAGCGGGTACAGCAAAGACAACGGCTAAAGTGTCGGGGAAATCATACAACAATTCGGATTTCAAAAAGAAGAAGGACCCCGATGCACCAGCATCCATGGAGATCAATCTCGGATGTTCCGATAAGATAACCAAAGGCGAACTTTGCAATTTCATCGTCAACAGTACGGGTATTCCGTCACGCGATATAGGAAGCATCATCATGGGCGAAAAATCGGCTTTTGTGGAACTCAGAAGGAAAGATGGAGACAACGTTGCTGCAGATCTTTCTGATTATGAATACAAAGGAAAAGAGATCAAAGCCCGTTTGATCTGAATGGGTTTCGGGGAATTTCCCCGAATCCTCATTCATATATATTTTTTACACGCAGGCATTTGATGGCAGAGTTCTATGACATAGTAGATGTGCATAACAAATTCTGTATTATCTAATAGCGGTTTCACTGTTTTTTCCCAGTCAGGGAGCTCCAAGATATCATAAATCAATACATTGTTTTCAGATATTTTTTTGAGATTCTTTTCGATGAATGATAACAGTCCTTCTTCTGAGAGAAGATTGTTTGTTAGAATTGTATCATGATCTATATTGATGATATTCGTTTTTGGGTTCTGTCTGATCAATTCTTTTCTTACGATTTCCATCAATGCAGCGTTACCGCTCCTTTTCCGTCCCGCAAGCATTCTGTTGTTTGGGCCTTTAACGAAAGATCCTAAATTATCAATAGGATATCCGCTAGATGAATAGCAAGGTGTCATAATTATTCTAATTATCACGAATATATGTTGTTTATTCGTATTTCGAAACCAAGATTTTTGCACATATAGTTTCGAATAATCGTAGACAGAAATGTAAGTTTAATTTTTTAAAGTATCTATCTATGTTATGAAGCAAAGGTGTAGGCTAATATCCAAATCCAAATTATTTAAAATAATTCGTTAAATTTTGATACCAACTATTTATATTCTGTATCTTTATTTGGTATTTGGATGGGAATCCAATGCGTGCAGCACTCTATGTGAGGGTGTCCACTGAAGATCAGGCCAGAGAAGGCTATTCACTGGATGCTCAGACCAAGAGACTCGAAGCCTATTGTAGGGTCCGCGGTTGGGAAATAACTGATATCTATAGAGATGAAGGTTGTTCCGGTCGCAATATCAAACGCCCTGAATATATCAGGATGATGAAGGAATCTGACAATTGGAATGTTATCTTGGTCCTTAAAATGGATAGAATTCATCGTAATAGTGTGAACTTTGCACTTATGATGGACGATCTTCGTAAGAAAGGTAAGGATTTCAATTCAGTGCAAGAGAAGTTCGATACCACCACTGCAATGGGAAGATTCGTCATGGATATTATGCAGAGGATCGCTCAGCTAGAAAGTGAGCAGATCGGTGAAAGGGTAAAGGTAGGAATGGTTCAAAAGGCCAAGTGCGGTAACGGTGCGATGGGTTCAGGGCATCCTTACGGATATGTCTACGAAAAAGGAAATTTGAAAATAGTTGAGACAGAAGCTGAGATTGTGAGGAATATCTATTCTATGTATGCACAAGGAACTTCTATGGAGAACATCGCTGTAAATCTCAATAATGCATTCATTCCTGCTAAGAAAGGTGGAAGATGGAATAGACAGTCTGTGTGTAACATACTTCACAATTCTCTTTATGTAGGAATCATGGAATGGGACGGGATCGTTCGTGAAGGGCAACACGATGCCATTGTTAATTTGGATATCTTCGAGGCCGTTAATGGGCCCTCACAGCTTTGTTGAGGCCCTTCTATGACTCTTGCAGCTTTGTATGTCAGGGTCTCAACCGAAGAGCAGGCGGAAGAAGGATATTCTTTGGATGCTCAAAAATCTATTTTGGAGGATTATTGCATATCGGAGGATTTGGAGGTCTATGAGATCTATGAGGATTATGGTTATTCCGGTACAAACATCAGACGTCCAGGGTATCATAAGATGATGTCAGATATTGATCTTTGGGATTCTATGGTGGTTTTGAAGATGGACCGTATTCATAGGAATAGTCGCAATTTTATGAATATGATGGATATTTTGACGCAAAAAAACAAAGCATTTGTCTCTGCTACGGAAGCTTTGAACACAGAGAATGCACTGGGAAGATTTGTTCTTGATATGATTCAAAGAATGGCTCAACTCGAGAGTGAACAGATCGGTGAAAGGACATACATGGGTATGAAGGAAAAGGCCGAGACGCTCATGAACGATGAAAAAGAGAGTACAACCATGGGATTCAATGCACCTTATGGTTATATTTTAAAAGACGGAGTATTATTATCCATACCAGAAGAGATAGAGGTCGTTCACAGGATATTCATGTATTATCTTGAAGGTAATACGATAGATATTATTGCATTCCTGTTGAATCGTGAGAAGATATCTACCAAGAGGGGCAATCCATGGAATGTCTACAATCTTAGGAATATCCTTCATAATCCAATATATTCAGGCTACATGCGTTGGGATGAGGTTCTTGTAAAACATTTCGCACAGATCGCAGTGAATCCGGAAGAATATAATTCTGTACAGAATATGATGTCTATGAAGGTAAAAGATCCATCTAAAAGAACAGTGAAATTGGTTCCAGACGATGATTTTTAAATCATTGTAAATTAGTTACAACTACTTTTATTTAAAAGTATTTAACTATAATATGCACAGATAACTTATTTTTCTGTTATTTGTATCCTTGTGATTTCATTGCCTCTGGGTAATTATTAAAATGCATCCATCCATACTATGTTTTATATATACATCTGATGCGATTATATTGGCGAGGGTAAAACCTTATTGGAGGAAAATTACATGGTAGAATGTGAAAAATGTCTCGACCCAACAGCATTGGGTCTATTTTTAGTTGCAGTGGTATCATTACCTCTTGCTATTCTTCAGCTATATAATGAAGGAGTTCCATCAGAATGGTTCTTCATAGTAATGGGATTGTTGATCGTTCTTGTTGCAGTTCATGCATTTAAAGCAGATAGCAACTTTGGATTCACAGTATTCATGCTTGTAGGTGCAGCAGTTGCATTGACAGGTTTCGGAATGGGTCAGTGGGAAAATATTGCATTTGCACTTGTGTTCTTCTTGGCCATCGTATGGTCTGTAGTTGCAAAAACACCCAAGGCATTATCTGGTATCTGTTTGACGACAGGTCTGATCTTCCTTACTGTAGGATTATCAGTTGTTGTCGGCGGAGATTATTGGCACTGGATTATCGGAATTGTAGCACTTGCAAACTTCCTGTTGAACATCTATCTTTCGTTTGCATTGGCACTCGAAGGAAAGATCCCCATATTGTAAACAGAGTTTACATATTGGAAAATTAAACTTTTTACATTATCTATTTTATTAGTAGTTTTTTAAGAGCAATGTTTAAAGATATTGTCAACATGCAGAGGGACGATGAAGCAGGAAGTCAAGATCAAAATGATGGCATGGTTCATGGTACTCATCATGGTCATAGTCGTGTTCGTAGTGGCTGCATCAGCTTTGATAGGTTGAGATCGGTTGAATTTTTAAGAGAACAGAGATCTAAATGTCTTATGTGTTGATCGCTGCTTTTGCAATATTCCTGTTCACGTACCTTTTGATATCTGTTAGGAGACTTCCTACAGTTAATGTTAGAAGGGATGTCGCTGCATTATTGGGCGGCGTTTTGATGTTGGTATTTGGTATCGTTTCATTTCGTGAAGCGTGGGATTTCATCGATTTCGATGTTATTTTCTTGTTGTTAGGGATGATGCTTCTTATCACCGGATTAGAATTCACTGGTTTCTTCGAGATAATTGTATCAAAACTCATCAGCAAGTCTCCGTCAAAAAGAAAACTTTTGATAATGATCATGTTGATCTCAGCTTTTCTCTCTGCGATAATGCTCAATGATGCAGTTGTTCTCTTGTTCACTCCTATAGTAATACGTTGTTGCAGAGCATTGAAGGCGAATCCGATACCTTACCTGGTCGCGGTTTTCGTTTCTGCTAATATCGGAAGTGTATCAACTGTTATCGGAAATCCACAGAATGCATATATTGCAACAAAAGCCGGTATAAATTTTATCGATTTCTCCATAAGATTGGCTCCATTGGCTGTTATATGTCTGGCAGTTGCAATTCTGTTTGTTTGTTTCTTTTATCGTAAATCAATGGATGAGAAACCTGGAAGATACACAAATAAATCTGTTCAGGCGACAAGATCTGTTGACAGATACAGATTGTATTTCATGCTCATTCTACTGGTTATCACAGTATTCTTTTTCGCAATTTCAAGTTATATCGGTGTCAAACTTTCTGAGATCGCAATGGTTTCTGGTGTTATCTCGTTATTGATTGTGATGACAAGGGGAACATCAAATGCGGTTTGGGTCGCAAAGCGTATAGATTGGTCAATATTGTTTTTCTTCATCGGTTTGTTCATACTTATGGCAGGTGTAGTACAGTCAGGGTTATTGCAAGAGATCGCCAATTTATTCCCGGGATTCGGGGACGGAGAGATACCAACCATAGGAGGATTAACGTTGTTCTCGGCCATTTTGGCTAATTTGATAAGTAATGTGCCATCCGTGATGCTTATCGGAGAGATGTTGCCTGCCGGAGATGTCACCCTCTGGTTGACTTTGGCAGCAGCATCTACTTTGGCGGGAAATGCAACTCTGATGGGTGCTGCTGCCAATATAATTGTTGCAGAAGAAGCAGAAAAAGTAGATATCAAGTTGAATTTCTGGAAATATATCAAGATAGGAATTCCTATGTCTGTGATCACTTTGATAATTACGATACTGTTCTTAACATATTTGTAAGATCAAATCTTACGAGTTTAAGATTGATTGTACAAATTAGATTAAGTTATAAAAAATCATGCAGGCATTTATCAGATATCTGCATTAAAATATGTTTTTCCAAGATTCATAAGTTCTACGAATTTTGTAGGGTCCTGATCTAAAGATGCTTTTTTAAGATCTTCGACAGCTTTGGAGAACGTATCCCAAAGGGCATCCCGGTTAGCATTTATGTGCTGTATCTCGTAGTATAGTTTGGGATCCTCTAATGCGACGGATTTGTTGGTGTCCATGATCTTCTTGAATGTTGTAGATGCTACTGAATTCATGTCTCTGAATGAAATGTTACTTCTCTGAAGTGCAGTGAAGAATGCGATATTGATCGCATGGCTCAGTCCAAGTACATATGACATGTATCTGTCATGGGAATCCAGATCCATTATGCGGATGTTGGCACCTTTATTATCAAGTAATTTTGTCACTTCCTCTACTGCTTTCGGATTACCGCAGTCGCAGATGATCATATTCTGGTCATACATAGATCTTGCCGACGGTCCGAACATCGGGTGTACCGAGCACACATTCTTTGTTTTCGCCATTCTTTTGAGAGTGGCTGATGCAGGTGTTTTCAACGAGGAGAGGTCGAATATCAGCGTTTCATCAGAACAGCATTTTTCAAGTTTCATCATTACATCATTAACAGCCGATATAGGTATGGAAACAATCACGATATCTGCAAATTTTGCATCTTCTATTGTTAATCCGTTCTGTGACGAAGAGTCTATGATTGTGATTTTATGGCCGGTTTTAGAAAGTATTTCACTCATCCATTTTCCCATTTTACCGGCACCGCCGATGATTGCTATGTTTTTGAGGAAAGTATCTGGATGGGGGATGGAAGCCTCCTTTTCTACAGCTTCTTGTATGATTGCTCTGAAGACAGTTTCCATCATATCTGGATTCAACTGATTGCTTTCAGCAAATTCTCTGTATCTCACAATGTTCTTTTCTTCCACTGTAGTATTTCTGATCGGGAGTTCTTTGGCTATCTTGTATCTGCCGACTTTTTCTGCGATATCAGTTCTCTTTTTGATGAGTTCCATTATCTCATCGTCTGTTTCTCTGATATTTGCCCTGAGTTCATCCAAGTCCATGATACCACCGTTCAACGTTGTTATTGTTCTTTTTGTATTTTATCTCAGGTGTTTGGCTGCTTCTTCTACAGTTGCTTCATGAAGGACGATATCGGATATCGCCGACGTTATTCCACGCACGTTCTTATGTTGGAATATATTTCTTCCGATAGATACACCGTGTCCGCCTGCTTCAAGTGAATCATGGACCATGTTGAGTATTGCCATGTCCGAATCCATTTTTGGTCCGCCTGCTATGAGTACGGGGACCATAGCGCCTTCTACGACGGTTCTGAACGAATCTATGTCTCCTGTGTAGCTTACCTTGACAATATCTGCACCCAATTCCATTGCGACCCTTGCACATTGTGCTATGGCCTGCGGATCGTAAGCGTTCTTGATCGAAGGTCCGCGGGGGTACGCCATTGCTATGAGAGGCATTCCCCATTCACTGCAGTCTCTGGATACTTTTCCCATGTCTGCAAGCATCATAGGTTCTGTTTCTGCGCCTATGTTTATGTGTATGGAGCATGCGTCTGCTCCCATTTTTAGTGCTTCTTCTACACTTGCAACGAGTACTTTACTATTGGATGTTACACCGAGGTCCGTGGATGCTGAGAGATGGAGGATCAACCCAACATCAGGGCCCGATGTTCTGTGTCCCTGAGGAACAAGACCCTTGTGCATCAATACTGCTGTTGCACCGCCCAATACAATATCATTAACAGTTTTTTTCATATCAATCAGGCCGGGAATAGGTCCAATACTTATTCCATGGTCCAGGGGTACGATGACTGCATTTCCGCTGTCCCTGTCTATTATTCTTTCCATTCTGATGTTTTTTCCAAACGTGTTAATCATCTACCGTGCTACGTGTTAACACGGTACACGATATAAAGATTTTCATTGGATGCCCGATTCGTGATAAATAAATACATCCATGTAAGTGGCGTATTGATAAAATGGCAGTATCGGGACTTTTCACAAAGAACTTCACTCTGTGCACAGTGATATCATTCTGCTATTCGGTCAGTTTTTTCTTATTGTATATTTGTATGTCAAATTATTCTACCGAACAATTTCATGCCTCATCTGCTGAAGCTGGTTTTACTGCCAGCATCTTTATTTTTGGTGGTTTGATCGGCCGTTTGATATTTGGAAGATATATCGATGTGATAGGAAGAAAGAAGCTTCTTATGATCGGTCTGATAGCAAGCACATTCCTGTCCCTGCTGTATTTTTTAGTTCCCACACTTATGTTGATGTATATTGTTAGATTAGCGCATGGTCTTTGTTATGGAATATGTACATTAGCAATCAACACGGTTATTGCAGATGTCGTTCCAGCGAATAGACGTGGGGAGGGAATGGGTTATTTTATGCTCAGTTTCTCTATTGCATCAGCTGTGGGACCGTATTTAAGCATAGTATTGCTGCAACTTGGTGACTACACCACGATATTCACATTGAATCTTGTTGTATATGTGATCTGTACGATATTGGCATTGATGATGATACTTCCAAAGGTCACTCTGACATCGGAACAGCGTTCTTCGATATCAGGATTCAAATTGAACTCGTTCATTGAGAAATCTGCACTGAAGATCTCGTTTGTTTGTTTGATATTCTATTTCTCGTATTCCGGTGTCCTTACATTTGTAGCTCAGTATGGAACATCTATAGATCTTGCTGGAGCCACTTCAGTATTTTTCATAATGATCGCCATATCAACATTGATCTCTAGATTGTTCCTCTTAAGGATCTATGATCATAGAGGAGAGAATGCGATAATCATTCCAAGTATTGTATTATTCGTAGTTGGAATGGTGATTCTGAGTATGGCAAATACAGGTGTTGTATTGTTATTGGCGGGATTCTTGCTAGGTTTCGGTATTGCGATAGTCAACACAGTAGGTCAATCCATAGTTATCAGGACTGCCCCCAAATATCGTTATGGTATTGCCTTGGCCACTTTTACGAGTTTCAATGAGGTGGCATATGGTATCGGACCGTTGTTCTTAGGTATATTGATCACATATTACGGTTACAGAGAGATGTATTTGATGATGGCAGGTGTTGCAGTTTTGAGTTTGATAATGTACATCATTTTACATGGTATGAAAGCGAATAAACAGTCTTTACACGAAATAGAATAATTAATTATCCTATTAGACATTTGTCTATCATAATAGCATATAGATGTATAAACAAATTATAATTATGGTATTTTATAAACATTTATTAATGAGAACATATTCTGTCAGTGTATGAGCTTCTTGTTTGACAAGCCATTGATCGTTCGTCTGGTGGAGATCCTATTGGCGATATTAGGCGTAGTTATGATCTATGCAGGATATCTCAATTTGAACGATGCGTCGTTCGCTGCCATATCATTTGTAATAGGTATAATGTGCATTGTCTGCGGAACATTGGTTCGTCTAAGAAGATGGTACGCATGGCATTTTACTCTCGCAATGCTTTTGATATTTTCAGTGTATTTTGTAGTTGCATATATCGAGACATCTGATATGCTTTGGATATGCGGCTTGCTAATGACAGCTATGATCTCGATCTCATGGATTGTCAGAGTGACAAGGACATGGTTCGATTCCGGTTTTGTTAGAATTTAAACAAATAAACATAGTATTTGCATCATTGTTTTTCGGTGCAGATCTACTTTTTATTTCCGATATGTGTTTTGAACACCTCACAAAGAGTTTATTAGACATTTGTCTAATGTGTATTTTTAAGACATATTTTTTTGCAACATATTTTAAGATGGATATCCAGATATGATTAATTATACATCATTAATTGTAAATTAATTCAATATTTGTTTAATATCATGAATAATTGTATATAATCCAATTAGACATTTGTCTAATAAAACATAAATTTTATATACAAATACATAATTGCAAATTATGGTGAAATAAAACGTTAGCACCTTTCGGATATCAACTACTGGACTCCCTAGACGCCGCCGCATCGTTCAATTCGGTGGATACGCTCTGGGTTATAGTGGCCGCAGCATTGGTATTCTTCATGCAAGCTGGTTTCGCGATGGTCGAAGCTGGTTTTACCAGAGCTAAGAACGCTGGTAACATAATCATGAAGAACACTCTTGATATGGCGTTTGCCACAATTGTCTTCATAGCAATAGGATGCAGTTTCGCTTATGGAACTGATTTGAACGGATGGGGAATAATCGGAATTCCCGATTTATTTATGTCACACACAGATCTATCCAATGGATATACTTCCGGAGCATACATTCTGTTCCAATTGGTGTTTGCCGGCGCAACGGCTACGATTGTTTCAGGAGGTATGGCAGAACGTACCAAGTTCGGCTCATATTGTCTTTATTCCATTGTCATCTGTACGTTCGTATATCCCGTGGTTTGCCATTGGGTTTGGAGTTCGAACGGATGGCTTCTAAACATGGGATATATCGATTTCGCAGGATCTACGGCTGTGCACATGTTAGGTGGAATAACCGCTTTACTAGGTGCATACTTCTTGGGACCGCGTATCGGAAAGTACAGCAAGGATGGAAAGGCGCACGCAATTCCAGGTCACAACTTGACCCTCGGTGCATTAGGAGTATTCATTCTCTGGTTCGGATGGTTCGGATTCAATGGGGGTTCCTCGTTGGGAGTGTCCACCTTTGAATCTGCAACTTTGACATCAGAGGTACTTCTTATCACATGTTTGGCAGCAGCTGCAGGTACTATCGCTGCAATGGTAACTACTTGGCTCAAGTTTGGACACCCTGACGTCTCATTCACGCTTAACGGATGTTTGGCCGGTATGGTAGCTATCTGCGCAGGTGCCGCAGCTGTTGATTATTACGGTGGCATCATAATAGGTGCGGCAGCAGGAATAGCTGTCGTATTCGTGGCCGAATTCGTTGAAAAGAGAATGCGCATCGATGATCCGGTAGGAGCATTTGCCGTACACGGTGCCTGCGGTGCACTCGGTACAGTCATGGTAGCATTCCTTGCTAACCCTGATTGCTGGTGGGGTGCGACAGGTCTTCTCTATGGAGGAAGCTTACACATCCTTGGAATACAGCTGCTGGGTATCGGAGCAATCGCAGGATGGGCAGTCCTTACAATGGGAATAACATTCTACGTGCTTAAGCACACTGTTGGCCTTCGTGTCAGCGCAGAGGAAGAACTCACTGGTCTCGATCTCACAGAACACGGATTGGCTTCCGCTTATTCTGGTATGATGCCTGATCTGCATATCATTCATGATGAAACAGAATTAGGTCTTCCTGTCACTCCGATGGCACCGCCGTCTGAGTTGCCAGGAATCGCAGTTACCGACTATAGTATTCCGGAACCAGGCGCATTGAAGAAGATCGTTGTGATTACTTCTCGTGAAAAGCTTGCGGCTTTGATGTCTAAGATGGATTCTATCGGAGTCACAGGCATGACGGTCACTTACGTAGAAGGATACGGAGTGCAGAGAGGTCAGACAACATTGTATCGTGGTGTTGAGATGGACAGTACATTATTGCCTAAGCTCAAGGCCGAGGTCGTTGTAAACAAGAAGATTCCAGTCGAGACTGTTATTAATGCTGTTAAGGAAGCAATTTACACAGGATCGCTTGGGGATGGCAAGATCTTTATCTACAATGTTGAGAACGCGATCAGAATCAGAACCAATGAGGTGGGACCCGACGCAGTGAATAACGAACTGTGATAATAGAAATCCATGTAATCTCCATAAACTTTTTGAAACTTTTTTTAAACATTTTCTTTTTTTAATATATTGTATTTAATTAAGTTGGTTACTTAACCAACTATATTAATTTAGTATTAGTAAAATTGTTGAAGATCTGAGTTAAATTTTATGATTTTCGAATAAAGTATAAGGATCTCTATATTCAATTTGCAACTTTTTCAGATTTTCTGTGTGTTATTATTCAATAATTGCATAATTACTGATTTTTTACATGAAACATGTAGACTATTCAGTATAAAATCAGGGTTCTAAGTTGATATTCGGGGAACCGTCGTGGACAAGCATAATGTACATTTTTTGAAAAAGTTATTATTTTTACATGTAAAATCGGCTAATTTTTAATTTACATCTAAAAATCATGATTTTTAATGATTTTTACAAAAAAATGATGTTTTGCAATAGTACTATATTTATTAAGTTAGTATCTTAACTAAGTAAATTAATAATGTAGGTTTTAATTGTAAAAATAAATTTTTAACTGAGTATAATTATTATATGTTGTTAAGTAATTAGCTTAATTAATATTGTTCTGATGAATCAGATTCAAAAGTATTTTTGTCAAGCATAATTAATAAATGTAGTTAAGCAATCAACTTAATTTGTAATGATAAATTAAAATCAATTTGAAAAAATTTTAATCGGGTGTAATTAATATACATTATTAAGTAATTAGCTTAATTAATTATGCCAAATTACTTTGAAAAATTAATAATTTAATTTCTGTATAATAAATAAATCTAATTAAGTAATCAGCTTAATTAGTATAGTTGGTAAAAGGAGTATCAATCGATGATACGGAATCCGCTCTCGTCTCCTTCGAGATGGAACTTTATTCCGCGATCTCCGAGGATCTTCTGTATCGTCCTACCGTGTACTCCGAGACCTACATTCATGAATTGATTCTCTACTACCCTCTTTCCTTCATTTTCAACAGTAGGTTGGAATCCAAGAGGGAAATGCGCGGTCTGGACTTGTAAGGCATAGATCTTGCAATCTCTGTCATAGATGGGTCCTCCGGATTGTCCTTTCAATCCAGGAGAGGATGTTTCTATGTAGAGCATATCATAGTTTCCATCCTTACTTTTTCCTCTCATTACATTCCTTGTATGGATACCGTCGTTAGGGAACAATGGTAATGGAAGCGTGCCCTTGGTGATGTGGAACGAATTGAGTTTGCTGTCGAATTCAGAGTTTACATTCGCAAAAGGGAATCCGAGGCGGCATAGGCTGGTTCCTGGACGCATGGTCTCAGGGTTTCTGAACACAGGGTATTCTTTTATCCAGTTCTTGTCGAACGGTTCCAATTTTCCAACGGCGATATCGATCTGTCTATTGACATACACATTCGTAAGTCTGCAACCGTCCCATCCCCACCAGAATGAGTGATTGGTGAGCCATTCAGGGTCTGGTTTGATTTGATTGTTAGGTGAACCAGGTGTTGAGTTGCGCTTGTTGAGTTCCTCAACTTCTTTGATTTTATTTTGATCATTCTGGAATTTTACGAAACTGTCGAACATGTGTCCGGCGGTCATTATCCATCCGTCTTCATTAATTACAACGAATGCACCGCAATTTGCGACGACTGTCCCACTAACCATTCTGGTCGAAATGATCAGTGGACGGGTGAATTTAGCTGCTTTTTCACATGCATCTGCAAACATAGATTCCGCAATATCATGTTACTATAAATTTTCAGTGAATAAAAACGATAGAAGTGGGGTGATCCCACTTCTTTGAAAGTTTACTGGTTTGTTAAAGCTGCGATTAATGCAGGCCTGTCGAGTATAGCGCCACCGATAATGGTGACCAATTCCTCATCTGCCATTATCATGTCGATGATCTTAGGGTCCATCAAAGCCATTCTTGCGGTGTGCATGACGTATGATTTTGCGAGGTCTACAGCGTATTTTGCTTTAAGTTCCATCGCTCCGTTTTCTTCTTCGCGATCTTCATCAGACAGCGAGGGGAGGTAGAACTCTGTATAGAGTGTGATCGATTCTTCGGGCAGAGACGCGATATCCCAAAGGTTTCCAGTCATATCGTTGGTTCCGTCTTTAAGATCCTCGACTATGGTCTTGTATCCTGCTATGTCGTTTTTCAAGAATTCGATCATATCTAGGCAGTTTTCTGCATCTTGACCGGTTTCATTGGTTGCTCTTTCGTCATAGTCATCCATTTCCATTACTTTACGGCCGATGACTGCGCGCATTAAGTTAACCTGATCTCTGATTTCCATATCCCCATCCATTTTTGCATCCTTCTGTGATTAGTTATAGTTTACACTACAAACGACTGTATATACTTGTACAATTTAGTCTTTTCTTCTTTATAAAGGATTTTTGTAGGCAATGAGGATTTTTGATCAGTATTTATCTCTGGAAACTCTTCTGATGGATTTGCCACAATATGGGCATTTGTTCAGGACGATATCATTCCCATCACCATCTTCTCCGATGAGTTGAGGGCCGTCGAACGTATCCATGACGACCGTCTTCTCACCGAGCATGCTGTCTAGCATCTTTTTGCAACATGCCGCTTCCACGTCCACGTCTGTGATATCGAGATTGAGAAGAGGTCTTGATTTGAGCTTTCTTTCTCTTTCCATGCGAATGATGTTGTCGATCCTCTCTGCGTCTTCTTCTGCGCCAGGATAATCCATTTCTGCCGCGTAGGCGAGGAGTTTGACAGCTTCGTAGAGATCTGGTTTAATGCCGATTCCTTTCTCATACATCAGGGCGAGATGGTACATCGCGTTGGGATCCAAGGCTTTGGAAGCTTCCGAGATCATAGAATACGCTATTGCCGCATCTATTTCAACGCCTTCACCAGTCAAATGCATGATGCCGAGTTCTCTTTTTGCCGGAAGGAAGTTTTGATCCACTGCTTTTTGGAACCATTTAGCAGCTTCTGTAAAGTCTTCTTCTACGCCGTTTGCGGTACAGTAGGCGATACCTAGTTTGTATTGTGCCTCTGCATCTCCTTCCTGTGCCTCTCTGAGTAGCGTTTCAATTTCGGCTGACATCATTTCACCTGAATGTGATTCTGCAATTAATCGGTTTTGTTGTTAAGGCTATCAAGGAGTTCGCCAGCTCTTGCGCTGCCGCCCTCTTTTGCCATGTTAAGCCATTTTTTAGCTTCGTCTTCGCTTTTCTCTGTGCCGAATCCGTCAAGATAGTAACATGCAAGACAATACATCGATTCGGGAAGCCCTTCTAGAGCGGCCTTCATGAACCATTCGAAGGATGCTTTCGGATCCTGAGGAAGATCGTTCGAGCCATTATAGTACAGGATACCGAGTCTATCCATAGAAAATGCATCTCCCTGTTCTGCAGCTTTCTTGTACCATTCTGCGGCCTTCATCCTGTTAACCTCTGCTCCGATACCTATCTCATAACATGTTCCGGTCTGATACTGGGCATTCACATTTCCTGCGGAAGCCGCATTTTTGTAGAGTTTGAATGCTTTGCAGGCGTCCAGTTCCACGCCCAATCCCTGTTGATAGAGATATGCTAATGAATTCCTAGCTTCGGAATTTCCTTGGTTGGCAGATGATCGGAACAGTTCTGCGGCTTTCTTGTAATCCTGTTCGACCTCGACACCGTCCATGTAAGCTATACCTAAGAAAAGCTGTGCATCGCTGACACCGGCAGCTGCCGCTTTTTTAGAGTATTCGACCGCCTTCTCGGAGTCCATATTGTCGTAATCTCCGGAGAAGAACATCCTGACCAGAAGTGTCATAGCTTCGAATTGTTCTCCATCTGCTGCTTTTTCGAGGAGTTCGTAACCTTTCTTGGTGTTCTGTTCGATCTCCCAACCGAAAAGATATGCCATACCTAAGGCATAGAGTCCGTCTATATTGCCTTCTTCTGCAAGTTGTTTTATACCATCGATGTCGACATCGACATTACCGTCATCGGTTTCTAATACGAACCCTTTTTTCTTGTCTGTCATAGCTTAATCCCTTCGATCGGAGTATTTTACACACTATATTTAAACTATTGAAACAGTTGTTATGATGTTATGATTTGAGTTAAGGAAATCCGATTAAATACTCAGGATAGTGCTACTTATCGCATGGCATGCCATAAAAAAGAGAAGCAGCAAATCGCTGCCCCAATGTCTTCAAAAAAAGTAGAGGCAGCAGCAGCAGGTAAGCCCGCACCTGCAGTCAAAGCCGCACCCGTTGACGACAAAAAAGGCAAAGATGCTGGTAAAAAGAAGAAATAATCGTTTTTCAGATCATTGTGAATCTTGAGGCCAGGCAGGAAAACTTACCTGGTCTCCATTTATTAGAGAATTTTCAAGACCTGCCCTTCAGGTCTTTCAGGTATGCTTCTGCTTCTTTGTATTGAGGAAAAAGTCTTTCCATTTTCCTGAATTGGGTATCGTGAGATCTACGGAACGGACGATAGCCCTGTCTCAAGTGCAGGGATTCATGATATACAACGTAATCCACCACATAATTAGGAACCTCTTCACAGTCCAAGGCAGAAGATATTGCAACCACCCTCATCATGGGCGAACAGTACCCGACCTTTCTATAACTGGGGCGTGAGGTCCAGGTGAATATGGAATTATCTATGTCGGACGGGACGAGAAGATCCTGTTCCAAAAGGCGCTGTACCGAATCGCTTATCAGGCGTGTCTTCCCAATGTCGCTTCTTGTGAGATTCTTGCTTCTTTTCAAGTATATCTTGCGTTTGGAATTTATGAATGAATCTGAAGTGACCCACGCCATATAATTCTCATCATATTCGTAGTCTTTTTTCTTTATCACTTTGAACAGTGTGTCCACACAGTTCTCGATGACATGATCGGGAGCATCTATGAGATAATCGGAAATATACAGTGTGGTCTTATTCCCGGTGAATCTCCATGATAGGCAGAATTCTTTGAAGTTCTTGAAACAGGCCTCGATATTATCACAATCGTATTTTGCGGCGACAGGCTCGATCAATGCAGTGAGCTCACGATCTCTTTCCTGCATTGTATGGCCTCACAGAATCCAGGATTATATTCTTCTGTTTCTGTTTCATCTGCATCGAATGTTCTGCCTTTACATCCATTGTATTATTGAAATCTCTACGGGTGTAGTACATCATCGTCGATGCCGTGGAAGGTGTCGGCGTGAATATCTGCACCTGTTCCGGATTCGTTTTCAACTCTGTATGGACGAAATCATTGAGTTCTTCCATGTTTTTCATGTAACATCCAGGATGGGCTGCCATAAGATAGTAGGTGAGGAATTGTTTCTTTCCCTGTCTGGCATTCGATTCATCGAACATGTCCTTGAAATCCAACAGAACGTTGGAATCGGGTTTTCCCATAAGATCCAGAACGTTCTTGGATACGTGTTCAGGAGCGATCTTAAGCTGTCCCGAAACGTGGTCCTTCACTATGCAGTCAACATACTTCTTTCCTGCAGTTTGATCGAATATGATCATATCGTATCTGATGCCTGATGTGACGAAGACCCTCTTCACATTCGGGACCTCCAACAATCTGTCGAGAAGATGGATCTGAGCTGTATGGTTTATCGGCAGGTTCTTACATGGTCTGGGATAAAGACATTTTTTGTCCTTGCATGCACCATGGGTAAGTTTTTTCGTGCATTCTATGCCGTACATGTTCGCTGTGGGTCCGCCGACATCATATATGATGCCGTTGAAGTCCGGTTTCGATGCGATGCGTTCTGCCTCGTCGATTATAGATTGTTCAGACCTTGAAACGACTGTTCTTCCCTGATGCATGGATATGGCGCAGAAGGAGCATTCACCGTAACAGCCCCTGTGGGTCGTTATGGAGTTCTTTATGGTGTCCATGGCTTTAACGTGGCCGTCTTTGGCATAATACGGATGCACACGACCTTCGTAATCCAGTGAATATACGCGATCGAGTTCGTCGGGTGTCAGCAATCTCGACGGTGGATTCTGAACGAGGAATCTGTTGCCGTGAACTTGGAAAAGACCTTTTGCATTTGCTGGGTCGCAGTTATCGTAGAATATCCTGAAAGCATCTATGAAATCTATCTTGTCTTCGACATCCGCGCTGCATTTCTCATATGAGGGGAGTGCAAGATACCATTTCGGCTGTTCTGAAGATATGTAACAGATGCCTTTCGTCTCTTTCCAATCCTGTCCGTCCCTCATCCTTTGAGCCAACTCGAGATTGGACAGTTCTGCCATCCCGTATGTGATTATGTCTGCTTTCGCATCAAAAAGTATGCTTCTTCTGATCGAATCTGACCACATGTCGTAATGCGCGATCCTTCTGAGGGATGCTTCTATACCTCCGAGGACCACAGGTTTTCCTTTGAAGTATTTCTTCACGAGGTTGGTGTATGCTATGCATGCGCGGTCCGGACGTTTCGTGTTCTCTCCGCCGGGAGTGAAATCATCATCATTTCTGCGTTTTTTGGTCGGAGAGTAATTGGCGACCATGGAATCCACGCAGCCTGCGGTTATAGACCAGAACAATTCCGGTTCTCCGAGTCTTCCTATGTCCTTGTCGGAAGTGAGATCTGGCTGACATATAATTCCTACTTTGAATCCATTGGAGATGAGCCAGCGTCCTATAACAGCGGCTCCGTTGTAAGATGAATCTATGTATGTGTCGCCTGAAACAATTATAATATCGAGGGTGTTCCAACCTCTTTCCTGCATTTCTTCTCTGGTTGTTGGTATGAACATTTTTCCTCTGATCAATAGCGGTATTCCATAATGTAATCATCCATATAGAATCCGTTGCCGATGTCCGCTTTCTTTTCTTCCGCAATGACGAATCCTTTTGCTTTGTATACGCCTATGGAATGTTTGTTGTTCCTGTTAACGGTAAGATACGCTCTTTTCTTTTCGAGCGTCCTTCCTATATCAAGAAGTTCATCCAAGGTCTTGGATCCCAAGCCCTTTCCCCTGTTCTCTTTGATCAGGTAGATCTTGCTGATGAAAAGCGAGTCTTCTTCGGGACGGATCGCGAAATAACCGACTTTCTCTGTTCCGTTGAATATGAATCCGTATTTGTATCCTCTGTTTTCGATCTGATCATATATCGCTTTCTCCGATTGGAATTTGATAAGCATGTAATTTATCTGATCTTCCGATATCATGGGCAGGAAGTACTCTTTCCATATGGGAACGGCCATCTGGGACAATTCTTTCGCCTCGAATGAATTTGCGAATGATATCGACATCTCATACGCCTTCAGATACCCATATCCTTGATGAGTTTGGGAATGCCCATTTCGAAATTAACACCATATCTCAGATCCGTGCCCGCTCTTTCTGTTCTTCCGATGCTCTCTGCTGTGAAATACACCGCGAGTTCGTTGGCTTTGGGAAGGGACATCCCGTTGGTGAGGGCCGCTACGATGACCGATCCGAAAACATCTCCGGTACCGTGATAATATCCTGGTATTATGGTATGGAATGCATAACTGATCTGGTTGCTTTCGACGTCGTATGTCGCCGCCCCGAGATCGTCCTTGTTCAGGTATACGCCCGTGAGGACTATCTTCTTCGCACCGGTGGCTTCTCCAAGTCTTTTCAGGAGACCTTCGATATAGCTCACCGTGTACGGACCTTCTTTGTATTCTTCACCCAGCATGAGAACCGCTTCCGTTATGTTGGGTAAGATGACATCTGCTTTCGAGCAGAGTTTCTTCATGCCGCTCGGGAAGGTGGCGGGGAATATCTTGTATAATTCTCCGTTATCGGCCATCACAGGGTCGACGACGATGAGTGTGTTCTCTTCTTTCAATCTGTCGAAGATGTCTGACACTATGTCGATCTGTTCGAATGATCCTAAGAATCCAGTGTAGATGGAATCGAATTTTAGATCCAATGTCTTCCAATGGTCGACGATAGGTATGAGATCGTCGGTCAGGTCACGATATGTGTATCCGGTGAATCCTCCGGTATGTGTTGACAGAACCGCGGTAGGCATGACGGTACACTCCAGCCCTGTTGCTGAGATGATAGGCAATGCTACTGTGAGTGAACATCTTCCAAAGCAGGATATGTCATGAATCGCAAGAACACGCTTTTGGTCCATGAGTCATCGTAAAGCATGGATGTTATAATATTTTCTCTCTTTTCTGAGATATTATATTTAAGTCGTTTGCAGGAAGGATGTTGAAAAGCATTCGAGTCACCATATGAATAGTTTCAATTATCGACAGATTTAATGATAAACCAGTGAACTTATAAACCGAAACAGTGTATGTGAGGTATATGGCCCTGTCATCGGATGAACACCTGGAGATCGCGCTTAAAGATTACAACGATAAGGTGAACAAGTTAGAGGAGTCTGGAACACCAGAAGAGTTACTAGACGCGTATATCAATAGAGGTTGCGTCCTTTCCATGATGGAGTATTATGTGTCTGCTTTATCTGATTTCGATGAGGCCTCAGAACTTATTGACAAGTTAGAGGCGAACGGCGCAAGGGTCGACGCAGGAACGTATGTTAAGACATATGTTTCAAGAGGGGAGATCCAAGGCGGAGACGATATGAGGTCGATGGCCGAAGATTATGCAAAGGCCGCCACTAGACTCCCCGATCTGAAAGAAGATTCCAAATATTACGATAGGAAGAAGATCATCAATATGTGCATCGCCTGCACAGAAGGTTTAGTCGATGAAAAGTTCCCCGCAGAGATCGATCCGTTCGTGGAGAAATGCCATTCATATCTGATAGCTAAAGAAGATACGTGGTCGAAGAACCGTTATGTCGAAATGGTGAATCTCAGAGGTCAGGCATTAATGGATCTTTTAAAGCCAGATGAGGCCATCGAATGCTTCTCCGACGCTATCGATGCTGGAATAAAGCTTCTTGAAGAGGGAAAACTGGATGACGTCATGTCTCTTGTGTTCCCATATGTCTCCAGGGGCGACATAGAGCAGCAGGAGGGTCTTCTGGAACCTTATTTTGCTGATAGGAAGGCTGCGATCGTACTTCTAGAGGAATTGCTTTCGGCGAACAAACTCGATGATATAAAGGTCCTAGTTACTCTTCATCAGGATCTCGCCAATACTTATCTGACCCTGAATAAGATGAAAGAAGCCGAAGAGCATCTGATGCGCGAGGTCGAATTGGATGTCAACGGTGCAAGGGAATACATCAGGAATTTCGCAGACAGGCATCCAGATAAGATGGAACCGCCCGAGTGATATCATTCCACTTTCAGTAGTTTCGGTTGATTCGGCGACCTCCCCTGCCTAAGGTTATATCATGTATGCACTTATGGTGAATTTATGAAAGCCATGTTCTGTACATATTGTAAAAGTCTGACCATTCCCGGGCAGGAACGCTGCAGGATATGTGGTAAGATACTTGACGATGCTGCAGAAAGCAATCAATCCTCGCTCATGGGATTCGAATCTGCAAGACCTGTGCCGAAACTCATCATAAAGGAGAATGCAGAGGCTCCCTATATGCCGTATGAGTTCAGAGAGGGACAATTGGAGATCATTACCGATATAAGGGATGCTCTGGACCAAAAACGTCACATAGTCATGGAATCGGGTACGGGAACAGGAAAGACGATCGTCTCTCTGGCTGCCGGTCTTGAGCATGCGAAGAAGACGGGAAAGAAGATCATCTACCTTACAAGGACGATATCTCAGAGCGATCAGGTCATGAAAGAGCTGAAAGCCATTTCCAACATCAAACAAGTAAGTGGCATGACCATCACAGGTAGGAATAAATCTTGTCCTTTATTCAATAACAACGAGGAATACGATCACGTACTTCCGAATGTACTTTCGATGTTGTGCGACGACAAGAAGGTCAAGAGTCTTCGCAATTCCTCAGGCGGATGCAGATATTTTGATAAGACGAAGGGTGCGATAGACCAGATCGAGGATTACTGCAGGAAGAGTTTTCCGAAATCTGAGGAACTGGACAAATACTGCGAGGACCTCGGAGCCTGCCCATATGAGGCTAAGAAGATCCTCATGAAGAACTTCGATGTCATCGTTGCCCCCTATATCCACATATTGTCCGAGGATATCAGGACAAATTTCCTCACGAATCTGGGCGGAGAGGATGTCCCCATACTTTTGATAGTAGATGAGGCGCATAATCTCATAGATGCCGCAAGGGAGCAGGAGAGCTTCATAATCCCTATGCAGATGATAGATTCGGCGATCGATGAGTGTTCTGCTCTGATCAAACCCGAACTCTACGATGGCGTTATAATAGATGATTTCATCAAACATCTGAAACTCGTGGTCAGACAGATGGCCATCAAGAACATACCTCTCGGGAAGAGTGAATACAAACTTCCGACAGGATCTATCGAGGGCCCGATGATGACAAAGTTCGATATGAACAGGTCGGAGCTCAACACGGCGATCAATAAGATGATCGATCTAGGAGAGAACAGGATGGATGCCCTGATCGATAACAACGAACAGGGGATATCCAACATCTATGTCTTGGGAATAGCTCTGAAGAATTGGATGATGTCCGAAGACGACAGATATGTCAGGTCCATAAAGACAAAGGATGACGGAGAGTATCTTTCCGCAGCATGTATAGATCCTTCCGATATCGTGAAGTTCATGCAGGGACTCAGCGGCGCTGTTCACATGTCGGGTACGCTGCAGCCTCTGGAGCAGTATTACAAGGTCATGGGATTGCCCAAGAACACATTGGCAAGGACATATCCATCGCCGTTCCCCAAGGAGAACAGGTCTGTCATCTATGTGGATGATGTGACCACTAAATACGACGTTATGAACGCAGATCCTTCGATGTCTTCAAGGATAGAGAAGAAGATCGCAAAATTATGCAATTCAGTGGAAAAGAATACTCTGGTGTTCTTCCCGTCATACAAGATGATGAAGGGCATGCGCCCGTTCTTGGAGAGGGATATCGGCAGGGACCTCTATTGGGAAGAGGGAGGACAGACGAAGAAGACGATGAGGTCATTGGAGATCTTCAGGAAGAGTCCCGATGGTGTCTTCTTCTGCGTCATGGGCGGTTCAGTGGCCGAGGGAATGGATTTCCCAGGTGATGAATTGTGTTTCGCCATAATTGTAGGAATACAGTTCCCTCCGCCTTCTTTGGAACTCAAGGCGATGGTGGACATGTTCGATTCGAGATACGGTCAGGGAATGGGCTGGAAGTACATGAACGAGGTTCCGGCCATGAGGAAGATCAGACAGGCGATAGGCCGTTTGATAAGAACGGAAACCGACAGAGGAATGGCCGTAATTCTAGATTCCAGAGTATCAAGATATCAGAGGCAGTTGGAAGCTACGCTGTCCGATGATCCTGTCAGAGATGTCGTACAATTTTTCGTTGATGAACGCAAATCCTAAATAATTTATATTAATCAGTTTAAATATGGCATTACTCAACATCCTGACAAACGTCAGATACTGGATCGTTCTGGGTGTTGTCCTTGCTTTCCTCGTCGGATCCTGGGGGCCGTCTACATCGATATTGGTCATTATCATCCTTATGATACAGATGACCCTGTCCATGGATGGGCTCACATTACGTAAATCGGATCTCATCGAGAATAAGAAGCCCATCTTATGGTCTGTCTTATCGGCACTGGTGATAAGCAGCGCATCGGCATTGGCTGTCGGTGCTCTGTTCATCACAGCATATCCTGATATTTGGAAAGGATGGGTCATGCTGGCATCCGTACCGGCCGCAGTATCCGTCATCACCGTTGCTTTGTACATGAAAGGCAACATGATAATGACAGTTCTGTCTACAACGGTGATCTATATCATCGCGCTGTTGTTCACGCCTCTTTTGACCTATCTGTTCATAGGGAATGCGATCAGTCCGCTGGAGATATTCAAGTATGTTCTTCTGTTCATCGCAGTGCCTATTCTGGCCACGATCCCGTTGAAAAAAGTGAAGATCAACAGGAATGTGAAGGTCATAGTCATAAACGCCATGATGTTCTTGTTGATCCTACTGTCCGTAGGATTCAATAAAAACTACATTTTCGGAGAGCCGATGGTGGTTTTATACGTTGCGATAGCGTCGTTCGTGAGGATATTCGTTGTGAGTTTTGTAATGGTCCGCATCTTGAAGAAGACCGGATGCAGCAGGGACAACGGTGTGATCTATGTTGCATTCGCAGTCTGGAAGAACTCTGGATTGGCCACCACGTTATGTCTTGTATTGCTTACAGATGCGGCAGAAGCGGTCATCCCCTGTGTGATATCTCTATTGATCGAGACATTGTGGTTTGCGGTCATGGCAAGCTATATCAATAGATTATGGCCGGAAGAAGAGCCGTTGTCGGTAGGAATCAACGGTTGAATTATATACGAAAACTCATTTATCAACCTTAAGCGGAAGTAGCTCAGCCTGGACTAAGGCGCCGGTCTTGAAAACCGGTGGTGTACCACCTCGGGAGTTCGAATCTCTCCTTCCGCGCCAGTGTTCTCCAGCCAGACAGTCAAATTTCTGTTTTCAATGTTTTTTAAATTTATTATAATTTCACTTATTTTTATCACCCTGAGCTCGATACTTGATTCTGATTTCGGAAGAATTTGACACTTGAGCATCCGCTGATCACACCGCATTTTCCGTCATGTTTTTCGTGTCGTTTCTGGTGTTTCCGGGGCTGAAAGCCCCTAGGAACACAGGAAATGACTTAAAAGAGCATAATGAAAACATCGAACGATCAGCGAATGCTCAAGTGTCAAATTCTTCCGAAATCAGAATCAAGTATCGAACTCAGGTTGAAGACGCGGTCCAATCCCAATTTTCCAAGATATTCCCTTACGCAAGCGATGGTGTCAATCGGTACTGATTTATTCTTGTTCGGCTCTAGGAAGAATGTCCTGAGTCGAAAGTGTTTTGTTGTCACAAATGAACCGATTCGCTCGGGACACTTCTATTTTACGTCCAGTCATCCGATGTCGATCGATCATTTGTATTAGGTCCTGTCGAGTTCAGAATTATAGGAATAATAGTAAGTATTATGATATGTACCCTGAGTTCGACAGATGATTTCGAAATCGTAAGAATTTGACACTTGAGCATCCGCTGATCACACCATATTTTCCATCATGTTTTTCGTGTC
This sequence comes from Candidatus Methanomethylophilaceae archaeon, assembly GCA_963676235.1. Taxonomy (GTDB): domain Archaea; phylum Thermoplasmatota; class Thermoplasmata; order Methanomassiliicoccales; family Methanomethylophilaceae; genus JALNYB01. Next base: position 1,353,876 of record OY781044.1, read on the forward strand.
GTCATCGGTCTTCCCGGGGGGCTTTCAGCCCCCGGAAACACCCGAAACGACCACTATGTCCCTGAGAATGCGTGAATTGAGAGGCTCGAAATTCGAATATACGCGTCTCGTCGCCTGCTTGCGGTCGTGAACATAGGTAACTGTCAAATTCTGCAGGGAATCTATGATGAATCTTGTAGAACGTTTCCTCAGTTCCGGCATCTCATACCGCACCATGGAAACGATCACCTGGGCTAGAAAACATAACAAAAGGGTACCTTTCACGCTGTTCTCCGACCATACGCGCATCGGTTTGAGGTCTATATGGTTCTTCAGCGAGTCCATGAGCTTCTCCACGGTATCGCGTCTGCGGTATATCGAGAACACATCCTTCGCTGTCAAATTCGAACTGCATTCGAGTTTGAAGAATCCCTCACGATTGTTCGATAGACGCTTGCGGACGTACTCGAAGCTGTCCACATCATTCGTCAACAATTTACCTTGGACGCCCACGTTCAGCGATATGAGCGGATTCCTCAACCGCTTCATGACCGTCTTGGATATGCGCAACGTGCCGTCCTTCTTCCTGCGCATGACATCCTTGGCATCCTCCACGCATCTCCACGAGCGGCCGTCGAGAGCGGCCATCTTGTCGCGATACAATTTCTCGGAATAGAACAGGTAGACCGTCCTCCCGGACGACTCGAACGTCTTCCTCTGGCAGTAAACGCCGTCCTCATCGTCGACGCAGCACGCCTCGTCCTTGTCGAAACGGGATATCCATGCATCGTCGGTGACGTTCAGGCGCTTCCTGGTGATGTACCTCATGTTCTTCTCGGTTATCCTGTCCAGCACCTGCTTGGCATCCCCTCCTGCATCGAAAACGAACAATGAATCGTCGCGGAGGTCGCCGATGATCTCGTCGACGATCTTCACAAACTGCACCGAATCAGATGCGTTCCCGCGATCCACGGAAAGATCGATCGGTATGTTGATCGGATCGCGAAGCTCGGCGGCTCCGAAATTAACTTGTCTGAGATCCGGCCGTTTGTCCCTGGAATAACCGAAGTCGTACAATCCCGTCTCTTTGGCGTACACCGCTACGGACGTCGTATCGATGTTCACGTCGGTATGCTCCAGATCGTACATCGAGAACAACCCCCTACGCAGATGCACCAGCACCTCCGGCATGATCTCCCCGCAGCGTTCCACCGCGCGGTTGATCATCCTATGGCTCACCTCTCCGCGAATACCAAGCTCGTTCCTGACCTCCGGGGACTCCAGCCATCTTCCGCATCCCTCCACGGAGAAGTTCTCCGTCAGCCGATACGATATGATGGCGCACACCAATGGAAAAAGCGGATGCCCTCTGTTCTTGGAATCGTTGAAGACGCGGTCCGATCCCAATTTTTCAAGATATTCCCTTACGCAAGCGATGGTGCCAATCGGTACTGATTTATTCTCGTTCGGCTCTAGGACGAATGTCCTGAGCCGAAAATGGTTTTTTGTCACAACAGAACAGATTCACTCGGGACACTTCTATTTTGCGTCCAGTCATCCGATGTCGATCGATCATTTGCATCAGGTCCTGTCGAGTTCAGGATGTACAATGATTTTTTTATTGAAAGATAATAAAATACTGCAGACCCGATTGGTCCGCAGTTAAAGTTTTTAAAACTGGATCTTTGATTTTTTAACGATCATTCTTTTGTTTATATCGGCCGTTATCTCAGATAAGTTGGCATTCCATCCTTCGACCTCTTGAGATGTGATTATATCTATACTGCCTCCCTGGTATTCCCCTTCTCCGGCGAGCTCCTCCATCCACGATTCTATCTCGACGTAGTTCTCTTTGAGTTCCTCAAATATCTTCTCGTCGGCATCCCATAGTCCGCGCTGGTTCGCTTCGAGCATACGTCTTGCTATCTCTTCCAGGGCGTACGGGTTATTCTCCTGGAAGAATTTCTTCATCTCTGGGTCGTTGACGAATGTTGATGTGATGTCGTCAAATATCCATGCATCGACCTCATGGGTAGTTGCAGACCAACCATAGACGCGACCAATACGTTTCATGAAATCCGCGGCGCCTTTGTATCCATGTGCCTTCATAGCATCTATCCATGCCGGATTCAAAAGTTTGGTCCTTACGGTCCTGCGTATCTCGTCTGCTAGTGTATGGACATTTATGTCCTTGGGCTCGCGTGTGTCACCATAATATGTTTTTACATCGTTTCCAGATAAGCATCTAGCTGCTACAGTTATACCGCCAAGGTTTCCAAAATAGCAACAACAGCCAAGAAGGTCCTGTTCATCAGTTGCGGTTTTATTGTATGTAACATTGACAGTGGATAGATTGGCGGCGAATTGCCCATGCATCCCTTTTCCATTACGGTCTTTGCCATAGCCGTATCCATTACCTGCGACATATATGTCGGCCAAGTCCTGATCAGTTTTCCATGAGCTTGCGTACACAGCCAGATTCACACTGGATGAATATGCACCAGGGGGAGCCGAGAAGAATCTAGTTGTTGCTTCCTCCTCGTCAGCGCCTTCGGCCATCGAATCTAGAACATGCTTTCTTATGAAATTGAAATCCGTTGGTTCATCTAATTGCGAGATCTGCAATATGGCATCATCAAGGAGATTCACGCAATTCATGAACATATCACGGATTACACCGGACATGCGCACTGTCAAATCGATGCGGGGATGGGCCATCATGTTGCGAGGAATGATGCGAAAAGACCTTACCTGAAGATTTGTCTCCCATATCGGTTCGGCACCGATGAGGGAGAACATCTGCGACATAATCTCCCCATCTGCTGCCATCAGGTCAGGCGACATCCAATGTATCGCCACATTCTCTGGCATCTCTCCGTTTTCTTTGACATATTTCTCGATCAGACTATCGGCAAGTATACGTCCTACATTCCATGATGATTTTTTTGGAAGGCTATAAGGGTCCATCGAATAGAAATTCCTTCCAGATGGGAGCACGTCCGGGCGCCCACGAGTTATTATTCCCGAAGGCCCCGGTGGTGTGTATCTGCCGTCCAATGCACCAAGGAACGCTCCGATCTCATCAGAATCGTCCAGTCTTTTGCAGATATCCTCTATCTTGGATGTTTGTTTTTTCAATTCTTCCATGTACCTCTCATCAGCAGGTATTTTCAAGGCATAAAGGGCGTCAACAGGAGCCATTCCTTCAATTATTTTCGCGATGTACTCTTTCGTGATAAGTCCAACTTTTTCTATCAATGCCCCATTAGAGAGATTGAAGTCCATATTGTATCCTCTCTGATCGCTGAAGAGCGATATCAGATCCACGCCCATAATGTCTGATATGACATCTCTTATGGAACCATCTCCTGCATCGTATCTGAGTATTGAGTTCACCATCTCGACGCGGTCCATCCCAAGAGGGATATTTCCGAATATGTGCATTCCTTTATTCATCTGGGAGTTGCGTATCTTCGACAGGGCTTCGTGACATTTGCTCACGCATTCATCCAAAGGTGTATCGTGCGTCAAATTCAACTCTTTCAAGTTCGCTTTATCTACGGCTTCTATTATCAAATGTTTCAGCTGATGGCTGTGCGAAGGGTCAAATCTTGCGGTCTGATAGTCCTCAAGTATCCTATCCAGATCATCTAGCGCTTCATACAGGGAGCTGTTAGTCATTACGACCTGCATATGGTCTACCAAGGTGGCATATGAACGTCTTTTAGCGATGGTACCTTCAGGAGGGTTGTCGGAATTGTAGATATATATATGGGGTGCCTTACCGATACAGATATCTGGGAAGCAATCCTCCGACATACCACATCCCTTTCCCGGGAGGAATTCTAGATTCCCATGTGTACCAACGTGTACTACTACATCAGCACCCCATATGTCCTCATAATAATGATACGATGCAAGATATTGATGCGTTGGTGGGCATAATGGGTCATGTAATATCTTGCACACTTCTCCGTCGCATCTTGCGCCATAGCATCCTCTCTTGGGTTGGACAGCAATCATGACGTTGCCATAGCTTATACCGGTGATGATGATGTCATCATCGAGCACCATTCCTTTTCCAGGTGGTTCTCCCCACATGTTGTTCACAGCCTTCTGGGTCTTAGGAGTGAGGGTCTTGAAGTAGGAGACATATTCCCCCATATCCATCTTATGTATCGTACCTCCATGAGCATCGATCTCATTGACAGTAGTCCATCTGAATTCAGACATAGCTTTATGCGACAGTATGTTCTCGATCAGCTCTTTTCCATTCTCGGGTACAGTGATATCGTATCCATGTTCCTTCATTGCCTTCAATATCCTTGCAAGGCTTTCGTGGGTATCGAGATGTGATGCGGAACCTATGTTGGCTTCTAGGCCTGCACATGGGAAGTTGTTGAGGAAGAAAACCACCTTTTTATCCGACATGGGGATTCTCTTCAGTTTTATTCTTTTGACCACACGTTCTGCAAGTCTCTTTGTACGATCTGTTATGAAGGCGTTGTGTGTGTCTTCACCCTGTTGATAAGACGAGCCGATCATCATCGGCTCTATAACGCCTTCGAACTCTGGCATTGCCACAGCATTCGAGATATCCATGGCAGTCAGGCCTATCGATTCGACCCATTTCTCAATGGACATCTTTCCAGATACTACTGGTTGGAATATCGGTATTCCCAGTCTAGAAAAGAATTCTGAACCATGTACAATCCTGCCCTCATCTTTACGGTCTTTATAAAGAATAGGTAATCCTGTCAATTTTACAATCGAATCTACAATCGGCATTCCGTCACGGACGAAGTATTTGTCGATCGTTTCTGCAACTCCGATAGATCCCTTGTTATCATCTGTATGGGACATTGTGAATACGAGTATGACCTTCGCTCCTTGGGACTCAAGATCTTTCAACACCTGATATTCTATTGTGCATCCATCGGTGAGCCAACGTGTACGAAAGGCCACGATCCCTATCCAAGGTTTGGATTGGTCTTCTCCATACCATGCCTTATATTCTTCCGTGGATTCAAAGATATGGTCTTTCAAATCTGGATGTATTATGCCATTCCAAGGGATCTCCACGGGTTCTGGAACATTTACATTCTCATCGCAAAGTTCCTTTAATATAAATAGCAGAAGTGAGCGTATGTTCGTATAGTCATTATTAAGAAGATATTTGTATGCCGATATTGCGATTTCGTGGTCCACCGTTGTCATGGACCAATTCGATGGATCGTTACCTACGCTTATGACCTTTTTTTCTTTTAGATCTTTCATGTGTTCGTATATTTGGTCCCATAAGTTATCAGAGGTCACATTGAACAATACAGCATCAGCGGAATCGATGTTTTCGAACATTTCCTTCATTAGATCCTGATTACTGTCAATATCACGTGTTGAATAGAATTTTAAATAGAGATTCAATTCTTTGGCAGCGTCTCTGAATATTTGGCTATGAGAGTGCCAGGTTACGACTATTATTTTTTTCATAATTTCATCCTATATCTTACAATATGCATACTATTATCATTATAGTATTACTTGATAATATTAAAATATTGATTCGTAATACCTGATTTGATATGAGCATATCATTAAACGGAGGTATTATATGAAAAATAACGTGAAAATAATTGCAATTGCAGTAGTAGTAATAATGGTTGCAGTTATTTTTGTCGGGGTTGAACATTATGATAAGAAAGATGATGGAAAAATATCTATTGTTCAATCCAATGATGAAATAATAACTGTCGATGGTCAATTTGAAAGAATAATAGCTACAGGAACATACGTAGCAGAAGCACTTTATGTCATTGGTGCGGTAGATAAAATCGTTGGTGTTTCTGACAGCATTCTTAAAAGTGCAGAATACAGTGGAATGTTTACGAATATTGCCAGTGTCGGTAGTTGGACAGAGCCATCAATAGACACAATATATCAATTAAATGCAGATTGTATAATCGTATATACTTCAGCATCAACTACAAATCTTGATGCTTTGATAGCTACAGGAATAGTTGTTATTCAAATTGATTGTGCTGATTATGAGCGCATTCCAAATGAAGTTCGTTCCTTAGGTGCGATAACAGGATGTTCGGAAAAGGCGAACGATGTTGCAGAACTTTTAGAAAATGTATCTGATACTATAAATTCAAATAACAATTTAACAAACAATTCTGCATTTATTGAGAGTTTTAGTAGTACTACAAATAATGCATGTGGTTTAGATAGCTCGGTTACTGCAGCATGGTTGTTGGCTGGAGGCGATACGATCATCAAAGAAGCAGGAAATTCTCTAACTGTGCAGACTTCTGCAATAATAGCTGGAAATCCAGACTATATCATAAAGCGTATATCAACAGCTGCGTGGACATCTACTGATAAAGAGGTGCTTTTACAGTCTATTGCTGATCGTGCAGGATTCGATTCAATCTCAGCAGTAGAGAATGGGGACCTTTATGCAATTTCAAATTCAGCAGTAGGCGGCATTCGTTCATTTATAGGTGTAATAATATTTGCAAATCTTATAAATCCTGGTTCAACTGGAAACTTGACTATTGAAAGTTGTATGGCTGAATATAATGCGATAGGAAGTACGAATTTTACAACAGATGTATTTTATGCATATGTGGGGTCTTAAACAGGCAGAAATGCCTTTATTATTTTTTATTAGGTGTGTGCGATTATTAGCGAAATAAAAAATAAATTTAAAGAAATTTTCAGTCTTTTAAGAAAGGAAGGATGTGACGAATCGATAAAAGGACAGTTAAATTTCTTTAATAGGAAGAGAATTATTTTCTTATTTTCATTACTCCTTATTTTATTCATTTCATGTTTTGTATCATTGGGGTTGGGGGCCGTAATGATACCTATTGATCAGGTTTTAAAGTCAGTGGGGCATGCGCTATTTCCTGGTTATGTGAGTGAACCGAATCCTTCATACTACTATCCAATAATTATACAATATAGGATACCCAGAATATTGCTAGGATTAATCACAGGTATAGCGTTAGGTGTATCTGGTGCTGTAATGCAAGGGATATTGCGGAATCCTTTGGTAAGTCCATTTACTTTAGGTCTTTCATCGGCTGCATCTTTTGGTGCAGCATTTTCTATAGTCATGGGGCCAATATTGTTGGGGGCTTTATTCAGTGAAGGGATTATGATTTTTGGCAATTATATGTCAATGGGATCATTATTCATGGTGTTTTGTGCTTTTATTTTTGGATTATCCAGCATTTTCATATTATTTGCTTTAACACGTCATATGAACGTGTCTCAATCTACATTAGTTTTATCTGGTGTTGTTTTAGGTTATTTGTTTCAGGCAGGAATATCTTATTTAAAGTATGTATCCGATGATGCTAGTTTAAGAGAAATTGTAACTTGGTTGATGGGAGGGATGTGGGGAGCATCTTGGAGTTATGTGATAATCTTAATTCCAATAGTGTTTGTAGGGGTGTTATTATTAGAAACATATGCTGTAGATATAAATGCCCTTGCAGTAGGTTCAGATATTGCAAAAAATTTAGGTATAGATATAGTTAAACTCAGACATAGAACGTTGATAATAACTGCACTGATTGCATCTGCGTGTTTAGCTTTTACCGGGATAATTGGTTTTATTGGATTAATGGCGCCCCATATATGCAGAATGATGATTGGAAATGATTATAGGTATTTAATTCCAGCATCTGCTATACTAGGAGGTATAATACTTGTTTCATCCGATGCAATATCTAGAATAATATTGGCACCTCAGGAGGTACCAGTTGGCATAATAATGTATGTTATTGGAGGCTTATTCTTTATCTTCTTGGTTAGGAAGATGAGTAGGGGGTATGATGGATGAGGTTTGAGGTAGATCGTCTCTGTCAAGGCTATGGTAATCAAGATGTACTTGTTGATATTTCATTCTCAGCGATTTCTGGAGAGGTAGTTTCATTACTTGGCCCTAATGGTTCAGGAAAATCAACATTGATAAAAACAATGTGCAATCTCATGACTCCAAAATCTGGAAAGATATTGGCGGACGATAATGTAATTTCTGAAATGGAGTTATATGACATTTCAAAGATAATATCATATGTACCTCAGTTTTGTTCTAGTGCGCCGTATATGAGAGTAATAGATGTGGTTTTGATGGGAAGAAAACCATATATGGATTGGTCATATTCTGAAGAAGATGTAGACATTGCTATTGATGCAATCAAAATTATGGGTATAGAAGAGTTATCATGTCGTAATGTATCGGAATTGTCGGGGGGCCAGTTTCAAAGAGTAAATCTGGCAAGAGCGATAGCTCAATCACCTTATTTCTTCATATTTGACGAACCTACAAGTTCTTTAGATCTGAAATATCAGATGGAGATGATGAATTCGATGAGAAAAATAATCGAAATTAAAAAATCTGGTATGATAATGGCAATGCATGATTTAAATCTAGCGTTAAATTATTCAGATAAGGTAGTCATGTTAAAAGATAAATGCATTTATGATATTGGAAAGCCAGAAGATGTAATAAATCCTGATTCGATTCGTGATGTATACGGAGTGGAATCTTCGATTGTTGAAAACGATCATGGTTTGTATATACTTCCATTTATCCCAGGTCAGCAAAGAGGAAAAAAGTCAACTAATTAATTTCATATCTCGAGTTTGATACTTACGTAAGATAACAGATCTGGCTTTCGCTGATCGTTGTTCTCTTTTCATGCCCGGTTCGCGTTCTCAGTTAGCGTCAAGAACCGTCTATTGTGGTCTGCTCGGGTGCCTTTGGCACTGGAACGGCCACTTTTCCATACCAAAGACGTCGAATGATACGTCCGAAATTACTGAAAACACGCCTCTTCTGCTCTCCATCAGCGACCAAGACCGTAAGTGAGAACGAGGACAGCTCCTCAGAGATGGATTCTGCCGTCTTCGACCTGAACTCGGGATACAGGAAACGTATCATCAACATGCAGAACAATGCTAGGAAAGAGATCAGGATGCGCCCTCTTATCGCATCCTCGGATGTGCATCTGGCCGGTCTCCAATCTATTCCGTGTTTGAGATCGCGGAACATCGTCTCGATGTCGTTCCTCGCCCTGTACAGCCCGAGGATCTCGGAAGCTGTCAACGGACGGTTCGAAACGAGCACGAATAATCCCTCCCGGCCTGTCATCATATTGTTCACAGCCCTTTCGATGGCTTCCGTCTTCTCCCGTCCGCCCAACGGGAACAGGTACGAAGGCCTCGTGTCCACGAAATAATTGGAATTGCGGTACTTCTTACGTGGTCTCTTCCCGGAATCTATGTTCTTCCGTATCGTCTGCATCTCGTCCTAATCCCGCTCCGCTTTACCGCGATAACGACAATAGATGCCGGAACGCAGCTTCTTGTTACTGAAAATGTACCGTGTGCGCCCTAGATTGCCCTTGGTCCTCATGAACGAGACGTCATCGTCGATCCCGATCCAATCATCAGCATGAGCCTTGACGAACTTATCGTCCGTCGTGTTCAGTTGCAACCTGGTCACGAAACCAAGGCCGTTGGAATCCAGCAGCTTCGCGTTGTCCCTGCTGTACGCCCCGTTGTCGAAGACGACCATGGCATCCTTCGGCAGCGGCGGCAATATCTGTCTGAAAGTATCGTCGAAATGCGTCACATCCAGAATGTTCCTCGGATTCACCGTCAATCCGATAGGCATCCCCGAATCGCGGTCCATGCTCAACCCTACGGTCACTTGAGGTCTGTCCGGTCTGTGGTCCCTTGAATAACCGACACGGACGATGCCTTTCTGCGCCGCCTCGAAATACATCGAGGTCCAATCCATGAAAACGGTGTCCATCCTCACACCGTATCTTCTCTTCAGAACCTCGCCCAGGAACGAGACGATCGAATCGCTGTTCCTTCCCAGACGCTCCACCGTACGATACACAGATCTGGGTGCGTTCGCATCGAGTCCGTACTCTTCACGAACGACATCATTCACCAGTATCCTGTCCAATCTGTTGACGGACAGGCCTGTTATCTCCACGAAATTCGCCACTAGAGCGATTGTCTCCGCAGATACGGAATTGCCTTGGGAACGCTTCAACCCATCAAGGAACGAATCTGATCCCGTTTCCCTGAACACGGAATCCGCCAGAACCTTGTTGCCTGCGGTCATCGTCACGTTGTCGTTCGGTTTCGGTATATTCACATGAAGTCTGCATCTTCTACGGGCCATTCTCTCATATTCCCGCCAAACCCCGACAGGCGAATACCGCAACATTAAAGGATTCGAGCCCGATGACGAGAACGGCCTTTCGGTCTGTTTTTGTGTTTAGCGACTGAGAACTATCGAAAGGCCTCTTGAATTTTTTGCCAGATCTCACACCCGATTCGGAAAATATCAACCGAATGTTTTTACACCGAGTCACTAACTGTCAAACTCGGGTTTTTGACCACAAATCGACTATCTGCCTGACTACGCGATCGTCGCGCGGTCTGGCGTATGCTAATTCTGTCGTTCTTGTGTTGCTGTGTCCTAAAACGACCGATACGCGGTCTATCGGGAAACCTTCATCTACGAGATATTGCGCGTATGTTCTGCGGCACATTCTGAAATCAAAATGAAAGTTAAGGTCAACATATATCTCGTCTTTGTCTTGCCTAAGTTTATAATCGGACAGGAATTTTACCTGTTTGTTCGCGAAAATGTATATCGAATTCACGTTCTGATCACGTACGAAAATCGTATGATTATAGAATATGCTGGTCTTCTTCCTCATCTTTTTTATTTTTAAGGAGAATTATCAGGAATGATATAATTATCAACACCAATACAATCGCCACGATACAATAGATGTATATTGTATAATTAGTCAAATTGTTATTATTTTCAATCAATATAATCGAAGATGCTACGGTTATCTCAACATCTCCGGTGACACTATCAATAGATACGACACCGTTACTGTATGCGGTCTTGGAAATATCCACACCATTCATGAGAACAGTAACGCCACTTAAAACGTAATTCTCATTAGGTATAATTGTTATAACGAGGCTGCTGCTGGCAGTAACGCTTTCCGGTCCCTCGTATGTCATATTATCCCCTCTGACGGTAATATTATAATTTATACTAGGCGTTGGTGGCGATATTGGCACATATATTGCAAAAGTTGTTGCGGATATAGTAATATCTCCGGTGACACTGCCAATAGATATGACACCGTTACTGTATGTGGTCTTGGAAATATCCACACCATTCATGATAATGGTAACACCAGTTAGAACATAACCGGTATCGGCTGTGATCGATACAATTAAACTGCTGTTCTCCAACACGGTTGATGGAGCATTGCATAACATGTTATCGCCTGAAACCGTGATCTCAAAGACCTGGGTTGCGATGAATATTATAGTAACAGACGAACCGTCATCCCCGATTGCATTGAAATTTGCAACAATAGATTCAGATCCGGTTTTTGTGGGCAATTTCTCATTTACATCATAGACGAATGAATTATGATTCAATGATCCCAATATTACAACCTCATCAGTGTTGAGTGTTCTTTCCGGCAGATATATTGAAAGATCTGTTCCGTTGTCTATACGGGAAAGATCGTTATCTGAGAGTACAAATATCTCGTCGTTAACCGTGTAAACAAAGTAATTGCTTGAATCTTTTACGACAGCTTTCAAAATCGTTTTACTGACTGTTAGTGAAGAAGCAATATTATCCACTCCTGCGCCGGCACCGATGTCCTGTGCATTCTCTCCAGCATATAAGATCAATATTGGAGAATCAGAAACGATCATAGAGAGGTCTGTGAGACGATCATACTCTGTTTTGATCAAATTGGATGTCATTCCTAAATATGCGGAACCTATTGCCGCAGCTCCGCATTCCTCATCGCCTGTAAGATACCCTCCTGCAAACGATTTAATTATTGTATCGTCACCTGAGATCTGTATATTCATCTGTGAATTTCCACGACCTGCACCGATTCCCGGTGCATATATTCCTCCGTATGCAGTAACATTTGCACCGCTCTCTATGTTCACACATGAATAGAGTGCGGATCCCGATATAGCAGGCAATACATGAAGGCCATCTTTCGCAGATCCGGTGACCGCATTTCCAATACCGGGTGCACTATTTCCTCCATGAGCATATACAGTAGCGTCGTCGCTTATTGTGATCCTTGCGATCCCATAATATCCTGAACCTATTCCCGGTACACCTTTGTAATTACTTCCACCCGTATTGACACCGTTCGCAATCACGGTCGTATCATTGCCTGATATGCTGATGTATGCATCAGTCCCCATGGCTCCGCCTATCGGTGATATCCAGTAGTAATTGCTGGTCACGTTGACATAGGTCGCTCCGGTACTGCTGTCTATTATTACGACAGACAATACAAAATGAGTAGAATTTCCTCCAGATGTTCCATATGTATTTCCAATGGATCCGCTATCGATTGTAACATTTCCACCGGTGATCTTCACCAGTGAATTGGAGTGATGGGCCCCGCCGATCGAACTATCGGATACAGTTATAACTCCACCAGTTATGGTGACTATGCCATTGAATCCAGTGTAATTATTTCCCTCATTATCAATAAAATCCACATTCGAATCAGAAGAATAATCAAGAGTCTGTATAATGTCGAATGCACCTGAACCGATCGCAGCTCCTGCATATGAAGATGCAGTTGCTTTGGCAATCACATTTCCACCATCGATCGTGACATAACCGTTTCCGTTATATGCTCCTCCGATGGCAGCACCGCCCATACTAGATGTTGCTACAGATGTTGCATTTACTGTTCCGCTCTCGATAATGATATATCCGCTGTTTGTTTGACCAGTACAGAAATTACCTCCGATACCTGCGGCTTTGTCTCCGCCTGTTATAGTGAGACTTCCGATAGAAACATCTTCGTTACAATCTTCGATGATTACAGTGGAACCCTCCTCTATGTAAAATGCTGCATAATTAGCTGCACCTGTCAAAATATTCACTCCAATTAAAGAAATAATGATGGAGGATGTAGCACCTTCTGGTGTTTTCTCGATCGATATTGCAGCCCCGCTTGTTGCATTTATAATCACATTGGAGATAATTACCGATCCGCTTCCAACGATCACAATTCCTGTCGCAGGATCGACCGATCCATCTGGATTTAAACCTGTGATCGTAACAACATTTGAATCATATTCTACGGATGCATTTACATCATTACCACTTGAATAAAAATTGCTGGTGACCATTGCATAACCCGCAGAAAGTATTGTTGAGATAATAACAATCAGCATAAGTTTTGAGATTCTATTCATTTCGGTACCGTCTGTAATTTCAAATGAAAGATTAAGCTATTGCTTGATCTGATTATTCGCCTTGTTACAAAGACGTAATATATAAACTTGAGTTTTGATATATACGTAATCTATATGACTTTGCCATGTATTTGGTCATTATGCATCTATTTTCGATGCATGTGTCAAAATCATATCCATGGTATCTTTACGTTTCTCTCAAACCATTTTTCTAATATGTTGTTTTTAAAATCGATAATCTGTTTTATTACATGATTGTTGTGTGGTCTGGCATATGTCAATTCTGTGGTCTCTGTGTCCTAATAACTTAGAATCACTGAAACAAAGTTCGTGTCGAATTATAATTCTAATCGAAATATATAGTGTTATGATTAAACGTATCTGGGTTTGATTGGTATTGTGTATTGTAAGCACGATGATTTTTTTTAATTCAACAGTTTAAAACGTTAATTCAACAGAATTAGTCTATATTCGCATAATGTGATATCTCCACAGGGTAATTGAGAATCAGATGTTGGTAATGTCCGAAAAATATGTGGTGGATGTTTTGATCCATATTTTAGAGGGTGAATGCATTTATGCAGATCCAGATTATCTGATTTCTAGCCCTAGAACAAAAGAAAATTAATAGATAGATCTGTCTAAGAGAAATTCGTAGAGGTTCAAATAGATCTTAAACTTCATATAACTTTATCGGATCAAACCGACTTCATTAGAAATCGAGATAGCAAATGATTTTAAACATACGAATGATAAATTAGGTGTTGTTCTACTAGAAGAACCGCCTATAAATCGCAAATCAACTTCATCAGTACAGAATGTGGGGAGGTGAGTGTTATGGATCCAAAAAATAATATCTTGGAATCTAAAAGTAACGTAATTGAGATCAAAGAAGTTGCTACAAAGTCTGTGTTATCTCAACAAGATTCAGTGCCAATGTTGGTGTTTCTGTTGAAATCAAATGGATCTGCCAGATCATCCGATCTACAGAATGTAATTCCGGACCGTGACTCTCTCGAAAGCATAGCATCTACTCTTGAATCAGAAGGGCTCATCGAAATCACACAACAATTTGATGAATCGGCATACACCTTATACACATTGACTCCACGTGGACAAACCGTAGCGGCGCATTTACACAAAGCAGAGGCAGTGTTGTCAGGTGAGGTTGTGATGAATCCCGATGGTGACGTGGATCATGATGTTTCTTCAGAAAAAAAGGACCCTAAAAGCGACGATTCAATGGATCATTCTGCTTCGAATTCAGTTCAAACGCCTATACAGGCTGCAAAACCCACCCTTGTAGAGATCTTGATAGCAGTACATGATAATCCTGGTATCACAATGAATGATCTTAATATCAAGATCAATAAAGGAGATATCAATAATATAATGCAAGAAGCGATAGATAAACAGTATTTATTCAAAGCTATCACAGGCAGCCCCAAGATCGCACCGGGATATTACATTACAGTCGGAGGTACAGATCATATTGGATCTCGGGCCCCATGGAATAATGACGAGGATGCAGTTAAGATGGATTGTGATGCATCTTCGAAACCAGATAATACGGCGAGATGACGTGATAAGATGGAAAAAAAGAATTCCATTCAAATTCAATATTCGTGGGATTAATCATGACCGATCAAAGATATTCATTGAATAGTTTAGAAGATGCAAAAAAGTATTTTGAAATGATGTTCAAGCATGGAGTTTATGGTAAAGATGCAGAGTGTTATTGTCCTGTATGTAAAGAAAACAGATTTGGTATGATTTCCGAGATAAGTGATAAAAATCCTGTGATAATTTCTCACACTTGCAGACAATGTGATTCAGAAACTATTGTGATTTGCCATAAAATTGATGGAAAAGAAACATTATCCTTCGTATATTCCACCAAACTTGGCTATTCTTCGAGTTATGTTGTAGATAGCGTGAACTATTACATGGGACAGGCTTTCATGTCAAAGACATCCGGAGCATACAGTGCAAGTATGGCCATGTATCGCGCAGCATTGGAATGTCTATTGTTCGATCAAGGATTTAAAAATGGAATGTTGTCCAATAAAATAAAAGAATTTGAAGATAAGAGGCCTGAATGGTCTAGAGGATTGGATAACGAATTTATGGGCATTATAAAAGATCTAGGTAATGATTCAATACATCCGAACAAAGGTAATATCGATGTTCAAAAGAAATTCGATGAAGAATCACTTAGTGATGTAGAACTAACCTTGATCCAATTGATTGAAAGAGCTTATGTGCAACCAGCAAAAGAAATGGAACGTTTAAACCGCATTCGTTCCAAAACGTGAGGAATGAAGGATGATGTAATGTCAGAAAATTACAATCCAAGTGATGAGATATATGGAGATTACGATTATCGAAAAGTCAGTGTGAAAAATGATCCGATATATATTCTAAAAAACGAATTAAAACGTTTGCACCATAGATGTGTTGTTAAAAAAGACTATTGTTTAGAAACACCCGATTTTCTATATCGTACGAAAAAAGTTGCAATTTACGTATTATCTGATTTTTGGCATGGTTATGATATTTCTGACATAAGGCACCAAACTAACATGAGGAATGATTTTTGGATTTCTAAAATTGAAGAAAATATTGAAAAATACAATCAGATAAGAGAAGACAAAACAAAGCAAGGATACAAAGTATTATTCATTTTCAAATCTGAGATATTTGATAATTTAGAAAAATGCTCGAGTGAAATCGCATTGGTATTAAATGAGTGATTAAAACGAATAAATATTCTCTAAGATATAATGAAAATGGTGTTTTTCTTGATTATACATCGTCAGACGACATGGAATGGCTTTATGAAAAATTTAAACCCTTGAATATTGAAGAATCATCATTAGAAGAACCTCCGCATACAATTTTGAATAAAATGTTTTATTTGACAGAATCAGATCTTTATGATATAGATGAACATAACGCTGTATTCAAAATAGGTGATTTCGATGGAGAATATTATCAATTTGATAAAAAAATATGCAGATTAAAATTTTCCTTTAAAACTCTAACTCGGTAATGTTGGGTATAACGATCTGATACTTTGCGATGATCCGTTCAGACGTCTGGGTGAGTTCTTTCGATGGTAATTTTTTATTTCTGTATTTAAAACAATAAGTGTTATATAGTTATACCCCATGTGGTATAATATGGGATGCAGACCCGATCAATGGGCGAAGGACTGGCTGGACGAACAGCGGACTCAAGGCGAGACAGGACTGACCGTGGAGAAACGCGGCGGCATGCATATCGTCAGGTGGGCGACCACGAAGTGGGACCCGGAGACCAAGAAACGCGTGAAGGTCTCCGAGTACCGCGGAGTGCTAAGTCCCGACGGGATATTGACAGAACCGAGACCGCGGAGGAGCAGGGTCGATGTCGTGCAGATAACCGACAGCGGGAACGCAAGACTGCTGTCCAAAGTAACGGAACCGTTGCTCGGACCTTTGAGATTCGCCTTTCCAAAAGATCATCCGGAGATCGTGGAACTGGCATTCGCGAGATGCCTGGGTAGGGGAGAATTGAACAAGGCCGGAAGGTGCTGGAACAGGCTCGAGGATGTGCTCGGGCTTCGCCCCAACACCTCCGCCAAGAGCCTGTCTCAGACATTGGAGAGGGTGGGGCTGTCCAGAGGTTCCCAGGATATGTTCTTCAACAGAATACACGTAAACGAGGGGGAGATGGCCGTCGACATGTCGGTGATATTCTCCAAGGCCAGCGGGGCCTTCATGCTTAAAACCGGCTACAACCGCTTCAGCATGTCCAGCCCCCAGTTCAACCTGCTTATGGGATGCGGCCTGGCCTCCGGCCGGCCGCAGTACATGAAGGTCGTACCGGGAAACGTCAAAGAAGGTTCAGCCGTCAGCATGCTGGATGAATTCGAAATCCCCGAAGGCACGATACTGGTGATGGACCGCGGGTACTCCGACAGAACCCTTCTGGAACAGATCAAGGAGAAAGGACTGGATTATATCGTAGCCGTCAAACGCAACTCCAATGTCTACAAGGTCACCGATACCAAGGAAGGCGTATTCAGATGGAGGAGATCGGCGGTGGCGTACGGCCGCCATTCTTTCGGAGAAGGGGAATGGGCGTACAGGTTCGAGAATCTGAATCACCGCAACGACGAGCTTGTGGACACCCTCTGGGCACGGGAACAGGGTAAGAAAAGAGAGCTGGGACTCGACAAAGCAGGCAATTTCGTGATGATATCATCGAAGGAACTGGACCCGAAGGACGTTTACAGGCTGTACAAGACCAGATGCGAGATCGAGAACTGCTTCGATGCCGCTAAGAACTGTCTTTCGGCGGACAAGATGCACATGCAGGATGATGCGCATGTGATGGGACATCTTTTCATAACATTCCTAGCGATGTCGATAAGATTCGAGATCACTAAACTGCTGGATGATGCAGATCTGCTGTCAGCATACAGTCCGGAGGATGTTCTGGACATCTATGCGACGATGAAGGTCATGACCGGCGATGCGGACATAAGGCAAACGGTGCCGAAGGACGTCAGGGACCTGGATGCCAAGCTGGGGATGTTCATGTACAGCACCCGGGAGGATCTGGATAGACTCAACGGGGTCAAAAAGAAGAGGGGCAGGAAGCCAAAGGCTTCCGAACCCTCTTCGTGAACTTATACCCCAGTTTACCGAGTTAGAGTTAAAATAAAAAAAGGATTTGAGATGGAATTAAAACTTTTAGAAGGAACATTCGGATCGCCTAATATCAATATGATAGCTGAGATTGCTAATAAGGATGTAACGATAGGCAATGGCGAAAATGAAATTTCATTAGATACCTTGAAAAGAGCATATGATGCATATCCGACCAGAAGTGAAATAAATAAATATGCAAGATCGAGAATTGCAAATGTCTTGAGTTCTGAATTAAACCTTAAAAAAGATTATGATTCGATCTTCGAAAAATATCTCGAGAAAAAAACAGGTCCATATAAACATAAATTCTTAGATAAAAGACCAATGGAATTGGAAATTGAAAAGTTGGAATATCAAAGAGAAAAATTCAATCAGATGTTAAATGATGAAACCTTGACTGAAGATGATTGGCATGGTGAAATATTTGGTATATTCCGCATATTATATCCTCAATACATAAGTATGTTTCATGAAGAGAAATTAATTCCTCTCTTTGATCATGATAAGCGGTCGGATTTTCTACTAATAAATAATCTCGGATATGTAGATTTGATTGAAGTAAAGAAACCAAATGCACAAGTCATAGGTAATTTAGACAGAAATAACTATGTGATAACTAAACCAGCATCCAATGCAATAATACAGATTGAAAATTATCTTTATGCTCTTAATAGATGGGGAGAAGAAGGAGAAAAAAAATTGACAGTTAAATTTAAAGATAAGTTACCTGAAGATTTAACAATAAAAATATCAAATCCAAATGGTTTTTTGATAATGGGTCGTTGTGAAGGTTTAGACTATAAACAAATACACGCCCTTCAATTAATAAGAAGACAGTATTCACATATTGTAGACATAATAACTTATGATGATATGCTCTATCGTATTGATGTAATTCTAGAATCATTAAGAAAAACAGTTGATGATTTAGATTAATGAGACCTCTAATCAATAGGGTGTACAGACGGGCCATGGAATTTCATTTGAGATTTAGAATACTGTGAAATACGAACAGAACTCATAAAATACACCCCGCGTTATACATTTGTTGAGAGTATAGTAATCGATTTTTTCGATTTATATAATAACAGCAAAATATCGTCTGTACAACTCTGTAATCATATAGATACAGGTCATCAAGGGGCATAAAGCATATGGATATGGAACCGGCCGAAATCATAAGTACTAGTACAACAGAGGAAATGATCAAAGAAAGGACGGTTCACGACAGGTCCAGATATTGTATCAAGGGGAGTCATCCAACCGTGTGGGGTGTGCTCGCAGATTGTATAAGATCATTGAGTGACACATCATACACAGTGCATGGTTATCCGATAACGGATCTTGCGAAAGAGGTTGGGGCGATCAACACCATAAACGAGAAGACCGCCTTGGAATACGCACTCGGAGACTCGCTCTCGAAAAAGAGATCGGTGGTTATCGTAAAGAACGTGGGAATGAACGCACTTGCAGATCCGCTTGTGATGGCATCGACCCAGGGTCTTATCGGAGGGGTCGTGTTGATATCCGGAGACGATACCGAAGCAAAGGGCACGCAGAATCGTCAGGATACAAGACCGTATGCGGAGGTGGCGTCGATTCCGTTAATCGAGATAGACACGGATGACATATATCGCAGTCTCGAGAAGGCGTTCATCGAATCTGAAAAATATTCGCGGGTTGCGCTGTTGAGAACTACTGATATAATTCTATACAGTGAGCTGAAGGAGCAAGAATTCCCTTCAACACCGAAGGAACGTCGATATGGAAGTCTCGTCAGCAAAGCCTTCACGACCAAAGGATGCGCCGATTATGCGGATATGCTTTTCAAAGGGGAGGGCGATGTTCCAGAGACGACTGAAAACATAGGCTATACGCTAAGCCTGTGCAGGAATTGTCCGTATAAACCTCTTTTAAAATATATATCGGACGAAGGCATCGATGTGATAATAGACACCGGATGCATATATCTTGCCAGAAAGAAGCCATACTGTATCGGAGTGGCGAATTATGGATTAGGATCATCCATAGCCGTTGCCGCAAAGTCCACAGGGATAGCGATCATCGGAGATTATGCTTTTCTGCATTCGGGCATAAATTCGCTGATAGATGTTTATGAAAGGGGCATCCCTCTACTCACGATCATACTCAAGAACGGAAGGCTGGGTATGACGGGAGGCGAGAAATGCATAGATGTGACGAAGTACATCTCATGGGCGAACCCTATGAAGGTGGAGGTCGGAGAGGCCATCGAGATATTGAAAGGACCATTGAGCGGTCCGAAAACCATCATAATAGAGACAGAATGTCCAGAAGGGGAAGTACATGAAAAAATTAGATATTGAGATTTGTGATGTTACACTTAGAGACGGCGAGCAGACCCCAGGGGTATCATTTACATGTGCGGAAAAGTTAGACATTGCACGTAAACTCGATGCTATCGGCGTCGAGGTGATAGAGGCAGGATTTCCGAGTGTAAGTGAAAACGAGAAGAAATGCATAAAAGAGATCACAAAGGCTGGACTGGATGCGAGGATATGCTGTCTTTCACGGGCGGTCAGATCCGATGTCGATGCCGCGATAGAGTGCGATGTGGATCTGGTGAGCATATTCTTCGCAACATCCGATCTTCACATAAAGGTCAAGTACAACAAGAGTCGCGAAGAGATGCTGGCACAGGCTCTCGAGATGGTCGATTATGCGAAAGACCATGGATTGCAGGTCAGATTCTCTGCAGAGGACGGTTCCAGGACGGATATTTCATTTTTGAAGGATATGTTCAGGCAGGGTTACGAGCACGGAGCAATGTACAGCAGCATCGCCGATACAGTAGGATGTCTGACTCCGCTTCAAACAGCAGAGATAGTCAGGGACCTAAAAAAGGACCTGAAGAACAAGTTGTGTGTTCATCTTCATAATGACATGGGATTTGCGACAGCGAACGCATTCACGGCGGCGGAATGCGGGGCTTTCCAACTTCATACAACAGTGAACGGCATCGGGGAAAGAGCAGGGAATGCAAGTCTCGAAGAGCTGCTTGTCGCATTGAGGATGAAAGGCGGCGTAGATAGATACGATCTCACGCATCTCACCGAATTGTCCAAGATGGTCTCCAAGTATTCGGGCGTCTCTGTTTCAAAAACAAAAGCGGTTGTCGGCGAGAATGCATTTTCGCATGAGAGCGGAATACACATAGCGGCCTTGTTAGTAGACAGTGCCACTTACGAGTATTTCCCTCCTAATATGGTAGGCGGAGAGCAGAAGTTCATATTAGGAAAACATACAGGCAGAAAAGGTCTAGATCACATCGTAAAAACTCTGGGATATCAGCTTACGGATGCCCAGATGGAAAAAGTGCTGCACGATGTGAAAGAAAAGGGCGAAGACAAATGTACGATCGCACCCGAATCACTTATGGAGATCGTAAAGAATGCAAAGGAGACGTTGTAATTGAGTACATTGTCAGAGAGGATCCTGAAAGGAGAGGCAGGCAGTTTCGTAGATGTGATGGTAGACAAGGTTATGGCACACGACGGTTCCGGGCTTCAGGCATTGACGGCATTCCACGAGATGGAGGCTGAGAATATCCCGTATCCCGAAAGAATATCGATAATATACGATCATATCATTCCGGCCAACAATTCGATCACGGCAGACCTTCAGGCAGAACTCAGGAAGTTCTCAGTCGAGAAGAATTTGAATTTCTATGACATAGGGGAAGGAGTATGCCATCAAGTGATGAGCGAGGGTAGAGTCATGCCAGGCGAAATCGTAGTCGGAGCGGATTCGCATACTTGCACGATGGGTGCATTCGGAGCGTTTGCGACCGGAGTGGGAGCATCGGATATGGCGTCCATATGGGTCACCGGCGGTACATGGTTGAAGGTACCGGAGACCATCAATATCAGATTGGAAGGCAAACTACCCAAATTCTCTGAACCGAAGGATGTGGCATTGAGACATGTCAGTATGCTAGGGGCTGATGGTGCGACATACAAAGCAATAGAGTTCACAGGTGATAACGATCTCGAGATGGAGGGAAGACTCACGATTTCGAACATGGCCATCGAAGCTGGTGCCAAAGCAGGCCTTTTCTATGCTGACGATGTGACATGCAGTTACCTGAAGAAATACGGAAAGGACGCTTTACCTCAAAAGGTTGAGGATTGTCACTACATAAGGGAAGAGACCATAGATCTCGATGATGTGGAACCGGTCCTTGCCATCCCTCACAGGGTGGACACGATAAGGCCCGTATCGGATCTGGAAGGAACGCATCTCGACCAGGTCTTTGTCGGCACATGCACCAACGGCAGATATGAGGATCTGAAACGTTTTGCAGATGTGGTCAAGGGTAAACGGGTGAAGGTCAGAACCATCGTTGTTCCTGCTTCGAGGACAGTGTTGCTGAAAGCTATGGAAACCGGAGTTCTGAAGGATATAGTCGAGTCTGGAGCTGTTATAGGGACACCGGGCTGCGGACCGTGCCTCGGTGCACATCAGGGTGTATTGGGAGAAGGGGAAGTGGGACTCTCCACAGCCAATAGGAATTTCAAGAATCGCATGGGTGTCGGTGCAGAATACTATCTGTCATCACCGACCACCGCCGCATTCTCTGCACTCAAGGGAGAGATAACATCGCCCAAGGAGTTACCATGAAAGGAATGGTAGTGAAGGTCGGTGACGATATCGACACGGACCTCATCATAGCAGGAAGATATCTCAGGACAAAGGATAAATCACTCTGGGCAGAGCACGCGTTCGAGGATCTGGACCCGGAGATCTCGTCACGTCTCAAAGGTAGCATCATCGTAGCAGGAAAGAATTTCGGATGCGGCTCTTCACGTGAGCAAGCGGCAATAGCTCTGAAGGAAGCAGGCGTGGTCGCGGTTGTTGCGACTAGTTTTGCAAGGATATTCTTCAGGAATGCGATAAACAGAGGCATCCCGTTATTCGAGATCCTGGATCCTATAGAATGCAGTGACGGAGATGATATGACCGTCTCCCTCGAGGGTTCGTATGTCGAGGCAGACGGTATAAGATATGATTCTCTGAGACTTTCGGACAGGATGATGGAGATCATAAATGCCGGCGGGATCATCGAGTTGAGGAGAGGAAACAAATGATTTCCTTCGAACGTGCGTTTCCAGGTCAATATATCGAGGGCATAACCGATAAGATGATCGAAAGCGGGTATGCGCGGAGAGATATCATATGAAGATAGCGGTCGTCAAAGGGGACGGAGTCGGTGAAGAGGTCATACCGGTAGCGGTCAATGTGTTGGAGCATTACATTCCCGATGCGGAGTATTTCGAGGTCGAAGTCGGATACAACAAATGGAAGAGGACCGGAAGCGCATGCGACGATGACGATATTAAAAGACTCAAGGAGGCGGATTCCATTATATTTGGTGCCGTGACGACACCTCCCGACCCGAATTACAAGAGTGTTTTATTAAGGATAAGGCATGAGTTGGAATTGTATGCTAACATCAGGCCGGTATATGGAGACGGTTTCAAGATAACGGTCGTTCGCGAGAATTCGGAGGGATTGTATTCTGGTATAGAGACAATCGATCCTGAAAGGTCCACAACATTGAGAGTGGTGACAAGGGCAGCGAGCGAGCGCATCGCAGTGTGTGCATGTGATATTCTTCTAAGGGATTTCGAGGGCGGCACTCTAACCATAGGGAATAAGGCCAACGTTCTCAAGTCGGATGTCTTGTTCAGGGACACCTGCATAGAAGTAGCCGAGAAGATTGGGGTTCCATACAAGACCGCTTATATCGATTCGCTGACATTCGATGCTATATACAATCCTCGTAAATACGACGTGATAGTCACGACGAATATGTTCGGAGATATACTGAGCGATGCGCTCGGCAATCTGGTAGGAGGGCTGGGAATGCTCCCCAGTGCGAACATCGGGAAGAAGTATTCATTCTTCGAACCGGTGCACGGCAGTGCACCCGATATAGCAGGGAAGGGGATCGCAAACCCCATCGCAGCTATAAGGAGCGCCGGGATGCTGTTGGAGCATGCCGCAGGTGTGAATTGCTCAGGAGATATCGAGAAAGCGATATCCGATACGATATCGTTAGGGATATGCACCCAGGATCTCGGCGGGCATGCGAGCACGGAGTCGTTTGGGAATGAGATATTGAAGAGACTTGTTTGAGGCGATAGTATGACGATAGATGTTTTTAACCCAGCAAATAACGAGAAGATCGGAGAGGTCAAGGAATTCACAGAGGATGAGGTCGGAAGCACGATAGAGAGGCTTCAAAACGGATTTTCTGAATGGTCGAAGAGAAAGCCGTCTTCAAGAGGCATGGTACTCTACAAAGCGGCAGAGATCATAAGGGCGGATCAGGACAGGCTTGTGATGATTCTCACATCGGAGCAGGGTAAACCGTATTTTGAGGCAAGGAATGAGATTCAGGGTGTTGCAGCGGTATTCGAGTTCTACGCGTCTATCGCAGGGACGATATGCGGACATACGACACCGAAGTCGGATTACGGATACGCCTTCACAAGCAAATCCCCCATAGGTGTATGCGGTGCGATCATACCTTGGAATGTGCCTGCATTGATAATGGCGTGGAAGGTAGGTCCGGCCATCGCATCCGGCAACACGATCATCGTAAAACCTGCAGAGACGACCCCGTTCACAAACATGGGGATCGCCGAGGCATTGTATTCCGCAGGTCTTCCCGAGGATGTCCTTGCACTTGTTACCGGAAGCGGCAGCATAACAGGTGCCGCTATCGCAAAGAACAGAAACATCAGGCATCTGTCCTTCACAGGGTCTGTCGATACTGGAGAAAGGATCTCGAAGATGATCGATCCAGGAAAGGTCAGATTGACGCTCGAGCTCGGGGGAAGCGATCCGATGATAGTATGCAAAGATGCCGACATCGATAAAGCGGTGGCAGGCGCGGTCACCGGAAGATTCTACAATTGCGGTCAGATATGTACGGCGGTCAAGAGACTCTATGTAGCAGATGAAGTGGCAGACAGATTCATCGATAAACTAAAGACGGCTACGGAGCAGCTCAGGATAGGCGACGGAGCCATCGAAGGGACGAATCTGGGTCCGTTGAATAATATCAAAGGATTGAACAGCATAAAGAAAATTGTCGAAGACAGTTCATCTTCCGCAAAGGTCATAACAGGGGCGAAAAAACTGGATGGGCCGGGTAATTTCTATGCGCCGACACTGATAACAGATCTTGAATCAGATTCGAGACTTTTGACAGAAGAGGTCTTCGGTCCGGTACTTCCAATAGTAAGATTCGAGAAATTGGAAGAAGCGATAGAGATGGCTAATTCCACAAGATTCGGTCTCGGTGCTTCGATATGGACAAACGACATGAGGAACGCATCCAAGGCTATAGACGAGATAAGATCGGGGATATTGTGGGTGAACAGACATTCAAGGATCCCGCCCGAGGTTCCATTCGGAGGAGATATGAACAGCGGTATCGGCCGTGAGAACGGTCTCAATGCATTGGAACAGTATCTTGTCGAGAAGACAGTCATCATTTCGCCCTGAGCGTAGATGCTTAGTTAGTACATTGATGAGGATCTCAATTGTTTGTTTGAGTACACTTATTGTATTAAGGTCTTTTTAGATCTGCTTGGATTTACTTTCACTGTCCATGTCCAATATTTTATTATTGCAATATCATCATCTATTTCCATTTTGTGGAGTAGTGTTTTACATCATCTAACTATAGCGTGCAATAATATCAGTGTATTATAATAAAATGAAAATTATTCTCTTTTTATTCTTTTTCCTCCAAAAGCTGAAATTGTTCTAGTTCCTGCAATGCATCTTCCACCTTGTAGAGTTCCTTTTGGAATAAATATCTCATCGCCAGCATTCAATACGATTTCTTTCTCATCGATAATTGCTGTATATTGTCCAGAAACAACAACTGTATATTCATCAAATGAATGTTGATGAGGCTTTGAAATTTGATCCGAATAACAAGTCCAGATGGCTATTTGACTGCCGTCATTTCCTTCATAATAGTATCCGTCAATATCTTTGGTGTTTTCCTGATCACTTTCGATATGATTTGATGCATTCTTCATGAATTTCGGAAAATCTTTCATAACTTCATAACTGCTTCTAGTTATAAAAAATTTCAAATGATAACGATAAGCCTTTTTGTTTATACCAATGGTCGCAGATAGGTGCGGACCATGAAAGCATTCAGTTTTATCGCTATTGCAGTTGTATATATCTCGCCGATCAATACATAAAAAGATCTATAAAATCAAAAATAGGTTTATAGAGATAACTGTATCACAATATCATGAGAACTGTTGCACTTTTCATGCAGATCTCATCCGGATCGTAACCGTCCTTGCCTTCCAGACATCCCAATAAGGCCAGCCTCTTTCCATACATTAGGGCTCTGTCCATTGTTTCAAGGATGTCATCGATACTCGGACCTGCGGGAATCAATATCGTGTATGTGCCTGTATCGAGATCCTTGTCATCTCCTCTTAAGCCGCCCTTATGAGATATCTTTGCGAGATCTCCTTCTGAATAATTTTCATCAGGAAGTAGTACATGTATGCCATAGTGTTTGTATTCGTTATTTTCGATGATCGCTGAGATCACCTTCGCCTGTTCGATTTTACTGCTGTCCGTCATACGATCACCGATATCATCATCTGCTCCAAAGATGCCCTCATCTGTTTCATCGCATGATCTCATGTCTTGACGATAACATCAGATACGCAGAGAGATAAGGAACACCATTTATGCTTAATATGTACATTTAACATATATTAATTGAATGTAACGGTACTTAAGAAATATCGATTTACAGCGGTCAACACAGTATGAATATGTGAAAACAACAGATATGTATCGAATATCGTGGGAAGAAGGTCATTTACTGTGGATCTTCGGAAAAAGAATATTACTTAGTAGATGGGTACGAAGATCATGGAATGCGATCCGAAGAAACGTGAAGAAGTGGATAAGATGATGAATGCCATAAAAGCAAGGTATGGTGCTGTACCACTCGTAACCGAGGTTTTGTCGGAACGTCCTGACAAGTTCATACCTATGGTGCATACAGCCACTCAGATAATGGAGAAAGACTCGTCATTCGATTCCAAGACCAGATATCTTTTAGCGCTTTCCGCTGCAGCCGCTTTGGGAGGGGAACACTGCATAAGGCTCCAGATGAATCATGCCCTCGAGGCCGGGGCCACCAGGGACGAGGTTCTGGAAGCGCTTCTGATAAGTTCATATATGTCCATGACAAGGTCACAGTCGTACTCTTTCAGGATATTCCAAGAGATTTATGGCAAATGTGAGATGTCAAAGACCGACTGATCAGTTTGTTCAGTAGATGTAGCACCAATTCATCATTTCATTATATGCAGAAACTAGTAGAACCACAACATTCATGCCAATCTCACTAGACTATCAAAATGTGACAATTTAGTAAAACAGGAATAATCCATATGACAAATGAAGGCGAGTCGACGATCACAATCATTGCAGCGATAGTTGCCAATATTTTGATCGGTATCGTAAAATTCATCGCATCCGGCATCTCTGGATCAGCGGCAATGGCTTCCGAAGGTATCCATTCGATCGTGGACTCGGGAAACGGATTGCTTATACTTCTCGGAATAAAGCGTTCCAACAAGAAGGCAGACCGCGACCATCCTTTCGGTCATGGAAAGGAACTTTATTTCTGGACTCTCGTTGTTTCGATCTTGATATTCTCTGTCGGTGGTGGCATATCCATATCCCATGGATATGATGCACTCATGGAGGCTAGAAACGGCACCCATGTACTCGGGGACCCGACCATCAGTTACATCATATTCTTCGTGGCAATGGTAATAGAAGGCACCTCACTCTTTATAGCCGTAAAACATTTCAATCGTGCTCGCAAGGAAGTGGGCATGAAGCCTATGGAATACATACACGAATGCAAGGACCCAAGTCTTTACACAGTGGTATTGGAGGATCTGGCAGCAGAAGTCGGATTGGTCATCGCATTGTTGGGAACATTTTTGGGACATGCACTTGGCAATCCGTATTTCGACGGTACAGCATCCGTATTGATCGGTGTGGTGCTCATAGCTGTTGCAGCTATATTGATGCGCGAGAGCATGGGGCTTCTCGTGGGTGAAGGAATGACCTCGAAAGAAGTCCGTCGGGTGGAAGATATAGTAAAAGCAGATCCTTCGGTTGCCGAATGTGGACGCGTACTTACAAATTATTTCGGACCTTACAGTCTGCTGATAAGCATAGATGTCACTTTCAAGACCACCTGCGACCTATGTGGTGTTATGGATTCAATAGATCGCATAGAGCTCGCCATCAAAGAAGAGTTTCCCCAGACGACACGTATATTCGTGGAGGCTGAATCCTTGAGTTGCGTCAGAGGTCAGAGGGATCAGATAGAGGAAATGCTTGGAGACAGGGAAAATAACTGATTTCGGTTAATATTCTAGGTTCTTCGGGTTTTTATTTGGAGATGGCTTTCATAGAACCGAAGCACACGGTTTCGAAATTGTCATATCATCGGACGTAGCAGCATTGTTCTGTCGCCGTCTTTTATACCCAAAAATATCATATTACCCGCAGGATATCCTTTCCTGTTTCGATGAGGATCCATCTACTCAAAGCATAATACATAGCAAGAATCCCCATTACGAAAATGAAGACTCCACCTAGGACATACATGTGAAAAACCGCCTCGGAAATGCCACCGATGAAGAACAGAACGGAGATCGCAGAAAGTATGGCCTCTTTTCTGAGAAGGAATGCAATTCCTGTTATCCCAAGTATCAGAGAGGTTATTATGTCCACAAGTCCGGAAGGAGTATATCCGAATATCACAACTGTGGCAAAGATGAAACATGAAAGCCCGAACATCAACATCATTATTCCTTCGGGTATCATTCCCCTTACCAAGGCGTATAAGGCAAAGGACATAACTGCCAATGAAAGGAAGAATTCCGCTACACAATATGGAACTGAAGTATAATCTACGAACAGGAATTCGTATCCCACTAGCAATGTGAGTGTGGCAAAAGTGTACATTCCTGCTACGATAACAAGTTCGAAAGGCCTGTCACGGTCTTTCTCAGCTATCGCGGACATCTCGTTCTGAGTTACACGGAATATATTCTTACCGGTCTCACCGAGGATAAGATTGCCTAATGAATAGTATGCGAAGAACAGTCCGGACATCATCAGGCCTGCACCGACAAGTACATTCAAACCGTCAGTCTTTATCGCATATGCGAAAGATATGCTCACCGCAAATGATAAAGATGCTATACCCAGAAGGTAATTTTTTCTTCCTATGAACAGTATCGCGGCTATGTATATGCCGATCGAGAACAAGATATCCAATACCTCATATCCTTGAATATTCAGCAATAATGCTCCCAGAGAGAATGAAAGCGATGAGATTCCGGTGAACATGACCACCATTCCTTCGGTAACAAGATTACGGGAGAACATATGGATCGAGAATATCAAAACGAAGGCAGAGATTATCGATTTTGTAACATCGTAGGCGCCATCATCCACTTCCATGAAATCCCAGAAACTGTTCAGATAATTCAATCCGGCCCAGATCATCAGCAGTCCGATCAACATGAATGCGGTCACTGATAGGAACGTGGCCTCATCTCCGAATACCTTCTCGTCTTTTGAATATACATTCTCTATCTCGAACTGGATCTCTTCCGACATTTATGCGACCTCTTTTTTTGATAGATGCAGATTCCTTGGCAGGACATCTTTTCCGGTCTCGAAGAAAAGCAATGCGGCTATTGCACTGTACGCGGACACGATCTTAAGTATCGTAATCGCGACCTCCAACGATTCGGCCTGTTCCGTGAATGATTCCAAGAAGAACACAAGGAATATCAACAGACACGTCATGAAAAGCAGAACGTCCCTCTTCATGAAGAATTCCATTGTCAATGCAATATAGACCACAGATAATATCATGTTCAATGATGCTGGATATTCGAGATGCATAAGACTCAGTATGGCGGCTGAGAATGTGGATATTGCCAATATGAACATCATGAGTCCCTCGCCGACTATACCGCGGCTTAGTGCATAAACACCGAATGATATGACGACTGCAGATAGTAGTAATTTGACTATATAGAGCGAGACGTTGTGTTCGCTCGTGTCCAGAACGTGATATCCGAGCACCAGAGACAATGTTGCAAACGACAATATTCCTGCAGTGGATACTAGCATGTGCGCGTACTCATCCTTGGAGCACAGGTCCTTGTATCCGATGTATCTCTTGGGTTCCTTTCCCCATCCTATCTTGATAGTATCATAACAGCCGTTCAAAACGAATATCAGGCCGGCGATCATGAATCCAGTGCCAGTGACTATGATGTAGTGATCAGGCATGAAGATAGGGAGGAGGGTTGCAATGGAGAAAACTATCGTTCCCAATGTTATGAAGAACTGTTTCCTTTTGTAAAAGACGTATCCGCTGCTTAGGAACCCGGCAGAGAAGAACAGGTAAGTTATGCCGAATCCGCTCGTCTCAAAATTTGATTCTGAGATAGAGAATATCAAGGATGACAAACCCGCCATCAACAAGAGCATGCCCTCCGAAATGCATCTGCATCTCATCGCTTCTATCGCGAACAGTATGATCACCAAGGACATTATGGTCCTCATGAGGTTGTATGTATCCTGCCCCATCATCGGGTCTATGTACGAGCGAAGGGACCACATCGCCACTATCAGAAGGAGGGATCCCAGCATGATGAAGCATGCCGTAGGTACTATTGCATATCTGTTAAGTTTGACATAGTGATCGTATTTCAGAATACTTTGACCGCCAGGCACGTCCTTGAATGTGGTTATGATGATAAATTGTTTGTCTTTGCATGATATATCTGGTAAATCGAAAACATTGATTCTTTTCGTATTATAATGACAATAATATTATTCAGAGACCTCAAATTCAGATTGGATGGTAAACAAGATGCTTTTATAATCCTCGAATAAGTGAGAATATCATTCAAGACAAATAAAACTTGATAATACAATCTAAACTAGAGGTAGAAGATTAGAGTTCTGATGTGAATGTTAAAGTTCGGGATCAAATCCACACGTTCTAGTTTAAAAAGTTCTTTACAAAGGATTATCAATATATAAAGACTCTAATCTATCAGGTATTGATGTTTTTAACACTAGCGGACGTCGAAGAGACAATATATACAATCTACGGTTCATCGCCGTTACATGTATTGTTCGCATTTTTGGTCATCTTCTATACTCCATTTGCCGCTTACCAAACATATTTGGTCATAAGGAGCATCTTGAACAGTGATGAAAGTTATTTAAAAAAACAAAAAAGATTGGAATATGATAATAATGTCATCGTTGCGATAACCACCAACGGTATGGCCACAGATGTGGTCGAGATGATCATAAGAAAAATAAAGAGCTACGATCTGAATCTGGAGATCTACGTCATCAAAGAAATGAAGGATAATTTCAGATACAGCTGCGATGAGATAACGGTACCTTCTGATTATCAATGTCCCAATCACTCTAGATGCAAGATGCGTGCCATGCAGTACGGGAACGAAAGATTCCATGAGATGGGATATGGAAAAGAAACATACATCTGTCACCTGGACGACGACAGTCTTGTCGATAAAGACTATCTGGAATATGTCATCCATTATATGACCGGTGAAGGAGGACAAGGCTGTATAAGGCTCAGGGAGTTCGGAAGGCATATGATGTCCTCTCTTTCCGACATAATGAGAGTATCCAATTGTGAGGCCTGGTGTAAACCATGCAATAAGAAGAACAGACCTCAGTTCGTTCATGGAGAAGGGATCATAGTAAGGGCCGATGTAGAATATGATATAGGATGGGATTATGGGACTTACGGAGCAGAAGATCTGATAATGGGATTGAGCATATCCAAAAAATATACTTTCTCTTATATCCCCTCCGGGCACATATTCATAGCACCTCCTACCACCATGAAGGATTATTACAAACAGAGACGCAGATGGTTCTGGTCCATATTCAAGAATGATGGTAAAGTACGCAGATTGAGTTTGAGAACGTATCTACTTTACATATACATGTATGCAGTGGGAATGACAGGTCTGATGAGTTTGATCCTATTCCCATTATTGATCTTCATCAACGCTTATATAACTCCTACCATAATGGCATTGTGCATATTCAATATCGTGGCATTCTTTGGTTATTATCAATTTGGAGCATTGTATTGTGAACACAGACGTTGCAATCCTGTTTTACTGATAATGCAGATACCTGTAGCATTCTATGATGGTTTCTCAATATTCTATTCTCTAATGACTCGTCCAGATTTCCAAACATTCGAGACAATAAAGAAAGTATAAAGATATATAATGGATTTTTAACAGGTCTCTCTTTATTTTTTAGCATGTTCGTCACGGTTTTTGTATATTGTTTTGACTATTACGAAAACCACACCCAACAATGCACCTGCGATCATAAACCATACTAAAACCCTACCCATGGTCATCAATAGGTCTTGATCCCAAACAAATGCCCATGCAGTGATGGTAATAAACAAGACGATAAAAACAAGATATATGCAGAATCTATCACATTTCTTCATGTAAGTCTCATTTTAATATTACTGGCGCATATTATATATTAAGATTACGGTAAATTTTTATAAAAATTGAAAAAATCAGAATAAAAAGATTAATTCAGTATAAAATAATTTATAAAAATCATAAGATACTTAACGCGATTTTCGGAATAAATACTCATAGAAGTCATGAAAGAATGAATGTCACAGACCTTTAATCTAACAAAAAGGTTTTTCTATGACAATTCAAGTAAATTTTCTAGAATTTAACTAATTTATTTCCTTGTCTAACTCATAACTTATTGTTCTTGTATTCGCATTAAAAATAATACGAGATTGCTTAAGATGTGACTTGTATGATTGTAAAACTATATTCACACTAACATATCCAATATAATGTCTGTTGCAATATAAGTGATACTGATGAACTATGCGAATGATGAAAGCCTGAGGAAATTTAGTTTTTTGCGGGCTATGACCTCTTTTATCTTTATGTTCTGCTCCAGATTTTCCAGGGCCTGCATGATTAACATATCGCTGATTCTTATATCTTAATCAATCATGTTAATTGCCGAATAAAATGTTATCTTGTATATCATTTTGCCGTTATTGTCGTGGCGACTCTATAAAAGGTTTCATACTGTCCAAAATATATAAGATTCGAAAATATTGTCAATGACGTTCTACAAAGTGGTAATATAATGATATCTAGGTATAGGTGCAAAGTCAGAAGGCTGAAAGTAAGATGTATCGTTATAAAGAAGCCATCTGTGACATCTCATATTCGAAGGAAAAGCGGAAGGTAAAAGCTCATGAAGATGAACTGCGAAAAATGTGAAGGCTACTACAACAAAGGATGTTGTTTCTGCGGGATATGCGGTTACAAGTTCCCACATAGGAAGGGAGATATGGGGAAATTGGAGAAGGCTATGCTAGCAGGTGCCATTCTGTTGGCTGTGATGCTTCTTACGGAAATCATTACACTCATTTCAAGAACCGTTCCGGTGCTGTTGGGTGGCGGATTCAACTATGTTTTCGAAGTCATTCTTCCGGAACCCATGGTCGTCGCGATCGTTCACGGGGATGTTGCCTTGATATGCTGGATTCTGACGATCATCGCGGAGATCTCCTGTGCAACATACATTCTCTGGATTTTCTTCTCCGGTGTTAGGAAAGCTTCTGCAGAGAAGGACTCCGAGCACATCGAGAGGTCCTCGCTGTACTGGGTCAGTGTGCTGTTCTGTGCTAATCTTTTCTTCGAGATCGTAATTTTCGGCTTGGCGGAAGCACTAGGGTCGGGAGTGGATACCAGCTGGATGGACGAGTATACCGATGATCAGATGCTTGTGCTTCTGGCTTATGCGCCGGTATGGGAAGAGCTTATCACCCGCGTGATGCTGATCGGTTTGCCCATATTCCTGATACAGTTGGTCAGAACCAGGAACATCGGATCGGCAAAATTGATACTGGGCGGATTCGGAATGAATAAGATCGCGTTCATCCTCATGATCGTTTCCGGAATCGTCTTCGGTATGGCGCATTATTATGCTTGGGGGATGACCAAGGCCGCAGTCACGTGCATAGGAGGTTTCGTACTCGGTTATGTCTACATAAGGTTCGGTCTTTATGCAGCGATTGTCATGCATTTCTTGACCGATTACATGAGTTATGCCTTCATGGGCGTAGAAGTGTTGTATAGTTTGTCGGTTATAGCTATACTGTTCATCGGATTTTTAGCATGCGTATATCTTGTGACCAAGATGCCAAGTATCAAAGATGCCCGTGGAAAATTCGATAAGATGCCCTTATTCTTCGAAAAGGAACTGAAAGAATGAATCAATATCGTTGCTGTCTTTTTAACACTGACAATTCTTTTTTCAGAGATGAATCAACAATCTGTCTGATGATACGTTATTCGCGCAGTTTGGTGTATACTGATGCGGGACATGAGTGAGTATCAGATCAAACGATCATCACACGGGGACGGCCGTAGGCAGTATCGACTATCGCATCGACCTCGTAGACAGATCTTATATTCTCAGAGTTAAGAACAGATAGCGTGGGGCCTGCGGCGACAATCCTGCCTTCATGCAACAGTACGATCTTATCACAGAATCTCATCGCTAGGTCTAAGTCATGGATAATAGCGCAGGCACTTACGTTCTTCTTATGCGCTATATCATGTACGGTTCTCATGACCTCTATCTGATATTTTACATCCAGGTTGCTTGTAGGTTCGTCTAAAAGTAGGACTTTGGCCTCTTGGGCGATGGCTCTGGCCATGAGGACCCGTTGCGCCTGACCGCTGCTGAGGGTCCCGAAGTCACAGTTCGCCAGGGGTTTGACATCCATTTCCTCCATGGCCTTCCAGACGATCTCATTATCATGTTCTCCGAACTCCCACACGATGTGTGGTCTCCTGCCCATGAGTACTACCTCTAAAACGGTCGGACCGTTCCTCTCCGAAGATGCGTTCTGAGGTACATATCCAAGATTCTTAGCAATCTCTTTGCGTGACATCTTCGACACCTCTTCTGCATCCAGGATTATAGATCCCTGTTGAGGTGTCAGTATGCCGTTCATGCAACGGATCAGGGTCGTCTTACCAGATCCGTTCGGACCGAGTATTCCAAGTATCTCCGATGGTTGAAGTTCTAGGTTCACATTTTTTAGGATAGGTATACTGCCGTAGCTGAATTCTACCCCATCCATTTTCAATTGCATGTGTTTTAGTAATACTAATCTAATATATTATATCTTTTTGTAATACTAATTTATAATAACGTGTTAAATAGTATTATTTTATTACAGATTTATGAATGGTAAATTAATAGCGGCCATAGTTGCCGTGGCCATCATTGTATCTGGAGCAGGCGTTTATGCCCTGCTACAGAATAATAGTGATAGTAAGGATTTGAATGTGAATTTGGAAGTCTATGGAAATGCAGACAAGGACTGGGACATAGACATAGACGATGTGAATCTTCTGAAGAAGTACATAGCGGCGGTATCATCGGATGATACGGACACTCTGTCCGATCTTGAAAGCAAGATCAATCTGACCTTCGCGGACGCTAATGTTGACGGCGCCATAAACAGTGCGGATGTCGATCAAGTTAATGCGATAATCGATGGTACTGAAGAAACTATATGGATACTTGATGGAATAGGCGAGACCCGTTCTGTAGGTACTGATGTATCCAGTATAGGATGTGAGTACTATCAGAACACGGAATTGTGTCTTATTTTGGGCTTGGCTGACAAGATCACAGCCGTAGACAATGCCCCTTACCAATATCTAGACTTCTATTTCAGTGATGATCAGCAGGGTAATGTTTCCAATCTTGTGAACATGTACGCTCCTGATTATGACTATGTTAATTCTTTGAACCTTGACACATTATTGATATTCAGCAGTACTTCAAGCTATGAAGCCAAGCAGGATAAACTGATAGATTGTGATGTCTTGTATCTAGGTCTCTACAATCCTGATTTGACTAACACTTCTAATTCCAGCTTCGTACAAGGTGTTCTCAAGGCAGGATATATATTCGGTGCAGTGGATCGTGCGGAAGGTTATCTCAACTGGATTTTGGATTATAGGGATAAGCTCTTGGATATATCGAATTCTATATCTGAGGATGAGAAACCCGTAGTAGCAATGTCTAATTATTCCAGCAGTGGGTATTTCTTTAAAGATACTGATGTGAATGTTCCACTCTATACGGATATCGATCCTCTCGGTCAGGCGATAATCCTCGCGGGAGGTACTAACATATTGTCTGTTATTGACGCCAACAGTTCCACTTCGTATTCGACCAAGGTTCTGGTGGATTCAATACTCAATGACGATCCGGATGTAGAGATAGATTATGTGTTCCTGCACATGGTGAAGTACACGTACAGTGCTCTTGTATTGGATTCCACACCAGACCATGGATATTTGGTGGATGATTATAAGGAGATAATCACAGGAGCTGAGGATGCCAGCAGCCGTTCTTTGCTTACGGATGAGGTCGTATCCCTCATAGCAGGTGATTTCAGGAACGGATGTACCGGAGGAGTTCTGCTTGCAGCGTATATCGGTAACATAATCAACTCAGATTATTACTCGAGTATAGATCCCATACAGATGCATAATGAGTATGTCGAATGGATGGGAATCCAGGATTATGATGTCTCTGAGCATGGGGTATTCATATACACAGCGAGCTGATTGAAATAGGGGGGCAAAGCCCCCTTCTTATTATTTTATAGATGATTTCATGGGTAGATTAGCTAAGGTTTTGTTTGGTTCCAAAGAGGATGATTTGGATAGAGAAGCAGTTCGAAAGTCGCGTTCCAAGCGTGTTTTTTACATCTTGATAGTGGCGGTGCTCATGTTTGCTTTAGCAGCCTACTCCATTACAATAAGTTCCACCAACATAACTCCGATGCAGGTTTACGAAACATTGATCAATCAGTTGATACCAGGATTGTTTGACATACCTAGTAAGACACAGCAGATCGTTATGAAGGTCTATGCGCCTAGAGTCCTTATGGCCGTGTTTGTGGGAGGCATATTGGCGCTTGGAGGTTGTATAGTTCAGACGATATTGAAGAACCCATTGGCCACTCCATATACGCTGGGTGTCTCATCTAGTGCCGCATTTGGTGCGGGACTCTCGATAATCCTCGGGATATCAGCTGCAGTCGGAGTATATGGTACGATGATTAACGCCTTTTTATTCTCGTTGATCCCTGCAGCGATAATCTTGTTGGCATCCGCACGGAGAAGTATGATGGCAACCACATTGATCCTCGTCGGCATATCCATATCATATATGTTCAGTGCGGCCAATACAATAATGCAGTACTTTGGTAGTGCGGATGCCGTTAAACAGGCGATGTTCTGGGCGGTAGGGGATCTGAACAATGCCACTTTGAGTCAGGTGCCATATGTTGCAGTGACTCTGATATTCACATTGGTTATGTCTCTGTGGTTGATGAAGGATATCGATATCATGAGAATGGGAGATGATACGGCCACTGCACTGGGGGTCAACGTCAAGAGGACCAGAACATCAGCTATAATACTGGCATGTTTCTCAACCGCTATCGCGGTGAGTTTCGTCGGTGCCATCGGGTTCATATGTCTGCTTGCACCGCAGATATCCAAGATATTCGTGGGCGGAAATCTACGTTATCTGATTCCTGCATCAATGTTCACAGGTTCTTTGCTTTTGGTGATCGCAGATATAATAGCAAAGGATCTGATCAATCCGGTCATACTACCGGTGGGAGCCATAACCGCTCTCATAGGTGCCCCTGTGTTGATATATCTTCTACTTCGCAACAAGAACATGGTGGTGAGCTGATGTTCTGTGATGATAATATTGTATGTATGCAATGGGAACATGATAGAAACAGGCATCCATTCATCGGAGAATCGTTTTCAAAGGAGAGGATAATGGAGTGTTGGGATGACTGTGCGAGTACGTACACCGGCGAGGAGTACTCGAGCATACGTGATTCCATAATTGAAGACCTCTTCGTAAATGGTGTTCTTGATAAGGATTCTATACTTCTGGATATAGGTTGCGGGCCTGGACTGTTCGCCATACCTTTCACAAGATATGTGAAAAAAGTGTACTGCATAGATAGCAGCATTCCCATGTTGGAACGTTTATCATCCAATACCAAGGATGTCGAGGATGGTAGGATCGAAGTTAGAAATTCCACATGGGAAGACATGAAACCCATATCTGGCGTGAATATAGTATTTTCATCATTGTGTCCAGCTTTGAACGATCCAGATAGCATATTGAGGATGGAGGCCTTTGCATCTGATCATTGTGTGTACATTTCATCGTGCAATCATGACCGTGGCATGGGATTGGAGATCTGGAATCGTTTGGGAAAAGACTACTCCTTCGAGGGGTATGACACCAAATATCCATATCAGTTCCTGCAGTCTAGGGGCCGGGACCCGATTCTTAAAATCTACACAGAGATGGTGAAACGCAGGATGACCGTCGTACAGGCGAAAGATTCAGAACTGAGAAGGATATCGCAGTACAGGAAGATATCACCGGAGATCGAAGATATTGTTACAGATGTAGTGATGTCCCATCAGAAAGATGGATTCATCGACATCGAGCAGGAGATGAGGCTAGGTGTCATGGTATGGAAGCCGAAGTTATAATCATTTAACAAAATAAAAAGATCTTCAAAACCGATTATGCTGGTTATAAGGAGATTCTGTATTTCAGAAAAACTTCATTCAAAACTCAGAGGGCTGAACTATATATGAATGTTGATCGCGGTCATTTTTTCCCTAAATATGATTTGCTCTGTGTTGTGTTGATAGTTTCGGTCACGCCAGGCCGTTCTGTGGTTATATTTGTGATCATTGTAAAAATAGTGTGGATGTTCGATTCCTGTATAGAAGAACCGAAGGCTACTGTAAAAATCTGGATATTTGCAAAATTAAGAGCGAACTCTTTCAAGAATAATCTGTTAAAGTCATAGTATTAAATATCTATTGGCGATTATAACGCCATCCAAGGGACAGAGTGTATAAAACAATGATAATATCGAATTAAAACATTGAAACTCTTCTATTAAGGATACAAGGTGAATGAAATGACAAACAATTTTCCGATAGATGTTGTCGGCCTAAGGAAGGAATACAAAAACTTCGTGGCTGTAGATAACCTCGATCTGAAAGTAGAACGCAATAGTTTTACAGGATTGTTAGGACCCAACGGTG
Source organism: Candidatus Methanomethylophilaceae archaeon (assembly GCA_963676235.1). Lineage (GTDB taxonomy): Archaea > Thermoplasmatota > Thermoplasmata > Methanomassiliicoccales > Methanomethylophilaceae > JALNYB01. The sequence goes on from OY781044.1 coordinate 1,393,258, forward strand.
CAGGTAAAAGTACCACACTCAAGATCCTCACGAACCTGATAAACGCGACCAGCGGAAATGCCTATCTCAACGGGATAGATGTCACAAAGGACTCCAAAGCAGCATTGATCGGCGTAGGAACTGTAGTGGAAACACCAGAATTCTATAGCTATCTTACTCCAAAGGAGACTTTTTCCTATATCGGCGAAATATTCGGAATGACCAACGAAGCAATATCTTCAGAGACCGACGAGATCTTGGAAAAAGTAAAGATGATGGATTGGGGCGACAAAAAACTTGGAACATTCTCGAAAGGAATGAGGCAAAGGATAGCATTAGGATTATCTTTGATGAACAATCCAAGTATCATTATCCTCGATGAACCCACTTCTGGACTCGATCCTAGAGGAATGGCAGAGACCAGAGAGATATTGAAGGATATAAGAAAAAATTCTAAGGATCTCACAATACTGATGAGCTCACACATATTGCACGAAGTGAATGATCTGTGCGATCATGTAGCATTGATCAATCACGGAAAGATGTTGATACAGGATAAGACCGAGTCAATAACGCATTTGAACAAGACCCGTAAACTCAGTCTGAACCTCGTCGGAGGTCCGACCGATTCAGCGATCGAAAAAATATCCGGGCTTCCAAACGTTACAAAGGTATCGATAGAAGCGAAGACTGTCGCAGTCCTCTTCGAAGGAGATGACGGTGATCAAGCAGATTTCTTCAACAATGTTTCCAAACTCGGCGTTGGTGCGTACAATTTAAACGAAGAAGACGCTTTAGAAGCGGTCTATTTGAATATGATCAAGGAGACGAGGTGATTTACTTGACAGAATTGAATAAGAAAGATGATTTAAGACAGTCAAGGGTTGTAATGAAATACGAATTCAGAAAACATCTCGAAGGAAAGAAGATCCTACTCTTCGGAGGATTGATCGTAGCGGTATTGTTGATGTTGACCGTTCTTCCTTATGTATTTGGTGACGGACTTCCTAAAGATGCTTCAAAACTAGGTTCTCTATATTTGATGTTCGTCAGTCTCATCGTACTCGTTGCAGCAACGTTGTTCACTTCCGGTTCAATCTCTTCTGAGTTCGAAGAAAGAACTGCATTGATAATATTTACGAAACCGGTCAGAAAATGGTCCATATACTTAGGAAAATATGTTGCATCGTGCATGCTTGGAATAGCATTCATGGTTGCATATTATGCGATCGTATGTGCAGTATCATTGGCTGTAACAAGCTCTATACCTCCAAATTTTGTTGCATCTTTAGGGCTGACCATATTGTACGTGTTAGCTACAGGTGGAATAGCGATAATGATCAGTTCTTTTGCAAAGAAAAGCAGTACTGCAGCCATATTGACATTCATAACGCTGTTGCTGCTTATCTCGATCGTAACTGGTGTGCTGATGATGAACAATGTGAACACTTGGTTCATGTTGGATGATGCTTCTAATCACATATCTACGAGCATAACCTGTGAATCAGGTACGGGTGCCGCAGCCGGAGTTATGATTGTTTGGGCAGCGATAACGACTATTTTTGGATATTTCATATTCAAGAAGAGAGAATTTTAAACACCTAGGGGGATTTCCCCCATTTTTATTTTTTTATAATAAAAATGTGGTCATCGAAAACGTTCATTTTTGATTTTGGAACTGGTATTATCTGATTTCAGCCTTCGGTCTTGCTCCGCAGGAACCGAGGATTCAGTCCATACTCTGTTTTATGCCCATTCACCATCGGTTCTGCCTTGATATCATACCGAATACCATCAATCTACGTATTAAAGTGATTGAAATTGCATATCACGAATTCTGTGCCTTTCATCCTGTTGCGCCCAACGTAAGTCAACTTCTGCATCGCGTCAGAGATGAGGGAGCTGCAACCCCACAACATTTACATTTTTCATTTTAACACTTTCCTGCCGCCTGATGCGACGACGAGATGGAATATGATGGAGGGTGGTTCTGGTCTGCAATAATTATTTGCGCGGGCACAACTTGTAGCATAGTCGGAGCAGTTACAAATAATAACACATTAAAACTGCTGGAATTATTATGACTGGAGTAGGAATTGTATCAACAGGAATCAGACTCGCAGCTGCTGGTGTTGCGTATGCAACGGGTACCGCAACAGCAGCAACCGCTGTGTATCTTGCATTCACGGCAACATCAGGGGTAACTTCAGATTTAGTTGGTGTTTGTTCTACTCTGAATGATAGCAAAAGACGCAGATAAGTTCAAATATTTTTTTATTTTTATTTTATGGATGTGTGATGATGAAATTATTGAACGATAAAGAAAAGAGATTGATTCAGATTGTATGGATATTGGCTTTGATGTCTATTATAGCCTGAGTTCGACAGATGATTTCGAAATCGTAAGAATTTGACACTTGAGCATCCGCTATCACACATCATTTTACGTCATGTCTTTCAGGTCCTTTCCTGTGTTCCTAGGGGGCTTTCATCCCCCGCGAACACCCGAAACGACCACCATATCCCTGAGAATGCGTGAATTGAGAGGCTCGAAATTCGAATATACGCGTCTCGTCGCCTGCTTGCGGTCGTGAACATAGGTAACTGTCAAATTCTGCAGGGAATCTATGATGAATCTTGTAGAACGTTTCCTCAGTTCCGGCATCTCATACCGCACCATCGAGACTATGACCTGAGCAAGAAAACACAGCAGAAGCGTTCCTTTCACGCTGTTCTCCGACCATACGCGCATCGGTTTCAGGTCGATATGGTTCTTCAGCGAGTCCATGAGCTTTTCCACCGTATCGCGTCTGCGGTAGATCGAGAACACATCCTTCGCTGTCAAATTCGAACTGCATTCGAGTTTGAAAAATCCTTCACGATTGTTCGATAGACGCTTGCGAACGTACTCGAAGCTGTCCACATCATTCGTCAACAGCTTGCCTTGGACACCCACGTTCAGCGATATGAGCGGATTCCTCAACCGTTTCACGACCGTCTTGGATATGCGCAGCGTGCCGTCCTTCTTCCTGCGCATGACATCCTTCGCGTCCTCGACGCATCTCCACGAGCGACCGTCCAAAGCGGCCATCTTGTCGCGATACAATTTCTCGGAATAGAACAGGTACACGGTCCTCCCGGACGATTCGAACGTCTTCCTCTGGCAGTAAACGCCGTCCTCATCGTCGACGCAGCACGCCTCATCCTTGTAGAAACGGGATATCCATGCGTCGTCGGTGACGTTCAGGCGCTTCCTGGTGATATACCTCATGTTCTTTTCCGTGATCTTGTCCAGCACCTGCTTGGCATCCCCTCCTGCATCGAAAACGAACAATGAATCGTCGCGGAGGTCGCCGATGATATCGTCGACGATCTTCACGAATTGAATAGAATCGGATGCGTTCCCGCGATCCACCGAGAGGTCTATGGGAATGTTTATCGGATCGCGAAGCTCGGCGGCGCCGAAGTTCACCTGCCTCAGATCCGGCCGTTTGTCCCTGGAATAACCGAAATCGTACAATCCCGTTCCCTTCGCATACACTGCTACGGACGTCGTATCGATGTTCACGTCGGTATGCTCCAGATCGTAAATCGAGAACAATCCCCTACGCAGATGCACCAGCACCTCCGGCATGATCTCCCCGCAGCGTTCCACCGCGCGGTTGATCATCCTATGGCTCACCTCTCCCCGGATTCCCAACTCGTTCCTGACCTCCGGGGACTCCAGCCATCTTCCGCATCCCTCCACGGAGAAGTTCTCCGTCAGCCGATATGAAATGATGGCACACACCAATGGAAAAAGCGGATGCCCTCTGTTCTTGGCATCGTTGAAAACACGGTCCAATCCCAATTTTCCAAGATATTCCCTCACGCAGGCGATGGTACCAATCGGTACTGATTTATTCTCGTTCGGCTCTAGGACGAATGTCCTGAGTCGAAAGTGGTTTTTTGTCACAACAGAACAGATTCACTCGGGACACTTCTATTTTACGTCCAGTCATCCGATGTCGATCGATCATTTGCATCAGGTCCTGTCGAGTTCAGGTTATAGGAGTTTTCATCCATGTTTTTGTAGTAGCATTATTTTTGCTTGCAATCATTATGATTATGGCCTCGAGCGATATTGCGAGGAGGATAGGACGGGCAGATTGGATGATGAGAACAGAATACGAAAAGGATGGGAAAAAAATAACCTATATTTCAGAATATGTGCAAATAACCTTTGCTGGGGCAATGGTAACTGCGTTTATTTGTCTTGTAGTCTCTGGTTTTTTGTTTTAATAATATTATAAGCACTGCGATATCTTCATAATTGATTTTACGATTCAAAAAATAAGAGATCAGATCAAAGCACGAGATCGTTTCTCATGCTTTGCTGATCAAAAAAGATTCAATTCAGGATTTGGACGTCAGCGTTAACTCCATATACATCTCATCCGTAGTGATCGTCGTCATGTATATTGTATCACCATCTTGACTGACATAGTCTATCGTTGTTCCGTTTTCATCTGAGAGATTCCAAATATCCAGCGTTAAAACACCATCTATTGTTTGCATCTCTATCGTTCCAGTTTTTACAGCTCCTGTTTCTAATCCTGATGTCGATTCTTCGATATAATATCCAGTTTTAGATAGGGGAGTAGACTGTCCGCCATACGTTATGGTGGCATCGACAGACTCCTTGAAACAGTATTTGCCGAGTCCTTCTCCGACACATTCAGCAACAGCTGTGCCATTTATTTCGGAATCGGCATAATCAATAAGATTCCCATGTGCATCGTAATTATATTTCAATCCGATGGCAGACGATTCTCTATATGAATTCTGCCATTTGAGATCATAATTTGTAAGATTTGCAATTATGGACATTCCGTTGGATTCCATGTTGAGCACAATCTTGTATGTTATCCCATTATCCTCAGAGATATAATCGGTCTCAGTATAGTTCATATTTTCCTCTACGACATCATATTTCCAAACATTAACGGTCTTCTTTCCATCTATAGTATTGATCTGTGCAGTTCCTATCATCTCTGCATCTGATGGAACCCCGCTGTCTTTCTCTTTAGAAATAATGGATTCTTGGGTAGTTGAATCGACAGTACTGCCATTATAAATCCAATCTATGTTGACAGTACTCTTGGTGAAATACTCAGTATCGTTCTGTGCAGACAACACATTTTCCATAGTTCCGGATATTGTAAGAGTTATTCCGGAAGATTCTATTGAACCATTTAGACTGTACGACACCATCGATCCTGGTGCAGATGTTTTCGTTTTTTCATTATCGATTAAAAATGATGCGCCCGCCATCACTACTGCTATCACGATCACTATGGCAGCAATCATCAAATATTTTTTACCATTAGCTTTTAATTTTATATCAATCACCTTTATATCGGGCATGTAGCACTATTGTGCAATATAAAAATATCAACGGGTATCGTGCAGATGGGAAACATTAAAAAATCCCCATCAGTATTTGCAAGATCTACCAGTTAACAGCATCTTAGTACGACAAGTCATGGGAGTGAACGAAGAACAGTCCCTCCTGTTATGCATCAACTTTTAAACGGATCTCATGTTTCCGGGGCTAAGAATGAAGATACGATCATTGTGGCTTACAGTACATACTCTCACATGATAGGCGATCTTTCGTAAGATCTGTTGCTAGATCCAGATTGAGTATTATGATTAAAGCACTTACATTGAGTTTTTCTCGATATCGCTTAATGCCTCACGAATTCTATCATCTAATCAAAGAATGGAACAGAATTATAGATATTATCGAACTTATGAATGTTTATTAATCTATATTCAGATATTGTAATTATGAATCCTAAAACCAATGAATTTCAATTGGATGCAGAACAATCACTTTCTGTACTCGAGGGTAGGGACATAGGCATATTATCGACAATGAATGAGGATGGTACACCATATGCTGTGCCCGTGAACTATATATTCGTTAACGGTAAGATCTACATACGTACGAGTCCGCACGGTCAGAAGATATCGAATATCATCCGTGATCCCGAATGTAGTTTTGCTGTGTTCGATGCAGAGGGCTATAATTCAAAAGGCAAGGTCGATTTCGAAAGTGTTTCGGTAAAAGGAAAGGCCAGATTGATCACCGATGATAAAGAGGAAATGGAAATTTTGAGAGACGTGGCAAATAAGTATAAGAAAAGTGAAAATGGATTGGAAAAAGAAGCTTCTGCACTTGTAGTGATAGAGATCGTGATTGAAAAGATCACAGGAATATATCGCAGCGGCATCTGAATACAGTGTGAGATAGGATACGACCTCGATGATGAGGTTATAATCTTTTCTCATCAATAATATCGTTCTGTATTATAGCATGGAAATGGATCAGAGCGTATATTCATATTTACAATTATATTTGGCTCTCCTGAAACGCACTATTTATTAATCCTAAAATGGATAACACAGACATGGAACCTCGGATGAAAAAGTATACATTGACCATGGAACAATGTAAATTGGTCCTTGAAAAACTCGAAACCGGTGTGATATCTACACTCAACGAAGATGGTTATCCGTATTCAGTACCTGTTAATTTCATCTATCTAGGTGGAAGGATATACATTCACGGCCGTGACAAAGGACACAAGATACTCAATATAATGCGCGATCCTAAATGCAGTTTTACAACATTCGATGCACAGGGATACAATATGGAAGGAAAGACCGCATGCGATACAGAAACGGATTTTGAAAGCGTGGTCGTCCAAGGAAGAGCCATGATCATGAAGGATGAGAATGAAAAGTACAGGATACTTAGGGCAATAGCGGATAAATACGGAAGAAAGGGTGTAGAAATGCCCGCAGACAGAGTATCTAATACTGGTGTAATAGTAATTATACCTGAAGATATAACAGGAAAATATCATAAGGGCCCCTGATATCATACTTTGAATAGAAATGATGGATCTTACCTAGATCATTTGAATTTAGGTTATCCGTCTCATAAATTTCAGATATCAATAATTATATTGATAGGTTTACTCGGCATCTGCTTGTTGTTTTCAATATTTACAAGTAATATCTGTATGCCTGGGTGTTGATGCTCAATACGTATATATCAGTAATATTTGGGGCAAATCGATATATATGATAAACGGTGCGAAGAAGAACCTCGTATTTGAATCCAAAGGTAAACTTCTGAAAGGTTCAACACTAATGGTATTGTCGATTTTTATAATGTCGTTCGGAGTCGCTATTTCTACAAGAGCCGGTCTGGGAACATCGCCCATATCCTCATTACCGTATGTCTTGTCGCTGGGAATACCGCTTACGTACGGAACATTCACATTCATAATGAATGCATTTTTGATATTATTCCAGTTTCTCCTATTGAAAAAAGACTTATCGATTATGTTGATACTTCAAATCCCTGTATTGATAATATTCAGTTTCTTCTCGGATTGGACGTTATCGATGGTACAGTTCATAGTTCCCAGCAATTATCTTGAACAGTGGGTCCTTACGATATTGAGTACAATCATTCTTGCATTCGGAATTTCTGTTGAAATGAATGCTAAGTTTGCTACTATGCCCGGCGAAGGAATGGTCTTTGCCATGTCAAGGAGATTTAAAACCGAATTCGGAAGGATGAAGGTGGTTTTCGATGTTACATTGGTGTTAAGTGCAGTCATTGCATCGGTTTTGATGTTCGGAGGACTCGTAGGGGTCCGTGAAGGAACGATCTTCGCGGCATTAACCGTCGGACACATCGTAAGATTCTTGATGAAATTGATGTCTAAGAACGAAAAGACTGTAAAGACTCAAGTAAAAATATGAATCATATACAGTTTTGATTTCATATGAACCATTTTTGAACATCAAATAGATCAATTTGAGAAAAAAGGAACACAAGTCTGCAGTAAATCAACTTCAGTTTCGAAATGATGTTATATTTCTGTGTTGTTCTGTGGATTATGAATGAAGTATTGAGATGTATCTACGAAAGGTCGTCTGTCAGAAAATACAAGTCGGATGCAGTGTCTGATGCAGATATCAAAGAGATCCTGAATGCAGGCATACATGCACCCAGTGGGATGAATGCTCAGGGCCTCAGATTCGTTATTGTTCAAAATCCAGATATGATCGCTGAACTGAATAGGGTTTCAAAGGATCTATATTTGAAAAATTCTGCGGCTACCGGCGAAGGACATCCTATTCTGGATAAAATATGTTCAAATCCCAAATCCGATTTATTCCACGGAGCTTCCACGCTTATTTTCACATTTGCTACCTCTGATACTTTGACACCTACAGAAGATGGAGCATTGGCTGTTGAGAATATGATGCTTGCAGCTCATTCGATGGGCTATGGAACATGTTTTATCGGTCTTGCAGCACCACTAGGATATTATCCGACTTTCAGAGAGGAGAGCGAAGTGCCTGATGATCATATGTTCCTCTCATGTATTGTCCTCGGAGTTCCTGACGGAAAACCCGAACCCCATCCTAAAGAGGATATGAAGATCCTCAGCTGGACGAAATGAAATACAACGATATCTGTACGGGCAGATTTATTGAACGCCCCAACAGGTTCATCGCATTCGTCGAGATAGGCGGTGTCATCGAAAGATGTCACGTTAAGAATACGGGGCGTTGCAAAGAACTGTTCGTAAAGGATGCAAAGGTTGTTCTTCAGCATTTCAGAGATACGAAACGTTCTACAAAATTCGATATCATAGCTGTGTACAAGGACGATCTTCTGATAAACATTGATTCACAGGCACCAAACAAGGTGTTCGGTGAATCAATAAGTTCTATTTTCAGTGATATAGATATTGTTCGTCCGGAGTATGCATACGGTGATTCCAGGATAGATTTCTATGCTGAATCTGGTAAAAAGAGACTTCTGATAGAGGTTAAAGGTGTCACATTAGAGAATAAAGGTGATAGTTTGTTTCCGGATGCACCTACGGAACGTGGGTTGAAGCATATAAAAGAATTGGAAAAGTCTCTTTCGGACGGTTATGAACCATATCTATTCTTTGTAATCCAGATGTCAGGAATGAGATCATTCTCTCCTAATTATAAAATGCATGAGGAATTCGGTATGGAAATCGAGAAAGCGCACAGCATGGGTGTCGGTGTGTTGGCATATGATTGTATAATCACCGAAGATTCTATGATACTCAACAGACCTGTTGAGATCAGATACCGTGATCATTCGTAATCGGGATCTGACGGTTTCTTTATTTTGGGTTCTTCTGCAAGAATGCCCTGGATGATCTTCAGATATTCTCCGAGAGCGATCTCCTGATCGTTGATGGTCTGATGTACCAAATATACATTTTTCATCGCAGGCGGGGCGTCCACGAATCTTCTGTTGGCAGGTTCTTCTCTGATCATTCCGATGACCATCGCCCTCATGGATTTGGTACCTGCCCTGGCATCTTGATAACTTACGACGGCCTTCAACGCCGCAGATCCGTATGATGTTGCGTTTATGTATTTCATGGCCGCATCGCAGAGATCCGGATAGAAAGTGAAATCCACATTCTCCACAAGATGAATGAAATCCTCGTGAAGTTTTGTCTGATAGAAGTAATACATCTCGATCTTGGATTTTCCAACATCTGATATGAGTTCTGACGGTCCGTACATGTCCTTCATATCTTGGATAGTGAATTTGGCATTGATCTGGAATTTTCTTACAGTCTTCTCATTGGGTGTGATGACCATATTTTTTCTGACAATGTACATATCGACGACAGGTTGGATGATCCTGTTGTGCCTGATGATAGATCTTCTTTCATCACGTTGTCTTCTGTTCTCATTGTTGAATGTAACCATGTTATCGAGAATGACAACAACGAACAGTAATGCGATGATGTTATCCACCACATTCCTTAGATGAGTGTAGAGATCCCCTGCGCCACCGTCCTTATCGAATATCTGAAGCAATATGCTGATGGCTACACAGATTATGATGATTGCAATAATAGAAATCATCAATATCCTGGATATATTTTTCCGCTCTATCTTTGCGGCACCTATCCTGTGTCTTTCTGTCTCTTTAAGAATTTTATCTTTATCGTTTTTGGTCCTATCTTTAAAGGGATATGGTAGCGATATATTCATGTTATCACTTTAATCAAGAACGATATTCCTGATCAGTTCCTGTGTTTTTTTCGCACTTTCAATAGTATTGACAAGATAGATGTCACATGCTGAAAAGTATTCTGCAATGAATTTTTTTCTAAGGTTGATTTTATGTTCCGAACGAACCATCTGATGGGGATTGCACATATCGTTCTCGATCATGTATCTCACACCTTCTTCAGATGTCAATTTTCTGATAGTTTCAGGATCGGACGGGTCGCGTTTCATCAGGATTATGTAATGCATGGTCGTCCTTGTGATCACGGATGATTCTCCAGCAGTGCACCTTACGTTGGCGATGCCTCTTCCATCATTGTCGAATCTTATGTTTCTTATCAGGGGTTTGTATTCTTCCCAGACATCTCCGATATCTGCATCTATGTAACAATTCTTCTCAGAACCGAATACGGCAGGTCTTCCTACGCCTAATTTTACAAAATACCAATCATCGGAGATCAGATGTGCATTCTTAGCCCTTAACAATCCCCAAGATTGTGTCGTCTTTCCGGTCTTCGATGGAGCGATGAGCGTAAGACCAACACCGTCGATATCCAATGCCGCACCGTGTATGGAATAAATGTTATGTGATTCTTCGAGGATGTTTCCTGCAATACCCAGACCAATGCTTTTTATCCATCCGTAATAATCAAAATTGAACAGGAATGCTACGTTCGTAGCAGGTTCGAAGAGAGCCTTCTTTTCCATCGTCTCGTCTTTGATCGAGTATATCTTCGCATGTGCTTTTATGTGTTCAGACATAGCATAGAAATTGTCTTTCCACATGTCTGTATGATCCTTGTCTGCGGTTATTAATTCTAAGCACAATCCGGATATGTCGGCTTTTGTCGAGAAAAGATCCTGAGAGTAGTATTTTGCACAGAGTTCTTTACTTCTCTCCAGATTTATCAATTCGACTTCGTATTCCATATTAGTTCTGTATGGAATAGATGTAATTGATATTTACCTAATGGGCATGGTATTGAACATTGATTAAGTGTATGCTTATTCAAGATTATATAGTTAGATATCGATTCTGCCTACATGTCAAAGATCGTAGCAATAGTTGCCAGTGCAAGAAAGAATGGAAATTCAGATACCATTGTAAAGGCTATTGCAGAAAAAGCAAAAGCAAACGGAAATACAGTATCATTTCGTTATTTGAATGATTTTAAATGTCTGAGAGGATGTCAGGCATGTTTAGGCTGTAAGAAAGCAGGCAGGTGTGTGCTTCATGACGAGATATCTGATGTTCTTGAGGATATTAGACACGCAGACGGAGTCATTTTGTCCGCACCGTGTTATTTCGGACAGCCGTCGGCACAGTATAGGATATTGGAAGACAGAATGTTCAGTTTCTTGGATTCGAACGCATGTTCTGTCATTCCATGTAACAAAAAACTCGCAGTCGTAATAACTTGCAGCGGCGGAGTAAGCGAAGCAGATGCCGTTGCGAAGAGAATATCTGATGATGCAGTGTCACTTTTCAAATATCAGCTAATAGATACCATAGTTATGGCCGACGGGGTCTCCAGAAATGCAGCTGCGAACGATGCTGCAATCCTTGCTAAGGCAGGAGATATCGGTTCTAAGTTCTAAACAGCAAAAGGATGGGAAAAGAAATGGGAAACACAACGGCAGTGATCTACGCTTCCAAACTCGGAAAAACGAGAAAGGTTGGAAATTACATTGCAAAGAGCATAAACGCAGATATGTTCGATCTGAAGAAACAGACGATGATCAATATGTCTGCTTATAATCGCATAATATTCGGTACCGGTATCCACGCAGGAAAACCATACAAATCACTTGTTACATTCCTCGAGGTCAATAAAGCTGAACTCGCAAAGAAGAAGACTTCGCTTTTCATATGTTGTATGTATAACGATGAGAAAGGTCAGGCACAGTGCGAAAGGGTCTCAGGTGAGCTTGGTATTGCAGAGGCAGTATTTTTTGACGGTAAAAGCGAGAAAAACGAAGAAGGATTCGAAATCGCTGTTGATGATTTCATCGCAAAATTGCGTGCTTGAATGACAGGTAACGAATTATTCTTGTTCGAGTTCATCTACTTCGTCTTGAACCTCGTCGCATTCCTACTCTACGGTATAGATAAAAGTAGAGCTGTTAAGGATCAATGGAGAATCAAAGAGTCTACACTTCTCTTTTTTTCTGCATTGGGTGCGATCGGTGCAGTACTAGGTATGAAAACCTTCAGACATAAGACAAATAAGCCCAAGTTCAAGCTGGTGTATCTCTTTCTTGCGATACATATCATACTGTTGGTATGGTTATACAGCAGACAGATAGGTCTTCTCTGATCAAATATTTTCTGAATATATTTTCCTGACATCAGTTTCGATTCCTTCATGACCGAGTAAAAGAACTCTGCTGTCAGGCCTTTCATTTATAATATCCATTCCAACAATGCTTCCGAGTTCTGTGGAGAAGGTCTTTATCTCATCGAATGAAGGCATATTATCCATTCTAAGCCTTTGTCTGGATCCTCCGACGAAGACATATCCTTTCGGTTCTATCAGGTCGGGATCTGCAATGCTATCCAATTCGGCATATTCTTCGACCCATCCGAGATTAAGTTCCTTTACGAGAGTGTGTCTTATGACCTTTCTTGTATCGAGTGAAGGAAACAGTTCTAATGTTTTCATCAACCTTTGCCATCCATCTGATATCTTAGGACGACAGAGCTTTTTATAGATATTTTCGTTCGGCGCAGCGACTGTAACATATAGTTGCCTGGGTAACTCATCCAGATTAGCCAATTGTTCAGGATATGTTCCGTTGGTTACCAAGAAGGTGGTCATATCTCTCCTATGGCATTCTTTGATGAAATCTGAAAGATAAGGATATGTAATGGGCTCTCCGGCAAGAGATATCGCGACCTGATTCGGATTGCTCGCTTCTTCAAACATCTTCATATCGCATCTAGGATCCCCTTTGAATCCTGATATCAACAATCTCTGTTCTGCTATGAGTGCGTCAAGCATCTCCTTCGGTTCTGCCCAATCTTTGACCTCGAAGTCCTTCCCTTCCACTCTCCAGCAGAATGTGCACTGATGGCTGCATTCATTTATGGCAGGTGTCATTTGAAGGCATCTGTGGCTTTGGATGCCGTAAAAATCTTGTTTATAACAGTGTCTTTCGTGAACCAGACTCTCTTTCATCCAATGACAGAGTTTTACCGCTGCATGGTCCTTGTAAAGGCGATATTGCTGGTGGAGCAGGATTTGTTTGTATTCTTCGTCCATATGTTCATCTCAGAAATCGAAAAGATTACGCTGAACCTTCTTTGCTTCGGGTGCATGTTCTGCAGGCTTTGCTTTTTCCTCTGCTTTTATGGGTTCTTCGGCCTTCGTTGCGGGCATTGTTTTGGTTGTCGGTATTTCAGCCTTTTTAGGGGTTTCTTTTTTACTTTCAGGCGCAGTTTCGTCAAAAGAGGATTCCGCCACAGCGAGTTTCACTATATCGGAGTCCATCTTGCAGTCAAGGATGAATGCCAGTTCCTCCTCATCCATTCCGACCTCTTTGATAAGGAACGATCTGATGCCAGCATCGTTCTTGGCAAGCTCTTTAACAGTAAGTAATATGTCGAATTGAACTCTGTTGGTGGAAGTATGAAGGAAAGTAGCGAGTTTAAAGCATACACTGTATTTCACGGCACGTACAGCCTTGCTACGTGACATTTTCATAAGATACAGCGGGAATCTTATTCTGTCATGTGAAGTCATCTGGCTCAATTTAGCGCTTGAGACGCCCGCCGTCATAAGGTCACCTGCGTAAGCCCAGAATCTGTAATACTGACGTCTATGTACCCTTCCTAGGAAGATGTCTGCGCGTGCCAGTTTTTCATATCCGCGTACAAGGTCTCCTGTATCGCGGTATTCGTATGGGAGATTCTCATCTACCCAGAGGATCGCCGATTCAGGATCTGAGCTGGTCTTCGAAAGCATCGCCCTTGCACCCATCGGGTCGTTCTTTCTGAATATGGCATCCATAAGTGCATACATATCCTTCTTGACGATCCTTTCAGAAAGTTGGTTGGCGGATTCTACAGAGACCGCAGTCTCTCCGAGTGAAAGCGATTCAAGGTCCCTGACCGCTGCACGCATATCTCCTCCTGCGTTAGTTGCTATTTTATCGAGGACTATAGGATTAACGGAAACTTTTTCCTTATCTGCTATGATCTTCAATGCACTGGCTATGGATCTTGCAGTTGGTTTTCTGAATGATATCTGTATTGTATCTGTTTTTATCGCAGCGCTTTTCTTAGATAACGCATAAAAGTCATTGACTATCAGTATGACAGGTTGTTGAGTGGTCTTCACAAGTTCGTTTATGGCTGGAAGAGCGCCCCTGTCCGCGGTTCCGAATAGGCTGTCTGCTTCATCAAGGATGATGAGTTTTCTGCCACCGTCCTTTGAGTTCAGATATGTTCCCTCGTCATTGAACGTGTTAAAATAAGCGCCTTTGAATGCGATATCTCTGATGATGTCGCCTGTACGCTGATCCGATGAATTCATCTCGACTATACCCCAGCCCATATCTGCGGCCAGGGCCTCTGCAGATGTTGTCTTTCCGATACCGGGAGTACCGATCAATACGACGGCTCTTTTTTTAGGTATTCCATTATTCCAAGAAAGTGCCCATTTCCTGAGGTCTTCTACGGCGCTGGGATTCCCTATGACACCAGAAAGGCTTTTGGGTCTGTATTTCTCGGTCCAATCGTCTGACATGATAATACCGTCATTTGGAAGAAGGCCTGGGCATGAGTGCTAAGGTGAATATTTCCATACCATGAATAACGTAAATAACCATTGATGTTATTTCGAATATGGTCCTTTCTGTGGATGTAAGTATCATTTGGTATTGTATGAATAAGAATAATGCGGTTATGCATAGGTAAACGGCAGCTCTCTTCCATTTTCTGAAGAACAGATGTCCTAATCCGAAGATATTGAAGAAAGCCGGGATAAGTGCTAATGCTATTCCGATCGCAGAACTTACGTTGAATGTAGGCTTGAAAGTTGCCATCTGCTGTCTAGTAATGGTTTTTCCGCAATGCTGACAGAAAATGTCTCCTTCAGCTATGTCTCCTCCACAGAATGCACATTTCATGCTTCCGGAGACCATATTCATCTTATCATCGAATATGATCGCTTTTGATTTTACGCATCCGCAGACGTGGCAGAATTCTGCATCTTCTCGTATTTCATTTCCGCATTCCGGACAAATATATTTCATCTGATTCTCCAATTTTACTCTTCTATATACATACGATAAATTCCGTTAGTGTCTTCCACCTTAATAGGTTCGCCGTACAATTCGCTGACAGTTTTGGAATTGAGCAATTCTTTTTTATCCCCATCCGCAAATATTCTGCCTGCTTTCATCATTATGATCCTGTTGATATTTACGGGTATATCGGTGAGGTCATGTGTAATCATTATGATATTAACGCCCTTATCGACCATTATGTCGAACATGGTTCTGAATTTAGATTTCATTACGATATCTAAACCTGTCATTGGTTCATCCAAGACAAGCATTTTCGGTTCTGTTACAAGTGCTCTCGCAATAAGCGTGCGTCTCATTTCTCCGAGAGAAAGTCCTTCAAGTGTCCTTTCTAAAAGGTCTTCGATACCCATGAAGACGGCTTTTTCATAAACTTTTTTAATCATCTCATCAGTTACTTTCATGTTTCTAAAGACATCCAAGCTTCCAAAGAATCCGGATGCGATGACTTCGTAAACGGTTGTATCGCTACGGAACATGCTTTGCAGATCCATCGAGACTACTCCCATCTTGCTGCGTACATCGAAGATATTCCAATGTTCTTCACCGAATATCCTCATCATAGCAGGGTTAGTTTCATCATAATAAGGATGAATATCTCCCCTTAAGAGTTTGATCAGAGTGGTTTTTCCAGAACCGTTCAGTCCTATGATCGCAAGATTCTTTCCTACATCTATATCCATGCTTACGGAATCAAGGATCTTCTTTCCGTCCCTCACAACCGAGACGTCCCTTATTTCCAAAGCCTTATCTGTCATGTCAATCCCAGATTGTTACATATATTTTAAAGTGTTTCATTTACGTGGGTATTTTTAAGATTTTGATGTTATCTGTTCAAATATTATGATCTCAGCTGTATCAATCGTTTTCGATAAGTTTGAATAAGAAGAAAAAATAAATGGTTTTTTTTACGAAATAGCAATTATCCTGAAACTGTTTCGGTTTCCTGGTCTTGTATTTCTGAAGGTGCCTTTTTCAACATCAACACTAAGATCATTGTTATGATGGATAGAGGCAGTGCGATGAGCAAAGCATCGACGTACATTATGCTTGAGTTCATGAACAGCACCTTGCTTCCTGTAATCCATTTACAGATGGGCAAGAATATCGATGAGCCGGCATTTATGAACAGTGCCCATATCAGATATGAGGTAGTTCCAACCACAATGCTGGCAACGGCCGCGTCTTTTCTTGGTTTCTTCGAGTACAGTCCATGAGCGAACGTAGGCAGCAATGCGGCTGCAGTCATACCCATGAATAATGATGTTGCTTTTGCTATGATATCCGATGGCATGATGTAGCAGTATACGACCACTAAGACCATGACGATCATGGTGCAGATACGATTGATCCTGATAGATTGTGAATTGAATGGTTTTTTCTCTCTTCTGCTCTTTGCAAGGGTGTATAGATCAAAACCTCCTGCAGAACCTATGGTATGCATCAGTGCACTGATCGTGGATATCGATGCGCATATCAGAGATAACAGGAATAGTGATACAAAAATATCACCGAATGTTACGGTGCTGAATATATCTAATATGAATTCAGGGATGATGAAATCGGTACCTAAGTGCAGATTCTGAAGATATTGGTATGCACCTACTCCATAGTTATTGTAGAAGTAAACGTTGCTGAGTGCACCCACAGTGTATGCTGCACCAACAATGGTGATCATGAATATGCTTCCTATGATCATCGATTTGTTGAGTGTCTTATCATCATTCGCAGACATGAACCTTACAACAAGCTGAGGCTGTGTGAGTGCACCGATACCCACTCCGAGTAGGAATGTAGTCACTACAGTAAGCCATTCGTTCGATCCGAATTCAGAGAAGTTGGTCCATCCATCGAATCCCAGTAGTGTTCCAGCACCGGTGATCAGTCCTGAATCCCAAAGACTAGCAAGGCTTCCGTTTGCTGCAGAGACTCCGCCTAATGTGGTATATGTGACAACAAGTATGACTGCCATTCCGATGAACATTATGCCTGCTTGGAGTGCATCGTTGTACATGACGGCGATGATTCCGCCGTATATCACGTATATTCCAACTATAAGTGCAAGTCCGATCAGGATAAGATCATAATATTGAGTAAGTCCTGTAATGACTGCTAAAGAATTCACTCCACCTTTCAGTACCGCGGCGCAGTATATAGGCATCATCACGATGATCAATATGGCTGTGAAAGCTCTGATTCCATTGGATTTGTATATTTTTCCAAGAAGATCTGCAAATGTGGATGCTCCGAGTTTTCTTCCGATCTTCCTTGTGCGTGTTCCAAAGAATACGAACGCTACGAAAAGACCTAAAAACAGATTAAGGAAACATAACCAAAGTAAAGACATTCCGTGAACTGCGGCCTGGCCGCCGAATCCGATAACGGCGGATGCGCTGAGAAATGTTGCACCGTATGAAAGTGCAATGATGACCGAATTACTCTTGTTTCTACCCAGAAGATATTCTTGGTTGCTTTTGGTATTCTTATATCCATACCATCCTAGTGCTATTGTGGCTACCAAAAATATGGCAAGCATGGGGAGGAATATCTCCATAGATACGCCGTTACTCATCGTCTTCACTCTCTTCTTTTTTATTTCTGGTAATCCATCCGTATGTACAGCATAATGCTACGCACAGGAAACACGCGACGTATGCACCCCAGATCCACGGGTCGGTCAATCCAAAGAAATTCATCATCTCACCTTGACACGTGCTAACAATTAGCACGGTTAGCGGTATCATGCTACATTTCATATATAATACATTCTCAAGAAAACACCTGGCTTAGCGAAAATAAGATTCAAAAAATAGAGAGATATTAAATAAACACAACAGATAACCCGTATTGTTAGGCTTGATCGGGGAGCTTGGCGTGCCCTTCACCCGCAATCGTCAATAGCGGGGATGACTGCAGAGGGCGGCAACGCTGATCTTTCAAGCCCACAAAGTGACTATGAGATCTTGTCCTGTAGAGTCAGCGTAGGTACGCTAGACAGCCGGAGGGTCGTTAGGCGTGCAATAATCAGGGAAACCGGGTCAGGTCCTGACGGGAGCAGCCTTACCTTGAGCTACTGACGTTTACGGGGAAGCAGGGTTGAGAATCGATGTGATAAACTTGAACAGAGAGGCGGTGTCCACCTCTGTCGCCTAACACTTTTTATTTCTTCTTAGGGGAACATCCTGTTATGATGTCTGTCTTGAAATCAAATAATAACCTGCTCTCACCGTTGTCGGTCAGTGTCAATTTCATTGAATCGTTGATATTTCCCACAACGGCTCCGTCACATCCTACCGTAGAGAACATATCGATCACGCGTTGAGAATTCTCAGGAGGGCATGCGAAGACAAACCCGCATCCTTGATATGTGAGGATCCATTGGATCTGATCGACATTTTTTGGCATAGGTATTTTGGTGATGTCAATATTTCCACCTTTCATCGAGCTTTCAAGCATCATTCCTAAGGTTCCGATGCATCCAGGATTGCTCATATCTTTTCCGGAATGAACAAGATGCTCTTTGGCGATCCGTGTCATCATTTCCATTTGAGCCTGTACAAGATCATCGTTTTTGTTTGTGGTAGAATCCCACGCATAAGGCAGATTGGGCGGGAAGAACCCGTCGAGGTCCATCACGAAAACAATATCATCATCGTCTTCTGCAGTGCTGCTAAGGATGATATCTCCTTTAGGAACCGTTCCGATGATGGAGATATCTATCGCGTGATACTTACAATCAGGGTGTGTGTGTCCTCCGACAATAGGCACGTTGAATTTCTTCACGGCTCTTGACATACCTGCAAGGATCTGATTGCAGATCTTGCTTTTGGATAGTGACATCACATCCACCATCGCCATAGCCTTTCCACCCATGGCTGCAATATCGTTCACATTGACAAGTACTGCAAAATATCCTGCGTAATATGGATCCGAAGCCACCAACGATTCCATTATACCGTCTGCAGCGAATAATATGTAATTATCTCCATATTCAATGGCAGCAGCATCTTCTCCGTTAGAAGCTGCTACCTGAGGGAAATCAGATACAGGCAGAAGGTCTACTATCTCATGAATGGCTTTCTTCCTGGTAACTCCGGGGAAAGTCCTGATAGCCTCAACAATGGCATCCAGGGTCATGACACATCATATATTAGGCAAGATAAAAGTGTATTGGGAAATCTTTATATTAGTTTCGTTTGTTTCGTCTCCATCACCAAATGTTTCGAATCTTTTAGATCAAGAACAATATCTGTTAGAATATCGGTATATATTTCCGAGTGATCTATGGCAGGAGCATAGGCGATTTCACCCGGTACGATGTTTCCGCTACGTCTTAGGACTTTTTTGCATTCTAGTGTGGTAGATTCATCGACAGGTTTTCCTGTCATACGTGTTACACCTGCAAGTTTCAGTTCAGAATCAAATATAGGGCGTTTGAGTATTTTGTACAGCACATATAGGATGGTTTCGTTAGGGTCTGCTTGATATTTTTTACACGTTTTCTCTACAGACTGATATAAGCTGTCCGGAAGGGATCTTATGGGTATGTATATTTTCGACGGTGGAACTTCTCTTTCTCTGAGAATGTTCATGTCTGTTAGTGCTCTTAGATATCCTGTGAGTATCAAACGGTGATGTTTAATTCCAATAGTTTCGAGATCTTTAGCCAAGGAGCTGATGGATTTACCGTCTTTACCCAGTATTTCTATGACCTTTCTATTGAAGTCCTTCTCTGGATTAAACATGTGATTCGTGTAAACAGCGTGTTCATTCTTAATACTTGACATGTACCGATTGGTAAATTATTGAATATTACTAAATTTTAATTATAATTTACAAAATCGAATGATTATTTAAATCTGGCATATGTTTACGGTAAACAATATGGTATTAATAATGATAACAAATATGATAACATATAGGGTTTAATGTTTTACCAGATCGAGTTCAAAAATCACTATATACTAACGATGAAGTGATTACATTGTAGCCAGCCAACCCGTAAGGGTGTCATGGATGGGACCAATGAACACCGGAGACCACGCTACGCACAAGCAACGATCGATCACGACTCTTGAGTTTACCGCGAATAATCTCATCAAATGGGTCTAACGTTTTCCCTCAAAAATGAATCGGTCGTCAGGTCTCCATCCTTTTTTATTATCTTCATAGCACTACCGCTACGATGACTAAGACATATAGCATTATCATTACTATGGAGAGATAACTTGTAATGGTATCTGCAAGGGCCATACGTTTCTGCATGTCTCTCATTCCCATCTTTTCCAGTAACTTGTCTAACCAGCCGAGGAAGATAAATCCTCCATCGAACGGATACGCCGGAATCGCGTTGGACACTCCGAGCATAATGTTCAACCAGAATATCCAATATAGAATACTGACGAAGATCCAAAATACACCGTCAAGAGGAACGTCGTACCACCACTGGACGCTCTCAGGCATAGGGGAGAATCCTGTGAACGGACCTGCAATATAGCCGATAAGCGATGTTGCATAGGATGTAAGGGAGTCCGCACCATAGATCGGGTTTCTGGCCTCATCGAGCATGGTGTTAGGCGTAGTGAAGTACATTCCGGAGGTACTTGTGACTATACCCACGTACCCGACAGATCCTTTGGTTCCCAATGTAAGGTTGTGTGTAGATACAGTTCCGTCTTTTGTCATACAAGCTATAGTAACTGTTTCTCCTGGGCTTGTGGTCTTCATGTATGAAGTGAATTGTGTTTGATTCCAAAGTAATGTTTCTTCACCATTACTGGTTATCGATATCAGAAATGTCTTAGCTGTCAGGACACCGCTCGCAGGAGAAGAATCGCTTATGGATTCTATGTACACTCCCCATTGGATGTCTGCTATATGTTCTCCGTCTTCTGCGATATATTTTACCTCAACAGATTTTCCTGGATCCCAGCTATATGTTGAAGCGTTCATATCATATTCTTCGCCATTCACATATTCTATGATGACTCCGCTGGGAAGTCCTGTATCGCTCGCGGGGGAATCGCTTGTGGTCGAATAGATAGCGGCACTATCTCCGTATGGAGACGATATTCCTCCTAGCATTACTACAGCGAACAAAGTGAATGCGATGACTGCAACGATCAAGTTGGTGGAAATGCCTGCAGAATACAAATCCAATTTGACTCTTCTGCTGCTTTTCTTAACATCTTCTTCATTTGGTTCTACGAATGCACCCAATGGAACGACACCGTAAAGTAATCCGGTGGAACTTACGCGCATATTGTTGGATTTGGTCTGCATTCCGTGTGCAAGTTCATGAAGCACCATTGCAACGAATAATCCCAAGATACCATACCAAAGAGGTAATAGTGGGTTCAGTCCTGGAATAGCAAGTGCATATTCTATACCGATACCGTCTGCATTCAAGCTGCTTGCCAGATTCATCACACCGACTGCAAGTATGTAGATGATGCCTACCATCAGAATGAACGAGATTATCTGCGATAGAATACCAAAGAATCTCCAGAATCTGGTATAAACACACCACCGGTCCATTAATTTAGTACCGAGCTGTGTTTTGATCATTATGCATGGGCCGTATTTTACAAGACCGTATTTTGCGGCCTTAGGTGATGATCTGACCCAAAAATAGAGTGGAATATAAGCAATCGTAAGTAATAATAAAATCCACAATGTTAAACTCACGATACTGTCCCTCTAAACCTGTAATATCATCAACTTATTTTAAGGGGCAAGGTTGGAAGGAGTGATTATCTCAACAGAAGGATCATTCATATCGAAGATTATCTTCTTGGCCCATTTAAGTTTCTTCTTTTTCATTTCTGGATCCGATCCTTTTTTTGGATTGGGATTTTCGAAGTCAAAACCCACGAGACGTATCTTTTTTGCACCGAAAGATCTAGCCAAACAAACCGCACGATCCCCATCGGTGAATCCGCCGTAATTGTATACAGTCCTATCGGGTTCCGATTGAGTCGTTAGGATGATCTGGCCTTTGAACAGATGTGCATACTGTCTGATGAGATCGGCATTGTCTCCGTGTGCGTGGAGCAAGGCTATCGCGCCGTTGTTGTTGGCGTCTG
The DNA here is from genome assembly GCA_963676235.1 of Candidatus Methanomethylophilaceae archaeon. GTDB lineage: Archaea > Thermoplasmatota > Thermoplasmata > Methanomassiliicoccales > Methanomethylophilaceae > JALNYB01. Next base: position 1,415,769 of record OY781044.1, read on the forward strand.
CCTGAGATCGAATGTCCCCATCAAGATCTGTAACGATTATATCTGGTTTGAAACCCATTTCAAGCATTCTTTTCGTTGCAGATCCTGCCGCGATGAATGTTCCGATAGGGGTTAGTTTGGAAACATCATCTTCAAGGTTCGGAGAATCTCCGAATACGGTTACCTCTGGCATGATGATATTATAAAGTTCGTCATCGAGTATGAGATTCGCATTGAGTGTGACAGCTTTCAGGGTTCTCACGGAAACTTCATCATCATATTTGTTAAAACCGAGATCATACATGATGTTATTGTATGTCGGTTCCCATTCATCGAACAGCATCTGTCTCAGGACCATTATCTTTCGTCGTACGGATAGTATCTTTCAGGTAACGCTGCAGTAATGCAGACATGAAGGCCATTATCAATCCTGCAACCAGTTCAAGGATCGCAATAACAGAGTTGTTGATTCCTATTTTCAAATATATCTGAGCCAGATCAAGTGAACCGGTTGCGATCAATCCTATTGCAACAACATTTATGCTTACAAAAACGAAACTCATATTGAGTTTTTTTGTTGAAATATATCTGTCGATCAGATCTCCGGTTTTGTATATCAATATGCCAAATATCATAAACCATAATGCATTCGATACGAACCAGATTATTTCTTGTAATATGCTTGTGGTGTAGACTTGTTCCAGAGAATACCAACCTATTACCAATCCAGATAGCATGAATAATATCGATACCAACAAAAAAGTGACAGTAATGCTTCCATTTCTTATTCTAGAGGTCCATTTGGTTTTCCACCGGCTGAGCGAGTCTTCCAAATTGTATGCATATAGCAAGAATACAAAACCGATCAGTAATACTACCATCGGTGTAGTGACATTGGAAAATGAAGTTCCTTTGTTTATGTGATCGATGATAGATGGTGTCATATATACAAGTGAGATCAAGACTATGATCCACGCCAGAGGTGCAAGGAATCTTTTTCTTTTTCCTGGATCCTCCATGATCTTGGATATGATATATACTGTTCCTTCCAATCCTGGTGCTTGTTTAACATACACTTTTCTGACAGAGTCGATAGGTACACGTGATGATATGATAGGATAGACGTATTCATCCTCTGCGCCATCTCCAACAAGGATGATACGGGTGGGATTGATCTTTTCGAGAATTATCTCCAATTCATCGATTATTGCAGAATCGGATTTGTATCCGACTTTCTGATTACCGCATATGAGTGCGACTTCGACCTCCCCTTCGTGTTCATCTTTCATCTCTTTGTAGATGTTGATGGCAGCGTAAAGAGCGTTGATATCGGAATCTTCAGGGTCAGCTATTCCCAATGCCGTTGCTGCAACCGAGCACTCTTCTACACCTATTACGGGAGAGTCGACCTTTCCTTTTACTCCGAAATCATCATCCCTGTCAACGACAAGAATCAAAGTCTTCTTCATCATAAACAAATCACACTATCAATATAAGATTAATTGGGTATATTAACTGCTGGAAGGTACACAAATAGAACGGGCCTAAGCCCGTTGTTTATGCACTTGGTAACTCTATTGTATAGAGTGTCAACTCCCCTACAGAATATGGTTCCGTTTCACCTTCCGCATAGCACTCATAGCCGTAAACTATGCAACTATTCACATAGAATACGATCCGATCTCCTTCATAAGTGAATTCATAGACCTCGACCGATATTGTAGAACCATCGTATCTTTCGAATGTTGTTACACCTGTTTGAACGGCCGCTCCATCATCCATATTGGACACTATGAAGCGATACGGTGCAGGTATGGTGATAACCTTGGGTCAAAGTAGATGTCTCGCCGTCTATCTGGTATATATTCAAAGTATATCCAGTATTATTTGAACTGATAACATCAAACCTGTATGTGTATTCGCCGTCATTGTCCGTGGATACATATGTGAATGATGAATCCACACCGACTGCAGGAGGTATATCGATGTCACTTGTAATGATATATTCATTGTAATCATATCCGAGTGATTCACAGCTAAGGGTCACATACATGTTAAGTCCGGTTGTTATTTCGAATTCTTTCGAATATACGTATGTTTCTCCATTTATCGTTATCTCTGTATTAGGACAGTAATATACAGCTCTCGGAAGGTCTTCGATGTAAACTATTCCCAGACTTACGTTAGAAGTATAATCTGTCATGAAAGGATGGTGTTTTTGTGATGTTATTATGGAGGAATTCACAGTATATGTTATGCCGGTCACTACATTATTATCAAGAGTGTATGCGATTTTGCCTATGTAATGCACAGGGACAGTATCTATGTAAATGTTCAATTCGATCCTGAAGATGGTTGAGGTTCCACCAAGTGTTGAACCGCTGTCACTGTACACAACATATGTAAGGGTCTGATCCCCATCTTTTACGATCTTTTGCCAAAGATATTCTACATTTCCTTCAATGATGATATATTGATGCATAGGAATGAAACCATCCGTATTCACTACATCATTGAGTTCTACAATGCCTGTCCAATATACATTGCCGGTAAGGTCTTTGTCTGTTCCTACCATATAGAAGAAAGAATTATCGATTGTATACATGTTCATAACAGTGTAATTTACGGTTCCATTTTGGTAATATGTAACAGATGACGGACCGGATACAAACATGTAATTGTAAAGTTCATCTTCTGAAGTCATTTTTCCAGTTTCATTGAATTTATAAGTGGCAGATACAGTATCATCCATTACAGCAACGGGTATTGTTACATTTGTTCTCAATAGGTAGTAATCATAGCCGTAATTCGTAACATCGTAATTGAAACTCGATGAGATTATTACTTTCGATTCTTTGTTGATTTCTATTGTTTCTACATAATCTCCTGTGCTGTCACTACCTGTATCAGAATAGATCTCTTCATTGATGATATATCCAAATCTATCATCCAAGCTTTCCGAATCCGGATCCCTGTCAAAAGATTTTATGAACGGGTTGTACGATATGACATCAGTACTGTTTTCTGTGGCGCTATAGGTTATGCCTATCACCATATTGTTTTCTATGTTGTAATCGAACTTTATAAGATCGGTCCCATCTGAATCTGTCTTGTATGAAGTTATATGTATCCAGTAGATGGTGGATCCCACTAATGTCTCGCTGCTGTCTGAATAGATCAATTGTGTGACTTGATATCCCATTGAATTGTAAAACTCCTTGATCCATACATTCTGTTCCGGATTTTTACCCAGATAAGAATATGAATATGTGAATCCAGCAAAATCTACAACAGAACTGAGATCCAATGCTCTGTCGAGGATATAATTTCCGTTCAGATCCAAATCAGATACAACAGTATAATTTCCGTTGCTGTATCCGGTTATTGAGTACATGACAGTGCCATCTTCCCTGTATACTGCTGAGATGTCGCCATCAATGAATGCTAGATCATAAAAGAGGTCTCCGCTGACATCTTCATCATAACCATCGAATGAATATGCTGCATATGTTCCAGTATAATCATTGTTATCTGAGTTATCATTCAATGCACCTGTAGCAATCACAATACCTATGCAGATGATTATTCCTGCAAGAAGTACAATTCCTAGAACCGTATCAGATTTACCAATCATTTATATCGAAACTGATAATATTGTTATTTCTTTAAAATGTCGTCGGGATGGATGTCAATTACAGCCAAATAAACTTTATCTATTCTACAGAATATGACGTTATCATGCAGATAATTTGGCATGGACATTCATGTTTTGAATTTATTGATCAAAACAATGATGTCCTGATCGATCCTCACGATGGAAAATCGATAGGCATAAAGCCACCAATATCGAATGCGAATATCGTACTTGTATCTCATAATCATTCAGATCATAATGTGGTTCGTATAGTACGAGGAACGCATACTGATATACTCGGAACATTAGGATTCACGAATGTCAATGGCATGACCTTCGAGGGGCTTGCATCATATCACGATGAGTCCGAAGGCTCAGAAAGAGGAAAGAATACAATATTCAAGTTCACAATGGATGGTCTCTCGATATGTCATTGCGGGGATCTCGGAGATATTCCCGCAGATGATGTCATGAGCAAGCTTACAGATATCGACATTCTTTTTGTTCCAGTTGGAGAAATATTTACGATACCTCTTGTTAAGTTGAACCTTTTCTTAAACAGAGTAAAACCGAAGGTCGTCGTTCCAATGCATTACAGGGTCGGTGGATTGACTTTTCCAGCAAAGAATTTGGATGAATTCATAGAAGGTATCGATAAGGATATGTTGATATATGTAGGAAATGAAGTAGAACTGTCAGTTGAGGACCTGACAGAATTTGTTGGATGTTGGGTATTTGATCGTTAAGATCAATAGAGTACCAGACCATCTTCGATCTTACCCATTTCTATCGGTGTCGTCTCATCGCCGATGAGTGCGCCTTTTGAATTTGATAAGATACCTGATCCTACGTATCTGCAACCGTGATTTACAGTGGTCTTTTTGACCTCGACCTTGAAGATGCTTTCTAAAAGTTTCACATCATCATCTGTTGCATCAACTGTGCATACGCATCCCTTGTTGGTTACACTGCACACAGAACCGACTGTTGTGCAACCTGCGATCGTTCCCTTCACGACTTCCACATTGAGGACATCTGCGATTTCCTTCATTGCTTTTGCGCCGACTTCGGGATTGATCAAAGCTCCGCGGTCATTAACAAGAACATTGTTTCCGGCCGCATTTGTTCTATCGGTAAGTGTCGCTATGGGTAAGAGTTTGCGTATTTCGTCCAGTTCTTTCTGTTCTGAAAGTTCAGAAACGACTGCACCGAATGAATTCATGGCGACTAGTGACCCGACCACGAATGATCCTGCCACAGTCGTCATGAATGTTTTAACCCCTAATGCCTGTTCCAGATCCTGAATGAATTCAGGTGCTGAGTCACAGGCCACCAATGCGAGACTCTCGTTTACTGCAGCGAATACTCCGATATTAGGATTTCCGGCATATCTCGAAAGTCTCATCATTGTGATCACTCCGAAGCGGATTTCTTTTCTGGTTCGATATATGATACTTCGACAAGTCCATCATCGAATTTGACAGCCCTGACTGTAATTTTGTGAGGTGGGTTGCGAATTCCGTGCTCCCAGACCTTGTTGTTAAGACTTGCGTCGATCCAAACGTTCTCTGGTTCGACCTTCATGTGCCTGACAATGTTGGCCCTTATTTCTTTAATAGCACGTGCTGACCTCTTTGTACGGGGGGCTTGTCTGGTTTCCCTCAGGGGAATTGTAATAAATCTCTCTATTTCGTCTGCCATTTGTTTCCCTCCTTACTCTTTTAATTTACCCATGCGCCATGATCTTCTCTTAGGGTGGCGAAGGAACTGCCTGTTAGTCCTCATCATAACCCATGCTGGGACACGGCGGTTCTGTTTTACTTTCTTATTCAGCCTACCTTTCATTGCTGGTGGTTTAGTGCTTGACATGATTATCTCCTCTCTATAGTGATCTCTCTCTTCTGAGGCACGATTTTCTGAAGGATTTCTTTTAACATGGCATCCGTAATTACGCTCTGCAGTCTTCCATTCTGTGCAAGCTGTATAAGCTGCATTTCAACGGCATTGGCTTGATCCGGGTTAGCAAGTTTGATGTTAGCCAGCCTGTCCCTCGCTTCGGGGGTAAGGATCTGTCTCAAAATTGATTGCTTCTGTTGCTCAAACTGTTTGTTCTGCTCTTCTTGTTGCGCCTGCTGTGCAGCTTGGTTTCCCTGCTGCTGCTGGAGCTGTTGCATCCTTTTCTGTCTGAGCGCTTCTAATTCTGGATCTCCCATGTTAATCTCTCCCTCAGTTCTTGCTCTCGTCAAAGACCTCTTTAGCAGAGTTGTCAAGTAATGACTGACCTGCTGGGCTGATTGCACGGCCTTGCTTGTCTTTGGATACAAGGTATCCTGCGGCTTCGAGCTGTATCATACACTTTCTAGCAATGTTACGGCTACCTTTCACGGCCCTGTTAGGCATTGAGCCTTTGTCTGCAAATCCACCATACTCAGCTGCGAGTTTGGAAGATCCCATGGGTCCTTTTACATAGAGCTTCCTGAGAATAGCGGCGGCTCTTGTATACCACCAATCTTCTTGTGCAGGTGCTCTCTCTGTGTGCCTACCGGTTTTGGCATACTCTGCCCACTCTGGGGGAACGATTTTTTCGTTCTCTTTGAGCTTTGCGGCTGTTTTGAGTATGAGTTTTTCAGCGGGAACATCATAGACTGTTACCATTTTGATTCCTCATGACTGTCCAAAAGTGATTTCTGAACAATAACGAACAAAGGTATGTGACAATTCATATAAAAGCATTGCTAATAATGAATACTAAAAAATTCAATTTCGCACGTTCGGCTTTCGCCCCCATACGACCTGCAGGAGAAAATCCTGCCACGGCAAACCTCATCAAACCGATGGGATTTGATATCCGTGACTCTTGAGAATACGTTAGAGTATATGAATTGATCGGATTCGCTTTTACAGTACATTAGGGTCAGATGAAATATATTGAAAGAAAATGGTCTGCTCCGGCAACTGTATAATATTATCAAATAATAGAAAACACAATTACTTGTCTCATGGTAGAAGACAATCCTAGTTTTTGTCCGCAATGCGGTGCCAAGACGAAAGAGTCAGAATATTACTGTTCCGAGTGTGGATATTTGTTGAATGATGGAATCGAGAGTAATTCAGGTTTACAGGATCATATGAGCCGTGAGACGGGTCATTCAGATTCGAATTATCTTAATCTTATTGTAGTTCTTTCAATTATTTGGGCTGTGATTGCGTTTTATTTAGGATATACTTTCGATGTAAACGGACAGTATATGATTGATCAGTTGAAAGCTAACGCAGAAGTATGGCAGCAGATTATAAATTCTGGAATTACAGAACAGATGCTTTTGGATTCATTTACATATCTTGGTTATTTCATGTTTGCAAGTGCGATCTTAACAGTATTGACAGCTGTATTGTGTGGTCTGAAAAGATTTTACATCGTTGCACTCATCGCATGTATAATTGCTTCATTCTGTGCGTTGATAACATTAGTTGGAATAATTGGATTCGTTGTAGCATTTCTGATCTATAAGTCTGAGAATGCCTTTGTGGATTGATACTGACAGTAAAAGTAAAATGTTTTAATAATTCTTTGTTTTTAAATTACCCGGGAATTGTATTCCCGGGCTTATTGTTTATTGAAGGATAGGGAATCTTTTCACCAAGCAGAGTTCATTCCATTTGTTTCCTAATCCTACATATATGCCGGCATTCGAGAGGTATATACCAATCAGAACGACGATGTACACGATATGTTCGTCTATGATAGGATTATTTGCAAGTGGGAGTGATGCAAGATACATCAACAGAAACAGAAGACAGCCCGCGATGCAAGTGAGCTTTTTCGCAATTCCCAATATCAATCCTGCACCAATGCACAAGAATGCCAACAGAAGTAAAACATCAACTACCGTGCTCCCTGCGAGTGCATTAAAGAATGACGCGAATATTCCATCGTTATATTTTAAGAACCCCGTGCTTGGAGATCCACCACTGATGAAACCTGCACCCGCTTTTGTTGCAAATCCAAGACCGAATGTTTTGTCAAGGAATGCCCATATGAGTAAAAATCCTATTATGAATCTGAGTGCAACGAATGCTACCGTGCCATTGGGTAGTTTGACTATCTCTTTGATATTCATAACCAAATATTTGTTCAAATGCTTATATTTTTATGCTTCCGAACTAGAATACTGTTGTTATGTAGGTTTAAATTGTATGCTGAACATGAAGTTAAAATATTGTTTTAGTCCCCCGTAGGGGACATATGAAGTTTACCAGTTATGACTTTGTAGTTCAAAGTAGGCCTGACAGTGACTACATACAGGACAAACATCTGGAGCCGTAGTTCCAACGTGAAGATGTCCGCAGTTTCTGCATTTCCATATGCAGACAGCATCTTTCTCGAACACCTTTCCTTCCTGGACTGTTTTGAGCAATTCGAGATATCTTTTCTCATGTGTCCTTTCGACAGTTGCGACGCCTTTGAATAGATCGGCGAGTTGGTCGAATCCTTCTGCTCTGGCAGTCTCTTCAAAATGTTTGTACATATCGGAGTACTCATAATTCTCTCCGGCAGCTGCGTCTTTCAAGTTTTCTATTGTTGCAGGTATGCAGCCGTTGTTAAGAGCTTTGAACCAGAGTTTGGCATGCTCTTTCTCGTTCTCTGCTGTCTCCATAAAGATGTCGGCAATCTGTTCGTAGCCTTCTTTCTTCGCTTGTGATGCATAGTAGGTGTACTTTGTTCTGGCCTTGCACTCTCCTGCGAATGCGGTCAGCAGATTTGCTTCTGTTTTGGATCCTTTGAGTTCCATTTTGTTACCTCGAATTTCTGAAATGCATTATGTATTAAGATAGTTATGCATATAATTAAGTAATTACTTAATCAAATAACACGAAATCATCTTTTTAGAAAGGATAATTTCTTTTTCTTGAGATTTCCTTTAGAATCAAATTTCTTCTTTATAAGAAGGTCATAATTCTTCTTTGCTGAGAAATTTTTCGGATCCAATCTTAAGACCTCTTCCAATTCGAATTTTGCTTTTTCGTAATCTCTGAGATCGTTTAAGAGTATCACAGCGTAGTTTTGATGATATTCGTATTTGTTTGGATTCAGAGCGATTGCTTTTTCATAGTATTCAGCAGATTTCTCGAAATCTACCATCTGCATTTTCAGGAATACCGCATATGTGTTGTACAACTCTGCATCCGGAGCTATCGAGAGAAGTTTTTCATATTGTTCTTGGACTTTCTTATTGTTCTTCTTGTTTTTCATAAGAATCGTTACAGAAGCTTTCAACGCATCCACATTATTTGGCTCGATGTCCAAAATTATGTCAAGTTGCATTGTCCCGTATTCTATGTCATTGATTCCGTAGATCGAAATATTTGCGAGAAGAAGTCTGACTTTGTTATTATGAGGATCAGTAGAAAGATAGTTCTCCAGGGTATCGATGGCACCGTTTACGTTTCCGCTTTCGGATTGGCGTTTGGCCTTTGACATCGCTTCATATACGGGGTCTGACATGAAACCGAATATGTGACTCCATTAATAATTCTTTATGAGTTCTTGTATTTGGATAGATAATAGCTTTTGATGATACCGTTTTTGAATCCGTTGTAGAAGTAATTCACATATACGAATGCGGTAACAGTAGATATAACTCCCATGAACGCTATGTATCCAAGGTATGTTACAGCGATGCGGGAGAAATCCATCCCTAGGTATGCAGACATCATAAGCAACATCATGAAAAATGCGATGGCGAAGAATCCCTGGTATAATCTTCCCCTCATTCCTTTCCATAGATATAGCGGCCTGGGGGCGTCTGATATCACCTTTGCGCCTATGGATTTCACGATACTCCATGGGATAACAAGCGGAGACATGAATAGAGACACGAGTGTTGCGATAACAAGCATCTCACCAAATGGCATTGTTTTAAGGAATAGAGGATTCAGGAATATGTATGAACATATGACTAATCCTAATATGAAAATACTAAACGTAACATTCACGAATAATTCCCTGTTGAATTTATCATCATCTAGGTCAGGTTCTAATTCTATATCTTTGACATCGATTATATCAGGTATTTGAAACAGCCATTCTGGGATATGGTTGGTTCTTTTCTCAGGAGGTGCCTCTAGCGATCTTATGATACGATAGAAGTAACTTCTGAAGTATCCGACGATCACAGCCACTACACCGTATGATACAAGGACGATCATGATCGCGATCGAATATACACATACAATTAATGCATCTAGAGTAACTTTTCCGCCGAATATGTCAAAGAATCTGATAAGATATATGCTTGGATCGAATTCCTCTCCGAATATGTATAGAAAGCATGCCGTGGCTGCAGGAATCAGGATTACTATGGGAGTAGTGAATTTCCAACTACGAACTCCTTTATTGGCCAATGGCATGCACAACGCACCTAATATGATGAATCCTATCGTATATCCGAGACATATTCCGTAAATTATCTCGCTGAAGGTATATGCATTCATGATTAACATCAAAACGATAGATAATAAAGCACATGCGACAATGAAAATAGGGAATATATTCACTATTATTTCATCTAATTTGTCTTGTTTTGTTTTTTCATCAGCATGTATCATCGTCATTATCTGACTTACAGCATTAGGTACGTTGGGAATTCCCGGAATCTTAGGAATATTGAATGATATGTCTAGTTTTTTAATACCCATCTATATTGCGAATCATTTGTCGGTATCTATAATAATCGGTGTGAATCGACAGATATATTATTAATAAATCAATCAAGGGTCTATGTCTGAAAAGAAGGGTCTGAAGAACAGAGGATATTCTCATGCGGACGTCGATGAAAGGCGTGAAGCAGTGGAGAAATTCTCCAATACCCATCTGGAAAACATTTCGAAATATTGTTTTGATTCCGAAAAAGCTTCTAAGAACATTGAGAACATGATAGGTGCAACGCAGATACCACTCGGATTTGCCGGGCCGATCACAATAAGCGGAGATTATGCCCAGGGTGATTTCATAATACCTCTGGCAACAACCGAAGGCGCACTTGTAGCTTCTATATCTAGAGGGATGTCTGTAATCAATGCATCAGGCGGAGTACGTTCCAAGGTTTTCAGGGACTTCATGACCAGAGCACCGGTGTTCCGTGTAAGGGATATCGCACATTCAGCCGAGGTTATCGATTGGATACATAATAATTTTGAATTATTGGCTCAGACAACAAAGACTACGACCACTCATGGAAAACTATACAGTTTGGAAGCATATCCAAACGGAAGGAGTCTGTTCTTAAGACTTCAGTACGAGACAGGAGATGCTATGGGAATGAATATGGCCACCATTGCAACAGAAGCTGTATCAAGGGTCATCGAGAAAGAGACAGGTGCGGTAATGGTATCAGTATCTGGAAATATGTGCAGTGACAAGAAACCGGCAGCCATCAACATGATCCAAGGTCGTGGAAAGACGGTGGTCGCAGAGGCACTTATACCAAAGGATATCGTTATAGAGAAGCTCCATACAGATACCGAAACGGTCGTTGAGACCAATTATAGGAAGAATCTGGTCGGAAGTACGATGGCCGTCACATTCGGAGCAAATGCACATGCAGCCAACATGGTAGCGGCTCTTTACATCGCAACAGGACAGGATCCTGCCCAGGTAGTAGGCGGAAGTATGACGATCACAACATGTGAGAATGTCGATGGGGATCTCTACATCTGCGTAAGGATGCCCTCAGTAGAAGTAGGAACGGTGGGCGGAGGAACAAGACTTCCGTGTCAATCAGAGGCGCTTACTATAATGGGATGCCTTGGCGATGGTGGAGCCAGGAAGTTCTCTGAACTCGTTGCAGCCACAGTGCTGGCTGGAGAATTATCAACACTTGCAGCTCAGGCGGCAGGTCAGCTTGGTAAAGCACATCAGGAACTCGGACGTTGATATAATGCCTGTAATCAATTTCAAATACGAAGATCTTTGCTCGCTCATAGGCGAGAAAGTACCGCAGCAGACCCTCATACAGAGGATTCCCCTCATAGGTGCAGATATGCACGATACAGAAGGCAATGAAGACGAAATGTCCGTCGAATTCTTTCCAGACCGTCCCGATCTATTCAGTGTAGAAGGTCTTGCAAGAGGAATGAGAGCATTTTTGGATATCAAACCAGGAATGCAGGAATATGATGTAAAAAAGACGGATATCGTTGTTACAGCGGACGAGAGCGTCAAGAATATCAGACCATATTTCCTTTGTGCTGCCGTATTTGATGTCAATATCTCGGATGAATTCCTCAGATCCATGATGGAACTTCAAGAGAAGTTGCATATCACCATCGGAAGGAAGAGAAACAAATTTGCTATCGGGATTCATGACCTCGATAAGGTCCAGGCTCCATTCACATACACAACGGCCAAGCCAGACGAAGTTAGATTCGTACCACTGGCGAAAACAGAGTCTATGACGATGGCGGAGATCCTCACCGAACACGAGAAAGGTGTTGATTATGCGCATCTTCTGAAAGGATTGGACAGATATCCTGTTATATTTGATAAAAATAAGAATGTCCTTTCGTTCCCGCCTATAATAAACGGTGCGCTCACCACAGTGACAACGAACACACACAATCTGTTTATCGATGTAACTGGAAATGATAGGAAGGCCGTAAAAGGTGCATTGGACATTGTTGTGACTGCCCTTGCAGAACGTGGTGGAAAGATCGGCTCAGTACTTATGAAGGGAACAGAAGAGTGCATATCTCCTGACCTTTCAGTAGAAAAATATGTCATATCGGTTAAAGAATGCGATAAATTCATCGGTGTGGATCTCGGTTCCGAAGGTATCATAGAGGCACTAAGAAGAATGGAGATGAATGCGTTCGTTGATTCTGAAAATATCGATGCGGTCCACGTATGCATACCGTCTACAAGATTGGATATCATGCATAAAGCAGATATCTTCGAGGATGTGGCCATAGGATACGGATTCGATAAATTCGGAGGCTCATACAAATTAAATCAGACAATGGGACATCTCAGCGCAGATACCACTTTCTCTGAAAGCATGAGGGATATCATGGTTGGACTCGGATTCACCGAGGTCACAACACTTACACTAAGCAATGATAGAGAGGAATTCCAAATCTCAGGATTGCCTGAGATGCAGAATGTTCGTGTTACCAATCCTATTACGGAAGAACATACGTGTTTAAGATCATACCTGATGCCTAGTCTGATGAGGATTTTAAGACACAATAAACATCGTGATCTTCCTCAAAAGATATTCGAAATAGGGTATGTTATCAGAGATAATAAGGTAGTGCTTCATCTCTGTGCATTGGCAACAGCATCTAAGACCTCTTTTACAGAGATCAAATCTATAACAGAATCTATATTGAGAGAGACATCCACTAAATATTCGCTATCGCCGTGCGATTATTCAACTTTCATAGATGGAAGGGGAGCATTCGTCAACATCGAAGGAAAGGATGCAGGTGTATTCGGAGAAGTATCGCCGAAGGTCGTAGTTGATTTTGAGATCACGCATCCTGTGATAATGCTCGAGTTCGACCTCACGCCGATAATATTAACGAAAGCCAACAGTCTGTTCTGATATCATGGATGTAGGTGAGAAGTTCCCGGAGTTTGTTCTTGCAGATGAGAACGGAGATATGTTGGATAGTAAGAACCTTCAGAACATCAGATATGTTCTTTATTTCTATCCCAAGGATGGAACAGAAGGATGCACAAGAGAAGCTCAGGATTTTACTGCACTCTATACTAAATTCATGCTCAGGAACATTCCTGTGTTCGGAGTAAGTAAGAATACGCTCGCATCACACAGGAAGTTCAAGGATCATAACAATCTCAAAGTAAAACTTCTGAGTGATCCTGAACATATTCTCATGGAAAAGGTAGGAGCATACGGTGTGAAGATATCATATGGGAAAGAAGTTCAAGGCACTATACGTTCCACGTATATTGTAGGAAAGGACGGTATCATTGAAGCATTTTGGAATAATGTAAAGGTATCCGGTCACGCTGCAAAGGTACTGGAGAAGGCCATATCTTTGAACAAGAAGTGATTCAGAGTAATTTATCCATTTCTTTAAGGATAGAATCCGCATTTCCTATTATACTTACATCGGCTATTTCGTGAATAGGCGCCTCAGGATCCATATTTACGGCTATCACACGTTTTGCAGATCCTATTCCTGCTTTATGCTGAATAGAACCCGATATTCCGAATGCCATGTAGATGTCAGGGAATACATTGTTTCCAGATTGTCCGACCTGTCTGCTTTGAGGGAACCAACCTCTTTCTACTAGGGCTCTAGAACATGATACCATTCCGCCGAGTTTCTTCGCTATGGATTCTGCTACAGCTATAGATTCCTTTTCCTTGATACCGTTTCCTAAAGAAATGAGTATTTTGGCTCTCGTTATATCATAATCCACAGAAATTATCCTTTCAGATGAGATTATATTCTTGTAATTCGACCCGCAGTATTGGCGGTAGATCACTGTGCCCTCCCTTCCTATCATAGGTTCAGGTATGGGGAATGTTCCCGGACGAATGGTTGCCATCTGAGGGAAATGATCGCACGAGATCGTAGCTATGATGTTGCCTCCAAACGCAGGTCTTGTCATCTGTAAGAAACGGCCATCCATTTTCAGTTCAGTACAGTCTGCGGTCAATCCTGTACCTAAAGAAGCTGCTAAGCGCGGGGCTAATTCTCTTCCTCTGGGTGTTGCTCCCATGAGTACTACAGCAGGCATGACGCGGTTACAAAGATCGACAAGCATCTCGCAGTATACTTCTGGTTGGAATTGTATCATCCTCTTATCTTTGATATGATAAAGCGTATCTACGCCGTAAGAGAATATTTCACTATACAGCACTTTTAGTTCTGTATCTCCGAATATGACACCGAATATGCGGCCATCTGCAATTTCTTGCAGTTTCCCGAGTATTTCTTTTGAAGAGTTGTTCATTCTTAGGGTATTTCCGTCATTAATGACCTCTATCCAGACAAGAGACCCTTCTGCTGTGGATTGATTCAGATTGTACTCGGATAACATTCCAGGAGGAAGTCCTGTCTTATCTTTGTCGCAGGAACCGCTTGAACATGATTCACATCCCATCATAGCACCTCTTTGATCAGTAGTTTTGCTGCTTCCGATGGGTCGGTCCCGTCTATGATCTTTCCACTGTGTTCATATCTGGGGGAGTATGACGACACGATCCTGGTTTTGGAACCTTTGATCCCCACAGAGTACATCCCAAGGCCCAAAGCTATTCTGTCAAGGGTTTTGATATCTATATTCAAGGCTTTCATGTGATCAGATATAGAAGGTACACGTCTGTTGATATCTCCCATAGACACAGATAACACGGAACCTTTAGGTACTGTACATACACGTATTTCGTCGTTATAATTCTGCGTTACTTCGATCGTATCTGAAACAGATATCTTTTCAGAATAACAAAACTGTTGGACATTCAGCATTGCCGCTGTTTCGGCAGGTACCTCTGCAGTATCTCCGTCAGCTGCTTGTTTTCCACAGAATATGAGGTCATAATCAGCTGCGAATTTGTGTATGAACGCAGTGAGTGTTCTAGAAGTGGCGAAAACATCTGCTCCCGCGAATGCTTTGTCCGAGAGAAGATATGCTTCATTCGCGCCTAGTTCCAGGCATCTGAATATTGATTCTTTGGCCTGAGGGGGGCCCATAGAGACTACAATGACAGAATCTTCGGGTTTACTTATCCTGCATACCATATCTAGTGCGTATTCGCAGTATGGATCCAATATCGACGGTACACCCTGCCTGATCAAATTTCCATTTTCATCCACTTTTATCCTAGTAGTGTCAGGGACCTGTTTTATCAGTATCACATATTTCATTATTCCACCACATTACCAGGACAGAAGATCCAATTCGGATCCAATTCCTTCTTTGTTTTCTTTATCTCTTCGACACCTTGTTTTCCATAGAGGAGTTCGATGTATTCCGATTTGATCTTTCCGATACCATGTTCGGCACTAGGAGAACCTCCCAATTCAATGGATCTTAAAGCTAGAGTGTGATATGCTTTCTTTGCCTTTGACAGATCATCCATAGATTTCAGTATTATCTCTACATGAAGATGTCCGTTGCCTATGTGTCCGAATATAACATATTCGAGTTTTTCGGATGTTAATACTTCCGAATATGAATCTATCATCTCATCGAGACGGTCCAACGGAACAGACATATCTGTACCCATCTTGTGCATTCCGGGCATAGAACCCTTTAGACTTGCTACGTATTCGAATATTGTCTGAGGCACGGAATGTCTGAATGCAAAAAATCTTTCCCGGTCTTTGAGCTCGTGTCCGCACCAGCTACGATCTAGGGATCCACCATATATTTTTGCTATTTGACTCAGTTCATTGTATTTCGAAACGATGTTCGCATCGTTGGATATGTCAAAGAATATAGCAGAACCTGCATAATCTGGAATGTCAGGCATTCCTGTGAATTTAGGATCGTTCTTCTTCGACTTTCTTATTAGGTCTAGGGAGCCCGTATCGAAGAATTCGATGAATTCCGGATCAATATGGGAATTCACAAATTCTTTGACAAAATCATATGCATCATCATCACTAGGAAAGAATATGATATTAGACATCAGAGGATGCCATTCTGTGATGTATATGTCAGCTTCCGTAATGATGCCGAACATACCCTCACTACCTACGAACAGGTCTACAAGGTCCATATCTGGACCAGTCATCAATCCTGTTGTATTCTTTACATTTCTGTTGAATTCGTATGACGGAATATGAACTGTGATATTTTTTCCATCGACAGGTATTGAGAAAACTCTATTCTTTGCTTTGATCTCTCCTCTCAGGACATCCAGTATATTTCCGTCAGAAAGGACGATCCTTATCCGTCTGACCCAATCTCTCGTAGGTCCGTATTTGTATGTTCTGGGTCCTGATGCATTGGTGGAAATATTGCCGCCTATGGAACCGTTAAGTTCTGTTGGGTCAACCGGGTAAAAATAATCTGTTCTTTCAGATAGTATACATTCTGTTGCATCATCTGTGATGTTTTGAAGTTCAGGATAAAGTTTTTTTCTGATGATTTCATTCAGATCTTTTACAGTTACTGCAGCCTGGGCCCTTATAAAATATCCTTTGTCATCTTTTCCTATGCCAATGACCTTATTGAATTTCTCCATAGAAATGATATCGCCTTCTTTCGGAACGCATCCTCCACATACTCCTGTCCTCATTGCAGAAATAGTCAAAGGGGTCCTCGAAGAATTGTGCGATATAACGATTTCAACGACATCTTCCTCATCATCTGGAACGAACAGCATATTCGCCGCACCTGATAGTTTCGATTCATCTGTTAAGTATGGTGAATCAGATTCTAGTTTACGTGAATGTATCATATGTCATTCATCCCATAATCTAGGTATCATTGCAGCTGTGACCGATTGTTCTGTCAGATTCTTTCTGTCCAGAAGGCCTTTACTGAGAAGTCCTACCGCGCCTTGTTTTTTTCCAATATCGATGTTGCCGTAGATTTCACGAACTGCATCTCCCACAGTGTAACCGGTGCGGACAAGATCTGCAACCTTGTCGGGATATCTGAATCCGCATCCTGTTCCAATCGTCATCTTCCCTTCACGATCTAATATCGCACAGTACTGATAATCATATAACCCATCAGGTTTTTCGAATACACCCGCTTCGATACCTACCGACATCATATGTGTTCCAATTGCGTTTCTGGCTCTGTTGATAGCACCAAGTCTTGTCTCACTTTCAAAGGGTTGAGGAGGAACTCCGCTGTCTGCATCTATGGCTGTTATCTTTACATCTCCATATACGCGTTCCATCACTGTACGGACCGCTTCGATCTTTATGTGATTAAGTGATCCGACAGCAATATCCATGACATTGGATTCACCGTTCCTTGCATATCTTCCTTCTAATATGCCCGTAGAACTGATTTTTTCACCGTCTGAGGATATTCTCAAAGGCATTACACACAATTCAAGTGGTCTGATGCCTCTGCTTTTCCTTTCTTCATTAAGTTTTTTTCCGTTGTCAAGTGTTTCTTCTGAGACCACGAGAATATCCACTTTATCCATCTTGTCCAAAGGGCCATATATAGTATCTATTTCTATAATCGACCACGGTTTGGTCTTATTTGAAAGATAACATTCTAATTCTTTTCTTCTGAGATATAGTGGAACAATATCTGACCTGTTCGAAGAGGCCATACGGTCTGTAGTAATGCCTATGAAGACCTCATCCCCGATATCGAATGCTCTATCGATAAGTTCTTTATGACCGCTATGAAGAATATTGAAAGTTCCTGCAACCGCTGAGAACATAATATCACTCAGATTCCGGTAACCAGAAGGAGTGCAATGGTTGCTACGATTATTACAACCCAGACAATCATGTATTTTCCGAGTTTACCCTTAGCTTCTTTTCCTGCTGAGTTCTTGCATCCATCGCTACAAAAGTAGCCGTCGCCGATGAATGCTTTGCCGCAGACCGTACAATGTCTGTGTTGCGGTATCTTCTCAGAGAAATTTTCCATGATACTGAATCGTCGTATAGGATAAAAAACTTAGGAACATCTTCTGTCTATCTCATTATGAACAATGATGATACAATGATCCGCATGAAGGCTACGGGGCCCTATTGATATTTTTTCTGGATTTTTCTCGAGTAAAATGTTCTCTTCTTCGTCAGTGAGGTCCCGGTTGTCCCCCAATACAAATACAGGATTTTCGGGGAATTCATAGGCTCTGCAGTCCTCTCCATCTTCTTTCAGGTATACGAAGGATCCAATTTCAGAAAGTTTGTTTATGACCTTTTCAAATGACATCCTGGAAACATATACTCCGGGTGAGGACTTCACTTCTTCATCGGGAGATACTTTTTTTAGAAGTGCATTTCTGATGAGAGATGACGTGCTTCTTTCATCTGGGTTAAGATATCTTATATCCTCGCCGGAGAATCTAATGGTCTTGGGGGCATCATTTCCGCCTTCCAATACAAGATAGACCTGAACATCCTTTCTCAGATCGTGAGATAGGAAGAATCCCGAATTTATGCATCTGCACATTATGTCTAGTCTACCAGCTCCTCCGGAAATGTCATCTAATTTGAAATCTCCAGATGTTGAGGCCTTGTGGCCTGTTATGACGAAATATTTCATGGGAATCACTGATTATCTTTGCCGTTCTGCAGTTCCTGCAGGCCTTCCATGTCCATTCCGCCGAATTGTTTCATCATTTGTTTGCGCATCTTACGATCCTTTCCGATGGAACCCATCATTTTTTTGCTCTGGTTGTATTGTTTCAACAGTTCACGTACATCGTGGCCTGCAACACCCGAACCTTGAGCGATCCTGTCAATGCGTTTTCCTTTGATGGAATTCGGCTCGTCTTTCTCATACTGTGTCATAGAATCCATTATGACACGGTATTTCGCGAGCTTTTTTTGAGATGCTTCATAATCGATCTTGTCTTCCATCTTGTTCATTCCCGGAATCATCGACATAACCTTCTGTAGAGGTCCCATTTTGGTCACGGCAGCCATCTGTTGATACATATCGCTGAGGGTGAATCTTCCAGAAAGCATATTTCTGGCTACCTGCTCCAATGCATCATCGTCTCCGATCTCTTCTTTGGCGATCTGCATAAGCGAAGCGAGGTCACCCATTCCCAATAATCTGGATATGAATCTGTCTGCATTGAATGCTTCGAGATCACGTATGTGTTCTCCTGTACCGAGGAATACAATCCTCGCATTGGTCTTAGCAATGGCTGAAAGTGCTCCACCGCCCCTTGCAGTACCATCCATTTTGGTAAGTATGACACCTGTTACGCCTACCGCATTATGGAATGCTTCCGCCTGTGGTCCAGCTTGTTGACCGACCTGTGAATCCAGAACAAGTATCCTTTCGTCAGGTTTGGCTATATTTGCGATATCTTTGATTTCTTGAATTAGATCATTTTCCAGAGCATGACGTCCAGAAGTATCGATAATGATGATTTTTTTATCAGAGAATTTAGTAAGACCGTTCTTTACGATCTTCGATGCATTTTTTTCACCAGGTTCGCCGTAAACATCAGCATTGACTTTTTCTCCGAGTTGTTTCAATTGATCTAAAGCTGCAGGCCTGTACACGTCTGCCCCAATAAGGCCGACTGTGAATCCTTTTTTGATGAAATAATTGGCTAACTTGCCTGTTGTAGTGGTTTTACCTTGTCCGTAAAGACCGACCATCATAATGGTCTGCGGTTTGAGGGCCAACCCATCTCCGTTGTCGAGAAGGTTTACAAGTTCCTTGTAGATGATATTGATAACGAAGTCTTTAGGACTTTTTCCTGCCGGAGGTTTTTCGTTGAGTGCACGTTCCTGTATCTTGTTGGTTAATTCCAAAACAAGTTGAACGTTCACATCTGCCTGAAGTAGTGCGCGCTGAAGCTCGCGAGTCACATCTTTGATAAGATTCTCATCTATTGTTGAAGAGTTACTGATGTGTTCTACGACACCCCTTAATGATTTTCCCAAACCTTCCAGCACCATGTGATCATACCTAGATAGTGTCGATGATATTTATTTGAATTGCAAGAAATTAAAAGTGCGGGAATAGGCCAGCCAGTCAGAAGGGATGGGATGCACTCTACAAAACTGACCTGTCTCCCCGTGGTTGGTTATGTGTCAAGAATCTATATAAAGATTGTTAAAAGAATTCGATATTTATTAGGCTATATGGGTTTAATCCCTATTTATAGTTTAAAATCAAAGAGTTGAATTAAGTGGTTTGATTTGCCAGCATATGCTGGCAAGTGATTTGAAATCACAGGTAGCCGGATTTCTGAAGGGCCATAAGGTCGTCGGTACTGAGTTTCTCTCCGGCCTTGAATTTCTCGAAGATCTCTTTTGCCTCTTTTTTGGATTCGGTGTCGACTCTCTTCTTCTTAGCTGCGGATTTTTTGTTTCTGTAGCCTGCGACATCCTTATCCATTTCGTGGACAGATTTGATTTGTTCGATGTGCTTTTTGTGCTCTTCGTCTGCTGCCTGTTTGCACTCGATGAATTTGCCCTGAGCTGCATCTGCTTCTTTTCTGAGCGCATCCGCCTCTTCATACAATTTCAACATTTTGTCATGAGCTGACTGAGCCTGCTCTGCGAACTCTGATACCTGGTGGTGACAGGCTTCTGCCTGGACCTTTGCATCTCTGAGTTGCTGAACGATCTCGCGAACTTCTCCGCTCTGCTCGACAGTTTTCTCTTTTTCATCGATCTGACGTGCAAGGACCGAGATCTGTTTAACAATCTCATTCTCTTTGTCTTTGCCAAGTGATTTGGTCTGTTGGGTATACTCTAGATCTTGAAGTTGCTTCTTGAGCTGTCTGACAGATACTTCGCTTTTTTCCTCAGTGGTCTTTTCAGGCCTGAGGGCATTGATCTGTTCTTTCAGGGTTGAAACCTTCTGATTCCATTCATCCCTTACAACTTTTGTTTCTCTGACCTTCTGGTTAAAGGAGTCACGTTCTTCCCTGCATTTCCCTGCCTCATCGACAAGTTCACGTACACGGGAGTTCAATGCGTCTCTCTTAGATTTCCAGTCTTTGGTCTGACTGTTCAGATCGTCTCTCAAGCGCCTGTGTTTTTCGGCGTCATTGTTGACGATGCTGCGTTTCTGCTCAAGGTCTTCCAGGTTTTCTGCTGAGACTGGTTCAGTTGATTCTGAACTCGCATTCTCTTCAGTTGCGGCCTCAACGGGGGCCTCGTTTACCTGTGCTTCCTGTTCTACAAGAACATCGGCTGTCTTTTCTTCGACTGCCGGCTGTTGGTTTTCCTGAGAATCAATCTGCTGTATTTCCTCCACAAACTCTTCCATAAATCATCACTCAATATTCGACTTGGCCATAATCAAAAGCATGGCCCACTCTATTCGCACTATAAAGCATGTTACTTATAAGGGTTTCGACAAATAAAGTGTTATTCTATCAAGTAAATACACGACATTTATATTGTATTGACAAAGATGTCGGATTTATGTCACCAGATGGATGGAAATCTTGTAGGGTATTGCAATGTGCTTTTTAGAGTAATTATGTAAGTTTGACAGACTATAAATAATGTAATGCAATCCTACAATCGATTCAAATGAATGATTGTATCTGCCCGCTTGATTACAGGTACGGACGTAAAGAGATGAAGTCCATCTTCACCGAAGAGAGCCGTATCCAGTACCAGATGAATGTTGAGGCCGCATTGGCCAGAGCTCACGCTTCTCTTGGAACCATCAGTAAAGATGATGCCAACGAGATAACACGTGTAGCAAGTCTTGATGTCGTTCAGGTCTCCAGAATAAAGGAGATCGAGAAAGAAACGAATCACGATCTGATGGCAATGGTCAAAGCAATGACTGAACAATGCAAGGGAAATGCTGGAAAGTATGTTCATCTGGGAGCTACATCAAACGATATAGTAGATACGGCAACGGCACTTCAGATCAGAGACGGATTAAAGATCGTTCAGGCAGATGTCGACACTCTTCTATACACATTCGCAACAATCTCAAAAAGGGAAAGAGATACATTGGAGATCGGAAGGACACACGCACAGTTTGCCATCCCCATAACATTTGGATTCAAGATCGCAGGATATATAGCAGAGCTCCTGAGACATAAAGAGAGACTTCAGCAGATAATGCCCAGGGCATGTGCTGGAAAGATGGCGGGAGCGGTTGGCACCGGTGCAGCATTGGGTAAGAACTTCAGGAAGATACAGACTGAGGTCATGGCAGATCTTGAAATTACATTCGAACCAGCAGCAACACAGGTTGTGGGACGCGACAGATACACAGAACTCATATGTTTGCTTGCCAACATAGCAACTTCACTAGAGAGATACGGAACAGAGGTCAGGAATCTTCAGAGGTCCGAGATCGCAGAGGCATCAGAAGCTTTCAATGCTGAAAAACAGGTTGGAAGTTCAACAATGGCCCAGAAAAGGAATCCCATAAATTCAGAAAACGTCTGTGGATTGGCACGCGTTCTCAGAGGATTTGTTACCCCCACATTTGAAAATCAGGTACTCTGGCACGAAAGGGACCTTTCCAACTCATCTGCAGAGAGATTCACACTTCCGCACGTATTCGTTCTGATAGATGAGATGCTTTTCAAGATGAACAAGGTCTTCACGGGTCTTGAGATTCACTCAGATAAGATGCTCAGGAATATCGAATCTGCAAAAGGACTAATCATGGCAGAACCTGTGATGATGAAATTAACAGAAAAAGGTCTAGGCAGACAGGATGCACACGAGATCGTACGTGAAGCATCCATGGTAGCAGTGGAAAAGGATATAAATCTCAGAGAAGCACTTCTTGAAAGAGAAGATGTTAAGAAGGTTCTTACAAAAGAAGAGATCATCATCGTTATGGATCCTGCCAATTATGTCGGAGCATCCGGAGAAATCGTAGACACGATGATCGCTGATGTTGAGCAGGCGTTGGGTAAAAAGGTGTTATGATGGTTGAATTCTCTGAACATAAGAAAGCCAGTATGAAATACGGATTAATTATCGGTGCCGCCGCTGGTCTTTTCATATTCTTCGCATTCTATGCCCTTAACCCATCCTTTGTGTACTTATTCTTCATCCCTATCGCGGCAGCGATGGGATGGGCTTCGCAGTACGTCAGAGATGAGAAAGATGACGAAGAAGATTAATTCAAATTCTCTCTCCGGCCTTCGGGCCGGGTGAGACGTAGAATATATCCGTTATTGTGAATTTTACCAGATTCTTAACAGGATAGGTCTCTTTTATTTTATGAGCCATATCCGCAGCTGCGATGTGATCCGGTGTACCATTCTCAATAGATATCTTTCCTTTTATCTGATAGCTGTCTTTGCATTCAGGATTCCAAACATATAATGATGCTACCGGATTCTCTTTCATGTTGGCAAGTGTTTTTTTGAAGAAGTTGTCAATTATCCATATTGTGTTATCATCATGTATGAGCACAAAACCTACAGGAACAACGTTTGGTATACCGGATTTAGATGCTGTGGCAACTGCGAAGATTTTCTGTTTTTTCATTTCTTCCTTTATTTCAGATGTAAGTTTACAAGTCATGGTGATCTTTTCTGGAATCGAAACGAGGGTATATCTATATTTCTGATTTTATCGTACATCAAAGTTTATATCCTTTGCATCAATGAACGGTCATACAATGGGCTAGTAGATCAGCCCGGTAGATCGCTTCGTTCGCAACGAAGAAGTCGCGAGTTCGAATCTCGCCTAGTCCACCATTGTTTCTATTTTTAAGTTGGTTCGAATCGATTGCGACCATCGATATGTTCCATGGGTTATTGCCACTCCATCTGCAATCATTATAATTTCGAATATAATTTTTCTGAAAATCATAATTTATATTGCATAATCTATCGATGTTTCTAATCTTTTCTTCTTCAATAGAATATATCATGTTTGAAATCGACAATTGTTGTTTGAAACAGATATTAAAACAAAGAAAATGGACCCGGCGGTCCAAGATGATTAAAATATTTCATTAGAAGATACAACATTGTCAGTGAGATCCGATTGTTCGATCCCATTAGGCATTTGTTCGAAAACATCACATAATCAAAACCGATCCAGGTATAATCATATTTTAGCAATAGGAATCTGAATCTCGGTCAAGTAATCCTTCTCATCATCCTTGTTCCAGCAACCAGCTATGTAACATTCTCTTATTTGTTCAATAGGCTCCATTCCATTATTTTTTATCCATTCTAGTGCAAAAGCATATGCTTTTCCCAGATCGTTATAATTTCCTTTGTGTAATACACAGACAGCTTCGATGGTATCAAGTTTCCTGAATTTGATCGTGTCTGTTTCCTTTCCAGCTTCAGTTACCGCTTGGGCATACAGAATCCCTATGTTATTTTGTTTGAATTCTTCATCTGTGTATGTGACGTAGCAATAGTCTGACTCTGCGCATTGTATTCCAGGATTTGCAGCAATACATTCCTTGGCAGAATCTAAAATAAATTCTGTCATTTTACTGAAATCATCAATTTTTCCTTGTTTGTAATACACGATATATCCTGGAATCTCTCTAATTATTGCTTCATATCTCATATTTGATTCACTCCTAAATTCTTTGATCATTCTGTCCAACAACAGGATTTTATTCTCTGTGCATATCTTTTCACATGTTAGGAATTCTTTCTTTGATACGAGTATGGAGATCGCATCTGATCCGGACATTATTTGCGATATCTCGTCTATTGAAAGACCCGCATCTCTAAATGATATAATTGACTGCATCAAGGACAACTGTTCTGTTGAGTAGTACCTATATTTGTTCCACCCGTCAATACGCTCAGGTTTCAGGAGACCTACTTCATCATAATAACGCAATGTCTTAACAGACACCTTTGCCATTTTAGAGAACTCTCCTATACGATACTGCATAATGCATCATTCCTCTTTGAGTCTATAATCATTGTCAGGTTCCAGTTAGGGGAGGGTTTCATCACATGATTGATACGAAATCATCTTAGCAAATGAATGCCATCGAACCATCATGTATGATTTTGATTCAATGTTATGAATAGAAAATATTGGTTAATCTAGTTTTTCGTCCTTATAAACGTTTGGATTGATTCCATTTTCTATTTTGTTGAATATGATGAATTCATGTTGTTTCATCTGTATCATTTTAAGAATAGCATCGATATTATCAATTTTTAATCCAAATATGTTTTCATCTTTTATGTTGTGTCTGAATGCCGATACGTTACGTTATCGTTATTTATGTTGGATTATATTTCCAACTGATAGATATGATATCAGTCAGTAAAGCAATACTCGTGGTTAGTTTCGGAACAAGCTATAACGATAGTCGCGCGAGGACAATCGGAGCAATCGAATCGATGATAGCAGATAAATATCCTGATTGGGACGTGAGACGCGCTTTCACAAGTAAGGTAATCATCAAGAAATTAGCAAAACGTGATAATGAAAGAATAGATTATGTGTCCGATGCTTTGGAAAGACTTGTTTCTGACGGCATTAAAGATGTGATCGTACAACCGACACACATCATGAACGGATTAGAATATGATGATGTAGTCAGAATAGTTAATGAATACAAAGGGTCATTTGATTCATTATCACTGGGAAAACCTTTGCTTACGGCAGAAGAAGATTTTGATCATGTTGTTTACGCAATAGGTTCTTCATTGGTGGCGGAAGCTCATAGTATCGCAGGTAATGATACAGCTGTGATTCTGATGGGACATGGTAGTGAGCATTTTTCAAATGCCGTTTACAGTCAATTATATTTGAAACTCAGATTAAACGGATACCAAGATGTTCACGTTACAACCGTTGAAGGATTTCCTTCGTTTGAAGACACCATCGAACTCATGAAAGAAAAAAGGTATGAAAATGTAGTTCTTTTCCCGTTCATGCTGGTTGCGGGCGATCATGCCAGTAATGATATGGCTGGCGATGACAGTGACTCATTGAAATGTATTTTGAAGAGACATGGTTATAACGTGCACTGTGTGATAAAGGGACTCGGTGAATATAATGAATTCAAAGAACTTTTCCTTGCACATTTAGATGAAGTTTTCCGTAACCTTTGAACAATATATTGGTGATATTATTTCGTTATAATATCTTCTGATCACATTTGATTACTTCTAGGTTGATAAAATTATAGATGAACTAAAATATACATCAATGTAGTTAAATATATACATGATGTATGTTTAAGGTTATTAAAGAAGGCATTGGAACCAGCATTTTCAGTGTCTGATGTCGTTGAGGAAGTAATAAAATGATTAGCCCCAGTATTGAAGAGATAGGGAAATTAGCCAACGGTGGTGCATATAAAACAGCACCTGTTAGCACAGAGATCCCTTCTGGCGAAAAGACGCCGATCGATGTCCTTCGCATTTTAAAGAACATTTCAAGCCACTGCTACATATTGGAGTCTGTGGAAAATGATGCAACATGGGGAAGATACACCTTCTTAGGTTATGATCCAAAGATGTCATTAACATGTGTAAATGGAAACATGAAGGTGGATTCATTATCATTTGAAACAAATGATCCTGGAAAATACATAAGACAAGTATTAGATGAATACAGGAGTCCGCGTATGGATTACCTTCCTCCTTTTTCGGGAGGATTCGTTGGATATTTCTCATATGATTATCTGAAATATTCTGAACCCATATTGAATCTGAATGCTGAAGATACTGAAGGATTCAAAGATGTAGACATAATGCTTTTCGACAAGGTCATCGCCTTCGATAATCTGGAAAATAAGATCGTATTCATCGTGAATATCGATCTTTCTGATGTTGAGACGAATTACAACAAGGCCGTGTTAGACCTGCAGCAGATGGTAGACCTTGTGAACAACGGCAAACAGAAAGAGAATGAACCAGGAAAGATGCTGACTGAATTGAAACCTCTTTTCGACAAGGAAAGATATTGCGCCATGGTTGAGACAGCAAAGCACCACATCAGAGAGGGAGATGTATTCCAGATGGTCCTATCCAATCGTTTGGAAGCTGAATATGAAGGAAGTCTGCTCAACACATATTGTGCATTGAGAAAACTCAATCCTTCTCCATACATGTTTTACTTCTCAGGTTCAGATATGGAGGTGGCTGGCGCATCCCCGGAAACACTCGTCAAACTCAAGGATGGAATATTACATACATTCCCTCTGGCAGGTACACGCCCCAGAGGAAAGACGGAAGAAGAAGACAAAGCTTTGGAAATGGACCTTCTGTCCGATACTAAAGAACTTGCAGAACACAATATGCTCGTAGACCTCGGAAGGAACGACATCGGCAAGATAAGCAAATTTGGTACAGTCAAGGTGGAAAAATATCACTCCATAGAACGCTTTTCACATGTGATGCACATAGGTTCTACAGTTCGCGGAGAGATACGCGAAGAATTCGATGCACTCGATGCATTGGATGCCGTATTGCCTGCAGGAACGCTTTCCGGAGCACCTAAGATAAGAGCATGTCAGCTGATAAATGACATTGAGAACAATAAACGCGGAATATACGGCGGAGCCATAGGGTATATCGACTTCACTGGAAATCTGGATACATGTATCGCAATCAGAATAGCATACAAAAAGAACGGAAAGGTCTTTATAAGGACCGGTGCAGGAATAGTTGCTGATTCAGTACCTGAGAAAGAACATCAGGAATGCATAAACAAGGCGGCTGCAGTAGTAAAAGCACTCAAAATGTCGGAGGAATGAGAATGATACTTCTTATTGATAATTATGATAGTTTTTCCTATAATCTGTATCAACTGATCGGTTCTATAGATCCTGACATCAAAGTTGTCAGAAATGATAAGATAACACTCGATGAGATAGAGAAAATGAACCCGGCTGCGATAGTATTGTCACCTGGACCAGGAAGGCCCGAAGATGCAGGCATATGTGTAGATGTGGTACGCAGATTTGGA
Organism: Candidatus Methanomethylophilaceae archaeon; assembly: GCA_963676235.1. Classification (GTDB taxonomy): domain Archaea; phylum Thermoplasmatota; class Thermoplasmata; order Methanomassiliicoccales; family Methanomethylophilaceae; genus JALNYB01. Next base: position 1,443,934 of record OY781044.1, read on the forward strand.
AAGAACATACCGATATTGGGAGTTTGTCTTGGACATCAGGCCATATGCGAGGCCTATGGCGCAACTGTATCGTATGCAAAAACACAGATGCACGGTAAACAGTCGATTGTGAAATTATACACTGAAAGTCCAATATTCAGAGAATGTCCGGAAAGTGTTCCGGTAGCACGTTATCACTCTCTGGCAGTTGTTCAGGAAACTCTCCCCTCATGTCTTAGAACAATAGCCAAGAGTGATGATGGAGAGGTCATGGCTGTGTGCCACAGAAATTATGACGTTTATGGGGTTCAGTTCCATCCGGAGTCTATAATGACACCTAATGGGGAACAAATGATGTGTAACTTCCTCAAAATGATAAAGAGAGGATATCATGATTAAAGAAGCAATAATCAAGATAGTCGATAAAAAGGATCTCACATATGATGAAGCCTATCAGGTAATGAATGAGATCATGACTGGGCAGACAACTCAGATTCAGAATGCGGCATTCCTCGCTGCGTTGAGTACAAAGAATACCAATGCAGAGACCATAGACGAGATAACAGGTTGCGCTGCGGCTATGAGAGAACATTCCACAAAGGTCAAGCACGATCTCAATGTTATGGATATAGTCGGTACAGGCGGTGACGGATCACAGAGCTTCAATATCTCGACCACATCTGCATTGGTGGCTGCAGCAGCCGGTGTAAAGATAGCAAAACACGGAAATCGTGCAGCTTCATCGAGATGCGGAACAGCTGATTGTTTGGAGGCATTGGGAGTGAACATAGATCTCTCACCTCAGAAATGTGTTGAAATGCTAGATAAAATAGGAATATGTTTCATTTTTGCACAAAAATATCATACATCGATGAGGTATGTCGGTTCAATAAGGAAAGAATTGGGATTTCGTACGGTGTTCAATATCTTGGGCCCTCTGACTAATCCGACATCGCCATCCATGCAACTTCTAGGAGTATACAGTGAGTCTTTGGTAGAGCCTTTGGCAAAAGTACTGATCAAATTGGGTGTAGAACACGGAATGGTAGTCTACGGACAGGATAAATTAGATGAGATCTCTATCTGCGCCCCGACTACAGTTTGCGAGATAAAGAATGGACATCATAGATTGTTCGAGATATCTCCTGAGGATTTCGGTCTCCCGATAGGTAATAAAGAAGAACTTGTCGGAGGAACACCTGTTCAGAATGCAGCTATAACCCGTTCTATATTGAATGGAGATAAGGGAACCCGTCGTAATGCTGTACTAATAAATGCAGGTTCAGCATTGTATCTGGCTGGCAAGGCAGTTGACATAGGCCACGGTATAGATCTTGCAATGAAGACCATAGACAGTGGTGCGGCCGTTTCGAAATTAGAAGAATTCATAGAAGTCTCAAACGCGTGATATACACATGACGAACATTCTACAGACGATAGCAGAATATGCGAAGGTCCGTGTCAGTGAATCCAAAAAGTATGTGTCCCTTGAAGAAATGAAAACCTTAGCATTGTCTATGGAATGTGATAACGGGTTCCTGTTTGAGAAAGCTCTATCTAACGATGACATATCTTTCATATGTGAATGCAAACAAGCTTCTCCGTCTAAAGGAAAGATAACAACAGAATATCCATTTGAAAAAATAGCTAAGGAATACGAGGCCGCCGGTGCTTCATGCATATCTGTACTAACTGAACCAAAATGGTTTTTAGGGGACAATCAACATCTGAAGAAGATATCAGAGGTCGTATCAATACCATGTTTGAGAAAGGATTTCACAGTTGATGAATACATGATCTACGAAGCAAAGACACTCGGTGCTTCGGCAGTATTGCTGATATGTTCTATAACAGATAACGACGATCTTAATAGATACATAGGGATCTGCGATGATCTGGGTCTTTCTGCATTAGTAGAAGCACATAACGCAGAAGAGATATCATCTGCAATAGACGCGGGTGCAAGGATAATAGGTGTAAACAATAGGAATCTGAGCGATTTCACCATCGATATCGATAACAGCAGGAGATTGAGAGAGATGGTACCGAAAGATATCCTATTCATAGCCGAGAGCGGTATAAACAGTTCGAATGATGTGGATGTTCTTCGCGCATCCAGAGTAAACGGTGTGCTCGTTGGAGAGACGCTGATGCGTGCTAATGATAAAAAGAGAAAACTCGATGAATTGAAAGGTGTTCTATGACAAAGATAAAGATATGCGGCATCAGGACATCTCAGGATGTGGAATATATCAATGCATTGCTACCTGATTATGCAGGATTTGTATTCTATGATAAAAGCCACAGATATGTCACGCCCGAAACAGCAGCCAATCTACGTTCTTTAATGGATCGCAGGATAGTAAGTGTCGGAGTATTTGTTGATCATTCTGCTGAATTCATAGTAGAATTGGTGAAAAACGGAACTATCGACATAGTACAGCTACATGGTAATGAAGATGATGCGTTCATAGAGACGATACGCAAAATGATAGACGTACCAATAATGAAAGCATTCGGAATAAGTAACAGGAATGATTTCGAGAAAGCGATCTTATCTGCTGCTGATATAATATTGTTGGATAATGGAACGGGCGGTACAGGTGAACAATTCAATAGAATTTTCATAGATAAGGACTGTCGTCCGTTTTTCTTTGCAGGAGGATTAGACTCAGACAACGTATCTGAGGTTGTAAGATCATTCCACCCTTATGCCGTTGATATAAGTTCCGGAGTAGAGACGGATGGAAGCAAGGACAGTCAGAAGATGAAGCAGTTCATAGATGCTGTTAGATTTAATACAGAAGATGAATAAATGACAAAGAAAGGAAGATTCGGAGAATACGGGGGACAGTATATACCAGAGACCCTGATGAATGCGGTCATCGAATTAGAGAAAGCATATAGTCATTATAAAACGGATCCGGAATTTGTTTTTGAATTAGATAAACTCCTCAAAGAGTATGCAGGAAGGCCCAGCAGGTTGTATCTTGCAGAAAGGATGACAAATGATCTGGGCGGTGCGAAGATCTATTTGAAACGTGAGGATATGAATCATACTGGCGCACATAAGATAAACAATGTGCTGGGGCAGGCATTGTTGGCTAAGAAGATGGGCAAGACCCGTTTGATAGCCGAGACCGGGGCTGGACAGCACGGTGTGGCTACTGCTACGGCAGCTGCGTTGATGGGAATGGAGTGTGTAGTATTCATGGGCAAGAACGACATGGAACGTCAGGCTCTCAACGTTTACAAGATGAGGCTTCTAGGAGCCGAAGTGGTCCCTGTGGAATCAGGTACTGGAACACTCAAAGATGCTGTTTCCGAAGCTATGCGCGAATGGACAAATCGCATAGAGGATACTCATTTTTGTCTCGGGTCTGTTATGGGGACCCATCCTTTCCCGATGATCGTCAGGGATTTTCAGAGCGTGATAGGTAAAGAGATAAAACAGCAGATCATGGAAAAGGAAGGCAGACTTCCAAATGCGATAATAGCATGTGTCGGAGGAGGTTCCAATGCTATCGGTTCATTCTACGAGTTCATTAACGATGAGAATGTTCGTTTGATCGGTTGTGAAGCAGCAGGACGCGGAATAGATTCATTCGAGACCGCCGCCACCATAAATACTGGACGCGTGGGGATATTTCATGGAATGAAATCTTATTTCTGTCAAGATGAATATGGTCAGATCGCTCCTGTTTATTCGATATCGGCAGGATTGGACTATCCCGGTATTGGACCTGAGCATGCGTGGTTACATGATATCCATCGGGCAGAATATGTTCCAATTACAGATGAGGAAGCAGTCAATGCTTTCGAATATCTTTCGAAAATGGAGGGTATAATCCCTGCAATAGAATCAGCACATGCTTTAGCATATGCCATGAAGATAGCTCCAGATATGAAAAAGAATGACATATTGGTAGTTACACTCTCAGGTCGTGGCGATAAGGATTGTGCAGCCATTGCAAGATATAGAGGGGAGGATGTTGAAGAATGAGCAATATTAAAGACGCATTTGCCAATGGTAAAGCATTCATTGCATTCATCACGTGCGGGGATCCAGACATCGAGACAACTAAAAAAGCAGTAAAGGAAATGGTCAGGAATGGTGCGGACCTAATAGAATTGGGAATTCCTTTCTCGGATCCGACAGCGGAAGGACCTGTGATACAGGCTGCCGATGTACGTGCTTTGAAAAACGGGATCACAACTGACAAGATCTTCGATATGGTCCGGGAGATACGTAAGGATATCAAAGTGCCTATCGTGTTCATGACATATGCGAATGTGGTGTTCTCTTATGATTCTGAGAAGTTTATCTCAATATGCAGGGACATCGGTATTGATGGTCTGATTTTACCAGATGTACCATTCGAAGAAAAGGATGAGTTCGATCCGATATGCCGTAAATATGGATTAGACCTCATATCATTGATCGCACCTACGTCTGAAGATCGTATATCGATGATAGCCAAAGAGGCTAAAGGGTTTGTATACATAGTCTCTTCTTTAGGAGTCACAGGCACAAGGACCGAGATAACTACAGATATAGGATCAATGGTAAAACTGGTAAGGAAGAGTACGGATATCCCTTGTGCAGTTGGATTTGGTATCTCAAAGCCGGAGCAAGCGGCGAAAATGGCTGGTCTGAGTGACGGTGTTATCGTAGGAAGCGCCATCATCAAGATCGTTGCCGAAGAAGGCAGAGATTCTATTTCTCACATAGGTGAATATGTGAAATCTATGAAGGATGCAATTCGTGATATTTGAGATGTGAAACCATATCACGTTTATAATGTCTCCGAAAAATGATCGATTATTTCTATTTGTTCAATTGGTTTTTAAAAAGCAAAAATCTAAATAGGGCGTAATCCAAGACGGGGCCAAGTGACTATTGCATGGCGATGAGCAAAAAACAGTTATCAAAACAGAACAAAGTGAAGAAAGAGAAAGCGGAGAAACTCACTCAACAGGTAAACTCTGGAGATAACGGTGCAAAGAAAAAACTTGCTAAGCTTGAGAAGAAGATCAAGTGAACTATCCTAATTTTTGATAATATATTTTCGTTTTATTGATAGACGGAGAGATCGTATCTCTCTGTCATCCAAACATCAATTATTCACATATGTCCGCAATAATCTTTTCGAATTTCTTATCGGATAATATCCGTTCGTCACAAATTCACCATTGTGGAACAAACTATATGATGTGAAGGGCGCATGTGCATTTTGAGCTTGTTCTGTTGTTTCAAAATAAATAGCTTCAAAAGGGACATCTTTATTCTTTGCGATGTTATTGATAATCCGAACACATTTTATTGTATATGGACATCAATTTGAATAATATCTGATAAAACCCCTCTTTTCGATGCGCGGTGTTTTGATTGTATTCTTGAAAAGTGGTCTTGAGAATTTTTATCAAATGGAAGATAAAATAATTCATAATACGATTTTGCTTTTACATTCTCTTCATTGATTATGATAATCTGTATAATTAATGCATCGAAACATCATTCTTATCGATTGACATCTTTTATGATTTTCTTTTTTTAATTTACATTAAGTAACTTATTTATACTTTAATTACTATGTGTAATTTAACTTGCAGAACATGCAAGGGGGTAACAAAAATGAGCTTCAAAGACAAAATGGCAGAAATGAAACAGAACAGCGCAAAAAAGAAAGCAGAGAAGGCAAAGGTAAAAGCAGAGAAAAATGCAAAGAACTGAACGTTTTTGTGTTCATCATTTTCTTTTTCCATGCCGTCATCCAGACAGCATGGAAATCTTATTAAAATCAATTCATCGATTCCAATTTTATAAGAATATTCTCACGATATATCCTGTTAAATCTAAATATCTCCTTGTTTGGATCGGTATCATTCATTTTTATTTTCATGAATGGGTACAGACCAACAGCAAATGATATCTGATATAAGATGAAATCAACGGCAGTATCATCATCGATGCCGGGAACAAGACGTTTTGTTAATTCTTTAAGTATCTCAATATATTTTTTTATGATACTTTCTGGTCCGCTATTATATTCAGCAGAAATCATCTTTTCAATGGACGAAGAATGAAGTGACAAAACATCCATGACCCTCTTGTTCTTCATCATGACATCGGTCCATAATGCAGCGACCTCTTCTTTCGTATATTCCACAGAAGGATTAAAATTATCTAAAAGATCATCACATAGGCGACTAAAATCTCTAAGAAGTATTTCTACAAGGATCTCATCCTTTGTTTTGAAGTATTTATATATCGCGGGACGCGTGATATTCAATCTTTTTGATATTTCTTCGAAAGTCAAACCGGGATAACGTAATTTGTCATACAATTCTACGGACACGTCAAGTATATCTGAAAATCTCTTTTCTTTATTCTCTTTGCTGCGTGCCCGCTTGAATTTCAGGTCCATAATTACGCTCCACGATGTGTTTTGCTATAATAAATGTTTACACTGTGTAAATTAAGTTATCATTACATACGTTGATATGTCAACGGTTAAATATGTTGTTGATATGTCAACTGCTATGAATATAGGACTGCATGACATCTTCATACCACATCTGATGAAATCATATATGGATAAAAAGATGAATTCTAAAATAGGATCAATGGGCATTACTGCATCTCAGAGTTTTTTCATAGTTTCAATAGGTAAAAACGAAGGAACGTCTATGAAAGACCTTACTGCAGAGAGGTCTGTTGACAAAGCATTGACCACTCGTGCGGTGAAGCAACTTATAGAGACAGGATTCGTTGACAACATAAGTGAGTATCCTCAGAAATACAAACTTGTGCTTACCGAAAGAGGTCATGAAGCTGAGGTTTTGATATAGAAATCAATGCATGAAATCAGTGATGAATTACTCGGTAGTTTGACTGATGAAGAGGCTATATTACTGAAATCGATAATGAATAAGATATATACAAAGATAAAGAGTGAACTCGGGGACGATAAAAGTTATCTCGAGGCCAAGAAGGATTCAGAATGATACTTAAATATCTCAAAAGAAAGGAATGGGGCATCATAGCTGCATGTGTCGTCCTGATCGGACTGCAAGTCTATCTTGACCTGGAGATCCCTGGGTATATGTCTGCTATAACTAACATAATATCCACACACGGAACATCGGATATGGTTATGGCTGAGGGTTGGGGCATGATCGCATGCGCACTCGGAAGCCTTGTGTCATCCATCATCGTAGGTTATATGGCCACGTGGGTAGCAACATCATTATCAAAACGTCTTCGTGAATTGCAATTTGATAAAGTAGAATCATTTTCTATGGAGGAAATAAATAAATTCTCCACCGCAAGTTTGATCACACGTTCTACGAATGACATAACACAGATACAAACGGCACTTGCTATGGGTCTTCAGATTACCATAAAGGCACCTATCTTGGCTGTTTGGGCAATAATAAAGATTTCGGGAAAAAGTTGGCAGTGGACAGCAGCAACATCTGTTGCTGTATTCGTGTTGATCTTGATAATCGGTCTGTTGATGTTCTTTGTCACTTCGCGTTATAAGAAGATACAGTGGCTGACAGATAATCTCAATCGTACAACAAGAGAAAATCTTACGGGAATCCGTGTTATACGTGCATACAATGCTGAAGAATATCAGGAGAATAAATTTGATCAAGCTAATGAAGACCTGACGGCGAATAATCTATTCACAACTCGTGCGATGTCTGTGATGATGCCGTCAATGACGACAATAATGAGTCTCCTATCTCTATCTGTTTATTGGATAGGGGCAATATTGATATCATCTGCTGGTACAGCTTCTCAATTGACATTGTTCTCAGATATGGTTGTGTTCTCTGCATATGCCATGCAGATAGTCATGGCGTTCATGATGCTGATAATCTTATTCATGATACTTCCGCGTGCAACGGTAGCCGCAAGACGTGTGGAAGAAGTCATAAACACAGAATCCACGATCCTTGACGGAACCGTTACAACTGCACCCAATAATGAAGTAGGAGAAATATCATTCAAAAATGTCGGATTCAAATATCCAGGCGCATCGGATTATGTTCTCAAGGATGTGAGTTTCGATGTTCACAAAGGAGAGACGGTCGCATTCATAGGTTCCACAGGAAGCGGTAAGAGCACACTTGTGAATCTAGTACCACGTTTTTATGACGTCACTGAAGGACAGATAACCATCGATGGCGTGGACATCCGCGAATACACTCAAGATGCACTTCACAGTAAAATGGGATATGTTCCGCAGAAAGCCGTGATATTCGCAGGTACGGTATCATCCAACGTCACATATGGAAGTAAATTCGATACCGAAGAGGATATCCGTAAAGCCATTTCAATAGCGCAGAGTACTGATTTCGTTGAGAAGATGGAAGGAAAGTACAACAGTCTGATATCGCAGGGTGGTACAAATGTGTCAGGAGGACAGAAACAGCGTATCTCCATAGCACGCGCAGTATGCAGGAGACCAGAGATCTACATTTTTGATGATTCGTTTTCTGCGTTGGATTACAAGACAGACCACATGCTCAGGAATGCTCTCAAGAAAGAGACTGGAGGTACGACAAGTTTGATCGTAGCACAAAGGATCGGTACCATAATGGATGCTGATAAGATCGTTGTTATCGATGAGGGACGTATCGTAGGTATCGGTAAACACAAAGAATTGTTGAAGACATGCCCCGTATATTATGAGATAGCCAGTTCGCAACTCTCAGAAGAGGAGTTGAATGTATGAGCGATGATAACGGTGAAAGAAGGAACGTTCTGCCCGGTAGAGGCCCTGGTCACGGTCTAGGAGCGCCTGTAGAAAAGGCCAAGAATTTCAAGATCGCATGGAAGAAACTATTCGTATACATGAAATCCTACAAAGCGATCTTCATAGGAGCGGTCATACTGGCAGCAATAGGAACGATGCTGACACTTGTAGGACCTAACAAACTCAGTGATATTACCAATATCATTGAAGAAGGTATTATTTCAGGTACTACAGATCTCAGCGCAATAACCGCAATAGGTGTGTTCCTTATCATTATCTACGGAATAAGTGCTATACTTTCGTTCTTACAAGGATATATTCTTGCTACAGTGTCGCAAAGAACAGCAAGGAATCTACGTGATGATATTTCAAAGAAAATCAATCGTCTTCCACTCAAATACTTTGACAGTTCTAGCACAGGAGATGTGCTGAGTCGTGTGACCAACGATGCAGATACCATCGGTCAATCGATGAATCAGAGCATAAGCACTCTGGTTACAGCAATAACTCTTCTCGTCGGTTCATTGATAATGATGGCTGTGACCAACCTAACCATGATGGCTGCCGCGGTCTTGTCAACATTGGTAGGATTCGGACTGATGTTCTTCATAATGGGCAGATCTCAGAAATACTTCGCAATCCAACAGAAGAACCTCGGTGCAATGAATGGTCATGTGGAAGAGATCTATTCCGGCCACAACATTGTAAAGGTATACAACGGAGAAAAGCAGGCAAAGGAAAAGTTCGATGCAATCAATGATAATCTGTTCAAAAGCGGATTCAAATCACAATTCCTTTCTGGACTGATGATGCCTCTTATGAATTTCATAGGCAACATAGGATATGTCGCAGTATGTATCGTAGGTGCGATATTGGTCTTGAACGGTGCGATATCATTCGGTATAATCGTGGCATTCATGATATATGTACGTCTGTTCACACAGCCTCTTTCGCAGATCGCACAGGCTGTCACAGGTATGCAGTCCGTAGCAGCAGCTACAGAACGTGTGTTCGAATTCCTGGAAGAACTCGAACTCGACGATGAAAGCGAGAAGAAAACCGTTCTTAAAGATGTCAAGGGAGATGTGGAATTCCGGGAGATTCATTTCGGTTATTCGCCTGATAAAGAGGTCATCCGCGGCTTCTCAGCCAACATAAAGGCAGGACAGAAGATAGCCATCGTCGGACCAACCGGCGCTGGTAAAACCACATTGGTGAACCTTCTAATGCGTTTTTATGAGGTGAACAGCGGAGATATCCTGATAGACGGAGTATCTACAAAGGAACTCACACGTGAGAACGTTCACGATTTGTTCTGTATGGTATTGCAAGACACATGGATATTCGACGGAACGATTCGTGATAATATCATCTACTGCAAAGAGGGAATCACAGAAGAACAGGTCGAAGCAGTAGCTAAATCTGTAGGTATCCATCATTTTATAATGACCCTTCCAGACGGTTACGATACTGTTCTGAGCGACAAGACAACCTTATCTGCAGGACAAAAACAGCAGATAACCATCGCACGTGCAATGATCGAGAATGCACCGCTTTTGATATTAGATGAAGCTACAAGTTCCGTTGATACAAGGACGGAGAAACACATTCAAGAAGCTATGGACAAGCTCACCGAAGGACGTACATCGTTCGTGATAGCTCATCGTCTTTCAACAATCAAGAATGCGAATCTTATTCTTGTTATGAGAAATGGAAGCATCATCGAGAGCGGCACTCACGAACAGCTTCTTGCGGACGGTGGTTTCTATTGCAATCTGTACAACAGTCAATTCGAGGAAGCCGAAACGGATTGAGAACAATATCGCCATATCTTGAAAGCGATTTTCGTCAAGGTATGGCTTTATTAAATATCATATAATCGATATTAGAGTGATTAAAAATGACGAAATATGTTTGTCCAGTTTGCGGTTTCATTTATGATGAGACAATAGGGATCCCCTCAGATGGAATTGCGCCCGACACTAAATGGGAAGATCTACCTGAAGATTGGGTGTGTCCTATATGCGGAGAACCGAAAAAGAACTTCATCGAGATGAAAGAAGAATAATTGTTCACAATAAAATCAATGTCCTTATGAAAGCGAGTCAATAGTTATATCGGCAAAACATCATGTGGGCAATATGAACGTACCGTTCACACCTCATGGATATCATAACAGGGATAGCTATGGAGCCATCATTCCTGGAATGATACTTTTAGGAATGTTGATGATTGTCATAGGTGTGTACTATCTTAATATAGTCTTGAATTTCACCGTATTAAATACAGATACATACAATCTTACCAAGGCAATAATGATGAGTTTCGTACTTGTCATGGGAATGTATACTCTGAATAAGAAATCTATTCTTGAAGGATTATCCATGATCCTCATCGGAACATCAACCGCGGTATTCTCAGTAACAGCGCTAATTACTGGAAATAACGGATTGATAATAATGGACGTCTTGATAGGAATAACGTTGTTATTCATATCTTTCGTATTCATGTGCAGGAAAGATTATGTGCTATTCTGCGGAACATTCATCGGAGGCGTAGGATTCACTATACACTCCTTATTTTCTGGTGATGCGAATTCGATAGTGATGGGCATCACCTGCGCCCTTACAGGTGTATTTTTCCTAATACACGGTGTATCGGTTTGGTATGCTTTATGCACCGACAAGGAGAGATATTCTTGGCAGAATGATACTAGGGCGAAGAATGCTGCTAAATCTGTGAGTTCAGCAGGATTTGTCATAATGTCACTGCTATCCATAATGGTTGGATTGTATTATCTGAACAATACACTTCATTTCATGACAATAGATTACATTCCGTACAACGTAGCGAAGATAATCATGTCCGCCATCATCATTTATTATGCAGTTTTGGCATTTTGGGGAGGTAACATAACTTCGGGTATGATGTCTCTGATGTTCGGATCATCCACATTTACTTTCTCAGCTTCTGCACTGGCACAAGGATTGGGCGGAGTAGAGATATTGGATATTATGTTCGGTATAGGAATGCTCTTTGCATGTATAATTGCGTATAAGGAAGAATATTGGTCTATGTGTGCAGTTGGAGGACTGATGTTCTTTGCACTTTCGATGTATCCATTCCTTTCCGGAGACATTATCTATTATACTGTTGGTGTGCCGATAATCATTGTTGGATTGATATTAGGATATGGTGCGATCAAGAACATCTATGATACCGAAGTGTTGACTTATAAGGGATTTCTCTGATCTCAATACATCTAAAGTATAGTTTCATAGTGTTCCAGAGAAAACTCTATATCATGGGTTAGGAATGGGTGATTTATGGATGTCGCAATTATAATAACACTATCTGTATCATTGTTCTTTATATTGGATCCATTTGCGAGTTTACCTGTATTCCTGTCCATAACCAAAGGATTAGATGATAAGGTAATCAAATCCTACGCTAACAAATCGATATTAGTGGCGGCCATACTTCTATTCGTGTTCATGTTCGTCGGCCCTAACTTGATGGATATATTCGGCACCACGATGGAGAGTTTCCGCGTAGCTGGTGGTCTGATCTTGATATTGATGTCCATGGAGATAATATTCGGACTCAATATGTATAAGCTGGGTGGCGAAAAGGGTGCGGCTTGGATCATAATCGCTACACCCATACTGACCGGACCGGGTGTCATCACAGCTTCAGTCATATTCTCTAACGAATATGGGATTCTTCCAGTCATAGTGGCAGGTATAATAGCCTTGACTTTTGTATGGATGGTATTGAGAGGTGCACCGATCATAATGAAATATGTCGGGGAGCATACGATCAACATATTGTCTAAGATCATAGGTCTGCTTATCGCCGCAATGGGTGTTGAATATGTGTTCCGTGGAACTTTAGAGTGGATACAGAATTACGGTTCTGAGGCATTATCGACAATAATACCGTTATTATGATTCGATTTCAAATAGTATGATAACAATCATTTTTAAAACCGATCACAATTCAGGTATGTGAAAGATGGCCAGGCTTCGCTGAAATATGAATATTATGTAAATTTCAGTCAATATGCGCTCATGCCTACGGCTGCTTCTACTGTTATCGGTATTCTTTTGATATTATCCAGTTTGGAATCTTTAGCTCCTTATTTTGGACTGAATATAGATTATGTTACATTCAATATCGTCAAAATGGTATTTGCTGCGATCACAGTGATTTTCTCAATCCTTATCCTGAGGGTCAGACAGATTACAGAAGGTGTATTGTTAATGCTTATGGGATTGTCTGTAATGATATTTTCCATTGCAGAATTGTCATTCGGTTATTCCGAGTTGGGAATTGTAATCTTATTCTTCATTGCAGAATTTTTGGCATGTTCGATCATCTTCTATGTCAGGAAACAATATGTCTATGCTGTTGCAACGATGATATTCTCGATATTTGCGGTGTTTGTAAATTATACCAGTAACTCGGAATACAATGCCCTCTTCGGACTATTTGTAATGATGGCCGGCGTGACATTCCTAACATTCGGATTATGGTCCATGATCTCCATTACTTCAGGGAAAGAATATGTGCGTTATATCAGTAATAAAATATTTTACTCCGATGCAGAATATGCGAATGTACTCATATCAACTGCAGGCATATTGGCATTCGCCACATTGTCATTTGTGTTAGGATATCATGCCATTATTGGCAAAGATACCCAATTTAATCTTATAAAGCTGATGATCTCGATACTTGTCCTCGCCTTCGGAGTATATGCTGTTAACAAAGGCATACTAACAGAAGGACTTATGATGCTCGCTTTGTCGGTTACAACACTCGTATCATCGATATTTGGCATCTTGGGTCTTGAAGAATTAACGGCTTTCAATCTGATAATGTCATTCACGTTTATCCCATTGGCTGTCTGTTTTGCCATCGAAAAAGATTACCTCCTTCTCTTTACAGCTGTACTTTTGTTCCTTGTACTTTTCATGGAATCATTCATGAACTCCACGCTTGCATTAGAGTTGGCCATAAATGTCTTGAAGATAATATCTGGATATTATGCGATAGGATCTTGGATCTATTATGATACAGGAAGAGAGATACTTCCGAGGAGTCTGAATCGTAAGAATATTACCATGCGGAAGGAAGTATGAACATATGAATGAAGAGAACGACCTCAGCAAGATCACCATGAATGCAATCGAAAGAAAGGAACACAAAGTCTATGGCGACGCATCCACTTTTATGTCGGTCACAGCATTTTTGTTCCTAGGATTAATGATCATTTGGACAGGAGTGTATTATTTGAACTCTTTATGGAACATTCTGGAAATAGATTCAGAATCCTATCATATAACAAAATTGATAATTTCTCTTTTAACTCTGATATTCGCATGGAATATATTCTCGAAATCGATGATCACAGAAGGTCTTCTGATCTTGATTGCAAGCATATCTTCAATTGTATTCTCAATGGGCTCATTACTGTTTGATGCGAAAGGTTACGGTCTTCTGGATATACTGTTTGCACTAGGCATATTCATATCGGCTTTGATAATTTTACGCAAAAAGAATTACATCATATGCATTGCATCGATAATACTTGCTTTTTCGATGTCTTTGATGCATATTTATGATTCAAGTGTTATTATCGATGTATTGTTCATAATATCTGGATTGATGTACACATATTACGCGTTTGGAAATATCATCTATGGTGAGACTGGAAAGAACATATTCCGCGTTACTCAGAACATAGTAATGGAAAAGGATGAAAGAATTCATGACAGGCCGTATGAACTATCGATAGTCGTAGGATTATATCTGTTTGCAACATTGATCATAATGATCGGAATAGAGTATTTCCTCATTTCAGAAGATGTCCTGTCGTATTGTCTGGCAGAGGTCACCCTTGCTGCTGCGATCATGGCATTTGCGATATACGCTTTGATCAAAGGAATAATTGCCGAAGGTATGATGATGCTAATCTATTCTGTTGCAGGCTTTATTTATTCATTCATAATCCTTTCTGGATACGCTCCAACAGATTATGTAGATGTTATCATGTGCATAGTCATGCTCGCGTGTAGCATTTCATTCCTAATAAGAAAAGACTACATGCTCTTTTTAAGTACATTTTTACTGTTCATAGGTGAGGTCTTAGAACTTTCCATACCTGAATTATATGAGATAAACGGCATAATGCTTATGCTGTCTGGAGCTATCATGATATATTATTCTGTAAGCAGATGGATAGTTGTAGAAACAGGAAAGGAAATACTTCCTGTACGGTAAAGAAAAAACAAGAATTCTACACCAATCAACATTTTGGATACTCTTATACAAATCTTAAGTTGATTCATATAGGTCTCGAAGAATATTTCTGATGTTACTTGGTATTATTCTTAAATAACAGATTCGTACATAATAGCAGAAGGGATGAAATGGATATTTACAGAGCAATGGAGAACAGGCATAGTAATTATTCCATCGGCGGCGGATCGTTGATGTCTGATACAGAGATAGAAAACATCTTGAAAAGAGTGATAAACTCTGCACCTTCAGCATTTAATTCTCAGTCATCCAGAACAATATTGCTGCTGGGAGAAAGCCATATTGCATTTTGGAAGATAGTCATGGATACGCTTCGTAGAAAGGTCCCCGCAGACAAGTTCCAGATTACAAAGATGAAGATAGAATCGTTTGCAGCTGGTTATGGAACCGTTCTCTACTATGAAGATATGGACATTGTTAAAAATATGCAGGAGAAGTTCCCATCATATTCTGATAACTTCCCGGTCTGGTCTCAACAGAGTTCTGGAATGCTTCAGTTCGCTGTATGGATTGCATTTGCATCAGAAGGGTTCGGTGCATCGTTGCAACATTATAATCCTATCATAGATGAGGAAACAGCAGAGAAATTCGATGTTCCGAAAAACTGGAAACTCATCGCACAGATGCCATTCGGAGAATCGACAGTCACTCCGAAAACGGCTGTACACGATCCTATCGAAGAACATTTCTTTGTAAAATATTGAAAACGAATGAGATGAGGTCCGGTGATATTCTCACTGAGACCTCTTTGAAATTTATTCTTGAGGTTCTACAGGTGCTACTTCTTCGGGATTCTTTCTTCTACCGAGCATTGCACCGCAGAAAGGACAGTAGTGAATCTTGATTCCAAGCCTTATGGAATCAATGGCCATGCATGCGTTGCACGGATTATCATCTGCCCAAAACTCATGCTCCGCGAGTCCTTCTTCCATGGTTTTGCAACAAGGATATAATTTCACTGTGTCGCTTTCGAATTTACCGCTATATTTTCCCATTTCATCACTTATCTGCTGTAATATCCTTTACTTTGATAACACTTTGGTCAATTCATCTTTAATTTCTTATTGAAAACAGTATAAACGGCTCCAACGATTATCAACGAGATCAGTACAGCAAAAATCATACCTGCGGCGATCACGGTCGTTTCATCAGTATCTACAGTATAGGCCTTCAGACGCACATTGGAACTTCCATCGGCACTTATGTCGACCCATCCATCTTCTTCAGTATATATGAAACTCTGACCTTCAAGGGCGGTTGTATCACAAATATAATCTAAAGTACCATCGTCATTATAACCAGTTTCATCTGTGTCAACACCTATTGAGACATCAGAACCATCCTGGGATTCAAGACAAACCACTACTGAGAATGTCTCTCCATCTTTTAGATAGACTGATTGGGAAAGGTCTATCACATAATATCCATATCCATCAACGGACCCTTTTGTTACGGATTCGAGAACTCCGCTCGTGGGGTCTGACGAATCGATCAGATCCGTATAGATGCTGATGGTGTAATTCATACTCTTGTCCATGTACCAAGGCATAGCTATTGCCTTAAGATCTTCGAATTCCTGAGCTGTGAATACATTGCTCATCATTGAACCTGATGCCGCAGTTATATCGCTGTTGATACTCATTCCTCCATCGTATTGATAGTTACGATCATACGTATCTGTAGAAACAGTCTGGAAGAATGTGACATAATTTGAGAAGTTCACATCATAATACGATATCCACATATATCCATCGCCTATGAGCCCTCCTGTACCCCAGCTGTTCTTTATTAACCAGGCTCCGTCTCCCGCAGGCGTTTCTTTGAAATTAGATGCAGAATAATTATCATCCCATCCCACAAGAGTGACTTCATGATTTGCAGAGTTTACGTTTCCGCAATAATAAGATCTGTCATCAGAACCAGATACTTCATAAATTAAATCAGGGTCCATATAAAATGAGCATGTTGCCGCATATCCTTCTATCAGACGTTCTTTGATCTTATCTGTATCTGTCGTTATATTCAAAATTTCCATGCCCTTCAAATATGCGATCTGATCAGAATATGTTAGGTCACTAGAAAATGTTGTATATTGTGTTATATCCGAATATAACATTCCCTGTGTCTCCTCAGATGTTAATCCAGACCATTTTGCAAGTGTGAATGCAGTAAAATAATCATCACCTCCGCGAGTAAACACATTAGGATAGACTGTAACTGAATCTCCTTCGGTACCACCTAACGGATCCGTTGAGATATTGAATGTGAAGTAAGCAAGTAAAGCTTCTGAAAGTTCTGTGTTCAATTCTTCCATTCCGCTTGCAAACAGATAAGATTCCAAAGATTCGCAAGCAGCAAAGGTCCAACAGAGGCCCAAATTCATTTGATTCCTTACCTCAGAGATGCCGATATCCCTCATATCAAAACTTGAAGGGATCTCAGTATAATCCTGAGTGTTATCAGCAGATGATAAGCCTGTGGGAATCCCAATCAAGATCAAACAGATGAACACAGCCGGCAGATAAATGAACAGCCTATACGACTTTACCATGCTTCAAGATATTATCATGAAATTTATATCAGTATTGACTAGATGAACTATCAAATAATTCAATGATCCCTTTTTTCTTCGAAATATTTCTCAATTGCATCATAAACAACATCATATCCGAAATACGTACTCAGTCTGTTGCATTCAACGGAGTCCATTTTCTTGAGATTGAATCTACTTACGTGGCCAAACATGAATGTGAAAGGATCTGAAGTTGTGCCACCAACACCAACGGCTAAAAATACAGGGTCTTCTAAGGATCCATAATAATGGGAGCGTTTTTCGGCTTCATCAGGAGAGTACAGTTTCAGATTGCCGTTGTTATCAAGTGATGAGAGATACGTGCAATCTACCCAGAATTGATCTCCATTACCCATGGTCTCAAACATCATGTCTGGGTCCTCATCTCTCATATATTTTTTGACATCTTCGTGCATAGGTTCCTTTATAGAAAAAAACATATCGTCGGGGAATAGATTGTAAACATTGCGCTTGAAATCCAGGCCGACCTCTTTGGTATCAAAATGATGCACAGGAAGACTCATTGTCACACTCATATTATTGATTGTATTTATTCATTATTTCCAATTAAGAATCTAAAAACATATATCTATTTATGAATAAAAATCTGAACAGTGTCTTCATAAGACATGATTTTTTCATTGATTTTGAATGAGATGTGCTGGTCTAATAATAATTGAATCTCATTGAAAAGAACCGTAATAAATTTTAAATCATAAAATAATGAATCATTTTCTTATAAAATAGAATTACAGACTGTGTATATCCAGTCTGTTAAAGTATTTATTTGGAGGAAAAAGTTTAATTTAATAACGACACAGAAACCATGACATTTCCTGTGTATTCCATACATACTGTTTCTATCTTATAAATATATGGTTGGATGCTATAACCACACAATATGCTCTATATTTGCAGTTTACAGTAGAACTTAGTTGAAAAAAGTGACTACTATCGATTCAGTCTCGTAGTTCGTTCACGCCGATTCCGAAATTATCTTTATAATATTCATTTATCATTTTTGCCAATATTGCCTCGATTAGCACCAAATTGTTAGGTTTATTTCCATATATTGAGATAAGATCGTCAATAGATGTTATGGACTGATCCCTCAGGTTACTTAATACTTCATATTCTTTATCCTCAAGCGTTGGCTTATGGTTTTCATGTATATTTTGATACATAATCTATCAACCTCAAAATCAATTATTAAAAAATAATATTACAATTAATATAATCGACCTTTCAAGAAATCGAGTGAAATTGAAAATCTGATATTGTTGTTTTCGTATGATTGATGGAATCGTATGTTGATTTTATCTAAATTATTATTCTGCACGGATGTTTGTATTCATGTGTTTAATATATGTTTACGGGATGTATTTTATGCATACTAATATTTATATCGTATGATTTATTGACACGTAATTATAAATTAATATTACGGAGATTGAAATGAATTCGAAAATAGTTGCATTGATTATAGTTGCAATCGTCATGGTTGCAGGTGTCGCGGTATATTTTGTTCACAATGATCAGGGAAATAGTGATACAATAGAAGGAAGTGTTACTATAACCGATAGTCTCGGGAATGAAATTACAATCGAAACACCTGTGACCAATATATGTGTCACCAGTTCTAACGCCGCGGAGTTCCTGCAGATTCTGGGTGTAGCAGATCGTGTAACGTGTATAGATACAAGCACAAAGGAACTTCTCAGTGGAATATATGGTGACGTGACTGATGTAGGTACATACAGTGCTCCAAGTGGAGAGATTATGCTTTCAGAGAATACGACAATATTGATATCTCAATCATCTTCTAGGTCGCTTTCCACTGCTGCGGAAGAAGCTTTGGAATCCAATTATGGTATAACCGTCATCCGTCTTGATTGCTACGGGGAGACGATGTTGGAGGATATCGGACAGCTTGCATTGCTGCTCGGGTCCAAGTCTGTTAACGATAAATTAGAAGATTATCTGAACATGTATGAATCTATTACAGATGGTATACTTTCAAAGGTGACCTCTTCTGATAGTAATTTCATATTTGCATTTACATCCATGAGTAAGTACTATAATCAGAATTCTGAACTCAGTAAGATCGTTGAATCTTTAGGAATAACAAATTACACCAGAGAATTATCATCGATCGGTAACGGCGTGTCTACAGGCATAGATTCTGAAACAATATATGATGCAGATCAATCCGATAACATATCATATCTGTTCATACGTGGCGTAAGCAATTCAACGGCCGAGGTAGCATACCAAACATTCTTGGATAATTTCGAAGGGTCTTATAATTTCGAGGAATTAAATGTAATCACTTCAAACAATACCTATATTTTGGAAACTGACATAATGTCCGGTCCCAGGGATTTCATAGGATACGTTGTTCTTGCTGAGATACTAGGCATAGATACAGGATTGGAAGAATCTGCACTGGAACTTGCCAATGAGTTCAATGAGAAATATGGATTCTCCAGGGAATACTCCTGGCTGGCATATCAGGTCTGAGACAATCAGATCATTCAATCAAGGATTGGGACAGGATGGGCGAAGGAACAAGGCATAGTGATATCGTTGATAAGATAAAGGAGAATTCTAGCGGGTGGGCGTTGAGAGATAGCTATGGACGATCCGTTCACAAAAAACTCCTATTCATCGGTGTGACCCTATCACTTCTCTTTATAGCGACAATAGTGTCCATAGGTGTTGGTTCGGTGAGCATATCGTTTATAGATGTGTCCAAATCTTTGGGACATGCGATCTTCGGATCGCTTGTCCCTCTTCCCGATAATCAGTGGTATGCTACGATAGTCTACGCAAGATCTTCACGTGTGGTCTTGTGTATTCTATGTGGTGTAGCGCTTGCAATATCAGGGGCGGTCATGCAGAACCTTTTACGTAACCCTCTTGTCAGTCCGTTCACATTAGGAGTATCCTCTGCAGCATCATTCGGTGCTGCGATGGGTATAGTATTTCTGCCTGCAATATTCGGTTCAGCAATCACAGACAGTATTGAAATTTTCGGTAATGGTCTATCTTTAAAATCCATTTTGATAATCGTATGTGCATTCATATGTGGTCTGACAAGCATCGGGGTGGTCCTGTTACTGTCTAGACGTCCAAATGTCTCTCGCTCTACCATAATCTTATCTGGAGTAATAATCAGTTATCTTTTCCAGGCGGGAATCTCTCTTGCAAAGTATATTTCAGACGATGATGCATTGCGTGAAATAACACTTTGGTTAATGGGGGGCATGTGGGATGCCACATGGGGAACAGACATTCTTTTAATACCTGTGGTAGTCGTTTGTTTTATTTTGCTGGTATGCATGTCATCGGATCTGAATACTCTCTCAGCGGGCGATGATGTAGCTAAAAATCTGGGGGTGGATGTAAATAAACTGAGAATGAAAGGCTTGATGATATCTACTCTAGTCACGTCTGCATGCATATCATTTACTGGCATAATTGGATTCATCGGTCTAATGGCTCCACATATATGCAGACTGATAATCGGTAATGATTCCAGATACCTGATACCTGCATCTGCATTAGTTGGAGCATTGATATTGTTATCATCTGATACTGTAGCGCGCATGATAATAAGTCCGAGTGAACTGCCAGTTGGCATAATCATGTATATCCTGGGAGGGTTATTTTTTATTTGGATGATATCCCGTAAAAATAAGGTGGTATCCTTATGACACTCAGTATAAAAAGAATCAGACAGGGATATGGTGATTCTATAGTTTTAGATGATGTCGATTTGGATGTCGAAAAGGGAGAAATAATAACCATCTTAGGGCCTAATGGTTCTGGGAAATCCACCTTGATAATGACAATTTGCAATATAATGCGGCCAAAGACAGGGACAATCAACATCGACGGTAAAGATACTCTAGAACTTCATAGAAAGGAGTTCTCTAAATTGGTGGGATATGTTCCTCAAAAGTATGTAGCAGGAGATAACTTACGTGTCTTCGAAGCAGTACTTCTAGGTCGTGCACCGTATATGGAGTGGTCCTATTCAGAAGAGGATTTCGATATGGCTGCCAGGGCTATAGAGTTGATGGGCATAGAAGATCTAATTGATAAAAATACAGCAGAGCTATCCGGAGGTCAAATGCAGAAAGTAGTGATAGCACGTGCTTTGGCGCAAGATCCAAGATATTATGTTTTAGATGAGCCTACAAGTGCTTTGGATTTGAAGAATCAGTTATCCACACTCAGCATAATGAAGAAAATAGTCTCATCTAAGAACGCAGGCGTTGTTTTTGCCCTTCATGATATAAATTTGGCATTCAAATATTCTGATAAAGTCGTTCTATTAAAGGACGGGCATATACATTCCATCGGAAATCCAAAAAAAGTCATCAACGAAAACAATATAATGGAAGTGTACGGGGTTCATTGTGAGATACTAAATGGATCGGATGGTATGCATGTGAACATCTTCGAGAATCAATGAGATTCATATCATGAATCCATGTCTATGTATCTGTATGTAAGAATAAACTCCTATTGTTACAGTGTACTGTTGATACATAATTCATAATATTTTCATTCAAGCCTATCTCCAAGGATGATATATTTCTATTTCATGTAACAGAGTTATTAATTTTCAATCATGTTTGATTAGTTTACATAATCCTGTCTAGATGCATTTTTTGCATAAGAAATGTTCTGTTCTAGTGTCTGTAGCCTAATCGATATTGTATCCTTGGGATGTTAAATTCATTTTATATTTTCAATGTTGAACTATTTTTGCTTTTTCTAGACATATTTTTACATATTGCAACCAGCCAATAGGAAAACATTATTGAATAACCTCTTTAATCAGCATCTTATGGCTATGATACCATTCAAATGCCCGTGTTGTTCAGGCAGCATCACAATAGACGATTCCGAAGAGACAGGTTCCTGTGAACACTGTGGGAATAAAATATTGATGAATGTTGATCAGACGCCCAAGACGATCGTAGAATATGCCCCCGATGTAACAGAATTACTCATATTGGCGGAAGAGGCACTCAGAATATATGACCATGTAAAAGCCGATGAATACGCTGACAAAGTGCTTATTATCGATGATAATAACCCTGAGGCATTATTCGTGAAAGGGTGGGTATCTATAGAGAAGGGAGCCTATAAACAAGCTGTCAGCCGTTGGAACAACGCTCTGAAAAACTGTGGAGAGAATGAAGAGCTCAAATCTCACATAATAGGCTCTTTGGAACAATTCAAGCCCGTCGAAGAGAAGAAACTCAAAATAACATTCAAATGCACAAAAACACCCCCCACTCCTCTGAATATAGCTATCGACGGAGACATGGGCAGGATAATGAATGGATGTGAAGAATCCCACTCTGTTGAAGAGGGCATCCACACCATCCGCATATCATGTGGTAATAAAAATACAGAATTGATAGCTGCAGTAGATGAGGATAGAATCGCAGAGATATCAATAAAATCTGGGAAAGTTTCCTGTAGGTTCTGCGATTGTTGTCAATAAAGGCCTTCTTCTCTGAATTTTATCGTGGATCCACTGCATTTAGGGAAACTCATACATCCATAGAATATACCGTATTTTCCGTGCATCAGCTTCATTGGGCCTCCGCAATTCGTACATTTCGGTGTCGTACCTGTTATTGCTCTAAAATTATCTTTTATTATCTCAGTCACAAACGGCGATTCTGATGTATGAATATTATTCTCTTTACATCTGGTTATAATGAACAATCCTTTTCTGGCTCTGGTCATAGCGACATAAAAGAGCCTTCTTTCCTCTGGATATTCTATGCCTTCTTTCAGTATTGGGAACAACGATGATATATCTTCATTGACTGTAAGCGGGAATAATTTTTTATCTTTATCAGCAAGTAAGAACACATAATCCGCTTCCAATCCTTTTGAAGAATGTGCCGTGAGATAAGTTATCTTTTGTTCTTTTATTTCCAAAATATTCCCTTCATCATCTGTAATATCCCTTTTGAATATGATATTCATAGTTCCGGACATGTTATCTCTTTCTAACGGAGGAATATCAAAATGACCATCATACTTCAGAGCATTCACATCGAACCGTGTCCGTCCTATAATGAACACAGAT
The DNA here is from genome assembly GCA_963676235.1 of Candidatus Methanomethylophilaceae archaeon. Classification (GTDB taxonomy): domain Archaea; phylum Thermoplasmatota; class Thermoplasmata; order Methanomassiliicoccales; family Methanomethylophilaceae; genus JALNYB01. The sequence goes on from OY781044.1 coordinate 1,467,698, forward strand.
GCACTGTTTGAAATGAAATTCAGACGGTTGGCTAATTGCTTTGGTATTTCATAGTTATATCTCGAAGGCAGAAGAGCTATCGGGAAGGGATACGGTCTTTCGTTACCGCTCATTATCGTTTTCTTTATCTGTTTATCATTTTTGATCACGAATTTATTCGTAACATCGACGATTCCCCGAGGAGATCTGTATGTAGTTTCGATGCGGTATTGTTCTGAGATCCCCCATTCTGTCCAGATCTCTTTGAAATCATACATTTGACGAATGTCTCCACCGTTGAATGAATATATGCTCTGCCAATCATCACCCACACAAAACAGTTTAAAACCCATGCATCTTCTTAATTCATACAACAATCTGACCATTATTTTTGAAACGTCCTGGTATTCATCCACCAAAACATGATCATAATGCTGCTTTGGGATCATGCCGTTCTTGAGAGCATCAGCAGTCTCGATCAACATATCATCATAATCAACAAGATCATTTTCTTTGTAATCTTTGATGTAACGCTGCATTATCTTTCCGATAAGGTCCAATCTTCCTGCAATATCCGCCTTCTTTGACGGATCTTCATTGAATGTGAGATTCTCTTTCTTTAGATACTCTATATCTGTCTCTGTGGATTTACATTTGGATATGATGCCAGCGATATCGTTACAAATCTGATTTTTCCAGATAATCAGTATCTTTTTCGCATATTCAGGATCATTAAGATGTCTATATGGTATGTTGTTATCGCTTAGGAATCTGAATGCTTTTGATGGGTCCTTTCCGAAACCCTTGACAGACTCATCCGAAGACCATACTGTGACTTTTCTTCCGAACCGGCTATCGATCTCTATATTGGCTTCTGTGCGGTCTGTACCGTATCCTTCGGACCGCGTATACCTGTATCCAATGTCATTTCTGCTAAGAATATCACAGAAAGCACGCAGATTTGATTCTGGTATAAGTTCATGATTCATTGAATAATCAGGATATGGAAAAATAGTCATTGATGAGACATGATCGATGAGATGTCTAGCATCATCATTGTCATTAAGGATAAGGTCCATTGTCATTCCGTAGATAAGACTGATCCTTCTGTCGCCTACACATTCTCTTTTATTCAGAAGTCTGTTTCCCAATGCATGTATTGTCATAATGTTGTCATCAAGACCTTCATCCAGTTCTGATGTTATGGTCTTCTTCAGATCGTCAACTGTGTTATTGGAATATGATATCACCAATATATTTTCAGGTGAAACTCCCTTCACTTTAACAAGATACTTGAATTTTCCAACCAGTGTGGTGGTCTTTCCTGTGCCTGCGCCTGCGATTACTTGCTGCGTCATACTTTCGCTTACAATTGCCGCCAACTGCTGATCATCTAGATGATTACCTTTCACAGATCCTATTTTATCAGATATCATCTTCATCTGTTCCAATCTTGGATCTTTAATAGGAACTGCGATCTTTTTTTGATTTTTAAGAACATCTTTGACATATTTCCGTACAGAGATTTCACCCACGATGTGATTTTCTGAATTCCGTATAGATGTGTCCTCTTTTTTGGACATATTAAAATCGATTTTTTCTTTCTTTTTGAAATATTCTTCTACAATATTCTTCACAAAATCTTGTCTGAGATGGGTTGTTACTCTACTACAAGCTCCCGAACTCATATTATTGAGATTGAAATCAAACAGATGTCCGAACATGAATGTTTCAGGTCCGTATTCACTACCGCCCACTCCTATTGCCATGAATACCGGATCTTCAAGAACCTCATAATACGACAAACGTCTTTTTGCTTCATCAGCATAGTAAACATCGAGATTTCCGTTTCTTCCGAAGGATGGCCTGTATATGCAATCTACCCAAAACTGTTTTCCTGTACCTTTGGTCTCAAAAAGAAGATCGGGATCCGCAGAATACTTTCTTTTATCCTCAGGTTCTTTCATAGCAAAGAAATGATCCTCTGAAAAGAGGTCATATACCTGCCATACAAAATCAAGACCCGAATCCGCGGAATCAGAATCTAAAGCGGATACGGCCATAATTTGCCAATCTATTCTCAATATTTATTATTCACGGAAAATCAATATTCTTCGATCCAATACTTCTTAAGTTCAATATTTTCCACATATTCATCTTTCAGCAATTGAATTCTCCGAAAGTGTTCTGTATCACAGTGTGAGATCTGGGACGGTTCATCTATCCACATTTCAGAAAGGAAAAGCTCGTTGTCGGAATCTGTAGGCAAAAAGAATTCATACCTCAGATTACCTGAGTCTGCACAAGATGCTTTATCGATACCGTATTCTCTTATCTTATCGTGAAATTCAGATCTCTTTCCTGATCTAATTTTATATCTGACCTCAATCATGAATAAACGACCCATTTCTGCATGTCTCCAACAATAGGTAGCAGAATGCATTTAAAATAATGTTGTTAAAAATCAGATGAATCACTGTCGATCAGCGATTCACCGCACTCTGGACAGATTGAGAACGGATAGTTGATGATTTCTTTTTTACATGAGGGACAGAACATAATGTAAGAATATATCAGATTATAATAAAAGTATAACTGAACAAATAATGTCTAAATTAAAACATGTATATGTTATGAGGGTAACGAATGTCAACAGCCAAAAGTAAAGATCAAACAGATCTTTATGTTGACATCGGTTCTGTAAAAATTGGCTATTTATACACCGTAAATAAAAATACGAGTAAACATAATATCCCGTGGTCCTTTTAGAACTGAGTATGTATCAATATCATTATGAGATACATCGTTCAGCATCTAAACATATGCGACGGATTTTCTGCAGCTGTATATTATGTAGTAAATTGATTTGATTATGATTTATTAGGCACAATTATTATAACCCTTATTCAATATCTTTCTATCTGGCTTATGTCAGGAGAGTAAATATTATGGACAATATTATAACAGAAAATCTTAAATTCAATGGATGGAAAGATATGCTCCTTTTCGGCATACTCGCTCTCATCCTCGGTATATTTGCCTTGGTTTGGACGGGAATGACAATCGAGATCTATGTCATGGTTGTAGGAATCATCACCATCATGGTCGGTTTTTCAACTATATTCAACGCACATCAGATGAATGGAGATTCCGATCTTTATTTGCTTAAAGGCGTAGTAGAAATCTTGTTCGGTGCACTAATGTTGTTTCTTCCGATCTTTATGGCAACGGTAGCTGTCTTCATGATGGCATTCTTCTTCATCATGTTTGGTGTTGCGTTATTATTCGCAGTAGCTCCCCCGGTTGAAGGATTCAATTTTGGAAAATATGCATCTGTGTTCGGCATAATATTCGTTGTTCTCGGCATAATATTCATTATCTTCCCGGATCAGACACTTATTGCAGCAACATGGATTATAGGAGTAATACTCATAGTACTCGGCATTTCATGTATCGGCGGCGGATGGAAGCTTAAACAGACCTTTGCATAAACCCTACAGTCCAGCGGTATCAACGACTTGAGGCCACTGGACATACATTTTCTTTAAAATTCTTTTGAAAACAGATAAAAATATCCTTTTTCATCAAATTCTTTTGAATGGACCTCTATCTTTTCGCGCATCTTGTAGCCTATATGCACATAGAATTCCACATTGCAGAAATCATCAGTGAACAAGTAGAGATTTTTTGCACCATTGTATTTCAAGAATCGTATGAAGTCTGCGAACAGTTTCTTTCCGATCCCCATTCCCCGAAATTCTTCATCAACGATAAATAAATTTAATTCCGCATCGAACTCACCAGCATGCTTATTAAGCATCTGGCGGTCAGCATCATCGATCCTTGAGATATACTTTGAAGCGATATTCTCCTTTTCAGTGATAGGAAATCCCTTTTTTCTGAAAGCCTCCATGATGTCATAGTATTCAGAATCCTTATCGGTGAACGTATTTTCATTACGTCCGAGAATTACACCTACGACCTTTCCATCCAGAACGGCCACCTCTTCGAAATTGGATCTTACCAGATATGATGTGAGATAAACCTCTAACAAACCTTCTGCCGTCTTTTGATCCTCAGTATACTTGTTCATATCCCAAGTCTGATCTATAATAGCACAAATGTCCTGAATATCCTCTTTCAATAATTCTCTATATACAACATCCGACATTTTCTACACTTACCTTATTAAATCCAGGACAGATATCAACGTTATAACTATGAATAGAAGATGGATAAGATGGAGTGGAACATCGTAGCATCACAATTCATGCATATCTTATAGAAAATGATCTCAAAAGGTGAAAAATATGGAAATAGGTTCTTGGTTTGAATACAAATTAAAAACTACGCAGACAAATAAACAAGAGATCGAAGAATCCGTTGAAAGATATGTACTTTCGAACATCGATGAAAACAAGTGTACTTTTGATAAATATGTTAATGGAGAATTCATAGACACCGTTATAGGCGACGATAAATTTTGGATATTCAGTGTTAAGAATCTCTCCATGAAAAGAGTGGAGAACATCACGACTGTGTTTGATGAGATAACCGTTAATGTGTATGGTTCTGATCTTTGTGGAGGCGGAGAGAAGGTCTACATAGATGACAATAATGTTGTATTCAGAGATATCAAAACACAGATGTGGTCCATGGGAGTAATATACAAAGAAACAAGGGACCTGATCGATCTGGATCCCAAACTCAAAGCCACATTTGCATTGTGAAATCAAATTATATGGAATGTATAGCTATCTCTGAGATAGCAATGTAGATAAGAAAACTTTTGTGATAAATCTGCAGAGATTTAAAATTATAATTCAAATATATTTATATCATAAACATTTCATAACTTTGTATGGATGGTATCGAAATTACTAATGATGTTGGCCACGGCGATAAATATGCTACTAAACTAATGATCACCATGGTTGCTGTAGCCCTACTCGTCAACTATGTCGAGACCATGGTAATACCTGGAATTCCTACCATACAGAAAGAGTACGGCATAACGTCCAGCCTGGCATCTTGGATCACATCGATATTCCTCATTGCTGGAGCGGCTACCACTCCGCTTTTCGGTAAATTCGGAGATATTTATGGTAAAAGGAAAATGTTCATTTTGGTTTTGACAATATACATTATTGGACTTGTAATCGCAGCATTTTCAGCAACGATTTACGATCTATTGGCTGCAAGAGCGATACAGGGGATGGGTTTTGCAATTGTTCCGCTTGCCCTCGCATTGTTGGCAGATAAACTACCTCCAGAAAAGCTTGGTATCGCTCAAGGTGCCATAAGTTCCACTTTTGCCATCGGAGCAGCATTTGGATTGATTGTAGGCGCATATATCGAAGAGTATTATGGATGGCGTGATGCATTCATGATCGCACTAGTATTGAGTCTCCTGTTACTCGTACTTTCTTTAAAAATTATCGAAAAGGATACTACAAAGCAACATGTCAAGGTAGACTATGGCGGTATCGCCTTCCTCATAGCTGGTATAACACTTTGTATGATCTATATAACTGAAGGACCAACACGCGGATGGGATTCGATGGATAATCTGGCATTACTGATCCCAGGATTGATATCCCTACTGCTTTTCTTCGTATACGAGGCTAGACAAGATAATCCTCTTATACCTATGCGTATTCTAAAAATAAAGAACATATTTCTTTCAAACATAATCGGACTGCTGTCCTCCATGGCGATGTTCATTGTATTTTTTGCTTTGACATACTATACACAATTACCAAAACCATATGGATTGGGAATGACCACCATTGAATCAGGACTTGTCATGGCACCAGCTGCAATAACGATGCTTTTTGTAGGGCCGATAGCTGGTCGGGCCCTGTCACGCTTGGGTCCAAAACCAATATTGATATCTGGATCATTGATAGGTATAATGGGAATGGGAATGTTCGTCATGTTCCGCGGAGACTCCTTTGCAGTAATGATCGATGAGATCTTCACACTGACTGGATTGATTCTAACTATGATTCCCATAATAAATATCATAACTTTATCAAGTCCAAAAGAGAACACGGCAGTAAGTCTTGGTTTCAATACATCTATACGTGATATCGGGGGTGCAATAGGGCCGGTCATCGCAACCACAGTGATGACCTCCTTTGTGGTATCCATAGTTGCAATAGTCGGCGGAAGTAGCATGGTGGTAGGTACTGTACCATCATCGATGGCTTTCGATATCATATTCATAATAGGCATTGTGATAATGGTCACGGCATTGATATTGGGATTGTTTATCAAAAACTACTCATTCAAAAAAAATAAGGTTTAAACCTTGTTTGATTGAGCATGCGAATCATATCATGATTCCATGCTCAAATTCCTGAATAAAATATGGAACGTATATTTCCATATATAGAAAACGTCTCAGAAAAAAATCAGATCTGAAAAATGTAAAGGATCATATGTTTTCAACATTATTTCTTATCTAATAAGTAATAAATACAGTGTCATATGTTTTACCATCATTGAAAACAGAACTTCAGAAAGCCTTTGATGGAGAGGAATACGACTGCAAGGGGCCTGAGATACAGGATCTCAGGATCATCGCCGATAGATTATGTAGAAAAATGAATGGTCTGACCCCTGAAAACCATGCAGAAAAAAATATTATCGCCAAAGAGCTTTTCGGCAGTATAGGAAAGAATGCCACGATACTCCCGAATTTCTTCTGTGAAATAGGCACCCAAATATTCATTGGAAATAATTTCTTCTCCAATTTCAATCTAGTCATCGTAGGTCTTGGAAAACTTACTATAGGCAACAATTGTTCACTAGGGCCAAATGTACTAATAACCACGGCGAATCACAAATTGGATCCTAGTGACCGCAATATTTGTTATTGTAAGCCTATAGTTTTGGGTAACAACGTCTGGGTAGGCGGTAATGTATCCATACTTCCCGGCATAACCATTAACGACGGAGCCGTAGTAGGCGCAGGCTCTGTTGTAACTAAAGATGTTCCTGCAAACACTGTTGTTGCAGGAAATCCCGCAAAATTCATAAAAAACACGTGATAACATGATTAACGCAGAATCGATTATATACTTTATAATACCAGAAATGATGGCCGTATTGTTTATCATCATAGGATATCTTATGGTAAAAACTCCTCCTGGAAAGCCAAATCCCTATATTGGATATCGTACGTCAAGTACTCGTAAATCTCAGGATAGCTGGGATTATGGACAAAAAATATGCGGAAAAATGTTCTTGAAAGTAGGAGCGATACTCATTCCACTGTTACTCTTGATAAACGTATCGCTTAATGTAATCGGAGGCCTCGAATCAGTGGTGTGCATGATAATTACCATGGTCATCGAACTCGTGGTCTTGATCGTAGGTGTCATAAATATCGAACGTGAAATGCGTGAGTACAACAAATCCAAAGGTCTTTGATCAAAGTTCATCGAATATAATATTTCCAGAAAAAACCTATCGGCATTTCCAAGTCGAATATCTGCATCCTCTACACATTCAAGATTGTAATCTGGGTTGTAAAATACTTCACAATTGCATATCAAGTCTGTGTAGAGGATGAATATTTTTACATTGTACGATTTATGATATTCATATGCAAGATTCAAAAGACATTTACGATATCTTTTTCACTTGCGGATTTTGGTATGACAAACAGCTGGATGGTGCCTTCAAAATCGTGATTCGTTCTTTTTAACGTTCTGATAAAGATTCTTACCATTATAATCATAAATCGATAATATAATTTTCCTAACCCGATGTAAATACCTATGTGGATCATATGATTCTTATGAATTGTAGATTCACCATACTCTTTTAATGCGGCCATGATAAATCCTATAATTTTTTATCCGTTGGCACTATTATTATGAAAGACTTTTACTGATTAAACTATTGAGAAATGTATCAAAGAATCTTTACTTATAATTCATATTATGATCATCTTATCAAATATGAATGCCTTGTTGATAAGCTGTATCATCTGATGTCTATCGTTGTCTTTCATATTCATATATTCAAAAATATGACATTATAAAACCATAATCCAAGAAAATAATTTATTGATTTAGGGATCAGCGTGTGAAAAAAATCATGCCGTCTTGATGGTAAATAATATTAAATGTTGAAAACAGTTAAACCGATGAAATGTCAAATCTGAGAAATTTGCTGGCAGAAATCGTGAAGATCGATGGTACAAATTATCTTTTCGCACATTATCTAGATTATAGGGAGAAGATATTCTCATCTGTTGATGATCCTTCTGAAAAATATGCTTTTCTGATGTTGATGGAAACGTGTGACCGCAATGAACTATCAGAGTTCATAAAAGCATCACAGAGTGATGATGAAGATTTGACAGAATATTATAAAAAATTCAAAGAAAGATCCGGATTAGACACATTATCTTTAGAGGCCGTTCTTGAAGATATCCTCATTACAACAAAAAATACTGAACCTATTACATCGGATAATAAAGAAAGACCTGTCTGTTCCTTATGTAATGATTCAACGGCTAGGACATTCTTCAGATTATCAGACGGAATCGTCTGCAGCGGATGTGCTCCTCTTGAAGTGAAACTTGATCCTGCGATTTATTCAGTTATGGATGTCCGCAAGATCGTCCATAAAGAAATCATTCCCAATGATCCTAAAAGAATCGGGATTATTTATCCCAAACCATGTGATGTATGCAAAAGACATGATGCCGTATTCTCCATAGCTGATGGAAAAATCTGTTATGCCTGCATGGAACGCTGTGGAAAGGACCAATCTCTCACAGTGGAAGCAATACGCAATATCGTGACGAAGAAGAAACCGGTTGCATTATGTGATGTATGCGAAGAAGAGGAAGGTACCATTCGGACCGATTTCGGATGCATAGGATCAAACTGTGCAAAAGCATATCCAAAATATTGCGATAGTTCTGTACTAGCCATCCGGCTTGCTTTAGGATATGCAGAGCCCATCAAGGCCATTATCAGAGAAAGAAAACCAATACAGATACCCTGTGATGCATGTGGACGCGATGAAGGAACCTTGAAAATAAAGGACGGAATCATCTGCAAAGCCTGTGCATTCAAATGCGAAGGATATAACAATTTTACTGTTAGAGGTATCAAAAATCTTATTGCAGATAATGAGAAGAGCACCAAACTCATTGTAGACAAGCCTTGGTACTTCGATTGACCTTCATAATTTGTTTATAAATTCTAAAGATTCCATCTATCCTTTATTCAGATTACGGTATGATTGGAGCATCCATCTTGAAAAATATCGATGATTTTTTTGAATTAAATCCAACAATGCTAAATAAGACATATTGATGGGGCTATCAAAGCGATATCATGAAAAAAGAGATGACATCTGATGTGAAAATGCTTCTCGGAAATCCGAAAAAAGCCATCATAGCTATGTCTATCCCGATCATTATCGCAATGATCGCTCAATCTGCTAACAATCTTATTGATTCTGTTTGGGTTGCAGGCCTTGGACCTAATGCACTTGCAGCTGTAGGCCTCGTTTTCCCATTATTCTTTATCATAATCGGCATAGGTAATGGCATAGGCATAGGAGCGTCTTCCGCAATAGGAAGACGCATCGGCAGAAAAGATAAGGATGGAGCAGACAGAACCGCCTCTCAATCAATAGGATTAACGGTGGCAATCGGTATAATAGTGGCCATCTTGCTTCTTCTGATTCAAAGACCTCTGATGCTCCTGTTGGGTGCAGGCGACACGATAGGATTCTGTATAGACTACGGAACACCTATTTTCATGTGTATCCCGATATTGCTTTTGAATTCAGTATTCAGTAATCTTCTGATGGCGGAAGGAGCTGCTAAAAGATCGATGATGATACAGATCCTGGCTGCCATCATCAACATATGTCTTGATCCCATATTCATCTATGATTACGGATTTGGAATGGGTATGGCCGGAGCGGCTTGGGCAACAGTCATAGCAGTAACTATATCGTTAATTGTCATGATATATTGGTATTTTGTCAAGAAAAACACATATCTCGACATTAAACTCAGAGGATTCAGATTCAACAAGGAGATCGACAACGACATCTTCCGTGTCGGAATACCGTCATCTGTGGAAATGATCTTCATGTCCTTCATGGCGATGCTGATGAATGTCATAATCATCATAGTTGGAGGCACCGACGGAGTCGCTATCTATTCAGCTACATGGAGATTGATACAGATGATCATGATCCCACTGATGGCTGTTGGCAGTTCAATAGTTCCAATATGCGCGGTCGCATATGGAGCAAAGCGTTACGACAAGATCAAGGACGCATATAATTTCTCAATAAAATTCTGTATTCTTATCATGATAATATTAGCTGCATTAGTGGCTATATTTGCAGATTATCTGGTATTTATATTCACATACTCTGAATCTACAGCTCTGTTGAAGGAGGATATAGTCCTGTGTATAAGGATGATGTGCATCTTCCTGCCGTTCATGGCCTGGGGGTTCGTAGCATCTGGTTTCTTCCAAGGTATCGGAATGGGTTTGAAATCACTAATATCAACAATCTTGAGGAGTGGAATTCAAATACCTGTCTGTTACGCACTTGCAGTTACTGCAGGTACTCTAATGTCCATATGGTGGGGAATCGTGGCAACAGAGATTGCAGGTTCCGTGTTCGTAGGACTCTGGAGTTTACTGATTTTACGTATACTGGTAAAAGAATACAAGCCCCGTGCAGATGACAATATTTCCGAAAATTAATATCATCACGGTATTATTTCACAATTTCAATTATAGGAATCTATACTTGGACTCTTTTACCATACGTTTTGATCATAAGAATTTTTTCGACTATTATCTCGATCTATAGATAAACTTAACACCGGAGATTACTTTCAAGTCATCTTAAATTGCATTTTTACCTGAACTCGACAGGACCTGATGCAAATGATCGATCAACATCGTATGACTGGACGTAAAATAGAAGTGTCCCGAGTGAATCTGTTCTGTTGTGACAAAAAACCACTTTCGACTCAGGACATTCGTCCTAGAGCCGAACGAGAATAAATCAGTACCGATTGGTACCATCGCCTGCGTGAGGGAATATCTTGGAAAATTGGGATCGGACCGCGTCTTCAACGATTCCAAGAACAGAGGGCATCCGCTTTTTCCATTGGTGTGTGCCATCATTTCATATCGGCTGACGGAGAACTTCTCCGTGGAGGGATGCGGAAGATGGCTGGAGTCCCCGGAGGTCAGGAACGAGTTGGGAATCCGGGGAGAGGTGAGCCATAGGATGATCAACCGCGCGGTGGAACGCTGCGGGGAGATCATGCCGGAGGTGCTGGTGCATCTGCGTAGGGGATTGTTCTCGATTTACGATCTGGAGCATACCGACGTGAACATCGATACGACGTCCGTAGCAGTGTATGCGAAGGGAACGGGATTGTACGATTTCGGTTATTCCAGGGACAAACGGCCGGATCTGAGGCAGGTGAACTTCGGCGCCGCCGAGCTTCGCGATCCGATAAACATTCCCATAGACCTCTCGGTGGATCGCGGGAACGCATCCGATTCTATTCAATTCGTGAAGATCGTCGACGATATCATCGGCGACCTCCGCGACGATTCATTGTTCGTTTTCGATGCAGGAGGGGATGCCAAGCAGGTGCTAGACAAGATCACGGAAAAGAACATGAGGTATATCACCAGGAAGCGCCTGAATATCATCGACGACACATGGATATCCCGTTTCGACAAGGACGAGGCGTACTGCGTCGACGATGAGGACGACGTTTACTGCCAACGCAAGATGTTCGAGTCGTCCGGGAGGACGGTCTACCTGTTCTATTCCGAGAAATTGTATCGCGACAGATGGCCACTCGTGGAGATGTGTGGAGGATGCCAAGGATGTCATGTGCAAAAAGAAGGACGGAACGCTGCGCATATCCAAGACGGTCGTGAAGCAGTTGAGGAATCCGCTGATATCGCTGAATGTGGGCGTCCAGGGCAAGCTATTATCCAACAATGTAGACAGCTTCGAGTACGTCCGCGGACAGCTTTCCAACCATCGCGAGGGATTCTTCAAACTCGAATGCAGTTCGAATTTGACAGCGAAGGATGTGTTCTCGATCTACCGCAGACGCGATACGGTGGAAAAGCTCATGGACTCGCTGAAGAACCATATAGACCTCAAACCGATGCGCGTATGGTCGGAGAACAGCGTGAAAGGAACGCTTCTGCTGTGTTTTCTTGCTCAGGTCATAGTCTCGATGGTGCGGTATGAGATGCCGGAACTGAGGAAACGTTCTACAAGATTCATCATAGATTCCCTGCAGAATTTGACAGTTACCTATGTTCACGACCGCAAGCAGGCGACGAGACGCGTATATTCGAATTTCGAGCCTCTCAATTCACGCATTCTCAGGGATATGGTGGTCGTTTCGGGTGTTCGCGGGGGATGAAAGCCCCCTAGGAACACAGGAAAGGACCTGAAAGACATGACGTAAAATGATGTGTGATAGCGGATGCTCAAGTGTCAAATTCTTACGATTTCGAAATCATCTGTCGAACTCAGGTTTTTAATCTTTGATCTCTTATCGAAGATATCGTCCAAACTCACACACACGCAAGATTAGCAATATCATGTATATTGTATCAATCTTTATTTTAACCGCTCTATCGAAACAGACGACTTCGTAATAGGTCCTTCCTAGACGTTTAAAGCTGTTTTGTATACTTAGACAGGGGTTAGAGTGTCTTCATAATATAACTCCGTAGATTGGCTTGTATACACCTTTATGAGCCTTCTGACCGTGGTGTATGAGACATTGTATGAAACTCGTGCAAATCACGATCATGCGTTATCTGTACCTAACCTAAGAACGGGTCTAAATCACCATGACGATAAATCTTACTAATGTTTCATATTTATTTTCTTGACTAATGCGAATACATTTGATACAACTTATTGTGATTGATCTCACTACAAATTTATTACATGTGACTTGCTACGCATTACAAAACTATATGAGATATAACCAAATACACATTCCATACCAAGGTTTATGAAGTATAGTGTAAAATACAGAGGAATAGCAAATGACGAAAGAATGTACAGTAAGAGTTGATGCAGGTGTCTGTAAAATGATAACCACTATACATGCCAAAGAGAATGACATGGGAATGATAGAACTCGACATTCAAAGCGACTGCCCTAACATACTGAGAATGTCATGGATCGTAAAACCCGTAAGTCCATGGACAGAAGTTGAAGCGGCAATGAATGAAACGGATGTTTATAAATGGGCGAGTGAAAGACTTCCTCATGCAGCGTGTCCTGTTCCTTGTGCCATGATCAAAGCGATCGAAGTTGCAGGAAATCTCGGTCTTAAAAGAAACGTAACTATCGATATTCTCTAAATATCTGAAATACCTGTGGCAAATCATTTATCTTTTTATTTTTATATTTTACAGCACACAACAATATATTGTTATCTAATATGATAACAAATTGTGATTCTATACGGCTCTTAATTAAAGTATTTGTGCGATTCGTATAGTTTATCTTATATCGATTGATAGAAATATAATTTGTTAGTGAATGAAAAGAAAATATTATGTATATATTTGCACGATTTTGTTATTGAGTGATTTCAACAAGAAATTTCAATGTAAATGTTTCACCTTAATTTCTATTTGCATTCGTGAATTTAATACCAAGTAAAATCAGTAAATATAAATATAGACTGGACTTCCTATGATAAAATAATATATTTAATAATAAGGAAGTATAAGATGAAAAATAAAATTGTAGCTAAGAAAACAATAAAATTGTTTTCATTGGTAATTATTTCTGCGACGATTTTATGTTCATTAGGATTTTTTACAACAATAATAGATAACGAATCCGCGGGAGAGAACATCAATATAAATGAAACAAATGATAATCTCATAAAATCTATCGATGATTATGACTCTTATACCTTTACAGAATCTGAAGCCGAATCTGGACAGATATTTGACAGCAGCCTTCTTAAAAGTTTTAGCAATTCAGGAAAAATAATTCAGATAAACATTGTATCGGACAATGATTCTACAGATTTCATATATTTTTGGGTTCTTGACTGTTCTACAAAATATGTAGAATCTGAATTTAACATATACGTCGAAGGATACATAAGTAATGAAGAACTTGTTATAAATTTTGGAACGGCCGGAGTTCTTCCATATACTGCCACACTAAACTATTATGTCGGAAGCGATTATGCAGGAAACACGTATACGATCTCTAACATGTCAGACGCATCTGTACAAGAGATCAAAAATTTCACAGTAGATAATGATGGATGTATAACAATTACAGGCCTTTCCGATTGCAGTTATTATACTTACATAATAACAGATTCATCATCAACGGACCTTAATAGCCATCAATTCCAGAAGATGATTACGGTCGTATTAATTGTCGGTGTTTTGATGTTGGGCATATTTGCTATTTCTAGAAAATACTAACCGATTATCAGATTTACACGAACCGATTTTTACTTCTTTCTTATATGTGCATCGATTGTTTCAATATGTGTGAATAAGATTGTACATTACTTCGTATTCTTAATATTACACGCAATTTTTAAACACAGTGTAATTTTTTTGAACAAAGGAACAGAACGGTCTTTTAAAAACGAAACAAAATCACGGCATATCGTCTTTAAAGCTATGTCTATGGATTCACAGAATTAGGTTTTTATCAGAATTAACATAAGATCTTGTCTATGTCTATTAAGTTACAGTGAGTAGTAAAAAAATTACAATTTGAATTCAAACATCAGATAAATAGAATATCCGATCTCGCATTTTGAATTCATACAGAGGCTTCGATCCTACAGTTCATATCGCCTAGCATTCGCTACCTATACTTGTAAAATCTTGCATTCCGGTTAAGATATATCTATTCGAGTCGAAACGGTCGATTTCAAAAAATACAGATTTTAAAATCAAATTAAGATACATCTAAGAGTAACAACTGAGGTCTAAGATAAAATCTCTGTAAATTATGAAGAACAGCTATGGCCCATAGGTTAGAATAAATAAAAAGTAAAAGGTTTAATGGATCCTCTTATAGAATTACCGTCTTACAGACCGTAGTTCTTAAGGTTGAAGTTAGGAACGTCCTGGTACTCTTTTGTAGCGTACTCAACAAACTTATCCGTGTCCTCGGGGAGGGCTGAGATCTTCTTGTGAATGTCATTGATGACATCGAGCTGTTTGTTTGTAAGTCCGAGCTCTTTTGTTTTATAACCATTGATGATTATCTCTGCTGCTTTGAGTCCGGCTGCCCTTGATCTGAGGTACAGGTCATTGCCGTTTGCTGCAATCGCCTGTCCGATCTCGTATGCGTGGTCGTATGCGAGTACATATCCCTCAGGGCCTCTTGTCCTGTCGGTGTACATGTAAAGATCTCTAAGGGTCTTCTCCTGTTTAAGCTGGGTTGCAGTGTTCATTAAAGCGCACTCGTATCCGAGTGATCCGAACCAGCACTGAACAGATGATCCACCGAATTCAGGGTGGTACTCGACAGATTCGTTCGACCAGAGGTCACAGCACTGTGCGATCAGGTTACCCTGAAGATCGCAGTGTGCGCATTGACAGTTCTTTCCTTCCTGTGCGGCTGGCTTTCCTGCAATGGCTTTACAGATGATTCCTTCGTATCCACAATCTTTGTCAGGTCCGGATGCTCCACATTCCCATGCTGCAAGTGTTCTTGCAGATGCGATTGCTCTTGTAACAGCTGAGAAGGTCTTCTGAACATCATTATCAAGGAAACCGCCGGCCATGAACATAGAAGTGTTAGCTCCAGCACAGTTGGTATCTCCACCAGCAATGCATCTGTTTTTCTTTGCGATGTTAGCGAATTCCTGCCAGATGTAAGTCATATCAATTGATCCGAGGTATCCTACTCCGAAAAGGAATGCAACGATATCTCCGTTCGTGACTGCGTAATCCGAGAGTTCTTTTCCACCGACTGACTCGATAGAAAGGTTGTCTGCTCCGTTCTCACATGCGAACTCTGCGCACTGGAACATTTTCTCAGGATATGCGTGTAATGAATCCATTCCAGGGCGAAGGCCGTTATCTGCCTCACGCTGATCGGGGATTGTCTGTCTGGTACCACAGTTAAGTCCGTACTCCTCGTGGAATTTCTCACATATTGCTTTCTGTCCTGCAACAACAGGTACACAGAGTTTTTCCTGGTTCATCTGAGAGACCCACTCGGTCTCTAACTGAACATCTGGGAATCCCGCAGTGATTGCTCTGTTGAGGATATCTTTCGAGATATAATCGACGTATTCTCTCCTGAGTTTTTCAGGGTCTTTCTCTGTTCCCGGCCTGGGAGCGTAGTTGATCTCAGGGATAACTCTTCCTGCTCCGATCTTTAATCCGAAACCGTATGAAACGGGGTGTTTTGCCTGACCAAAAACCATGTCATCTGCACAGTCGTAAGCCATTTTTGTGTATCTAGTAACTGACATATTTAAGCGCCTCCGATAATGTTATCCCATTCTTCTCTAACTTTCTTCCAGTCATATCCAGCGCGGATTTTGTCTGCGATAACTGGTGTCTGGGGTGCTTTCTCGGAATAGATACCGAGATCGTATGAATTGGCGTAATCTCTGTTGACTGCTCCTCCGCATCCCATAAGTGGCATGCTGAGACCTTTTTCCTGTAAGAGTTTTGCCTCTGTGGGGAATGCAGACATTGTGGTCGTCATAAGAGCTGTTCCACTAACAAATAATGGTTTGAGCTCGACTGCTTTTGCAACGAGGTCTACTATCGGAACATCTCTTCCCATATCAACGACAGTATAACCGGAAGATCTGACCATCACAGCTGCGATGTTCTTTCCGATATCGTGGGGATCTCCTTCTGCTGCATGCATAAGGACTGTTCCTTTTGTCTCTCTTCCTCCTGGTACCTGCTTCTCAGCAAGTGCTATTCCGATCTCCATGGTCTTTGCAGCCATCATGATCTCAGGAAGGTAATAGACGTGTTCTGCATATAATTTTGCAACGACTTCCATACCTGCGACAAGTCCGTTGTTGATAACGTCGAGTGGATTCCTCTGTTTGAGAGCTTCCATAACGACTGGTCCAACAGTCTTAAATCTCATGTACAAAACTTCTTCTGCTACCTTCTTGAATACTTCATCTTTGGGTAACATTTTCTTTGCCATCTGCTCGGGTGTTGCCACCTGCTGCAGGTCGATGTCGTAACGCTTCAACACTTGGCTGAAGTCTGCTCCTTTCGCGCTTAGCATGTATTTTTCTCCATTTTTGACATCCGAAGATGCCATAGTCATGGAAATTTGGTGATGATATTTATGAAATTTCATGGATGAATGATACCTCCAACGTACTTTTTAGAAATCTATAAATATAGATGTACAAAAGTTGCATCCAACTGCACATATTTACAATAAAACTGTTATTGTTTGATTATATCAAACAATAAACCTTATATTAGAAAATTCTGGCGTAAATACTGATATATCATCCATAGCGAATATTTTTCAGCATTTTTCTATTGACCTTTGATAGAAAGCGGTATTAAGCAGAAGTTAAAAAAGAATGGAGAATGGGGGCCGAGACCCCCTAAAAAGTTTGACTCTATGCTAAACAAAGAAACAGTCTTAGAAGCCGTAGTTCTTCTTGTTGTAAAGAGGAACAAGATCTGAATATTTCTTGTCGCAATACTCGAAGAATTTGTCTTCGCTGTCAGGCAATGCTTCGAGGTCCTTGATAATGTTAACAAGAACATCTTTCTGCTTGTTGGTCAGAGCGATCTCTTTTGCCTCGTTACCGGCTTTGATGAGTTTCGCTGCTGTGATACCAGCTGCCCTTGAACGGAGGTAAAGGTTGTTACCTTCTTTGGCAATTGCCTCTCCGATCTTGTATGCATTGTCGTAAGCAAGGACGTATCCTTCTGGTCCTCTTGAACGATCCGAGATCATGTACAAGTCCCTGAGGGTTTTCTCCTGGCCGGTTGCGATAGCTGTGTTCATAAGAGATACTTCGTATCCGAGTGATCCAAGCCAGCACTGAACAGATGATCCACCGAATTCGGGGTGGTACTCGACAGACTCGTTCGACCAAAGGTCACAAACCTGTGCCATCAGGTTACCCTGAAGATCGCAGTGTGCGCACTGACAGTTCTTTCCTTCCTGTGCACAGGGCTTTCCTGCAATGGATTTTGCAATAGGTCCCTCGTATCCACAGTCTTTGTCAGGTCCGGATGCTCCGCATTCCCATGCAACGAGTGTCCTTGCAGATGCGATTGCCCTTGTAACTGCAGAGTAGGTTCTCTGAACATCGTTATCAAGATATCCGCCAGCCATGAACATAGCGGTGTTAGCTCCTGCACAGTTGGTGTCTCCTCCTGCGATGGTCTTGTTCTTCTTACAGATGTTTACGAACTCTTTCCAAACGTATTCCATATCTATGGAACCGAGGTATCCTACTCCGAAGAGGAATGCAACGATATCTCCGTTTGTTGTTGCGTAATCTGAGAGCTCTTTTCCGCCCATTGTCTCGACAGAGAAAACATCTGCGCCGTTTTCGCAAGCTACCTCTGCTGCCTTGAAGAGTGCTTCAGGGTATGCGTGGTGACCTTTCATTCCGGTGCGGAGACCTTCTTCTCCTGCCTCACGCTGGTCGGGAATTGTGTGCCTTACTGCACAGTTGATTCCGTATTCCTCGTGGTATTTTTCGCAGATTGCTTTCTGACCTTCGACGACAGGGATTGCCATCTTGGGTGTTCCCATCTGAGAGACCCATTCTGTTTCAAGCTGTACATCCGGGAATCCGACTGTAACTGCTCTCTCAAGAACATCTTTCGAGATATAATCAACATACTCTTTTGCTAACCTTGCAGGGTCTTTTTCAGATCCTGGCCTGGGTGCATAGTTGAGCTCAGGGATAACCCTGCCTGCTCCGACCTTGATTCCGAATCCATAAGACACAGGTGATTTTGCGGTTCCGAAAACCATCTCATCTGCGCTTGAATAAGCCATTTTTGTGTATCTAGTAACTGACATGTTTAAGCACCTCCTACGATGTTGTCCCATTCTTCCCTGATTTTTCTCCAGTCGTATCCGGCTTTGATCTTGTCAGCTATTGGCGGTGTCTGTGGTGCTTTCTCTGAGTATATTCCGAGGTCGAATGACTCTGCGAAATCTCTGTTTACTGCTCCACCGGCTGCCATGAATGGTGTGTTTATTCCCTTTCCGCGGAGTTGCTCTGCGGCGTGCGGGAATGCGGTCATGGTTGTTGTCATTAATGCTGTTCCTGTTACGAGCATAGGTTTAGATTTAACAACCTCTGCCACTACATCAGTAACTGCAACATCTTTTCCCATATCGATAACTGAATATCCAGATGATCTCATCATAACTGCTGCGATGTTCTTTCCGATATCGTGGGGGTCTCCTTCTGCTGCATGCATGACAACTAATCCTTTTGTCTCTCTTCCTCCGGGGATCTGCTTCTCTGCGATAGCGATTCCGATCTCCATGGTCTTTGCGGCCATCATGATCTCAGGAAGGTAGTAGATATGCTCTGCGTACAGTTTTGCGACACATTCCATTCCGACAACCAATCCATCATTAATGACAGAGAGTGGTTTGACGGTCTTAAGTGCCTCGGTAACTGCTGGTCCTACTTCCTTGAATTTCATGTACAAGACAGTCTCAGCGACTTTCTTGAGTGTAGGGTCCGACGGGAGCATTTTTTTAGCAACCGATTCCGGAGTTGTTTCGTTCTGAGCCTCAACGTCGTAACGTTTGAGGATCTTTGTATAGTCGACTCCTTTGTGACTTACCATATATTTTCCTCCAAATAAGTGCTGTCGAATTACTTCGGCACACACTAAAACTCTTAAACAGTTGGTTAATATTTAATTGCTGTCCAGGATGGATGTTATATCCACAAATATAAATAAAAAGAAAAAGTATAAATATAACTAAATTAAAAGTACTATTTAACACATCTAAACTTCTAAAATCTAGTTACATCCATCATTATCCATCGTCTTATTATGTTAGATCATGTTAGAATCGTAAAGAAACAAGGCAAAGGAATGCAACAAAATTACTGATTAAGCGAAAACTAAATTGGTTAGATTGTAAAGACTAAATACGATACTTTTCGATTACGGTTGTATGTTTGTATATATTCTGGGCGGATTCCTCGGAAGTGGAAAAACGACCCTATTGATGAAATTGGCATCAATGTATAGTAAAAAAGGAACTAAAGTTGCTATCGTCGTTAATGAAGCAGGCGAAGTCGGTGTAGATGGCGCCACTTTAAAAGCAGAAGGATATGACGCTATTGAATTACCTGATGGTTGCATTTGTTGTACGTTGTCGGGGACACTTCAACACGCATTGCAAAGCATAAAAAAAGATATTGATCCTGATGTCATTATAATCGAACCTACCGGATTGGCCCTTCCACACAAGGTTGAAACCCTTGTACGTACCTCGATGATCGATCCTGAGGAAACTATCATAATTGGTGTTGCGGACATTCAAAGGTTCGATGACCTGATCAAGAAAAAAGAAGAGTTCTTTAAAAGGCAGATGTTCGGAGCAAATTTCATTCTTATAAACAAAGCAGACCTAGCATCTCCTGAACAACTTGCATCCGCAGTAGCCTATCTTAAACGTGAATACCCTGATAAGTTAATCATATCGGTATCTAACAAGACCGGACAAAATCTGGATAAAGTCTACGAGTTGATGAAAGAATGAGCGAAGAACACAATCATAAACACAATGAGGATTGTCACTGTCATGAGTGTGAAGATAAACGTGACGGAGGCGAAAAGACTTCTATGGAAGAAGCCGGCGGAGTAGCCGTAGGTTTTGTAGGACACTTCCACGGATGGAATTCAGATGCAGAAGCGAGACTTGCTAATGCTCTGATCATTACTGGAAAATGGGTTGAAAAGGAATCAGGATGCCTCCTCGGACACATCAAATGTGCTGTTTATCACGATGACGGAACCGGAATCACACTCAACCTTACCGATTTAGACAATGGAGTTGAACACCATGGTGTTATCGACCCCTGCGAAGAAATCAATTTTAACTTTATGGCAGCGGTCTTGGATGTGGATCCACATGAACTGGAACACATAATGATGCACGCCATCGAAGATACTGGGATCGATTACCAGATTAAAGAAGGACATCATCACCATCACCACGATGAGGATGAACATTGTTGCTGTGGCGATCACCATGAGCATCACCATCACCACGATGAGGATGAACATTGTTGCTGTGGCGATCACCATGAGCATCACCATCACCACGATGATGACGATGATGATGAAGAATGCCATTGTAAAGCGTGCGAAGATCGCCGTAAAGAAGAAGCTTCCGAGCAGACAACTGAAAAGAAGTCTATTTGGGACAAGATCAGGAGGAAATGAAAATGAGTTATGGAATATCTTTAGATATGGGTACAAGCGGAACGAGGGCTCATGCAGTCAATCTTTCCGACGGTAAGATTTTGTCTACATCAGTAACTGAATGTCACCCTTTACCGGGTGCGAACATCATGGATCATTTGACATTCTGTATTAATGTTGGTACAGAATTAGCTCACGATATCGTAATGGATACTGTGAACAAAGTCATAAAAACGCTAGATATAGATCTTAAAAAAGTAGAAAAGGTCAGTATCTGTGGTAACCCTATTCAACTATCTCTGTTCCAGGGGATTCCCATAGACGACCTTGCTTTTGCCGGTGAGAACGCTCACAAAGCAAGAGGTATAAAAAACCAGGCAAGAAATGCAGGTGTATTCTCAGCAGTAGATGTTGGAATGGATCTTCCCGATGGAACTGAACTTTATGTTCCTCCGGCGATTAGACATGAGATTGGTGCAGACGCGCTTGCTATGATGTATAAAAGCGGATTCCTCGATCAGAAAAATAACTGCCTCGTAACTGATTACGGAACTAATGCAGAAATGGCATTGAAAGTTGGAGACGAGATTTACACAGGATCTGCAGCAGCAGGTCCGGCGATGGAGGGTCAATCCATCAAATGTGGTATGCTTGCAGGCCCAGGCGCGATTTGTGACTTAGAGTATGATTTCTCATGGAAATGTATGGTCTTGGATGAAGAAATAACTCCCCAACCAGGTGATAACTGTGATTTTGGCCTTAACATGATTACTGAAGAAGGGCCTATGCACGGAAAAGCAAAAGGAATTACTGGAACCGGAGTTGTCGCCGCAGTCGCTGCAGCCTTAGACGGAAATCTATGGAAGAAAGGAAAGCTCCAGACGAACGACGGTATGATGCACTTCCAGGATGGTATCTATATCGATTCACATGACATCTCCGAAGCGTGTAAAGCCATCGGTGCCATAAGAGCAGGTCACTTCACGTTATTGGAACACGCTGGTATAAAATTCGATGAAATGAATATCATGTATATGGCCGGAGCATCCGGAACATATGTTGATGCCGTTAAAGCGAGAGAAGTAGGACTCATACCTCCTTCCTGTAAAGAAGTCTATCAGTGGGGTAACACCTCGTTGGCAATGGCAACAGATATTCTAACCAAACCTGAACTCCTTGATGAACTACAGGTAATTGCAGACGGCATCAGAGCTAATCATGTGATGTTCGCTTCGGATAAGACCTTCGAACAGATCTATATGCAGGAACTCGCCCACTGGGATGAGGGAATGGGCATGGAGATGTACAACAATAATAACAAGATCTATGGAATACAAGAATTGCCTAAAGTACACGGGACACCCAATGTACATCGTATGGTAGTACGTGATATTCCTGATCTCGGTGCAAGAGGACTCCGTATCGTTCATGACATTGGAACCAACCTTGTCGGAAAAATGGATGGTTGTACAGGCTGTAAGAAATGTGAAAATGAATGCCCCGAACATGCACTTACAGTAATGCCTGACAAGACTATTGTCGTCAAGACAAAGAACTGCCTGGGAACAGCATGCTACAGATGTCAGTTCATATGCCCCGAAAAGGTCTATAAATTCGACACGCTCAGATTAGAACAGTAAACTTCAAATGGGGAAAAATCCCCTAATCATTTTTTATTTAATTTTTAAACAATCACATATTGATGAATTTGACTTTATTAGTTCCTTGATATCGCTTTTTAATATACTATGTGACTTGTAGAAAATTATACTGAAATCAGACTCATAGCAAATTTTCAACAATTGTAACTATGCAAAATTAATCTTATCGATGTCTTTCTGTGTAGGCCCAACCATATCGATAATGAAGCAATATGGAAACCTGCATTTCATTTTCTTTGTAAAATGTTACAAAGGTATCACCGATTTATGAAAGAAATTTTTCGGACCTTCTGGCCCGAAGGTAAAAAAAAAATTGAAGTTTATCCCATCACATTCTCATTCTCGAGTTCTACGAGAATCCTTTTTCTAAGAATAGAGAATGCTGGATCCGCACGATCCCTAGGTCTTGGCCAGGGAACCGTAATGATCTCCTTGATCATTGCAGGACGCTTTGTAAGGATTATGATCCTGTCTGATAGGAACAATGCTTCATCAACCGAATGTGTAACAAAAATAATAGTCTGATCTGTTTTATCCAACACTCTTAACAGCTGTACTTGCATGATATTCCTTGTCTGAGCATCTAAAGATCCGAACGGTTCATCCATAAGGGTTACCTCTGGATGATTGACCAGGACCCTGGCGATACCGACACGTTGCTTCATTCCTCCAGACAATTCATGTACTCTCGAATCAGCGAATTTTTCCAGACCTACGAGCTTGATATACCTATCTGCCCTAGTGCGACGTTCCTCTTTGGGAACTCCCGCAACCTCCATTCCGAATTCAACATTCCTTCTTACTGATCTCCATGGAAAAAGAGCGAAATCTTGAAACACCATTCCTCTGTCCGAACCTGGACCGGAAGCCGCTTTACCATCTACCAAAATCGTACCCGATGTAGGTTCCAACAGTCCTGCGATCATTCTTAATATGGTCGTCTTTCCACATCCTGAAGGACCTACGATTGTCACGAGTTCTCCCTTACGGATATTCAAAGAGAAATCTTCCACTGCTACTGTCTCTGAATCATCTGTCTTGTAGACCTTTCTGAGATTCTTTATACAGATCTGTGCCTCTTCACAACCACAATTGTCTACATCTGAGATTTCCTCATTGATGTTTGAAATTTCGTCACTCATTCTTCCATCCCCATTCTTTTTACAATAACTCTATGGATATAATCGGCGAGTCCGATGGTCAGAAGACCTAAAATAGCAATTATTACGAGTGCAGCAAATGCACCTGCTCCAGATCCTACGACAGATGATTGTTCCTGCAGGTAATATCCAATTCCTGCGTTAATAGGTGCGAACATCTCAGCTGCGACTATACACATCCATCCAACTCCCAATCCAATCTTGATTCCGTTCATTGTGTACGGGACTGCACTGGGAATCATTACCTTTGTGAAAGTCTGTAATTTAGAAGCCCCCAATGTTTTAGAAGCATCGATCAGACTCTGGTCGATCTTCATTACACCGAAGATCACATTAGTGAGCAACGGGAAGAAGATACCTATGAAAACAACAAGTATAGGACCCACGGTATAATTGATACCGTAAATGAATATAGGTGCCCACGCAATGGGTGCGATAGGCCTTAGAATTTCCAAGATGGGATTAGTGAACTGTCTTACTATTCTGGAATAACCTATAACAAGACCCAATGGGACCGCAACAACTAATGCCAACACAAATCCTTTCAAAAATGTAGACATACTTGCCGCAATATACTGCCACATGGTCCTTCCGGTAATAGGATCACCAATGGTATACAGACTTACCAACGCGTCCCATGTTTCCAACGGAGTCGGAAGGAATGATGAATTAGCTAACAATGATGCTATCCACCATGCTTCCAACAGTAGAATTAAAGAAATGAAAGTGATACCCAGTGTTTTACCAAATCTGTGGTATTTATTATTCTCGTCGTATTTGAATTTTGAATATTCCATTGATATCACCCGTTATTGATCGTCTTAATGACAAGAGGTGGTGCTCCCAAGAATGAAATATCACAACTCGGTGTCGCTGCGAAAAGATCTGCAGCAACAGCTCCTCCGTTTGCAAATGTATTGATGGTCACACTTATTCCGTAATCTTTGAAGAAACTTTCCACCACACATACTTGCAATGCGATCTGATGAATATCTCCGGCGATAGCGCCTATCGAGATAGTATCTACGTCACCTACATCAGGTAGATTCATTACCAAAGCCGCCCTTAGATATGAGTCATCAACCAAAGCGTTCACGAATTCTGTGGTATTGGAAAAGCCTAGATCTTCCATTGTATGGATCAATCCTGATCCGGGTGATGCTAACAGACTATCTGTCAAAGTTACTAGATCTGACTTGAGAGTTGTAAGTGAACCGGAAGAGCTGTCTGCAAATTTATATACCACGGTGGATAAAGCTTCTTCTACAACAGTCTTGGTCTGTCCAGATGACATTCCGATCTGTACCAGCGTATCATAATCAGTACCTTTGTTTTGGATTGCGTTATTTACCCAATTCACTCCTTCAACATAGGCTGCAAGGAATTTTAACACCGTTGCAGTGTTATCGTTGAGATATGCTGTCCTTCCTGCGATCACACAGCAGGTGTGGCCAGGGAACAATACATTTGTGGTCACCAAACCCGTAAAACTCGATGAATCTGCAATCGCGTGATATACGGGTTCCCAAACGATACCTCCGATGATATTCGATGATTCAAGAGCTGCATAAGCTAAATTTACTGTTGTCACATTCGGAACATAATACACAGTTCTACTAGGATCTCCGCTAGAACCGACCAGCTCAAAGGAAAATCCCATACTTTCAACAATATTCAATAATTGTATATGTTGAATAGAAGTGACTCCGGGCGTTGCAAAAGTCTTTCCAGCCCATGCGGATGCAATGCATTCAGGCATTTTATCATCATTAAAAATTATATTTCCCTCAGAGTCCAGTTCGAAAAAATCACTAAGAGTATATCCGTTCTGAATGTAGATTCCAGATCCGTCGGTATTTACTCTGGCAATAACAGAGACATCCAATGAATGAGTTTCATCGTTCATTGAAAGCACATATATGCCGCCTGCCGCCATTATTTCGATGAGGACGATTATTAACACAATCACTTTGTCTTTAATAAGCTCACATCCAATAACATTGAGAGCAAAAAAAGAGTATATTAACCTTTATGGGCATTATTATCCTTATTGTATTAAATAATGATATTGTTGTCCATTTGTGGATGCAACATAACAATTATGAATTGGATCTGTGGATTGTGAACGTTGATTCCTTGGATGCAGAATCATCTAGAGCAACAGGAACTGTGATCTTCCTCTTGTTACCCGTACTCTTTAATTTTCCTTGATCGAAAGCAGCTTGATAGTTCTTCATCTCTGCAGGAACTATCATTACCTTGTCACCTTTAGAGAACTTTTTTCTTGTTACCCATTCAGTGAACGGTGCGAGTACACGGAATTCCTCAGCCTCTAGAATAACACTGTTTGGTTTTTCATGTGCCTTCATATCAGAATAATTGCCTGCATAAGTTATCGCAGTATGATCTTTGACCTCGATGACTCTTGTACAAATATTATCCAGGAAATACCTGTCATGAGTTATGACCATCACAGTCCCATCGTATTCTTCAAGAGCAGCTTCCATCGCATTCTTGGCAGGAATGTCCAAATAATTCGTTGGTTCGTCCAGAATCAAAAGATTGGTTCCGTTGAGAAGCAACAGACTCAATGCGACCTTTGCCCTCTGTCCTCCGGAGAGCATCTTCATCGGTTTTTCTACATCATCTCCTTCAAGCAGGAGTTTGGAAAGCATAGCTCTTGCATCTCCGCGTCTATCAGAACCTACTACATGAACCAACTGTTCTTCGGCTGTAAGCATGAGATCGAGACCTTCATGATGCTGTGAATAATAACCCATCTTTGCACCAGGTGCAAGCCATAGCTCGCCCGTGCTGGGAATTTGGCCAAGAAGTGCTTTTATGAGAGTTGATTTCCCCTCTCCATTACCTCCGAACACGCCGATCTTATCATTTTTTTGAATATCTATTTCAACATTCTTGAGAACAACATCATCACCGTATGCAACTGTAAGATCATGAGCCAAGAATACATTCTTTCCAGATTTCTGGACAGACTGCATCTTCACAGAAATATCCTTCACATCTTCAGGTCTATCCTTGACCTCCATCTTGGCCGCTGTTCTCTCTCTGCTCTTATGACTTGAAAGATACTTGCAGTCCCTGATCATCTGATCGATGACCTCTTCTTCGTGTTTCTTTTTATTAGCGTATTTTTCGTATTCCTTCTGCATACGCTCGACATCCATTGTCTTCTTATCCACGAAGTCCGTGTAATTGCCTTTGTATTCACGGGTCTTTCCGCCTGATATCTCCACCATGCGTGTAGCTATCTTATCGAGGAAATACCTGTCATGGCTGATAACCAAGACAGCACAATGCGTCTTGATGATGTAATCTTCTAGCCATTCCACTGTCACGATGTCCAGATGCGATGTCGGTTCGTCCATGACAAGGAGATCGCATTCTTCTGCCTGAACAAGGATACGCGAGATCATTACTTTGGTCCTTTCTCCTCCTGAAAGAGATTCCATATCACGATCCATCAGATCGACCGATAGACCTACTTTCTCAAGCGATCTGACTAATTTATCTTCATCCTGGACCTTGAATTTGGCCAGTTGAGTTTCCAGATCAGAATATTCTGCCGCAACTGCATTCCAATCAATGTCTTTACCAGATGTCATCATATCATCGAGTTCATGCATACGGATCTCGACCGACTCTATATGACCATAAGGGCGATGAAGAACTTCACGTACAGTAACTGATGAGGACGACTCTGCGAACTGTTGCAAATATCCGATCTTATCTGTACGACGGATCAATTCGCCTGTATCAGGTTTGATCTCACCTAAAAGGATCTTAAGAAATGTGCTTTTACCGGCACCATTCAATCCGATAAGTCCAATACGGTCCCCTTCGTTGATCTGGAGATCGGCACCTCTTAGCACTTTGACGGGTCCGAACGATTTTGTAATGGCTTGCGCCAGAATAAGCATACTTTTTGGATAGACCTGATATATTTAACAATATGGCACATATTCAACTTCTGATGTGCATTCATATGATATTTTTTATCATTTTAGCATTAATAATACCTAAAATCATATCTGGTGATATATTTCTCATATGGCCATATACAAAGATTAACACATGACTAATGATGAACCAACCGAACAACAAGGCCTCATCATTTGTAAAGACCTATTACAAACAAACATTGTCTCCGCTCTCTTGATAAAGTAACATAAGATCTGATTCCTGATGAGAAACATTTACTATCTTCGTCGGTCACTGCCTCGTCTAAGATATTCAGATATCAAAGAATATCACCGCTTTGCTGTTACAGGAATGAAACGATACGATTCAAAAATTAATCAGATTCTGATAAAATCACAACATCTGAAAATGATAATTGGTGCGAGGGAGGGGATTCGAACCCCTGTATCACTAAGAACAGGATCCTAAGTCCTGCGCCTTTTCCAGGCTTGGCTACCCTCGCTTGATATTGCAACAGCACCATAGTTCTTGTTTTTATTGTTTATGTTTCCTTAGACTCATTTTTACACATTTACACGATTGATAGAACCAAATAATCATGATATTCATGTGGCGTAAGATATCATAAACTCTTAATTTGTCTACAAATTCTAAATGCTGCAACTTATCATACTTCTCAAAAAAATTATCGAACAAAATAAAACGATGTTTGTGAAATGTCTTATGAATGAATATGGTAAAGAAATAGAATTAAACAATAGACAGAATATACCTCCATTGATTTGAGGTATCCTAATGGCAAACATTCTGAAAAAGAGTGAGCAGGAATTATTACTCGGTAATGAGGCAATCGTGAGGGGACTCGTGGAATCAGGCGTGAAATTCGCATCCACATATCCTGGAACACCGTCTTCTGAGGTCGGAAACATCCTCGAGGAGATGTCTGACAAGATCGGTATGTATTTTGAATTCTCATCCAACGAGAAAGTAGCAATGGAGGTATCCGCTGCCGCAGCATCTTCAGGCGTTAGATCATTCGTATTTATGAAACACGTCGGACTCAATGTTGCTGCAGACCCTATGATGACCCTAGCATACGCAGGAATCAAAGGTGGAATGCTCATAATGTCTGCCGACGATCCGTCTACACACAGCTCCCAGAACGAACAAGATAACCGTTATTATTCCACATTGGCACTATTGCCTATGATGGAACCTTCCACGCCGGAAGAAGCGAAAGATATGATCAAAGGAGCATACGAAATATCAGAGAAGCTGACCCTGCCTCTGATTTACAGAACGACCACGAGGGTCAATCATGCCCGTTCCATCGTGAAATTTGGAAACATCATAGATACACCCGCAAGCGGTCATTTTGTAAAGGATGATAAAAGATTCGTTAACATACCAGCATATGCAAAAGGTAACAGAGTAAGGCTCCTGGAACTTTATGCAAAAGCACAGGAGCTATCTGAAGTATCACCTTACAATTTCATAGAAGGTTCCGGAGAGATCGGAATTATCACATCGGGTGTAAGCTATACATACGTCAAAGAATTCATTTCTGATGTATCCATCCTAAAACTCGGATTCACAAATCCACTTCCTGAGAACAAGATCAAAGATTTCATCAAAGGAAAGAAAGCGATCATCATCGTAGAAGAGTTAGAACCATTCTTAGAAGATCAGGTCCTTCGTATCTCCGGTCAAAATCAGCTTGCGGTCCCCATATACGGAAAAAGGACCGGACATCTTCCCAGAGCATGGGAATTCTCTCCCGATGTCTTGAAAGGCATCAAAAACATAGTCAAAGTAAAGGACATGCCTATTCCGCTTGATCCATGCACGATAAAACTTCCTTCGAGGCCTCCGACGCTGTGTGCAGGATGTCCCCACAGAGGAATGTACGCTGCAACAAAAAAAGCAGTAGGGAATCAAAATGTCGTCTATTGTTCGGATATTGGTTGTTACACTCTCGGTGTACAACCGCCATTCAACGCGGCCGATTTTATCATCTGCATGGGAGGAGGCGCTGGAGCAGCAGGCGGATTTGCTCAAGTCACAGACCAGAAAGCCATTGCATTCATCGGAGACTCTACCTTCTTCCACTCAGGAGTTCCCGCACTCACATCTGCGCTATTCAACGACCATAAGATCGTTATGGTGATTCTAGATAACAGAACAACAGCTATGACCGGACATCAGCCCAACCCTGGAACCGGAAGGCATTACGGTAATGTAAACACGGATGCTATTGACGTTGAAAAACTCGTAAAAGGTATCGGCATCAAATTCGTTGAAACCATCGATCCATATGATGTAAAAGGTGCAGAACAGGTGATGAAAGATGCTATGGCTTTCGATGGCGTCGCGGTAGTGATCTCGAAATGTGCTTGTCCTCTGGAACTTAAAAAACAAAAACTGTTGATTCCAAAGCAGTGTGTAGTGGATCAGGACCTCTGCATACATTGTTACACGTGTCTGAAAATGATCGCATGTCCTGCCCTTATCAAAAAAGACAAAAAAGTAGAAGTGGATTCCACACAGTGCATCGGATGCGGAATGTGTGCAAATGTCTGTCCTAAAAACGCAATAAAGGTGAAACAATGAAGTACACAGTTCAAATCGTCGGTGTCGGTGGACAAGGTGTCCTCCTCGCTTCGATGGTACTTGGAAATGCTGCCATGAGGTCAGGCTATAAAGTATCAATGAGTGAGATTCACGGAATGGCACAAAGAGGTGGAAGCGTTCTTTGTACATTGCGTTTTGGTGATGATGTCATAAGTCCTCTGGAAGCTACAGGCGGAGCAGACCTTCTTATGGGATTCGAACCCGTAGAAACATGCAGATCGATATCGCTTATCAACAAGAATTCATCTATTCTTATGAACCTTGATCCGGTCTACCCTTCGATGGTAGCAGCAGGATTCGAAGAATATCCTGATATCGATAACCTTGTGAAATTTGTCCGCTCACTATCTTCGGATAATCTTATGACTATCGAGGCAACCAAGATTGCAATATCCGCAGGAAAAGCAGTTGCTGCCAATGCAGTAATGATCGGTGCAGTCGCAGCTACAAAGGGGTTCCCTTTGTCTAAAAATCTTCTAAAAGAAGTATTATTAGAAACTGTTCCCGAGAAATTCAAAGACCTGAATTCGAAAGCATTCGATATGGGCTTTGATGCCATGTCCAACCAAAACCCATTATAAATTTCAAGGGGATGAAATCCCCTATTTTCATTTATATCATTGTTATACAAAAATGACTCACGACTAATATCTTTTCTAACAAAAATTAATCTTGTGATTCAAACTAATAAAAAGCTTAATAAACGTTATTTAACAAAATAAGAAAATACAAAGAGCCGAATTGCTCATTTGTATTTTTGAAGTTTAAATTCTCATGCCATAGTAAGCTAGTATACCGCCGAGTCCATATTCGCGATACTTGCTATCCATCTCTGTCTTTTCTTTTATGGATTTGCTTGAATGGATCTTTCTGATCTGATCTTCCATTTCCACGGGAATAGCATCTATCATATCATCTATGGTAGCTTTGATGCTTCTGTTAACGGCATCAAATGCCTCATTGATAGTTACATCTGGAATCTGGTTCAAGACAAGCTCGTTCTCCACTGGAAATACGTAGGGACATACAGCTCTAATGGATCTAAGACCTTGCGCTGCAACCTCAACCCTGGATCCCTCGAAGGAGAACGGATTGATAGCTATGACAAACGTCATCACGTTCAGAGTGTTGCAAATATCTGCGATGACAGCGGCCGCTCCGGTTCCTGTTCCTCCGCCGAGACCTGCAACAATAAAAACTGCATCGTGTCCAGAAATTGCATCCCTGATTTCATCCTCGTGCACCTGTGCGCACTTCTTTCCAAGTCTTGCATCTCCTCTGGTACCTTCTCCCTTTGTTACTGTTTTACAGATGAAGATCTTCTTATCAGCTGAAGAATCAAGAAGTGCGTTCTTATCAGTATTGATGGCAATGGTATCCACTGAACTGCACGCTTTGTATATGCTGCTAACAACGTTGCAACCCGCTCCGCCGACGCCAACTACTACTATACGCGGTTCAATCGTGACCGAATAGTCCGACTCTATTGTGTTTACCATTTTGCATCCCCCGTTACTTAATTGTGAACTTAAAGAAGTTTGAAATTGTCAGACAAAAGAAGCGCGTTAGCGCCTTCCCACCCTCTGTCTGACAATTTCAACTTTCTCTTCATTTCATCTTAGAAGCCAGTTGAGCCGCCTTCAATGAGCGACTGATCGAATCTTGCTCAGATTCGGTAGAAACGATCCTATCTAGGACACATTTCCTGACAAACTCCTCGGTGGTGAAACAAATCCCATCCTGTTTCAGATTCTCTAGAGTTGCCAACTGGACATCATTAAGGTGAACGAAGAGTCCTCCTTCGTTTCCCGCATCGGACATCTCCGCCTTTTGAGCCTCAATGTATCCGTTTATAGCATCGCGAATGAAGTCTGAACGATTTCCAATGTCATTTTCAGCCATGTAGTCTTCCATTTTCTGGATTTCCAATGGTCCCATCCTAATCGTGACTTTGGTTCCTTCTTCGGCCATACTTCATCCTCAGCGATACAGAGTCCCATCCCTTCTCGCCAATAACTATCACGACTTACGTATATTTAAAAATGTCGGACAATGTCATACAAATTATGATATTTGTCTTACAGAAATATTCTTGACCATTTAATCAAATCAAGACATAAATCTGCATCTGATGTACTGATCTATCCGAATATTATATATTAAAAGGTTTCATTCACGCGAGTATAGTGATGTAAGGGACCTCAAATGGCATACGATTATAGTGAGATGGAGAAAAAATGGCAGACAAAATGGTCTGACAATGAGCTCAACATAGCAAACAGAGATGATAGCAAACCTAAATTCATGTTGATATTTGCATATCCCGGAGTTACAGGATACCTTCATGTCGGACACCTCAGAGGATATACCTATACCGATGCCATCGGAAGATACAAGCGCATGACTGGATACAATGTCCTATTTCCTGTAGGTACCCATGCAACAGGAAATGGCGCCATCAGTCTGGCCTCCAGAGTTTCAAACAAAGATGAAGATCTAATTGATTATCTTATAAGGAATGGATGTCCTGAAGACAAATTAGAACAGCTCAAAGATCCCATGGGCGTTGTCAACTTTTTCAATGACGTTTATGTGAATGATTATTGGAAAAAATTTGGATTCCTGGCAGACTGGAGAAGATTTACTTGCACATTATTCCCTGATTATGGGAAATTTATTCAATGGCAATTCAAAAAACTCAAAGATGCTAACCTACTTTTTCAAAAACCGTACTTCGCACCCGCATGTCCAAACTGCGGACCTGTGGCCGTAGATGCATCTGAAACAGATATATCTAAAGGTGGAAATGCAGAAACACAGGAATACACACTTCTTAAATTCAAATGCAAAGACAAATACCTTGTCGCCGCAACACTAAGGCCTGAGACCGTTTACGGCCAGGTATGTTTCTGGGTAAATCCAGAGGTAGAATACAAAGAAATAAAGAAAGGAGAAGAAACTTGGATCGTATCGCCTCAAGCGGCTGAAAAACTCAAACTCCAGATGAATAACATCGAAATCGTTGGCACTATTCTAGGACATGATATGATAGGATGGATGTGCGAAGCACCTATGATACACCGCGATATCCCCGTGTTCCCCGCGGCATTCTGCAATCCAGCTGTAGGTACAGGACTTGTAACATCTGTTCCTTCCGACGCTCCCGATGACTGGATATCACTCGAAGCCGTAAAAAAAGATCCAAAGATGATCTCAGAATACGGATTATCTCAAGAACTTATTGATTCTGTGGTCCCAATATCAATCATATCGATATCTGGATATGGAGATTTCCCTGCAAAAGATATGATCGATAGATTCAACATAAAAGAACCCGGAGATCCAAAGCTTGTAGATGCTAAAAAACAAGTCTACAAAGATGGATACCACATGGGTAAAATGAAGGACACCTGCGGAAAATTCGCAGGAATGCGCGTTGAGGAAGCCAAGGACAAAATGAAAGATGCTATGATCGCAGCGGGAGAAGCAGAAGTATTCCACGATCTTACTGAAGAAGTGGTCTGCAGATGCGGACAACCTGTTCATATCAAAAAGATCGACGATCAATGGTTCATAAATTACGGTGATCAAGAACTCACAGACAAAACTAGCGAACACTGTAAAACGATGGACATCAACCCTACCGAATACTATGAAAATATTCACGGCGTACTCAACTGGTTCAGGGAGAGAGCATGTGTCAGACAAGGTAACTGGTTAGGTACAAAGTTTCCGTTCGACAACAAATGGATCATCGAAGCCATCTCAGATTCCACACTATATCCTCTATATTACACAATATCACTATATGCTAACGAAGGTCAGATAAAACCCGAGAACATGACCGAGGACTTCTTTGATTACGTCGTACTCGAAAAAGGACAACTGTCCGACATTTCTGAGAAGACAGGAATCAACGAAGAACTTCTAGAGAAAATCCGCAAAGATGTACAATATTGGTATCCATTGGATATCAATCTCGGCGGAAAAGAACACATGACCGTCCACTTCCCGGTATTCCTTATGAACCATCAGGCCATCCTTCCAGAGAAAATGCAGCCTCGTGGTATCTTGGTCAATTGGTATATTACCGGTAAGAAGAACAAGATCTCCAAATCCAAAGGAGGAGCTCAGCCGATACCTGGAGCAGCACAGAAATTTGGTGTAGATGCGATGAGATTATACTATGCCCATGTAGCCTCCATGTTCGTTGATGTCGAATGGGATGAGGACATAGTCATGACATACCGTCAGAGACTCGACAGGATCATTGGAACTGTAGAAGACCTTATAACATCGGAATCAGACATTCCGAAATCAGATATCGATGACTGGCTCATGTCGAGATTCAATACACATATCACAGAGATTCGCACAGCCATGGAAAAATATGACCTCAGAGCCACTGCGACCGTCACATACTATGAAATGTTGAATGATATAAGATGGTACAACAGACGTGGCGGAAAGAATAAAGAAACCCTCAATAAAGCACTCAGAATATGGATCCAATGCATGATGCCTGTTACACCTCATGTTGCAGAAGAACTCTGGAATAAAGCAGGGTTTGAAAATTTTGTCTCCGCATCTCAATTACCGGATGCAGATGTCATCTCCTCATCCGCAGAATACGGAGAGGAACTTATCAGAGAAGTAATGGCAGATGTCGCACAGATCGAGAAAGTAGCGAATGTGAACGCCGAGAAGATCGTCCTTTACACCTCGGCAGCATGGAAAGTTAATGTCATGAAATTTGCTCTCGAAATGAAAGAAGAAAACAAACTTGATATTCCTTCTCTTACCAAGAGGTGCATGTCCGACGAGAATATGAGAAAAAACGGAAAAGCTGTATCAGAATTTGCGAAAAAGATCGCTACAGAATTTTCTAGATCCTCTATAGAAGAGAAAAGACCCATTGTTGATCTGGATGAGACGGCTCTTCTGAGATCTGCAGAAGAATTCCTTTCATCTGAACTTGGAACACCCGTGAAAGTGTACTCTGCAGACGAGAGTGATCTATACGACCCTCAGAACAAAGCGAAGATCGCCATACCAGGAAGGCCTGCCATCCTTCTTGAATAAACCTATTTCTAAAACTCATTCTCCCCATTTTTTGAACAATGAGTGTTGGATACCTGCTCTATCGAGACATCTTCCGACAATGAAATTGACCATATCTTCAACGGACTTGGGGCCAGGATAGAATCCGGGGTTGGCATCCATTATGACGACTCCGCACCTAGCTAATTTCAATTCATTTTCTAGCATTATCGCACTTTTGGGTGTCTCCCTTGGTACGATAATAAGTTTCCTTCCTTCTTTGATGCATACGGAAACAGCTCTGGATATCAAAGTATCTGCGATTCCGCATGCGAATTTAGCAACAGATGATTCGCTGCATGGTGCAACGAACATGCAATCATAATTATAAGAACCCGAAGAGATCGAAGCAAAAAGATCCGTATCACAATACACCTTATCCGCCAAAGCCTCCACTTGTTCGACTGTCATTCCAGTCTCTGTGGGTATTATGGCTTTCGCTGTTTCGGATATCACAAGTATCTTCTCTCCAGGTAATTCCTGGAGGAGCCGCACACCGTAGATACTTCCCGAAGCGCCGGATATTGCTACAACAGACCTCATTTTATCATCTCAATCTTATGGTCTCAAGATTCAAAGGCGCTTTTGTCTCTATATTGAACTTCTTATAGATCGAAGAGGCCAGATCTGTACATTTCCTATCTTCACCATGACCGATGATGATCTTATCGGGTCTCGGCTCCAATGAAGATATGTACTTCATAAGCTGCCTTCTGTCCGAATGTCCAGAGAATCCATCAACTGTAACACGGTTCATCCTGATATTGACATCTATTTGCTTTCCTCTGTTATTGAAAGAAATATCTGTACGTCCTCTTTGGATTGTACGTCCGATACTTCCCTCGGACTGATATCCTACGAATAGTAGCGAATTCTTCTCGTCATCGGCCCATTCTCTGAAATATTCGAGGACTGGCCCTCCCGACATCATACCGCTTGTTGCCAATACGATACATGCATCAGGAGAATGACAGATCTCTTCTCTCATCGCAGATGTCTCCACACGATGGAAGATAGATGATAGGAAAGGATTCTCATTCTGTTGGAATATCTGTGTCCTCAACTGACTATTGAGATATTCGGGGTATGCTGTGTGAATTGCGGTTGCTTCCCAGATCATACCATCCAAATAAACAGGCACTGGCGGAATCTGTCCGGTACGCATGAGTTCTTCAATGACAAGCATGACCTCCTGTGACCTTCCTACTGCGAATACCGGGATCAACACCTTTCCATTGTGGTTCATTGCTTCTACCAAGAGAGCCTTCATCTCTTCAGAAGCGTCTGTCCTGGATGGCTGAATATCATTATGTCCGCCATATGTAGACTCGATGACGAGTGTCTCCAATCTGGGGAACCTGTTGTTGGCCGGATTGAAAAGCCAGGTCTTCTCGAACTTAGTATCTCCTGTAAACGCAACATTGTGCAGTCCGTCTCCAATATGGAAATGGGCAATAGAAGAACCAAGAATGTGTCCTGCATTATGGAGTGTGAGTCTGATATCGGGTGCAATATCTGTAGTCTCATTATATTTCAGCGGAATTGTGTGTAACATTTCCTTTCTCACATGCTGTGCTTCATATGGAACCTTCTTAGATTCACCGAATCCCAATTTGATATTATCCAACTGAAGCAGTGCCATAAGATCTCTGGTCGGAGGAGTACAATAAACTGGACCCTCGTAACCATATTTGAAAAGTGCAGGAAGTGTTCCGCAATGGTCCAAATGAGCATGCGTAATAACAACTGCATCCAACTCGCTGAGAGGTTGTGCCTCCGGAATGCCGAAATACGGTGTCGCATCACTGTTCGGATCCAATCCGCAGTCGATAAGAACTTTGCTTTCCCTCGTTGTTAGGAGAGTAGCAGATCTTCCGACCTGCCGGAATCCCCCCATCGTGGTCATCCTGACCCATTGTTCTCCTTCGAGTACAGATCTGGCAAGTCTCCTTGCCACATGTTCTAACATAGCCTGTCTCTCATCCTGATTGGCACGAAGGTATCCTCTGACATCAGAAACAGTCTTCGAAGGTATCGGAGGTGCACGGATGACCTTCACATTCCATCCGGATTCTTTTTTGATCTCGGAAAGAAGCTGGCCTTCTTTTCCTACAACCTCGTTCGGATTTATAGCTTCGATAATGGCCTCTCCTGTCTCAGGGACGAAATTAATATCGAATAATTGAGCCGATTCAGGAATCATTGCGCGTATTTTAGCGTCAACTATGGAAGAATCTTCCAATCCTTTCGGATCGGGCCTTATATCTACTCTTCTTCTGAGTCCCTGCGCCAAGTTCCTGGCGATACTGTCATCTCCACTGAACTTATCGTACTCGTTTGTATATATCGCAATGATCGGGCCTTCAAATTCGATCGAAGAAATGTTCATATCTGATGGAACAAGTTTCTTGACCTCTTCTCTAAGACTCTCAAATAGTCTATCTGGGTTCATATGAAATCCTGCTAAATTTATAAAACAGTTTAAAAAAGTTTAAAAAAGTGTCGAAAGGATTCAATTTGGATATTTGAATCCCAATTCAGCACAGCGGACTTTAATCTGATCCTGAGGAATAGATTCGTATCCCTTTGATCCGATAAACGAGATTAGCATACCGTCTCCGGTGCAATTATCTCTTCTCCTTGCGGAGTTCAATGCTGTTATAGCAACATCGATAGCATCTTTCTTGGTCATATCGGTCTTGTAGTAAGCTTCAAGTGCACCGTAAGCAAAGACAGACCCGGATCCTATCGACATGTAATTATCCTCGATATATCCTCCTGCTCCGTCGATGCTGAAAACATGACCGCCTGTTGCATCGTATCCACCGACGATAAGCCCGAGGTAGAATCCTTGACGGATGACGGATGCCACGAGCGTAGCTGCGGCATTTACGGACATCTGCGAACCTCTTTTCATGCAATAGATCGAAATTTCACTCTGCATGTACCTTACCATGAGCTGTGCATCCCCGACGGATCCAGCAATTGTCATACCGAGATTATCTGAAAGCTGGTAGACTTTCTGCACATTGCTATTGGCAATAAGGTTACCCATTGTTGCTCTCTGATCCGATGCCAAAATGATACCGTCTTTGATTTTAAGCCCAATTGTGGTCGTACCTGTCTTGAGAGTATTGTCTTCACCAGCCATGTTTTATCCCTTCGATGTAATTGAATTTAATCAAAATGCATTCATCATTAAAATGAATACTAACGCTACCGATAGTTTACTCGCTTATATAATTTGGGCTTTTTCTAAGTTAAAACATCAATGTAAATGCATATAAGCACGATATAACTGGTCGTAACAACCAGCGTATAATGCAGCGAACTCTAAAACAACATTATACCTCGTATGTAGCTCTACACGATGTGAAACATGCAATAGATCGGTCATACAACACAATATATTTTTAAAAAAGGTATCTGCTTAATAAATATTGCATTAATCGTATCCAACTTTCGTCGGGTTTATACATTGGTAGAATATGTCAAATTAGGAAGGAATGCACTCATGGAAATCGAGCAATGGTTAGGCGAGGACAATCAGTTGGGTATCGATATTTGGCAAAAGAAATACTGCCATAACGGAGAAACCTTCGATCAATGGTTGGACCGCGTAAGTGATGGCAACTCAGCAATCAAAGATATGATCATACAGAAAAAATTCCTGTTCGGCGGAAGAATATTAGCTAACAGAGGATTACAGAAAACAGGACTTAAAGTAACATTATCTAACTGTTACGTTGTTACTCCACCAGAAGATTCCATCGAGTCTATTTTTGAATGTGCAGGAAAGCTCGCCAGAACATTTAGTTACGGCGGAGGGGTCGGTATAGATCTCTCCAAACTCGCGCCCAGGGGTGCAAAAATCAATAACACAGCATCTGAAACATCCGGCGCAGTATCATTTACAGACCTTTATTCAATGGTCACAGGACTAATCGGTCAGCATGGAAGAAGGGGAGCGCTCATGCTCACTTTATCCTGCGAACACCCGGATCTTGAAGAATTCATGTCTGTTAAGACCGATGTAGAAAGAGTCACCAAAGCAAACATGTCCATTCGTATGACGGATCAATTCATGGAATGTGTAAGAGATAAACAGACATTTACACAGAAGTTCAACCGTCCTGAAACCCAGAATAATATCGTCAAAGAATTAAATGCGTACGAATTCTTTAAAAAAATGTGCTATGCCAATTGGGATTACGGAGAGCCAGGATGTCTTTTCTGGGACAGGATTGAATCTTGGAACCTTCTCAGCGAAGTCCCTGAATACCACTATGCAGGAACGAACCCCTGTGCGGAGGAACCTCTTCCGCCTGGAGGAAGCTGTCTTCTCGGAAGTATAAATCTTGCCGTGTTCGTCAAAGACGGAAAATTCGACGAAGAAGAGTTCAAAGAAGCTGTAAGCATCTGTGTCAGAGGTCTCAACGACGTACTTGATGAAGGCCTACCTTTACATCCGTTACAGGAACAGAAAGACTCCGTAAGAGACTGGAGACAGATAGGATTGGGAATCATGGGACTCGCAGATATGCTAATCGAGTTGGAAATTCCATACGGATCTAAAGAAGCGATGGACTTCTGCAGTAAATTAGGATTCACGATGGCGGACACTGCTATCCGCGAATCTGCCTTACTTGCAAAAGAAAAAGGTAAATTCCCCAAATGCAACATAGAACAGATCATGGCATCGCCATTTTTCCAGGAAAACACCTCGAACGATACAGTGGAACTTGTTGCAAAATACGGGATCCACAACTCACAGTTGCTAACGATTGCACCTACTGGAACACTTTCTACGATGTTGGGGATATCCGGTGGCATAGAACCTATCTTTGCAAACTATTACGAAAGGAGAACGGTCTCGCTTTCAGACCATGACGAATACTACAAAGTGTACACACCCGTAGTCAAAGAATATATGGAAAAATATCAGATTATAGATGATTCCGACCTGCCTCCATTCTTTGTCACTGCACAGAATCTAGACTACAAACAACGTTTAAAACTTCAAGGAACATGGCAAATGCATATCGATGCTTCGATCAGTTCTACTGTGAATCTTCCAAATGATTTTCCAGAGACCGAAGTCTACGATTTGTACATGTATGCCTGGCAGATAGGTTGTAAAGGGGTAACCGTATTCAGAGATGGATGCAAACGTCTAGGTATCCTTTCTACAAAAGAAAATGACGAGAAAGAACAGGAAAAGAACAACAGTCAGAAACTAGATGCAAATGGTAAACCCAAAAGAGGTTTCGTCGAGAACGTCACAGATGATGTTGTCGGAAAAAAGAGAAAGCTCATGACAGGCTGCGGAAGTCTGCATTGTACTGCATTCTTCGATCCTCATACCGGAGAACTTCTGGAAGCATACCTCAATAAAGGATCCACCGGCGGATGTAACAACTTCATGATCGGTCTATCGAGAATGATATCTTTAGCTGCCAGAAGCGGTTGTGATATCAAATCCATTGTAGATCAGCTGAAAAGTTGTGGATCGTGTCCGTCATATGCTGTACGTACATTCACTAAGCATGACACAAGTAAAGGATCGTGCTGTCCGATGGCCGTCGGATGGGCCCTCCTAGATATGTACCAGGAGATGCAAAGAGAAGTAAATGGAATCACTTTCGAACCTAAAAAAGAAGAAAATAAAAAGATCGTCAACCCATGTCCAAAATGTGGTGAAGAACTTCAATTCCAAGGTGGTTGCAACATCTGCAAAGCATGCGGATGGACAAAATGTGACTGAGCTCCGTACTTTCTCAAAAACCATTTACTTCAACCATTTATTATCTTTTTATATTGCCTCTTGATAAAATATTGGAATATCAGCGCAACACCGATACCTGTAATTACGCCGGTCAATACTCTTCCTACAAAAAAATCTGATGAGGTGACATTCTCAAAGGACCATTCTGCAAATCCGATCGATATCAACATCAAACCTACTATGGACACTCTAAAATTAGATAGATCGAAATGTCCGATCTTCGGATCTGTTGCGATCAGCCCTATTATGATTCCCAAAAAAATAGAGACATCTCTCTGACAAAATGCCAACTGAGAACCATTGACAACAAAAGACCTTCCAAAGTTCTGATGGCAAAAAAGATCTCCCAACCAATATACTGTTGCAGATATAGGGTTCACCCAAGACCATGAATGATCTATAATTCCCGCAGTTCCGTCGAGATCTGTGAATTTTCCATATGAACTCACCAAAGGAATGATGAACAATAAAACAAAGAGAACAGTCATCACCGAGAGTAATATCCTGCCCGGCGTTGAACTATTCATAATGAAAAGATAAGAAAAATAGTATAAAACGGATGCGCAAGCACCCGTTTAAAGACTGATACTCGTACAGAGAAAAAATACAGTCATTGAAATGGGAAACATCACGCCTATCCTGAATATGATCTCCTTGAATCCCGCGCGTCCATTCAGATATGCTGTAAGGAATGACATCAAGATGCACAATTCTACCAAATATGCTGAAAGTATTGCCGTCGTGTTCTCGAAATCCACATTCTCAGCAATCCTTGATAAAGGGCCCAACATAGCAACACTCATACCCAATACCATCGGAGCGAATATCGCTGCAGTACCGATCATCATATCTACCATGCTCTTAAGCTTATTCTGAATTCCTTTTCTGACGATCTCTTGGTCTTGAAGCTGTCTTCCGATCGATATCGCTAGGCGCCCTGCATCCCTAATATCCTTTTGTGTACATCTATAGATATCGCAGAATGTGTCTGCAAGAGATACTGAGATCATGCCCAAAGACATCCTGATGGCCGCATAGATATCTCCTCTGCACAATGCTATCTCTCTACTCATACTGTCAGCTATTGTTTGGCATTCCTTCCTTGTTCCCAACGATGTGATCAATGCATATTCAAAATTCTCTCCTGAGATCAGTTTATTTCCCAATTCAAAAACTGAATCTTTCAATAATTGTTCCTGTTTTTCTCTGATCTTCTCTTTCCTTACCTCAGGAAACATCATAAGAACAGTTAGTGCACCGGCAACTGAAAATGATATGATGATCGCCATATCTATCTTTTCTGTCATTATCCAAACGATAATTAACAGAGGTACAACAGACATCAAAGGCATCACGTACTTCAAATCAATCTTTTCAAACAGTTCTGCCATGAATGGATTCTTATCCTTCACTGAAAGGATTACCATTGCAATGACGGCAGGGATCACTATCAGAGTGATCACAGAAACAGGAGTTGAACCAATAGGTGATGAGCTGAACAATCCTCCCATGTTAAG
This sequence comes from Candidatus Methanomethylophilaceae archaeon, assembly GCA_963676235.1. Lineage (GTDB taxonomy): Archaea > Thermoplasmatota > Thermoplasmata > Methanomassiliicoccales > Methanomethylophilaceae > JALNYB01. The sequence continues at coordinate 1,510,943 of OY781044.1, forward strand.
CATAGGCAGAATAGACATAAGGATCATCGGAACCATTATTCCAAGGCCGAATACCATCATACACGGACTATTCAGAGACGAACTGTATGATTCTCCTGCTTCCTTCAATCCCAGTAGAGATACATCCGATGCATCTTTCAACATTCTTGCCTTCTCCACTTTATCATTTGATTCAGATGCTGCAATAACCATGTGAACAGCTCTTCTGTATGCAGTTAAATGTGCAGGAAACGACAATAACACAGATGTAAGCCCTATTTTGATATCAGAAATTGTTCTTGTGTCTGCATCGAATACGATATTTTTGAATAATCTCGAGGAAGTTATGGGGCCGTTTTTTGCAACATCTCTAACCGCTGTATCCAGAGATCCTCCTGCCTCTATGGTCACAGACATCATTCCGATTATTGTCGGACCTTCATTCATCAATGTTCTAAGATTTCCAATCAACTTGGGTTTCTTAGTAAGGATGCTCATCTTACTCACCTATGCCGCTGACCTTACAAAATTTAACTTTGAATGATTCCAATACTTCCTCTGCAGTCTTTCCCTGAGATCTCGACACGTGATCATTTGCAAATCCGATCCATTCTGGACCGAAATACTCTTCTCCGAATTTGTTCCCTACATCTGCCAGGTATGATCTTATTGATGCTCTGGCTCTTATCTCTTTCATGATCTCTGATTTACTCTGCTGAGAAGTTGTCATAACCCTACGCATTACAGGCGTTGTAAACAATTCTGAACTGTCCGCGATATCGATGAAATCGCCCGCATGCTCTCCTGTAGCAACAATTTCATTCATTTTTCTGATCTGATTGCCTGTCCTTCTATCCCTTACAGTACCTAATGTGACTAGGATCTCTGTAGCCATGAAAGCCTCAGGTGCAATATTCATATCATGAACTACACGCTCATAAACAGACTTCGCAGAATCCCCGTGTATTGTTCCCATTATTGAACTCCCCGCACGCCCCGTCCTCATACTCTGATATAGGGTCTTTGCCTCTTCTCCTCTGACCTCTCCTAATATGATCGCTGATTCTCCCATCCTCAATGATACTCTCAATGCTTCATCTGCTCTTGACAGATCGCTTCCATCCATCCGGTCATCGATGAGCATGGATTGTACCTTGTATCCCATCTTTCTCATTTTCTCGCCGGGAAGTTCCATTGTATCCTCGATCGTCAAGATCCTTTGAGACATTGGGAACTCGAACATGAGTGAAGACAGCAAGGAGCTCTTTCCCGCTCCTCTCGCACCACAGATTAGAAATGTTGCACGATTATCGATAAAGAATGACAATAATCCTGCGATCTTTGGATCTATCGTTCCATTTGCTATGAGTCTTGTGAGTGTCCACGGACGTGTAGAATGCTTCCTGATCGCTACAGCATCTCCGTTAGGACTCATCGGATATCCGACAACGGTTGCCCTTGCATCATGTGCTTTTATATCGGTTTCCAAAATAGGATTGGATTCACAGAACGGAAGATTACTTTCTCTTTTTAAAATATTGACAAGATTCATCACTTCTTTCTTATCAACGATTAGATTTGTTCTACAACGTATATGAGAATTGACACCAGAAATCCCATTCATCGTTACATGAATACGGTTTTTTTCGCATGGAGCATCTATGTAGATGTCTTCCAACTTAGGATCTGCCATCAATGTATCGAATACTCCCAATCCCACAGTATATCGATAAACGATATCACACATTTCTTCTATGGCTGCTTCGAGTTGACGAGTATCGCTTCCATATACGGCTTCTACTGTATCAGAAGAATCCATTATGAGGCCTCTTGCCGTACTAAGGACGGTTTGTTTGTCCATCCTACCTCCTTTATTCCTGTAGGTCTCCCTTACTCCTTCTATGGATTTTCCTATGACAGCGTTTAATGAATCCGGATAAGAATACTCGATGGGTGTGAGATTATACTCTGTTTCTCCATCCATAGCTGTACCGATCAGGACCTTCCCGCTCGGCGTATCGTAATCTGCGATCTTTTCAAGATCGCTTTTATTTCCTACTAACCAGCAATCCGCATAAGTCGGTTTGATCCTTACGTTGTTATTTGCTATCGCACAGAAATCATTCATGAATGAACCGGTCGGCTGATTGTTCAGATAACTTCTTGACTTGACCGAATCGATATCAGATGTGTTCTTTGTTTCGAACTGTACCGAACACTGTTTTACACACTCTGGATCTGACTGTGACGAGACAATTACCGGTGAACGTGTCTCATATATCCTTCTTTTCGATATGTGACCTGCCGCAACCTTCTCATCGTAGAACTGCCTATATTCTGCATCGCTGTAATCAGAGACTATCAATCTGTCGTTGTTGCTTACATATGCAGACTTGTGTGTGAAGAACTCAGTCAGTGCAGGCAGTATTCTCGGCATTCATATCACCCCTGTCTTTGCAGCTTCTAAAGATACCTTCTTTTTGATGTTGTTAAGGCCCAATTCGGCTTGATCCAACGCACGATATGTCTTCTGAAGACAAATGTCGCAATCCCTATTCGTAGGCCTAAATGTCAATAATTTTCCTCTTGCCGATTCAAAAAATGGATCTGGAAATCCCTGCCATGCAGCATTGAATATGTTCACACATGAAAATTCACAATTATTGCAGGAATGAGACTTTTCCGATCTCGATATCGTGTGTGCAGACCTATCCAAAAATGCCATATCGCACAATATATCCGCTGCAATACCAGATATCTCAACATCTTTGCTTGTTCTGAGTTTGATCCTTTCCGAATTTCCACATTTGGAAATATTGTAAACTATACACCTTACGCAATCTGAAGATCTTATGTCTGGAATCTGCATGCATTTCCTGCAATCTATGCATAATGTCTCACCTATGATTTCAACATCCGATGACTGTTCCTTTTTCTTGTTTACAGCTAAACAGAATTTTTTTATCGTATTCATGATTCGTAGGATTTCACTTCATAATCTATTAAAGAAAAACCTTACAATTAATATAATCCACAAGATCTTTTAAACGACAAGATATTAAATGCGGAGACCTTAAGAGGTATCATGGAGATATTGGCGCCTGCGGGCTCTCCTGAAGGATTGATTGCTTCTGTGAAAGGAGGCTGCGATGCTGTCTATCTTGGCGGCAAGTCTTTTGGTGCGAGAGCGTTCTCTGATAATTTTACAGATCAAGAATTACAGGGAGCAATAAATTATGCCCACGATGCGAGGGTTAAAGTTTACGTTACAGTGAATACCCTGATAAAAGATTCCGAAATGGAAGACGCTATCTCTTATGTAAAATTTCTTAAGAACATTGCAGCGGACGCTGTCCTGATTCAAGATCTGGGTCTTCTAAAAGCAATATACAATGTAGATATCGATAAACATGCATCCACCCAGATGGGCATCCATTCTGCAGCAGGCCTAGAATGGTGTTCAAATAATGATATCGACCGTGCGGTTCTTTCAAGAGAGCTCACTTTCGAAGAACTATCAGAAGTAGTAAAGGATTCTCCAGTGGATACGGAAGTTTTCGTCCAGGGGGCGATGTGTTACTGCCTTTCGGGAGGATGTCTATTCTCCAGCCTTGCTGGAGGAAGGAGTGGCAACAGAGGACAATGCGCACAACCATGCAGAAAGAGATACAAATTTGGAACAAAAGAAGGATATCTCCTAAGCAGTGCAGATCTTTACGGCGTCGACTGGCTTCCTAAATTGGAATCGATTGGCATAACATCCGCTAAGATAGAAGGAAGAATGAGAAGTCAAGCCTATGCATATCTTGCAACAAATGTCTATTCCATGGCCAATAAAGGTGCATCCAAAGAAGAAATCGCGGAGACCGATGCTCTTCTGAAAACCGTATTCAACAGAGGTGTCTGCGAGGGATATTTCGGCGGTGTCAAATCACCCGTACAATACATATTCGCAGATAACAGAGGATTTTACCTAGGAAGGATCCGTATAACAGACCGTAAATTCGATACATATGAATTCAAAGAACCTGTCAATCTGAAAGACGGATTGTCGATATTCAGCGGAGAGAACAAGATCGGTGGATTCAAAATATCAAATGTCGGTAAAGTAATGACACCGTTCAAAATAGAAGATGGAGAATACGATATCTATAGAACGTTCGATCCTCACATAGATGAGATCAAAAATCTTGTAGGTCCCGCACCTAAATTCACAGGTCTAAGCAGAAGAGCGCCGATAAGACACGATGGTAAACTATCTAATCGTATCAAAGGCAAGAGACCCGATATATCATTCTACGTCAATTCTCTCAAGAATCTCGATGCAGTGATTCCCTATACAAAACGTGTCTATTTCGACATGAATGAATACTTCCCCGAAGCAAAGAAGATGTGTGACAAAGCAAACATAGAATGTGTAATGAACATTCCAAGATTCTTCCCGCGTGGTAAGATAAAATATTCATACGATTCAGTTATGATGCACAGCCCTATGCAGATAAAAACCGATGAAGGCTGCAGAATCTATGGAAGTTATCATATGAATATGTTCAACTTCGACTTTCCAACAGATATGTATCAAACGACGCTGTCTGTGGAATTATCAAAGATCGATATTGAAAGCATTGCAAAACACTATTCTGGACGCATTGAGGTCATGTCTTTTGGAAGGACCGAGATAATGTGCTCCAGAGACCCTAACATGGGCAATGGCATTCTAATAGACGAAAAAGAATTCGAATTTCCCGTGTATAAAGATTCGGAAGGACTATCGCACTTCCTCAACTCATCCGATCTTATGTTGCTACCTTACACAAAGGAATTGCAACATATCGGTGTGGATTCTTTGGGAATAGATGTAAGAAAACGTCCTACACAATTAACAAAGCTGGTGGCAGAAGCGTATGCTACAGGAAACCTTTCTAACAAAGGAAAGATCACAGAGATGTGCGGAAGCATAAATTACGGAGCCTATCTTAAAGCCATAAATTAAATTAACTGTAACTTCCACTATTTAAACTCTAAAAAGACAAACAGTCTTTCATGAGATTGAATAAAAAAGGAGACATAGGATTTCCTGAAGTACTGATGTCCGTGATGATAGTGACCATTGTGCTTTCTGCATATGTGGCAATAGTCGTATACAACGGAATGCCCTCGGATGACGACCTTCCCGAGTTCGACAGAGATCTTGTTGATATTATTGTCATAGAGAACAGAGTGGTCACAGGAAACATCTCCGAAAAACTCATCGAAATCATGGATAAGAACGGTTATCGCGGAATAATCGTAAATTGTATATCACCTGGCAACATCGTTGACTGTGATTTGAGATTCTCTGTTGGTTTTATGGACAACGAGATAACAGGAGAAAAATTTTTAAGATCTGTTCCAACAGATGACGGTCGGTCGATCCCGATAATTTTTGAGGTGGCCATATGTATCTGAAAGACAAAAAAGGCATCACAGCGATTGTAGATGCAATGATCTTCATAGTTATCATCTCCCTAGCTGTAGCAGCACTTTATGCCACTACAGGAGACGAGGAATTCATAATGAACGATGCCTCAGATGTTTCCAATCAATTATTATCATCTGACTTCAGAATTTCTGACCTCATGAACACTGACGATTCTTCTGTGGTGTCGTTGACGGACCTTCTAGCCGCAGCTGTCGTCACAGGTGACGCATCCATAACCGATTATGTAGTGACTGTTTTAGATGCCCTTACAGAAAGACCTGATTCATATCTATTGAATCTGAAATATAGTGGAAAAGTAATAAGTTTAGGAACCGGAGACGGAAGTCCTGTCTCCGGTTATATCACTGACTCAACAGTCACATTCGGTGGAACATTGACCTTTGAATTGTATCTTTACTGATCATGCACCGTATTTCGGAGTACGATCGGCAAGATCCAAACATATCGGTACAATGCAATGTCCTCTGATACGTCCGATACGTCCGTGGGCACATCCGGATTCACTGAATGTATCAGCATCATCCATTACATTGCCTGGGGTATAGATCGTTATTGGGACAGGATCACCACTATGATCCCCTAATGAACACGGTGTGCTGTGATCGGCTGTGAATACTATGACAAGGTCCTCTGGGAAATGATCCTTGATATATCCTGCCATAATATCCAATCTCTCAATTATGTCACATTTCAGCTTAGGATTAGAATCATGACCGCAGACATCGGGTGCTTTGCAGTTCATCAAGATGAATTCGTGTGTCTTCAATGTCTCTAGAGCGACCTTTGCCTTTAATGTGAAATCAGAATCCACTCCGCCTGTACATTCCTTGGGAAGATCTATGACATCGAGTCCACACACCCCACAGATTCCCTTGATCATTCCTACGCCTGCGACACATGCAGCAGTCATACCGTATTTTTCTGGGAAAGACTGAATATTCGGAAAAGAACCAGCACCTCTGGGAACAAGAATGTTTGCAGGAGCTGATCCTTCTGCTACCCTCTTCTTATTGACCGGGTGATCCTTTAATCTATTGTATGATTCCTTTACAAATTTGTTAACTATCGATGCTGTGAAATCAGCTTCTTTGGATCCATCTATTCCCGTAGATGTGTGAAGTGGACCGAGATCATGTGAATCTGCATCGGTTACCTGTGACGAAAGTCCGGGGCCTCTTAAAACAAGTGCGGCTCTGTGCTCTGTTCCTTCTTTGATGATGCATTCGATACCATCTATATTCATTCCCTGAAGGGCCTTCACAAGCTCTATCGTCTCGGGTGCCTTTATTCTACCTGCACGACGGTCTGTGATATTCATATGCTCATCGCATGATGAAAAATTACATCTGAATGCCACATCTCCATATTTTCCTATAAGGCCGATACCTGCTGCTTCGAAGGGTCCACGACCAGTGTAGACCTTCAAGGGATCGTATCCTAATATAGAAAGATGCGAAGTATCACTTCCAGGCCTTACTCCTGGAGCGACCGTATCACATGTTCCTGCGATACCATGCTTTGTGAACCAGTCTAGATTGGGCGTGTTTGTAGCCTGCAATGGAGTCAATCCGTTGAGTTCTTTGCATCCGCGATCTCCAAGACCGTCCATGACTATTATCAAAATCTTCTTTTTAATCGATGACAATTTTATTCCCCGTTGATCTTTTTAAGGATCCAAGCCATATTGGAACCGAGGTCCTGTACGGTCTTTACACCCTCTTTGTCATTCTCAAAGTCTCCTTCCATGCGAGAAAGACTCATACCCCAATAAGACGAACCTACAACGTACATACCGTTTATTGTGAAGAAATGTGTTATTGAATCCAGTGTGTGTATGGAACCTGCACGCCTTACTGCACTTACTGCGGCTCCGACCTTTCTATTTGTCAACATTCCGTTTGCTCTGATAACATATCCTGCCCTGTCGATCAATGCTTTTGCTTCGGTTGTCAGATCTGCAAAATAAGTGGGCGAACCGATGATTATTCCGTCCGCAGCGATCATCTTCGAAATACATTCGTTAACGATATCATCATTGTAGATGCATTTCATATTCTTGCTCTTGCCACACGCACCGCATGCTCTGCATCCGTGAAGATCGCTTCCTCCGACCTGTACGAATTCTGTCTCGATCCCTTCGGATTCCAAGATTCTGAGAATCTCTTTGATCATATGGCTGGTATTCCCGTCCTTTCTCGGACTACAGTTAAAAGCAACGACCTTCATTTGAATCACACCTACTTCTATGTATATGCACCTTGAAAGAATTTCACATTAATAAACAAAGGGTAGGAACAATACGACTATTACCGTATACTATTCACGTTAGTTTTTTGTACTAATTAAATAATCGTAGAATCGTGCCATATGCGAATGTAAATGGAATAAAACTAAATTACAACATAGAAGGATCCGGAGAACCGATCGTCCTGATCACGGGATTCGGTGCCGATCTCAATTTCTGGAAAACAACGGTACCCCGCTTATCTGATGAATTCATGGTGATCACAGTGGATAATCGCGGTTCCGGATCCACATTATATTCCGGAGCGTTCTCTATAGATGACATGGCAGATGATATTGTATTTTTATTGAATAATCTGTCCATCAAAAAGGCACATATTCTCGGGTGGTCCATGGGTTCGACAATAGCTCAAAAAATAGCGATCAATCATCCTGACAGAGTGAAAACACTTACAGTGGTTTCTACGTACCGCTATCGTCCTGCACGGGCAGCATACGTCCTTTCGGCAATGGTAAGAGCCATGGAACACGGCGTATCTAAGGAGTATTTAGGTTATGTAATCAACGGAATGAGTTTCACAGAAGAATTTTTCAAGACAAAGGAAGAAACCGCAGGAGACATCAAACTTCCCAAAATATCAGATGCCACAGGACTCCGTGCACAATTGAAAGCGATTGATCTTTCGGATACAACAGACACAACAAAGAGGATTAATGCACCAACATTACTGATACATGGTGTTGAAGACATCATGGTGGAAGCAGAAGAAGGAGATGCTGTTGCGGATCAAATCAAAGACTGCAAAAGATTCTGGATACAGGATGTTGGTCATTCTATATCTTCAAGTTTATACATTGAAGAATTCAAGAAACATGTCAGAATTCACAGCAAATGAGCATGCTGTTTTCTTGCTTCTTCCACTTTCAGAACGATGGTATTTTTAATGGCTCTTGTACAAGGCCAGGTATCATCCATATATGAAATAAGTTCCAGGATATCTGCTTTATGATTTGTAATGGCCAGATAAACACGGCTCATGAACATGGAAACAGCGAATGGAAATTCATCGCATATCTCTGGCCTGTTCTTCCATATGGTGCATTTATTGTCAGAACCTAAAAATGCACACGGATCTGTCTTCTTAAAAAGTAGTCTTCCATCGCTTGTCTGGGTTACGTATTCTGTCATGAATTCGAAAAGGTTTATTCCTGCCGCATTGGAGATCTTATCGACTTCCTGAGGCAATACTACAATATGCGGCTGGTGACAACACCGGCCGCATAATTCACAGGGGATTTCATTCTTGTAACCGATACAGATCTCATAGGCCTTGTCGAGATCGACCTCCATTTCCGGAGTTATCTTATCAAGACCTTGAAGAATGTATTTTCCTCTGTAAATTGCAGATTTCATATGTTATCACGAAACTAATTTTGAAATTCCTAACATGAACGCGAGAACAGACAGCATGATTCCTAAACCTGCGAAAGCCATAAGCATCATCCTCTCATTTCCAGTTGATTTGCTAGCAATATTGATGGCGAATCCACCAAGAACCAATCCGATCGCTCCGATAGCAAAACCTATTGCTGCCATTCCATCGATAAACACCAATACTACTCCGATCAGACCACATAGAAGTGCTGCGATACATTTTCCCATCGGATTTGACTGAGGAACATTAATATCATCCATTTTTATAACTCCTGTTACTAATACATGTGAGTTTCACATAATATATTAAGATATTTTCAAGTTGGAGAAAACACATTCTACCTTGACTCTCGTGGCACCGAAACGCGTGGGTTCGTCAATGCGTTTTGAATCTATTGCTCTAAACCCTGTAAAAATATCTTCCATCTGTTCTACTGTAAAATACCTGTAAGCTATTCCGTTGCCTCTGACATTCGAATCTTTTCCTTCGGATCTCAGATCTCCTATCGCAAATGATCTTACCAGAACCTTGCCTCCTGGAATGAGCACTCTGCCGATCTCCGAGACGGCCTTCAAAAGCTGATCATCGACTAGATGTTCCAAGACGTGCACAATCGTAACAGCATCAAAACTGTTATCCGGAAATGGCAATTTATTACAATCAGAAACAAGGAATTTTGCTCTATCTCCGAATGCTTTCGTACAATATTCGATCGCAGAAGGAGAGAAATCTATACCAGTCACTTCTGCACCCATTTGTATCAATGCAACGGTGGTCTTTCCATTCCCACATCCGATATCCAGAACCTTAGAACCCTGTTCGATATTGAAATTTCCAAGTTTTCCCACCCCTCTCCAAGGGCGTTGATTCTCCTGATAGAACTGCTCCCAGCGATCCTTCTGTTCCATTTCGTTTTCCTGGGGGGCACTCATCTAATTACCTAGGGGTGAAAAGCATTTCATAAATAATAAGACCCATATAACGAGAAGCAGAGAGAAGGATTATGTTTTGGAATCCCAGGATCGAATGCATGCCAAAGGAAGACCTTCGGCAGCTCCAGTACAGAAGTTTGAAGAAATTGGTGAACAATCTATACAGTTTCAATCATTTTTATCACAACAAAATGATCGAACAAAAAGTTCATCCAGATGATATCACGTGCCTGGAAGATATAAGAAAATTGCCATTCATGTATAAACAAGACCTGAGAGACAATTATCCAACTAAAATGTTCACAGTACCGAACAATGATATCGTGAGATACCATGTATCGTCAGGAACAAGCGGAAAACCAACACTTGTCGGATACACGCGTAACGATCTCGATTACTGGTCAGAAGCTTTGGCTAGATCCTTGACATCAATAGGCATCGGTGCTGAGGATACCATGCAGGTATCATACGGATATGGGCTCTTCACAGGCGGACTCGGGCTCCATTATGGAGCGGAGAAGGTCGGAGCATCTGTTCTTCCAGCAGGAACCGGCAATACAGAACGGCAGATCGAACTCATGCAGGACCTTAACGTTACTGCCATCGCTTGCACTCCTTCATATCTGGTCCACATCATTGATGTCGCGGCACAAATGGGCGTTGATATCAGAAAAGACACGCATCTGAGAAAAGCCGTCCTTGGTGCAGAACCTTGGACAGAGAGCATGAGAAAACACATAGAGGATGCATCGGGAGTAAAAGCATACGATATCTACGGAACATCCGAACAAGCTGGACCTATGTTCTCAGAATGCGAAGAAAGAGACGGCATTCATATCGGAGCAGATATCGCATATGTAGAGATCATCGATCCCGAATCGGGAGAACCTTGTAACGAAGGAGATAAAGGAGAAATGGTCGTCACAATGCTCAAAAAAGAAGCAATGCCGATGATCAGATACCGTATCAAAGACATCACGTCCTTGAACACAGAACCTTGTGCATGCGGAAGGACCTCTCCGAGGATCTCCAGGATCACAGGAAGAAGCGACGACATGCTCATAATCCGCGGAATCAATGTATTCCCATCACAGATAGAATACACTTTATTGCAGATACCTCAAGTAGGACATCAATACATGATCTACATAACCAGAGAGGGAGCATTGGACAATGTTATCCTTCAAGTAGAGATCAAACCAGAAGCATTCAGCGATAAAGTAGACGATATGATCCGCCTCAGAGCTCACATTGAATCCGAACTTAAAAAATACCTTAACATCGCTGTCGCAGTGGAGTTAAAGGCACCCGGAGAACTACCTAGGTTCGATGGAAAAGCTAAGAGAGTAATTGATAAAAGGGTGTTTTAAATGGCAAATGACAACATAATCACACAGCTTTCGATATTCGTCAACAACGAACCGGGACGTCTCGCAGCAGTTGCAAGAATACTCAAGGATTGTGAAGTGAACATGAAAGCCTGCAATCTTGCAGAATCTACGGAATTCGGAATTCTCAGGGCTATCGTAGACGAGCCGGACAAAGCGTTCGAGAAGATCAAAGCGAAAGGAATAATCGTGAAAAAAACCGACATAATCGGTATCGCCATTCACAATGTTCCAGGATCCCTTTTCGAAGCAGCTGACGTTCTCGGACATGCCAACATCAATATCGAATATGGATACGCTTATGCCAGTAAAGAACGTGAAGGCCTCTTCATCCGGGTGGATGAACCAGAGAAAGCGATAGAAGCACTCAGCAAAGCAGGTATAAAACTCATCAAAGGGTCGGAAATCTAATGGGAAATCTTAACGTCGTTGTTGTAGGTGCAAAGGACCTTGCCGGAGAGATAGGTAAGAAAGGCACCGTTACAGATATGACCTTCTATGAATTGAAGAAGGGAAAAGACTCTGTAACGCTTATAGAGCCGTCCAAATATCCTGAAAAACTATCATCATTATTCTATTCGGTAGCTATGTCAGAATTCGTAATAATAGCAGTGGATAAGATCGATTCACAACTTGGAGAGACCATTGTCATGATAGACCAATTCGGACTTAAAAACGGATGGATCATCCTCAGGAATTACATTCAACCTGAACAACTCAAACCCTTGTTTGCAGGCACCTCATTAGAAAATTACAAGATAATCGAAGAAGATGCTGTGAAGATCCGCGAAGATCTTATCGAGATGGCGACAGCAGAGAACAGAGTAGCTGGAAATGGAACATGCGGATCATGTCCTATCGACAGCCATTTCAATGTCAAAGGTGTTGGAACCGTCGTTCTAGGCTCTGTAAGCGACGGATATTTCAAGAAACATGATAAGATGCAGGTCTTCCCTCTCAAGAAAGAGGTCAATCTTAAATCCATACAGAAACACGATATCGATGCAGAAGACGGTGTCAAAGGAGACCATGTAGGACTTGCACTGAGAGGCATAGAATCCGAAGAACTCGATAGGGGATACGTGGTTACGACAGACCCATCGATAAAAATGACTCGCAAGATTGAAGGAAAAGCAATGTTGGTGAAATACTGGCCTGCAGCACTGAAAGAAGGAATGGTTCTTCATATGGGTCACTGGATGCAACTTGCACCATGTCGTATCACAGCGATCGACAACGGAAATGACTTCAGAACGCCTAAGATAACGTTGGAAATGGAAGCTGATATAATCCACAAACCCGGAGACTATGCCGTTCTCACATACCTAGAAGGCGGAAAACTCAGAGTATGTGGGAAGATAATGTTGCCCTGAATCTTTTTGATTTCAGTAATCTATATATCAGATGTTCATATAATCAACAATAGCGTGTTAATAATTAGCACGATGGTGAGATAATGGCATTTTGGAATAAAGAAATAGAAACTATGCCCCGTGCAGAACTTGAGAAGTTGCAATTAAGTCTTCTTAAGAAACAAGTTCGTACGATGTATGATTCGTCCAAATTCATTCATGACAGGATGAAAGCTGCCGGACTCACCCCGGATGATATCACGAGCTTTGAAACTTTCAGAAAAATGCCATTCATGAAAAAAAGCGATCTCAGAGATAACTATCCGGATAAGCTCTTTGTGAAATCTTATGATGACCTGGTAAGAATCCATGTCTCATCGGGAACTACAGGACGCCCTACTGTAGTAGGATATACGCAGAAAGATATTGATGACTGGTCTGAAAGTCTCGCTAGAGGAATGGTCTCATTTGGAATGACCAAACACGATATGCTTCAGAACATGCATGGATATGGACTGTTTACCGGGGGACTAGGAGTCCATTACGGAGCCGAGAAAATAGGAGCCACTGTGCTACCCATAGGAACAGGCAACACCGCAAGACAGATTCAACTCATGCAGGATCTTCCGGTGACAACGCTTGCAGGAACGCCTTCATACATGTTTCATATCGCAGACATATGCGACAGCGAAAATATCAATATAAGCAAAGAAACCAAAGTGAAACTTGCCATTGCAGGCGGAGAACCTTGGTCAGAGACCATGAGGCAGAAGCTCCAGGCCCGTACAGGCATAAGGGTTCACAACTGCTACGGAGCCAGCGAATACTACGGTCCGATGTTCTTAGAATGCGACAAACAGTGCGGCATTCATATCTGGGCCGACATGTGCTATATGGAAATACTCGATAAGAACGGGGATCCGTGTGCAGACGGCGAAAAAGGAGAGATCGTCGTTACGATGCTTCAAAAAGAGGCATTCCCACTTATCAGATACAAGATCGGAGATATCTCTGCATTGGATTGGAGCCCCTGCGAATGCGGAAGGACGCATCCCCGCCTTATGAGGATCTCAGGCAGAACCGATGATATGCTGATTGTTCGTGGCATCAATGTGTTCCCGTCGCAGATTGAGTCGGTCATCGGAGAAATGCCATTCCTTAGTCTGTTCTACCATATTACACTGACCAATGTGAATTATATGGACAGCATGATAGTTGAAGTAGAATTGACTGAAGAATCACTCACGGATGATATGATAAAACTGCAGAAGATGACCTCGCAACTTTCTACCAGATTGAAAGACGTCCTCAACATAAAAGCAGAAGTGAAGATCGTTCTTCCAGGAACTCTACAAAGATTTGAAGGAAAATCAAATCACGTCACCGATAATAGAAAATATGATTGACGGGTTCGTATTTTAATTATGAATTCACATTAGAACCAACAAACAGGGTACTTTCTAAAGTCGATATGATTTACTATTTCGATATTTAACACGATTCCAAAGTAAAGGAATCAAATGAATTTTTTACATACTATGTTTTGAAAGTTAATAGATTCATCTAGAATGACATGACCACCGTTCATTGTATCCTGTGAAACAATCCAAACACAGTTTCTTTCCATCTTTTATCCTTATCATATCCTCTCTTACGGCTTCTCCGCATTTTTCACATATGATGCTATTAAAAATCCTTGCCTTTTCCGGAACTTCAGTGGTTGTCTTCTTTATCTCGAACGAATCCTCTTCTGGACCGTTTATAAGTCTGTCTGTTATTGTAGCAGAATCGCAAGCGTTTCTATCAAATGGTTTTACACATATTCTTACACTTTTGCCTGTTCTTCTGTCATAAAAAGAATAAGCCTGTTTGCCTGTCAGCCTGAGGATCATGTTACCTTTTCCTACAGTGCATCCAGTTATCCATTGTATGGCATCTACTCCACATGCATCATTCTCAGATATACATACGAGTTCCTCATCCTCTGCCCTATCTCCGGATATGCCCATCTCCTTCATGGCAATCTTTGCTGCACGGTATCCCATAGCAAGCCCAGGGCACGAGTGTCCATGGAAAGATACACATTCATCCCAAACTTTATCCGACAATATATCAACCGGTTTAGAAACCTACTTAATGATATTTAAGATTCGCCGATTGATATGATGTGTGAGAAATACTACCAAAAATCTAAATCAGCGATATATCTGTCATAATGTACTCTATCGTTATCAACAAATAAAAAGTAACAATTTGAATATCACTCAATACGCCAGACCTTCTCCTTCTGATCCGGATTATAAAGGAACGGCTGATATAGATCGTGAAATCATCTATAAATCAATTTAAACCGACATTCACATATCGGATAAAATAGAATTAACAAATTCATCGATCTGTTTGCTATATTCACCTGCAACGATCTTATCTTTACTCGCGAATTCTGCCATTGCAACACCTTTGTATTCAATTGAGTAATATTCACAGAACTGCGTAAATCCACTCATAGATGGCTCTGCAACATCTTTTCCGTCACCCATTGTGAGAATGACGGCCATTTTTTTCCCTTTCATGTCATTATATGAAAAATCAGTAGATTCACAGAGACAATGCAGACGATTCATGAATGCCAATGTACAAGGTGTAAACTGCCACATGTATATCGGTGTAGCAAGTATGACAAGATCGGAATCTAAGAACATCTGATAGAGCGACTGCATGTCATCCATTATCATGCAATGCGATGGAAGTCTCTTCTTCTGACATGCACCACAATGAGAACAGCCCTTGATGTCACCTGTGTAAAGCATTATCTCTTCGGTCTTAATGCCTTTCTCAACAAGTTTCTTAGAGATGGCGTTTGTGAATTCAGATGTGTTTCCCTGTTTTCTCGGTGAACCGTTAAAGATTGTGACCTTCATATTATTAGAACGATCTTTCGTTATTAATTATTGTGCATTTTCGGATAATTATGCACTGTCGACCGCTGATTCAATACGTCTAAAAATTACGCAATAATCTTTCAAAATTAGGTATATAAATGAAAAATGTTCATATTGATGATGGCCCGGGTAAAAACCCGAGCCTGAAAAATTTTATTTAGATATTCCTGAAGCTGATGGAATATTCCATCTTCTTTGCGCCGAAGTAATCCTGAACGAATTTTGCTGTTTTCTGCGGCGGGAACTGTTTGCATGAGAAAACATCGATGAAACATCTATCTGTATCCTCTGCAAAATGACCTGATATTTGTGATGTCTCGATAAGCTGAAGAAGTGAATATCCCTGAACTTTTGGCGCATCACCGAAGAATACGACTATTGGCTCACCGTATCTCTTCATGTCTATATATTTTGCAAGATCTATAGCAAACTGAGTAATGTGCTCTTTAGATGAAATCTTTGCGTGGTCGCATTCTCCCAGATCTATGCAGACTGCTAAACCCCATTGTTTTTCATCGTTGTATTTTTTCATTACGGCTTCATCAGAGATGAGCGCGCCCGTGTAAGGACTCATTGTGTACATTGACATCACCTTCAAGGATTATCCTTGTTGATGACTCTAAAAACATTGCAGTATTTGAAAGATTCCCTTATAAAGATTTTAATTTATCCGACACGAGACAAGTACGCATATAAAGTGTCGAAAAATGATTATTTAGAGCTATTGATTGTACTTCGGAATGTTTTGTCTTTAAATTATATTTTAGGTTTTTTTTTATATCAAAATCTTAGTACAGATAATGCTGATAATATGGCCGACTCAAAAGTTTACTTCACAGACATGCACACAACATTGAATGACAGTCTTTTGAACAAACTCAAAAGAGTCATCGTAGCGGCAGGCATAACAGATATCGATATGGAAAAAAAATTCGTCGCTATCAAGATGCATTTTGGAGAATACGGAAACCTTGCATTTCTCAGACCCAACTATGCAAAGGTCGTCGCAGATATTGTAACGGAACAGGGTGGAATACCATTCCTGACAGACTGCAGCACCCTATATGTTGGAAAAAGGAAAAATGCTGTCGAACATCTCGATACCGCCAACCTGAATGGATTCAATCCCATGACTGCAGGCTGTCAGATCATTATGGGTGACGGACTCAAAGGCACCGACGATGTGGAACTTCCTGTAGAAAACGGAGAATATATCAAAACAGCAAAGATCGGACGTACTATAGCAGATGCCGATATAATTATCACATTGAATCATTTCAAATGCCATGAACTTACAGGATTCGGAGGAGCTTTGAAGAACCTCGGGATGGGTTGTGCCTCGCGCAGAGGAAAGATGGAACTTCATACTTCCGGAAAACCCACCATCAACACTGAAAACTGCAGAGGATGCATGAAATGCACTACTGTCTGCGCACAAAATGCTATCACGATTACTTCCAAAAAAGCAAAAATGGATCTTAATACATGTGTAGGATGTGGAAGATGCATCGGAGTATGTCCTTTTGATGCGATAACGGCACAATTCGATGAAACCATGAACATAATAAACTACAAGATTGTAGAATATTCTAAAGCTATCATATCAGGAAAACCTAACTTTCATATATCGATAATGGCCGATATCTCACCTTATTGCGATTGTCATGCAGAAAACGATCTGCAAATTATACCGAATGTAGGTATGCTTGCATCCAAAGACCCTGTCGCATTGGACAAGGCATGCGTTGATATTGCACAAAAACAGCCAATGATAGAAGGTAGCAGACTGTATAATAACTGCAACGGAAAGAAACCTGACGATATCTTCAGATGTACGAATCCAGGAACAGATTGCAATGCCACGTTTGAACACGCAGAAAGAATGAAAATGGGTAACGGAAAATATGAACTCATAGAGGTAGCTTGATGATATCAGGATTGTTCGAGATAATGATGCTACTATGTTTCGCAGCAGCCTGGCCTCTTTCGATATGCAGATCGCTGGTATCCAAAACATCTAAAGGAAAAAGTTTAACTTTCCTGATAATCCTCATAATAGGGTATATAATGGGAATACTCAATAAATTCGCATCTAACGATGTCAATTATGTATTGATATTCTACATAATAAATATCATGCTGGTTAGCACAGACACAGTTCTGTGGTTCAGAAACAACCACCTTGATAAAAAAAGAGATGCAAAAAAGATGCAACTTGAATAATATTGCATGTAGGTAACTCTGATGGAAATAACTAGTACAGGAATAAACAACGGCAGAATAGCGGATCGTTTCGGATCAAAAGGAACTCAGTTCACACCCAATGGCATACCGAGCTATTCCATACCCTTCCATATTTTCAAATCACCGATAAAAACCATCTCGTTCGCCGTTGTGTTCGATGACGATGATTCTATTCAGGCTTGCGGATTCACTTGGATTCACTGGACGATCTGCAACCTCAGGAAACCAGAACTCAAAGAGAATGACAGCATAAACGGTAAAGGATTTATCCAGGGAGTCAACACATGGCATGTAGGATCGGATCTTTCTATCGAAGAGTCGACCGGATACGGCGGATGCGATCCTCCGGACGACAAACACACATACAGATTGAAAGTGTTTGCGTTAGACACTATGCTAGATCTGGAAAAAGGATTCACAATTGAAGAATTGATGCAGGCAATGAACGATCACGTCATTACCACCGCCCAGATAACCGGCACCTACGAACCTAAGTGATAAAATGGAATTCTCAGAAAATGCAAAGAAAAAGGTCTATACTTACAGATGGGGAATATTCGCAATACTTGTAACTGCTTACTTCTTTGTGTACTTCCAGAGAATGGCGGTCGGAATCGTTGGTGAAGATATTGTAGAAGATGTCGGCGGTTCTATTGGAATACTCAGCGCCGTATACTTCTGGACGTATACTGCGATGCAAATACCTAGCGGACTGCTGGCTGATCATCTTGGTCCACAGAAGGCATCGTTCATATTCCTGCTGTTGGCAACCTTGGGATCATTCATAACATTCATCGGAACAGAATTCTGGATGATAGTTCTAGGAAAGATCCTTATCGCGGCGGGAATGGCCGTTGTCTACATACCATTGATGAAGATCATTTCTGTTTGGTTCAAAAAAACCGATTTTCCACAGCTTACCGGAATAGTGATCGCTGTAGGAAACGTCGGTGCTATTGCAGCTTCAGCACCTCTTGAATTACTATCAAATGCCATAGGATGGAGAGAAGTGTTCTTCGTATTGGGCTTGGTCACATTCACACTAGCAATCTTATGTCTTATCATTGTCAGGGACCATCCTCACAAGAAGGGTCTTCCTAGCATAGAGGAGATAGAGAAAGCAGAGAAAGGAACCCCCATCGATGATAAGACCGATGCAAAACTCCCGATGCTCACAGGACTAAAAATGGTCGCAACAAGCGGAAGGAAATTCTGGACCCTCGCACTTGCATATTTCCTCGTATATGGCAGTATAATGGTTTTCCAGGGAACATGGGCAAAAACCTATTTCAATCACACATACGATTTTGCATTTAGCGTAGTATGGTTCATAACTATGATCGGTATCGGAAAAATCCTAAGTTCGATCATAATAGGAATATTGAACGGACGTGGCATAATCAGATCCAAACGCAGAGCTATGTCGATAGGAACTCTACTGTTTGCATGTATCTGGGGAATAATTTGGATATTTGCTGGAGAAATGAATAATTATTGGTTCTGGATGATAATATGCTTCCTATTCGGATTCTTCGGAGGATTCATGACACTTTCATTTACTCAAGTGAAAGAATGGTTTCCCACAGCGATATCGGGAACCACTGTATCTGCCATGAATCTGTTCTTGTTCTTGGGTGCATCGATATGCACCACAATCACGGGCATCATTATCGGAACTACTTATTCGATCGAGAACTTTACTCTTGTGTGGGTCTTGATGTTTGCCCTCTCCATTCTTGCACTCATATTGGTGTTATTATCTGTCGAAAAGTCTAGTGAAAGTAACGCTTGAAGAATAAAAATAAGCGTAAACTATTATAACATCGGGCCGTTAGGGAATAGGGATGGCAGTTCCTGAAGGACTCTTTTCCAAAGCAGAAGCTGGAGACCTAATATCTTGTTTCAGATTGGGGCAAGCATATGCTATGGGCAAGGATGTGACGACCGATGAGGCCGAAGCATTCAAATGGTATATGAAAGCCGCATCTTTGGGACACACAATATCTGAATATATTGTCGGCAAATGTTTTGAAGACGGAATATCTGTACCGAAAAATCAGCACGAAGCCATTATCTGGTATTCTAAAGCGGCATTGAAAGGAAATTTAGATGCAACGAATGCGATAAATAACATCTTCAAGGACAGCGAAGTCCCAAAAGATAAGAAGATTTTTACATACTATTCGAAAAAAGCCGAAGAAGGTTGCCCAAGTTCAATGTACATGCTTGGGATCTTCTATAATCTCGGCATCGGAACAGATTTTGATGCTGACAAAGCATACGAAATGTTCTCGAAATCCGCAAAACTAGGAAACATCGATGCAGAATGCCAAAAAGCCATATGCACCATCAGAGGCACCGGAACAGAGAGGAATAAAGATCTTGGAGCATCTATGCTCAGAGAAGTTGCAGGAAAGGGTTCAATAAGAGCAAAATGCGAACTGGCCAGATGCTATGAACACGGCATCGGTGTCATCAGAGATCCTAAAGAGGCATTCAAGATATACAATGAAATGACCGATGCAGGCATACCGGTTGGACAATACCACTTAGGCAGATGCTATATGGACGGCATCGAAGTAGAAAAAGACCCTATATTTGCAAACAGCTGGTATACTGTCGCATCCGCAGAATGCGTCGAAGGAGAATACGGGCTCGCAAGATGCTACATGGGCGGAGTGGGTGTCGACAGAGATAAAGCCAGGGGTATCCAGCTCCTTGAAGCTGCATCCAACAAAGGTCAGACCGATGCAATGATCATGCTCGGCCAATTATATTCCAAAGGAACACAGGTTCATAAAAACGATGCGACCTCAGCAGGATGGTTCATAAAGGCTGCAGACCTCGGAGAACCATATGCAGAATTAGTTACTGGTGAGAATTATTCTCGCGGTATCGGTGTCAAAGCAAACCCGAAGAAAGCCATGTATTACTATGAAAGATCAGCACAGCATGGAAATACTGTAGCATGTCACATGCTAGGAAGCGCATACCTTTCAGCTAACGGTATTGACCGTGATGAGGCTAAAGGATTCAAATGGTGCAGCAGATCGGCAGCAGATGGCTACATGAAGTCACAATTCATCATAGCAGAATGCTATGCGAAGGGAAAAGGTGTCAGAAAGGACCTTACCAAAGCATTCGAACTCCATTCTTTACTTGCAGAGAAAGGATACCTCAAATCACAATGTTTCGTCGGAGAATGTTATCTGGAAGGCCAGGGAACAGACCGTAACGATAAAAAAGCATTTGAATACTTCCAAAAAGCCGCTGAACAAGGAAACGTGATCAGCCAATACTACATGGGATACTGCTACGGAAACGGCATCGGCGTGAAAGCAGATGAAAAAAAAGCCGTCATTTGGTATACCAGAGCGGCTGAACAGGGACATACAAGGTCCAAAGAGATCATTGAGAACTTCACAGGCAATAAAGTTGTCATGAAAGGAGAATGCTCTCCGTTCGAATCGTATCTCTTCTCAGCTCAAAACGGAGACCCTGATGCTATGTTCATAGTAGCAAGATACTTCGAAGACGGCATCGGAACAGAGAAGAATCCGATCGAAGCCAAAAGATGGTATAACAAAGCCGCATCCTTAGGTAATTTTGGCGCGAAAAAAGCCCTTCTGCGTTTTAGAAACACCAGAGTTTGATCTTACTCGTGGTTTAAAAAAGATCAAAATTAATTAGTTTATTTCCATAACAATACAACAGCGACCAAAGCGACCACTACGATGAATGCAATAGCTGGGAAAGCATTCGTCCAGTCGCGATGTGCTGGTTTTTTAGTAATATCATCCATAAACCCGTATAAGAAAAATAAGGATATAAACTATACAGTCTAAAATGCCTAATATTCAGTTATCATTTCTCACAGTATGGATGTAAGAACATTCATTTCCATTCCTATTCCTGTTAACGCAGAATTGTCCGAACTGTTAAACGATCTAAGAAAATTTCCTGGCATCCGCATTCCTCATGTCAAACAAATGCACATAACCCTGAAATTCATCGGAAATGTGAACGAGAATAAATTGAATACCATAAAAGAATGTGTAGAAAGATCCATTTCTAATATCAAAGGATCAT
This sequence comes from Candidatus Methanomethylophilaceae archaeon, assembly GCA_963676235.1. Lineage (GTDB taxonomy): Archaea > Thermoplasmatota > Thermoplasmata > Methanomassiliicoccales > Methanomethylophilaceae > JALNYB01. Next base: position 1,533,031 of record OY781044.1, read on the forward strand.
CTGTAGAATTGAAAGGATTTGGTTCATTCCCTGAAAATAAGGATCCGAAAGTAATCTGGGTCGGAATAAAAACAGATCTCCCTCTGAAAAAGATCTCAGATTCCATAGGAAAAGAACTGGATAATTTCAAAATAGATTATGATGATAAACCATTCAAACCTCATATGACCGTAGGAAGGATCAACGAACATACAGATATTTCAGAAATATTATCAAAATATGAAGACAAAAGCTTCTACACGGTCAATTGTAATAGTATAAAGATAATGAAGAGCGAATTTCTTAGCACGGGCACAAAACATACTGTTCTGTTCTCGATAGATCTTAAAGACTGACTTGTATTATATTAACTGTAATCTTTATCTTTAATACATTTAAATTGCAAACTCATACTCATGAGAAAAATAAAATCACTCATGAAAAAGACAAGATTGTCTAAAAACAAAAAAGGAAGCATTGAAGGATTACCGCTTCAACTTATGATCATCATTCTGATAGCAACTGTAGCTACAGGCATCCTTATGGGTTGGATGGGAAACATTGACACACCTAGTTCTATCGGTGATGTGGAGGTCGTATCGGGCGACATCATTCTCAATGGCACTTCTACAACGGAAGGTTTGGTCGAGATATATGTCACAGACCAGGACAAAAATCCTTTGAAAGGCGCAACAGTTGTCCTTTCTGGCCTAGGTGTCTCATATAACGATGGAAAAACAGCGTATTGCACCACAGATTCGAATGGATACGCACTGTTCGAAGGTCTGAAGATCACATTGAGAGGATCGGAAATCGGATTCATAACAGTAAATGTCTCGATGTCAGATTATGGAGAGAATAACTCTGCAAGAATCGCGGTGATCGCATGAAAATGAATAAGAAAGGAATGATAGGCTTCCCTTTCAGACTTGCTATCGCCTTTCTTATTCTTGCCCTGTGTGTACCTACTTTGATACATATGGCCGACGGATTCCAAGAGAATGCAGAAATTGATTCTGTTTCTGTGGAAGCAGAAAAAATATCCGATACCATATCTCGGACATATTATTCCGGCATAGGCAGTGTCTGTACTATTGATGTTTCAATCAACAACGATTGTTATATAAAAATCGGTGGAGAAGGTACAGATGCATACAGCATAGGAATCTTCTTGGGCGATAATGAAAAGAATAAACTCTATCTCGAAAGACCTTCTGTGAAAATAGTCGGTAATGGTCTTGAGATCTCAGGCAACAGAACTCTCATGTTTGAATGCGTAAAGATCGATAACATGTGTGCAGTAGAGGTGACCTCGATTGCTTGAATTCACTCTATCCCGTGTCATAGCCATTGTATGTGGAGTCATACTGCTGGCTGCTGTAATTGTTCCTGTTGCAGATATGTTCGATGAAAGAACAGATATCAACATAGTAGAATCTACAGACGAGATCTCGAATATGATAGACTCGTTTTGGAATTCAAAAGCAGATATTATGGTCCTGAGAGGTTGGGACATACTTCCTTCATCAGACTGCTCACTTGAACTAAACGGACACAAACTAACGCTTAATTGCGGAAATAAAGAATACACTTCACTGATTGCCCATCCGTCGAATACATTCACAATATCATATAATGAGATAGTGAAAATAGAAAGGAACGGAGACACATTGGCAATATCTTATCAATGATCTCCAAAAGTCTCTGCAACCTTTTTCAATGCAGTTGTAAACCTTACTATATCTTCCTTATTATTGTAAAGATAGACAGAAGCACGTACACTTCCTTCGATCTTACGAGAAACATAGAACGGATGTGTACAATGCATTCCAGAACGGACCATGATATTATCGATATTATCAAGCATCATAGCTACGTCATGGGATCCCAGCCCACCGATATTGAATGAGAATACTCCAGACCTCTTCGAAGGGTCATTCGGACCTATGACGCTGATGCCTTTTACATCCTGAATGCCATCGAAAATGTATCTCATCAATTCTTTATCATGAGCTGAAATATTATCTAATCCTACTTTTTCAAGATATTCGAGTGCTGCCTTAGTTCCCAGAATACCTGAATAATTCTGAAGTCCAGCTTCAAATTTCTCCGGCGCAGGTGCAAGATCCACATGATCATAAGTTGCCAATCCAACAGTTCCTCCACCTACGATGAGAGGCCTGAGGTCTTTGAGACATTCTTCCTTTCCATAAAGGACACCCATTCCGGAAGGCCCGCACATCTTATGTATAGACATACTATAGAAATCGACATCCAGATCCTTAAAGTCGACCTTAAAATGAGGCGCTGCCTGAGATCCGTCTATCATTACCTTTGCATCATATTCATGAGCGATCTCGGTGATCTCTTTAACGGGAGTAACGCAACCGGTCACATTTCCTGTATGCTGTATCGATACCAATTTCACATCTTTGCTCATAGATGACTTAAATGACTCGATATCGAACTCACCATTAGAATCTGACCTCGAATATCTTCTTTTTATCCCTATCTCGTTCGCTAAGAACAGCCACGGAACATGATTTGAATTATGTTCTGTATCAGAAGTTACTACAACATCACCTTTCTTAAGAACAAACCCGCGGGCAACCGTATTGATGCCTTCTGTACAATTCTTGGTGAAGACATAACAATCAGGGTTCTTGGTCCCGAAAAACGATGCCAATTTCTCCCTGGATTCGTCTATTCCCATGGAGACCTGTGTAGCCATGCTGTGAACACTGCGTCCTCCGCATGAAGGATAATCCTCGTAATACTCTGTTATGGCTCTGATAACAGAATCAGGCCTTAATGACTGACATGCACTATCCAAGTACACGCCATTACCTTTCCTCATCGTGGGGAAGTCATTACGAACTATATTGAAGTTCATTACACCGCAGATAATTTAGAAGTATTTTAATCAGTTATGTGTTATCTAGTGATGATATCATGCTTGAGACCTGTATCGGAAAATTAAAGCTTGAAAAGCCTGGAATGGTCGCGTCTGGAATTATGGATGAGACCGGGGCATCGATGGTACGTATGTTAGAATCAGGAGCCGGTGCAGTGGTCACTAAATCCATAGGATTAGAACCAAATGCAGGACATGCCAACCCTACGTTCACTGAAGTAAAGGGCGGTTTCGTCAATGCGATGGGACTTCCCAATCCAGGAATCAAACTTTTCAAAGAAGAGATGGACATCGCGGTTCCAAAAGGAAAGATAATCGGTTCCATCTACGGAGCTTCGGCAGATGATTTCTCTAAATTAGCAATAACCATGGAAGATTACGGAGCTTCAGCAGTAGAACTGAATCTTTCTTGTCCTCACGCAAAAGGATACGGGATGGAACTTGGAACTGATCCAAAACTCGTGGGTTCTATCGTATCGGCAGTGAAATCTGCAGTAAAGATTCCTGTTTGGGCTAAACTCACCCCTAACACACACATTCTTACAGATATAGGAATGGCAGTACAGGATGCAGGCGGAGATGCGGTTGTTGCCATCAATACATTGAAAGCGATGGTCATCTCACCAGAATTCGCAAAACCATTCCTAAGCAATAAGTTCGGAGGTCTTTCGGGACCAGGAATAAAATCCGTAGGAGTAAGAGCAGTATACGATCTCGGTTCGGCTCTCGATATACCCATTATAGGTGTAGGTGGCATTGCAGACTGGAGGGATGCAGCACAATACATTATGGCTGGAGCGAGCGCATTCCAGATAGGAAGCGCCATTGCTAACAAAGGTCCGACCATCTTTGATACCATAAACAAAGATATGATAAAATTCATGAGAGATTTCGGTTATAGTTCTATATCAGACATGGTAGGTGTTGCACATGAGTGATTTCGTAAAAATCATCGGCGTGAATGAAGAGGCGTATGATACCAAAACCTTCGAATTCCAGTGGGATGAAAAAGCCACACCGGGGCAATTCATCATGGTCTGGGTCCCGGGAATGGAAGAGATTCCCATGTCACTTTCCAAGACAGGCAGAATAAAAAGCATCACCGTCAAGGCCATCGGAACGTCCACTAGAAAACTCCATGAACTCACCATAGGCGACAGCCTGAGGATCAGAGGACCTTATGGAAAGGGATTCGACCTCACTAAAGGGAAGAAAATACTCATTATCGGCGGCGGTGTCGGTACTGCATCCGTGATGCCTGCCATCAAAGAAAGCGGTGCAGATGCCATCATAGGTGCACGTACAAACAAAGATGTCATAATGGACGACCTCGGACACAAGTATGCCAAAAATCTTTGGATATCGACAGATGACGGAAGCATGGGATTCCATGGAAATGCCGTCCAATTGATGAGAGAGAAAGTTGCAGAAAACAATTATGAGATGATCATCGCCTGCGGACCAGAGATAATGTTGTACTATCTTTATCAGGCATGCGTTGAATTGAATCTAGACTGCCAGCTTTCTCTGGAAAGGCACATGAAATGCGGCGCAGGCATCTGTGGATGCTGTGTTATAGATGATCAGAGGGTATGCAAGGACGGACCTGTCTTTACAAAGGAACAGATCTCCAAAATGAAGGATTTCGGTGTTCTAAAAAGAGATGAATGCGGACGCATCTTGAAATTCAGGTGATACCATCGCCGTTCCCGAAAGATACATTACCGTCTACCACGGAAAACTGACCGTCAATATACCAAGAGACCTATTCATAGGACTGGAGGCCAGATTCAACGAGGAGAAGGTGGTATCTTTCAAAAATATGATGAAAGACAGATATCCCTGGCTTACCGATAATTCACTGGATGTCCTGATGAGGAATGCTCAAAAGGAAATGATCATGATACTCGATGAAGAGACAAACGGACGTTCGTTCTCTAAGAATCTCGAATCTAAAGGTAAAATCGAAGATGCGATAAAACATCTTCAGAAACATTTGGAACATGATCCTAACGATGCGGATTCATGGTATCTTATGGGAGAATTACTGTGCAAGATAGGTCGTGCAGAAGAAGGCTACAAAGCATTTGCCAGAGGAAGAGAATTATTTTGATCCCTTGAAAAGTGCGTTTATTGCCGATACAACCTCAGGAACTGTTGCTCCCCACGGAACAGTTGCAACATCACCCTCTATGATGAATCCTGATTTTACCTTACAACATTTCACGATCGTCTTGACACCGTCATGTATGACATGATCCATCGGACAAACATTGATGAAAGGAACCTCTTTATTATATAACGAGAAAAAGACCCTTTCTGACAAATGACATCCCACTAACGTCACATCGTGTTCCAACTTAGGCGCTTTATCCAGAAAATAGACAGGTTTCTTTGCAGTGAGGCCCGAAACTTCACACGGAAACATTATTGCAGGTGTATTCACATCCCATATCCTTTCTGCCATATCCACCTCGATATTATCTGTTATGACAGGATGTTCTACGAATCCTGAATTCAGTGCCATATTCACCAAGACACCGAGTTTCGATGGCGCAGGCGGTACATTATCGATTACTCTGAGTTTCACCGCCTTCAAATCCTTTATAAAGTTCACATGAGAGAACATACCCTGAACAATGACCGTCTTTTCTGGATATTCACTCTGAATGTATGCCAATGCAGGAATATTCAGAACATCGAGCTTCGGATCATTTACGAACATTATATCTTCTGGCAAAGCCAAGATATGAAATGATATGAGTTTTCTGAACAATTCAGAACCGGATTCTTTCTCCAGACCTACAACTGCATACTTATCCTTGTTACGAAATACGATATATTCTGTACGAACATAAGTAGTCCAATCCTGCATCATTTTATTGATATTCTCTGTAGTAAGTGGAATATCTACATCGTGGACGGACACATCCTTACAGTGCATATTACCGAGTAATGTGGTGATTCTCTTTAATTCTGCCGTTAATACAGTTCTTAACTCTTTTTTATCTGGACAATTGTACTAAATCTTTTAATATACCGAATTGTTGCCGATAGATACAGTCGAGATAACACAGAGGCTATGTGGCGGACTGCAGATCCGCATACGGGGGTTCGATCCCCTCTCTCGACTCCTTTCTTTTCCAATTATTCCATTGAGAAACACACCTTTTCGATACGTTTAATTTATTATAAAAAATGACTTTTATACGTAACGTTTATAAACAGCTTATAAATAGCCTGTGATTGGTGAAACGTTGGCTAAAATGAATATTGAGAACGTTGTTGCATCAACTTCTCTCGGACAGGAACTTAACCTGAACGCGATCGAAGATGCACTTGACGGGGCGGAATACAACCCTCAGCAGTTCCCTGGACTTGTTTATAGGCTCAAAGACCCGAAGACCGCGACACTTCTTTTCAGAAGCGGAAAGGTCGTTTGTACTGGAGCAAAAAGCCTTGATCAAGTCAAAATCGCTATTGCAAAAGTTGCAAAAGATCTCGAGAAAGCTAACATTATGATAAGTATCGAACCTAAGATCGAAGTGCAGAATATTGTTGCATCTTCAGACCTTGAACAGGAGATCAATCTTAATACTGTAGCTATCACACTCGGTCTCGAAAAGGTAGAGTATGAACCCGAACAGTTCCCAGGTCTTGTTTACAGACTGGATGACCCTAAGGTAGTTGTTCTTTTATTCGGATCAGGAAAAATGGTCTGCACCGGTGCCAAGGTTCCGGAAGATGTTGTGCGTGCAGTCACTAAGATCGCAGCAGAACTCAGATCAGCAAGTCTGATGGCATAAACTATCCTATCCAAACCTTTTCTAAAAATCTCTTATTGTAATTACAATCCAGACAAGTAGATAATAAACTTATCCTGATTGTATAATTTTTACACTTTGAGGTAAAAGAGTTTATATTTCAGAAAAACACTACTCCGATTATGTTCTGCCCTATTTGTGGAAAAGAAATAATCCTAAATGGTGTATCATTTTGCCCGATGTGCGGATTCGATTTAAGATCTAGCGCAGGCTATACAAGAGAGAACATAGTCGAAGGATCTGTTGTGAAAACAGTCTCCGACGATACGAATCACTACACCTATGACGAGCCTGTTAAGACTGTCGAGGAACCCGTAGATTTAAAAGAAATCATTGAAGCACCGATCTATATCGGTGATTCTTCAACAACTCAGAACTCTATCGATAAATGGTCAAGAGAGCATAATGCGCCCTCATTCATTGCAAGTTTCACACCTTCGATGAACAGGACCTCTAAGAAAAAGTATGTTGCGTTGTTGGTTGCATTGCTTTTAGTGGCAACAGGATGTTTGGTCGTCCTGTTCGTTCCGGATCTCAATACTGGCAGCAGCACATACAGTACGAGTCACAGCAGCTCAGATTATAGTGCGGAAAATTCAATCACTCTGTATGATATAGATGGCAATGAGATCACCAACATGGAATTGACAGGTGCATTTGCAAACGGCACATTAACGGCTGCAATGAACAGTTCAGGACAATTAGTCATTACTCTGGACAGCTCTATTGCTTCGAACTATGCTAATTTCTATTGGACGCTGGTAGATAACGATACGAACAGTTCGATAGGTTCTATCACAAAGACCGTCCCCATATTGTATTGGAATTCTCCCTCGGCGGGTGAATTCACAGTCACAGTGATATGTTACAACAGCAATTCAGACAGTGTCACATACTCTGGAGACATGGACTCCTATAATGTCACACAGACATATACTGGAACATACAATGGCCATTCGTATGAAATAAAAGTGACATTTGATTACTCCGAATATGAAACATATGCCAATATGAATACAAACGGAAGGGCTGTCACAACATATTCGGATGTTACGAACTTCGTCGTTATATCTGACACTGTGTCTGCTATCGCAACGATGCTTGAAGAACAATATATCAATATGTATGGAAGCAGTGCATCATTAACTGACGCGAACTTCGCCGAATTCATCCTCTACTTCGTTCAGGTAGAATTCACATATACATTGGATTCCGTTCAATATGGAGAAGAAGAATATTTCGCATACCCCATTGAAACGATCTTCAGCGGGACAGGAGACTGCGAAGATACTTCGATCCTCTGTGCTGCGTTGTTCTCGGCATGCGGATACGATGCGGCGGTATGTATCCTTCCTGGACATGCAATCGCAGGTGTCGCGTTGAGTTCATACACCGTAAGCAGCTATGATTCGAGCAAGTATGAGGTGATCACCGAGACCATAAACGGAAAGACATACTACGGTTGCGAAACAACAGTGGATTCATTCCAGGATATCGGAATCATCTATCTGGCCAGTATACAGGTTACTAACACAAGCGGAGCTCACCCGTACTCATATTATCTTACAGGCCAATGGGCAAGCACGTACGGATTCTTTACTGTATGAGAAAACCTATTACTGAAAACTTTTTTTTTTTACATTTTCTTAAAGCCACGGCCTATCCATTGTCCGATGGACTTTATTCCATACTTCAGAGAACCCTTCATACGCCTACTCTTGCTGCTAGCTTTAGCTTCTCCTCTCATGAGGGCTGCAACGACCTCCTGCCATGTTGTAAGGCCGTCAGGAAGGTCTACATAACCATGACCTATGCGTGTAGGGGAATGGGCATCGCTTCCTGCAGAACTGGGTTTTCCGATCTTTGCAGCAAGTTTTTCAGATTTTTTATTGGCACCCCTTACAGAACGGGCATTCCTCGCTTCGGTTCCATCGAAATTATAGGATAATGTGTTTTTCTCTCCGATACCCGACCACCATCTGTATGGATGAGCGGCGAATGCGTACCCTCCCGCCTCGTGGATGGCATCGATGGTCTCTTGAATGGACATCCCTCTCGGGATCTCCTTATTGATGCCGAAAGCAAGAATATGCCCTTCTTTCGAAGATACCTCTTCTCCAGGAATTATTATGACCTTCCCATTATCCTTGATGTCGAAATACGCTTCAAAACTATTATGATCTGTGATCGCCACGCATCCGAGTCCAACCTGAACTGCCACTTCAACTATCTGATCTGGAGTGGATACACCATCGTTTGAATAACACGAATGAACGTGGAGATCTGCCCTCATCTGACACCTGCACCGTCCTTGATATCGCTCTCTACGGTTGCAACACAATCCTTTCCGTCACCTAACGCGATTATGTTGTCGCCATCTATGACCGCTGCGACGTATCTAGGTGCTCCCGCGGGCAATATGATATCTTTGGATGATGACACGAACTTTCCATCTTTTACCGACGACACCTTTATCGTCACTTGTTGGAAGGCCTTGTACTCTATGATTGAGGACATATTATCAAGCCCACAGTTGATCTTTGTTCCCAAAGGTACATCCTGTGAAGGCTTCAGCAACAGAACAGCTGTTCCTCCGATATCCTCATCATCGGCTGCCAAAAGCATTCCAGATGACATGATGCCACGGAGTTTCGCTGGTTTCAGGTTAGAAACAACGAATACTCTGCGGTTGAGCATTTGATCCCTGGTGTAGAACGCCTTGAGGCCTGCAACGATCTGCCTTGGCTCAGCTTCTCCGATGTCTACGCTCAGAAGATACAGCTTGTCTGCATCCGGATGATCGTTAACACTGACGATCTGACCTACGCGAAGGTCCAATCTCTTGAAAGCTGCGAACGGTCCTGTGCACTCTGCAGCCGGTGCGGGTTTGACCTGTGTTGACTCCTCTTCTTTCGGGATATCTATCTTCTTATACACAGGTACAGGCTCAGGAAGCTTCTGACCAACGGGCAACGGCGTCATAACAGCGTCATAACCCGCGATCTCGACACTTCCGTTGAATCCGAGATACTCCCATATCTTTTGTGATGAACTCGGCATGTAAGGCCAGGACATGATGCACAAAGCCTTGACGAGTCTGAGATTATTATTCATTACCCTGCCGCACTGTGCTTTATCGGATTTGATAAGCGCCCAAGGTTTGACCGAATCGAAATACCTGTTTCCGAAACGAGACAATTCCATGACGGCTTTGAATCCCTTCTTGAAATCGCATCTGGAGATGCAATCATCGTACTCTTCAAAAGCCGCCTTGATAGCGTCCGTGACTTCCTTTGAATCAATATCGGAATCTGCTTCAGGTATCTCGCCGAAGTTCTTTGCAGTGAAACTCAAACATCTGTGATAGAAATTACCTAATGCCGCAACAAGTTCACTGTTAACCTTTGTTTGGAAATCCTCCCATGTGAACTCTGAATCATGAGTATCAGGCATATTTATGGACAGGTAGTATCTAACCGCGTCAGCGTCGTATTTCTCCAATACTGTTGGAACATCGATGGCCCCTCCGCGACTCTTGGATAGTTTTCCGCCATTGAACATCAGATATTCATTGGCTGGTATGTCATATGGAAGATTCATGTTTCCTATGCCCATCAGGATAGCGGGCCAGATGATGGAATGGAATGGGATGTTGTCCTTTCCGATGAAATAATAATGTTTACAATCTGGATTCTGCCAGAATTCTTTCCAGTAATCAGGTTTTCCGATCATATTTGAATATTCAATAGATGCACTGAGATATCCAATGACGGCCTCGAACCAAACATAGATGACCTTGTCATCCCATCCTTCTATCGGTACAGGAATACCCCAGGACATGTCCCTGGTGATGGCACGATCGAACAGACCTTCTTTCAGCCAATTCGTTGTGAATGTATTGACATTAGATCTCCAATATGTCTTATCCTTGAGATAATCTAAAAGCGATTCGTCGAATGCACTGAGTTTCAAGAAATAATGCTCTGTGGGCCTTACCTCTGGTTCGGCTCCACATTGTATACAATGCGGTGACTTCAGATCTCCGGGTTCGAATGTGGTTCCGCAGCTGTCACACTGATCGCTACGTACGTTCTCTGCTCCGCATTTGGGACATGTTCCCTCTACATATCTGTCAGGAAGAAATTTATTACATTTTGCACAATAGTACTGGTTTGTCTCTTTTGTGTAAAGATATCCCTTTGACAAAAGATCCTTGAAAATATCCTGGACAACCTTGATATGAGTATCGCAATGTGTCTTATTGAAAAGTGAATATTCTATACCCAGATCCTCGATCGCCTTCTTATTGATATTGTGATATCTGTCAGCTATGACCAACGGAGTCACTCCCTCCTTCTCGGCGGTAACTGTTATCGGTGTTCCGTGCTGATCGGATCCTCCGACCATGAGAACCTCGTTACCTTTCAAGCGATTGTACCTGCTGAATATATCGGGAGGCAGAAGCGAACCTGCAACATGTCCGAGATGTATCGGACCATTTGCATACGGCCAAGCTATGTTAATACAGACTTTTGACATTTGAACCAAACGGTTGATTGCAGATAATAGTAATAAACGTGTTGGGAATCTATTCGAGATAATTGAGAAAAAACAATTGAATTTAACACAATACGCATCGGTATGAGATATTGATGATATTTTTGAAAGTTAAAGCTTGATAAGACTGCCCCTGACAACTGTCCATGGGACAATCTTATCGAATTATGTATTTGACTTATAGAGTATATATAAAGAGCACTCGAAAAATAGGTCAAATATCAATTATTTTCCTATTATTTAGATCTACGCCCTTTGATACTACATGAGCGAAATATGCCATCAAGAATCCTCCGAAGACCTCACTTACTATCATTGCTATCCATAGAGACCCCAATGTTCCCACTGTGTATGCCATGACGAAAAATGATCCTGTGAGCACTGTATTCCTTATCAGCGTCGATACCATTGTGACATTGGCACGATTCATAGACAACAATAATGCCTGTCCGGTGAATACCAATGCCATGAACGGCACCAATACTGCAAAAGAATAGATCATTCTTACCGTTTCATCATGCATGTACAACATATCTGGGGCGTATGTGAAGGCCGAAGCGATATAACCGGCCCCCAATGCCATTATTGCCGACAGTACAATCAACCAGATCAATGATAATTTTAGAGAATAACGATATGCCGTGTATATCAGATCGTATCTCTTCATTCCGAATTCTGCAGAACATGCTGATACCATGGCTGCACCCAAAGCCTGTGTGGGTATCATCAGAATGAATGCCAATCTCCATCCTATCGTGTAAATGGCTACAGCATCTGTTCCGCCGATCATGATCACACAAATGTTATTGCCTATGTTGAAGACACTCATTATGATAAGCTCGATAGATTCAGGAAGACCTACATTGAGGATCTCCTTTTGAGAACTGATATTGAACCTCATTGCACTTAGCTTCAGTTCAAGAAACATTCCTTTCTTTGCAAAATACCAATATAGTCCCAATATCACCGAAGCTGCAAACGCTATGACGGTTGCCCAAGCAGCCCCTGCGACACCCCATCCAAAAGTGTATATGAATATGGGATCAAGAACGAGATTTATTATCGCGGCCAGGATCTGAATGTAAACAGATTTCCTTATCGCACCTTCTCCTCTGAGGATACCTGACAGCATTCCACTCATGAGAATCAATATAGTGGACATGTAGATCGGATATGCATATGCCAAAGAATCCTCGATCGCGCCACCTGCACCTATGGCCATCAACAAAGGTCTTGCTGTCAGCAGAAGTATCGGCGTTAAGATTACCCCTACGATGATCATCATCGTAATGGATTGAGATGCCAATAAACTCGCTCTATGTCTATCGTGCTTCCCGATGTTTCTTGCGATGGAGGCGGCCGCACCTATTCCGAGACCATTGCCGATACTTACTGCGATCGAATAAATCGGATAAACGATACCCAATGCAGCCAATGCCGAACCTCCGAGGCCAGTCACCCAAATGCTGTCGACTATGTTATTTCCCTGCTGAACTATGAAAGCTACCGCTATAGGTATCGAAAAAAGCAAAATTGCTTTCTTCGGGTCTCCAAGCATTGTTTGGACATCCTTTGTAGCGGAAATATCCTCCATATTCCCACCGTAGATGCCTTAAGTAAAAAATGATTGGCTTTAACACCTTAAACATTAAATCATACTTCATGTTAAACGTTCCATATGCGAATAGCGGCCGTTCTGCAGGACAGATGTCAAAATAAGAAATGCAATAAAGAATGCGTTAATTTCTGTCCTCTTATGAGGACAGGTGTAGAATGCATAACATTTGGTGAAAAAGGTAAACCTATCATTTCGGAAACACTGTGTCAAGGCTGCGGTATATGTATCAACAAATGTCAATTCGGTGCTATCAAGATCATCGGCCTTGCAGACGAACTTAAAGACGAAATGGTCCACCAATATGGCGAGAACTCGTTCCGTCTATACAGATTGCCCGTTCCTAAAAAGGGACTTATCACCGGTATCCTTGGACCAAACGGTATAGGAAAGACGACGGCCATAAAGATCCTATCAGGAATCGAGATACCTAACCTTGGAAATTTTAATGAACCTCCCGACAAAGAGGCCGTTCTGAAACATTTCGCAGGAACGGAACTTCATGATTATCTGGAAAACGTATATGCCGGAAAAACGAAGATCGCAATGAAACCACAGTATGTGGATAAACTTCCAGAGAATGTGAAGGGTGTCGTCAGAGATCTTCTTGGAAGGGTCCAAGAAAGAATGACACTCGAAGAAGCCGCCAAGGCCTTCGATCTTGATGAAGTACTTGACAGAGAAATATCTAAACTCTCGGGAGGAGAACTTCAACGCTTGGCCATGGCTGCCACGATGATGAAGGAAGCAGATGTTTACTTCTTCGATGAACCAACATCCTATCTCGATATATATCAGAGAGTCAAGATGGCCAGGCTCATCAAAGAGCTCAGCAAGGACAAACAGGTGATGGTGATTGAACACGACCTTGCCATACTTGATTATCTGGCAGATAATGTAAGCGTCGTTTACGGTTCCGAAGGCGCTTATGGAGTATTCACTCTTGCAAGACAGGTCAGGACCGCTATCAATGTCTATCTGGATGGCTACCTTCCGGAAGAGAACATCAAATTCAGGGAAAGGCCGATCGAATTCGAATCCGCCCCCATGGGAAGAACACAGTGGAACACACCCGATCTGATCGAATTCGAACACATCTCAAAGGATTTTGGAGAATTCAGGCTCGATATCGATAAAGGATCTGTGAAGATCGGAGAATCCGTAGGTATCGTAGGACCTAATGCGACAGGAAAGACCACTTTCGTGAAAATGCTCGCTGGTGTCATTGAACCGGATGAGGGAAAACTGAACACGATGGTGAAAGTAGCCTACAAGCCTCAGTATATCAACGGAGATTACGATGGCACGGTTCAAGAACTATTATTCGCCCAAGCATACGACACTGTGAACTCAAGTTTCTTCGAGGGGGAAGTATTGGTTCCATTGAGTATGAAAACACTTATGGAAAAGGACGTCAGGACTCTATCGGGTGGAGAACTTCAGAGATTGGCCATCACGATCTGTTTAGCAACAGAAGCGGACATATATCTTTTCGATGAACCTTCTGCGTACCTTGATTCCAATCAGAGGATGAATGCCGCAAAGACCATCAGAAGAATGATGGAGAAGACAGGCCGTAGCGGAATGATCGTAGACCATGACATCTACTTCATCGATATGGTATCGGATTCGCTGATGGTATTCGGCGGAGATCCTGGACACCACGGTATCGGGGAAGGTCCATTCGATATGAGGATTGGAATGAACAAGTTCCTTTCAGCAGTGGATATAACATTCAGAAGAGACGCAGATACACATAGGCCCAGGATCAATAAACCGGACTCCAGATTGGATAGGGAACAGAAATCCAAAGGCGAATACTACTATGCCCAACTCTGATATATCTTGAATATAGCTCAACTTTGCTCACATAACACTCTGTGTGAGATCCGGATATATCGCCATGAGTGCTAGATAAATCATGTATATTGCGAATAGAAGCAATCCTTCCGATCTTCTGATTTTATTGTCACTCTTGATTATAATATACATCAGAACCGTCATCAAGATCATAACTGGCATATGGAATACAAGCATGTAATGAGTTATCGGAACGGTTGTGAATAACAATCCTATACCAAGTGCGAAAAAACAATTGAACACTATACTTCCAACAATATTACTTACAACCAACTCATTCTCATGACGATAAGCTGCTACCAAACATATGCACAATTCAGGCAGAGAGGTTCCAACTGCCACTACAAGCAATCCTACCAATAGATCGGATACACCCAATATGGCAGACAGTTCTACAGCACCTTTGATGAATGCCTGAGCACCAAAATACAATACAATGATGCCGACAACAACCAGTATGCAACTGATCCACATCGGAGTCGTGTTGTGCTCAGCCTCCAGTATATCCGGATCTATTGTTTTCTCTGTGTTCGGAACATCCTTCTTCAGATAATACACGGCACCGACAAATATGAAAAGTGAAACAACTAAGATTATACCCTCGACCCAACCAAGAGATCCTCTGAGTGCCATCACTGTGATGACCACTGTGGATATAAGCATGGAAATCAATTCGAATCTTATCTGTTTATAGTCACAAATGATCGGAGATATTATCGCAGCCAGAGCTATAGCAAGCCCTATGTTAGCAATATTGCTTCCTACGATATTTCCTACGATGATCTGCGGATTTGCAGAACTCACCAAAGAGGTTATTGCTTCGGGGGCAGAAGATCCGAATGCCACAACAGTAAGACCGACCACGAATGGCGTGACTCCTAATCTTAATGCCATCTTCTTGGCGCCGTCGACCATCCATTCTGAACCATAATAGAGAAGGATGATTCCGATCGGTATCCCAAGCAACACCCATGACATCAACCTCTGTATATGTTCAGTCATTTAACCATTTTCTATAGGTGTGGCTCGATTGACAATGATGTTAATTATATAATTATAAATACAGTTAACTTACTTTAACCGCATGGAAAGGATGGGAAAGGCCGATACTCATGTTCATACAGAGTATTCTGGTTTTACCGGTCTAGGTGTTTTAAAGTTCCCTGAATCGGTAACTATGCCTGAGAAGCAGGTAGACCGTGCGAGAAAGAACGGAATGGACGTTCTTTGTATTACGGATCACAATGAAGTTGCCGGTGGTTTTGTAGCTCAAAAATATGCCAAACAATTCGACGATATCGAAATCATAGTCGGAGATGAGATAATGACCAATGACGGAGAGATCATAGGTCTTTTCCTAACAGAAAAACCGAAATCGTTCCTTTCCATAGAAGAAACGGTTGATGGGATCAGAGAACAGGGCGGACTCACCATTGCGCCTCATCCTTTCAGTTTCCATGTACATGGATTGAAAGAAAGGATCTTCGATATAGATCTTGACGGATTTGAAGTTCTGAATGGCGGTCATCCAGATGCATATTCCAACTATTTCGCGCAACGCGTGATGGATAGATATCCGGGAAGATGGGCACCCATCTCCGCCAGCGACGGACATTCCAATTATACTGTAGGATATAATTGGACAGAATTCGAAGGTCGCACGGCAGAGGATCTGAGAAAAGCCATCCTCGATAAAAAAACTGTTCCGAAAGGAGTCGTCACACCTGTACTGGGATCGGTACAATGGAGCCTAGAGGTTGTAATGGGCGGAGAAAAACTCATGTACAAGGCTCTTAAGAACAAACTTCCCGGAGACAATGCTCTTGTTGAAAAGATAAATAATCTCACAGACCTGAAGAAGATCGCAGGCATCATCGGCGGAGCAATGTATACCTTCCCCCCTATAATGTTCCTGGCAACATTATTGAGCACTTCCTATCTCAACCGCGGTGCAAAACGCATGCTGAAAGATGCAGAACAAAGACTGAAAGATATCGACGATATCATCGCTAACATTCCCAACGCACCCAATCGTCCAGAATGATTTTTTGAACATAGCTTTTATTAACGAACACTCTGGTATTATTTTGATGATATAATGCCTTCCACAGTAATATCAAAAATGAATACATGTTCAAAGACCAGCAAAGTCACAGTGACTCTGCGTGAAGATGGCGACCTTGATGTCAAAATCGTCTCAGACTGTCCACATATACAAGAATATGCTGAAAAACTTACAAAAATAACAGCTGAAGATGCTGTAGACTTCTCGAAGAGTAAAATTCAAGACCCGATCATAAGATCAAGCGTATCTGCACCATGCCTTACACCAAACGCAGTATTCGATGCAGCATGGATGGAATTAGGAATGCTTTCAAAGTCATTGGTAAAAAAGGTAGAAAATAACAACTTAGACTTCATTCACAATGAATGATGTGCATGATATTATGACAGAAAACATTCAGATATACAAGATATCTGTGAATATCCCGGAAGAATATGCAAATGAACTGATGGATTCTGTCAATGACGTCATGGATCCCATATATCCTGGTTACGAAAGAACGTTTACCACATTCCATGTAAAAGGAACATGGAAAACATTGAAAGGTTCTCACCCCTATAATGGAAAGGCAGGAGAAATAACAATAGCTAATGAGGTTAGAATAGAATTCGCAGCATATGGTAAGAATCTGGAATCGATTATCAATAAAATAATAGAAATCCATCCCTATGAAGAACCTGGAATAGATGTTATACCTATGATCGGTTGGAAGGACCTTATTCGTCCTTGAGTTTCACAGTGTATATTCCGTCAAATGTCTTCTGAAGTTTGAATATCTTATGACTCTGCTTCCTGTATTTGAGATCTTCTTCTGACAGAATACCCATCTCATAATACTCATCGAGAGCTTGATCTCCTGCGTCATAATCGAATCTGACCCCTACGAGAACATTGACCTTATAATTACGACAGTTTAATCTCTCGGGTATGTGACCATTACTCTTTGCGAACAACTCTTTCTTGATCTTCGGTATAAGTGCCAGACATTCATTGCAGCACTCTAGACATCTGTCGTAATCCTTGGCTCCAAAATATGCGGGAATAATTTCTTCTAGAATATAGAATTGCTCGATATCATGCATCTTGATCTGTCTGCTGTATTCTCCGACAACAATCGCAAATTTGTAGTTTTCATCTTCATTTGCTTTTAAAACAATCGATCTAAGGAATGCATATCTGGACGAAGTATCAGATTCTTTGAGATATCTTCCTAATTTGACCTTTTCCTGGTCGTTAAGACCGGTATACCATTTTCCAAGATCAACATCAACGATCTCCGGCGGCAGATCCCTAGACTTATTGAAAAGCATATACCTGTATCTTCTAACTGGTAATAAAAACTTCACTTATCTGTGCAGTCATCAACGAATATCACACGATTGCCAAGAGCGTGCTGATGTTTCTGACTGAGCATCCTAACATTCCAATCCATATGTCCGATGAACTCCGATTTTCTATGCTCGCAGACACGTCCACAATGAGGACATGAGAAATCATGGCATGGTTCAGGAGACAATATCAAATCCACAGAATCCCCATACTTTGAAGTGACAGCTTCTTTGAGCCTGCTCTTCTCCCTTTCTTCCTCCATTATTGTCATATCGTAAGGAAGGGTGATGTGGAATTCTATATGCAATACACTTCCGTACTTTATTATCCTGAGGCTGTGTATATCGATCCAATCCTCGGATCTGTGCTCATTCAAACAATCTACAATACCGGCAAGGATCTCCTCGTCGGCTTTGTCCATTATATCGTCCAATGATGAATGGATCACTCTTACACCCGTTATTATTATCAACGAACCGAACAGAAGCGCTATTCCGGGATCCATCCACCATACATTTATGTTCATTTGCATTGCGATGAAAACGACTGACAAACCGAGTATGATGCCGATCGAAGAATAAGTATCGGTACATAGATGCCTTCCACTGGCCTCTAAAGCCGGCGATCTGTTTTTCTTACCTTTGGCGATGGCGGCACGCCCTACAACATAATTAGCCAATGCAGCAAGAGCGATCAGAACCAGACCAATATCCAGATCGGAGATGACCTTGGGATTCATCAGATTCAATATTGATTCATATATTATCAACAATCCTGCGATGGTGATCATAGTACCTTCGATAGAAGATGATATGACCTCTATCTTTCCATGACCATACGGGTGTGTCTTGTCTGCAGGACATGCCGAGAGATACAACGCATAAAGACCAATACAGCCCGCGATGCAGTTGACGATGCTTTCCATGGCATCTGTCAGAATGGCGACTGAATTCGTCATAAAATATGCCAAAAATTTAACGGTCATCAGCGAGAAGCCCAGGACCACAACGATTTTTTGAAAGTTGTAATTATCCCGAGATGCACATACCGCTACTTTGGACATGTTTTTTGAAGCATGAAAAAGCTATTTTAAGTTTGTGTACGTATTTAAGTTTTAGGCATAACTAAAAATATCATTGGCGAAATAATTAGGCACAACTAAATTACTGGGTCATCATAGCTCTTGAATTTCTGCTTCAGAATCCTTTCCTCTAAACCATGATACCACTGTACCTACTATACACATAACAGAACAGATGATGAAAGCAACCCTTATCACATTGATGAACTCTCCATATGTCGCAGGATTAAGATTATTTGTGGATCCCATTATGACCGAGATGCAGCACATGGCTATACCCATGCTTACCATCATACCGACCTGCCTGACCACAGCTACCATTCCGGACGCTACACCGCGATTCTGATATGGAAGCGATGACATCATGAGGCTGGTATTCGGAGCAGAGAACAATGCGAACCCTAGGCCCAGTATGAAGAGGATCGCTGCAACATAATACAGATTGACATCTATGTCCAGGAATATTATCATAACCGCGCCCAATGTTGTCAATGCCATCCCCAGAGTAGGCAGAAGACGCTTATCCGATATTTTGTCAGAATAACTTCCGGCCTTTGCAGTTAGTATGACCTGTATCACAGGCTGGATCAACATGATCATTCCTGCTTCCACTGCAGATAACGCTCCTATCTCCTGAAGATATAACGCGAGGAAGAATGATACAGAATAAGATGAGGCGTAATTCATGAACGCTGCTATACATGATCTGGAGAACAGCTTGTGTTTGAATATCTCTACATCCAATACAGGCGACTTGGATTTCTTCATCAATGAAATGAAGAATATCAGGAATGATATTCCAATGATCATTAGAACGAAAGCCCATGTTTCAGGAAGATTGATTATGCCGTACATCGTGAAGAAGATCGTAAGTGCATATACTGCAGAACCTTTGACATCCATTTTAAGATCTGGACTCGATATCACATCTTTCTTGAATCTGAACAGAGATACCAGCGAGATCACTGCCAACGGGAACATGAAGACGAAATTATACCTCCATCCGAGTATCTGAGAAATGAAACCTCCTAATGTGGGGCCCAATGCCAATCCCAGATAGACGAATGTCGTGTAGACGCCGATGGCCCATCCACGCTTGGAAAAAGGAAATATCTCCGTAACCAACGATATGCTGGAAACGGAGATTGCAGCCGAACCGACACCCATCAAGAATCTCATTATCAACAGGATCTCGAAAGTTGGGCTCAACGCCGCACCAGTAGCGGCTATCGCAACAACTATCAATCCGAACAGAAAGATCTTCTTCCTTCCGTAGATGTCTGAGAGTTTTGCAAGCGGAACCATTGTGATGACGGATGCCAAAAGAAAAATGGTATTGATCATTGCCAGAGAATGAGAACCTACTGTGTACTCATCGCCTATGTAGACGAGAGCGAGATTCATCATCGTACTCATCAACGGCATTATAAAAATACCGGAACAGGCGGCTACCAACACGGTAAGCTGTTCTTTTGATGTGTACACGACCTTCTCGGACATGTCTTTGAATAACTTAAACTGAGATATTAAACTTGGTAATACAATAAAAATTCTCGATCGGATAGATTCCTTTTAATCCTTATAAATTAATACATAATCTGATTAAATGGTCCTCTCTACTGATATCAAGGATAAACTTGGTCTGGTCCAAGTCTACACAGGAAAAGGAAAAGGAAAGACAACTGCCGCATTGGGGCTTGCTTTCAGAGCCGCGGGCAGAGGTCTCAATGTTTTGATGATACAATTCCTCAAACCTCCCGAGAACTACGGAGAACATGTTTCAGCCGAACATTTCGATAATTTTACGATAATGCCCATGGGATTGGATCACATGGTCCACAAAATACCCAAGGAAGAAGATATTCAGATCGCAAAGGACACCCTAGCCAAAGCAAAGGAAGAGATATATTCCAACAAATATGACCTTGTCATACTCGATGAGATAAATGTCGCCATGTCTTGGGGACTTTTGGATCCTAAAGATGTAATAGAAATGTTGAAAGGACGTCCCAAGAATATCGAGATCGTCCTTACCGGAAGGGGAGCTCCTGACAAAATAATAGATTATGCCGATCTCGTCACAGAGATGAATATGCTCAAACATCCTTTTGATGCTGGAGTACATGCCAGAAAAGGAATCGAGTACTGAATAAGGTTCGATGAAAAAATATATAAACAATTGTTAATTTCCTATCTATTATGACTATTTATAACAATATTGCCGATTCTATCGGAAATACTCCGATCATAAAACTGAACAAACTCGTATCGAAAGATGCACACGTCTTCGTCAAAGCAGAGAGATCCAATCCCGGAGGATCCATCAAAGACCGCCCGATATTGGCTATGATCAACGATGCTGAAGCCAAAGGTGTTCTGAAACACAACGGGACCATCGTGGAACCAACGTCCGGCAACACGGGTATAGCTCTCGCGATGATCGCAGCGGCTCGCGGATACACAGCAATCCTCACAATGCCAGACACTATGAGCAAGGAGCGCGTAGCCTACATGAAAGCATACGGCGCAGAGATAGTATTCACTCCCGGAAATGAAGGAATGAAAGGCGCTGTAGACAAGGCCAATGAAATTGCAAAGGAAAAAAATGCGATGATCCTCGGACAGTTCGATAACCCTGCAAACCCGGCGAGCCACAGAACAACAACGGGAAAGGAGATCCTTGCCGATATCCCTGATGTAGACTATGTGATTGGTGGCTTCGGAACAGGCGGAACGATCACAGGAATCGCCAAAGCATTCCGCGATGCAGGTTCCAAAGCAAAGGTAATAGGTGTAGAGCCTGCAGAAAGCCCCCTGGTAACTGAAGGTCACTCAGGGTCTCATAAGATCCAAGGTATCGGAGCTAACTTCATACCTGACAACCTTGACGTATCCCTCATTTCAGAGATAGTCACCGTCACGAGCGCGAATGCTATCGAAACTACAAGAGAACTTGCCAGGAAAGAAGGTATCTTCGCAGGCATCTCATCCGGCGCGGCTACATATTATGCAATTGAACTGTCTAAGAAAGAAAAAGACAAGAAAATTGTCGCAATCCTTCCTGATGGAGGGGACAAATACATAAGTATGGGAGTATTTGACTGACCCGTACAGCGAGGGATGAAAAATACCGATAAAGATTCCAGATGACCTTCCGGCCGGTGCGGCACTCGAGTCAGAGAATATTTTCATAATGACCGAGAAGCGCGCGGTTGCACAGGATATCCGTCCTTTAAGGATAATAATCCTAAACCTGATGCCTACTAAGGTAGATACGGAGATCCAGATCCTCCGCCTCCTTAGTAACAGCCCCCTGCAGACGGATATCATCTTCCTGCAGATGGCTACACACGAATCAAAAAACATATCTCAAGAATATCTGGATAAATTCTATCATACCTTTGATGAGATTAAAAATCAAAAATTCGACGGTCTTATCATAACAGGTGCTCCTGTAGAGAACATCGAATACGAAAAGGTAGACTATTGGGATGAACTCTGCGAGATAATGGATTGGTCCGTAACCAACGTGTTCTCCACATTGCATATATGCTGGGGAGCACAAGCAGGTCTTTATCATCACTATTCTATCCCGAAATATCCATTGGAACATAAGATGTCGGGGATATTCAAACATTACACAACCGTACCCGGAGAACCTCTCCTGAGAGGATTCGATGATGTGTTCAATATGCCCCACTCTAGGCATACGGAAGTTAGAGCTTCAGATATTTGGCACAATCCGCACCTTCACATCGTTGCAATGTCCAATGAAGCAGGAGTGGGCGCAGTCGTATCAGAGAAGGCAGGACAGGTGTTCGTAACCGGTCACTTCGAATACGATCGCAGCACACTTGCATTCGAATACGATCGGGATACCAAGCGCGGGATGGAGCCTAGATTACCGGAAAACTATTTTCCACAGAACAATCCCAGTAACGACCCTGTTGTAACGTGGAGAAGCCATGCAACATTATTATTTACGAACTGGCTCAACTATTACGTATATCAGGGCACACCATATGATGTGAATGACATAGGTAATGATAATAAAAACAAAGAGAGGTAAGAAAATGTCAATCCAAAATATTACATCGGCCAATGCACCTGTAGCGGCCGGCCCCTATTCGCAAGCAATCAAAGTAGGAAACTTCATCTACACTTCCGGCCAGATACCTGTCGATCCTAATACAGGATATATCGGCCAGACCATCGAAGAACAATCAAAACAGGTCATAGACAACCTTCTTGCGGTACTTGCAGGAGGAAATGCAGGACCTCAAGATGTGGTCAGCACAAAGATCTACCTTTCAGATATGAAAAACTTCGCAGCCGTGAATTTCGTCTATATGAATTACTTCAAAGAACCATACCCGACGAGATGTTGTGTAGAAGTAAGTGCCATACCGAAAGGTGTCATGATAATGATAGAAGCGGTTGCTTACAAAGAATGATCACATACTGACGATCTTCGGATTCACTAACTTTCCGACGATCGCATCACGTACATACATATTGTAAACGGAGAGGTCTGGCTTATCCTCAAGAATGCTATTGGTAACTTCGAGGATGTGAGTGAACACTGCCTTGAAGATCCTGCATGAATCGCCGTTGATATTCTCAATACCGCACTCACAGAATGCATCGACGCTGCACCCTCCATTGCAATATCTGAATATCTCACAGGCCTTGCATTTCTCCCTTCTGTTTATCGTACCCAAAAGGATCTTTTTGAAACCATCTGTCGAAAATACGTCTGACAAATGCTCTACATCAGATATGTTTCCCAACATGTAATTCTTAGGACAATTCTTTCCGCATGGATACAGATCACCGTTAGGATATATACAGAGCCATTTGGTTAGACATGATGTGTGAGCGCAATCGGATTCGGTTGGTTCTCCCAAAGCATTCAGAAGATACAGATAATGAGGAATCAGCGGTATCTCTGAATCCTTATCGAACAGCCACTTATCGAATGCCTCTATGCTTGATCTGATATACAGATCTGGATCGGGAACAAGTTCTCTGTGAATTGCCGCACACCCTGACGGAATGACCGGCGAGAATGAAACATTGATCTTCATATCTCTGAAATATTCGTATAACTCAGTCTGTTTGGACTCTGTTCCGGATGATATAGTCGATCCAACCGTGAATACATGATCCTTATCCGAAAGATAGGTAAGATTCTTCAAAACATCCGAAGACCTTTCCCTCAGAACATCATTATACGGACCCTCGAAAGAAACACCTACATTGATCTTGTTCTCTTTGCAAAAGTTATCGAATTTTCTATCTAAAAGAATGCCGTTCGTCTGAATGGTGTTTCCTACCCTGTGAGTATCTTTTCCGAAGTACTTCTTCTGCAATGCAATAGCATCACGATAGAATTGAAGAGAGAGCATAAGTGGCTCTCCGCCGTGCCAGATGAACCAAACCGATTCATAATCTTCAGAAGCTGTACGGAATAATTTTTCCAGCACCTCAAGAGAAATGTGTCCGCTGACCCTTTCCTCTGGTGTATGATAACAATGTTTACAACTTATATTACACGACAATGTCGGTTTTATTATTATTGAGATAAACGGCTTCATGATGAATGAATCACCGAAATATCGGTGATGATCTTAAAGATCAAGCTGGCCAATACGGCCAAACGCCATTGAATCCGTGCGTAACGTAGCAACAGCAGCAACAGCAAGCAACAATAAGTCCGGCTAACACCAGATTACAGCTCGGTTTGCAGTATCCGCTTTCTGTACAGCATGAATAATCGCACTTTGAATCTCCGCCGTGTTCTTCTTCATCAATACGGGATGAGTGATCATTGGGCTTATGTGCTTCCATTGCGATAGAAGTAAAGGCTGAGGGCGACTGGCTCATATAAATTGCAGTCAAATCTTCAACAGTTGATGCATCGTACGACATATTTTCACCTACCGATTATGCTGGCATCGGTTCTATCACGCGTACCCTTTACAAATATATTAAAGGTTCGAACCATATCGGCAACACAGGAACGTCATGTTTGGATACACTCTCCCGATGTACAGCAAAATGTCTTCTTCAGACCTCGCAACATATCGCAGATACTACTGCGAAACCTGCCATCAGTTGAAATCCGAATTCGGCCTCGTTTCCACGGCAACCGTGAATTATGACATGACATTCAATACCATAATCCTTAACGCTGTAGCTGGAGATGTCATCGACTTTGCCAGAACAAAGAACTCACCTCTATGTGTGTTCAAAAAACCGAACGCCGATTCGGATCTTTTCAGGAAGATGGCGGCATATACGATCCTGCTCACAAAATGGGAACTTGTCGATGATACTATCGATAAACCTTCGATGAAGACCAATTTCATCTCCCTTACGCTAGGTAAAGCCATAAGCAAAGCTGAGAAGATGTATCCTGAATATGATAACATCGTAGGAAAAGGATTCGAAGAACTGCATTCTCTTGAACTATCAGGATGCACAGATGCTATCAAAATGGGAAATAGATTCGGGCAGTCTCTAACTGTTGCATTGAATGATTTCGCAGAAGAACATTCAACTAAAGAACTGAGCGATCTGTTCGTCGAGTTGAGCACCATGGTGTACGTCATGGATGCAGTTGACGATCTTGATGAGGATTATATGGACAACACTTACAATCCATACCTGAAGGACTGCACAGATTTCATCAACAAGAAGGATTACATCTCGAAACATATCTATGATATAACAGACTCGATAAACTCTGTTGTTGGTTCTCTGCAATCCGCATACCTTTCAGTGAGAAAAGAAATGAAAGTGAACACCGGAGTAGCAGATAACATAATCTACTGTGGATTGCCTGATTCTGCGAAGAAGATCATATCAGGGAACAGTGTTGCGAAAGCAAGCGTCAAGAACGCCCTCAGCGGACATAAACAACGTAACTCTTCATACTGAGCGTCTTCCGTTGGGATCATAATCGGAACATACGCTTAATGTATCCGTCTCCTCTTTCGTCAATCCGCAGATTACTGATTCCTTTGAAACCTTGAGATTAGAACAATTCTCACAGCTTCCGGGACGATACCTTTCACATGTGGCCTCAGCCTGTGTCCTCCTATCACTTATCGAACAGACCCAAATATCATTGGAATGTATGCAAAATCTGCATGTCTTACACTTCCGATAATTCTCATCGCTCATATGATCTTCCTCTTTACATCATCTGAAACAACTTCTCACTAAATAAACCGAATGACGAACAGACCGAAAGTTCCTTTTATTACATTGATATCGGGAAACTGTAAATGACGATCAAGATAGGCTATATGGGAATTCCATTCTCGAACTCCGAAGAAGCTTCTATGAAATTCATTAAAGCAGAAGGATGGTCAGATTACGAATTATTACCTTTGATATCCTCACAAGGCGTAGTGGACTCATTGGAAAAAGGAGAGTCAGACTACGGTGTCGTTGCTTCATCCAATATAACAGCCGGACCTGTTATGGAAACAAAGGAAGCACTGAAAGGAAAAGATAACATCGAAAGCCTCAAGACCGACATCGTTCCGATACATCACTGCGTATTCATTAAGAATGAAAACGTGAAGATAAATGCATTGGTATCTCACATACAGGCTTTATTACAGACCAAGAACAATCTTGACAAACTATATCCTGACACAGATAGAATAGAAGTGGAGGATACAGCTCTTGCGGCGAAAATGCTGAATGAAGGAGACCTTCCTGAAACATCGGCTGTCGTTTGCAGGAAGAACGCCGGTGAGTTCTACAAACTCATATTAGCCCATGAAAATATCGAAGATCGTAAAGACAATATGACGACATTCACTCTTCTTAGAATCAAAAAATAAATCATGGACGATCTATGCGCATCATGACATACTGTCTTTCTTTGCCGTTTTTATTTTTACCTGTGACTTCTCCTTCTTTTCTGAATTTACATTTTCTAAGGCATTTCCCGGATGCCTCGTTCTCCGAATCGTATCTTGCCTGTATCCACAGATAATCCGTTGAGCTGAAAATATAGCTTACAACTGCTTTTATCGCTTCGGACATGTATCCTTTGTTCCAACATCTCTCTGCTATGCAGTATCCTATCTCGCAATACTGTTTTTCAGGAAAATCCTGGACAGCTGTGATACTTCCGACAGGAACGAGATCTGGCCTCAGAGTAATGCACCAATCCATGGTCCCGTTCTTGTAATATAAAATCCAACTGTTTATGATCCTTCTTGTCTCGTTTACATTCTTATGGGTATTCCAAGTAAGGAACTCTGAGACATTCTTATCAGACATCCAATTATCGAATGCTGCCTGTATATCCCCTTCTTCGAATTTTCTGAGATATAGGTTCTCGGTGTTCAGTGGTAATGTTCTAAGCATTCGAATTCTCCCGATGTAAATATTAAGTGCCGATAATGAAGAAGGGCCGTCATTACCGTGATGACATATGCTCTAAATAAAAACCTTCTATGTTCAAACCCTGATCGAATTGGACATCGGATACTCTTTACGTATTATCTCGTAGACGATACTGAACGGCATAGGAGAATTCAAAGCTATATTCGTACAGGATTCACCTTTACGATACCTCTCTATTATGCACTCCACTTCTACAGGATCCATATCAGAGATATCCAACTGCATGAGTACAGAATATTGACTTGGGCCCATATGACTTGATTCCTTTTTAGAATTCCATGCAGTGGACCTGCACTCCGGACATCTTTTTGGAGGCCAATCCCTCTTTGCAGTCCATGTATAATTGCACTTCAAACAATGGTATGAAACAGGAACTTCATTCCAATGATACGTACCGCAACTGGGACATCTTTTGGGTTCCTGATTCGTGGAACTCCATTCATAGCCACATCTGGTGCATGCCCTCAACTCAAAAGACTTCATCCATACTGTAGAACGGCATGACGGACAATTATGGGGAAGTCCGTTCTCTTTCCTGGATTTCCAGCGATATGCACAACGGGAACAAACATTAAACCTCTCACCGTCTCCGATTTGATCGCTTTTCTCCTTGTCTCCCATCCAGTACCACTTTCCGCCATCTATATTTATAGATGCTTATTTAGATTTATAAATTGTTGCCAATTATTCTGACTTATAATAATGTTTTTATTGTAACAACCAATAAAATAGTTACTGGATCATCAGCAATAAACGATCTGACCGTGAAAAATATATATCGGGTAAGCTGGTCAGAACATGAGTTAATTGTATTGTAGAAAATGCGGTACGGAGATAGATGATTCGGATCTGTTCTGTAAAGTGTGCGGATTTCCCATCAATATGAACAATATAGAAAAAACAGCAACACAGACGACTCGCACATCACCTAAATCCAGGTCGCATGCTGATAAAAAAGTGAAATCCAGCCCTTCATATCCATTTCTTCATAAGAATAGAAATAAACTGATCATCGTTTCCATAATAGCAGTAATGATCATCGCGATCATACTCTTGATCCCTGCAAACCATCATATCAGCATAGATCAAAGTGACGGTATCATCATTGCTTCCGGAGAAGGAGAATATAGTGACGGAACTCTTGTATCTCTCAATGCAGAATTAGAAGAAGGGTATACATTCATAGGGTGGTTCTCAGGAAATGAACTGATATCAACATCACCTACATATCAATTCAAAATCAATTCCGACGAAAATCTTTATGCAAAAGCGGGAATAACCCGCAATATCGATATAAATCTCGGAAAAGGCATTGATTCTGTGACCGGAACCGGATCTTACGGAGAAGGCGCACAGATCACGATCAGCGCTAATCCATCTTCTGATTATTCATTTTACGGTTGGTTTTCAGACGGGACCAAATTATCTTCTGCCTCCACATACACGCTTACAGTGAATGGAGACATAGAGATAAATGCCAGATCCGAATACGATAGAATTTACACGAACGAGTACGACTCATTCACTTTCAAATGTCCGATAGAATCATCCGGAACAGTGACTTGGGTGATCACAGATAAAGATACAGGAAGAATAACAACAACACTGACCGGAAGCACAGCATCATACAACCTGTCATATGGAACATATGTTGTAAAGATCGTGTGCAGATCGATCGACGGAATATCATACGAACATTCCGAGACGATAACTTCAGATATAGTCGTAAAAGAATTCAGATGGATCTACAACGGACAAAGTTACGGAATAACTTGGAAAGCATCTGTATCCACATACAATGCCTATGGTGAATACAACCTATCGGGCAGACACCACATAAATGACAGCTCTGATGCCGCCTTCGTTGAATATGACAGCAGCGTGATCGAAAGTTTTACAAGTACATTATCTGAAGAATCCTATTACATGACAGATTTAGAACGTGCTAACTTTGTCTTGAAATTCGTTCAAAGCACCAAATACATAACAGATGAAGTCAGCAAAGGGGTCAGCGAATACTGGAAATACCCGTATGAAACACTTTACGACGACGCCGGAGACTGCGAGGATACTGCGATCCTGTATGCTGCATTGATGAAAGCGCTTGGTTATAATGTGGTCTTATTGCTTTATTCGGAATTGAACGGATACGTCGATGGACATATGGCTACCGGAATAAATGTATTATCGGCTCACGGAACATATTATCAGATTAACGGCTTGAAATACTATTATTGCGAAACAACAAGCAATACCATGAATGTCGGCGATGAGTGGGATAAATACGATACTGCTCACATAATCAGAATACCATGAACAAATCCCCGAATATCTATCGAAGTAGAACCATATCATCTCCTTTTACTCTTTTTTTCATCTTTGAATACATTCACAATTTAGAAATACTAACTAGCTGATATCTTCACGGTGATTTAAGTGCCAAGTTTTGCTGATCCGTTCGTTGGTAATGTGAATAAGAAAATGTCTAAAGAAGAGTTGGCCCAAGCACTAAGACTAGATATAGCCGGAGAATTGGAAGCCATCACGGTGTATGAATCACATATCCTCGCTACAGACAACCCTGTTGCAAAAGCTGTACTATCTGATATAAGGGATGAGGAAAAAGCGCATATGGGAGAACTTGTCACTCTCATGCGTTATCTTGATTCCGCGGAGACCGAGCATTTCCTTTCCGGAGAGAAAGAAGTAAAAGAAATGCTTGAAAAATTAAAATCTCAAGGAAAGATCTAAGATCTTAATGTGATAAAGATCCATCATATCATAATAACCAAAATTCTATTTTTGGTTTATGAAAAATAAAACAATTCAAATTATTTCTTAATTCCATTTGTGCTTAAAGAATAATAGACTATCAATAATGTAATAATGGCAGTAATGGAACCAATAATCATTTCAGCGATAAATGCTTCCGTTTTTCAGTTCCATAAATGATTACATCAAGACCAAGAAGATCGTCAATGATCTTTACACCGCAATCGCCGACAGCATATCTGAGGACGTATACCATGACTATCCGGTAGTGCGGGCGATAAAGGACCTTATAGATACAATTCATGATATAACTACAATATCATATCGTAGCAACCTGAGTTCGACACTTGATTCTGATTTTGGAAGAATTTGACACTTGAGCATCCACTGATCACACTGCATTTTCCATCATGTTTTTCGTGTCGTTATCGGTCTTCCTGGGGGCTTTCAGCCCCCGCGAACACCCGAAACAACCACCATATCCCTGAGAATGCGCGAATTGAGAGGCTCGAAATTCGAATATATGCGTCTCGTCGCCTGCTTGCGATCGTGAACATACGTAACTGTCAAATTCTTCCAAAATCAGGTCCTGTCGAACTCAGGATGCTAACTAAGTTGTATGTCGCGCCATGATGTGCAATTAATAAGTGAAAAAAATGAATGCATACGCAAACGTATATGATTTAAAAATGCCGAAGAACTATGTCGGACTGACTGTAGACGAAATGGAATATAATGGAAGTGGTGTGGATTGGTTTAAAATAGGATGTTACATTGGAATTGCTATTGTATGTGTGGTAGTTCCAGTTGCAATAGTATACGTCGCAGCGGCGGTTGCTGTATCTGCAACTTCATTTGCAGTAGCAGCAGGGGCATCTATGATAGCTGAAAACGGAGGAGTGCTTACAGCAGCGCTCACGCTGTCGTTTGGTCGCTCTGCCATTAATAGGACCTAAAGGTAGAAAGTTTTTATATGGACAATTATTTAAAGACGATGAATATGAAAAGCGTACTAATAACGATATTCAATCAAACTCCGAGATATTTGGCGGTTATGCTATTGATTATGTTAGTCGGAATATCGTTTAGTATAGCTATAGTCTCAACATATCTATGTTTCGCTTTCGCTTCTCTATCTGCTTTGATATTGTCCAATTTTCTTATCAATCTTCCTTATTTGAAGGGGATAGGAGACGATCCTGGATTTTCTGGCGAAGAGATAATCAAAGGTAAGATCCTTATTTCGATTTCGATATGGGTATTAGGGGTGATCATATCGCTTATATTCATCGCAATCTTGCCATATATGCAGGCGGACGATCCGGCAATCCAGTTCGAATTCTACGGATATGTCCATTTGGTGGGCATTATATTTTTAACTGCATTCCCCTTTTTAGCTATATCTGAGCTAATCACTTACATGACCTACAAGGTTGGAAGAAGGAAGATGCTATATTTCAACATCATGCTTTTATTGTCTGCATTTTCAGCATTCATACCGATTTTAATGAACAGTTATTCACCAATAGTATCTGATTCCCTTCTTGCGTTAGTTGTCGGTTCCTCGGTTGCAAGCATTTCTATAATAATATCAATTATTTTGATTAAAAAAATAATTATGGAGTATGATATCAACGTAGTTGTTGATAGTTGAAAAATTTTTAAATTTATTGGAAAACAAATGAATTGATGCGGAGAGAATTTCAATGGAAATCATAATTTATACAGATACAGATTCCGGACACATCGTAAAAGAGATAGCTAAAAAATTGAATTGCGATTGCGAGTGCATATATCCCGTATCTAAAAAAAAGAATGAAAAGTACCTTAAATACGATAATATTTTCATGGGGGTCACGAGGAGAACATATTATTCGTCAAGTTTAGATAATTTCTGTGAAGAAAATGAAAATATATTTTCGAAATGTGTCCCCATAATCATATGCGAATGTTCTGAATCAGATGAACGCTGCCAAAAAACAATAGGATTCATCACAGATGTGATTGAAGATTTTAGTCCGTCTGAAAAGATGATCGCAGTCAGATTGAAAAATGAGGGATCCGAGGCAATAAAAATCATTCAGTCAAAATTGAATATAAATCCGATACAATTTGATGATCTATCAATCAATGTCATCGGACATCCAATATTGTTGTTATCCAAATCGAAAATACCGTCTGTTATGCCCAATTTGAATGTATTCTAATACAGAGTGATCTTCATTTATTTGATCATTTGAAGATTATATTATCTGCTAGCACACTTCAAAAAATGTGGCATTATCTACAAACCAATCTGTGATTCGGGGCTACTGTTTACAATTTCAGTCTACAATGTGGCAAACTGTCAATCGACCCAAGGACCAAACCATGGATTCCGTCGACGGACGCGGATCGACGGCGACCTTGCTGCTGTTGCTATCTATTTCTGTCCGATCCTTTCCGAGTTCGTATCTTGCCATTGCTATCGTTGTTTCTGACAGCAGTGCCAGTATCATCGATCCGCGTATGGACGATTCCTTCCATACCCTCATCGGTTTCAGTCCCGTGATCCTCTTCAAAGAATGTATGAGCTGTTCGACTGTAGACCTTGCGCGATACTTGTTCAGAGCTTCAACAGGTGTAGATTGCTCCGAGGATTCGAGCTTAAATCTTCCTGAACGCACATTAAGAAGCGAGAGGATCAGCACATTGCGCTCCTCCTCTCCCTCGTACGGGAATCTCGTCTGCACGGAAACAGTGGTATCTATATCCGCGACCATGTTGCGTCTGACCGTGAAGAGATCCGCTTTTCTGAATTTATCCTTCTCGAACGTGCGGATAGCATCTATCATCCTGTCGACCTAACGTTCCGCCGTGTTGTACGAACGCATCATATTGTCCGCAGTGAAGAACAGGTACGGCGTCCTGCCGGAGGAACCGAAGGTATGCCTCAGGCAGAGCACACGCCGTCTTCTACATATTCCCACCTATCCGCTTCATCCCTCATCCGCTCGTCATCGGAGATGTTCATCTTCACCCGAGTGAGATATCTGTTCCCGTTTCTCACGATGGAATCCAGGATGTCGCCGGAAGCTCCGCCGTTGTCCATTATCATCCATGAACCTTTGCGAATCGTGGAGAAAAGATCGGGCATCATATCGCGATATTGCTCCGCATCCGATGTGTTCCCCGGATAAGCGCGTATGAAGAAAGGTCTGCACGACATCTGCAGTTCAGCGGTCATGAACTCGACCTGTTGTTCTCTGTTCTTGTCCCTGTAGTCTCCGGGATATCCTCTTGCACTTAGTTCCGAACGCGGACCGTTGAATCGGGTAGGAGTCAGAGCACATTCAAAAGTCGAACAATGTGCTCTGACGACCTCCCACAGAACCCACCGTACGGGACCGTAGTGGGCTCCTCGGAAACCTTGCCTGTACCTTCGTCCAATCGTCGGTCATGTAGTACATTCCCGTTTCTTCACGCAGATTCTCGTTGTTCAGGACGGAGTTTATCGTGGGCGCCATAGAGGATGCCCATACGTGTTTCTTATATGATATCCCCTTTACGAAATCCCATCTCCTGCCTTTCCTATTTAGATGTCCGATGCGGTTGAGCTGTTTCTGACGGTTCTTCGGCGTCTTCCATTGAACGAGCAATATGGCGCGGACGCGCCTTCTCACCCATCCATCCAATCCGTCGAAGAATGTCAGACCAGGGCCTATCTCAAAGTATGCGGACCAACCTCTCATGTATCTTCTGAGTTCATCGACTATGACCTTCACCGTCGTTCCGCGGTGACGTTTGGTCATCGATCTTATTTTCGCCTTGAATCGCTTCACGGATCTCTCATGCGGTGCTATCCAGACCGTGCCGTCCTTCAGCTTAATCGATCTGAATCCCAGGTATTTGAGTTCCATCGGGGAACCGATGGCGCTCTTCTGCCTGTTGACCTTCAGTCTGAGGACATCCTCCAGATATCCTGTGCATGATTCCATCACCCTCTCTGCGGCCCTTTGGGTGCGAACATAGATCGTGCAGTCGTCCGCATAGCGTACGAAATGCAACCCTCTGCGTTCCAGTTCCCTGTCGAACCTGTCGAGATAGATGTTGGAGAGCAGCGGTGACAATGGTCCACCCTGAGGGGAACCTTCCTCCGTAGGATGTGTCAGCCCATCGGGCATGGCCACCCCGCTCTTGAGGAACCTCTTGACCAGGTCGGTCACCGACATGTCCCTCACCGTTTTCCGTATCTCCCTCATGAGATTGTCCTGAGGGATGGTGTCGAAATACTTCGAGAGGTCGATGGATACTACGACGACGTAACCGTCATCGTAGAGTTCCTTCACCCTCTGTATCGCATCGTGCGCACTCCTCCCGGGTCTGAAACCGAAACTCGATTCCGAAAACATCGGGTCGAATATCGGCACCAAAATCTGGGCTATCATCTGCTGCACCAGACGGTCCTTCGCCGTCGGCACTCCGAGATCGCGGGTCCCTCCGTCGGGTTTCGGTATCTCCACCCTTCTCACGGGACTCGGTCTGTACCTCCCTGTCCTGATGGAATCTTCGAGTGATCCCCTCATCGCAGGTAATCCGTCCCTGAGTTCCTGGACGGTCATGCCGTCCACCCCGGGGGCGCCTCTGTTGGATACGACCTGTTTCAATGCCGTGTCGATGTTCCCATCGTCCAAAATGGCATTCATCAGGCCGTCGTAAGTGACCCTTCCTTCGTTATCCGATGAGACTATGCCGAGCGCTTCCGCATGACTGTCGGATACTGTCCTGTCATCATGTAGATAGCTTTCTTCCATTGTTTTCTGCTTTGGTCGCATATTCTCAATTCCTACGTTTCCGGGTTCTGGTTTCCGTTCCGGCCTTCCCTGTCTCTGTCAGGCTCCCATCCATGGGCACCTTTCAACAGGTACTATGCCGTCATCTGACTCCTGACCGTTCAGACGATGCCTCCCCTATCGGTTGTGCATCGTTTTGCTCCCCTTTCGGGGAACGTATCGGTCAGGCCTCCCCAGGTAAGGGTGCGGATCCTTCGCCCCATGCCGTCGCATCTATCCATCGGAACCCGTGCAGTATCGGATTTCGTTGTTCTGAGCCAACTCATCCATTCCGATGGACCTCATATGCGCTTCCTGTTCGTCGACACGTGGTTTTGCCTAGACCTTCCTTCAGATTCCGCCTCGCGGCGGACACCCTTGGTTTCGGCTAACAGTTCCTACTGCCAGGTCTGTAGCGGACTTTCACCGCCTAGATTCGCCCCATGCTGGGCACACACACGACGGCAAAGCCGTCGATGTTCATGTCCGTGTTCTCGAAACCATATCTGGAATCCAGACCATTCCAAAATGCTGCGATGATCTTCTCGAAATGCTCTCCAAGATGTTCAGCGCCCGATCAATCGTCCTTTGGCTCAAGATTCCATCGATCCCAATTTCCTTCCTCACATTGGGATCCAACAGCCGATCCGAACATCTAGTCATCGAATTGTTGCCTATCAGGATGTATGTGCACATGGCCACGACTATCCTGCCCATCGGAACCCCTCGTTCCTTGAGCGTATCCGTAAGTTCCAGAACGCCTGCGGAATCAAGATAATGCTCAACGGTCTTCACGAGTCCGTACGGAATGGATATATTCTCGTTCAGCATAGGAACGGATGTCTCTGCCGATGATTTGGTTTGCTTCATAACTGCCCTATTGAGGCAGGGACACTTCT
Source organism: Candidatus Methanomethylophilaceae archaeon (assembly GCA_963676235.1). Taxonomy (GTDB): domain Archaea; phylum Thermoplasmatota; class Thermoplasmata; order Methanomassiliicoccales; family Methanomethylophilaceae; genus JALNYB01. Next base: position 1,569,167 of record OY781044.1, read on the forward strand.
CATTTTCGCCCAGCATCCAAAAATTCAAAAAATGCGCACAATATTCGATTGCTGATGTCGAAGTCAGGTAGCAACTGTGAATACAGATATGGAATTGTAGATGCCCTTATATTTTTTATCGACATTGTCTCAATTGATCACATACAATATATCAAAATCAATCTGAATATTGCAATCAATACCACTAATACAAAAACAACAAAAGAACACATGAATAGCCTTTTTCCAATCATATTCCAAGGTTTATCGCTATTATCGCTACCGTCAAGATTGTATAAAAATCTGTAAGACAAGAGATTTCTTTTATTTTTCATAAGTCCCCAGCCCATGATCATCAGAATTATAGAACTGGGAGTCAAAATTGCAAAGATAGGAACAAGATATAAACAGGATGATACAACAGTAAAACAGGATACACATAACAAACTTGTTGATGCTATTATAGAAGCTATCATCCCGCGTACCTCCATCCAATTTGTGATAATGTCGTATCTAAATTTTTTAAATATCACCATTGCAACAATACTTGATTTGAGATTGATGGCTTTTTCGAGATTCATCCGAGGGATCTCTGATTCCTCACTCATCTTATTCGAAACATCGATACTCTTTTTATTTTCATCGGAAGTCAATATGCGTTTATATTCATCTTTTGAATCATAATAATCGTAGAATGAATATATGCTGCCGAGTTTTTTAAGATAGTCTTCTCTGGTGCATTCGAAATCGAATTCAAATGTTTTTATAAATGTGATCTTGCCTTTAAATTTGGGATTGTTGATGATCGAACTGTATTTGGCGGCAAATAGGTCTGCATCTGTAGTTTCAACTTCCACCAATATATTATCATAATCATCCATACAATCGAATATCAGATCATCTGGGGTTGTGAAATTATAGTTGTCATATGTTTTCAATGTTTTCCTTAAGCTCGAATGCTTTTTTCCTATGAATAACGTTTTTGACATAATAACACTTAATGAATAAGGGATCGGAGTTGTCCCGATCCAGGTAATATTTTTATCTACTTGTGACAGCACTGGATACAATAGCACTAGGCAAATCCACAGATGTCAGTTGTGCAATACTTGTTCCAAATTTAGTCACATCACCTGTTGTTGCAACGCCTTTGGCAATAGCGGATCCGGTTATTTTTTTAACTGTACCAATTTTACCATAAATTAACATAATACCTGCTACAAATAAACTAGCACTTATTATATTAGCAATGTTTTTATTTATTGTTACTGTTCTTCTAAGTTCAGTTGTAACAACTAATGCTACACTACAAGCAATTCTAACAAAAACCATCCGAATCAACCGTTATATTCCATCTCGTCGTCGTTCGGTGCATGACATTTTTCGGAGAGATGCAATTCTAGAGCATTCACATCTTCCATTTTCACACTTTCTGTTGCACGATATGATGGCATACGATCTGCGGTCGCAACCACTCGGAAGATCCCGAACCCTGATCAAGATACAAATGTGAACCATTATCTGTAACTCTTGATATTCTTGCCAAAGATGGCGAACAGTATCAGCACCAGACCCCATCCTCCTAACACCGTCAGATATACTAGGATATTGTTCTCAGGGGTCCATATTGCAAATTGCCATATGGCGGATATCAAGAGGAGAGAGAAAAAGATCGCGATGAGTGTCAAATATCCGTGATAGAAATTTTTTATACCAGGTTCATACGGATTAACGCCACGCGGAAATCCGAAGAAGTTGCATATTCTCTCTGTCTCTAAAATGTTTACAACCCAAGGAAAACACATTATAGAGATGGTTACGACAAACCCGAAAAGAGAATCTGCCGGCGAGAAATCGTGTATTATAAACATAGAAGTGAATCCCATGATTGAAACCGCCAAGAGCATCAGCCACGTTCTCCACCGTCTCAAGTATGGCAACCCCAAATAGGCCCATGAAAAAAACATCGCTTTCGAGCGATTCTTTCCTTCTGCATCTAAATTTTCATCAGAGGTTATCCATGACCAAAGTAAGAACAATGTTGATGAAGCAGATACGAATGCCAACGGAAGATCATTGATTGTGAAATAAAAAATATTTGCAAAGAAGAGCATCAAAGCCAATATTTTCAATTTACTTGTTAATTTCATGAAATTCCGCCGGCATTTATGAAAAAGTTTGAAAGGATTGTCAAATCAATCCTGTGATCAGAGACCTGCCCAGTCTAATAACGCATTAGTGCCCCGAGCAGTGGCTCCTGAACCCTTGTTACATACATTAAATGCGGGGGTAGTTGTTGTTGCACGTATCATTTTTGCCGTTACTTTTGCACCAGCAGTATACAGCGCTCCATAACCGCCTACCATTCCGGCCACAGTACCGATCGTGTTGGCGACCGCAGGCATGCGCGGTCGCGTCGGCTAGTCGCATATCCATCGGAAATGTTTGGAACAAACTATCCTTTGGTTGCATCCCGCCAATCACTTCCGATGATTATAAATTATACGGACCGGAGATATTGGCACATTTCCACGAGATAGAAAGTGCACCGTATTCTGAACATGACCGATTGCCGATAGAACATGATGCGCCGGTCAAGAACGTGAGATACAGACAGGTAGTCAAAACCTGAACGAAAGAAAGACAGAGGTCATGATACAGGTATGCATGTGAGAATGTACCATCTGCGCTACTGAACACATCATGCGTCTAGAGGATCCCCGTGCGCAATTCGATGACGTGTCTGAAACGCAGATTCGTAACATTCTCTAGATCGGAACCGATGCTGCAATACACCTTGAGTTAGTTCAGGGCCATATACGACTTCTGCAGATTGGCATATCCTTACAGACAAAAACGCACCATAGATTACGACATCGCTATTCAACTCTAAAGATACTTGAACAACTCCCATTTCACAATATCGATCAAATCGCATATTATGTACAGATTTATGACAATTAGATGAAAATATGAAAACCGAAGGAAATGTAATAGAAATGAAACTTCCCGAGAAGTTCCAGAGACTTGAATAAAGAAGAACAAGAATATGACGGCGGGTGTTGGAATTTTGTTGTAGGACTGGTGGCGACGGTCGTAAGTGTCGGAGTTACATATGCGGCCAGCAAAGGATACATTAGTAAAAGAGATGCCGCAATTGTTAGTAGTCTGTGCGATGTTGTAACAGTTGCAATTATCGGAGTTTCAATTAATACGGTTCGGGTTGGATATAGAATGGGAGCAAAAGCTGCTCAATCCTATGCAGGAGGTAAAGTTGCAGCATCTATGGCGTCATCTGATGCTTTACAAATCACTGCCAGTAAATGCTATGATTTCGCAAACTGATAAATCGATAAACATCTTTCTGTTTTTATAAAGGGACAACATGGGCAATAATTTAATGATGTTTAAAACAAGGGATGTGAAACTCGTATTAACATTTCTGTTTTCAATCTTTTTTATACTATGGGTGGGAATTGAAATGGGCATTAGTGTGCTAACAATTGGCATATCTGTGGTGATTGCAATTGGATTTGGATTTATAGCTCATTCTTATTATTGTCTTATGTATTCTAAAGTTCGCACGATTACTATAGAATCACATGGACAAAGCAAAAAGAAAAAACTTTTTTTTAAAGTTGATGGCAAATTGATAAGAATGATATCAAAAACCACTACAACCAATACAATAAGATTGGGAGAACACACATACGAATTCATATATGGGGATATTTCAAAATCCTGTAAGATAAATATAACACATACTATGGTGATCGATCTATACTTGACAGACCATGAAATTACAATTGTTACTAAACTCGATGAGAAAGAAAAACTGAATGGTTTTAAAAAACCATACGGACTATTTTTTGCAATGGTAATCTTATATTCGGGTCTAACCCTTGCAATGATAGCATTAGCGATAGCAAGACTCTCTTAAAATTATTAAATTATAAAAAATCTATGAGATGATTCAATGAAGATACCCGTGATCATGCAGCACGATTCCTCCGACTGCGGTGTCGCACGCATCGCGAGCGTATGCTCCTTCTACGGGAAGGAGATCACCATCATCAGACTGAGGGAGTTATTGAGCGTTGATATCTCGAGTTCGAAGCGAAAGCCGTGTAGATAGACGGGGATGCTTTCCGCAAAGGTTTCACACTGCCTGCAGTAGCGAAGCTGGTGAAGAAGGACGGCACGAACCATTTCGTCGTTGTATACGGAATATCCAAGAACGGCATCGTCCAGTACATGGGCCCCGCTCACGACACCGTGCAGAAAAAGAGTGAGGACGAATTCTACGAGAACTTCGACGACATCATGATATTGGCCGTTCCGAATGAGAATTTTGTAAGAAGTAAAGAAGGAGCGAGAGGGCTGCTGACGTTTTTCATCGACGAAGATCATGTTCACATCAGATGGATCCAATTTCGGAAGAGCATCTTTCACATGATATCCAAGGATTCCTGATACGATTCACGGACCGCCACCCAGTTTTACGGCTGGTTTCGATTATCGTATTGCCAAAGAGCATCCTCATGACCTCCTTCTCGAATTCCTTTGTGTATAATATGTTCTCCCTTGCAGCCGGAAATCTTATCTGTGATTTGCTTCCGCATATATTACAATTCAATTTCGGTATCGCCACTTCCGATGTGCAGTCGTATCCGCGATGTCTGACGTGAATTATCCTACATTTGACGATCCGATGGATCGTAGCCATGGAACCACGACACGGACATCTGTACATCCTTTCGCGTTTCACTTCCAAGAATATCGTCGATTCGTCCAACCTCTCGGTCTTCCAACCTTCGTTGTCACGCTAAAAATGATCGGGAGCGTCCGAAAACTCATCGGAATAATCGATAATGTTTCTGTGCGTCCTTAGCTTTTGAAAACCCGTTGGTCGATCAATTTTAATTTACGGCAGATGTCGACAAGATCATTCTTGTCATCGTTAACTATCTATTCTAGTGTCATTTGTTGACCTGTGACTTCACCTTTTTGTTTAGTGATTCGAAGATGAGATCACACTTTTTCAAACAATCACACTGTCTTTCGACACATGATCAGGAACAAACAGAACAGTCACAAACAACCATATACCCACTCGATTTCTTGTAGAGGATTTTTGATTGTCGGAGAATCCAATTTAAACGAAATTTAAATTTAATCATGCTAAGTAGTATAAAGCAGCGATGAATACTACAAATATTGGAAAAAAACACAGATTCAATATCCAGACGGATAATTTAGTTCTTTTAATTTTTGCTTCGAATGGTCCTCCTCCGTGTGGAAGACCTAACGAATTACAATACTCATTGACAATCAGCAAGGATAAAGCCTCAACATACAAAAACAAGGTCCACCCGAACAACGAGATAACAAAATCTATGTCCAATTGATGTCCGGCAGGATGAATAGATACACCCACCGTTCCAACAATAGCCATGATCAATGAGACCGCGAACAGCGCAGAATAAATAAACCAAGTCTTAGTCTTGATATATTTATTCTGAACATATCCCGGAATCATCCCTTTCATCATATAATATTCACGATCAATACTGCGCTCTTCTATGCAATTGGATGAATTTTTCATACGTTCTATTCCGACAAAAATTAAGACCACGGCTGCCGTACCTGAGCTTGTCATTGCGATATTTACTCTTTTGAACAATAGAAATAATCCTAAATCGAGAAGCAATAGAGATGTGCCTGCATAAATATAATATTCTGCTGTTTTTCTTCTCACTTCTTTCATCTTATTACCTCAAGCAGACAACCATGATTGATTATAAAAATTTGTAAGTGTTAATATCGTTTGCGAGTTGAACGCTATTAAATACTGAATCACTTACTAGATCACGGGCAATATATTTTGCTGCTGCTTTTGTTGTTAACGTTGCTGAATTAAGTGCGGCTGTTGAGATACCGAATGATGCTATTGATCTTGCAACACCAATACCAACTCCGACTGCATATAATGCTTTGCTTTTACGGGTACTCTCATTCCAAGGGAGGTCCAATCTCGTCGCTATCTGTTTCAGACTGACTGATCCTTCATAGGATATGCGATCGATGATCTGCTGTTGATTCACCATATGCGATTGATCCTGTTTTTCGAATGACAACCAATATCATTCATACATCCTCGAACGCACGATCGACGGAAGGGGGGTATTCTTCTATTTGATGTCGAACATAAATCTCGATCCTCCAACTATAAGGCAGAAGTACCGTGACAAGGACCGCGTGGAGAAGCTGTTCTCTTTTATGAAAACGTATATCAGCATTCGTTTCATCAGAACATGGATTGATGCGGCACGTATGGTATTATTCTAATAGGTTTTCTAGCTTAGGTGCTTATCTCCGTGACACTTCTTCTGATGAAGCCAGCTTCTGGAAAAGCGATGAAATTCATCTCTGACGCGATACAGAAATTGACACTTACGGTCAAATACAACGGGATAATAGATACAGAGTTCATGATATTCAATTTCAATCGCCCGAATACATAGGCATTGAGGGAATTCAGCATTATATCCAATGAAGAACCTGTATGAATCACATAAAACATAGTGAGAACAGAGACCTCTGGTCCTGCTGCTCCACAGGAACCGAGGCTTCTGTCAAATCATACCATTTCCAAAATAAAGAGTGAACGCTTTTGAGAACAATCTGTCAAAGTCAGACTACTTGTTATATTTCTTTGTGATCGATCAATATCGGATGTCTCCTGACAACAGCCAAAAGAAACAGTTAGAAAAGTGATGACCGAACGCTGCGGTCAAGAATGTTAAAAAGGGATAAGCCTGATGTGACTCATCTTTTTAATCGATATTGAACTTCTTGTCAACCTTCAGATCTCGTGGTACTCCTTCAATAACTTCTCGATGTCCGTGCCTTTTACCTTCTTCATAATGCCCTTAAGGACCAGTTTCTCCTTGAAACCGAGTTCCATATCGGTTATCTTCCTGCCATCGGACAGTTTCACTGTGGAATCCAACAGATCACGGATATCGTACATGCTTCCCCATACCTCTGGTATCCCGCGATCGACATTCAGCAATGTGTAGGCTGCCTCCATGCCGGTACGGACCGAGTATTCTGTCGTGAATATTGTATCACGAGTGGTCTCAGCGAACTGGCCGAGGAATGCAAAGTTGACAGAACCTTGCGGAACGACCTGAGGACGATCCCCTTTCTCCCTGGGCATGAAGAACGCCGTTATGTATGGCATCATGCAAGGAACAAGGTTGACGCTCTTTTCCGCTAGCTCAGGGATCTCCGATTCTGGGACACCTATATGATAGAGCCACTCCATGGCTATCTCTTTACCAGTACATTCCCGCATCGTTTTCTTGACATAATTTCCGGGTCTATCCGTGAACAATCCGTACATCCAACCTACGAGCTGTTCTTTGGACTGTGAACGGAAATGCGGCTGACGGTTGAATGTCCAGCTCATAAGCCAATTCGAATCTTTGACGGTAACGATACCACCGGTGACCACCTTTCCGGAGAACGGGTCGCGCTTGCATATCTTTTCAATATATGGGGGTATCTTGTCATCGAGGGTTGTGATGGTCCCACTCATCCAGCTGCTCTTCTCCGGATCATAACAGAATTTATCGGGATGTCCGAAAGAAGAGTCCTGTGCCGCTATCTTGCGCCAAAGGTCCCAACCTCCTCCTTCTTTTATCTCGCTGTCGAACGGTGCAGGCTCGTTGTGGCTTCCAAGCGTGGAATTCTCAACACAACCGCCATTCGTTACGAAGACGAGGTCGTTCTCTGTTAGGTTGATGATGTCTTTCTTACCGTCTTTTGAGAAGATGATACGCTTTGCCAGTTTTCTTTCCCCGTGTATATCGAACTCAATGTTGATGACCTTTGTACTGTATTGGAATATCACCCCGTGTGACTCCAGATATTTGACCAAAGGCAAGATCAGGGATTCATACTGATTATACCTGGTGTAACGCAAGGTACTGAGGGTCGGCATACCGCCCACGTGATGGATGAAACGCCTGATATAGAGCTTCATCTCAAGCGCCGAATGCCAGTTTTCGAATGCGAACATCGTACGCCAGTAAAGCCAGAAATTGGAATCCAGGAGTTCTTTGCTGAAAACCTCGTCGATACGTTTGTTGTAAAGGTCCTCGTCAGGCGTGAAGAAAAGGTCCAGTATCTCCTTGGTGCCCTTATCGGTCATGTCGAATTTACCATCGGTGTGAGCACTCTCTCCACGGTTGATCGTCGCACGCATCAAAGAACCGGACGGATCCCTCTTGTTGAGCCAATAATACTCATCGAGAACACTTACTCCCTCCGTCTCGATAGATGGTACGGAACGGAACATATCCCACATACATTCGAAATGGGTCTCCATCTCACGCCCACCGCGTATCACAAATCCACGATCATCATAGTGATATCCATCGCAGGCTCCACCAGGTAAGGGGTCCTTCTCAAGGATGTGAATGCGTTCTCCCTTCATCTGTCCGTCGCGTATAAGAAAAAACGCTGCAGACAGAGCTCCCAATCCGGAACCGACGATATATGCGGACTTTTGATCCACATTCTCTGGTTTCACAGGACGGGCAAATGCTTCATAATTACCACTTGAATAATACATGTTGTATCCCTCGGTATTGAAGTATGCCGACGTGGACATAATAACTTATTGCAACTTTTTTACAATATTGTTCATCTATGTCGGCAATTTGAAAACAGAGACCGCATACAATCAGTGCGAACAATCATATCTAGACGATGTTCAGGAACCCAAAACACGGAATAGAATGAAAACTGGTCAGATGCACATCCGAAGATGCAATCAGGAGGCGCATCCCGATCTCTTTCCTTCCATTGTTCTACAGGTCTGTGATCCGTTTCCTGCATCCTGTGTTCAGGTCGAAGACAGTAGAATCCGTCTCTGAGGAGCCGCCCTCGTTCTCACTTGCGGTGTTGGTCGCTGACGGAGAGTGGAAGAGGCGTGTTTTAGCAACTTCGGACATTCATTCGACGTCTTCTGTATGGAAAAGAGCTGTTCTTGTGCCAAAGGCACCCGAACAGACAACGTTAGACGGTTCCTGACACTAAGTGAGCACGCAGATCGGACATACAAAAAGAAAAACAATCAGAGAAAGCTAGTCCATCATCTCACGCGAGTGTCAAACTCGGGTTATATATTCTGGCAGACAGGACGTTTACAAAGGTCTTCATCTTTATTTACACATATGTTTCTAAACATTCCAATATTATTTTCGTGTCCTCCAAAAACTAAAGTTCTTCTAATTTCAACAAATCGAAAGTATTCCATTAAAATTCGATACCAATATACTTTGATATATACATCAAAGGATTGATCAAATTCTCGGATCCTCACGATTTCTAAGAGGGCAGATCATTTGATATTTGCATTATGCTAAAATTAAATTGAGATTTCAACAGATATTTATACCGCATCCATATTAGCTCGTTGCGTTGTCAACATAATTGAAATTAATCAAAATCGATTTGTACAACAGGAATATAAAATGGAGAAGAACCAAACCTGGATATCCATAGATCCAAAGACACGCAAGCTCACTATGGCTGGATTGATGCTTGCGATGCTCATCGCCTGTATAGACGGGACAATTGTGAGCACTTGCGGTCCAGTAATAGCAGCGGACCTAAATGGTACCGAACTATATGCCTGGATGATCACTACATACATGTTATGTGAGACTGTAATGATCCCTATCAGCGGAAAGATGTCTGACAAGTACGGAAGAAAGCCATTGTTCCTTATCGGACTAGGATTGTTCGTCGGAGGTTCTATTCTTGCAGGCATGTCTACGTCTATGGAACAGCTGATAGCGTTCCGCGCCATACAAGGTCTGGGTGGAGGTATATTGATACCTGTTGCTACAGCTGCCGTTGCTGATTTCTATCCACCACAGAAAAGAGGAAAAATGCAGGGTGTCCTGGGTGCGGTCTTCGGTCTCGGAAGTGCGATCGGTCCCCTACTAGGCGGATATATCACAGAGTATGCCGATTGGCGCTGGGTATTCTATATCAACATACCTTTAGCGATAATAGCTATCATACTCACTGTGAAGAAATTCCCCAGAATAAACGTTGATAATCTTCATAAGATCGATTACAAAGGAATGACTGTACTCTCTACATTGTTACTAGATGTGCTAATGTTCTTAGAATGGGGAGGAGATGAGGTCGCCTGGGTGAGCATGGAATCGTTTGCCATGATAACTCTGGCTATATTGCTGCTATTGATCTTTATCAAGATAGAGGAAAAAGCCGACGATCCCTTATTGGCCCTACACCTGTTCAAGGACAAGACGCTAATGGCGTGTGCCGTATTCATGTTGATATTCGGAATAGGACTCATAGGTGCAATGACATACGCCTCAATGTTCAACATATATGTCTACAACCTCACAACACTTCAAGCAGGAGAGGTGATAATCGCCTTGGTCATAGGAATGATGATAACATCATTGGCTAGCGGCAATCTGCTTAACCGCACAGGATACAAACCATGGCTGATAGTAGGACCAGTACTCAGCGCCCTGTCAATGTGGATGATGTCGGGACTCAAATATGGTGGAAGCGTGTATAGCATGGTGTTCTGTCTATTCCTATTGGGACTGGGGCTGGGATGCATGATGTCCATCGTGATGGTCGCTTCGCAAAATTGCGCCAAACCCAATGAGATGGGCATGACGACCTCTTCGATCAATCTGATGCGTTCGATCGGTTCCACATCCGGTACAGCAATATTCTCGATGCTGATCACACAAAAAATATCCTCGGAACTACAATCCAACGTTTCCACTGATGTGTATTCGCAGATACCTCACGATACGGGGGTCTTGAACGAACTGTATTACATATTGGTTAACTTCGGACAGAATGCCTACGACGGGGTTATCACAGCATTTGCAAACAGTGTGGATTTCGCATTCCTGTGTGGCGGGATAATGATGTTTTTATTGGTGATCGTCGGTTTGTTCATAAGACCGAAAGACGAATGTAAAGAGATGGCGATATCGGACGAGATCGAGCGTCTAGTGGAGTGATGAAGATGGATGAGGCCCTCAAAAAATATTGGAAGATATTCGTTCCCGTAACTGCAAGGATCATCGAGAGAAACACTCAGACACACAATGATGACCTAAACAGACTGTTTGGGATCTCATCCATCCATATAAGGTACATTCTAATACTGGACACCGGAAAGTACACCCTTAAGGAACTTTCCGAGTGTCTTTTTTTCAATAAGGCCAATACCACACGTGCCATATCATCATTGAGAGCTTTGGGATATGTCACCGACGATCGTACTTCTGCTGATAGCAGAAAGTACAAAATATTCTTGACACCCGAAGGAATAAATGTACTTGAATATCTGAAAAAGGAAATGAATTCCGAAATGGATGTATTCTTTGAAGGAATATCAGACGAAGATTTCAAAAATTGCCTGAATGTCATAAAACAGATTTGCATAAACATCGATAAGAGCGGACAATACATACAGATCTTGAAAAAACTGAATGATGCCGTAATTAATGATTCAGAGCCCCCTGTGTTAAAAGATATGGTGAATGATATCTGAATCTTGATTATTCGTATTGAATAATATCAAGATCGATTTGTCAAGCTGTAATCTCGCTTCCTGAGATATGGAATGCGTCAATTTAGCATAGTAAAAGATTGAAATATTATAGTGAAAATTATTTGATATTTCGCTATTTTATCATTTTCATCGCCGTTTAAATCTTTTAAAAATTGACTCGCGTGTCAAATTCAACTACTAAATTTTGATATGACCTAATTTTTTCATCATCGATACTGATTCCTTAGATGTGACATGATTATTTTCTGATTCGGGTATTTCATCATTCATCATTATTTTTTAATTTTTTATCTAATACCCAAATAAAAAAACCAAAAGTCATTATAGCTAAACAAATCCATTTGAATGAAGCAATTTGTCCTAAGTCCATTTTATCACTATTTAGATTTCTTAATAGATTTTGTCAGAATCTTTTGATTTCATCCTTTGCCGTTTTCTCACTACGTATCCTACGACATTATCACGACAAAGGGCATCACATATATTGTTATTACAATCGAGTTGACGTTTTATATACATTTAATAATGACCCACCTACACTTACCCAGATGCAAAAATTGACTCATGTGTCAGATTCAACTCCTAAATTTTGATATGATCTAAGTTTTTTTCCATTATCGACATTGATTTCTTAGATATGTTGTACTTACTTTTAGATTATGGTTTCAAATAACTTAAAATCCGTTACGTAGCGATTAAACTTTTTACAATCTCGAATCCCTTTTCTGTTGTGTACAGTCTGATGATTGAATTTTTATACTGTTCTTCCTGTGTTGCCGTGCGTCATGGTCCCAGCTTCTGCTGGACTGTGATATAGACATCGAGACGGTCTCCGTCTTGATGGGTCACTGTTCCACTGCCACCACTAACAGATATTATGCTAGAATGAAGGAATCGAAAGCAGTAGAACACGTGAAAGCCATGTGGTCGAACACCGTTCCGTGCGTACGCGAATCAACAGTTGCGCGTACCCCCGCGGAAGATAAGCCAGATAACAAGGGGAATATTGAAGAGAGCGCGCAGGAGGGGATTCGAACCCCCGGCTTGCAGCTTAGGAGGCTGCCGCCATATCCAGACTAGGCCACCTGCGCGTGTATGAAATTGTTTGAAAGTAAAAGGTTTGAAACAATGACTCAGAGTGTTTACTCTGCGATCTTGTCTTCTTTCTTTGCTGCAGTCCAGATCTCGATGAACTCGACTGTGTCGACACCGAAGGCCTCTCTGAGGTCTGTAACGATCTTGAACCTTGCAACAGGCCACTCCTGGTGGAACTTTGTGAGTTCTGGGAGTGTGACTGAGACTTTGTCTCCGGGGAACGCGAACTCGAAACCAGTCGCATCACCGAAATTGACCTCGATGATCGCCTTTGCTTTCTCCGTCGGGTCCTCGATGACCTCTGTGACTGTGAATCTGTAGAGGAGGTCGTGGCCTGCGAGAGGTGAGTTGAAATCGACCTTTATACGGCCTGCGCCTACGGACATGACTGTTCCGGTGCGGTTTCCGAGTGTGACCTGGAGTCCGGGGTATGGATTGATCTCCTGTTTGTAGAAGTCCCTTGCCGGATAGATCTCGATGAGCTTGGGGTCCCTTACACCTGCTGCTTCCTCGCATGCAACTGTGACCTCTGTCTCTTTTCCTACCTCTGCTGCTGCGATAGCTGCATCGAGGGCCGGGAAGAGTTTCTTTGAGCCGACGATGTATGCCATCGGGGCGTATGTGTATTTCTCGTTGTATAAGTCTGCGTCTTTTGCAACCTGTTCGATCGTTGTGTCGTAGAGCCTTTCTGCGTCTGCCAGATATGCTTTGTAATCTAAGCGGACCATCTTTTTTGTGTCAGCGTTTGCCATATTAATCACCATGATTGAATTGGATAATAGGCGTCGCGAACACATGTTATATAATAAATGTGTCGGTTCGAGAATGTACTCAGCCACAGTCTATGAAGGGTGACTACGGAAAGTAATAAAAAGAATGGGCACATACGCTCGAAATACTGCCACCTTTGCATAGCCCGGTAGTGCGGCTGACTTGTAATCAGCAGGTCCAGAGTTCGAATCTCTGAGGTGGCTCCATTTCCTATATACCCTTAAACTGGGTTGTACAAAGTTGTACATTATTCTATTGAAAAATGATTTGCAGATGCGATTTACATCGAATTTTGAACAATCATAACCGTTCTCAACAATGCTAAGTTAGCCTTACTCATATAACCCAATCATCATCATCAACAATTACGTTTGTCCTAGATATGATCAATACTCGTGTTACGTGACCATCTCCATCCTATTGAATTGCATATGTACTAATGATTACTTTTGATGTTTTTGGCTTTATTTTTGTAATCAGTATGCATCATTTCTAATAATGTCCAATTTATTCTTTTGACACTGATCGATTGATAACGATGCATCAATTGTCCAAATCGATAATGGGATTGAATACACCAGCGTGTGTTTTTCTCCCTCACAGGTAAAGTAAAAGAATCGAGTGAATTTTTTACTTTAAATCGGTAAAACTGAATGTGTGTTCAAGAAGATGATTCGGAAGCCTTTGGTTTACTGCCCCTCTTCTTCTTGACCCTGTTGAGTCTATCCAAATACCACAGGATTCTATAAATGAACGCCCTCAACTTAGCATATCCGTATTCAGTACTGTCTACCTTATGTCAGCATCGCCGGTAATGGCCTTCATTGTCGCATAAATATCCAAAACCAGATATTGTAAGCAATGCCGTTCACACCTATGTTATAGTACATAAGATTGTGACAAATCTGCATATAGATCAATACGATATGAACGTACATTAAAACGTTCTGCAACAATAGCACTGGTCACAATAGTTCTAACAATAACTCCTCCCTGATCTTGAATTTCAAACATTCAGATTATTGTACAACATAAGAGAAATTTTGATTACATTGCAATTGGCGATAATGGAAGAAAGAAACAATCTGTGATACTGTTGTAATTTACAGTATCTCATATATGCTGACCCGAAAGATATTCTTATGAGGGCAATTCTATAACAAAATTGTCTGAGACCGTTATGTCATTCTACATATAAACCACGAGAACAGCGTTATTTCACAATTTACCACTAAACCTGATCATCAGCAATAATGGAATGATCTTTTGCAAAGCGTGTTTTCACAACAAATATATAGGCAAAAAAAAATCATGGAGTGTGTCCATCTCTCCTCTGAATGAGATTTTGAACAGATTCGATGATGGGATGGTATGTATCGTTTTTGCCGATCATGATATTGACAGAAAACTGACAGAATCATGCTATCTCGGATGGTTCAACAAGAACCGCATAAGCAAACGCATAATCTGGGCAGGATACTCAGAATCAGAAGACATTGGTCCTGATGATGAAAATTCATTCATATGCAGTGGTAAAAGGATCAGCTATTCATCAGAATACCTCAGTGCACTAAGGAACGAGATACCTGAGATGTCTAAATCGAAAAAAGGACAGATACAGGCTGTGATCCTGACAGTATGCGCTGAAGAACATATCTCGGAAGAAACCTTCGACTGCTATGTCGGTTCCGATAGGTTAACCGTGCTGGACAGACTTGATTCCATCGGAGTATCGGTAGACAATAACATTCTTCCTGAAAAAGAGATGAGCAGCCATGCTGCCCGACTAATTATCGCATTTCTTATACTTGCCATCGTAGGAATAATCGCTCTGATATCCCTGTCCCTTTCGATCGATGACTCTGGTCTGGGAAGTGTGCTTGCCATTAGAGGGATATTTTTCCTGATACTTCCTATAATCGCCATTTTCTATGTGTACAGTTCACTCAGATGGAAAGGACGAGAGGATAGAAGGGACGGCCCCGATACTGATATGGCGATGGTTCTTTCTTTTTTCCCTGGCATGGGTTTGCTATATCTCAAAGAATGGACAAAGGGTCTGACGATCGCCGTGATGTTCGCAGTTTCTGCATATATATCATATCTAACTGTTACCAATGAAGTCGAGACCGGATTGAATTCCACGTTGATGTGCTCCTCGATCGTATGGATGATAATGCTATGGTTTACATCCTGCTTGGAAACAGAATACGTCTGTTTTAACATGGGTCTGGATAAAAATGCCACCATGGGAAGGGTTATCGATAAAACTGAGGCAAAGTCGATGCCGATATTGCTTTACATATGTCTTCCTGTCATGTTTATTGTCATTGGCTCATGCGAACACTATATCTTACCCCTGATTCTGTCGCTTGCATTCCCTATATACTGCTATTGGAGAATCAAAACGATGTGGACGTGATATCGTTTTCGACAGAATGTTGTGTGTCTATGAATGCTCATCTTTCTTTTCCAATCGTTTTCTCGAATACGAAAAAGTTGTCACTTTGTCCTGGTGGCATTCCTCCGACACCGTCGGGCGAGTTCGGATCGTGGTGATGCTCGTTGAAGAACTCTACGATGCGAAAGCCACATCTGTTGACGTAGAAGTGGATGTTCCTCTTATCGAAATACGGGGTGCATGTCTCCCAAACTTCGATCTCCGGGTGCATCTTCTCTATCGATGTCCAAATGGTGCATCCTATGCCGGAGTTCTGATGGTCCACTTTGACATAAAGGAGATCGAGATGACCGTGTTTTCCGTCGGCATCGATCCTTATCGCTACTCCTCCGCACGGTATGCCGTTGTCAAGTACAAGATAAGCTTCCGCACCTTCGGAGTTCAGCGAATTATCGATATCTTTTTCGGGAAGTATGGTTTCATCGCACTTTCCGAATTCGGATTCGAAACCGTATTGGAATGCTTCCTGAATGTCGCGTTTGAATTCTGCCGTGTATTCGTTTTTCAACGGTGTGAGCGAGATTGTCATGACAAAGCGATTCCGATGTTGTTGTTAATCAATGTTTCGCATATGGTGAATAAAAAATCAATGCAGAATGATGACAGACATAACACGTTTTGAGTTTTGGTAAAATCCAGCTCATTGAAGAAATGATCTTTCTCCGACTTATCCTATCGTCTTCCCGTATGAAGCTACAACGCTGTGACACAAGTACTGCGAAGATATAGAATTGTGACCAACGGAATCACCGACAACTGTTTCTTACGACGTTTTATTTCTCATCCGCAACGTCCGTCACATCAGGCTCAGATTTTTTACATCTTTTTTGTGAACGATCGATCGTTCATTCTCAACTCTCTCGGAAAATATGGTCTTAGAAACTGCGATTGCGAGCCCCTCATCATTACACGATTTTTCAATCGGAATCATGTTTCCACAACTGTATGAATGTTGAAAACGCGCAGCTTGGGCATTTTGATACAATATCAGATTTCTCATTTTCTGAGATGTGTTCTCTTTTCTTGATGGGCGTTTCATCCGAATCGAAAAATTGCGGTTAGGTTGTGCTGCCAGCAGATGGAACAATTGTCAAAAAACTGTTACAATTCCCACATACCTCATCACTATCCGATATCGCTTTGCATAGGGCGTATCTTTGACATTGCGCATCGAACGGCAAATGATGCATATAGTAATTATGTAAGATTGTGAACATCTGGTTACGAATCCACCACTCATACCATAATTTATTCAACCCGGATAATCACTCAACTACATCTTTTTGTTAATAACAAACTAAAAACTGCTTATTTAGAATGTCGTACCTTACAAAAACCACAATTCAAAAGATGCTTTCAACAACATGAAATAAACAATGATTGTTGACAATTATTTAACTATGAAATCAACCAAAACAATACCAAATAACCAACATAGCAATCCCCTTAAATCAGCAGATCTGAAGTTCGAATCCCTGAAATGACTCCATTCCTTCATACGCCCTTATACAAAATTATGCATTTTCGTATTTCATTAAAAATACTTTGATATATATTATGAATAAGTAGACCTAACAAAATTGTTAATTTCTACCATTCCGCTGTATTATTTTCAATTCTCTCATAAATTTTAACTTATCTCCAGTTATCGGTGGTAGAGAATTTAGTATTTCTGAGATCTCTTCTTTTTTATCACTACATGAATATACTGCACATAATGAAGTTTCAACAATCCGTTTATTAACTGACAGTGCAGGATCTGGGCCGATTCTTATTGCTAAATCTTTGAAAAAATTTGAATATTCTCTACTGTACACAATTAAACACTTTGAACTCGAAATAGGACAAAAATATACTCTATACTTATTTCGTTCGGTAAGAGCATTAGTATAGTCGTCTATCAATTCTTTTTTTGAATATATGGTCGGATCTTTAATATTTCTACCAATAAACTTAGCATGAAAAGATAACTCTGGCAATTCTCGAAGATCTAACTGCGTCACAGGGACGTCTGCAGTAATGAACTCTCTGCCATAAGATGTTATACAAGTACAACTCATCTTATTCAAATCAGCAAACATAAATGCCTCCTTGGATTTTTCTATTGTAAAACTTTGCGCTTTTTTTCCATTTGCTCCAAATGTTTCACCTGATGTTGCCATCTTATCTGTTATCATACCTAAAAGTATGGACCGATTCATGAGCATGCTAACATATTTTACTAAAATTTGACAATTTGCATCCGAAATGCTTTTTGTTTGTACGATATCTATCTCGTGTTGGCATTCGTCTTCCATACGTTTCAAAATCTTCTCTGTCGATCCCTCTTTGTAAGGGTCATCTTCATAATAATTAGTAAATTTACATACGTTAGCGGCTGACGACACAAAAGAGTTTATTTCTTTATTTTCGTCATAAAGATATACATTTACATTTCCATTTTTCTCAAATCTTCTTATATGTTCTTTGGGCACATAATGCTGTTTCATCGTCTTTGTTTCTTTTGACATATGCATCACGTGGATAATTTTATAACCAAAGATGATTTTTATTTTAAAATACAACCTTTGAATCATATTTTTAAAATCAGCATATGAATATATGCAATTAAATTTAATCCTTGAAATTTCTTCAGAATCTTAACCTTTGTAAATTTCTTTGATAAACACAGCTGTCCAAAATTTAAAATTTCAAATAATATTGACTACAACATATGTTTATACGCTTGGCGAGTTGAAACAACAATGACAAAAGCATTTGTTCTTGAGAATCAAACCCTTGGAGGTATACAATCACTTTCCAAAAGAATGTGGGACGAAGAAATATTCGAAGGATATGATCCAAATGGAAAATATGAATATTTAAACAATAAGTGGGTTCATAAAGCAATAGAGTATGCAGTCGATACCAATCAGATCTCAAAAGATACCTTATACCAACTTGCATCTGAACAGATTGAAAAAGGTCAAAACAATAAAGGAAAATTCCTGACAAAAACAGGTAGACTTGCATATGTTATAATGGATTTTCTTGTTCAAAATTCAACATTCGAACTTCCAAGGGATATAATAGCTGAAGATGCCGATAGAAATTATATTGAAAGTGTTGTGGAAAATATGAAAACAGATGATACCCAATTTAATGATTCTATTGAATTTTCAAAAGAACCCGTTCAGTCAAAAACATATAACAGCAAATCCGATATTAAAGCAAAATCAGAATATGTCAAGATTCTCAAAAATAGAGGATACGATGAGATAAAAATAGCCAACAAACCTTCTGACATAATTGCATGTAAAAATGCAGAATAGTATTTCTTTGAAATAAAAGCAGCAAACCGCAGCAAAATCGGAGGAGGATTCGGAGCTGCAACACTTACCGAGTGGAGGCAGGCGTTGATTACTCCTGAACATTTCCTTTTTGTGATCGCATGGCACACTAATGAAGATGATTTTGAATTCACAGAATATACTCCTGAAGAATTCATCGAATGCTCAACGATACCTCCTTTTAAAATATATTTCAAAGTTGAAAAGAATGGAATACCCAAAGTGAAACATAAAAGTGCTCTAGCCGCTGACAAAGATATATTAAGAAGACTTGTAGAATTCGATAATGATCTAAGAAAAATATAATGTTGATAATTTCAATCGGAATTATTCAAGAATATTGTATAATCCTGAGTTCTACAGGACCGGATGCAAATAATCAATCGCCGCCGGATAACTGGACGTAAAATAAAAGTGTCCCGAGTGACAATGCTCAGTTGTGACACAAAAACATTTCGGCGCAGGACATTCGTCCTAGATCTGAATGAGAATAAATCAATGCCGATTTGTACTATCGCCTACGTGATAGAATATCTTAAGAAATTAGAATTCAACCGTGTTTTCAACGGGTCAAAGAGCAGGGGGCACCCTTTTTCGTTTGTCTGCACGATTATATCTTATCAGCTGACGAAGAATTTCTCCGTGGAAGGATGCAGAAGATGACTGGAATTCCAGGAGGTCGGGAACGAGTCGGGCATCCATGGAGAGGTGAGCCATCGCATGACAAACCGCGCGATCGAACGTACAGGCGAGATCATGCCGGGGGTGCTAACGCCTCTCCACAAATCGTTATTTTCTTTGTATGAACTGGAGCACACGGACATGAACATAGATACCACATCCATCGCAGTATATACGAAGGGAACAAAATTGTACGACTTCGGTTATTTCAGTGACAAACGACCGGATCTAAGGAAACGTTCGACGAGATTCATCATCGATTCTCTGCAGAATTTGACAGTTACTTATACTTATGATGGTAAGCAGGCAGTGCGGCGCATATATTCGAACTTTAAGGTTCTGAATTCGCGCATTCTCAAGGACATAGTGGTCGTTTCGAGTGTTTCTGGGGGCTGAAAGCCCCGAGGAACACAGAAAGAACCCGAAAACACGATGTAAAATAATGTATGATCAGCGGATACTCAGGTGTCAAATTCTTCCGATTTCGAAATTATCTGCAGAACTCGGGTATCAATGCAGCCCTTAACTGTGTCAAGATTCCATGCTTCAGACATTACCAAATACTTTTTGAATATGGTAAACATCCTCTCCCAATCAACATTTTCACCAGAATAGCACATTAATTTAGGGATACTACTCATACAAAAATACCATGTTCCAATCCCTCCAAATTTTGTTTTTGCATATATTTGTTTATGAATAATTGTTAGTAAATTTTCTTTTACTTCATTTTGAGTATAATATCTGAAAAAATCTGGATATGGCATAGCATTATACCAACCATCAAGATAATCACATAATTCCAACATTTTTATTTTTCCAGATTTTACTTCTATTTCGTCATCATATGCAAGATAGCCATCTATTTTCAAATTGTGCACTTTCTTTTCTGAATCATTATCACTATTTATCGTATAGCTTACAGATGAGAACAACGCAACTTCATTATCAGGTACATTCCTAATAGAATAATCACATTGATTTATTGCATAGAATAACTCCTGCAGATATCTTGTTCCAATAAAATTTGATATGTCTGAATAATTGATGGTCTTTGTATAACAATCATATCTTAAGAGGCTTATGATATGATATCTAACAACATAAATTGGAAGCATATCAACAATATGCGATTTCAGTTTTTCAAAACGTATGTAATCAAAATCATAAAATAAATCGTACCTTATCCCTACACGGATGGCATCATCTGCCCTTACATTCATATATTCTGATAATAAGTGCCAAATCCCTTTTTCAGACATGTTTTGGAGATTGGAGATGATCCACACGGACTCTTCTACCGAAATCAATTTTTTATGCTCATAAACAAATAAAGCATCTGGTAAACCAAGAACAGAACTGTCCTTTCTGTTTCCATACATGAAATAATATTTCCAAATTTCAGAAATATCAACGAGGCGCCCTTCATAATTAGACAATCTTAACATCTTATGAATAACGTCACCAACTTTGAATGACCCGTCTTTTGAATAACGCTTTATTATTTCAGCTACTAACAGAAGATATGGATTATTTTTCCGAATGCGACCCATGAAATACAGGCGATCGGTAATATCGTGTATTGACATTTTGATATCATGTTCTTCCTTAGCGCCCATGCTGATAATAAAGTCCCTTAATCTTGATTCATAGCCACATTGATCATTGAGATAATTTTCAATAAGTGCGCGCACCTCATCTGTTTTATCTCCATATATCATTTTTAATACCGCGTATCTAGAAACAAATGTACTGTACGGTTCTAATTCTTGTCTAACATACAGTTCTTGACAATCAGGTAACGTCATCTTTAATTCTTCTACCCGAATGTAATCATCAAATAATTGAACTTGATTAACACGATACCGATAATTCTTTTCCAAAAATGATATGTAATCACGATTGTCTTGTTTAGTTATCTTAACGTATAGTGCCCACAGCATTCCATTACTAAATATATCCGAGTCTGTTTTTTTATTCATTATTAATTGCTGCAGAAAATTATACACGAAATTTTCATCGGTTATTGATAAACTACGCTCAACTATCAGGGTACAAGATATAAAAGAATAATACTCATAATAATCAAGTAAACCCGGATACTGCTCGAGGTCACGTTTAATACTGTCATAAAACTCAATAATAGACTCCCAGTCGAGTGTATTTCTAAATAATTGCTCTAATTCCAATAACGAAGCATATTTTTTAATTACAAAGCTCTTAGAATCAAAATCGAATGGATATGACCCATATCTTGAAATAAATCTAATCTCCCCGTTCATTATGGAATAGATTATTTTTTCCAATATCTTTGATTCGTCATCGATATTTATGTTGAGATTATCGCTCAAAAAATTACAAAAACTATCATGAAATAATGATATTCTATTTAGCTCTATATTGAAAAGACCTCTATTTTCATTGACAAACCCAACAATGTATTTTGTTGCCTCACTCCCCTCGAGATATATTAGATCATCTCTAGTAATATACGATCCAATAAGAAATATCAATAACCGGTCACGTATTTCATCATCAACAAGATAATTGTAATACTCTTCAATTTCTTTAATTGTACCACATTTTGGAATAACACCATTCGTTTTATAATATGATACAAGATAATATGTCAATAATGGATATCCATTACCACAACTGTATATTTCATCAATTGTTCTGTTGTCATCAATCTCACATTTGTGAAGATATTCGACACATTCTAATCTATCCCAATTATCTATCCAAATCTTGTCCCATCTTAACTCATTAAATGGGCGAGATAGCACAATAACAGTACAGTTGATGAGATTATTGATAAAACTGCAATACTTTTTCAACTCAATTTTATTGTATTTTTGAACATGATCCAACCCATCAATTATTAAAACAATCTTTCTCTCAAGTATTGTTTTAATGATATCTGATTCCATTCTTTTTTCGGGACTATTAAACAAATGCTTTGAAATGTCATCAATGAAGTTTGCATATTCCAATCTTTTCTTATAGTCACTATCAGAATTGGAGATCCAAAATCTGTAAAGAATTGAATTATGATGTATATCACTCAATACATATGCTAAATGACTTTTCCCCGAACCTGGTTTCCCTAGTATACAATTAACTTTTTTCTCTCTGATTCTAATATTGCGTGTAATGTTTACAGTTTCGTTCAATAATTCTACTGAAAAACATCTCAATATTGGAAGATCCTTTGTCTCCAGTATGAAGGACCGATTCTCAATCATTGTTTTTGACAATAGAAAAACACTATTCAATCTTGCAGGATCTTTATACCTGCTGGACAAAATATCAATATTATCAGTACAAAATGAACAAACAGTAACTTTTCCAACAACAGTTGATCTTAAACCCATAAAAACATGATTTGATTGTATATCTAGATTACGTGCAATGATAACATTTATTCCGATTTTTGATAAAATATGTATATTACCTTTGATAATCACATCATTGCCATTAACAACGATGTCAGATAGATTTAATCCAGTAATATTTTTACATTGAATGTAGTACTTTTCATCCACAGTTTTAACAAGTAAATCATCCATATCAGAAGCGCTTTCAGCTTTTACTTCAGACTGAATGCAGATTATTTTTCTTTCCAAATCCATCAACAATGCAAAATAAGCTTGAACGGTATCCTGATAACTATATCCAACAAGCCCACCCTTTACCATTATTTCATCACCAAATCAATATTGCATATTCAGTAAATTAATAATTTACTGAAATTACAGACAGATTAACATAACCCGCCCAATGTACTGAATAACATTCATGTGTAATAAAACAAATGTTAATGCAATAAATCAATGACAATCCGTTTAAATAGATATTATAAACTCAAAACAAATAACACATATTGTTCACAACAGCAACAGTTGTCACATTATGCCCAGAACGGTATAAGACAACAATATGGTGAAATACTAATGACTTCGATGGGAATTGTACTGAGGAGGATAAACATAGAAAATATCAGATCGATCAAAAAATCTGATATAGAAATAAATGACAATACAGTATTGTTCGGCCACAATAACAGTGGAAAATCAAATCTTCTATACGCAATAAACCTCGTGTTTGGTAAATCACGTTTGGAAAAGGAAGATATATTTTTCTCATCGGATTGCCCTTATTCGAAAAATAAGGAAGCAAAAGTTGATTTATTATTTTTACCAACTGATAACAATAGTGCGGTGTGCAAAGAATTTAACGAACAATGGATGGAGATACTTGGCACACTGATCGGATATGATGCTGTAGATGGTTCACAGTTTTTTGGAGTTAGTGCAATATTTTCATACGATTACGATATGAATGGATATAGGCGCGCAAGAAAAAGAATTCTCCAATGGTCCGATACAATTCAATCAAGTGGCGAATATATACCAGAAAAAGTCATGGACCACTTTGACTGCATTTATATTGATGCACAAAGAGATATCTCTTTGGATATTTCAGATCGCCACTCTTTTTGGAATAATAGAATATCAAGAATGGATATGCCCTCAGAATTAAAAGAAGAATATGGAAACACTATAAAACAACTCAATGATTCTATCATCAGCAACAATCCCGTTTTGATAGATGTTCGTGAAAATCTGAATAAAATCATCCCAGAAGGTGAAATTACAATTAATCTTATACCCGAAGATCTTTCTAAATTACATCGTGGACTGGAAATAGGCGTCACGGAAAATGAAACGACCATTCCAATATCCAACATGGGTCTAGGTACAAGGAGTCAAGCTGTCTTTTCATCGATAAAAACGATAACGAATGCGAATATTGATGATCCAGAATTGATGATGTATTGTATAATCTTGGCTGAAGAACCCGAATCTCATCTCCACCCATCTCTTCAGAAAACACTTGCAAAAGAATTCGAATGCATGAAAGCACAAAGGATCATTACAACACACTCCCCATTCTTCATATCTGAATCAAATATCCAGAATCTAGTATGTTGCGGCCATGAGAAGGAAGGATCTACATATTCTTGTCTAAAAGATCACGGATTACCAAGTGAAAAGATAGAACCCCTCAAAAGAGTATTTATTGAGAGAAAAGCAGATGCTTTGTTCTCTGACATCATAATATTGGCTGAAGGAGAGACCGAATCGTGTGTGATACCTATATTCCTTGAAAAACATTTCAATAAAACTCCGGATCAGATGAATATCGTAATTGTAAACGTCGGTGGATACACAAATTACAAACCATTCCTTATTGCGTGTCGTGTTTTCAAAATCAAATGGGTGGTGTTCTCAGATGGCGAAAAAAAGGTCATTGATGAACTGAAAAAATCGACGGATCATATATTTGGAAATGATTCGTTCGACACATACCTAAACAAAAATATATTCATATTACCCAATGAAAAATGTTATGAAGATTACCTTATTGAAGAGGGATACTCAAATACTATTGAATCAACTCTACTTGGAGACGATAGATTTAAAGATCAATTTACAAAACAAATGGACAATGCACGTAAACAATGTCCAGAATCGACCGAATCTGAATTGTTATCCAACGTGATAAAAATAAAGAAAAATAAAACTGAGTATGCTAAACCGATAGCCAAAGCAATTTGTGAAAATGACACCATGCCAAAAATCATTTTGCAATTACTGGATACGATAGAAAAACTGCAAGGTGAAATTACATGAAACTATCAGATAAACAGAAAGAAATAATAGAATCGAAGGAAAAACATATCGTTGTAACTGCAGGTGCTGGAAGTGGAAAAACAACTGTTCTTGTTGAGCATGCACTCAATATTGTAAAAAATAAAACTGACAATTCAAAAATTTTAGTATTGACATACAGCAATAAAGCTGCAAGAGAATTAGAAGATCGCGCCAAGTGTAGCATAAATAACTACATGGAACACATGTACATAGGTACAATTCATAAATTTTGCACAGCCCTCATTGGAAAATATAGTAACACAATTGGACTCGATTTAGGTTTTCAAATCTTAGATTCCAATGAAGAGCGGCTTGAAATATTTAAAAATGCAATCGATAATTTTCCAAATCTAAAACACTCAATAATGTCGATGGAAAAGCCAGACAAAGAAATAAACAAATTGTTCGAAACAATGGGAATGATGAAAAGAAATATTAATTCTATCGATAAAATACCCCTCGAACATCAACAGCTTTTCGAAGAATACGATGAATTGATGTCAATTCAAAACTCAATTGATTTTGATGATATACTACGCTTAGCTTACAAAATACTCAACGAAATGAAGGGTGTTTTAAAAATATATCAAAAAACTTTTACTTCAATATGTGTAGATGAAGCACAAGACTTGAATAATATTCAGTACAACATCATAAAAACCCTTGCGGGAGATCAGTCCTCTCTTTTCTTTGTAGGAGATCCAAATCAGGCAATATACGGATTCAACGGTTCTTCTTCATCATTTATGACTTATTCTATAAAAAAAGACTATCCAGATGTGATTGAATTTTCACTCAATGAAAATTATCGCTCATCGAAAGCTGTAATAGATGCTGCAAAAAAAATTGAACCGAATTTTTCTCTTGATGGAAAAATAGCAATTCGAGGTGAATTTAACATTGAATGCTTTGATGATGAAAAGATTGAGGCAGAAGAAGTAGTTAAAAAAATAGAAGAATTATTACAAAACAGCCACCCGGATATCGGAGATTCAATCGACCCCAATAATATTTGTATACTTGCCAGGAATAGATATGTACTTGATAACGTACACAAATTACTGATTAAAAGAAATATAGAATCCACAATAAAACTACCAGTCTCTGGATTGACATATGAAACTGCATTCTTTAATGCCTTTATGCTTGGAATAAGATTAATTTTAAATGAAAAAGACCTCATACATCTAAACAAAATAATACAAATACTCCAGTGTACCGATAATTCCACTATTTCAGAAATAATCAATGGCAAGATTAAGACAGAGTTCCAAGGATATGACACATTGGTCTCAATTTGGACTGCCTTAAAAAAAGAATATGATAAAAATGAATACAATTCGTCATCTTTCAAAAAAGCTTTGGACAATTATTGTAATAATGAGAATAATTTCCTTAACGAATCTGAAAAATATTTGATAAGTAAAGACTATGGAGATTTAGAAAGTCGTTTAAATACATATCTTGGAAATACAATAATCACCGAGCGCAGTCTTGCAAACCTAATGAGATCTATGTCCATTGGATCTCTAAATAATACATTAGAAAATGGAATAATTCTTTCTACTGTGCATATGTCAAAGGGACTTGAATATGAAGTTGTATTCATAATCTCGGTGAATGAAGGGATATTCCCAGATTATAGATCAAAAGATGAAGCCTCCATATCTGAAGAGAAACACAATCTATTTGTATCGATTACAAGAGCAAAAAGGCTCTGTTACATTTCATATGTCAAAAACAGAGAAACTATGTGGGGGCCACGGTATCAGAAGCCATCCCGTTTCCTCACCACATATTTTAGAGACTTAATGTAATTTTTAACATAGTAGTACATTACGTATTTTTCAACGAAACACATTCTGAAAAGAGGACTTCTCTGGCCTCTTCTGTTTCCGAATCGTGAAAATAGATCTAACCTCTGAAAATTACCCATCAAGCAGGATACATTTGAACCCTGAGTTCGACAGATGATTTCGAAATCGTAAGAATTTGACACTTGAGCATCCGCTATCACACATCATTTTACGTCATGTCTTTCAGGTCCTTTCCTGTGTTCCTAGGGGGCTTTCATCCCCCGCGAACACCCGAAACGACCACCATATCCCTGAGAATGCGTGAATTGAGAGGCTCGAAATTCGAATATACGCGTCTCGTCGCCTGCTTGCGGTCGTGAACATAGGTAACTGTCAAATTCTGCAGGGAATCTATGATGAATCTTGTAGAACGTTTCCTCAGTTCCGGCATCTCATACCGCACCATCGAGACTATGACCTGAGCAAGAAAACACAGCAGAAGCGTTCCTTTCACGCTGTTCTCCGACCATACGCGCATCGGTTTCAGGTCGATATGGTTCTTCAGCGAGTCCATGAGCTTTTCCACCGTATCGCGTCTGCGGTAGATCGAGAACACATCCTTCGCTGTCAAATTCGAACTGCATTCGAGTTTGAAAAATCCTTCACGATTGTTCGATAGACGCTTGCGAACGTACTCGAAGCTGTCCACATCATTCGTCAACAGCTTGCCTTGGACACCCACGTTCAGCGATATGAGCGGATTCCTCAACCGTTTCACGACCGTCTTGGATATGCGCAGCGTGCCGTCCTTCTTCCTGCGCATGACATCCTTCGCGTCCTCGACGCATCTCCACGAGCGACCGTCCAAAGCGGCCATCTTGTCGCGATACAATTTCTCGGAATAGAACAGGTACACGGTCCTCCCGGACGATTCGAACGTCTTCCTCTGGCAGTAAACGCCGTCCTCATCGTCGACGCAGCACGCCTCATCCTTGTAGAAACGGGATATCCATGCGTCGTCGGTGACGTTCAGGCGCTTCCTGGTGATATACCTCATGTTCTTTTCCGTGATCTTGTCCAGCACCTGCTTGGCATCCCCTCCTGCATCGAAAACGAACAATGAATCGTCGCGGAGGTCGCCGATGATATCGTCGACGATCTTCACGAATTGAATAGAATCGGATGCGTTCCCGCGATCCACCGAGAGGTCTATGGGAATGTTTATCGGATCGCGAAGCTCGGCGGCGCCGAAGTTCACCTGCCTCAGATCCGGCCGTTTGTCCCTGGAATAACCGAAATCGTACAATCCCGTTCCCTTCGCATACACTGCTACGGACGTCGTATCGATGTTCACGTCGGTATGCTCCAGATCGTAAATCGAGAACAATCCCCTACGCAGATGCACCAGCACCTCCGGCATGATCTCCCCGCAGCGTTCCACCGCGCGGTTGATCATCCTATGGCTCACCTCTCCCCGGATTCCCAACTCGTTCCTGACCTCCGGGGACTCCAGCCATCTTCCGCATCCCTCCACGGAGAAGTTCTCCGTCAGCCGATATGAAATGATGGCACACACCAATGGAAAAAGCGGATGCCCTCTGTTCTTGGCATCGTTGAAAACACGGTCCAATCCCAATTTTCCAAGATATTCCCTCACGCAGGCGATGGTACCAATCGGTACTGATTTATTCTCGTTCGGCTCTAGGACGAATGTCCTGAGTCGAAAGTGGTTTTTTGTCACAACAGAACAGATTCACTCGGGACACTTCTATTTTACGTCCAGTCATACGATGTTGATCGATCATTTGCATCAGGTCCTGTCGAGTTCAGGTTGAACTACTTTTTTACTATCTATGTCTACACTTACGCAAGATAATCGCCTTGCTTTCGTTGAGATAATTGCATTTTACAAGCAGTCTTCGCGTTCTCGTTAGCGAATCTCAGCATCAAATCCGTATATCAAGGTCTGTTCGAATGCCTTCAGCACCGAAACAAACGTGTTCTGACCCCTTAAGACGCCACATCATACGTCCGAAATTGCTGAATGCAAAAGAAATTCTTTCTTATTCCATCGTTATAATTATCAATCAGGTTACCTAATATCTCTATTTTCTCATCTTCCCTGATAGACGAATTGATCTTCATCCCCTTAATATTCAACCCCATCCCAAGAACGTAAGACACACTCTGTCTATATGACTTATTGTTCTTAAAATCCACGTAATCCCACTTAAGCGCCAGCAACTCACCGCGTATGCATCCGATATTAATCAGCAGATAGTAGATGACAGGGTTGTCGGCGCATTCGAGTGTGTATATCAGCTCTTCTAGCATCAGGAAACGACTTCCTTTATTTCCATATCTCTCGGAATAAACGGTAGAAAAATATGCTTTTGAATCCAGATTCCGAAGACGCTTGGGAACAGCGTAAGCTTTCAGAATTGTATGTTAAAAGTGGATCTGGTGGGACGCCGAGATCAACCAATTCATCATACTATGGTGGAAAAATACCATTTCTGGGGATATCCGATATTACTGAATCAAATGGCTATATCGATGATACTGAAAAATATATCAGCGAGGATGGTTTGAATAATTCTGCCGCATGGATTGTACCTGCAGGAGCAATTAGTTTTAGCCATGTATGCTTCAGTAGGTAAATTAGCAATTCTTAACGTTGATACTGCTACGTCACAGGCATTTTTTAACATGGTTTTTGATGATGATTCTCTACGTGATTTTGTATTTCACAGTTTAACTAAAACGAGCGAATTTGATGAATGGAATCAATTAGTATCTACAGGCACACAGGACAATCTCAATGCAAATAAGGTAAAGAATTTCAAAATCAGAATGCCAACGTCAAAGAATGAAATGATTTCTATTTCGATGTTCTTTATGAAAGTTGGTATCCTTATTACTCTTCATCAGTGAGAGTCTTAAACGCGGATGCAATTGTTTAACTGAGCCCCGATAACGATCTCATTATAAGATCGACATCCTGATTTTCAAGTTCGTGTATAATATGCAGATAAGTTTTTTGAGTCGTAGTCATACTTGCATGACCTAACCTCCGTGCCACACTTGCAATAGAAACGCCTGCAAATAAAAGCAAAGATGCATGAGTGTGGCGAAGTCCATGAATGGAAATAACCGGTACACCAGCGTTTTTGCACTTACGACGCAAGATGGCATTTACTGTCGAATTAAAGACTACTCCATTTACAAATATTGGTGAATCTTGTGGCAGATCTTTTAATAATTCCGAGAATTGAACAACTGTCTGCCAATCAATCTGAATTTTACGTACAGATGATTGATTCTTTGTTGGGAGGAATCCACCATCTCCTTTGTAATCCCATGTTTTGTTTATCGATAAAGATTGGTGTGTGAAATCAAAATCTTTTTGCGTCAGTGCTAACGCCTCTGAAAAGCGCATCCCTGTCTTGGCCACAAGAAGGATGAACCAATCCCAATTCAATTGTTGTCCGAGATCCAAACTAGATAGAAGCATGTGCAATTCAAATTGATTTAGATATTTTGGTTTCTTTTCTCTTGGTTGTTTGCCTTTGATTATTGCTTTACGTGTAGGGTCGCGGTCAATGAGTCCCTCATCTACAGCATCTAATATTGCGCCCTTAAGTTGATGATGAAAATCCATTGTAGTTTGCCGCTCATGTGATTTGGCATAATCATTGAGTAATTGTTGATATCTTATCCGGGTGAGATCACAAACTAATAAGTCTGGTGCTAATCTTTCTACCCATGTTTGTGTCACTAAATATTTCTTCATAGTTACATCCCGTATCGCGCCATTTTTGTACACCTTGATCCAATGTGCATAATAGTAGCAAAAAAGATCGGGAGTCGTTGTAATATCGATCATTATTCTTCCTCTTTGTTTTTCTTTTTCTTGGATGCAAAAGCTCTCACTGATGAAGAGTAATAAGGATACTAACTTTCATAAAGAACATCGAAATGGAAATCATTTCATTCTTTGACGTTGGCATTCTAATTTTGAAATTCTTTACCTTATTTGCATTGAGATTGTCCTGTGTGCCTGTAGATACTAATTGATTCCATTCATCAAATTCGCTCGTTTTAGTTAAACTGTGAAATACAAAATCACGTAGAGAATCATCATCAAAAACCATGTTAAAAAATGCCTGTGACGTAGCAGTATCAGCGTTAAGAATTGCTAATTTACCTACTGAAGCATACATGGCTAAACTAATTGCTCCTGCAGGTACAATCCATGCGGCAGAATTATTCAAACCATCCTCGCTGATATATTTTTCAGTATCATCGATATAGCCATTTGATTCAGTAATATCGGATATCCCCAGAAATGGTATTTTTCCACCATAGTATGATGAATTGGTTGATCTCGGCGTCCCACCAGATCCACTTTTAACATACAATTCTGAAAGCTTACGCTGTTCCCAAGCGCATATATTAACTTCAATATGCTTCGTCACGAACCCGAATTGCATCATTCTTTTCTATTAACGTAGTCGATTCCGCCAAAGAGTATGAAATCTTTGACAAGTTTGTATGCTTTGATCATAACCATGCGCCTAGAAACTGCTGTCCCTTCTCTCTTTTCAAGAAATGTTTTTGCAACATTCAGATCTATGCCACTCATCAACGTATCCAATCTGCCATAGTCATTGATGTTTGACTCATTTACTGGAGTTTTCATCATCTCACTGAGTTCTTGTGCATTTAGACCGATGGATAGAGCGAATCTATTGGTTTGATCATTCTTAACTCTCGCCTGATACTCAGTTATATAATCTCTCAGTTTCTTACCTTCAACCAGTGAAACGACCCCGTTTTCAACATCGTGTAAGAATACATCTGCATACTTCTGTTCCTCTTGATTTAAAGAAGCAAATGATTTATGTAATTCGTTGAAGGTCTCGTCGATCATTTCCTTTGTTGTACCATCGGCATTCAGGACCTTCATATACTTCTCAAAGCGCGAATTCATGTAGTCAACGTCTATCGTCCCTGCTTTGATCTCGGTGATATAGCTGTCGATGTCAAAAGGAATGTCATGTCCAGGGTCGACTGGATTCTTTGGGAGCTCTTTATATCTCTGAAGAAGAACATTATATGTCTTTTCATCGAAAAGCAGCTCAACGAACTCCCCAGTTTCAATATAGAATTCTGACCGCGGTTTTGACCAATCGAATGTTTGTATCTTTGCAGCTTCAAGATGATTGTTCAATTTTCTGAACTGTTTTGCGAAACGCGCCCTTTCCTCGTTGGTCGGAGGAAGTGTTTCGTAATTCTCGATTCTTGCATATGTGAACAGGTCGCGGATAGATATGAAAGATTCATTCATCATTTTCATATTTTCTATAATCTTTTGTACGAAAACACCAGTCAATCTGTTCCCAGAGTATAATTCCATCGCATTCTTGATGTTATTGCTCATAGTATACGGCTTACGATAATACCTAATCGTACCGAATGGTTTCTCAGGACCGAATACGCGATTAGTCCTTGAGAATGCCTGGATGATTCCCTCATACTTCAGAGTCTTGTCAAGATACAATGTATTGATCCACTTGGAATCAAAACCTGTCAACATCTGATCCACAACGATAAGGATATCTATCTGTTTCTCAGGATCCTTTTCTATGGACATGTATTGCTTTTTATGCGCCAATCTCAGCGATACGTCTTTTTTGAATCTGTCGAATGTCGGTATTGTGAAATTTTGTCCATAGCGGGAGTTGTAATCATTTAGAATTTCCACAATCGCATCTTCCTTGACTGTGGCGCCGTCATTATTATCGATGTTGCTATCGAATAGCGTAGTAATCTTCAAATCAATATTCCTTGTCTTGAATAACTTGTAATATTGAATGGCTTCTTTTATACTCGATGTAGCAAATAGTGCATGGAACTTTCCATTGCGACTGAGGATTGTCCACCCATATAATATATCTTTGACCACTGCATTCTGATGCTCTTTTGTTGTGTATTGAGATTTGGGGAGAAGGTCTTCAATCCCCTTCACACGCTTGCCGCCTTCATTCACATACCCCGCCATCGGAACCTTGTTGGAGTCCATATACTCATAGAAAATGGCTCTTTTTTCTGGATCAGCGAGAGCTTCTTCCCTTGTATTAGATTTTGATTCCCGTAACGCAACCTTCTCCCTTAGATCCTTATCTTTGAATGTATTAACCGTATATGGATCAAAACCAAGAACGTTACCATCACGAATTCCGTCTGTTATAATGTATCTGTGCAATTCATCGCCGAATATCGTAGCCGTGGTGTTCATCTTTTTTTGATTCTCATCGAATATCGGTGTTCCGGTGAATCCGAAATACATAGCGCGCGGGAATATCCTCTTTATGTCCCCGAGCATCTCACCGAATGTGCTACGGTGACATTCATCTGTAATGAATACAAGCCTTTTGGAATTGATGATTTCCAGATCTTTGTCTCTAAATCCGCCTTCTTTATTGACATTGCTCATCTTCTGAATCGATGTGACGATAAGGGTATTGTTCACATCATTGTTCTTCAACTTTACAACAAGTTCATTCGTACTCTCAGTCGCTTGAACCTCTTCATAATCACTTGCGAATCCTTTGTATTCTAGAAGTGTCTGTGTACCTAGCTCTATACGATCTACGAGAAAGATTACTTTGTCAGCTTCCCTTGAATTGGCAATGAGTTGTGCCGATTTGAAACTGGTCATTGTCTTTCCGGAACCTGTCGTGTGCCAAATGTATCCACCAAAAATGTCTTCATTATCGGACCTCATTGTAACACGATCCGATATCCTGCTGGCTGCCCAATATTGATAGCTTCTCATTACCTTCAATATGCCATCTGATGTATCGGCCACAGTATAGAATCCAATCAATTGATGCACCATAGGGATGTATAAAAATCTGGATGCTACATCTTTCCAATCATTCATCGGCTCATTGTTTGGATCTGCCCAGTGGAAAAAGAAATCTTCATTGAACTTACCATCAGGACCGGGGTTTGCAAAATAAACCGTTTCCTCGGGTGTCATCGCCACAAATATCTGTATTAGAGAGAACAACCCCGAAAATACGCCCTCATGCATGTACTTCTTGATCTGATTGCATGCCTGAGATACAGGTATGCCGCTTTTCTTCAGTTCGATGTGAACGACCGGCATGCCGTTTATCAAAAGCATCAGATCCCCACGACGATCGTTGAGCATAGGTCCTGTTTTGAATATCGATTGTTCAGCAATTTGATAACGGCTTTGCCCAGCTTTGATCTCATTGCGGTCATAGATCTTCAAACTAACTTCCTTTCCTAAATGCAATGCATCATCAGGATTATCTCTCTTTATTGAGATCGTACGTCCATTGATGAAACCATTGAGTCTGAGTGGAGTGCGTAAACGAGCTATCTGTTCAAAAATCTGCTGCATTTCACCTTCTGTCAATGGACAATTATTGAGTCTGTCAATGCCTTTATTGTTCTCCAGGAGTATTTTAGCCCAATTATCTATAAGATCTTTTTCGGTCTTACACTTCAATACAGGCGATTCCCAACCCTTTTCGAATAATGTCAAAACAAGATCTTGCTCAAACTTTAATTCATCATCATACACCATAATCTCACCCCTGAACAAACATTTTCTCCAATAACGCTTTTTTCATATTCTGAAGCTTTTTGAGCTCACGCTGATGAAGAGTAATAAGGTTGTCTAGCTTCTTGATCAAACTAGAAATTTGTTGTTGTTCTATTATGGAGGGGAATAGAAAGAGGATGCCCTTCAGATCATCATTATAGAGATGAACAATAGATTTTCCTTGAGCTTTCTTTGACAATTCATAATGTGGAGGACCATAGGTTATCATCAAAGAAAGGAAAGCAGAATCAATCTCTTCGTGCGGAAAAATAATATTTAATCCACCGCCGAGCAATATGCCAGACTGCTCAACTGCTGATGCAACTGCAATATCTTCGGCCGTCTCACCTGAAGCAGGAACTATCACTTCTCTCCCCTTGCTGATTACTGCGTTTGGAATAATATCTGAGAAAGTATCGACTTTTTGTATTTCAGACTGGTAGTTTGTATACAAATAACCATACAAGATAATAGGAGTACCCGAATCTTTTAAATCAGCCTTCTTGTACCCTTGTCCTTTAGAAAATTCGGCAACTTCACTCAACTTACGCTGTTCCCAAGCGTCTGTAAAACCTTTAAAACGAATCTCCGGTCTATCTTCTCCGTTTTTCGGAAACATCTTTTCCAACATTGCTTTCTTGATGTTAAGGGCCTTATCATACTCACGCTGATGAAGAGTGATTAGATTGTTTAGTTGTTTGAAACATCTTCCAACCTGCAGTTGTTCTTCGATGACCGGCATCAAAATATCTATCTGATTAATGGCAATTTTTGATAAACTCGGTACACCAGTGGATTCATCTTTTTTTCTCCAATCAATATTTTGAAAGATAGCAAATACACAATCTAAATCATTATTATCTTTTGGAATAGCAAAAAACAATGTATCTACGGTCCAAAATGGTGCTTTTAAAACATAGGGGTTATCAATAGTACCCTTTCTACCTATACCAATAGCATCTTTATCGTAGGAGAGAGCTTCATTCACACTCAACATATATCCACCTGTCCCATAGACAGGAATAGAACCATTTGATAAGTGTTTGTAATCTTTTCCACTACAGAGATCAATCACATCTCCCAGCTTACGCTGTTCCCAAGCGTCGTTGAATTCTGCATATCGAATGGCTGGTTTTCTTTGATTATCAATCATTGTTTCCACCACGAAGTAAAGATTGGAACTCTTTGAGTCCCTTCATGTCGTATTCTCCACCTGTAAGACTGTCGATCATGTCAGCAAGTGCCGTTTTTGTCTTGGTGATCTCTTCCGCCACGTCTGCATATGTGGTAGCATATTTGTTTGCTAATGACTTGACACACGATATCAAATCGGCGATGATGCCTTCAGGTATACTTTCGATCGCAGCGATGATAGGTTGAATCCACTTTGCCTCAAGTAACTGAATGATCTGTTCATCTGTCAATCCTTCTATCACTGTCTTGGTATTGTTATGTAAAGTGATTTCATCAGTCTTGACTATCTTCTTGAGATTCTTCTCTTCATCTATAAGCTCCTGCACTTGAACAATACTCCTTTCAAGCGATCCTTCATCATAAGAGAGCATCGCGTTCTTTGCTTTCGAAAGACTACCAAAGGTGCTCTTGACCATCTTGCCGACTACCGCAACAACGA
Source organism: Candidatus Methanomethylophilaceae archaeon (assembly GCA_963676235.1). GTDB lineage: Archaea > Thermoplasmatota > Thermoplasmata > Methanomassiliicoccales > Methanomethylophilaceae > JALNYB01. The sequence goes on from OY781044.1 coordinate 1,605,921, forward strand.
ATGCGTCTTTCGCCTCATTCAAGATCTCACTATCTTTATCTTCCTCAGACATGGCATCGATGATGTCTTCATAAGTCGATTGGATCTCCGAAAGACGATCGTTCTTCTGTTTCAGATTCTCGGCCTTTTCCTTCAATATGGTTGACTGAACCAATTCGAACGGAATGATGCGTCCTACCCATCCCTCTTGCACTTCATGGTCTTTTTTTAGTACCATGTTTGGATCGACCTTTCTAGCTGAAGAAAAACCTTCAGTCTGCATTATCTCAAGATCGACAGCGATCTTCGCCCATTTATCGTCGAGGGCCTGGTATGCAACATACCTATCAATGAGCGAGATCGTATCGCATCTGGAGAACATCGCATCTGCAATTATCGATTCCTCTCTATTAACGTCTATACTCTCCCATTTCCTAATCAATTCATCTCTCAGGTATTCAGAAAAATCATCAAAGGCATCACCATATGATTTCATCCACCCGATCACAGATTGATCGCTGCGAATGCACTTCTCCAAATCATCGACAAGAAGCTTCGAATAAGGTGTTCTAGAATCTCCAAATAGAATCTCCTTCAATCCCTTAAAAGTATTCCAATATTCATCGTATTCCGCAAGCTCCGAATTTGGTATGCCACCGAACATAGAAGCGTAAACATCCCATGATTCGTTTGTATCGGATGAATCGACGTACCTCGGGATGTTCAGATTGTATCCGTTCTCACGGATCTCCTCTTTCGAAACAACTCTTGAGAATTTGTCTATCGTTCTGCGATCGATGACCGTATCAACGATTTTCTTAATGTCGGATGCCCTGAGCTTGTTGTTCTTGCCTTCTTTCTCGAATCCTTTTGAGGCATCTATTATCAGAACATCTGAATTCTCGCGCTTCTGCTTAAGAACTATGATAACTGTGGCGATCGATGTACCGAAAAAGATATTGGACGGAAGTCCTATTATCGCATCGATGTTGTCGTTCTCTACAAGATTCCTACGGATCTTTCCCTCTTCTCCCCCACGAAACAAAACGCCATGTGGCAACACAATTGTCATGATCCCATCGGGTTTGACATGATACAGATCATGCAGCAAGAAAGCATAGTCTGCCTTTCCTTTCGGTGCCAATCCATAACGCGAATAACGAGGATCCGATTCCTTATCATTAGAATCCCATGATTGAGAATACGGAGGGTTGGAAACCACAGCATCGACATACAGTGGATCATATGTCCCCTCCGGATCGCTATCGTCAAAATACGGCCAATCATCTTCCAGGGTGTCACCGTTGCGCACAAAAATGTTATCAGGAAGAATTCCACGCATCACCAGATTCATACGTGTCAGATTGTACGTAGATTCCTTCAATTCTTGAGCGTAATAACGTATATTCTCATTATCTCCGATATATCTCGATACTGATTTTCCGATGTTTATCAATAATGAACCCGAACCGCTTGTCGGATCGTATATATCGATCTTATTACGAGATTTAAGGTGATGCGCAACAACCTCAGACATCAGAATCGATACTTCATGAGGTGTATAGAACTCTCCGGCCTTCTTTCCGGCATTGGCTGCGAAATTGCCGATTAGATATTCGTAGATAAATCCAAGAACGTCGTAGTTCTGCTTTTCGTCCATTGGTATATCCTTTATAAGCGCGATCAACTCGTTAATTGCTTTTGTCTGTGTGCCAGTATTATCTCCCAGCTCGCTGAGTCCAGTGTCGAGGGTCGTGAAGATCTTGTTGAACACTTTCTTATGAGTGCTGTTTATCTTGCGGTTGAATGCAGAGATCCCATCCCTTACGTTCCCCACATTAAATTCATTCCCCATCACAAGCCAGGTAGAGAAGAGATTCTTGTATGATATGAAGTATCCAAGTTTGTTCTGGCAATATTCCACGGTTTCGGCATCCGTCTCGACCAATAATTTGAAATCCTCGTCAACCCAACCATCCTTCTTCAGCAGCTCGATTTCTTTGTCCGATAGAAATTTGTAGAAAATGAAGCCAAGAATGTAATCTTTGTACTTGTTGGCCTCGATTTTCGATCTCATCTTGTTTGCTGATTCCCAGATTTTTGATGCGAGTTGCTGCTTGTTCACGGACTTTGCAATATGTTAATGAGTATTTTATTATCACGTGACATCGAATGATATTGCCAGACGTATTATCAACTTCGGATGATGAAATCAGCAACTATTGACCACCTTTGACCTGTAATAACAACAGGCGAATGATCATTCATTTTTAATCGGATGGTTATTGACGTCAATCCTCTTTACGAACGAGATCTTACGCCTGCTTAATCAGATACATAGTGGTATCGAGGTCTGTATTTTCATCAATATATACAAGATGTGTGGCTCCGCCTACGTCCAATGATGTCCTTCATGATTCCAATCGAGTACTTGATCAGATTTTCCCTTGTTGATGCAGAAATCAAATTTGCCTTTGGTTACACCTATGGAATCCACTTCAGCGAACATCTGGTTTCTAAGTTTGAATTCTATTTCTAGACATTTATCAACAGTTATCTTTATTTCACTCAATACTTTTGCAAATTCTGCGCAACCCTCTTATTCGCAATTATCACAATCTTTCCCTGGGAGGATAATTAAAAATAGTGTCATAAGATATGTCATGAAAATCTATAAATCAACTCCACTCCATGATTTACTCTTATGAATAATCATAAAAACCTTAACTTATACTTTAACCACCCGTCCGTCGCCGTTATATAATCCCAACCCTTCATTCTCGATACATGTCTTTCAGATATAGCGGATTGGAAGAATCAATCGTCAACGTCATCAGGAACAACGTCGAAGGAAAAGACGTGGGCATAGCATTCTCCGGCGGACTGGATTCCGGATTAGTTGCGGCTCTCGCCAAGAAATATGCGAAATCAGTCACCCTCTACACATGCGGGACCAACAACGCATTCGATGTCTCGGCGGCCATGGGCCTTTCCGAAAAACTCGGACTCCCATGGGTGCATGTACCGATATACAAAGGGAATGTGGAAGACTACATCAGGGATATGATCGTAGCCACGGGAACATCCGATCCGTTCACCATTTCTTACGAACTGCCTTTGTTCTGCGTCTGCATGTCATCGGAAGAGGACTGCATCCTGACCGGCCAGGGCGCCGATGAGTTCTTCATGGGATGCGCCAAATTCGTCGGTCAATCCGATGAGGATTACAAGATGCTGGCGGCTGCGGGAGTGGAAAGGCTTGTGGACGTCTCCGTTCCGTGCGAGAAGAAGATAGCTGCCCATTTCGGAAAGGACCTCGTATACCCTTACACCGATCCCGTTGTTATTTCCGAGATCGAAAAGATAGATCCCGAAGAATTAAGGCCCGTGGACATGGAATCCAGGAAATCCGTGCTCAAAGAAGTAGCCATAGATCTGGGATATCCGTTCTTGGCAACCAGGACGAAAAAAGCATCCCAATACGGTTCTGGAACAACGGATCTCGTACGCAGTCTCGCCAAGAAGAACGGTATGATGTACAATCAGTTCATCGCATCCCTTTACGACCAGGCTTTGGAAGGAACGATATCTAAGGAAAGATGCTCCGTTGTCCACGCCCGTGTCAACATGCTCGTCAAGATAGAAGCGGAGAACATCCTTCAGAAACAGGGATTGTCTCCGTCCGAAGCCGTCGAGATGCTGTATCGCAAGATCATAAAAGATAACGGCATCGATTATCTCGAAAAACCCGAATCGTCCGATTCTGTTCAACAGATTCAGAATTCGGATCTTTGAGATTGCTGCACTATTTTGAAATCCCATTGATATCTTCAAAACAGCACTTTACTGTGTCTGATCTTATCGCTTACAGGCGGGAGATCATCCATCTCCCGCCATCCCAGATTAATGATGGAATCCGGATCCGGACTTCTCGTCGTATATGGAAACAGGTTGAGACTCCAACAGCGGCAATTGCCGTCTGAGATCTGCCAAGAACATGTCCGCGAGATCGTAGGTCAATCCTCTCCTTACCACCACACGCAGAACTGCAAGGTCGGTCCTATTGGCAGGGAACGTGTATGCAGGGATCAGCCATCCGCGTTCACGCATTTTGCTGGACACGTCGAAAACCGTAAAATTCTTGATATCATCTTTCAACTTGAATGCGAACACCGGCAGCTCATCCCCTCTGGTGATGAGTTCGAACGGCCCCAGCTTTTCTATCTCGCTTGATATGTACATGGCGACCTTGCGGGCGTATCCGTGGACCTTGCTGTATCCTTCGAAACCTAACCTTAAAAAATTATAATACTGCAATATGACCTGCGAACCGGACCTGGAGAAATTCAGTGCGAATGTCGGCATGTTCGAACCGAGGTAGTTGACATTGAATATCAGGTCCTTAGGAAGCATCTCTGCATTCCTCCACACTATCCACCCTACGCCCGGATACACCAGACCGTACTTGTGTCCGGATACGTTTATCGACACCACTCTCGGAAGACGGAAATCCCATTCCAGTTCCTTATCGAGGAACGGAGCCACCATTCCTCCCGATGCGGCGTCCACGTGCACCGGTATGTCTAGTCCGGTTGTCCTTTGGAGATCATCCAATGCGGCGCATATCTCCTTGACCGGCTCGTAAGAACCATCGAAGGTGGAACCCAGTACGGTGATCACGCCGATGGTGTTCTCATCGCATAGTTTCGAAACATCCTCGGCCGTAAGATGGAACCGGTTCCCTTCCATAGGTGCTAAACGCATCTCCACGTCCCAGTAATTGGCGAACTTCTCCCAGCACACCTGTACGTTTATGCCCATGACGATATTGGGCTTCTCGGTCGATTTCCCCTCGGCCTTTCTTCTGTGCTGCCATCTCCTCTTCATCGCCAGTCCGCCCAGCATCGCCGCCTCGCTCGAACCTGTGGTGGAGCATCCCGTGGAATTCTTAGGATCTGGAGAGTTCCAAAGATGACAGAGGATGCTTACACACCGCATCTCGATCTCTGCGGTCTGCGGATACTCGTCCTTGTCGATCATGTTCTTGTCCAACGTCTCGGCCGCGAGCTTCTGCGCCTGCGGTTCCATCCAAGTGCCTACGAATGTAGCAAGATTGAGTCTGGCATTCCCGTCCAGCATAAGTTCGTCATGTATTATCTGATACGCGAGATCGGGATCCGTTTCCCTCTCTGGTAGAGTGACCCTGGGAATGGTCTCAAACCCCTCCTCCGTGAAAATCGGGTCCACTCTTATCTCGGTCTCGTCTATCTTCGGTCCATTCGGATGTTTCAAACCCATGCAATTCATTTCTCCTTTTCTAATTGAATAGAACGCCGGTATCGGAATATGTTGAATCCTATGCCGTCAACAAGATCGATATCATAGAGAATCCCATACGAGACGATATTCCTGGCTGAACCGACGAACTGCAGGCGTATTAGGTCCTACTGATGGATAAAGTTACGCCAAACTATGGAATTTCAAAAAAATTGCAATATATCATTTCAGAAATAAAGAATCCATATCGTATTCTGAAAGATGCCCCATCTGATGATGGAGCCTTCCCCGCCCTATCGACCGCACTTCGGAATCTACGTAAGTATCCTTTTCCAAACCGGCCGATATGTTGTCTTGGATCAGATACCGTCCGTGATCGATGGAAAACTGCGACGTGCACGTACGGTATCGTATCTTTTCACCGTCGATGCCTACGACGAGAACAGGACGGTCTTTTTTGTTCGAACCGTCGTTGAATGCCATGTCGTTTATCCACCATATGTCTCCGCAACGAACGGACTGAGTTCTGTTGCTGCTGTTCGAACCCGTCTTTTTTCCCAAGACCCTATCGACTTCTCGGTTACGATGATTCATCGGCGGTCACATCCATCAGCATATCAGAATCCTTCTCATGATGTATAAGACATATCTTTCTGTTCGGTTATCCTGAATACATGGAATCTCGTTCTGAATATCATTGGGAATCGAGACGATCCTGAAGAGCCTCGGCGAATCTGCCGATATGCACCCCGTCCACGAATGAATGATGCACCTGCACGGAGAACGGCATCATCAATCTCCCGTTCTTTTCAGAATATCTTCCCCAATCGAACAACGGAACAGCGTTATCCTTTTTTCCGGAATCCGTATGGGAGATCGACGTGAATGTTATCCAAGGTATCGCGGAGAACTGATACACATCGTTACCTGGAGGCCCTGTGAAATAATCCTTTTGATCGTGTATCTCTTGAGATGCCTTTCTGACATATTCTTCCATATCGTCCTGCATGTCTTCATGAACGACCTTGAACAATTCCGTTTCTTTGTCCAGATATGTGAAAGATGTGCCGATCCTGTCATAAAGAACGACCTCCCCGTCTTGGAAACGGTATCTGAATTCCTCTATTCCGTTGGCGCATTCGGTAACTGCGTAGATGAATGCCAATGTGAATGAAAGACCTCTCTCTTTCACTTTTTTATGAAAAACTGTGACATCTAATTCGAAACTGACGCAGTACTGCGGCTGGACGGCATTCCTGAATACCGCGCAGTGAACGGCGCGCTTCCAGTTCTTCTGATCTATTATAGTATATTTCTCAGACATTTGCCGCCTCTTCTATTTTCGACAGAATGCTTTACGACTCTCATCCGAGAATCATTTCCATGTCAGAATATCATTAATATCGAGGTGCTTTTAAACCCTAGCCTTTAAGAATCTGAATATGTTCTCTTAGAACATGCCTATTCCAAAAGAATTACGTGAATTAGCAGAACAGGGAGATCCAAACATCCAATGTCTTGTAGCTACTGTATACTGGGATGAGGCAAAGACAGAAGCAGAATACAAGAACGCTTTCGCTTGGTACAAACTCGCCGCGGAGAAGAACATCGCCGAAGCGCAATTCATGATTGGCGTCGCCTACGATGAAGGAAAAGGCGTCATCCAGGATAGCAAGGAATCCTTCAACTGGTACAAATTGTCTGCAGAGCAGAATAATCTGCAAGCGATGTTCAATCTAGGATACAGCTACGAATTCGGTATCGGAACAGAGAAGGATCTCAACAAAGCCGTCGAATGGTATACAAAATGCGCAAACCTCGGAGAATCGAAAGCGGAATACTGCCTCGCAGAGATCTATGCTTTCGAAGATGAATACCCTCACGATTACAAGAAGGCTTACGAGCTTTTCGAAAAGGCCGCGGCCCAGGGTCACAAAGTAGCCCAGTTCAAATTGGCGATAATGTACCAGGAAGGTCTCGGAATAGATGGACCCAACGACTTCATGGCATTCCAATCTCTTAAAAAATCTGCAGGATTGGGTTATTCTCCCGCCAGACAGATTTTAGGAGAAATATACCAATCCGGCGGACCGTATCAGGAAAAGGATATCAAGAAGGCATTCGAGCAATACCAGTTGGCCGCACAGGAGATGTATACGCCTGCCCTCAGAGCGCTCGGTATATGCTACCTGTACGGAACAGGGACCGAACAGAACAACGACAAAGCGTTCATACTTCTGTCAGAAGCCGCGAAGGACGGGGACGCTGCGGCGATGAACAGCCTATCCATCATGTATCACAACGGAATAGGCACTAAAAAAGACGATAAGATGGCCGCAGATCTTCTGATCAAAGCATCCGAATACGGATGTACGGCGGCAATGTCAAATCTCGGAGTGTTCTATTCATTGGGGATAGGTGTCAAGAAAGATGCCAAAAAAGCAAAGGAGCTGCTCACACACGCCGCCAAAGACGGATATGAGATCGCAGAAGCGAACCTCAAAGCATTGGAGAACGGCGCAGACAGTACAAGACTCGTCATAAAGGACGGCGACGACCTCAAACAATGTCGGATCGACGAAAGAAAATAATATTAAAAGAGGTCGAAAGACCTCTTTGATTGTTTATTCCGAATATTTGTCTTCTTCTGAATCTGATTCCTCTGAAACAGACTCATAAGGATCGGATATATTCGCTGTAAGCTTCGCATTCATGATGCCTGCCTGTCTTACGACCTTATGGCATTCTTTCTCTGAATACGGGACTTTGGTTGGAGCGATCTGCATGAAGACGTTCTTTCCCTTGTTTTTGCACTTCATCATGATATCGATGGTCTCGTCGATATAATCGCCGTGAACCTCTACATATGACATTGTGTTTCCGAGTCCGACACGCCCTACGATATCATCATCGAGCTTTGCGTTGCGTTTGATGAACTCTGCGACCTGAACACGTCCGAATCCGTCATCTCTTCCGAGATTGATCTGAAGAGGGACCATTTCGCTGACCGTCTCTTTCTTCTTGGATTCTTTGGGTTCCCTGAGCTCTCTCGGTTCCCTCGGTTCTTTACGTTCACGGAGTGCTTTGTCATCATCCCTTGGGGCTTTGTCCTCCCTTGGGGACCTTACTTCTTTGGGTGCCCTGTCTCTGGACTCGCGTGATTCCCTGGGTGCCCTGTCATCATCCCTCGGAGCTTTGTCCTCCCTTGGAGACCTGGCTTCCCTGGGTGCTCTCTCGAACTTGGATTCTCCTGAATCCTCTTTGGATGCTCTGATATCCCTTGTGTCTCTCTCTTCCCTGTCGGTTGTGGGGGCAGACATCCTTACCTTGGCGGATACGCTTCTGTCCTCGACGATCATTGAATCGAGGGGTTTCTTATCGATAGGGGCCATATCCTCAAGTCTGATCTTCATGATCCTCTTGCCGGTCTCCCTTTCATACATCCTGATGCGGTTGTCTTCCATTTTTGTTACGAATGAGATCGCGGATCCTTCTTTTCCTGCTCTGCCGGTACGGCCGATACGGTGAAGGTATGTTTCCGCATCCGGAGGAACATCGTAATTGACGACGACATCTATGTTGTTGACATCCAGACCCCTTGCGGCGACATCTGTTGCGACAAGTACTTCGAATCTGTCGTTCCTGAAATTCCTGATGGTCTTTTCCCTCTTTGCCTGAGGCATGTCTCCGTGGATCGCTCCGACCTTGTATTTCAGTGAAAGGTCTTCGAAAAGCATGTCGACCATTTTCTTGGTCTGACAGAATACGAGCATCTTCGGATATCCGTTCTCGATTATCATCTCGAGTCTTTCGCGCTTTCCGCCTCTGGACACCTGAACGTAGTACTGTGAGACGAGATCCGAACATGGTTCATCCTTTGAGACTAGGAGTTCCAACGGATTCGTCATGAAACGGAATGCGAGTTTCTTTATGCTGTCTGCCATCGTAGCAGAGAAAAGCAATGTCTGTCTGTCCTCTGGAACAGCCTCCATGATGAAATCCAATTCCTCTGAGAATCCCATATCCAGCATACGGTCTGCCTCATCGAGAACGACTTCGGTTATCTGCGTGAGATCGAGGCTTCCCCTCTCGATCATATCTTTCACCCTTCCGGGTGTTCCTACGACGACGTCGACGCCTTTTCTGAGTTTGTACATCTGATCGCTGATCGATGCTCCGCCGTAGATCGCGACACTTCTGTGCCTTGTGTACTGTGCGATCTTGTAGACTTCTTCGTCTACCTGATTTGCCAACTCTCTGGTCGGACATAGAACGATCGCTGCGGGTTTCTTTCCGCCTGCTGTGATCCTTCCCAAAACGATAGTGGCATAGGTTCCGGTCTTTCCGGTTCCTGTCTGTGCCTGAGCGAATATATCTCTTCCGTCCAATCCTACCGGAATGGCCTCAACCTGAACAGGTGTAGGCTCTACCCATCCCATGTCGTGAATTGCCTTAACTATCTTAATATTAATACCTAAATCTTCGAAACTAGTCATGAATCCTTATTCCCAAATATTAAAAGCCCACCAGTAAAAAGGACCCTTTTATATTTCTATGACGGGTGTAGACATGGCCCTATTTAAATACATAGGATTTAAAATAAATATAAATGTCGAAAATAAAACACTTATCAATATATTTTGCACTACCTTATATCAACATATGCATCACGAGCGGACAAGCGGTGACACATACTGATCCTCGGATAGCCGCCGTAACATCGGCACCGAATAATTGGATATATTACAGAATCCTGATAAAAACCAGAATTCTGTAAATTGATGATATCACTCTTTGACAGTGGATTCAGCAGACTGTATGCATTTTGTCAATACCGAATAAGCATTGATCATATCCGCCTCTCCGACTATGAATATGGTATCGGTGTGGCAACTTACAGTCTCCTCGATGTTGATGCCCGCATCGGAAAGATTCGTGATGAGGAATGCGATGACTCCGCTTGTATCGACGATCTTCTCAGGTGATTTGACGGCGATCTCGACAAGATTCTCTCTGATCTTGATGATGTTGAATCTTCCTACTGTATCTATTATCCTCTCTTTGAGCATGCGGTCCGCTATGATGGTCACAGCCGATGCGGACTGGACGCACTGCATGATGGAGTTCTCGTTCCAAAGGTCCTTGAACAGATTATCCATCTTATGAAGAACGGTCCAATCGTTCTTCGCGGTGACTATGCACGTCTTGGTTCTCATCTCGAGTCTGCTGTCCTTCAGAATGTTGAGGATGCTCGCCTCGTGATCGGTCGTCACGTTGAGCTTGCCGGCATAACGGCGGCATGCTATCATAACAGCTTCCTCATTCTCGACATCGAGATCCTTCATTATCATTCTAGCCAGAGAGGAGTAGTTGATCAACCCTTTTGCAACACAATCTTTGACGCTCGGATGTGCGTCGATGTATATCCTGGTTCTTTCGGCAAGGCTCTCTTTGGATACATTCTTGGACATAATTTCAATATGTACGTCTAAGTATATATTTGTTCTATTCTAAACAAAAAATGTTAAAAGGTTTCGTAAATTGTACAGGATGTCGCTTATGCGAGTACCTTTCTGAACAGATCCATGAAAACGTCCTTCTGTTCCGCCGTGACTATGAGCGGAGGTATGAGGCGCACCACACATCCATGGCATACATTGACAAGAACGCCGTTGTCCAGCATGTACTTCTGAACGGTCTTTGCGGTCTCGTCGGAATCCATCTCGATACCTATGATCAATCCCGTTCCGCGAACATCCTTGATCTTGTTGCTGTTGATGGATTTGAGTTCGGAGATCCATTTGGATCCCAGATCGTGTGCGTGCTCCACGAGCTTGTTCTTCTTCATTATATCGATCACAGCGCATCCGGATGCGCATACGATGGGGTTTCCGCCGAATGTCGTTCCATGTGTTCCGGGGGTCATCACCTTTGAAAGTTCATACGTCGAGACGATGGCTCCGATCGGCATTCCTCCTCCGAGGGCCTTCGCCATCGTTATAACGTCCGGAACCACATTGTAATTGTCGATGCCGAACCATTTTCCGGTACGTCCCATCCCTGTCTGGACCTCGTCGACGGCCATAACGACACCGTTATCCGTACATAGGTCACGAACTGCTTTGTAGAACTCCGGTTTTGCAGATACCACTCCGCCCTCTCCCTGAATGGGCTCTATGAGGAGAATGGCCGTATCTTTGTCGATCGATTCTTTCACAGACTCTATATTTCCATATTCGTAATAGTGGAAAGCTTGGCTTATCAAAGGTTCGAATGATTTCTGATACTTCATCTGACCTGTTGCTCCCAATGATGCGGATGTGCGTCCGTGGAATCCGTTGAGTGCCGAAAGGACCTTCCCGCGCCCTGTCGCACGAACAGCTAGCTTCATTGCGCCTTCGTTGGCCTCCGCGCCGCTGTTGACGAAGAGTGTGCGATCCATTCCCTTGGGTGTTATAGACGCGATCTTCTCCGCGAGTCTCGCCTGTTCTTCTACATAATATAGATTTGATACATGAACCAAACGTCCTACTTGATCCTGTACCGCTTTTACCCACTCGGGATTTGCATATCCGATTGAATTGACTGCTATTCCTGCTACGAGATCGAGGTATTTTTTCCCCTCTGTATCGTACAGGTATGAACCCTCGCCGTGTGTGAATGCGATGTCCATGCGCCCGTAGTTCTGGAACAGGTACTGCGAACTTAATTTCTTAATTTCATTGAATTCCATTTGAATCACTTTACTATGATCGTTCCGTGAGGCACATTCTTCATTATGTCCGTCACGATGCTTCTCTGATCTTTACCGTTGACCATACGGACGACCCCGACTCCTGCATCGAGTGCGTTGCGGCATGCCTCCACCTTGGGGATCATTCCGCCCGAAATGACTCCGCTGGCTATCAATTCATCAACTTCTTTTAGATTCAGTTTATCGATCTTGGAAGAAGGATCGTTGATATCCGTCATTATTCCGGGAACATCCGTGATAGTTATCATTTCTTTACATTTGATTCCGGCAGCGATACCCGCTGCCATCGTGTCTGCGTTCACATTCAGCATACGGCCGCTGTCATCCTTTCCGATCGGATATACGACCGGTGTGATGCCCTCTCTCAGAAGGTCCATGACTGTATCCACATCGACACTGACGACCTCGCCTACCAGTCCCAGATCCACTGTTACCTTGGAATCTCCCTCGGTCGCTGTGTAAGGCGCTTTCTTCTTGCATAACGTGAATATATATCCTGGAACGCCGAAGGCCTGCACCGAAGCTTCCTCCAGACATTCGACGATCGCAGAATTGAGCTGGCGGAGAACTATCTCCGCGACCTCGAGGCCTGCCTCGTCCGTGACTCTTACTCCGCCGATCTTCGTTGGGGTCATGCCCCTCTTCTCCATTTCTGCGGAGATCTCAGGGCCTCCTCCGTGAATGAGAACTATCTTTGCACCGCCGCGGATAAGCTCTGCTATCTCTCTGGAAAGACGCATCATGTTGTCTTTTCCGGAGATCGCATTGCCACCGAACTTCAGAACATAGATATCCTTCATCTGAGATTCCTCATGTTGCGTATTCTGCATTGATACGTACGTAATCATACGTGAGGTCGCAGCCCCATCCGGTAGCCGATTCCTTTCCATATGCCAGGTCTACCATTATGATGACCTCTTTGTTATCCATGGCCATACGGACCACTTCAACCGAGCGCTCTTCCTGGAACACGGGTGCTCCGGAATCTAGGATTGGCACTTCCATGTCTCCGCCTTTGATGGTCAGATGGACCTCGTCTAGATTGAACTTGCATCCGCTGTTTCCGAGTGCCATCATGATACGTCCGTAATTGGGGTCTGATCCGAAGATCGCTGATTTCACCAACGGAGAGTTGATGATCTTCTTGACTGCCACGCGTGCATCTTCCTTTGTATCTGCACCTGTGACCTGGACCTCGATGAGCTTTGTTGCTCCCTCTCCGTCCATTGCTATCGTCTTTGCGATCTTGGTCATGACGAGCGTCAGTGCCTCTACGAATGCCGTATCGTCATCTGCAGGTGTTCCGCCTGCCTTTCCATTAGCCAACAGGATACATGTATCGTTGGTGGATTGGTCACCGTCTACGGATACCATGTTCATACTGTCATCGAGGATCTGCTGCCATGTCTCTCTGAATTTAGGTGAAAGCGTGGCATCTGTGGTTACAAGGCTCAACGTGGTTCCGTGAAGGACCTTCATGTGAGGCGAGATCATTCCGCTGCCTTTGGAGATTGCCGCGATATAGACAAGCGTGCCATCCTCGAGACGTACGCGGACCGCGCATTCTTTCTTGATAGTATCGGTCGTCATGATCGACTCTGCAAGAAGACCGTCTGCTTCACGTCCTACCTCCAATTCATGTGCCGCACGGCTGATACCATAACGTACCTTGTGCATGTCCATGAAACGTCCGATGAGTCCGGTGGACATGACTCCGACCTCTTTGGGATCGATATTGAGTTCCGCCGCAACCGCCTGCTTCATCGTCATTGCATCTTCCAATCCGCGGCGTCCGGTAAGCGCATTGGCATTACCGCTGTTCACGACCACAGCTGACAACTTGGGAGAATTCTCCTTCATCATCACCTGTACGGGCGCTGCTTTGACTTGATTCGATGTATAGCCAACGAATGCGCTGGCCGGCACTTCTGAATACAAGAGGCCCAGATCCAACGCACGATATTTTACACCGCTGTGGACACCTGCCGCCTTGAATCCCTGTGGAGTCGTTACTCCTCCGTCTATGATTTCTACCATTTCATACCCCCAATCCGGGTTGATTGATTCCGGCTGTCTCTTTGAGCCCGAGCATTAGATTCATGCACTGAACCGCCTGCCCGGATGCTCCCTTTACAAGGTTGTCCAATACACCGAACGCTACGACCTTGTTCCCAATCACTTGGGAACCCACGTGAGCGTGATTTGAACCTACCACCGCACGGATGGAAGGCTCTTTTACATAATGAACAAAGAATTCTTTACTATACTGCTTCTCGTAGATCTGCTCGATCTCCGCATTGTCCATGTCTTTCTTCAATGTGAAGTAACATGATGACAGTATACCGCGTATTATCGGTATCAGATGCGGTACGAACGTGACCTTTGAATGTGAAACTGAGAACATATCCACTGCCATCTCTATTTCAGGAATGTGACGGTGTGTTCCTATGCTGTATGGGATTATCGATTCTCCGCATGTCGGATGATGAAGGCGCGGTGACGGTACCATTCCTGCTCCCGATGTTCCGCTTTTAGCATCTATTATGATATCTTCATCGACAACGCCGGACTTCATCAGCGGAGCGCAGGCCAATATGGCAGATGTTGCATAACATCCAGGATTGGCAACCATGTCTGCTCCTCTGATCTTGTCACGGAACAGTTCAGGAAGACCGTAGACCGCTTTTGAAAGATTCTCCAGGTCCGTATGTTTGTGGCCGTACCATTTCTCGTATACGGAAACATCATGCAGGCGGTAATCTCCAGAAAGATCTACGACTTTGATACCCGCATCCATGAGAGCAGGTACCTCGTTCATTGCAACACCGTGTGGTGTGGCTACGAACACAAAATCCAGATCCTTGGCGTCAGATATATTCTCGATGAATGAGATATCTGAATAGCCTTTTAGGAAAGTGTGTACATCTGTCACCTTCTTTCCAACGTTCTGACGGGATGTCAAAGCCGTCAGAGTGACGTCTGGATGTGTGCACAATATGCGTGACAGTTCGCTTCCGGTATATCCGGTGCCTCCGATGATTCCTACGTTGGTCATTGGTGTTTACTTCCTGCGTTATTAGGAATGAAGAACACTATGAATGCTGATTAAAAAGGTATTGTTTGAAATGGGACATGATTTGTCGGATACGTTAGGATGATAACTCATATGACGTGTATGATACTCAATGTGGTCCTCGTAACATTGGTGATGCCACATCTCCGACATCTTGAGACGCCGAAAAATCCATGCATGAAGATACACGGTTTCGGATAGAATCTGAGAATACTTTATAAACATCACTTCAAAAAGCAATAACTTCATTATTTGTACAAAATTACACTAGTGGCCTTGCAATGTGTACAACGCCAAACAATACAACGGACAACGATTTAAACAAACAAGGAATATCAATGATTGATAACAATGACAGCCTCTAAAGAGAAGAGCGTCGCAAAAGACGGAAAAAGAGATAAGATCGTTCTCGCCTACTCGGGCGGATTGGACACTTCCGTAGCAATTCACTGGCTTCAGGTCAATTATGATCTGGATGTCATCGCAGTGGCCATCAATGTAGGACAGCCTGCAAGCACGGACGACATCGTAGCACGTGCACTCAGAAACGGAGCGATCAAGGCCGAGTTCGTTGACGCCAAGGACGAGTTCGTTGACGAATACGTATGGCCTGCACTCAAAGCAAATGCAGTTTATCAGAACATCTACCCTCTCAGCACAGCCATCGCAAGACCCGTGATCGCCAAGAAACTGGTAGAGGTCGCAAAAAAAGAGGGTGCAAAATACATCGCACACGGATGCACTGCGAAAGGGAACGACCAGGTCAGATTCGATGTCGGTATCGTTTCCATGGACCCCGACCTTAAGATCATCGCACCCATGAGAGAGTGGGTCATGACTCGCGAAGAAGAGATCGAATACGCCCAGAAGAACAACATAGAGATCATCGTCAAAAAAGACAGCCCGTACTCCAGAGACGAGAACCTATGGGGAGCATCCTGCGAATGCGGACTCCTCGAGGACGCGTGGGCAGAGCCTCCTGCAGGCGTCTGGATACACACAGTTGACCCTGAAAAAGCACCTAACACGCCTACATACATCGAGATCGGATTCGAAAAGGGAATCCCTGTATCGATCGACGGAAAGAAAATGGACGGCGCCGCTTTGATCGAGAAACTCGACAAGATCGCCGGAGACAACAGCATCGGTCGCATAGACCATGTCGAAGACCGTCTCATCGGTATCAAGAGCAGAGAGACATATGAATGTCCTGCTGCGGTCACGCTTATCGCAGCACACCGCGGAATCGAAGCACTGACCCTTCCCAGAGATGTTATCGAATACAAGAGAGGTCTCGAGCACAAATTCTGCGAACTGGTCTACAACGGACTCTGGTTCGGCGGACTCACCAAACCCATCAATGCATTCATCGACAGCACTCAGGAATACGTTACTGGAACCGTCCGCCTCAAATTGTTCAAAGGAAACGTAACTGTAGTAGGAAGAAAATCACCTTACTCACTTTACGATACCGGATTGGCAACCTACGCGAAAGGAGATAAATTCGACCACACCTCAGCTGTCGGATTCATCTACTGCTGGGGACTCCCGGATCAGACGGCAGCAAGAGCACACAAAAACAAGAAGTGATCATCTTGAGCAAACAGGCACTTTGGTCGGGAAGATTCGAAGGAGAAATGGACAACTCCACTCTTAGATTCACATCCTCGTTGGATGTTGATTCAGCTTTGGCATTCTATGACATCATGGGTTCTTTGGCACATGTCAGAATGCTGAAAAAATGCAAGATCATACCGGCCGAAGATGTAGATCTTATCATCGAAGGTCTTGTCAGGATCAGCGAGGACCTGGAAAAAGGATCTCTCGAACTTGATGATTCTCTTGAGGACATACACACGAACATCGAGTTCAAACTCACTGAGATGATCGGACCCGCCGGCGGAAAAATCCACACAGGCAGAAGCAGGAACGATCAGGTCGCAACAGACTTCCGGATGTATCTGAGAGATGCCGCGTTGGAAGCCGCAGACGATATCGATACTCTCATCATGAGTCTTCTGAAAGTCGCAGAGGATCATGGAGAAACGATAATGCCTGGATTTACCCACATGCAGCACGCTCAGCCGATCACTCTCGCACAGCATTTCATGGCGCATGCCTTCAGACTTTCAAGGGATGCGGACAGATTCATGGATGCTGTCACCAGAATGGACAGATGCCCGTTGGGCGCAGCGGCGCTTGCAGGTACAACATATCCCATCGACAGGAAGATGACCGCGTTAGCACTGGGATTCAAAGCACCTACCGAGAATTCGATAGATTCGGTTGCATCCAGGGATAATGTCACCGAACTCGCATTCTGTGCGGCGATGACAGCAGTGGATCTTTCGTCTATTTGCGAGGAACTCGTACTGTGGTCCTCACAGGAATTCGGATTCATAGAAATGGATGATAAATTCACCACGGGTTCATCCATCATGCCTCAGAAGAAGAATCCCGATATAGCTGAACTTGTAAGAGGAAAGACGGGATCGGTCATAGGAAGCCTCGTGACGATGCTCGCGATGACGAAGGGCCTTCCGTTGTCGTATAACCGCGACCTCCAGGAAGACAAACGTCCCGTGATGGATTCGTTGCAGACCATCTCTGATTCAGCAGATATACTTGCAAAGGTCATCTCTACAACAGACTTCAAGAAAGATAGGATGCTGGAAGCAACACAGAACGGATTCATCAACGCCACCGATCTTGCAGATTACCTGGTGACAAAGGGACTCCCGTTCCGCGAGGCGCACGGCATAGTCGGAGAGTCTGTCAGATATTGTATCGATAACAGCAAGAAACTAGAAGAACTCACGATCGATGAATTCAAAAAATTCTCATCTGTCATCGATAAGGATGTCTACAAGGTGTTACCGGTCAAGAGCTGTGTCGAGAGACGCAGTTCCTATGGAGGAACATCATCTTCATCGACTGATGTGCAGATCACTGAGATGATCAGGATCATCATGACCCGCGATGACGGGATCAGAGAAGAATCCCAACTTATAGAGAAATGCTGGGATGAGCTTCTGAAAACGAATTAAGACCTTTATTTCGGTCAGCATTGAAAACTGATCGAAAATATTTATTCCTTTGAAAATCTGGTAATGAATTAGCAATTAGTTGATATTATTTCTATAGGAAAATCCCATTAGTTTACATACTATCCAGACTTCATCAATAAGTCCCGATTCCATCGCAGACGTGGCCCTCCTTAAAGTGCCGCCATTATTTCCTTTCATATTCAAACTCAAATGCAAAGAACAGAAATTGTAAATCACACTGAAAATATCAACTGATAAGTTTAACATCTTGAGACCATTGAAAAAGATCTGACACCTTCTTTTCAGTATCGCCATCCTGTTCCTGATCGTAGAAGTTATCCTTTCAATCGCGGATGTGTTCAGGGATTCTCATGGGAAATTACCTGAAATCTCGATATATTCAACCTATTCCAGTTTTTGACCTTTACTGGTCTAACGACCTGATCATAATCCAATCATTCAGCATCCCCGTTCCATACAGGAGGCCTGCCATAACCCCTGTAACGCGCCTTGTTCCAGCATGCATATATCTGCGCCAGCGCTTCATTGTACACCTTTTCCATAGGTCATAAAATATAGTCTTGTGACCGCGTCTCAACTTTCTGACGGTATTCTCGACGAAGGCATATCCGACCGTCTTGCCACGCTCGTCAGCATACATATTCAACAAATATTTCGAGAATTGATCGAAGGACGTACAGACCATAGACCCTCTGATATGAAATTTGTGCCTTGAAAACTCAGTTCTTAAGAGTGCTGGACATCTCAAAAAATTGTATGCCTTGGAGGCATAGTCCCTTTTCGAGAACAATGGAAACGGACCTTGCCTGGAATTCGGACCTCTCGATTCATTTCTTGACCATATTCAGATTGCAACCGGTCATTCTAGCGATAACATGGACCAATACCGCCACTCAGGCACTTGATGACGAGATCGGACTTGTCTTCGAAATTGCAAATTCCCTCATAAATGGTGTCGATATGGCTGTTTAACACATGGTCGCATTTCTCTATAAATGAATTCTCTGACAATGCCAGCACTAGTTTCATACGTCCCATTACATAATGTTGTCTTCGTTTATACAACCGCATTCTATGCAGTTGGCATTCAAACACGAGACATCCAAGAATTACTGTTTTGTCTCTCTCTTTATACCATCTTGCTGACCTCGATGGAAATAAGAACTTACAAATATTCAATATCAACTAATTAATGGTACACTATCGTTTATATTGGTGTAATTCATGTTTATGTCCATATTATAAATTAAATCATACTAGGTAACACAAGTTTGAAATATTTTATTACTATACAATAACGATGAACAAAAATCAAGTAATCGCCGTCCTGGCAGTAATTGTTATTGTTGTTGCAGGCATAATCGTTGTTGTGGCTCAACAATCTAATAACAATGAAAAGAAGACAGAAGTGACAGTGACACAATCGGATGGAACCGAGAAGACGGTACCATATCAGCCTCAGAAAATAATATGTTTAAGCACATATACATGTGAATTTCTAGAGATGTACGGCTATGCAGATAAGGTTGTGGGCGTTCCAGACACTGTTATAACGCATCCTGATCTTGCACAATATTATGGCGATTGTACCAGTGTCGGAAGTTTCAGTAACCCCAATATGGAGACAGTTGTAGCTTTAGATTCAGACCTCATAATAATATATGCATCTTCAACATCTCTTGCAGCATCGTTGGATAATTTAGGTCTTACGTACATATTATTAGAATGTAGCAATATTGATACTATGACCACACAGGCAACATCACTGGGTGAGATTGTCGGTAATGAGAAGATGGCCGATAAATACTGCGATTACTTCACAAGTATCGTCGATAAGATTGATACGTTGGTCGCCAAACAAACGAGTAAGTCGACAGTATACATGGAATCATATTCGGGTTACAGTGCTGCTGGGTCATCATCTGCATATTATCAACTAGCTGTACGTGCTGGAGCAGATATGGTCTACAAACAAACAGTTGGTGCCACAGTCGCTGCAGATTGGATTATAGAACAACAGCCTGAAATAATAATTAAAACGCCAACATTGAGCAACATGGTCAATGGTGGATCGGCAAACATATACAATGAGGTCGTTAATAGGACTGGTTTCAACACCATTCCCGCTGTTGAAAATGGCGACGTTTACATACTTTGTAGTCAGTTGTTCAGCGGACCAAGGTGTTTCGCAGGTCTAGTTGCATGTTTCAACGACTTCTATCCGAATCAATCGGGATATATTCTATCTGATCTGTTGGAAGATTATAACGAAATATTTGGGCTCAACATGTCAATATCTAGTATGTATTATCCAAATTGATCCATCTTAGATTATTTAAAACCATTTTCAAATTTTTTATTCAACCGATTAATGACGATAATGTACAATCCACTAATATTCTACAGCATATTTATCAATCTGTTTATGGTTGAATGATAATATTGTGTGAATCCTTCTGTCTATGATCAGATTTAAATTACTTCAAATCACATCATAGGGGAATATGAATTTGCCATGCTCTGTGTCAGACATTATGCACTTTACACTGTATGCAGTCATGACTGATATCTCATTGATTACTTCTGTTGGATTACCATCGCAGATAATGTTTCCATCTTTGAGTAAAAGGATGCGATCAGCATATCTGAATGCAAGATTGAGATCGTGTACAGCTATTATCAACCCAGCATTTTTTTGAGAGACTATATTGCGCATTTTTTTCATGGTCTCTATCTGATATTTTAGGTCCAACGAACTCGTAGGTTCGTCGAAGATGAAAAAATTGGGGTCCTGGCATAGAGCCCTTGCAATAAATACACGTTGTCTCTGTCCTCCTGATAGTTCATTGATACTTGTCGTTGCCAGTTCTAGTATTCCAAGCATTTTCAAAGATTCCTCTGCTATGGCGAGGTCCTCATCGCTTGGTTCCCAACCCATATATGGATTCCTTCCCGTAAGTACTGTGTCTAAGACAGTGGTGAATGGCATATATGAAAAACTCTGTGGCACATATGATATCCTCTTTGCTCTTTCCTCGATGCTCAAGCTATTTAGATCGATATCATCCATCATGATCTTGCCCGATATGGGAGGTATCAGGCAGGAAATTGTTCTTATAAGGGTGGATTTACCAGAACCATTGGGTCCAAGCAATGCCACTATCTCGCCTGTGTCTGCGTGGGCATTTATACCATGCAAGATCTCATTTTTATTATATCCTTGGTGTAAGTCTTCGATCTTTATTCTCATTCTATCACCTTCCCGCGCCTAGATGTTATAAGATATATGAAGAATATACCACCAATAACATACATTATTATACCAACAGGTAATTCAATCGGACTCAAGATAGTACGTGCAACGGTATCAGACATCAAGAGTATAGCAGCACCTGTTAGAGCAGATCCGATCAATAAGTACCGATGGTCGTTTCCAATCAATATCCTGCAGATATGTGGTGCCATCAACCCAATGAATCCGATTATCCCTGTGAATGCGATACATGCAGATGTGCAGAGTGTTACAACCATCAAAGTAGTGTTTCTAAATTTATGGACATCTATTCCTTGCGTTTTTGCAACATCATCCCCACCTACCATTGCATTGAATTTTGTCGCTTTTGATATCAGATATGCACAACAGATTATCACGATTGGTGTTAGGATTATGACCGATCCCCAATTCGCTCCCCACATCCCGCCCATGAGCCACACGACGATATCTCTTAGCTTATCATCCGAAGTCACATACTTCAAGAATGATACGCCGGCTGTGAAAAGATATCCAATAACAACTCCTCCCAATATGAGAGTTGATCTCGACATTCCCTGCTTCCCCATTTTAAGTACTATCAGCATCGAAAGGACACTGAATAAGAATGCGAACAGTATCAATATCAGATTCGAATTTTGAAAATATTGTCCGAACAATACAATAGAACCAGTATATACGGTTCCAAAAATCACAGGTCCCAATACGATAGCAAGTGCTGCACCGAATCCTGCCGCTGAGGACATACCCAATGTAAAGGGGCTTACCAACGGATTTCTTAATGTACTTTGCATCACTGCGCCCGCTATTCCAAGTGCGATACCCGTCAATATTGCAAGGAAAATACGTGGTAGACGAAGACTTGTAACTATTATGTATGAAGATGTACCAGGCGAATCTATCCAAGCAGGGAATAAAGCATGACCAAGAGCACGAAGGACATTCATAGGCCCAATAAATACCGATCCAATGCACAATGACGCAACGGCTACGACTATCAGAATTATGGATACCATGCTGAGATACTTTTTGCATTTGTTCTTTGTATTTTGATAGGTTTCTTTTATCGAGGTTTCCCTTGTTGTAACATCCAATATAACCACCGTGATTATGACACAATCTCAATTATGTCTGGGTCAATATTTTTTCAATTTTAATGAAGCATCAGATATAGAATTACAGCCATTGGTATTATGTTCGTTCAATCTTTATAGCGTAATTATCTCAATACTCTGTATTTCAAGATGTTATATTAACCTTGTGTTACTTAAATTGATATTTGTATGCTATTGTTATGCAATTAATTATGATTAGTACTTGTTAAAAATACAAAAAAAAATAAATCGGCCTGTATAAGTAAAAATCATATGTTACAGGCAGAACGATTTTAAATTGTTTATTTAAATCAATGAAGAGAATACTTCTACAGCATTGGAGACATTATCTGCACGCAAGTCTTCCAACTTGAGATATTTAGCATCCATTTTCTGAGCTAGTTTCTTGGCGAATCCAAGAGTCAGCATCCCTGTCTCAGAATCGATGACAAGCGATTGATAGCTGTTTTCCTTTATAGTTAAACAAATTTTATCAATCTCGTCCATAGGTTTTCCGGTCTTGCAGACATTGCCTCTCCCATCGGACACAACAATCATCATTGGCCTCATTCTATTGTCCTTTATCCGTTCTTTCGTTATCAAATCGTTGGCTATGATGAGTCCTTCGCCGAGAGGGGTTTTTCCTCCTGTTGGGATGTTATCCATACTCCTTTTTGCTAATACTATACTATTGGTCGGAGGAAGCACAACCTCTGCTGTATTTCCTCTGAAGACCACTAATGAAACGTGGTCTCTTTTTTGATAGGCATCTGTTAGAAGTGAAGATATGGCGCCCTTTACCGCAGTCATCCTTTGTTGTGCGCCCATGCTCCCGCTAGCATCTACTACGAAGACGATGAGATTTCCTATTTTTCTCTCCTTGACCTTCTCTCTTATGTCTTGGAAATCTATGTTCAATGCTAAATTGGTTGCATGTTTGTTCTGATGGATGGCAGCAGCTCTCAAAGTGGCATCCAAAGCTATACTTTTTGGTTTTCCTTGAGGCATTCTATAACCGATGTAACGACCATTGTTTGATTCAGTCTCGGTTCTTCTTCCACCATTGTCGCGTACGATGTTGTCAATCCTCACCCTGTTGTCTATAGAATTATGTTTGATAGCAAATTCCTCTCCAGTTTTGAAATCTGTTGTCTTCGATGAATCTGATTGACCATTTTTCTTGCTATTTTCATTGTCATTTGGTTCCTGTTCATCGTTCTTGTCTGGAGGTTGATGATCATCTTGATTATCATTCTCTCTATCATCCTCATGATGATCCCGATCATCATCGTCTTGATCATTTTTATCTGGTTCATCATCTTCTGGCGGAGGTGAATATTCTGGTGGTTCTTTTGAACGATGAGATAATACCAACACTGCAGCTAATTTGACATCTTCCTCGCTGACTTCAGTACGACCATCGTATGCGGCAATTGTTTTGGCTGTTTTTACCATGGTTATGTCTCCACGATGACCATCTACATTTGCTTCGAGACACATTTTTACAATGAATCTTAGCATTTCTTCCGATATATTGACCGTTTTGAGGATATTTTTAGCTTTAGCTATCCGATCTGATATTACTTTATCCTTGGGTTTCCATCTTTCGATAAAAATCATTGGGTCTGAAGAGAAATCAGTAATCCTTTCTAGTATTGTTATACGATTTTTGGGATCATTGATACTTTCGATGTTAACGCATAGCCCGAACCTGTCCAACAACTGAGGTCTCAGATCCCCTTCCTCTGGGTTCATGGTTCCAACGAGTATGAATTTGGCAGGATGCGAGAACGATATGCCTTCCCTTTCCACAGTGTTTATGCCCATCGCAGCTGAATCCAAAAGGACGTCCACGATATGATCGTTCAAAAGATTAATCTCATCAACGTAGAGGATGTTTCTGTTTGCTTCCGCCAATATCCCTGGTTCAAATTTTTTCTCACCGTTCTTGATGGCTGCGCTTATGTCGAGTGTCCCCACAACTTTATCCTCTGTCGCAGAAACAGGAAGTTCTACAACTTTCATTTTTGTTATATATGAGGCCTTGTTCGGGTTCTTTTGACAAGACGAACACATGGTCTCAGAATGCGAGGGGTCACAATTATATGGACAGCCGATCATCACGCTATGTTCAGGTAACAATGTAGCGAGAGATCTCACTGCAGTGGATTTCGCAGTGCCGCGTTCTCCTCTTATTAGAACACCGCCGATATTGGGGTCGATGGCATTGAGCAATAATGCCTTCTTCAGAAGGTTCTGGCCGACGATGGCGGAGAATGGATAGATATTAGCACTGTTTCTTTTTCCCATGGTCCATGATATACTAATTCATAAATAATGTTACTTATCACATACTTTATTTATAATATATCACTAATACCTGAATCTGATGTGTCTGCAGTGAAATGAATAGAATTCATTCATTATACGTGACGACACTTATTGGAAGTGTATTTATGAGTGAAAAGCACGAACGTGTTATATTTCCGTTCTCGGCCATAGTAGGTCAGGATCAGATGAAGACAGCATTGATATTGAATGCTGTAAACCCATCCATCGGCGGTGTTCTAATAAGAGGAGAACGCGGCACTGCGAAATCCACTGCGGTAAGGTCCCTGGCCACCCTATTGCCTAAACAGAACATGGTTGTAGGATGCCCGTTCGGCTGCGACCCCAATGATCTGGATTCCATGTGCGAGTCTTGCAAGGCTAAGAAAGGTAACCTGCAGAAGATACAACAGAGGATGCGCGTAGTCGAATTGCCAGTATCCGCTACAGAGGACAAAGTTGTCGGGACTCTCGATATAAGCGCAGCCATCAAGAGCGGTGATAAGAAGTTCGAGCCTGGGATCCTTGCGGAAGCCAATAGGAACATATTATATGTGGATGAGGTGAACCTCCTTAACGATCATATCGTGGACGTCCTTTTGGACTCAGCTGCGATGGGCATAAACACCGTGGAAAGGGAAGGCATATCGTTCTCGCATCCTGCCAAATTCATACTCGTTGGAACCATGAACCCAGAGGAAGGGGATCTGAGACCTCAGTTGTTGGACAGGTTCGGGCTATGCGTTAACATCGAGGGGATTGTTAACCCCGACACGCGTCTAGAGATAATCAAACGCAAGATGGCCTTCGATGAGGACCCAACGGGATTCAGGAAAGAATGGGATGCGAGCGAAAGGAGGATCGAGGACGACATTTCCAGGACCAAAAAGATGCTGTCTGACGTGACGATAGATCCATCGATGCTCAGGAAGATAGTGGATATATGTATTGCATTGGATGTAGACGGTCATCGTGGAGATATAGCAATGATGAAAGTGTCCAAAACGCTCGCGGCATACGAAGGAAGAACCAGAGTAGAGGAGACGGATATAAGGAGATCTGCGGAGATGGTGTTACTCCACAGGATGAGAAAGACCCCGTTCTCTGATGCTAAACTTGATGGTTCGATGATCGATAAAGCAATAAACATCGGAGAAGTTAAATCAAGGTGATTTAATCAGTTAATGTAATTCTTAAACGATTTAAATAACCTGTTTCTTGATTTTCTCCATTGTGAGAAGAAAAGCCTATTTTCACAAAAATATCATAACTAAATAAGAATAATAGCCTGGACTTTGACACATTGTCATTGAAAGCGTCCGCTCTTGTTTTTGGAAATAATATGGATTTGACAGAAGCCTCGGTTCCTGCAGAGCAGGACCTGAGGCTAATGTCAAATTGTGATCTTTTCAGGACCTAGAGCAGGAGCTCTCACCAGAATGTGTCAAAGTCAGGGTGTTAGAAAATTATACGGACCTGACGGTCCGCAAAGAGGTTTGATAACGTTATCGTCAAGACTTTTTATTCGCCTTTTTCATGTTCATCCTCTTGTCTATCTGCGTCGCTATCTCCGAAAGGTTAACGTTCCATCCTTCGACCTCCTGAGACGTTATGATGTCTATACTGCCCCCCTGATATTCGCCCTCTCCAGCGAGCTCTTCCATCCAGGATTCTATCTCAACGTAGTTCTCCTTCAGTTCTTCAAGCACTTTCTCATCGGCATCCCACAATCCGCGCTGATTCGCTTCGAGCATACGCCTTGCTATCTCCTCGAGAGCATACGGATTATTCTCCTGAAAGAATTTCTTCATTTCTTGATCGTTGACGAATGTAGACGTTATCTGATCGAATATCCAGTCATCTACTTCCTGTGTAGATGCCTCCCATCCGTAGACACGAGTGACACGTTTCATGATATCGGATGCACCTTTGTATCCATGTTCTTTCATTCCCTCGATCCAACGCGGGTTGAAGAGCTTTGTTCTCACTGTCCTGCGTATTTCGTCTGCGAGTGTGTGGATGTTTATA
The DNA here is from genome assembly GCA_963676235.1 of Candidatus Methanomethylophilaceae archaeon. GTDB lineage: Archaea > Thermoplasmatota > Thermoplasmata > Methanomassiliicoccales > Methanomethylophilaceae > JALNYB01. The sequence continues at coordinate 1,632,793 of OY781044.1, forward strand.
TCCTTGGGTTCGCGAGTGTCGCCGTAGTATGCCTTAATCTCTTTTCCTGATAGCTGTCTAGATGCGGCCGTCAACCCTCCCTGATTGCTGAAATAGCAACAACATCCGAGAAGGTCGTGCTCATCTGTAGCAGTTTTGTTATAAGTTACGTTTACTGTTGACAGATTAACGGCAAATTGGCCATGCATGGCCTTTCCGTTTCTTCCTCCACCATATGCGTAACCATTATCAGCTACATAGATGTCTGAGAGATCTTTTTCAGTCTTCCATGCGCTAGCGAAGACCGCTAAGTTGACACCGGAGACATACGATCCGGGTGGGGCGCAGAAGAACCTTGCTGTGGCCTCATCTATATCGGCACCATCGCAAATTGATTCTTGTGTGTGTTTCCTGATGAAGTTCATATCATCAGGTTCGTCAAGCTCTGACAACTCACGTATGGCTGCGTCAAGTAAATCCACGCAGTTCATGAAGTTGTCCCTAAGTATTCCAGATGTGCGCACTGTTACATCTATGCGCGGATGTTTCATCTCGTTTAAAGGAATGATCTCGTATTTATGTACCTGTCCGTTGGGACTCCATATAGGTTTCACTCCAATAAGGGACATAATCTGGGACATGACCTCTCCGTCTGCCATCAAGAGATCGTTACACATCCAGAAGAAAGCTATGTTCTCTGGCATCTCGCTTGTATCTTCCAAGTACTTCTTTATAATCCCATCTGCAAGTATTATTCCTACTTTCCATGCGGTATTGGTGGGCAGGCGGAAAGGATCTAATGAATAGAAGTTCTTTCCTGTCGGCAATATGTCTGGACGTCCTCTCGTTATGACACCAGATGGTCCTGGAGGGACGTATCCTCCTGCGAATCCATTAAGGAGAGCCTCTATCTCGTGCGAGTCGTCGATGCGTCTGGAGATATCCATTACCTTCTCGCGGTATGTCTCTAATTGTAATATCTGATCGTCCGTTGCGTCGAGACACAAAGCGTTCAACGCTGCTTCGACATCCTTTTCTTCAAGGAGCAGGCCTATCATATCGCGAGTCTTGTTGCCAATCAGTTCTATCACAGCGCCGTTGGAAAGGTTCATATCGCTATCATATCCTCCTTGATCCTTGTATATGGCATCAAGGTCAACATCCATCATCTCGGCTATCAGGTCCCTTATCGAACCAGAACCTGCATTGTACCTCAATATGGAATTAATGAACTCAACCCTCATCTCTCCCTCAGGATGGGTACCTATAATATGCATTCCCATGTTCATCTGGGAGTTGCGTATCTTCGATAATGCCTCGTGGCACTTTCTTACGCATTGATCTAGAGGAGTGTCATGAGTAAGATTCAATTCTGTTAGGTTGGCCTTCTTGGCAGCATCCATTATCATATGTTGCAGTTGATGAGAATGGGAAGGGTCCTGACGTGCGTTCTCGTATTGTTCAAGAAGATCCTCTAGGTCTGTGAAATCATCGTACAGAGAACTTCCGACCATAACACACTGCATGTGGTCAACCAATGTTGCGCAAGACCTCCTTTTGGCTATAGTCCCCTCGGGAGGATTGTCCGAGTTGTAGATGTACAGATGTGGTGCCTTGCCTATGCCGATCATCGGGTAGCACTGGTCAACACTCATTCCAGCTGTCTTTCCAGGAAGGAATTCCAGATTACCATGAGTACCCACATGCACAACGGCATCCGCCCCCCACATTTCCTCGTAGTAGAAGTAGGATGCCAAGTACTGATGTGTCGGCGGGCAAAGCGGGTCGTGAAGTATTTTGCAGACCTCTCCGTCGCATCTCGCGCCATAGCATCCCCTCTTGGGTTGTACCGCTAATATCGCGTTGCCGTAGGACACTCCAGTTATCAGTATATCGTTGTCCAAGACCATACTCTTGCCCGGAGGCTCTCCCCATGTCTCGACCACTTTCTTCCTGACCTCGGAGTCCAGCGTCTCGAAGTATCTATTGTATTCCTCGACGGGCATCCTGTATATCACACCACCGTGTTTGCTTATCTCCTGGACGGTAGTCCATCTGAACTCCGATATTGCCTTGTGGTCCATGATGTTGGTTATCAGTTCTTTGCCGTTCTCGGGCGGGTCCACAGAATAGCCCTCCTCCTTCATGGCCTTCAAGATGTTGGCCATACTCTCATGCGTGTCAAGATGCGACGCCCCGCCAACGTTGGCCTCAACGCTCGCGCAGGGATTGTTATTCAGGAAGAATATGACCTTCCTTTCGCTGGCAGGCTTCTGTCCCATCCGTATCCTCCTCATCACGCGTTCCGCGAGCCTTTTGCTGCTCTCTGGAATCAGTGTGCGCCGATAATCGGTTTCCTCATCTGGACGGGAAGCAGCCAACATCGTGGGTTCAATAACACCTTCGAATTCAGGGAAGGCGACCATCCATGCGATATCACTAGTGATCCCGGGAGATTCTTTCCATTTCTTTATCGATTGGTGAGTTGCAATGACTGGTTGATATACGGGAATGTTTAGTTTCTCTAATAATTCTGCACCAGAAACTGCAGCTGCTTTTTTATCTCCTCCATTCTCGGAGAAACCTACAAGGAAAGATGCAAGTTTCACTATGGCTGAGACCCTGGGTTTTTCTCCATCCATAAAATATCTCTTTATTCCATCCCCTATATTGATGGACCCCTTATCCTCATTTCTCGTGGACATCGAGTAGAACATTATCACATTAGCCCCCTCATTCTCTATGTCGCGCAGTACGGGGAATTCTATTCCTGAACATTCATCGGAAGCCCATGCAGAACGTGTCGCTATTATGCCGACCCATGGTTTTTCAGGATCATATTTGTACCAATCTAGATACTCTTCTGTGTATTCGAAAACATGTCCTTTCGCATCTGGATGCACTATCCCCTGCCATGGGAGGTAAGCGGGAGGTGATGCTATTTCATTAGAGCCCATAAGGACATTGTTAAGGTATTTCATGAGACGATTGCAATTCTCTTGACCATTGTTAATCAGATATTCGTAGGTCCTTATCGCTATATCGTGGTCAACATTCGTATTGGCCCAGTATGTTGGGTCTGTTCCTACAGATATTATCTTTTTGGATGAGGAGTATTTATTTGCAATTTCCTCTACTTGATTCCAGAAATCCTGGTTGTTTTTGTAATACACTATTATATCGCTATCTCTTATCGCTTCTTCTAGACGAGGCATTGCTGATGCATCTGTTTCAGCTTCATGATGCGTCAATATAAAAAGGTCGATAAACGCGTCACGTGCAGCTTTCTTCATCATGGGCCCATAGGTGTCCCATATTATCATTATTAATTTGGTTTTTTTATTGCTCATATTGAATCACCTTATTTCGGCATTTGGATAAAATCACCGATGAATATGAATGATCTGCGCATATCTTTTCAATTACATAATCTTTCATAATATTAACACATACAACATAACAAATTTATTTTATTATGCAGTAGCATCGATCTGGGTAGATTTATCATATATATGCTTTTGATACTGTTTCATTCTTTTAAAGATAAAAATGAAAAAAAGGTTTAAACTTGTTGAAAGAACATTAAAATAAATAACAGGTTTATGCAAAGAGCATATTTTGGCCTATCACTCCGTATAGTAACAATCTGTACTATTCATATTGAGTCCAAATGTACTATTGTAATCTTCAATCAAATCTGAAAGTGCGTATCCTGATTCATCAGGATACAATATGTTGAATATTGCAACCATTCCAACGAAAAATCTGGCACCACATAGGATATTATCTGTCAAAATGTATACATCTCCGGTTTTTACGGCAGATACATCGCTCAATCCATTTTTGTTAACAAATGAGTCATATATCGTTTCTACACCTCCATTAATTGTATTTTTTAGATAGTCACTTATAATAATAATGTCTGGATTTTTATCAACTACCCAGTCTACAGATAACGTTCCTCCTGTAGAATCATTATATGACATATTAGTTGCACCTGCCAATACTGCAAGTATATAGCTTAGAGTTGTATTTTTAGTTCCATATAATGAAGAATTGGTAAGTAAAACTGAACGGCTATATGTTTCTTTAGCAGCAAGTCCTTCAATTTTTTCCATCACGTTTGTTGCATAATCGTAGTATTTTTCTGCAACATCCTCTTTGCCAAATATCTTTCCTAAAGATTCTACAATAGCAAGTGTCCCTTCTATTGTTTTACTGTATGTAAGGAAAACATATGGGATACCTAGGGTAGCTATCGATTCCACGGCAGTTGGATACAGATTTGCATCATACATTATTATCAAATCTGGATTCAACGTCACTATTGTATCTAGATCCCAACCGCTACTCGATCCCAGTTGGGTGCAGTCTTTGTAATACTGGTAATATTCGGGATTAGCGTAAGTGGCATTACCAACACCAACAACTCTATCTGCGCATCCTAGCATTGCCACAACTTCAGGTGCATATCCATTTAAAATTACGATTGTTTGAGGGTCATAAGGTACGATCTTTTCGGTACCGTCGGTCTGCATGACGGTGACCTCAGTCTTTTCCTCTGTGCTCTTATTTGATTGCTGGCTGACTATCACCGCTATACTCACGACGACGATGATGGTAACAGCCAGAACAGCTATCATTTGTTTTTTATTCATTTAACTCCTCTGATGAATTATAATGTTATTAAAACAATATTATTTAACACTTTATGCATAAGAATACGTAATATAATATTTAAAAATGTTACTAAGTAAATCTTATGTATGCTATATTTTAAATGATGTATTTGTAATTAATTTATATTGAATATTTATAAGACCATACTTTCGTTAAAGTCAGCAAGATGAGAAAAAGAAGACCGAAACAATCGTTCATAGATGTATCATGCCCAAATCGTAGTTGCAAAGAATTATGATGACCAGCGGAGAGAGCATGATAACCAACGACCCCACGAGGCCATCTGCAGAGAGATGCGCGAGTCATATGAAAGGATTACGGGCGCGCCTTCAACAGCCACACCAGCATAGCATATGACAGCATCAGGAGTTCGAAGGAAAAATTCAACATCTTCATAGAACTGCATGATTAAAGGATAGCGTAGGAGTTATATCTCAAAAGTCGTTCAGAACCGTTTTCAATTTCTGTTCCAGACATGGTTCGTTGAACAAAAGACCTGGTAAGGACGGCATGAAACTGACAGTGACACCAGCGAGGATTATGGATATCACCAATGAGATCTGGACACTGCACAAATTAATGAAATTTCCTCATAGAAATTATATAAATCGATTATGAAGACATTACCAAAAATTTAGAGTGAGAATCCCCCTGTCAAAGGGGGATATCTTTAATTCAGATCTCTTTGAATGCCTGATCGAAATCTGCGAGGATATCCTTGATGTTCTCGCATCCGATGGACAGACGGATGGTTGTCTGATTGATCTTCTGTTCTTTGAGCTCTTTCTCATTCAACTGTGAGTGCGTGGTGCTTGCAGGGTGAATGACCAATGATTTGACATCTGCTACATTCGCCAACAGAGAGAAGATCTTCAAGCTCTCGCAGAATTTCTGTGCATCTTTGCTTGTTCCCTTGATATCGAATGTGAAGATCGAACCTGCTCCGTTGGGGAAGTATTTCTCATACAGAGCATGATCCGGGTGATCCTTCAACGCTGGATGGTTCACGTGTGCGACCTTCGGATGATTTGCCAGATAGTCGACGACTTGGATTGCATTCTCTACATGTTTATCTAAACGCATTGATAGTGTCTCAAGGCTCTCTATCAGGATGAATGCGGATATCGGTGAGATAGCGGCACCCATGTCGCGGAGAAGTACGGATCTTATCCTGGTGACAAAAGCCGTAGGCCCGAACACATCACCGAATACAAGTCCGTGATAGCTGGAATCCGCCTCTGTGAATTGAGGATACTTTCCGCTTGCTTTCCAATCGAAATGTCCGCCTTCGACAACGACACCGCCCAACACCAGTCCGTGTCCGCCGATGAATTTCGTTGCAGATTCGACAACGATGTCTGCTCCGTGCTCAAGAGGCCTGAACAGATATGGTGTTGCGAATGTATTGTCGACTACCAGGATGATCTTGTGTTTATGTGCGATCTTTGCAACAGCATCGATATCGATGAGCGTTGCATTCGGGTTTCCAAACGTCTCCACCAGGATTGCTTTGGTGTTGGGCTGGATCGCTTTCTCAAAATTATCGAGATTCTCGGGATCAACGAATGTTGTCGTCACTCCGAAGTCCGGTAATGTGTGTGCTAGAAGATTGTATGTTCCACCGTAGATGTTGTTGGACGAGACTATGTGGTCTCCGGCTCTGGTGACATTCTGGAAAGTGTATGTGATCGCCGCTGCGCCTGATGCCGTTGCGATCGCTGCTGTTCCGCCCTCGAGTGCCGCGATACGCTTCTCGAATACATCTTGTGTGGAGTTTCCCAAACGTGCATATATGTTTCCAGGCTCTTTCAATGCAAACCTGTCAGCTGCCTGTTTGCAATTCTTGAATACATATGATGTCGTAAGATAGATTGGAACCGCCCTGGAATCCGTTACGGGGTCGGGGGTTTCCTGACCTACATGAAGCTGAAGTGTCTCGAAACTGAGACCTTTCTTGTTATTCGGACCTGTCGGAATATTATCTACATCTGATTTTGATTTTTTAGCAGACATCTATTTGCCTCTGTTATTATGATAACATCATTTCCGAAGTACGCAATAAAACTATTTATCCTAAAGATAAAAAGAATATCCTCTCTCAGGAAGAAGAAGAGAGAATAAGGAGTTTTGATCAGATATTGGAGAATGCCTGATCGAGATCGGCTATGATGTCGTCAATATGCTCTGTTCCGATGGACAAACGGATAGTGTTCGGTTTTATCTCCTGATCTGTAAGATCTGCTTCGGTGAGTTGAGAATGGGTCGTACTTGCCGGATGAATAACCAGTGATTTAACATCCGCTACATTTGCGAGCAAAGAGAACACCTTCAGATTGTCGATGAACTTCTTTGCTTCCTTTTCTCCGCCCTTTATCTCGAATGTGAATATAGAACCTGCTCCGTTGGGGAAGTATTTCTTATAAAGAACGTGGCTCGGGTGATTCTTGACCGACGAATGGTTGACATGTTCTACTTTAGAATTATTCTCGAGATATTCCACTACCTTCAAAGCATTCTCTACATGACGTTCTACACGCAAGGAGAGTGTTTCCAATCCCTGTAGAAGTACAAATGCCGTTACCGGGGAGATCGTTGCACCCGTGTCACGGAGAAGGATCGCCCTTATCCTGGTAACGAATGCTGCCGGACTTGTCGCTTTGGCAAAACTGATGCCGTGATAGCTTGGATCGGGCTCAACCAATTCCGGATACTTCCCACTGTCTTCCCAGTTGAACTTTCCGGATTCTATGATTGCTCCTCCGAGAACGGTCCCGTGTCCACCGATGAACTTCGTTGCCGATTCGACAACTACATCCGCCCCGTGTTCCAACGGCCTTATCAAATAAGGAGTTGCAAACGTATTGTCGACTATCAGGATGATCTTATGTTTATGTGCGATCTCTGCAACAGCATCTATATCGATGAGATTGGAATTCGGATTTCCAAAAGTCTCTATGAATACCGCTTTGGTGTTGTCCTTTATAGCATTCTCTAATGAATTCTCATCATACGGATCGATGAAGGTCGTATTGATGCCGTAACGTGGAAGCGTATGCTTCAGCAGATTGTAGGTCCCGCCGTAAATGGTCTTAGATGCGACTATACTGTCACCTGCACCTGCAATATTCTGAATCGCATAAGTTACTGCAGCCGCACCGGATGCCACTGCGAGTGCTGCACTTCCACCTTCCAGAGATGCGATGCGCTTTTCAAACACTTCCTGTGTTGAATTTGTAAGACGTCCATAGATATTTCCTGCATCTTTCAATGCAAATCTATCCTCTGCGTGCTGAGAGTTCTTGAAAACATATGCTGTCGTGAGATATATCGGAACAGCTCTGGAATCTGTAGTAGGATCCACTTCTTCCTGCCCTACATGAAGCTGAAGCGTCTCGAACTTCAGATTGGATTTGTTATCTGGACCATGAGGTACGTTCCCTTTTGATATCGATGCTCTCTCTGTATATGCTTCTGATTTCTTATGACTGAACATTTGATTCACCTTGATTTGAATGAGCATTTCTTTGCTCGATGAACCAATTAGCAATCGTAAATATTTATTATCAATTGTTAATATTATTCTTATATGAATAATTATGAATAAAATATCATCTTAAATATTCCGATAAATATAATTCTCCATGATTTATACAATAAAACACGATTATATCATTAAAATGAAAAAAAGGACTAAAGTCCCTTGATCGATAAAATAACCGACGGTATCAATCGAAATCGGTACGGTCGTTATTGAGAATCTCGAAACTAACGCCCGCTCCCTTGAGAAGGCTTGTTGTGAGTTCTGTGATCTTCGTAAGATCGGTAGTTTTACTGAAACTCTTGAAATAGAATTCCTTACGGTCGGTCGGGAAGACGAGTCTGATCTTTCCTTTTCTATTGTAACCTTCGGGTTTACGGTTGCGCTCAAGATCGATCACATTGAGCTCGATGAACATCTGCATGATTTCTTCTTCTTCAGGAACCTGGTCTATCTCGATCAGGAGTTCTTTCAGAATATCCGGGAACACTGGTGCGAGATCCTTGTAATCGGATTTCCCCTTAAGAACAAAATGAACACTGAATACCTTCATCGGACAGGGCTAGGCTAAGCATTTATTTAACTTGTTCTGAAAACACACAGTATTTATTATATCAATTCGACGATAAGAGTAGTAATGAGATCCGCACTTACTGTGGCGGGATCAGATTCCGTCGGAGGTGCCGGTATTCAGGTCGACATCAAGGCCATGGCCTCTGTCGGTGTCCATGCTGCCACCGTCATTACAGCCGTTACGGCACAAAATACTTGCGAGGTGATGGATATATTCCCCATACCTCTTGAAATGATCCAAGCACAGCTGGATGCTGTCCTGAAGGATTGTGACATAAAAGCTATCAAAACAGGAATGCTATACAGCGCAGATATCGTCCATGTCGTGGTCGATACTCTGGAAGAACACGAGGTCCCCTTGATAGTCGATCCGGTAATGGTATCGACGGTCGGAGACTCGCTTTCAGATAAGACCCTTAAACGTGCATTGATCGATGATCTTCTGCCGATATGCGAACTGGTCACCCCTAACAAATACGAAGCCGAGACACTTGCAGGAATGCAGATCAAAAGCGAAGACGATGCTATGTTAGCTTGCGAACTTATCGGCAAACAGGGTTCATCCGTTCTCTTGAAAGGGGGACACATGGACACTAAGAACATAGTCGATTATCTGTATCTTTCATCCACGTTCACTGAGATCAAGAATCCCAGACTAAACAAAGCGGGACACGGAAGCGGATGCGTGCTTTCAGCGTACATCACGGCCAACATGGCCAACGGCCTAGACCTTATGAGCTCTGTCTACAAATCCAGAGCCCTGATGCAAGAGGCCATCGCTTCACAATATGTAATCGGACAGGGTGAGCTCGTTGTCAACCCGAACGTAAGTGACGGACAGGATAAAGTAAAATTCCCTGTACTGGATGCGATAGATTCTGCGGCCGAGAAACTTTGTGATATGCTGCCTCAGAAACTCATTCTGAAAAACGGTATAAACATCGCATTCGCAACAGAGAACGCAGCAGGACCCGAAGCAGTCGCCGCGATAGACAAAAGACTCGTCGTTCACAACGGAATGCTGATCAGGAACGGACCCGCCAAATTCGGTGCAGCCGAACACTTGTCGTACGTTCTGTTAGAGGTCATGAAGACGGATCCTAAAACAAGATGCATAATGAGTCTTGCAGATTCCCCTGAGATAGAAGACATCATGGAAGAAATAGGATTCACGGTTTCTAAATTCAACAAAAAAGGAAATCTTTCCATTGCAGAGATGACAAAAGATGCTATCTCTCAGAACAAGAAACGCATCCCCGATGCAATAATCGACCCAGGAACCAACAAAGATTTGAGAATGATCAACATCCTAGGAAAAGATCCTGAAGACGTTCTGAATAAAGTCAATGCAATACTATGAAACGGATTTATAGAACTTGGTATAATCAATAAACCTATTTGATTTCCTTATTTTCGACTTATGAAGATTGCCATGTTGCCTTAACCCTGCGGTTTCTTATTTGACGGTTTCAACCAGTCTCAAGCATCATCAGGCCTCTTACAAGAGGACATCATTAACATATTTTTCTATTTTAGATCGAGATTTTACATAAAAATTCTCTAATGCCGGTTTCTAAGTTATGACTCAGCATAAGGTATATTTTCCATTATCATAAATTTCACCGTATACAAAGATACGCCCTGAATATATCGGGATGGCCGAAAACGAGACTCTCGCCCGATGCGATCCATATCGCTTAAATGATTGAAATCCGAGATGAAGGGAGAATAAAATCTTTGAACAGGGGCTCACGCCCCTGTTCTGTTGTCCGTTCAGCAACCCTGTCCAGATATCAATCCTTCTTGAAGAATATCATCAACGACGCCACCAAAGTTGCGATTATCGCTCCGGCGGCCACGCCTACGGCAACATAGGAACCGTCGTCGGCGTCATCATTCCCGCCATCCGTGCCTGAGGGTGTGTCCGGGGTGCTCTGCTGCACCGATACCGATATGCTCACGTACGTATCCGCCGTGATGTCCGACAGTATGTATCCCGAGGAATAATGGCTGATCGTGCATCCCGTGGCGGTCACAGAGTTCAAGACGTAGCCGCTGGAGACGGAGACCGTGAATATCAGGGAGCCGCCGCTTTCCACGGTCGTGGATCCATCGCATGACACGCTGTATCCCGGTCCCGAAGAGAACGACACCGTGTAGTTCGATGTGGTCGAAGCCTCTGTCCAATGGGCGTAGAACATCGCATCCGCCGTCATGTCGACCGCGGTGGATGCCGTTATCTGGCTTCCGCCTGTCTCCGCGGTGTACCATCCGTCGAATGTGTATCCGCTCCTCTCAGGATCGTCGGCCGGCAGAACGTACGTGCCTCCTGTCGCTTCGGATATCATCACGGAGTACGTTGATCCGGAATAGTTGCCGACGAAGGTCGCGTCGTAATAGCTCTCCTCCCATACGGCGTAGAGTACGGCGGTCGAACCTGCGGATGCCATGTCGTTCACTACCTGATCGTCGCTGTATGCGACGGCACCGTCGGGAGTCGTGGACCAACCTGTGAACCTGTATCCCGTCTTGGTGAAGATGTTCTGCTCCAGCGTCTTCGCGGTGCCTGTTGTGAAGTTCTGGGCGGGCATGTAGCCTGTTCCGTTGTTGCCGTTGAAGGTCACGGTGTAAGAGGATGCTGTTCCGTTCCATACTGCGAACAATGTCATACCGGCCGCAGCATCGATCTTCTGGCCTTCCACATAGGAGATCTCGCCGCCCGAGGATGTCGCCCATCCCTGGAATGTGTATCCGCTTCTCGTGAACACGTTCTGCTCCAACGCCTTCGCGGTGCCCGTCGTGAAGTTCTGATCGGGCATGTAGCCGGTTCCGCCGTTTCCGTTGAAGGTCACGGTGTAAGAGGATGCGTCGGGAGACCATACGGCGTAGAGCGTGACCATGCCGGTCGCGGATGCGAGATCCCTGACGGTCTGACCGTCCGTGTAGACGACGGGTCCGTTCAATTCTGTGGCCCATCCCTGGAACGTGCTGCCGGAATTGGCAAATAGGTTCTGCGCGAGAGCCCTCGGAGTTCCTATCGTGAAGTTCTGATCGGGCATGTAGCCGGTTCCGCCGTTGCCGTTGAATGTCACTGTGTACGATGATCCTGTTGCGGTCCATACAGCGTAGAGCGTGACCGTGCTGGTCGCGGATGCAAGATCCCTGACGGTCTGACCGTCGGTATAGACTACCGGTCCGTTGAGAACGGCTGACCATCCCTGGAATGTGCTACCCGGATCGACGAAGATATTCTGCTCCAATGGCTTCGCAGTTCCCAAGGTGAAGTTCTGATCAGGCATGTAGCCTGTTCCGCCGTTGGCATCGAATGTCACGGTATAAGACGATCCTGTTGAGGACCATACCGCGAACAATGTCGTGTTGGCTGTCACGACGATCTTCTGACCGTCGGTGTAGACTACCGGTCCGTTGAGGACTGCCGACCATCCCTGGAACGTGCTGCCGGACTTGGAGAAGACGTTCTGCTGAAGAGCCTTTGCTGCACCTGATGTGAAGTTCTGGATCGGCATGTAGCCTGTTCCGCCGTTTCCGTTGAAGGTCACGGTGTACGATGACGCGTTAAGCGTCCAGACCGCGTAGAACGTCACGGTGCCGCCTGCGGATACCAGGTCCTTGACGGTCTGACCGTCCGTGTAGAGGACAGGTCCGTTGAGGGCGGTCGACCATCCCTGGAACGTACTGCCGGACTTGGAGAAGACGTTCTGCTCCAATGACTTCGCGGTTCCCGAGGTGAAGTTCTGAACCGGCATGTAGCCTGTTCCGCCGTTGCCGTTGAATGTCACTGTATACGATGATCCCGTTGCGGACCATACAGCGTAGAGCGTGACCGTGCCGGTCGCGGATACTAGGTCCCTGACGATCTGACCGTCGGTATAGACTACCGGTCCATTGAGAACGACTGACCATCCCTGGAATGTGCTACCCGGATTGACGAAAATATTCTGCTCCAATGACTTGGCGACATCCGCAGTGAAGTTCTGAGCCGGCATGTAGCCGGTTCCGTTGTTGCTGTCAAAGATCACGGTGTACGATGATCCTGTTGCGGACCATACAGCGTAGAGCGTCACGGTACCGGTCGCGGATGCGAGATCCCTGACGGTCTGACCGTCCGTGTAGACGACCGGTCCGTTTAGAACGGCTGACCATCCCTGGAACGTGTTGCCGGACTCAGAGAAGACGTTCTGCTGAAGAGCCTTTGCTGCACCTGATGTGAAGTTCTGTATCGGCATGTAGCCTGTTCCGCCGTTTCCGTTGAATATCACGGTGTACGATGATCCTGTCGCAGTCCATACAGCGTAGAGTGTGACCGTGCCGCCTGCGAATACCGGGTCCTTGACGGTCTGACAGTCGGTGTAGACGACCGGTCCGTTGAGGGCGGTCGACCATCCCTGGAACGTGCTGCCGGATTTGGCGAAGACGTTCTGCTCCAACGCCTTCGCGGTGCCTACGGTGAAGTTCTGTATCGGCATGTAGCCTGTTCCGCCGTTGCCCAGGAAGGTGACGGTGTACGATGATCCTGTGGCGGTCCATACTGCGTAGAGTGTCACGGTGCCGCCTGCGGATGCTATGTCCCTGACGGTCTGGCCGTCGGTGTAGACTACCGGTCCGTTGAGGGCGGTCGACCATCCCTGGAACGTGCTGCCGGACTTGGCGAAGACGTTCTGGATCAGGATGCCCGCTTCACCTGATGCGAAGTTCTGATCGGACATGTATCCCGTTCCGCCGTTTCCGTCGAAGGTCACGGTGTACGATGATCCTGTTGCGGACCATACTGCGTACAGCATCTCGGTGTATCCTGCGCTGACGAGATCCTTGACGGTCTGCATGTCGGTGTACATGACCGTGTCTGCCGAGCTGTCGGTGGTCCCATCCGAGGAACGTCTTCCCTGCGAAGGAGTAGACGCAGACATCGATCCGAACGGCCGCGCCGGACGATAAGTACTGGTCGGGCATGTATCCCGTTCCGCCGTTTCCGTTGAATTCCACCGTGTACTTGGAATCCTCCCATACGGCGTACAGGATCACGTTACCGCCGCTTACAGCCGTCAGGTTGACGACGCTGTCCCTGTTGGAGTATGTCGGGATAGTGGCTGAATCGGAAAGGGACCAGCCTATGAACGCGCTTCCGCTCTTGAAGAAGGCGTTGGACGTCAGAACGTATTCCGTGCCGTACGTCATGCTCATCTGCGGCATGGATCCGGAAGTGGACCCGTTGCCGTCGAAGGACACCGTGTACTGACTGATCATCAGGGTGAGGTCCTTACCTGTCATATCGGCGTTGATGGCCGTGACAGACGGGGTGACGGTCTGATGGTATCCTGTAATGGATGCCTTTATGTCGCCGGTGGTTCCGTAGGGGACGTTGAGTATAGTGTATGCCCCGCCTGTTCCGGTGGTCGCGGTGTAATCTGTTCCTGTCGTGTCGAGGGTTATCGTGACTCCTTCGTTCGAAGCTGTGCCGCCTGTGACCGTCAGTATACCAGACACCGTGTAGATGTTGAGGTCGAGGTCACCTGTCGTTATCACGACTGCGCCCAAGATCGATGTTCCCGTTATGGTGTAGGTGTCGCCCGTGGGGCTGCCCAACGTGTATGCCGTTCCGCCTATGGTGACCGAGACGCTGAGCGTTCCCTGATCGTAACCGGTATCCTTGACGGCTGTGAACGTGTAATCTGTTCCGTAAGTCGCAGGTGTCGTGAACGTTATCGTCGTTCCGGTTCCCTGCACCTTGGTGACAGCGTACGTGTCTGGAAGGATGGATGCTGTCGTTATCACGACTGCGCCTAAGATCGATGTACCCGTTATGGTGTAGGTGTCGCCTGTCGGGCTGCCCAATGCATATGTTACTCCGCCTATGGTGACCGAGACGCCGAGGGTTCCCTGGGTGTAACCGGTATCCTTGACGGCTGTGAACGTGTAATCTGTTCCGTAAGTCGCAGGTGTCGTGAACGTTATCGTCGTTCCGGTTCCCTGCACCTTGGTGACAGCGTACGTGTCTGGAAGGATGGATGCTGTCGTTATCACGACTGCGCCCAAAATCGATGTCCCCGCTATGGTGTAGGTGTCGCCCGTGGGGCTGCCCAACGTGTATGCCGTTCCGCCTATGGTGACCGAGACGCTGAGCGTTCCCTGGGTGTAACCGGTATCCTTGACGGCTGTGAACGTGTAATCAGTTCCGTATGTAGCCGGCGTTGCCGATGTTATCGTGGTTCCGGTTCCCTGCGAAGCGGTGACGGCGTATGTATCAGGTGAGGCAGCTGTCGTTATCACGACCGCGCCCAAGATCGATGTTCCCGCTATGGTGTAGGTGTCGCCTGTGGGGCTGCCCAACGTGTATGCCGTTCCGCCTATGGTGACCGAGACGCTGAGGGTTCCCTGGGTGTAACCTGTATCCTTGACGGCTGTGAACGTGTAATCTGTTCCGTAAGTCGCAGGTGTCGTGAACGTTATCATCGTTCCGGTTCCCTGCACCTTGGTGACAGCGTACGTGTCTGGAAGGATGGATGCTGTCGTTATCACGACTGCGCCTAAGATCGATGTACCCGTTATGGTGTAGGTGTCGCCTGTCGGGCTGCCCAATGCATATGTTACTCCGCCTATGGTGACCGAGACGCCGAGGGTTCCCTGGGTGTAACCGGTATCCTTGACGGCTGTGAACGTGTAATCTGTTCCGTAAGTCGCAGGTGTCGTGAACGTTATCGTCGTTCCGGTTCCCTGCACCTTGGTGACAGCGTACGTGTCTGGAAGGATGGATGCTGTCGTTATCACGACTGCGCCCAAGATCGATGTTCCCGCTATGGTGTAGGTGTCGCCCGTGGGGCTGCCCAACGTGTATGCCGTTCCGCCTATGGTGACCGAGACGCTGAGGGTTCCCTGGGTGTAACCTGTATCCTTGACGGCTGTGAACGTGTAATCTGTTCCGTAAGTCGCAGGTGTCGTGAACGTTATCGTGGTTCCGGTTCCCTGCACCTTGGTGACGGCGTATGTATCGGGTGAGGCCGCTGCCGTTATCACGACTGCGCCCAAGATCGATGTTCCCGCTATGGTGTAGGTGTCACCTGTGGGACTGCCCCAATGCATATGTTACTCCGCCTATGGTAACCGAGACTGCGAGGGTTCCCTGAGTGTAGCCTGTGTTCTTGACAGCGGTAAAAGTATAGTTGGTTCCGTACGTCGCCGGTGTCGTGAACGTTATCGTCGTTCCGGTTCCCTGCACCTTGGTGACAGTGTATGTGTCTGGAAGGATGGATTCCGTCGTTATGACAACGGCGCCCAGTATGTATGTTCCTGTTATGGTGTAGGTGTCGCCTGTCGGGCTGCCCAATGCATATGTTACTCCGCCTATGGTAACGGACACTTCGAGCGTTCCCTTGGTGTAGCCTGTATCCTTGACGGCTGTGAAGGTGTAATCGGTCCCGTAAGTCGCCGGTGTCGTGAACGTTATCGTCGTTCCGGTTCCCTGCGAAGCGGTGACGGCGTACGTGCTGTATCCGGCACCGCCCACTTCGAACGCGTACGAACCAGACGATTTGTGCACACAGGTCACGGTGAGACCTGTGACGGAGACGCCTGATACGGTGGTGACCGTGGCTGTTGTCAGGGTGTAATGCTCAGCGGCCTTGACCGAGAACGAGAAATCCGTATCCGACATCACCGCGTAAGTACCGGTGAGACCGTCATAAGTGTACTTGTCATAACTGGTGAGCACAGTGTCCAGAACCACTCCCGACGCATACGTTGGTGTTACGGAATAACATGGTTGGGCACCGCTTACCGTGAACGCATATGACCCTGATTCCTTGCTGACGCAAGTGACCGTCTTCACGGACGCGGACACTCCTGATACGGAGGACACCGTGGCTGCGACTAGCACATAAGAAGCGCTCGCCTTGACAGTGAACACGAAGTCCACGCCCGACTGCACTGTGTACGTTCCCGACGATTCGGTGTAGTACGATGACGAGGTCGTGACGGCATCCAGAACCGTTCCGGCCTGGAAGGCGGGTGTGACGGCGTATGTGTTGTGTGTCGCGCCGCCGACAGTGAACTCATAGGACCCCGATTCCTTGCTGACGCAAGTGACCGTCTTCACGGACGCAGATACCCCTGATACGGTGGTGACCGTGGCTGCGTCCAGGGTGTAATGCGTGTCGGCCTTGACGGTGAACACGAAGTCCACGCCCGACTGCACTGTGTACGTTCCCGACGATTCGGTGTAGTACGATGACGAGGTCGTGACGGCATCCAGAACCGTTCCGGCCTGGAAGGCGGGTGTGACGACGTATGTGTCGTGTACAGCGCCGCCGACCGTGAAGTCATATGTTCCGCTGTCCTTGCTATCACATGTGATCGTCTTCGCGGACGCGGATACTCCTGATACGGAGGACACCGTGGCTGCGTCCAGGGTGTAATGCGTGTCGGCCTTGACAGTGAACACGAAGTCCACGCTCGAGAGGATATTATACGATCCGGATGAGATCCCGTAGTATGACCGATCGGTGATTATGCTGTCCAACAGAGTACCGTTCTCGTACGTGATGTCCGCGGCATAGTATGATAGCAACGCCGCATAAACCGCGGTGTTCGATGAAAAGACCGTGGATGATGTCACCTGGTCGCCGAAGCTGGCGCTCGTGAACCAGCCATACGGAAATCCGTACACCCAGAAGACATCCGGTATCATACTGATGCTTCCGCCGGTCGCACAGTACTCTACATATACCGACCCGGGTGTGCCGTTGGGATCGAAAACGACAGCGACGCTGCCGGATGTCAAACTCCATGAGGATGAATACGTGTATGATGTGACGGTCCCGTTGTAGTAATACACGAGATGATTACCAGAGATGCCGGCTATTGTGCCCGTGGCGATAGTGGACGTTGTCGTCTGCAATATCAGGTCCTGCACGGTGACGGTCATACCTGTTAATTTCCAGGTGGATCCCGTGTCGAAGTAAGTGTCTATCACACCGTAGGTCGTCTTCGCACCAGAGAGTGTGACATATACATCAGTGATCTCATCACATCCCGTAAAAGCATTTTCTGTTATAGACAAGCCATCTGGCAAAGTTATCGATGTGAGGGCAGAACAATAGTGGAACGCGGTATCAGCTATTGACGTCACACCAGAAGGTATCGTGACCGATGTAAGAGCAGAGCATCTACTTAACATACCAGATTTGATCGATGTCACACCAGAAGGTATCGTGATCGATGTGATGGCAGAACAATAATAGAATGCATATTGACCGATCGATGTCACACCAGAAGGTATCGTGATCGATGTGGCGGCAGAACAACCAGAGAACGTAAATTCTCCGATGGATGTCACGCCAGTTGGTATTGTGAAGGATGTGACGCTTGAACACCCGCGGAACGCCGAAGCCCCGATGGATGTCACACCGGAAGGTATAATGATAGATTTAATGACGTAACACCTGTAGAAAGCATAGGTGCCTATGGATGTTACAATAGAAGGTATCGTGATCGAGGTGAGAGCAGAACAGCTAGCAAACGTATAATTGGCGATCGAGGTCACACCGGAAGGTATCGTGATCGATGCGAGGGCATAACAACCATTGAATGCATATTGACCGATCGAGGTCACACCGGAAGGTATCGTGATCGATGCGAGGGCATAACAACCATTGAATGCATATTGACCGATCGATGTCACACCGGAAGGTATCGTGATCGAGGTGAGGGATTTACATCCATTAAACGCATAATCACCTATCGATGTTATGTTAACGCCCTCATTTATCGTCACAGTCCTTATCACACCATCATAATATTTGCCGTCAGACCCTAACCAATGTGCATCAGAACTGGTCGCTGCCAATGCACCGGTGCCACTTGTTATAACCAGATCACCATCTGTGATGGTCCAAGCAAATCCACTGGTTGTTCCTGATGCCGTATATGCCGATGTTGCTGTAGAACTCAAATATCTTATCGTCGTGCCGAAATATGTATTACTGTTTATAGAAAGTGTAGTCTTGACGTTAGTGCCGATCTTACATTGGGTATTGAAACAATTTGTATCCAAAACGGAAAAATTAGTCGTGCGTTGAATCTCGATAAAATGCAATGCATAACAATTCTGAAACGCACAAGGATCGATCGCGAGTACACTGGAAGGTATAGTGACTGAGGAGAGGGCAGAACAACCATAGAAAGCATAGGTGTTGATCCTCACCATGGTAGAAGGTATGGTGACCGAAGAGAGGGCAGAACAACCATAGAACGCGTAACCACCGATCAGAGTCACACCGGAAGATATGGTGACCGAAGAGAGGGCAGAACAACCATAGAACGCGTAATCTCTGATCGAACTCACACCTGAAGGTATGGTGACCGAGGAGAGGGCAGAACAACCATGGAAAGCATAATCCCAGATAGCCGTCACAGTTGAAGGTATGTTGACTGATGAGAGGGCAGAACAACCATCGAAAGCATAGGCACCAATATACGTCACACTGGAAGGTATAGTGACCGAAGAGAGGGCAGAACAACCATAGAAAGTATGGGTGTTTATAGATGTCACACCGGAAGGTATAGTGACCGAAGAGAGGGCATAACATTCATTAAAAGCATAATCGCCGATAGCCGTCACAGTTGAAGATATAGTGACCGAGGTAAGAGCATAACAGCAGCTGAACGTGTTCTCTTTGATCGAGGTCACACCAGAAGGTATCGCGATCGAGGTAAGAGCATAACAATTAATAAACGCATTGTAACCGATCGAGGTCACACCAGAAGGTATCGCGATCGAGGTAAGAGAATAACAATTACCGAACACACCGGCACCGATCGAGGTCACACCAGAAGGTATCGTGACAGATGTGATGACCTTACAACTTGAAAACGCATTATTAGCAATGCCCACGACCGCATATGTAACCGAACCGCTGGTGACTGTGGAAGGTATGACCACGGCACCAGTCTGGGTCGTTACAATCGCCGGCATAGTATTGCCCACTTGTACCCGTACCAGTTGAACCGGATTCTGTAAGGACCTGGTACGTCACTGCGACTCCTTCGTATGTATATGTAAACGTACTGCCGACGGCAGCATCGGATTCAGACGAATCCTCATGAGAGATGCCTTACAGCCGCAACGGACTGCAAGCAAGCATACCATCGCCCGCCAATAATGAAATGACGACCATTTTCTTGCTGGATGCCTGCCTTACCGTCGACACTGATGCTGCCCTTGTTTTAATATGCGAATTGCAGTTCTTGTTCTTTTTGTTATCTTTCATTTTTTCACAACCCCGATCAGTGAAATAACCCTGTTGAATTTTGTACAGATTCTCGTATCAATATATAATAATGTTCTGAAAGATGCCCATAGATATCCTCGATATTATACGAAGATATAGGTCGTTCGAGACGCTACAGACGCAGGACAACTCCGAAGAGCAATAAGAGTCTCTCAAATACAAATACTGTGATAGAAAACACGAACTCACGACTATGACATAAAATACAATTTGGGACAAAAGAGAAAAGTATCGTTCGTGTAAGTCGTTTCCAGAGGCCAGCAAGTCATCATCAACCTCAGCATAGTAAATTCAAAGTGCCGATAAGATCAACCGTGAATCCCAGAAACGATTTGATGTCACAGATTTCTAAGATACAATGCATCGGATCATTCCACTCTACCTAAAGATACGATGATCACGTTCGACACAAAACTTACTCGAAAGATAATCTGAATCCACACAATTTCATAAAGAGTAAAAATAAGACATAATCAGTCTGGAAGAAACATTCCCAGACTGAAATAAAAGTTGAATCAATCGGTTTAATCTTTTACGGACACTATCGAGATGGTGAAGTACAACACTGCGTTATACTTCTCCGCCACTGTCTTGTACTCGAATGATGTCGCTGTTCCACTGGATGTAGGATCTGTTATTGACGTTATGTAGATCGACTGTGTGCCGAGTGTGACCTTGATCATCTCGATACCGATCTTGGCTCCGTCGTTTTCCCCGGTGACCTTGTAGTTAGACACTGTGAGTGAATAAGTGAAAGATGTTCCGGATATCGAGGATACGGTCATCGTTACCTTTCCGAAATTGGAATCGTCAACTAACGTGTATGTACTTCCAGCTTCCAAATTATATCTAACATCGATAAGTCCTGTAGAACTGTTATACGATGCGGAAGCAGAACAACCGTAAACTGAATTCTCAATGTAATATGTTCCCTGTGTGAGAGATACGCCATACTGAGTTGAGAACTGTGTTGCAGTCATTGTGTCCACAAGATTTTCGGTCTGCATCTCTCCTGATTTGACCGTTACACTTGTATCCGGCGCGTAATATCCATTCGTTCCGACCGGAATGCATACTTTGACTGTTATCTCCTGCCTTGTATCCGATAACTGCATTACCGAATCCTGTGACACAGTCGTGCCGCCCACAACAAACGATAGCGTCGAATAGGAGGTGCCTAAAACGAAATCGTTGCTCTTTACGACGTTGACATTATTAGCAACGCTGGAATAACTGGTATCGAATAAAACTGACCCGTCTTCTCCGTAATACGCGTAGTATGCACCGTTGTAATTCACGACTACAGTGCTGCCTTCTGTGGCCAGCGTATTGTCTGTTTTGACATATTCATCATATACGAATGCTCCGATTACTGCACATGATGCCAATAAGAACACTATGAAACACGCCATCATGATGGGGTCTCTATCCTTTTTGACCTTCTTTTCATCACCAGTCATTGATACCGAGCCTTGCAATGTATGTTCATTATAAAAACCTATTCTGCATCTAGCTATCAATAACTTTATTGGTATCCTGTAAAGGACCTAAAACTTGTCTTGCACCAGAGAATAGTTTTTATAAATATATCATGTGTGCCCGGTACAACTACAACATGTAGGAGATAGTGAAATGAAAGCACTTTATAATGATGGGCAGGGTAGAGGAATGTGAAGATGAACTGAAGATTCTCAGACACACAACATCCCATGTCCTGGCACAAGCAGTCAAAAGATTGTATCCAGATACCAAATTAGCAATCGGACCCGCCATCGACACAGGATTTTATTACGACTTCGACAAAGAAGGCGGATTCACACAGGAAGATCTAAACACTCTTGAAGTGGAAATGAAAAAGATCATAAAAGAGAATCTTAAATTAGAAACATTCTCTAAACCGAGGCAAGAAGCAATAGAATATCTCAAGAATTGGGCGAGCCGTACAAAGTACAACTCGTTGAAGACCTTCCGGAAGATGCGGTGATTACATTCTACAAACAGGGAGAATTCGTCGATCTGTGCGCCGGGCCTCATGCACTTTACACCAAAGCAATAAAAGCATTCAAGCTCACGTCGCTTGCTGGCGCTTACTGGCGCGGAAGCGAGAAGAATAAGATGCTCACCCGCATATACGGTACTGCATTCACCAACAAAGAAGACCTTGAGAAGTACCTCCTCATGCTTGAAGAGGTAAAGAAAAGAGACCACAGGAAACTCGGAAAGAACTAGGTATCTTCGCCATTATGGAAGAAGGACCTGGATTTCCGTTCTTCCTTCCTAAAGGAATGGTATTGAAGAACACTCTCATCGAATACTGGAGAGAGATCCACCAAAGAGAGAACTACCTTGAGATCTCCACCCCTATGATGCTCAGTCAGGAACTTTGGCAACAGTCGGGTCACTGGGATCACTATAAAGATAACATGTACACCACCATGATCGACGACGGCATGTTCTGCGTCAAACCCATGAAACTGCCCCGGTGGCATGTTGGTCTACAGGCTTGAACCGCACTCTTACAAAGAACTTCCCATCAAAATGGGAGAAACTGGGACTCGTGCACAGACACGAGAGATCGGGAACCCTTTTAGGACTGATGAGGGTCAGATGCTTCACCCAGGACGACGCACATATCTTCATGACCCCCGATCAGATCATTGACGAGCTGAAAGGTGTCGTAAGACTTGTGAACGAAGTATATTCGCAATTCGGATTCAAATATCACGTCGAACTTTCAACGAGGCCGAGAACAGCATGGGTTCCGATGAGGATTGGAACAACGCAACGAACGCCCTTACAGAAGCACTGAAAGAATCCAATCTTGTATACAAGGTCAACGAAGGAGACGGCGCATTCTATGGACCTAAGATCGATTTCCATCTGGAAGACTCCTTGGGAAGAACCTGGCAGTGCGGAACCATTCAGCTAGACTTCCAGATGCCTCAGAGATTCGATCTCACATACGTGGAGCAGACGGAGAAAAACACAGACCTGTCATGATCCACAGAGTCATCTTCGGATCCATCGAGAGATTCATCGGAATACTCATCGAGCATTATGCAGGTAAATTCCCGACATGGCTCTCACCTGTACAAGTGAAAGTACTGTCTGTATCCGAGAAATCCCATGACTACGCAGAGACTGTCAACAAACAGCTCAAAGCTGCAGGCATCAGATGCGAACTTGACAACAGGGAAGAAAAAATCGGATATAAAATCCGCGAAGCCCAGATGCAAAAGACCCCTTACATGCTCATTCTCGGTGAAAAAGAAGCGGAATCCGGGAATACCATCTCGATAAGAAGCAGAGACAAAGGAGGACATCGGAAGCATGTCCACCGAACAGTTCATCTCCCAGATCTGCGCCGAGAACGAATCGAGAAGCAACGAAAGCAGTTTCTGAATAAAAATCAAATGGGCTTCGGCCCATTTTTTAACCCTGGAACTTCCAATCCGATAAAAATGAATCGAGATCCCATGTGCACATTAGAATTATGCTTAAAGATCCTATTGAAGGAGACCTTTTCTACGATCTCATCGAAT